>NZ_JBMKIW010000001.1:0-1319527 GCF_049237205.1 Enterobacter cloacae complex sp. SHL009
TCCGAGTGATAATTCAGGCAACACCAAAAAGGGTCGTTAGCTCAGTTGGTAGAGCAGTTGACTTTTAATCAATTGGTCGCAGGTTCGAATCCTGCACGACCCACCAGCCTGAATAAATTTGAAGTACATCCCGCAAGGGGTCGTTAGCTCAGTTGGTAGAGCAGTTGACTTTTAATCAATTGGTCGCAGGTTCGAATCCTGCACGACCCACCAGTGTAAAAAGGCGCCCTAAAGGCGCCTTTTTGCTATCTGCCGTCTGTGCAGGTCGGGCAAGGTGAAGCCGCCTGCCGACAAATGCTATCCGCACCTATTTCCGGTGACTTTTCCTCTCATATTCGCTATCTTGTTTAGTATACAAAACACAATTGCCATGCGTTTTGCTATGTCATGCAAAAGAAAGGCAATATTGTTAAGCCCGTAAAACGAGAAGCCATAATGAGTGTGATGTTTGATCCTGAAGCCGCAATTTATCCGTTTCCGCCAAAGCCTGTCCCGCTAAGCCAGGACGAAAAGCAATTCTACCGTGAGAAGATCAAACGTCTTCTTAAAGAACGAGATGCGGTGATGGTGGCCCATTACTACACCGACCCGGAAATTCAGCAGCTGGCGGAAGAGACCGGGGGCTGTATTTCTGACTCACTGGAGATGGCACGCTTCGGTGCAAGACATCCCGCTTCCACGCTGCTGGTTGCTGGCGTGCGTTTTATGGGTGAAACGGCAAAGATCCTGAGCCCTGAAAAAACCATTCTGATGCCGACGCTTAATGCGGAGTGTTCACTGGATCTCGGCTGCCCGATTGACGAATTCACGGCCTTCTGTGACGCCCACCCTGACCGGACCGTGGTGGTTTACGCCAACACCTCTGCGGCGGTAAAAGCGCGTGCAGACTGGGTTGTCACCTCCAGCATCGCCGTTGAGCTGATTGAACATCTGGACTGCCTTGGCGAGAAAATTATCTGGGCGCCTGACCGCCATCTTGGAAATTATGTCCAGAAGCAGACGGGGGCTGACGTTCTCTGCTGGCAGGGTGCCTGCATTGTGCACGACGAATTCAAAACCCAGGCGCTGGCGCGCATGAAGGCACTTTATCCTGACGCCGCGATTCTTGTTCACCCTGAATCACCCCAGTCTATTGTCGACATGGCGGACGCCGTGGGCTCAACCAGCCAGCTTATCAACGCGGCCAGAACGTTGCCTAACGGGCAGCTCATCGTGGCGACCGATCGCGGTATCTTCTACAAGATGCAGCAGGCCGTGCCGGAGAAAGAGCTCCTTGAAGCGCCAACGGCGGGCGAGGGCGCAACGTGTCGCAGCTGTGCGCACTGCCCGTGGATGGCGATGAACGGCCTGAAGGCCATTGCCGAAGGGCTCGAGACGGGCGGTGCAGCACATGAAATCCATGTGGATGCCGCCCTGCGTGAAGGTGCGTTAATTCCGCTTAACCGCATGCTGGATTTTGCGGCTACACTACGTACTTAATTCAAAACGTCCCGGGGAAAAGATGGATTTTTTTAGCACGCAGAACATTCTGGTTCATATACCGATTGGTGCAGGTGGCTATGACCTGTCATGGATTGAGGCCGTTGGCACGCTGGCGGGATTACTCTGTATCTGGCTGGCAAGCCTGGAGAAGATCAGCAACTACGCGTTCGGGCTGATTAACGTTACGCTGTTTGCGATTATCTTCTTCCAGATCCAGCTGTACGCCAGCCTGCTTTTGCAGCTGTTCTTCTTTGCCGCCAATATTTACGGCTGGTACGCGTGGTCGCGTCAGAACAGCCAGCAGGAGGCCGAGCTGCAGATCCGCTGGCTGCCCCTGCCCAAAGCTATCGCCTGGTTCGTCGCTTGCGTGGTGGCCATTGGCTTAATGACCGTCTACATCAACCCGGTGTTTGCGTTCCTGACCCGCGTTGCCGTGTCGGTCATGTCCGGTTTCGGCCTGAACGTGACGATGCCCGAGCTCCAGCCGGATGCCTTCCCGTTCTGGGATTCCTGCATGATGGTGCTGTCGATTGCGGCGATGATCCTGATGACGCGAAAATACGTTGAGAACTGGCTGCTGTGGGTCATCATCAACGTTATTAGCGTAGCGATCTTCGCTCTGCAGGGCGTCTATGCGATGTCGCTGGAATATCTGCTGTTGACCTTCATCGCGCTGAACGGCAGCCGGATGTGGATTAAGAGCGCGCGTGAGCGAGGTTCTCACGCGCTTTCCAGCTAGTGGTGATGCTGATGTGAATGTCCGGACTGCGCCTCGTTAAGGTGGCAGTCCGGCCCGTTACAGGGCTGATACTCCATCTGGATGGTGGCGTGGCCAATTTCGTAGTGATGTTCAAGAAAATGCTGGATGCGCTCAAGCAGTGCATCGTGGTCGTGAGGCGGGATCACCTGGACGTGCAGCGTCATGACCGGTTTTTCCCCCACCAGCCAGACGTGCACGTGATGAACGTTGCGTACTTCCGGGACTGAACGGCGCAGGTTGCGCTTCAGCTCTTCAATATCCATAGATGTCGGTGCCCCTTCAAGCAGTTCATTCACGCTCTCCTTCAGCAGTCGCCAGGCGCTGCGCAAGACCAGACATGACACCAGCACGGACAGAATCGGATCGACAGGCGTCCAGCCGGTATAGAGGATCACCAGCGCGGCGACGATCGCCCCGACTGAGCCGAGCAAATCACCCAGGACATGCAGAGCCGCAGCGCGCACGTTGAGGTTCTTTTCTCCGCTGCCGCGGTGCAGAATCCAGAAGGCCAGGATATTTGCCAGCAGCCCCGCCACTGCAATCACCATCATTGTTGTCCCGGCGATTGGCTGCGGGTGTCTGAAGCGCTGTACGGCCTCCCAGACGATAAGAACGGTGATGACCACCAGCGCAATAGCGTTCACAAACGCGGCAAGGGTTGTCAGCCTCAGCCAGCCGAAGGTATGGCGCGCATTGGGAGGACGACGCGCAAACTGTACCGCCAGGAGGGCGAAGAGCAGCGCTGCGGCATCGGTCAGCATATGCCCGGCATCAGCCAGTAGCGCCAGAGAGCCGGAAATCAGGCCGCCAATGACCTCGATAACCATAAACGTTGCCGTGACGCCAAAGGCCAGCATCAGTCGTTTAGCGTTGTCGTTGCCGGGAGAGTGTGAGTGGGAATGGGAGTGCGCCATATCTGCTTTCATGATGTGTTATTGTTTTTAGTGTAGCGTTTTTAATAGGTTACTCCAAAAAGAAAGGAGAGCCTGAGCTCTCCTTTTTCTTACCGGTTACCACCCCTTACTGGGTTGTGCCATCGGTTTTGGTATTCGCGTCGTTCCCTACTTTATCATTAGGATCGGGGCATTTGCCGTCCTTACACATCGAGTTCTTATGAACCTCATCCGAACTCATATTGTCATGATTCATGGTGCCGGAACCGCTGCTGTTGGGATGCAGCATAGTGCCGCCGGTGTTGGTGTTACCGGTATTGATCTGGCTGTTGTCGACATTATTCGGGGCGATGTTCTGTTTCGCATCAGGGGCGGGTTGGCCTGCTGCCGCAGCGGCATTGGCATCCCCGTTGCTATCGGATGTGCCCGTTTCCGCGGCCAGGACGCTGCCGCTTGCCAGAGTGAGTGTGGCGGTCAGGAAGAGGGTTGCCAGTTTAGTCATTTTCATCATGGTGCTCCTGTTCTTGTCGTTACGCTGGATAACTTTCTCCAACAGTGCATCTCTTTCAGAGGCGAAAGATTCCGCCTCACGGACTTACGTCAGTAGGGAATCGCGTTTAAGCGTTTAAAATTGGTTGTTACAGTTAAAAAGCTTAGGTTAGATCTCGTTTTTCGCTATTTTGTGGCGATTTTTAGGCGAATTCCAGGAATTATCTGCGTGAAGTGTAAAACCGTGTTTACACTTCCTGGTCGACAAGATAGATTGAAAGGATTGCTTTCATTACTAAAGATATGGCAGAGCTGGAACGAAGATGAATTATCAGAACGACGATTTACGCATTAAAGAGATCAATGAGTTATTACCTCCTGTAGCGCTCCTTGAGAAATTCCCCGCCACTGAAAATGCCGCAAACACGGTTTCTCATGCTCGTAAAGCGATCCATAAGATCCTGAAAGGTAATGACGATCGTCTTCTGGTGGTGATTGGCCCGTGCTCCATTCACGATCCTGCAGCTGCGAAAGAGTACGCAGCCCGTCTGCTCACTCTGCGTGAAGAGCTGAAGGACGAGCTTGAAATCGTAATGCGCGTCTATTTTGAAAAACCGCGCACCACCGTGGGCTGGAAAGGGCTGATTAACGATCCGCATATGGATAACAGCTTCCAGATCAACGACGGTCTGCGCATTGCGCGCAAGCTGCTGCTGGAGATCAACGACAGCGGCCTGCCTGCTGCCGGTGAATTCCTGGACATGATTACGCCACAATACCTGGCAGACCTGATGAGCTGGGGCGCAATTGGTGCGCGCACGACTGAATCTCAGGTTCATCGTGAGCTGGCTTCCGGTCTCTCTTGCCCGGTGGGTTTCAAAAACGGCACTGACGGCACCATTAAGGTGGCTATCGACGCCATCAACGCAGCGGGTGCGCCGCACTGCTTCCTGTCCGTAACCAAATGGGGCCATTCCGCCATCGTTAACACCAGCGGGAACGGTGACTGCCATATCATTCTGCGCGGCGGCAAAGAGCCGAACTACAGCGCGAAACACGTGGCAGAAGTGAAGGTCGGGCTGGAAAAAGCCGGGCTGCCACCGCAGGTGATGATCGATTTCAGCCATGCCAACTCCAGCAAGCAGTTTAAAAAGCAGATGGAAGTGGGTGCAGACGTCTGCCAGCAGATTGCCGGCGGTGAGAAGGCGGTGATTGGGGTGATGATCGAAAGCCATCTGGTTGAAGGTAACCAGAACCTGGAAGGCAGCGAGCCGCTGGTGTATGGCAAAAGCGTCACCGATGCCTGCATTGGCTGGGACGATACCGATGCTATCCTGCGTCAGCTGGCGAATGCGGTAAAAGCGCGTCGCGGCTGAATTCTCAGTCATAAATAAAAAGCGCGGAAGGCTCCGCGCTTTTTTTATATCTGGCGAAAATTACTTCGCTTTACCCTGGTTCGCGACAGCCGCTGCTTTCGCCGCGATCTCTTCTGCGTTACCCAGATAGTAGTGTTTGATTGGCTTGAAGTTTTCGTCGAACTCATACACCAGCGGTACGCCGGTTGGGATGTTCAGTTCGAGGATTTCGTCTTCACCCATGTTGTCCAGGTATTTCACCAGCGCACGCAGGGAGTTACCGTGAGCCGCGATGATCACGCGCTCGCCGCTTTTCAGGCGTGGCAGAATGGTTTCGTTCCAGTAAGGCACAACGCGGTCGATGGTCAGCGCCAGGCTTTCGGTGGTTGGCAGCTCAGCGTCGGTCAGCTTCGCGTAACGCGGATCGTGGCCCGGGTAGCGCTCGTCATCTTTGGTCAGCTCTGGTGGGGTGATTGCGAAGCCGCGACGCCACTGTTTAACCTGCTCGTCGCCATATTTCTCAGCGGTTTCCGCTTTGTTCAGGCCCTGCAGCGCACCGTAGTGACGTTCGTTCAGTTTCCAGGACTTCTCAACCGGCAGCCAGGCCTGATCCAGTTCGTCCAGCACGTTCCACAGGGTGTGGATGGCACGTTTCAGCACAGAGGTGTAAGCAAAATCAAAGCTGAAGCCTTCTTCCTTCAGCAGTTTACCTGCTGCTTTTGCTTCGCTTACGCCTTTCTCAGACAGATCAACGTCGTACCAACCGGTAAAGCGGTTTTCGTTGTTCCACTGGCTTTCGCCGTGACGCACCAGAACCAGCTTAGTAATAGCCATCTCTTACTCCTCAAGCATTTTTAGAATGATAACAATTCTCATTATATTGCCGTGGCCGTGCCACCAGCAACGCTTAACCCTAACCATAGCGAAAATAGTCTCTGAGTGTAAGATGCTTGTGAATCCAGGGTTATGATTTTGTCTGCGATCGGCGCTATTTTCAGCAAGGCGCGCAGAAAAAAGCCCTCCGGAGGGAGGGCTGGATATTAATGCGGAATAAAATGATATTCCGTCACGCTCACGTACTCTTCACCCGGGCGCAGCACGCAGTCCGGCTGTGGCCATTCAGGATGGTTCGGGCTGTCCGGCAGGAACTCGCTCTCCAGCGCCAGGCCTTGCCAGTCGCTGTACTCATCGTGTTCGCGCGCCGTCGTGCCTCCGAGGTAGTTGCCTGAGTAAAACTGCAGGGCGGGGGCGGTGGTATAAACCGTCATCTGCAGTTTCTCATCCGCAGACCAGACCTGCGCGGCAGGCTGTTTCACATCGCCTTTGGCCTGCAGCAGGAAAGCGTGATCGTAGCCTTTCACCTTGCGCTGATCGTCATCGCTCATGAAATCCTGGGCGATGGACTTCGCGCTGCGGAAGTCAAAGCTGGTGCCGCTCACGTCTTTGAGGCCCTGATATGGAATGCCCATCTCGTCAACCGGCAGATACGCATCCGCCAGGATCTGCAGCTTATGGTTACGCACGTCGCACTGGCTACCGTCCAGGTTGAAATACGCGTGATTGGTCAGATTGACCGGACACGGCTTGTCGACCGTCGCACGGTATTCGATGGCGATACGGTTGTCGTCGGTCAGCGTAAAGCGCGCGGACGCGACAAGGTTCCCCGGAAAGCCCTGGTCGCCATCAGGCGAATCCAGCGAGAACAGAACTTCGCCATCGTTTTGACGAACAATCTTCCAGCGGCGTTTATCAAACCCGTCCGGTCCGCCGTGCAGCTGGTTCTCACCCTGGCTTGGAAGCAGGGTGTACTGCACGCCGTCGAGTTCAAAACGGCTTTTCGCGATGCGGTTAGCATAGCGCCCAACGGACGCGCCAAGATAGGCGGACTGATTGACGTACTGCTCAGGCGAGGCGCAGCCGAGCAGAGTCTCACGCACGCTGCCGTCCGGCATCGGTACGCGGGCAGAAAGAAGGGTTGCCCCCCAGTCCATCACCGTAACGACCATCCCCGCGCGATTGCGCAGGGTTAACAGGCGATACGGCAGACCATCCGGTGCAAGGGTAGGTGTTTCGTTTAGCACTGTCCGGCTCCTTGTGATGCTTTGCAAACATAGAAGGTTTCTTTGATGCCCGTTTTTGCTTCGTACTGCTTCGCCACGGCATCCTGTACGGCAGGGACCAGCTCCTCAGGCACCAGCGCAACGATGCAGCCGCCAAAACCGCCGCCCGTCATGCGCACGCCGCCTTTGTCGCCGATGGTGGCTTTAACGATGTCCACCAGGGTGTCGATCTGCGGCACGGTGATTTCAAAATCATCGCGCATGGAGGCGTGAGATTCCGCCATCAGCTCACCCATGCGTTTCAGATCGCCTTTCGCCAGCGCGGACGCGGCTTCAACGGTACGGGCATTTTCCGTCAGCACGTGACGAACGCGTTTGGCGACGACCGGATCCAGCTCGTGTGCCACTTTGTTAAATTCATTGAGCGTCACGTCGCGCAGGGCAGGCTGCTGGAAGAAGCGGGCGCCGGTTTCGCATTGCTCGCGGCGGGTATTGTATTCGCTGCCCACCAGCGTGCGCTTAAAGTTGCTGTTAATGATGACGACAGCCGCGCCTTTTGGCAGGGGAACGGCTTTGGTACCCAGCGAGCGGCAATCAATTAACAGGGCATGCTCTTTTTTGCCGAGCGCGGAGATCAGCTGGTCCATAATGCCGCAGTTACAGCCCACGAACTGATTTTCTGCTTCCTGACCATTCAGGGCAATTTGCGCGCCGTCCAGCGGCAGATGATAAAGCTGCTGGAACACGGTGCCCACGGCGACTTCCAGCGACGCAGAGGAGCTTAAGCCCGCACCCTGCGGCACGTTGCCGCTGATAACTAAATCGGCGCCGCCAAAGTTCTTGTTGCGCTTCTGAAGGTGTTTCACCACGCCGCGCACGTAGTTAGACCACTGCTGGCTGTCGTGCGTCACAATCGGGGCATCGAGAGAAAACTCGTCCGTCTCATTACCGTAATCCGCCGCAATCACGCGAACTTTACGGTCGTCGCGCTTCGCGCAGCTGATGACTGTCTGGTAATCGATGGCGCACGGCAGCACGAAACCGTCGTTATAGTCGGTGTGTTCACCGATCAGGTTAACGCGGCCTGGCGCCTGGATAACGTGGGTGGCAGGGTAGCCAAATTTCTCAGCAAACAGGGATTGGGTTTTATCTTTCAGACTCATTTTTTTTAGACTCCTGATTCGCGATAGTGGACGTCGCTAACGGCACGCAGACGTTCTGCCGCCTGTTCCGCCGTCAGGTCACGCTGGGTTTCCGCCAGCATTTCATAGCCCACCATAAATTTACGCACCGTCGCAGAGCGCAGCAGCGGCGGATAGAAATGGGCGTGCAGCTGCCAGTGTTGATTCTCTTCGCCGTTAAACGGGGCGCCGTGCCAGCCCATGGAGTACGGGAAGGAGCACTGGAACAGGTTGTCGTAACGGCTGGTGAGCTTTTTCAGCGCCAGGGCAAGGTCGTCGCGCTGCGCGTCGCTGAGATCGGTGATGCGCTGCACGTGTGCTTTCGGCAGCAGTAGCGTTTCAAACGGCCAGGCGGCCCAGTAAGGGACGACGGCCAGCCAGTGTTCGGTTTCCACCACGGTGCGGCTGCCGTCGGCCAGCTCGCGCCGGGTATAGTCCACCAGCATCGGCGAACCGTTTTCCGCGAAATACGCTTTCTGCAGACGGTCTTCACGCTCGGCTTCGTTAGGCAGGAAGCTGTTCGCCCAGATCTGGCCGTGCGGGTGCGGGTTTGAGCAGCCCATGGCCGCGCCTTTGTTTTCGAACACCTGCACCCACGGATAGCTCTGCCCCAGCTCTGCGGTTTGCGCCTGCCAGGTGCTGACGACCTCTTTCAGCGCGTCCACGCTCAGCTCGGGCAGCGTTTTGCTGTGATCCGGCGAGAAGCAGATCACGCGACTGGTTCCGCGCGCGCTTTCGCAGCGCATCAGCGGATCGTGGCTTTCCGGCGCGTCCGGCGTGTCGGTCATCAGGGCGGCAAAATCGTTGGTGAACACGAAGGTGCCTTTGTAGTCAGGGTTTTTGTCCCCGGTGACGCGCGTGTTGCCCGGACAGAGGAAGCAGTCCGGGTCATGCTGTGGCAGCGTCTGTTTTGCAGGCGTCTCCTGAGCCCCCTGCCAGGGGCGCTTGGCGCGATGCGGGGAGACCAAAATCCATTGCCCGCTTAACGGGTTAAAACGACGATGCGGATGATCGACGGGATTAAATTGCGTCATGACGGATCCTTAGTCCGGATAGCCTTGCGGGTGGCGTGACTGCCAGTGCCAGGTATCCTGTGCCATTTCATCAAGCGTGCGCGTCACACGCCAGTTGAGCTCTTTGTCGGCTTTGGTGGCATCGGCCCAGTAAGCAGGCAGGTCGCCATCACGACGCGGAGCGAAGTGGTAGTTCACCGGCTTACCGCAGGCTTTGCTGAAGGCGTTAACCACGTCCAGCACGCTGCTGCCGACCCCGGCGCCGAGGTTGTAAATATGCACGCCCGGTTTGTTGGCCAGCTGTTGCATAGCCGCAACGTGACCGTCGGCCAAATCCATCACGTGGATGTAGTCGCGCACACCGGTGCCGTCTTCGGTCGGATAGTCATTGCCAAAAATCGCCAGCGAGTCGCGGCGACCCACGGCAACCTGGGCGATATACGGCATCAGGTTGTTCGGGATGCCCTGCGGATCTTCACCCATGTCGCCGGACGGATGCGCGCCGACCGGGTTGAAGTAGCGCAGCAGCGCGATGCTCCACTCCGGCTGCGCTTTTTGCAGGTCGGTCAGGATCTGCTCCACCATCAGCTTGCTTTTGCCGTACGGGCTTTGCGGGGTACCGGTCGGGAAGCTTTCAACGTAAGGGATTTTGGGCTGATCGCCGTAAACGGTGGCGGAGGAGCTGAAGATAAAGTTTTTGACGTTGGCCGCGCGCATGGCGGAGATGAGACGCAGGGTACCGTTGACGTTGTTGTCGTAATACTCGAGCGGCTTCGCAACGGATTCACCGACTGCTTTCAGACCTGCGAAATGGATCACCGCTTCGATGGCGTGGTCGTGAAGGATCTCGGTCATCAGCGCTTCGTTGCGGATGTCGCCTTCCACGAAAGTCGGTTGTTTACCGCCAAGGCGTTCAATCACCGGCAGCACGCTGCGCTTACTGTTGCACAGGTTGTCGAGGATGATGACGTCGTGACCGTTTTGCAGCAGTTGCACGCAGGTATGACTACCTATGTAACCGCTACCACCTGTTACCAGAACTCGCATATTTCGCTCCATTGGGCTTATGGTATGTAATAACCATAGCATAACAGAGACGCGAAAAGTGTGACATGGGATAAAATAGTGGAATCGTTTACACTCGTTTTAACACTCGCTTTTTCAATGACTGAGAGCATTCTAGATCAAAGAGATAGCGATGTATTGATGCAAGTTATCTGAAAAGAGGAGGGCAGAGCCCTCCACGGTTAATCGACGTTGCTGAGAAGGTAGCGATAACCCTCACCGTCCGGCACAAACTCCAGGCGATGGGTGATGCAGGAGGGGGCATCTTCAGCGTGATGTGAAACGAACAGCAGCTGCGTTTCACCTTCGCTAATCAGCACGTCCACAAAGCGGCGGATAAGCTGGCGGTTCAACGGGTCGAGTCCCTGCAGCGGTTCGTCGAGGATCAGCAGCGTAGGGTGTTTCACCAGCGCGCGAACGATCAGCGCCAGACGCTGCTGCCCCCACGACAGACTATGAAACGGCGCGTCAGCGACCCGGTTGTCCATGCCCAGAATGTCCAGCCACTGCTGGGCCAGCTTGTGCTGTTTGTCCGACACCGCCTGATAAATGCCGATCGAGTCAAAATATCCGGAAAGGATCACGTTGCGTACCGTGGTACTGACCCGGTAATCCAGATGCAGGCTGCTGCTGACATAGCCGATATGTTTTTTTATATCCCAGATGGTTTCGCCGCTGCCGCGACGCCGACCAAACAGCGTCAGATCGTTGCTATAGCCCTGCGGGTGATCGCCGGTGATCAGGCTCAGCAGCGTGGATTTCCCCGCGCCGTTAGGGCCGACAATCTGCCAGTGATCGCCGGGATTGACCGTCCAGCTAAGACGGTTGAGGATCGGGCGATCGTCATAAGAGACAATCCCATCCCGCAGCACGATGCGCGGCTGGTGGGGATCGAGCGCATGGCGGGCCGAAGGGGCGTCAGGTTCCGGAAGGGTAATTCCGTCGAGCTGTTCGCTGTGCGCGAGCTGGGCAATTAGCGCCTGCTTGAGCAGCGCTGTTTTTTCACCGGTCTCGGTCAGGTTACAGTCGGCCAGTACGCCCGCGTGCTGAATAAAGTCCGGAATTTCATCGAAGCGGTTAAGCACCAAAACCAGGGTATATCCCTGCTGATTAAGCGACTCCAGCAGGGACGCCAGCTGCGCACGGGACTGCACGTCAAGGCCGTCAAACGGTTCGTCGAGGATAAGCAGCTCGGGCTCGCTCATCAGCGCCTGGCAAAGCAGCGTTTTTCGCGTCTCGCCGGTAGAAAGGTATTTGAAGCGCCGGTTGAGCAGGGCGGTGATACCGAACCGTTCTGCCAGGCGCTGACAGCGGGCGGGATCTTTCACCTCATCCTGAATAATTTCCGCCGTCGTACGGCCGGTATCTTCTTCGCCTGGGCTGAGTAAATCAGTGTTATTGCGCTGCCACTCCTCGCTTACCAGCTTTTGCAGTTGTTCAAATGACAGGCGCGTCAGGCGCGTAAAGTCGCCCTGGTATTCGCCCTTGAGGAGGGGGAGTTCGCCGGCCAGCGCGCGGGCCAGCGCGGATTTACCGCTGCCGTTAGTGCCGACAAACGCCCAGCTTTCACCCGCGCGTATCGTCAAATCAGCAATCGTCAGCGTTCGGGTATCGCTAAGACGAAACGTGCCTTGCGAAATATGCAATGATGACATGATTTATCCCTGTTTTTGCAGCACCAGATATCAGGGATACGCACTGTCGGCGCGATTGTCAATGCGCTCAGCACAATGTGGCGATAATTACCCGGTCTGCGTTGAACCAGGCGGTAACGACAGAACCGTCTTCTAAACCTTCCGCTTCGCTAAGCGGTATGGTCGCGCAAAGCGGTTGCCCGTCTGCCAGGGTCATTAGCACTTCGCACTGCGCCTGGCCGCGTTCGATATGGCTGATTGCGCCCTGAAGCTGGTTATCGGCCGCCTTTGCGGCGTCGGGATCGCGCGTAATATTGACCCACGGCGCTTTCAGCAGAACCAGCACCTCTTTACCTTCATCCAGCTCAAGACGTTCCGCGCTTTGCGCCGTTATGGCGGCCTTCAGACGAGTGGTGCCATCGGCAAGCAGGATCTCAATATGCTGCTGTACCTGGAGATTGTCGCGCGCCGTCACCGTTCCAAACCACTGGTTGCGGGCGCTGGTTTGTAACGAGAAGCGGGAAATGGCGGCCAGCAAGCTGTCCAGCGGAACGTTATCGTCGTCGCTCAACACATCGAACGCCTTTTGCTGGATCTGGGCCAGCAGATCGTAAAGCTGAATAAGGCGCTGGCCATAGCGCGTCACGATCGCACCGCCGCCGCCTTTGCCGCCTGTGGCTCTGTCCACCAGCGGTTGTTCGCTCAGGGTGTTCATTTCGTTGATGGCGTCCCAGGCACTTTTGTAGCTGATGCCCGCGTTTTTCGCCCCCTGGCTAATCGAGCCCGTTTGTTCTATTTGTTTAAGCAGGGCGATACGTCGCGGATCGGCGAAAAGCTTTTGCTGAAGTCGTAAAGTGAGGAGAATTTCGGCCTGCATAACAGTGTCCTGGCAAAAAGAGTATTGTGACCCAAATGGTGCAGGGCGCAAAGGGTACCGCACAAAAGGGGATGTTTTTCTCACTTGAAAGGGTAGAATGAGCTATTCACAATATCTGGAGAAAACCATGTTAGAGTTGTTGAAAAGTCTGGTATTCGCCGTGATCATGGTACCAGTAGTGATGGCCATCATCCTCGGTGCCATCTACGGCCTGGGTGAAGTGTTCAACGTCTTTTCGAACATTGGTCACAAAGACCAGGCTAAAAAGCAGCATTGATTCCCCACAAAACGCCCGGCGAGTCCGGGCGTTTTGCTCTCAAGATTTTCCCGTCTACGCCGATATTATTTAACGCATCACCCCGGTTTACCCCTTCAGCGGTACGATTAAACGCTGGGATCTCCCTGACGTTACCGTTATATTAATATGTATATAACGCTACTCACAGGAGTTACAGATGGCACGTTCATGGGTACGCCTTTTCGCAGGGGCAACGCTGACGCTTTCTCTTACCGGACACGCGCTGGCGGACGAAGGTAAAATTACGGTCTTTGCGGCGGCGTCGCTGACCAACGCGCTGCAGGACATCGCGGCGGCGTATAAAAAAGAGAAAAACGTCGAGGTGGTCTCCTCGTTTGCCTCTTCCTCTACGCTGGCGCGCCAGATAGAAGCGGGCGCACCGGCGGATCTGTTCATCTCGGCTGACCAGAAGTGGATGGATTACGCGGCGGAGAAGAAATCGATTGATGCCACATCCCGCGAAACGCTGCTGGGCAATAGCCTGGTTGTCGTGGCGCCAAAAGCCAGCGTGCAGGCGGACTTCACCATCAACAAACAGACCAACTGGACGAGACTGCTAAACGGTGGCCGTCTGGCGGTGGGCGACCCGGAGCACGTTCCGGCCGGGATTTATGCCAAAGAAGCGCTGCAAAAGCTGGGTGCATGGGAGACATTGTCACCGAAGCTGGCCCCGGCGGAAGATGTGCGCGGCGCGCTGGCGCTGGTAGAGCGCAATGAAGCTCCGCTGGGCATTGTGTATGGCTCTGATGCCGTTGCCAGTAAAGGGGTAAAAGTGGTCGCAACGTTCCCGGAAGACTCCCACAAGAAAGTGGAATATCCTGTTGCGATTGTTGATGGACATAAAAATGCGGCCGTGACGGCCTTCCGCGATTATCTGAAGGGGCCGGAGGCGTCCGCGATCTTTAAACGTTACGGATTTACGACTCACTGATGATATTGACCGATCCTGAATGGCAGGCTGTTCTGCTGAGCCTTAAAGTCTCTTCCCTGGCGGTTGCGCTGAGCTTGCCCTTTGGGATCTTCTTTGCCTGGCTACTGGTTCGCTGTCGGTTTCCCGGCAAAACGCTGCTCGACAGCGTGCTGCATCTTCCGCTCGTTTTGCCGCCCGTGGTGGTCGGTTACCTGCTGCTGATTTCGATGGGGCGACGCGGTTTTATCGGCGAGAAGCTCTACGACTGGTTTGGGCTGACGTTTGCGTTTAGCTGGCGCGGTGCGGTACTGGCGGCGGCGGTGATGTCATTCCCGCTGATGGTGAGGGCGATCCGCCTCGCGCTGGAAGGCGTGGACATGAAGCTCGAACAGGCGGCCCGTACGCTCGGTGCCGGGCGCTGGCGCGTCTTTTTCACCATCACGCTCCCGCTTACGCTACCGGGCATTATTGTCGGGACGGTACTGGCCTTCGCCCGCTCGCTGGGCGAGTTTGGCGCGACCATCACGTTTGTGTCGAACATCCCCGGCGAGACGCGAACCATCCCGTCGGCAATGTATACTCTGATTCAAACGCCGGGCGGTGAAGGCGCGGCGGCGCGGCTGTGTATTATTTCAATTTTGCTGGCGTTGGCATCGCTAATGGTGTCTGAATGGCTGGCGCGGCTCAGCCGCCAGCGGATGGGGAAATAAGCATGCTGGAACTCCATTTCACCCAGACGCTGGGAAACCATACCCTGACGCTTAACGAGACGCTGCCTGCAAGCGGTATCACTGCCATCTTCGGCGTCTCGGGAGCGGGAAAAACGTCGCTGATAAATGCTATCAGTGGTCTGACGCGGCCGCAGTCAGGACGGATTGTATTGAATAACCGCGTCTTAAACGACGTGGAAAACAAGGTTTATCTCACGCCGGATAAACGCCGCATTGGCTATGTTTTCCAGGACGCGCGCTTATTCCCGCACTATAGCGTGCGCGGCAACCTGCGTTACGGCATGGCGAAAAGCATGGCCGGACAGTTTGATAAGCTGGTGACGCTTTTAGGCATTGAGCCTCTGCTCGACAGGCTGCCATCCTCACTCTCCGGCGGAGAAAAACAGCGCGTGGCCATTGGCCGCGCGTTGCTGACCGCCCCCGAGCTGCTGCTGCTCGACGAACCGCTGGCCTCGCTCGATATTCCGCGTAAACGGGAACTTCTGCCTTATCTACAGCGCCTGACCCGGGAAATTAATATTCCGATGCTCTACGTTAGTCATTCGCTGGATGAGATCCTGCATCTCGCCGACAGGGTGCTGGTGCTGGAAGAGGGCAGCGTGAAGGCGTTCGGCAACCTGGAAGAGGTGTGGGGCAGCAGCGTAATGCACCCGTGGTTACCCAGGGAACAGCAGAGCAGCATTCTTAAAGTGAGCGTTCTGGAACACCATCCGCACTACGCGATGACCGCCCTGGCGCTGGGCGACCAGCATCTGTGGGTCAATAAGATCGACAAACCGCTACAGTCCGCGCTGAGAATTCGCATCCAGGCGTCGGACGTCTCGCTGGTGCTGCAGCCGCCGCTGCAAACCAGTATTCGAAATATTCTGCGCGCCAAAGTGGCGGAGTGTTTTGATGATAACGGGCAGGTGGAAGTGAAGCTTGAAGTCGGCAGCAGGAAGCTCTGGGCGCGCATCAGCCCGTGGGCGAGGGATGAGTTAGGGATCAAACCCGGCCTGTGGCTTTACGCGCAAATTAAGAGCGTCTCGATCACCGCCTGATTACAGCAGGTGGGTGTAAATGTACTGCGCGATGCTGTCGGTGGTGTTGTCGCCAATCACCACGTTAGCGCGCGCTTTTACCGCGTCGTCGGCATTGCCCATCGCCACGCCGGTACCGGCGGCTTCCAGCATGCTGATGTCGTTGTAGTTGTCGCCGAAGGCGATCACGTCACGCATCGACCCGCCCTGAGACTCTACATACTGCGTCAGGCGCTTGCCTTTGCTGTTGCCTTTGCGGGCAATGTCCACCTGGTCATGCCAGGACCATTCGCACTCCAGACCCAGCGTTTGTTCCACGTGTTTTGCGAAGGTATTCAGTTTGGTGGTGTCTTCATCGGTCAGGGCGAATTTCCAGATTGCCTCAACGTCCTGGGCGGCCTGACGCAGGGAGGAAACCTGGGTAAAGACCGGACGCTGCGCTTCAGGCAGGGACAACGCCCAGTTGCTGGTGCGCACCACGTGGCCGGTAGGGCGCTCGTACAGCATCGCGTTATCCACATACATCAGTCCGTGAACGGCATGCTCATCCAGCAGATCGATCAGCTGCAGCGCCTGGGGAACCGGCAGCGGGTCGGATTCTAAAACCTTTTTTGCCTGATAATCATACAAATAAGTGCCATTACAACAAATTGCAGGTGTATCTAACGCCAGTGCCTGATAAAAAGGGTGAATGGCAACGTGATGTCGACCCGTTACGATAAGGAGTTGATATCCCGCTTCCTGCGCGCGTTTTAGCGCCTCAAGGGAGGAGGGGAGAAGGGTTTTTTGCGGCGTCAGTAAGGTACCGTCTAAATCCAGAGCAATCACACGCGAGGTCATCTGTTTTCCCGGGTTAATATTGAATTTACGTTTTGATGGGATGGTACACCGAGAGGCGAACGCTTCAAAACTCCTGTCGACAATTCAGCATTCACCGTCAAAAGTTAACTACTTTCATGCGCAGTGAGGAGTGAATATTCATGAAACAAACCGTTTATACCGCCAGTCCTGAAAGCCAGCAGATCCACGTCTGGCGTTTAAATACCGAAGGGACACTCACGCTGGTTCAGGTTGTAGATGTGCCAGGCCAGGTACAGCCGATGGTCATCAGCCCGGATAAACGTTTCTTGTACGTGGGTGTGCGCCCGGAGTTTCGCGTGCTGGCCTATCGCATTTCTCCGGACGATGGCGCGCTGACGTACACTGCCGAAGCCCCGTTGCCGGGCAGCCCAACCCATATCTCGACCGATCGTAAAGGCAACTTTGTCTTCAGCGGATCGTATAACGCGGGCTGCGTCAGCGTAACGCGTCTGGAAGAGGGCATTCCGGTCGAAACCTTGGATGTGGTGGAAGGGCTTGAAGGCTGCCACTCGGCGAATATCTCTCCGGATAACCGCACGCTGTGGGTGCCTGCGCTGAAGCAGGATCGTATCTGCCTGTTCACCCTGAGTGACGATGGTCACCTGGTGGCGCAGAATCCTGCCGAAGTGACTACCGTTGAAGGCGCCGGCCCGCGCCATATGGTCTTCCATCCGAACCAGCAGTACGCCTATGTGGTTAATGAACTGAACAGCTCGGTGGACGTATGGGAGCTGAAAGATCCTAACGGTCAGATCGAGTGCGTGCAGACGCTGGACATGATGCCGTCTGATTTCTCCGATACCCGCTGGGCGGCGGATATCCACATTACGCCAAATGGTCGCCATCTGTACGCCTGTGACCGTACCTCCAGCCTGATTACCGTGTTTAGCGTCTCTGAAGACGGCAGCGTGCTGGCGATTGAAGGGTTCCAGCCAACGGAAACCCAGCCGCGCGGCTTTAATATCGATCACAGCGGTAAATACCTGATTGCGGCGGGGCAGAAATCCCACCACATCGCGCTGTATGAAATTAAAGGCGAGCAGGGGCTATTGGAAGAGAAAGGACGTTACGCCGTAGGCCAGGGGCCAATGTGGGTCGTGGTAAACGCTCACTAAGCGGCTACAAACAAAAAACCTCGCGAATGCGAGGTTTTTTTATGCCCGGTGGCAGTGCGTCTACCGGGCCTACGGGTTATGTATGCCGGGTAAGGCGAAGCCGCCACCCGGCAAAACAGCTTACTGCTTCGGCTCAGTAACCACTTTGCTACCCAGACCGCGGTTGTTGTATTCCCACATGCGGTTGAAGTTAGCGTCGTTCAGGTTGCGCTGCACGTTCCCTTTATCATCCACCGCACCGGTGTTGCCGGAGAATGGACGTTTGGAGATCGCGGCATCAGCCCACGGCTTCGCCATGTTGAAGCCTTCGTTGATCACGCTGTCGCGGATCACGACCTGACCGTTGGTCGCAGAGTCCACGTCCAGGGAGCGTCCCAGCTGCGCCACGCCGTCACCGGCAGCATTAAAGCGGCTGTTCACGGCCAGGAAGCCGTAGAAGAGGTTAGACTGGGTTGCCGGAGCAAACACGTAACCTTCCTGCTGAGTACGTGAGTTCACCACGCGGAAATCGGTATTATCAAACACCACCGCGCCGCGACCGGACACCAGATCCACGTCACCTTCAACGTAGCTGTTGGTCACCAGGGTACGGGTCAGGCGGTTATTCTGCAGGGTGTTCTGCACGCCGCTGTTGGTCACGAAGAAGGTGTTCTGACGGCCAAGAATGTTGACGTTGTTAATCTGCACCTTATCGCCATCGCTACGCAGCGCAACGGCCTGGTGGCTGCCGGCATCAACGCTGTCGCCCAGGGTATTCTGAATGGTCAGGTTCTGCAGCTGCAGACCGTTATTCTGAGACCAGAACACCGCCGAGCACATCACGCCAATGGTGGCGGAACGCTTGCTCTGGCAGTTATCAAACATATACCAAGCCGGTTTGCCCGGCATATATTTACCGGCCGGGTTCACCAGGTGACGCCAGGTGTTGCTGTCGATTTCGGAATCAATCGCCAGGCCAATTTTTACGTCGATCGCTTTTTCGCCCAGACCGTAAAGCGTAATGCTGCCCGGTGCCGCCGGAACATACACGGTGCCTTCATATTCACCCGGCAGGATCGCGATGTACTGGCGAGACGCGCTGTGTTTAGTGATGGCAGCATCAACCGCAGCCTGAATAGAGGTATGCGTTACGCCCTGCGCACCCGCCGGGCCAACCACGAAGTCAGGCTGTTTAGGCAGGTTGATAGAAGACGGTGTCCACGGCGCAGCGTTAGGATCCATCGCCGAGAAGTAGTGCGCACGATCGAAGTTCTTCGCTTCATCAGCGGACAAAATCGGGCGGGAGGCGGTACCGGGCGCAACCTGCTCAGAAGGGCGCTGATCCGGTGGTGTTGAACTGCATGCGGATAAGGTCACGCCAAAGGCGAGTGCTAACGCCAGACGGGAAATCCTGGAAATGTTCAAGGTAGAGCTCCTGGGTATGCAAGTCTTAAACGGGATAGACGAAATAGCCTGCTTTTTTATACTAAGTTGAGCGAAACGGGAAGATAAAAAGGGTAAAAGTTGCATTTTTAGCCCCGGAGCGGCAGGTAAGTGATCACAAATAAATAACATTTTCAGTCAAGGCGGTTGACAGTAGACGGTGGATGCAAATAAATGTCTATACAACCTAAGACAAGTGGAATGCCCCATGCAGCAGATTCATCCCGACGATGTAATATGGCGAAATGCGCGACTGGCTACGATGGCTCCGGACGTACCTGCGCCTTATGGACTGAAAGAGCAACACGCCCTGGTCGTGCGCGGCCACACTATTCTGGCCGCGATCCCTGAATCTGACATTTCTTCCGGACACCGTCACTGTGTCGATCTTCAGGGACGTCTGGTCACGCCTGGCCTGATTGACTGCCATACCCACCTGGTATTTGGCGGCGACCGCGCGGCGGAGTGGGAGCAGCGTCTGAACGGCGTCTCTTATCAAACCATTAGCGCCCAGGGGGGCGGGATTAACGCTACCGTGACGGCGACGCGCAGCAGCTCAGCCGAAACCTTGCTGAAACTGGCGCAGCAGCGGCTCCAGCGTCTCATGAATGAAGGCGTGACGACCGTTGAAATTAAATCAGGATACGGCCTCAACGCCGAGGCCGAAGAGAAGATGCTGCAGGTTGCCCGCCAGCTGGGCCTCAATAATCCGATTGATATCAGCCCAACGCTGCTGGCGGCCCATGCGGTTCCGCCGGAATACCGGCAGGATCCTGATGCGTACCTCACGCTGGTCTGCGAGCAGATATTGCCCACGCTGTGGCAAAAAGAGTTATATGAAGCAGTCGACGTGTTTTGTGAAAACGTCGGCTTTACCCCGTCGCAAACCGAACGCCTCTTCAAGGCCGCCGCCGCGCTGGGTATCCCGGTGAAAGGGCATGTCGAACAGCTGTCGAATCAGGGCGGCGCGGCGCTGGTCAGCCAGTATAAGGGCCTTTCCGCCGATCATATTGAGTATCTCGACGACGCAGGCGTTCAGGCGATGGCGCAAAGCGGCACGGTTGCGGTCCTGTTGCCGGGTGCGTTCTATTTTCTTCAGGAGCGCCAGCGTCCACCGGTTGAACAGCTCAGAAAACAGGGCGTGCCGATGGCGGTCGCCACCGACTATAACCCCGGCACCAGCCCGTTTACGAGCCTGCACCTGGCGATGAACATGGCCTGCGTCCAGTTTGGCCTGACCCCGGAAGAAGCCTGGGCTGGCGTCACGCGCCATGCCGCGCAGGCGCTGGGCCGCGGTGAAACCCACGGGCAGCTGCGGGCAGGGTTTGTCGCCGATTTTATCGTCTGGGATGCTCATCATCCGGTAGAGATGGTCTACGAGCCGGGACGCAATCCGCTGTATAAACGTATTTTCCGTGGGGAGGCAGTATGAGGTTATGGCGGCCCGTAGCCGAAACCGTCTGGCAGGGGCGCGATGACAGCGCCGAGGCCAGCAGCGCAAAGCGCATTTTCCAGACGATAAAGCAGCAGGGCCAGTTCACGCCGCTTTCATCCGGCATCGCGCTGATAGGCTTTGAATGTGATGAAGGGGTAAAACGCAATCAGGGCAGGCCCGGCGCCGTGCAGGCACCGGATATGCTGCGAAAAGCGCTGGCAAATATGGCAAGCCAT
Organism: Enterobacter cloacae complex sp. SHL009; assembly: GCF_049237205.1. Classification (NCBI taxonomy): domain Bacteria; kingdom Pseudomonadati; phylum Pseudomonadota; class Gammaproteobacteria; order Enterobacterales; family Enterobacteriaceae; genus Enterobacter; species Enterobacter cloacae complex sp. SHL009. The sequence goes on from NZ_JBMKIW010000001.1 coordinate 20,837, forward strand.
CAGGGGCATGACCGGCTGGCGGATATGGGCTCGGTGTACGTTGAAGGCGGCGAGCTGGAAGCGGCACAGCAGGCGTTAAGCGATGCCGTCACGGCCTGTCAGCAGTCCGGGATGCGGACGCTGGTGTTTGGCGGCGGGCACGAAACCGCGTGGGCGCACGGTCGCGGCGTGCTGGACGCCTTCCCGAGCGAGCGGGTTGTCATTATCAACCTTGATGCCCATCTCGATCTGCGCAAGGCCGACCGGGCGACGTCCGGCACCCCGTTTCGCCAGCTGGCGCGCTACTGCGATGAGCGCGGGCGGGAATTTCACTACGCCTGCCTTGGCGTGAGCCGGGCGGCGAACACGCTGGCGCTGTGGGATGAGGCCGAACGCCTGAACGTCACGCTGGTGGAAGATCTTCATTTCAGGCGCGATGCGCTATCCGCCCTGGAAAGGGTGCTGGCGCAGGCCGATCGTATCTATCTGACAATCGACCTGGACGTCCTGCCCGCCAGCGAAATGCCTGCCGTGTCCGCACCGGCTGCGTTAGGCATACCGGCGCTGGATCTTCTCCCGGTTATCGAACAAATCTGCCGCAGCGGTAAGCTACAGGCCGCCGATCTGGTAGAGTTTAACCCGCAGTACGATCGGGACGGGCAGGGCGCTAAGCTCGCCGCCCGCCTGGCCTGGCAAATTGCTCACTGGTGGGCATAACACTATTCAAGGAGTCACGATGTTTTCACGCTCACCTCTGCCGCAGCCGAGCCCTCCCGCGCCTTTCTACGAAAAGGTGAAGCAGGCAATTAGCGAAAAAATCGCTACCGGCGTCTGGCGCCCGCACGATCGCATTCCTTCCGAGGCCGAGCTGGTGGCGCAGTTTGGTTTTAGCCGGATGACCGTCAACCGGGCGCTGCGCGAGCTGACCGACGAAGGGCTTCTGGTGCGCCTGCAGGGCGTGGGGACGTTTGTGGCGGAACCGAAAGGACAGTCGGCGCTGTTTGAAATCCGCAGCATTGCGGACGAGATAGCCGCGCGTAATCATCAGCACCGCTGCGAGGTGCTGGTGCTCGAAGAGACCCAGGCCAGCGCCGAGCAGGCCACAGAGCTTAACGTCAAGGAGGGAAGCCGCATCTTCCACTCCGTGATGGTGCATTTCGAAAACGACATTCCGGTGCAGATTGAAGATCGCTGCGTTAACGCTGAGCGGATACCGGACTATCTGAACCAGGATTACACCCAGACCACGCCGCATGCCTATCTCTCGCTCGTCGCACCGCTGACTGAAGGGGAGCACATTGTGGAGGCCGTGCGCGCCACGCCGCAGGAGTGCGAAAGGCTGCGCATTAAAGAGCACGATCCGTGCCTGCTGATCCGCCGCCGTACCTGGTCCTCGTCGCACATTGTGTCGCATGCCCGGCTGCTTTTCCCGGGGAATCGCTACCGGCTGCAGGGCCACTTCATGTCATAAGTTTTATAAGCGTGATCGCTAACGCAATATAACAAAATTGTATCTTTTTTGTTAAATCTGACCTTGTGTGTGCTTGTCTATACAAGTATATCTAAATGCATCATCTGTCCCCTATGAGGAGCACACAATGTCGTCAGGTAAATACCGCCAGCAGGACGTCCGCGCCGCGCGCGGCACCACGCTTACCGCCAAAAGCTGGCTCACCGAAGCCCCGCTGCGCATGTTGATGAACAACCTCGACCCTGAGGTGGCGGAGAACCCCCACGAGCTGGTGGTCTACGGCGGCATAGGCCGCGCCGCGCGCAACTGGGAATGCTATGACGCGATTGTAAAATCCCTGACCGAACTCGAACACGACGAAACCCTGCTGGTGCAGTCCGGCAAGCCGGTTGGCGTGTTTAAAACGCACAAAAACGCGCCGCGCGTGCTGATCGCTAACTCTAACCTCGTGCCGCACTGGGCCACGTGGGAACACTTCAACGAACTGGATGCGAAAGGGCTGGCGATGTATGGCCAGATGACCGCCGGGAGCTGGATCTACATCGGCAGCCAGGGGATCGTGCAGGGCACCTACGAAACCTTCGTGGAAGCCGGTCGCCAGCACTATAACGGCTCGCTCAAAGGTCGCTGGGTGCTGACCGCGGGTCTCGGCGGCATGGGCGGCGCGCAGCCGCTGGCCGCCACGCTTGCCGGCGCGTGCTCGCTCAACATTGAGTGCCAGCAGAGCCGCATTGATTTCCGTCTGCGCACCCGCTACGTCGATGAGCAGGCAACCGATCTGGACGATGCGCTGGCGCGCATCAAAAAATACACCTCCGAAGGCAAAGCGGTGTCGATTGCCCTGTGCGGCAACGCGGCGGACATTCTTCCTGAACTCGTCGCCCGCGGCGTGCGCCCGGATCTGGTCACCGACCAGACCAGCGCCCATGACCCGCTGCACGGCTATCTGCCAAAAGGCTGGACGTGGGAAGAATATCAGCAAAAAGCGGAAACCGACCCGGAAGGCACGGTGCTTGCCGCGAAACGCTCCATGGCCGAGCACGTCTCCGCCATGCTGGCCTTCAGCCAGATGGGCATTCCGACCTTTGACTACGGCAACAACATTCGCCAGATGGCGAAAGAGATGGGCGTGAATAACGCCTTTGACTTCCCGGGCTTCGTTCCTGCCTATATTCGCCCGCTGTTCTGCCGCGGTATCGGTCCGTTCCGCTGGGTTGCCCTGTCCGGTGACCCGGAGGATATCTACAAAACCGACGCCAAAGTGAAGGAGATCGTCGCTGATGACGAACATCTTCACCACTGGCTGGACATGGCCCGCGAGCGCATTAACTTCCAGGGCCTGCCGGCGCGTATCTGCTGGGTAGGGCTGGAGTGGCGTCAAAAACTCGGCCTCGCCTTCAACGAAATGGTGCGCAGCGGTGAAGTCTCCGCGCCGATCGTCATCGGCCGCGACCACCTGGACTCCGGCTCCGTCGCCAGCCCGAACCGCGAAACCGAAGCCATGCGCGACGGCTCGGATGCGGTCTCCGACTGGCCGTTGCTGAACGCTCTGCTGAATACCGCCAGCGGCGCGACCTGGGTGTCGCTGCACCACGGCGGCGGCGTGGGGATGGGCTTCTCCCAGCATTCCGGGATGGTCATCGTCTGCGACGGAACCGATGAAGCCGCCGCGCGTATCGCTCGCGTACTGCACAACGACCCGGCAACCGGCGTGATGCGTCACGCGGATGCGGGTTACGAAATTGCCATTGACTGTGCCAAAGAGCAGGGCCTTAACCTGCCGATGATCCCTGCCACACAAGGAAAGCATTAATGAACGCATTAACACTCACTCCCGGCTCGCTGACGCTCAAGCAGCTGCGTAACGTCTGGCGCAAGCCGGTCACCCTTTCGCTGGATGCAAGTGCCCATGCCGCCATTAACGACAGCGTCGCCTGCGTCGAAGCCATCGTTGCCGAAGGGCGCACCGCCTACGGGATTAACACCGGCTTTGGCCTGCTGGCGCAGACCCGCATCGCGACACACGATCTGGAAAACTTACAGCGTTCGCTGGTGCTGTCACACGCGGCGGGCGTGGGTCAGCCACTGGATGATGAGATTGTCCGTCTGATGATGGTGCTCAAAATCAACAGCCTGGCCCGCGGCTTCTCCGGCATTCGACTGAGCGTGATTCAGGCGCTGATGGCGCTGGTCAATGCGGAAGTCTATCCGTGGATCCCGGCAAAAGGTTCCGTCGGTGCCTCCGGCGATCTTGCGCCGCTGGCGCACATGTCGCTGCTGCTGCTGGGGGAAGGCAAAGCGCGCTGGCAGGGCGAGTGGCTTCCTGCGAAAGAGGCGCTGAAAAAAGCCGGGTTAAACCCGATCACCCTGGCGGCGAAAGAGGGGCTGGCGCTGCTGAACGGCACGCAGGCATCGACCGCTTTCGCGCTGCGCGGCCTGTTTGAAGCGGAAGATCTGTTTGCCTCAGCGGTGGTGTGCGGTGCGCTGACCACCGAAGCCGTGCTGGGCTCGCGTCGCCCGTTCGATGCCCGCATCCACGAGGTGCGCGGTCAGCGCGGGCAGATTGATGTCGCCGCGATGTACCGTCACGTGCTTACCGACACCAGCGAGATCGCGGATTCACACCACAACTGCGAGAAGGTTCAGGATCCCTATTCCCTGCGCTGCCAGCCGCAGGTGATGGGCGCGTGCCTGACGCAGCTGCGCCAGGCGGCAGAAGTGCTGCTGGTGGAGGCCAACGCGGTGTCCGATAACCCGCTGGTGTTCGCCCAGGAAAACGAGGTGGTCTCCGGGGGCAACTTCCATGCCGAGCCGGTGGCAATGGCGGCGGATAATATCGCCCTGGCGATTGCCGAAGTCGGCGCGTTGTCCGAGCGCCGCATCGCGCTGATGATGGATAAACATATGTCCCAGCTGCCGCCGTTCCTGGTGCGTAACGGCGGGGTCAACTCGGGCTTTATGATTGCCCAGGTGACCGCGGCGGCGCTGGCGAGCGAGAACAAAGCCCTGTCGCACCCGCACAGCGTGGACAGCCTGCCAACGTCAGCGAACCAGGAAGATCACGTTTCGATGGCGCCGGCTGCCGGGCGTCGTCTGTGGGAAATGGCCTCCAACACCCGCGGCGTGCTGGCGGTGGAGTGGCTGGCGGCATGTCAGGGTGTCGATCTGCGTGAAGGGCTAAAATCCAGCCCGCTGCTGGAGCAGGCGCGTCATGTGCTGCGCGAGCACGTATCGCACTACGATGATGACCGCTTCTTTGCGCCGGATATTGATAAGGCGATGCAGCTTCTGGAAGAGGGAAGCCTTGTAGGACTGTTACCTTCGGTGCTGTGATTTTTTGCCCTCACCCTCTCCCACAGGGAGAGGGAATTGCCCGGTTTTCACCCTCTCCCTGTGGGAGAGGGCTGGGGTGAGGGCATCAGCCCGCACTATTATGAATACATCGCCGTAATCGACGCGCTGCCCAGCGAATGGAAATGCACGTTAAACCCTACCATCGCGCCGCTCGCCCCTTCATCGACCTCAATCTTCTCCACATCCAGCGCGTGCACCGTGAAGATATAGCGGTGGGTTTCCCCTTTTGGCGGCGCCGCGCCGCCGTAGCCCGCTTTACCAAAATCGGTGCGCGTCTGAATGGCGCCTTCAGGCAGGGCAACCAGGTCTGAACCTGAACCCTGCGGCAGGACGCGCGTGTCGGCAGGCAGGTTCGCCACAATCCAGTGCCACCAGCCGGAGCCGGTCGGCGCATCCGGGTCGTAGCAGGTCACGACAAAGCTTTTTGTTCCGGCCGGAACCTCATCCCACGCCAGGTGCGGGGAGATGTTGTCTCCCTGATACCCCATGCCGTTGAATACGTGGCGTTCCGGCAGTTTTTCACCGTCGCGCAGATCTTTACTGATGATTTTCATACGGTTTACCCTTGTTGATCGCTCGTTCAGCAAGTGTAATGCATAGGGTTACATCGTGAAATGCGCGGGAATGTTAACGGCTGTTACAACCGCGTCGGTTAATTTACGCAGCTGCTCTGGCGTAATGCTGTACGGCGGCATCAGGTAGATAAGCTTGCCGAAAGGCCGCACCCAGACGCCCTGCTCAACGAAGAAGCGCTGCAGCGCCGCCATATTCACCGGATGGGTGGTTTCAATCACGCCGATGGCGCCCAGCACGCGCACGTCTGCCACGAAATTTGCGCCAGAGGCGGCGCTCAGCTCCTCTTTCAGCTGCGCCTCAATCGCCGCCACCTGCGTCTGCCACTCGCCGCTCTCCAGAATGGCGAGGCTTTCGCTTGCGACGGCGCAGGCCAGCGGGTTGCCCATAAACGTCGGGCCGTGCATAAAGCAGCCGGCCTCGCCGTCGCTGATGGTGTCGGCCACCTGGCGGGTCGTGAGCGTGGCGGAGAGCGTCATGGTGCCGCCGGTCAGCGCCTTGCCCAGACACAGTATATCCGGCGCAATGCCCGCATGTTCGCAGGCAAACAGCTTGCCGGTGCGGCCAAAGCCGGTGGCGATCTCATCGGCAATCAGCAGAATGCCCTCGTGGTCGCACATCTTGCGAATACGCCTCAGCCATTCCGGATGGTACATCCGCATTCCGCCTGCGCCCTGCACAATCGGCTCCAGGATCACGGCGGCGATTTCATGGCGATGCGCCGCCATCAGCCGCGCGAAGCCGACCATGTCCATCTCGTTCCACTCGCCGTCGAAACGGCTCTGCGGGGCAGGGGCAAACAGGTTTTCCGGCAGATAGCCTTTCCACAGGCTGTGCATCGAGTTGTCCGGATCGCACACCGACATCGCCCCGAAGGTATCCCCATGGTAGCCGTTGCGGAAGGTGAGGAAGCGCTGGCGCGTTTCACCCTTCGCGTGCCAGTACTGCAGCGCCATTTTCATCGCCACTTCCACCGCCACGGAGCCGGAATCGGCCAGGAACACGCACTCCAGCGACTCAGGCGTCATCGCCACTAGGCGACGGCATAAATCCACCGCGGGCTGATGGGTGATTCCGCCAAACATCACGTGCGACATCTGGTCAATCTGGGCCTTCATCGCCGCATTCAGGCGCGGGTGGTTGTACCCGTGAATGGCCGCCCACCACGAAGACATCCCGTCAACGAGCTGTTCGCCGCTGGCGAGGTGCAGCTCGCAGCCGTGGGCCGAGGCCACCGGATAAACGGGAAGAGGGCGGGTAGTGGAAGTGTAAGGGTGCCAGATATGCTGCTTGTCGAAGGCGAGATCGTCCTGGGTCATAATCGACTTGTAAACCATTTTGAAAAGTTTTAGGTTTACGAGTATAAACCGAACCGAAAATTAACAAAACCCTTTGGAGAAGCCCGATGGCTCACCACGCACGCTGGACGATGTCGCAAGTCACTGAATTATTCAACAAACCTTTCCTTGAGCTGATGTTCGAAGCCCAACAGGTGCATCGTCAGCACTTCGATCCGCGCCATGTTCAGGTCAGCACGCTGCTGTCGATCAAAACCGGTGCCTGTCCTGAAGACTGCAAATATTGCCCGCAGAGCGCGCGCTACAAAACCGGTCTCGAATCCGAACGGCTGATGGAAGTGGAGCAGGTGCTCGACTCCGCTCGCAAGGCGAAAAACGCCGGCTCGACCCGCTTCTGCATGGGCGCGGCGTGGAAGAACCCGCACGACCGCGACATGCCGTATCTGGAGCAGATGGTGAAGGGCGTGAAGGAGATGGGCCTCGAAGCCTGTATGACGCTCGGCACATTAAACGAGGAGCAGGCGCAGCGCCTCTCCGCCGCAGGGCTGGACTACTACAACCACAACCTCGACACCTCGCCGGAGTTTTACGGCAACATCATCACCACGAGGACCTATCAGGAGCGTCTGGACACGCTGGATAAAGTGCGTGACGCGGGGATCAAGGTCTGCTCGGGCGGTATTGTCGGCTTAGGCGAAACGGTGAAAGACCGCGCGGGCCTGCTGCTGCAGCTGGCAAACCTGCCGACCCCGCCGGAAAGCGTGCCGATCAACATGCTGGTGAAGGTTAAGGGAACGCCGCTGGCGGACAACGACGACGTGGATGCGTTTGATTTTATTCGCACCATCGCGGTGGCGCGCATCATGATGCCGACCTCTTTCGTGCGCCTCTCTGCCGGTCGCGAGCAGATGAACGAGCAGACCCAGGCGATGTGCTTTATGGCCGGAGCCAACTCCATCTTCTACGGCTGCAAGCTGCTGACCACGCCGAACCCGGAAGAGGACAAAGACGTTCAGCTGTTCCGCAAACTGGGGCTTAACCCGCATCAGACCGATGTGCTGACGGGCGATAACGAGCAACAGCAGCAGCTGGAGCAGCAGATTTTCAACGCCGACACCGACCAGTTCTACAACGCGGCAGCCGTATGACCTGGCAGGCACGCATTAATACCGCGCTGGACGAACGCCGGGCGGCAGAGGCGTTTCGCGTTCGCAGGGTGGTGGAAAACGGCGCGGGCCGTTTTCTTACCCGCGAGGGGCGGCAGTTTTGTAATTTCTCCAGCAACGACTATCTCGGGCTGAGCCAGCATCCTGCCATCATCCGCGCCTGGCAGCAGGGTGCGGAGCGGTTTGGCGTGGGCAGCGGCGGCTCGGGACACGTCAGCGGCTACACCACGGCGCATCAGGCGCTGGAAGAGGCGCTTGCCGACTGGCTCGGCTACCCGCGCGCGCTGCTGTTCATCTCCGGCTTTGCCGCCAACCAGGCGGTCATTACCGCCCTGATGGGAAAAGAGGACCGTATTGTCGCTGACCGCCTGAGCCACGCCTCGCTGCTGGAGGCGGCAAATTTAAGCCCGGCGCAGCTGCGCCGCTTTACCCATAACGATGCGGGGCAACTCGCCGCGCTGCTGGATAAACCCTGCGACGGACAGCAGCTGGCGGTCACCGAAGGGGTGTTCAGCATGGACGGCGACAGCGCCCCGCTTGCCGCGCTGCACGAGGCCGCAAAGCGGCAAAACGCCTGGCTGCTGGTTGACGACGCCCACGGCATTGGCGTAGTGGGTGACGAAGGTCGCGGCAGCGCGCATCAGCAAAACGTAAAGCCGGAGCTGCTGATTGTCACCTTCGGCAAAGGCTTTGGCGCCAGCGGCGCCGCCGTGCTGTGCAGCGAGTCCGTCGCCGACTATCTGCTGCAGTTTGCCCGGCACCTGATCTACAGCACCAGCATGCCCCCGGCGCAGGCCGTGGCGCTGTCTGCGTCGCTGGCGTTGATCCGCAGCGCGGAAGGAGATGAGCGTCGCCAGCGGCTGGCAGACCATATCTCATGCTTCCGCAAGGGGCTAGCGGCGCTGCCCTTCCACAGCCCCGATTCGCAGAGCGCCATCCAGCCGGTGATTGTCGGCGAAAACGGCCGCGCGCTGGCGCTGGCACAGGCGCTGCGCCAGCGCGGCATGTGGGTGACCGCCATTCGCCCGCCAACGGTCCCGCCGGGCACCGCGCGGCTGCGTTTAACCCTGACGGCGGCGCATGAGGCTCGGGATATCCAGACGCTGCTGGAGGCGCTCCATGACGCCGGTGAATAAACAGGCCGTTGCGGCGGCATTTGGCCGGGCCGCGCAGAGCTATTCGCAGCACGATGAGCTGCAGCGTTTGAGCGCGCAGGGGCTTCTGGCCGCGCTTGGCGAGAACCGCTTTCCGCAGGTGCTGGACGCCGGATGTGGTCCCGGCAGCAACAGCCGCTACTGGCGCGGGACGGGAAGCCAGGTGACGGCTATCGACCTCTCGGACCAGATGCTCGACGAGGCGCGTCAGAGGCAGGCAGCGGATCGCTATCTGCTGGCGGATATCGAGGCGATCCCGCTGGCGGATGCGCAGTTCGATCTGGTCTGGAGTCATCTGGCGGTCCAGTGGTGCAGCAGCCTGCCGCAGGCCTTGCGCGAGCTTTATCGCGTCGCGCGACCGGGCGGGAAGGTAGCCTTTACCACCCTGCTGGAAAGTTCGCTGCCGGAGCTGAATCAGGCGTGGAAAGCGGTGGATGAGCAGCCGCACGCTAACCGATTTTTATCGCATGAGCAGGTGACGCAGGCGCTGGCAGGCTGGCGCTATTGCAGCACGGTGCAGACCATCACCCTCAATTTTAGCGATGCGTTGAGCGCGATGCGCTCGCTGAAGGGCATCGGGGCCACGCACCTGCATACCGGACGCGAGAAAAAACCGTTGACCCGGGGACAGCTGCAGCGTCTGGAGCTGGCCTGGCCGCAGCAGCGGGGACATTTCCCGCTCTCTTATCAACTTTTTCATGGGATTATCGAACGTGAGTGAACGTTATTTTGTCACCGGAACGGATACGGAAGTGGGAAAAACGGTGGCCAGCTCGGCGCTGCTGCAGGCGGCGCGAAAGCTTGGGAAAAACACCGCCGGATATAAGCCGGTTGCTTCCGGCAGCGAGATGACGGCGGAAGGGTTACGCAATACCGACGCGCTGGCGCTCCAGCGTAACAGCACGCGTGAGCTTGCCTATTCAGCGGTGAATCCGTACACCTTTGCCGAGCCGACCTCGCCGCACATCATCAGCGCTGACGAAGGTCGTCCGATTGATTTCACCGTGCTGTCAGCCGGGTTACGGACGCTGGAAAGCCAGGCCGACTGGGTGCTGGTGGAAGGCGCAGGCGGCTGGTTTACGCCGCTTTCGGACACGCAGACGTTTGCTGACTGGGTGCAGGCCGAGCAGCTTCCCGTCATTCTGGTCGTCGGCGTCAGGCTGGGCTGCATCAATCACGCCATGTTGACCGCGCAGGCCGTACAGCAGGCCGGGCTGACGCTGGCGGGCTGGATAGCCAACGACGTGGTTGCGCCGGGGAAACGACACCAGGAGTATCTGGCGACGCTCAGGCGAGTACTTCCCGCCCCGTGCCTCGGGGAAATTCCCTGGCTTGCTGACGGCGTGGAAAATGCCGACACCGGGCGTTATCTCGATCTCAGCGTCTTGCTTCCCGCGACATCCAGTGCGCGATAAGCTCGTCATCCAGCTCGTTAACGTGGCCCTGCGCCACGTTACGCCCGCGATAGAGCATGCAGAAGCGGTCCGCAACCCGGCGGATAAACGACAGCTGCTGCTCCGCTAATAGCACCGTCATACCAAACTCCCGGTTTAAGCGCACCAGCAGCTGCCCCAGCTTCTGGGCGAAGCTGTGTCCTGCGCCGTGCAGAGGCTCATCGAGGATCAGCAGGTGCGGACGGTTCACCAGCGCATTAGCCAGCGCCAGCTGGTACTGGTCGTCCGGAGAGAGCGTGTTCGCACGGGCCAGTCGCAATGCGTAGAGCGCCGGAAACAGGTCGTAAACGTCATTTTTCGCCTCCGGGTTGGGTTTCCCCATCGCCCGCATGGCAATATGCAGATTCTCCTCAATCGTTAACTGGGAGAAGATCCGCCTGTCCTGCGGGACATAGCCTATCCCCGGTCCTGAGCGCTGTTCTGGCGGCAGGTTAAGCAAGTCGCGCGGCGGTGCGCCCGCCTCGTGCCAGATGATGCTACCGCTTTCAACGGGCACTCTCCCGGCGATGCAATTCATGAGGGTGGTTTTCCCCATCCCCGGCAGGCCAACGACGCCTGTACACATCCCTTGCGGAAAATCCAAATTCACGTTCCATAGCGTATGTTGGCTTCCGTAAAACTGATTCACAGCACGCAGACTCAACATCTTTTTCTCCTTAAAAATGTGTGTAGGTGAGGCTCGCGTTTGAATCTGCAAAACCCCTGCCAGAAACCGAAAAGTGTTCAAAAAAACGGCTTTTTTAGGAATAAGTCACCAGAGAGGGGCTGAGAAAAAAGGGAATTGCACATCGACGGTGCTGGAGGTGGTGAGTTGTGGTGCAGAATCCGAAATGATGAAAATGTGAGCAAGATCCCATCGGTTGGTTATGAATGACGCAACTGTTAATCATCAAAAAATAGCTATAAAATTTTTTTACTGCGGTCTCGTGGGAAAAACCGGGAATTTGCCGAGCGCCAGTCTGCATGGGCTGGAAGCAGTTATCCACTATTCCTGTGGATAACCATGTGCATTAGAGTTAGAAAACACGCGATAAGCGAGAGAAGACGCGGCTTACGCCCAAATTGGCGCGAAACGCGGCTTTAGAAAATATCGTTTATTATTTAATTGCTTAGATAAAAGCAATTCCCGTCATGAAAGTGTCACCCGTTGCCACAAAACTATCATTACCTGGCTTGACAAATGTTAAAAAAGAAAAAGTTCTGGGGATAACCTGACCTGACTGGTGTTTTATATTGTCACAGTCCAAATTTTGGCCGCTATCGCGCTAATCATTCAGGCGCTATGCTAAATATCCTGACATGCTACTGGTTTTTCATCCAGTGTTTTTTACTGGCATTCCTGGCAACAACGAGTAAAATTACTCACCTGCCGCTTATAACGTCATCAGGTTGTCGCCCATGAGTAAACCGTTCAAATTGAATTCTGCTTTCCGTCCATCTGGCGATCAGCCTGAGGCGATCCGTCGTCTGGAAGAGGGCCTGGAAGACGGGCTGGCGCACCAGACGCTGCTGGGGGTAACCGGCTCGGGTAAAACGTTCACCATCGCCAACGTGATTGCGGATCTCCAGCGCCCAACGATGGTGCTGGCACCCAACAAAACCCTGGCCGCGCAGCTTTACGGCGAGATGAAAGAGTTCTTCCCGGAAAACGCGGTGGAGTATTTCGTCTCCTACTACGATTACTACCAGCCTGAAGCCTACGTACCGAGCTCTGACACCTTCATCGAGAAGGATGCCTCGGTGAACGAGCACATCGAGCAGATGCGTCTGTCGGCCACGAAGGCGCTTCTGGAGCGTCGCGATGTGGTCGTCGTCGCGTCGGTTTCCGCGATCTACGGTCTGGGCGATCCGGATCTCTATCTCAAGATGATGCTGCACCTGACGCAGGGGATGATTATCGACCAGCGCGCCATCGTTCGCCGTCTAGCGGAGCTGCAGTATGCCCGTAACGACCAGGCGTTCCAGCGCGGCACCTTCCGCGTACGCGGTGAGGTGATCGACATCTTCCCGGCGGAATCGGACGATATGGCGCTGCGCGTCGAGCTGTTTGACGAAGAGGTTGAACGCCTGTCGCTCTTCGACCCGCTGACCGGACACATTGAATCAGTGATCCAGCGCTTCACCATCTACCCGAAAACGCACTACGTGACGCCGCGCGAGCGTATCGTGCAGGCGATGGAAGAGATCAAAGTGGAGCTGGCCGAGCGCCGTAAGGTGCTGCTGGCGAACAATAAGCTGCTGGAAGAGCAGCGCCTGAGCCAGCGTACCCAGTTTGACCTTGAGATGATGAACGAGCTGGGCTATTGCTCCGGCATTGAAAACTACTCGCGCTTCCTCTCCGGGCGCGGGCCGGGCGAGCCGCCGCCGACGCTGTTTGACTACCTTCCGGCAGACGGTTTGCTGGTGATCGACGAATCCCACGTCACGATCCCGCAGATCGGCGGGATGTACCGCGGTGATCGGGCGCGTAAAGAGACGCTGGTAGAGTACGGGTTCCGCCTGCCGTCAGCGCTGGATAACCGTCCGATGAAGTTTGAAGAATTTGAGGCATTAGCGCCGCAAACCATTTACGTCTCGGCCACGCCGGGCAACTACGAGCTGGAGAAATCCGGTGAAGACGTTGTCGATCAGGTTGTGCGTCCGACCGGGTTGCTCGACCCAATTATTGAAGTTCGTCCAGTGGCTACGCAGGTGGACGATCTGCTCTCAGAGATCCGCGCCCGTTCCGCCATCAACGAGCGCGTGCTGGTGACCACGCTCACCAAGCGTATGGCGGAAGACCTCACCGAGTATCTCGAAGAGCACGGCGAGAAGGTGCGCTATCTGCATTCGGATATCGACACCGTGGAGCGCATGGAGATTATCCGCGATCTGCGTCTGGGCGAGTTTGACGTGCTGGTGGGGATCAACCTGCTGCGAGAAGGTCTGGACATGCCTGAAGTCTCGCTGGTGGCGATTCTGGATGCGGACAAAGAGGGTTTCCTGCGTTCCGAGCGTTCGCTGATCCAGACCATCGGCCGCGCCGCGCGTAACGTCAACGGGAAAGCGATTCTGTACGGTGACAAAATCACCCCGTCGATGGCGAAAGCGATTGGCGAAACGGAGCGCCGCCGCGAGAAACAGCAGCGCTACAACGAAGAGCACGGCATTACCCCGCAGGGGCTGAACAAGAAGGTGGTGGATATTCTGGCGCTGGGTCAGAACATTGCCAAAACCAAAGCGAAAGGTCGCGGCAAGGCGCGTTCAGTGGTGGAAGAAGATACCGTCGTGCTGACGCCGAAAGCGCTGCAGCAGAAAATCCACGAGCTGGAAGGGCAGATGATGCAGCACGCGCAGAACCTGGAGTTCGAAGAAGCGGCGCAGATCCGCGACCAGCTTCATCAGCTGCGGGATCTTTTCATCGCGGCATCGTGAGTAAAGCGTTGTTTTCTCCCTCTCCCTGAGGGAGAGGGCCGGGGTGAGGGCATCAGGCCGCACAAAACGAATCTAGCCCAGCGCCTGAATCGCCTTCTCCAGCGCCTCGCGCAGCAGGTGACGGTCATGGCGATACTTAATGTCACTCGCTTCCAGCGGCTCCTGCACCACCACGCGGTCGCCAATACCCGACACATCCACCTTCGGCCCGACCACGACGCCGTCGATAATTTTTTTGCCGACGTACTGCTCCATTAATTCAAGTTTATCTGCCAGCGACAGGCTCGCCGCCGCCGGACTCAGTTCACGTCCCAGGTTGCCGATGTAAACCATCGGGGCAGGGGTGCGGCGCAGCGCCTGCGCCAGCTCTTTCACCAGCAGAATGGGCATCAGGCTGGTATAAAAACTGCCCGGACCGATCAGGATAAGATCCGCTTCTCCGATGGCCTCCACCGCTTCTCGCGTGGCGGGTACGCTCGGATAGGTCATTAACTCCGTGGGCGGCAGGATGAGCTGGTCGATATTCACCTCGCCGTAAACTTCATGCCCTTCGGCGTCGATGGCCATCAAGTCAACCGGTTGTTCAGACATGGGGATCAGGAATGCGTCCACTTTGAGCAGATTACGGATTAAGTTGATGGCTTCCAGAGGCCTTACGCTCAGGTGATCGAGCGCCTTTAACATCAAATTTCCGAGGTTATGTCCGGAAAGTTCGCCATTACCGCCAAAACGGTACTCAAACATCGCCGACGCGACGCTTGGCTCGGTAATTAACTGGTTCAGGCAGTTGCGCATGTCTCCCCAGGCAATACCGCCTTCGGCACGACGAATGCGTCCGGTTGAGCCGCCGTTGTCGGTGGTGGTCACTATCCCTGTCAGCCTTGAGCCGAGTGACGACAAAGAGGACATAACCCGGCCTAAGCCGTGTCCTCCGCCAAGAGCGACCACTCGGTCAAGATCCGCAAAAGTGCGATTGCGCATACGTATTCCTTATCACGTTCGATCGCGTAACAGTAACCTAACTACCCCTAAAAGACGATGCCTCACCCGACGCAAAATGACGTATATCAATGTGAAAATGCGGTTTTTAGGTATTCTGTAGCGAAAATGCAGGATTGATTCGCTATATACGTAACTATATAGCGAAAGGCGATAATGGCGTCGTGAGAATTTCCGCGCTACTATCGCCCTAACCACGTTTTCAAAATTGAAAACATACACTCTAGCCCTTGTGCCTGTGTCGAAAGATATGGCGCTCTGGCCGTGGCGAATTTGCCACCAGGGTACAGAAAGAAATGACTGTGCCTCCCGATCTGGAAAGGTGTACATGGCTTCACAACTTACTGATGCTTTCGCGCGTAAGTTTTATTACTTACGTCTGTCGATTACCGATGTGTGCAACTTCCGTTGCACCTACTGCCTGCCCGATGGCTACAAACCGGGCAGCGTCACCAATAACGGCTTTCTCTCCGTGGATGAAGTGCGCCGCGTCACGCGCGCCTTCTCTGAGCTCGGCACCGAAAAAGTGCGCCTTACCGGCGGTGAACCCTCGCTGCGCCGCGATTTCCCCGACATCATTGCCGCCGTGCGTGAAAACGAACGTATCCGCCAGATTGCGGTAACCACCAACGGTTACCGTATGGCGCGCGACGTAGCCACCTGGCGCGATGCGGGCTTAACCGCCATTAACGTCAGCGTGGACAGTCTGGACGCCCGCCAGTTTCACGCCATTACCGGCCAGGATAAATTCCAGCAGGTCATGGACGGTATCGATGCGGCATTTGCGGCCGGCTTCGAAAAAGTCAAAGTCAACACGGTGCTGATGCGTGATGTAAACCATCACCAGCTCGATACTTTCCTGGCGTGGATCAAAACCCGCCCCATTCAGCTGCGTTTTATTGAGCTGATGGAAACCGGCGAGGGCAGCGAGCTGTTTCGCCGCCATCACATCTCCGGCATGGTGCTGCGCGACGAGCTGCTCAGGCGCGGCTGGATCCACCAGATCCGCCAGCGCAGCGACGGTCCGGCGCAGGTCTTCTGCCATCCTGATTATGAAGGCGAGATCGGGCTTATCATGCCTTACGAGAAAGACTTCTGCGCCAGCTGCAACCGCCTGCGCGTCTCTTCCGTGGGCAAACTCCATCTCTGCCTGTTCGGCGACGGCGGCGTGGACCTTCGCGATCTGCTGGAAGACGATGCGCAGCAGGAGGCGCTTGAAGCGCGCATTTCTGAAGCACTGACGCATAAAAAACAGACCCACTTCCTGCATCAGGGCAATACCGGCATTACTCAGAACCTGTCTTACATTGGCGGGTAACCAGTCTTAAGAAGGAATCAGAAGATGAGTCAGGTCAGTGCAGAATTTATCCCGACACGCATTGCGATCCTTACCGTTTCCGACCGCCGTGGCGAAGAGGATGATACTTCCGGCCACTGGCTGCGCGAGGCGGCCCATGACGCGGGGCATAACATTGTTGATAAAGCGATCGTGAAGGAGAACCGCTACGCCATTCGCGCGCAGGTCTCGCAGTGGATCGCCAGTGATGAGGTGCAGGTGGTGCTGATCACCGGCGGCACCGGCTTTACCGCGGGCGATCAGGCGCCTGAAGCGCTGCTCCCGCTGTTCGACCGCGAGGTGGAAGGCTTCGGCGAGGTGTTCCGCATGCTCTCCTTTGAAGAGATTGGCACCTCCACGCTGCAGTCGCGCGCCGTTGCCGGGGTGGCGAACAAAACCCTGATTTTCGCCATGCCGGGCTCGACGAAAGCCTGCCGCACCGCGTGGGAAAACATCATCGCCCCGCAGCTGGACGCCCGTACCCGTCCGTGTAATTTCCATCCCCATTTAAAGAAATAAGCTATGTCACAACTGACCCACATTAACGCCGCTGGCGAAGCGCATATGGTGGACGTCTCCGCCAAAGCGGAAACGGTGCGCGAGGCGCGCGCCGAAGCGTTCGTCACCATGCTGCCGGAAACGCTGGCGATGATTATCGACGGCAGCCATCACAAGGGTGATGTCTTTGCGACCGCGCGCATCGCGGGTATTCAGGCCGCCAAGCGCACCTGGGATCTCATCCCGCTGTGCCATCCGCTGATGCTGAGCAAGGTGGAGGTGAACCTGCAGGCGCAGCCGGAGCAGAGTCGCGTGCGCATTGAGTCACTCTGCCGCTTAACCGGCAAAACCGGCGTGGAGATGGAGGCGCTGACGGCGGCCTCCGTTGCCGCGCTGACCATCTACGACATGTGCAAAGCGGTGCAGAAAGATATGGTGATTGGCCCGGTTCGCCTGCTGGCAAAAAGCGGCGGCAAATCCGGTGATTTTAAGGTGGACAGCCATGATTAAGGTGCTCTTTTTTGCGCAGGTGCGCGAGCTGGTGAATACCGACAGCCTGACTCTGGATGCCTCTTTTGAAAACGTTGCGGCCCTGCGCGCGCATCTGGCGGCACAGAGCGACCGCTGGGCGCTGGCGCTCGACGAAGGCAAGCTGCTGGCCGCCGTTAACCAGACGCTGGTGGAGCTTACCCATCCGCTGAAGGCCGGGGATGAAGTGGCCTTCTTCCCGCCGGTCACAGGGGGCTAAGATGGCTGAAACCCGAATTCTGGTGAGTCCTGAGCGTTTTAACGTAGGGACCGAATACGGCTGGCTGGCGGAACGCGATGAAGACGGCGCGGTCGTGACCTTTACCGGCAAGGTGCGCAATCACAACCTCGGTGACAGCGTGAAGGCGCTGACGCTGGAGCACTATCCCGGCATGACGGAGAAATCGCTGGCGGAGATTGTCGACGAGGCGCGAGGCCGCTGGCCGCTCGGGCGCGTCACGGTTATTCACCGTATCGGCGAGATGTGGCCCGGCGAGGAGATTGTCTTCGTCGGCGTGACCAGCGCCCACCGCGGCAGCGCGTTTGCGGCAGGGGAGTTCATTATGGATTTCCTCAAAACCAAAGCCCCGTTCTGGAAGCGCGAAGCCACGCCGGAAGGGGATCGCTGGGTAGAATCTCGCGACAGCGATAAGCAGGCCGCCAGCCGTTGGTAGTTGGTTTACGTGGATGTGTTACTCTTAACGAGTGTGTCTACTTAATCTTAATCAGGAGTGAATCATGGACCGATTTCCGCGTTCCGATTCAATAGTACAGCAGACCCGTAGCGGCCTGCAGACGTATATGGCTCAGGTGTATGGCTGGATGACGGTTGGCCTGCTGCTTACCGCGTTTATCGCGTGGTATGCAGCGAACACGCCGGAGCTGATGATGTTTATCTTCTCCAGCAAAATCACCTTCTTTGGGCTGATTATTGCGCAGCTGGCGCTGGTGTTTGTGCTTTCTGGTCTGGTGCACAAGCTGAGTGCCGGCATGGCAACGACCCTGTTTATGCTCTATTCGGCGCTAACGGGCCTGACGCTTTCCAGCATTTTCATCGTTTACACCTATTCATCCATCGCCAGCACCTTCGTGGTGACCGGCGGGATGTTTGGTGCGATGAGCCTGTACGGTTACACCACGAAGCGCGATCTGAGCGGCTTCGGCAGCATGCTGTTTATGGGGCTGATCGGGATTGTGCTGGCGTCGCTGGTGAACCTGTGGCTGAAGAGCGACGCGCTGATGTGGGCTGTGACCTATATCGGGGTGGTGCTCTTCGTGGGGTTAACGGCCTATGACACCCAGAAGCTGAAAAACATCGGTGAGCAGATCGACGTGCGCGACAGTTCCAACCTGCGCAAATACTCCATTCTGGGCGCGCTGACGCTGTATCTGGACTTCATCAACCTGTTCCTGATGCTGCTGCGAATTTTAGGCAACCGTCGTTAAGGTTGTTTTGCCGGGTGGCGGTGCGGTCTGGTGCCCTCACCCTGACCCTCTCCCACGGGAGAGGGAACAAACATCAAAAACGGCAACAAGGTTGCCGTTTTGCTTTTATTTCGCCAACGCCTTCTCGTTCTTCGCTCTCAGCTTCTTCGCCCGACTCTCCAGCACCAGATAACAGACCGTTGCCAGCGCCAGCGGCAGGAAATAATACAGCATGCGGTACGCCAGCAGGGCGGCGATAATCGTTCCCTGAGAGACATGCTCCCCGGCCAGCAACGCGATAAATACCGCCTCCAGCACGCCGATCCCGGCAGGAATATGCACAATTACGCCCGCAATACTGCTCACCAGCAGCACGCCCAGCACGAAGAAGTAGTTCACGTCCTCGCCAATCAGCAGCCAGATAATGGCCCCCATTGCCATCCAGTTGGCGCTGGAGACCGCCATCTGCAGCACCGCAAACTTCCACGAGGGCAGAACCAGCTTTTGCCCCTTGATGGTCATATGGCGGCGTCTGGCAAACGCGCAGGCCCACAGATAAACGGCGATAATCAGTAGCAGCACGATGCCCAGAATGCGCAGCGTGGCCTCATCGATATACCAGTGCGCGGGCAGTTGCACCACGCCGATGGTGAAGATCACCCCGCCGAGCAGAATATAGCCCAGCCAGTTGGTGGTGATGCTTAACGAGAAAATGCGCGTGATGGTCCCGCCCGGCAGGCCGAGCCGCGAGTAAAGGCGATAGCGCATGCCAATGCCGCCGACCCAGGTGCTCAGCGTCAGGTTAAAGGCGTAGCAGATAAACGACACCAGCATAACCTGACGTTTGGCCAGCTCGTGGCCGCAGTAAGCGCGGCCCAGCAGGTCATAGCAGCCGTACATCAGGTAGCTGACAATAACCAGCCCCACAGCGCCCAGCAGCACCATCCGGTTATAGTTGCGGATGACTTTCCACACTTCTTCCCAGTCAACTTTCTGCGCGTAGACCACCAGCAGAACGGCGACCGCAATAAAAAACAGCCAGGTCAGGATCTTTTTTGCCAGCCGCCAGCGCGGATGCGATTTCGACATCAGGGTTTGCCTCCATCTTCCGCTTCAATACGGTCCTGGGTTTCCATTTCCGGTTGTACCGGCGGGTCCACCTGCGCCAGCTTAGGCGTATGCGCCGGAAGCCAGCCGACCATCGCCGGGAAATGGCGCAGGAAGTGGAACACCACCACGCTGATGCCCAGGTTCCACCAGGTACGTTTGGGGACCATGGACTCGTCCACGCGCACGCTGTCGTTAACGATTAGCGCCTGCAGGTTATCCCGCAGGGTCTGGTTAAACTGGCGATCGTGAATGATCAGATTAGCCTCGAGATTGAGCGATAAGCTCAGCGGATCGAGATTACTCGAACCCACGGTGGCCCAGTGATCGTCCATCAGCGCCACTTTGCCGTGCAGCGGTCGGCGGCGATATTCGTAGATCTGTACGCCGCCCTTCACCAGGTAGTTATACAGCAGGCGTGCGCCCACTTTGACAATCGGCATATCCGGCTCGCCCTGCACAATTAGCTTCACGCGTACCCCGCGTCGGGCCGCATTGCGCATGGCGTGCAGCAGACGATAGCCCGGGAAAAAGTAGGCGTTAGCAATAATCACTTCGCGCTTCGCGTTGGCGAGCATCTTGAGATAATGACGTTCTATGTCGTCCCGGTGCTCGCCGTTATCCCGCCAGACGAAAAGGGCCTGCGCTTCGCCGGGCTTCCGGTTCTCTTCCGGGCGATGGCGGCGTCTCCACCAGTGGCGAACGGCCTCTTTACCCGGCAGGTTCTCCAGCTCAAACAGTAAGATGTCCTGCACCACCGGGCCTTCAATGCGAATGGCGTAGTCCTGCTTCGCTTCCGGGCCGTAGTCGGACATATGCTCCGCGGAGTAGTTAATGCCGCCGACAAACGCCACCGTCTCATCCACCACCACAATTTTGCGGTGCATCCGGCGGAAAAGGTTGGTCCGCATGCCGAACAGGCGAGGGCCGGGATCGTAGTAGCGAAACACCACGCCCGCGGAGGTCAATTCATTCACAAACGCATCGCTGAGATCCGGCGAACCATAGCCATCAAGCAGCACTTCAATTTTGACGCCGCGCCGGGCGGCGCGCAGCAGCACGCTATGCAACTGCTTGCCCACGTCGTCTTCGAACCAGATAAAGGTTTCGAGGATCACCTTCTGCTGGGCGTGATCAATCGCCTTAAACACGGCCGGGTAATACTCGTCCCCGTTGACCAGCAGCGTGATCCGGTTGCCTTCCTGCCAGGAACATTTCATAGGTGGATCTCCGCGCTGAGCGGGGCATGGTCGGAAAGATGCCGCCAGTTGAGGAGCGCCAGGGCGGTCGGGCTGCTGGCATGGGCATTTTTTACGTAGATGCGGTCAAGCCGCAGCAGCGGGAAACGGACCGGGAAGGTACGCGCAGGCCTGCCGTTGGCGCGAGTAAAAATCTCTTCCAGCCCGGCATCCACCTTCAGCGGATGGTTTGCCCGCTGTCGCCAGTCGTTGAAATCGCCCGCCACCACCACCGGTTCACCTTCGGGAAGCGCGTTGGCCCATTCGGCCAGCATTTTCAGCTGCGCCTGACGATGGGCTTCGCGCAGGCCCAGGTGAACGCAGCCGACGTGGATGGGCAGCTCAAGGTCGGGCGGGGTAATGCGGCAGTAAAGCAGGCCGCGTTTTTCGCTCTCCCCGACGGAAACGTCGCGGTTCTCGTAATGTTCAATGGGGTAGCGGGACAGCACCGCGTTGCCGTGATGCCCTTCCGGATAGACCGCGTTGCGGCCGTAGGCATAATCACTCCACATGGTGTCGGCCAGAAATTCATAGTGCGGCGTGTCGGGCCAGTTCTCAAAGTGAAGCGGATGCACTTCGTGTGCGCCCATCACCTCCTGCAGGCAGACAATATCCGCGCTGACGGTGCGCACCGCGTCGCGCAGCTCCGGTAAAATGAAGCGGCGGTTAAATGCTGTGAAGCCTTTATGAATGTTTATCGTCAGCACTTTAAGCGAGAAATGCTGCATTTTTTTCGTCATAAGCTCCTTCCTGAGTGACTATCCCAATGAAAATAAAGTGTAGTCGGCGTCACAAAAAGATGCGGCGTTACGGAATTTTCCGTAAAGTGCGGTAGTCTGATTAAGCAGAGAAAAATCCTTCAGGAGAGAAGCCATGAAGTGGCAACAACGTGTTCGTGTCGCAACTGGCCTGAGTTGCTGGCAGATAATGTTGCATTTACTGGTCGTGGCCGTACTGGTGATGGGCTGGATGAGCGGCACGCTGGTGCGTGTTGGCCTGGGGCTATGCGTCCTTTACGGCGTCACCGTGCTGTCGATGCTGTTCCTACAGCGCCACCATGACGCGCGCTGGCGCGAGGTGGGTGATGTGCTCGAAGAGCTCACCACCACCTGGTACTTTGGCGCAGCGATGATTGTCCTGTGGCTGCTGTCGCGCGTGCTGCAAAACAACTTGCTGCTGGCCCTGGCGGGTCTGGCTATCCTCGCAGGGCCTGCGGTGGTCTCGTTGCTGACCAAAGAGAAAAAGCTACGCGATGTTGCGTCTAAACATCGCGTACGCCACTGAGCCCGTCGTGGCCGCGATGACCAGTAGCGGCCACAAACTTCCCCAGACAATATCCAGACTCGCATCCTTCAGATAGATCTGCTTGGTGATATCCGTAAAGTGGCGAATCGGGTTTATCCACGTCAGATCCTGGAGCCACACCGGCATATTCTCAACCGGCGAGACGTACCCCGAGAGCAGGATCGCGGGCATCATAAAGACGAATACCCCGATAAACGCCTGCTGCTGCGTCGAGCAGAGTGCGGAAATCAGCAGCCCAAACCCCACCAGCGACAGCCCGTAAATCACCATCGTGAAGTAAAACAGCGCCAGCGATCCGGCGAACGGGATCTGGTAGGCCCAAATTCCCACCCCCAGCACGATGGTGGCCTGGAAGGTCGCGACAATCAGCGCCGGCACCGCTTTGCCGACGAAAATTTGCCAGGTGGCGAGCGGGGAGACCAGCAGCTGATCCAGCGTGCCTTGTTCGCGCTCGCGGGCGACGGAGAGGGAGGTGACGATCATCACCCCGATGGTGGTGATCATGGCGATCAGCGACGGCACTACAAACCACTTGTAGTCCAGATTCGGGTTATACCAGTTGCGCACCACCAGCTCGCTGTTGTTGGGCTTCGGTTTGCCGTCCATCAGCTCCTGCTGGTAATCCTTCACGACCTGCTGCAGATAGTTGGCCGCGATCTGGGCGCTGTTGGAGTTGCGTCCGTCGAGGATCAGCTGCAGCGGCGCGGTCTGGAAGGTATCCAGATT
Organism: Enterobacter cloacae complex sp. SHL009; assembly: GCF_049237205.1. Lineage (NCBI taxonomy): Bacteria > Pseudomonadati > Pseudomonadota > Gammaproteobacteria > Enterobacterales > Enterobacteriaceae > Enterobacter > Enterobacter cloacae complex sp. SHL009. The sequence goes on from NZ_JBMKIW010000001.1 coordinate 43,862, forward strand.
GCGGGAGAAATCCGCCGGGAACCGCACCAGCAGCAGCGCTTTTTGCGTATCGATGGTAGGCTGGATCTCCTGCGGGCTTTTCAGCAGCAGGATGTGGGTAAAGGCTTTCGCACGCGCAAAGCGCTGCGTTAACTCGACGGAATGTTTGCCGTTGTCTTCGTTGTAAATGGCGATGGTGGCATTGGTCACCTCCAGCGTGGCGGCAAACGGGAACAGTAAAACCTGGATCAGCACCGGCAACACCAGAATGGCGCGGGTTTGCGGCTCGCGCAGCAGGGATTGCAGCTCTTTGCGTATCAACGTCCATAATCGGTGAAACATGTTCGCTCCTTAATCCAGTCGCCGTTTGGTTTTCATCCACGTCAACCCAATAAACATCGCCGCTGACGCCATTAAAAACAGCGTGTTGACGAGCAGCACCACCGGAATATTCCCCGCCAGGAAGAGGCTTTGCAGCGTGCTCACAAAGTAGCGTGCCGGGATGATGTAGGTCACGGCGCGGATCACCGCAGGCATACTGTCAATCTGGAAGATAAACCCGGACAGCATAATCGACGGTAAAAAGGCGGCATTGAGGGCCACCTGCGCGGCGTTGAACTGGTTGCGGGTGATGGTGGAGATGAGCAGCCCCATGCCCAGTGTACTGAGTAAAAACAGGCTGGTGATAAAAAACAGCACCACCAGCGAGCCGCGATACGGCACGCCGAGGATAAAGACCGAGACAAGCATGCAGAGCAGCATCGCCAGCATGCCGAGGAAATAGTAGGGGATGAGCTTACACAGCAGCAGCTCGACGCGCGTGACTTCGGTAGAAAGCAGCGCCTCCATGGTCCCGCGCTCCCACTCGCGGGCGATCACCAGCGAGGTCAGGATCGCGCCAATCACCGTCATGATAATTGTCACCGCGCCCGGAATAATAAAGTGCTGACTGATGGCGGCGGGGTTAAACCAGTAGCGCGTCTGCACGTCGATGAGCGGTTTAAATTCTTCACCCCGATCTTCCGCCCGCTGCATCTGCCAGAGCTGCCAGATCCCCTCCGCGTAGCCCTGCACGAAGTTGGCGGTGTTTGGCTCGCTGCCGTCGGTGATCACCTGGATCGGCGCATCGGCATTTGCCCGCGCCATATTGGCGGCAAAATCCACCGGAATGACGATCAGGCCGCGAATTTTCCCGGCCTGCATTTTCTGGATCAACTCCTGCCTGTTATCGCTGATGGTGGCGTCAATGTAGGGCGAACCGGTCATGGCGTGGGTAAAGTCCAGCGCCTCTTTGCTCTGCTGCTCCAGCAAAATCCCGACCCGCAGCTTGCTGGAATCCAGGTTAATGCCGTAGCCAAAGATAAACAGCAGCAGCAGGGGGATCACTACCGCAATCAGCCAACTGCTGGGGTCACGCACGATCTGCCGCGTCTCTTTAATGCACAGCGCGCGCACCCTGCGCCAGGAAATGGCCTTACTGCGCATGGGCATTCTCCTTATCCCAGTCGTGGATGAGGGTGATAAACGCCTGCTCCATGGTCGGGTCCGGTACCTCATCGTCGGCGGCCTGGTTTTTCAGGTCGTCCGGCGTGCCGTGGGCAATCAGCTTGCCGCGATACACCAGCCCGATGCGGTCGCAGTACTCCGCCTCGTCCATGAAGTGGGTGGTCACCATCACGGTCACGCCTTTTTCCACCATGCTGTTGATATGCAGCCAGAACTCGCGGCGGGTAATGGGATCAACGCCAGACGTGGGTTCATCCAGAAACAGAATATCCGGCTCGTGCATCAGCGAGCAGGCCAGCGCCAGCCGCTGTTTAAAGCCGAGCGGCAGCTCGTCGGTGGCGTGTGAAGCAATGTTCGTTAACCCGAAGGCATCGCTCATGCGGCGGATTTTGTCGTTCTGCGCCCGCCCGCGCAGGCCGTACACGCCGGAGAAAAAGCGCAGATTCTGCTCGACCGTCAGGTTGCCATACAGGGAGAACTTCTGCGCCATGTAGCCCAGATGCTGGCGCGCCTTGCCGGAGCTGACCTTCAGATCCATATCCAGCACCAGCGCCTTGCCGGACGTCGGCACCAGCAGGCCGCACATCATCTTAAAGGTGGTCGATTTTCCCGCGCCGTTCGGCCCGAGCAGGCCAAAAATCTCCCCGCGCTTCACCGCGAAATTGACGTTGTCGGTGGCGGCGAAATCCCCAAATTTCTTGGTGAGGGACTTGGCCTCAATGACCGTTTCGCCCGGCGTGCCGTCCACCGTATGCAGAATGGCGGCAAGCGGCGACTCTGACGTACCCGCGCCGCCCAGCAGGTCGATAAACGCGTCTTCAAAGCGCGGCGCGGTCTCTTCCATCTCGATCTCAGGCATGCCGGGCGCGCGGCGAATCTCGTCGACGGTGGCCTCTTTTTTGAGAATTACCCGTACCGAGCGGCCCTGGATCATCCCGTCGCTGACCTGCGGCAGCCTAAGCACCCGCTGCAGCAGCCTGCGGTTGGACTCCTGCGGGCTGTGCAGCAGGAAGCTGCGCCCGTCCATGCTCTGCGTCAGCGTCGTCGGCTCGCCCTGATAAAGCAGTTCGCCTTCGTTCATCAGCAGCACGTCCCGGCACTGTTCCGCTTCGTCGAGGTAGGAGGTGCTCCAGAGGATCAGCATCCCGTCGCCCGCCAGCTCGTGCACCATCTGCCACAGCTCGCGGCGCGATATCGGGTCGACGCCCACGCCGGGCTCGTCCAGCAGCAGCACTTTTGGCTCGCCCACCAGCGTGCAGGCCAGACCCAGCTTCTGCTTCATCCCACCGGAAAGCTTGCCCGCCAGCCGGTCGGTGAACGGGCCGAGGGAGGTAAACTCCAGCAGGCGGGCGAAGGTTTTCTCCCGGGTTTCGCCGGTAACGCTGCGCAGGTCGGCGTACAGGTTCAGGTTTTCCATCACCGTCAGATCTTCATACAGGCCAAACTTCTGCGGCATATAGCCGAGCATGGCGTGGAGCGCGCCGTCGTCTTTAATCGGATCCAGGCCCAGCACGCTGGCCGAGCCTTCATCCGGCTTCAGCAGTCCGGCCAGCATCCGCATCAGCGTAGTTTTCCCCGCGCCGTCCGGGCCGACCAGCCCGGTCACATAGCCTTTCTGGATAGTGCAGTTCAGCGGCGCGACGGCCGGTTTGTCCATTCCCGCGAAGCGTTTAACCAGATTATTGAGCTGAATAACCGCGTCATTCATGTCGTTCCCCGTTGTCTACTTTTACGGTGACGGGCATGCCCTGACGCAGCGCGTCGTCCGCATCGGTCACGATGATGCGAAGGCGATACACGAGGTCGGTGCGCAGGTCCGGTGTTTCAACGGTTTTCGGCGTGAATTCGGCGGTAGGGGAGACAAAGCCCACCTTGCCGTGATACGGCTTGTCCGGGCGACCGTCGGTATAGAGCAGCAGCTCGCGGCCCGGCTGCATCTGGCCGAGGTTTGGCTCATCAACGTAGGCGCGTACCCAGACCGGGCGGGTCAGGGAGAGCGTTAAGACGGTGCTGCCGGCGCTGAGCATGCTGCCCGGCTCCACGGCGCGGGTCATCAGCATGCCGTCAGACGGCGCGATTAAGGTGGTGTCGTGCAGATCCAGCTCTGCCTGGGCCAGCTGCGCCTGCGCCTGTTCAAGGCTGGCCTTCGCCTGGGCGATGTCCTGCGGTCGGTTACCGGTGTGGTACTGGCTTAATTTATCCTGCGCGGACTTCAGCGTGGCCTGCGCCTGGTCGCGGGACGAGCGTGCATTTTCCAGATCGTTGGCGGAAATGGTGCGGCTTTTCCACAGCCCCTGCTGGCGCGCGTAGAAGTTCTGCGCGTAGTCATAGGCGGCTTGCGCCTGCTTAACGGCGGCGGCGGCCTGGGCGATCTCTTCGTCGCGATAGCCAGCCAGCATCAGGTCATACTGCGCCTGGGCGACGGACACGCCCGCTTTGGCCTGCAGCAGCGCATTTTCATAGGGCGCTTTATCCAGCATCCCCAGCGTCTGCCCGCTTTTAATGGCATCGCCTTCGTCCACGCTCAGCGAGGCGAGACGTCCGCCCACGCGGAAGCTCATGTTCACCGTACGAATATCCACGTTACCGTACAGCGTCAGGCCTTTATCCTGATGGCTCTGATACCACAGCCATCCACCGACTCCGGCGGCAAGCAAAACAACAACCACCAGAATGATGGCGACAGGTTTTTTCATGACTTCAGGCTCCTTTGCGTTAAGCCTTGCAGGATCAGATCGACGTGACAGGCGATCACCTTGCTAATCTGCGCGGCTTTATCCTCATCAAATTGTGTCCAGCCGGTGCGTAACAGGATGGTTTCCCTGCCCAGACGGAAGGCAAGGATTTCACCCAGCAGGGCGTGGGTATGCAAAACTGTCTCGGTATCACTGGCGTCCCGCCCGGTATAGGCGGCGATCAGCCGGGTCAGGTGCGAGTGCATTGGCTCAATCACCCGATCGTGTACCCGCTGGTAGGCGACGGTCGGGGAGAGCTGCTCCCGGGAGATAAACTTGCTCAGGTTGAGCGTATCGTCGTGCGTCAGCAGGCGGATCATATCGTGACAGGCATTGAGAATAAGCTGGCGAACGGCGGCGCGATCCGGCGACGGCTGGCCGAGCAGCGCGGTGGCTTCCTCAACGTGCGGGTGAAACTGCGTGCCGATAAAATCGGCGATCCACTCGGCGCAGGCGAGGTATAAATCCTCTTTTGAGCCAAAATAGTAGGTAATCGCCGCAATGTTCTGCCCGGCCAGCGCGGCAATATCGCGCGTGGTTGCATGCAGCCCGTACTCACCAAACTGCGCCAGCGCGGCGGCGATAAGCTGATTTTTGGCCTGTTCACCTTTGGTTGTTGTGGGTGTCGTATTCATGGCGGCATTAAGAATTAATCAATCGATTGATTAAGATTATGCCTGATTCCCGCTTACGTCGAGGGAACGCTGAGGGATATTTTATGCGCTACGTCACAAAAGCTGCTACACTCCGCTCCTTCGCGACATTGTGGTTTTTGTCCTCCCCTATTCGTTATATCTCCCTGAAAACTACACCTGTGATGGTCGGGGCGGTTCGGAGTTTTTATGTCTTTTGATTCCCTTGGCCTGAACCCGGAAATTCTGCGCGCGATCGCAGAGCAGGGCTACGTTGAGCCAACCCCAATCCAGCAGCAGGCGATCCCCGCCGTTCTTCAGGGCCGTGACCTGATGGCGAGCGCCCAGACCGGTACCGGCAAAACCGCGGGCTTTACCCTGCCGCTGTTAGAGCTGCTGGTAAAAAACCAGCCGCACGCCAAAGGCCGTCGTCCGGTTCGTGCCCTGATCCTGACCCCAACCCGCGAGCTGGCGGCGCAGATTGGTGAGAACGTGCGTGACTATAGCCGATATCTCAACATCCGCTCGCTGGTGGTTTTCGGCGGGGTCAGCATCAACCCGCAGATGATGAAGCTGCGCGGCGGCGTGGACGTGCTGATAGCAACGCCGGGCCGTCTGCTGGATCTCGAACACCAGAACGCGGTGAAGCTGGATAACATCGAAATTCTGGTGCTGGACGAAGCCGACCGCATGCTCGACATGGGCTTCATCCACGATATTCGTCGCGTGCTGGCCAAGCTGCCTGCGCGTCGTCAGAACCTGCTCTTCTCCGCGACCTTCTCCGACGAGATCAAGGCGCTGGCGGAAAAGCTGCTGCATAACCCGCTGGAAGTGGAAGTCGCGCGCCGCAACACCGCCTCCGAGCAGGTGACGCAGCACGTTCACTTTGTGGATAAAAAGCGCAAGCGGGAACTGCTCTCCCAGATGATCGGTCAGGGCAACTGGCAGCAGGTGCTGGTCTTTACCCGCACCAAGCACGGCGCCAACCACCTGGCGGAACAGCTGAATAAAGACGGCATCCGCAGCGCCGCCATTCACGGTAACAAGAGCCAGGGCGCGCGTACCCGTGCGCTGGCGGACTTTAAATCCGGCGACATCCGCGTGCTGGTGGCGACCGACATCGCTGCCCGTGGTCTCGACATTGAAGAGCTGCCGCACGTGGTGAACTACGAGCTGCCGAACGTGCCGGAAGATTACGTTCACCGTATCGGCCGTACCGGCCGCGCGGCGGCAACCGGTGAAGCGCTCTCTCTGGTCTGCGTGGACGAGCACAAGCTGCTGCGCGACATCGAGCGCCTCCTGAAGAAAGAGATCCCGCGCATCGAAACCCCGGGTTACGAAGTGGATCCGTCGATCAAAGCCGAGCCGATTCAGAACGGTCGTCAGGGCGGCGGTGGACGTGGCCAGGGCGGCGGCGGTCGCGGTCAGCAGCCGCGTCGTGCCGAAGGTAGCGCGCCGAAATCATCCGGCAAACCGCCGCGTCGTAACAACGACAGCAAACCGGCGGGTGAAAACCCGTGGCGCAGCGGCGAAGGGAAACCGGCAGGAGAAGGGCAGCGTCGACGCCGCCCGCGCAAGCCCGCTAACCCGCAGTAATCTGGAAGCCCGGTCGTAAAGCCGGGCTTTTCTTTTTGCGGCAGCGAAGAGAAAGTGCCACAATAGTGGCTGTTTATACAGTGTTTCAGGTTTTCCGATGGCTTTAACCGCTGCGCTCAAGGCGCAAATTGGCGCATGGTATAAGGCGCTACAACAGCAGATCCCCGATTTTATCCCCCGAGCGCCGCAGCGGCAGATGATTGCTGACGTGGCAAAAACGCTCGCCGGGGACGACGGGCGACATCTGGCGATTGAAGCCCCAACCGGCGTCGGGAAAACCCTGTCGTATCTCATTCCCGGCATCGCGATTGCGCGGGAAGAGGACAAAACGCTGGTGGTCAGCACCGCCAACGTGGCGCTGCAGGACCAGATCTTCAGCAAGGATTTACCCCTGCTGCGCAAAATTATCCCCGACCTGCGGTTTACGGCAGCCTTTGGGCGCGGGCGTTACGTGTGTCCGCGTAACCTGGCGGCGCTGGCCAGCAGCGAGCCGAATCAGCAGGATCTGCTCGCGTTTCTGGATGACGAGCTGACGCCAAACAATAAGGCCGAGCAGGAGCAGTGTGCAAAACTCAAAGCCGAGCTCGACGGCTATAAGTGGGACGGCCTGCGGGATCACACCAGTCAGGCCATCAGCGATGACCTGTGGCGCAGGCTCAGCACCGACAAAGCCAGCTGCCTGAACCGCAACTGCCACTACTACCGCGAATGCCCGTTCTTTGTCGCCCGGCGCGAAATTCAGGAAGCCGAAGTGGTGGTGGCTAACCACGCCCTGGTAATGGCGGCGCTGGAGAGCGAAGCGGTGCTGCCGGAGCCGAAAAACCTGCTGCTGGTGCTTGATGAAGGTCATCATCTGCCGGACGTGGCGCGTGACGCGCTGGAGATGAGCGCCGAAATCACCGCGCCCTGGTTCCGCCTGCAGCTGGATCTCTTCTGCAAGCTGGTGGCGACCTGCATGGAGCAGTTCCGCCCGAAAACCACGCCGCCGCTGGCGGTGCCGGAGCGGCTGAGCGACCACTGCGAAGAGGTGTATAGCCTCATCTCATCCCTGAACAACATCCTGAATCTTTATCTTCCGGCAACCCAGGAAGCCGAACACCGCTTTGCGATGGGTGAGCTGCCGGAAGAGGTGATGGAGATTTGCCAGCAGCTGGCGAAGCATCTGGAAAAGCTGCGCGGGCTGGCGGAGATGTTCTTAAACGATCTCAGCGAGAAAACCGGCTCGCATGACGTGGTACGTCTGCACCGCGTTCTGCTGCAGATGAACCGCGCGCTGGGGATGTTCGAAGCGCAAAGCAAGCTCTGGCGTCTGGCCTCGATGGCGCAGGCGTCCGGCGCGCCGGTCACCAAATGGGCCACTCGCGAAGTGCGGGACGGGCAGGTTCATCTCTTTTTCCACTGCGTGGGCATCCGCGTGGCCGATCAGCTGGAAAAGCTGATCTGGCGCAGCGTGCCGCACGTTGTTGTCACCTCTGCCACGCTGCGCTCCCTGAACAGTTTTTCAAGGCTGCAGGAGATGAGCGGGCTAAAAGAGAAAGCGGGCGACCGCTTTGTGGCGCTGGACTCGCCGTTTAACCACTGCGAGCAGGGCAAGCTGGTCATTCCGCGCATGAAATTCGAGCCGCTTATTGATAACGAAGAGCAGCACATCGCTGAAATGGCGGCCTACTTCCGCGATCAGGTCGAGAGTAAAAAGTACCCCGGCATGCTGGTGCTGTTTGCCAGCGGGCGGGCGATGCAGCGCTTCCTCGAACACGTCACCGATCTGCGTTTACTCCTGCTGGTGCAGGGGGAGCAGCCGCGCTACCGGCTGGTGGAAACCCACCGTAAACGCATTGATAGCGGCGAGCGCAGCGTGCTGGTGGGGTTGCAGTCGTTTGCTGAAGGTCTGGATTTGAAAGGCGATTACCTGACGCAGGTGCATATCCATAAAATAGCCTTCCCGCCTATCGACAGCCCGGTGGTGATTACCGAGGGGGAGTGGCTGAAAAGCCTCAACCGCTATCCGTTTGAGGTGCAGAGTTTACCTGCGGCGTCGTTTAATCTGATTCAGCAGGTCGGCCGCTTGATACGTAGCCACGGCTGCTGGGGCGAGGTGGTGATTTATGACAAACGCCTGCTCACCAAAAATTACGGCCAACGGCTCCTGAACGCCCTGCCGATCTTCCCGATCGAACAGCCAGAGGTGCCCGAGGTAAAAAAACGCCCGGCAAAACCAGCCGCCGGGCGCAAGAAAAGCATCCGTGCTAAGGGGCGCAGTCCTACTGGTAAATGAAGGTCACCTGTACCACGCTGCTGAACGTTCCTGCCGTGACCGGCAATGAGGTGGCGTAATAGCGGGCGGCCAGCGGGAAATCCGCCGTGTGATTGTTCTGGTTGATCAGCACGCTGAAGCTGGCGTCCGGGGCAAGCGAGATCTGATCCTGCGGGTCGGCAAGCTCCAGCGCCAGTCCTTTCGCGGTTCCGGTGCTGGCGAATTTAGTCGGATGAAGGCTGTCTGGTTGACCGTGAAAGGTGGCCGTGGCCAGCACGGAAGTGGTTGGGCATTTCGACAGGGTTAAGTCGAATGATGTCCATTGTCCGGTATCGCCCACGTCCTTAAAATCGCCGGTATTCGCTTTGCCCAGATTGACCGTCAGGTTCTGGCTGGCGCTGTCCACCTGGCAGGCGTTGGCATAAATGTTTCCGCGAACATCGAGTTGAATTTCTTCCGCCAGGCTCTGGCTGGCCACACCAAGCAGTAAAAGGGTTAATAACGTTTTCATTTGTAGGCTACCGTAATGGTTGCGACGGCATTCGCCGTTCCGGGCGTCACCTCCGAACTGGTTTGTTCGTAAGAGACGCTGAAGGGATATTGCGACTGGACATTGGCATAGGCGGTAAAGGTATTCATATATTGCCCGAAAACAGGTATCTGACCGTCAAAGAGCATTTTCACCCCCACGCCGGTGGCGACGCCGCTTTCCGGCGTTAATTTGATCACGCCGGGAAAATTCGTTTCATAGCCATTGGCGCTGGTGATCATCATTTCCGGCTGTACATCCCGATCGCAGAGCATGCCGATATTGAATACCGACTGTGAGACCAGGGTTCCCGGACCGGTAAAACGGCTCACCGGAAAATCACCCAGCGTGACGGTCAGGGATTTAGGTGACACCGAACAGGTCACTGCTTTTACCTGAACATTGCCTGAGTAAGAGAGGGTATTAGGGTCACCCAGGGCCTCAACGCGTCCCACTGCAAGGTTGAATTGCGTATTGCTCATTGTCAGTGCGCCCGAAGCCACGGTTTCGCTGGTTTTTACCAGTTCCAGCATCACGTCAAAGCTAAAGGGGATGGTAGAGTCACTGTTTATCGTACCGGAGACCTGGCCTACGGGCATGTTCGCCGAACAAATCTGGTCCGCAGCGCCGGTCACGCGCTGTCCTTTATCATTTTTTAGCGAGATACCGATACCAGCAACGCCTGTTTCATAGACGCCAGGGAGCCCGGGGATCTCTTTGCCGAAGCCGTTGTAGCACGCGATGATTGGCTGACCCGCATCCGGCGCGTAGTAACAGTTTCCCGATATGTGCACGGTGCGTTCAGTTCCCGGAATGGTCGAACCCACGGGCAGGCTGGTGGAGACCGAAATCGACGTTAATGATAGTAGCGCGGGCAGGCTCGGCGATTGGCAAGAAGCTTTTGCGTGCGGCATAAAGAGTGCTGCCGTCGCCAGAACTAAAAGTAAGAAAAATGATTTTGCTATCTGCATCATGATCGGTCCGGTGTTAATCAGTGACACTGCGCCGCAGCATTAATAATGTTGGTGTTATCCTTCTCTTGCATCAGGGCGTAATCGGCGACGCAATGCTCGCTCCCCTCCTTGCCCCAGGAAACGAAAAGGCGTCCGTGCTGCGGCAGTCCGGTGAGATACACCAGGCCGTCGTTACCGACGATAAATTCACTGCTCTTATCTTCCGTGGTAACCGTTGCGCCGAAGGGCAGCGGTTTATCATTCCAGGCGAGGGTCATTAAGACGCGGTTGCCCACGCGAGTATCGAAGCTGGCGCGAACTACCGCGCCGCGTGATGGTGTTACCGTCTGCGAGGCGTGCGTGACGTCGGCATCGTCTGGCAGTGTCTCCGTGTCCAGTGAAATGGGGTTGTGACGCCACGGCGTGACAAAGGGCACCAGCGTATAGCCGCGAGAGTCCGTTTCCACGCCCGTCTGGTTGGCAACGTGCGTGCCGTGTGTTCCCGGCGCTTTAATCAGCACCACGGTTTCGCCCAGGGTCTGACCGAAGGTGACGCCGTCAGAGTGGGCGACGATGCCGCCCTGGATCCCGGCGCTCACGGTGTGCTGATGGCTGTCCTGGCTGACGCCCCCGCGTATTTCACCGTAGGTACCTTTGTAATCCGCATTCATACTGGTAGAAGTGTTGTTATTGGCGCTGTCCAGTCCCTGCTGAACGTTCCAGCTCAGCTTGTCTCCCTCCAGCGCGGTACCATTCAGGCCCAGATTGTGGGTGGTGCCGTCTTTACCGTTGTTCAGGCTGTAGTTTGCCCAGGTGTCAGGCAGCCAGCGGTCGAGCGGAACCGACACGTTGAGGCCGATTTGTCGGTCATCGCTGATGGATTTACCGTCCTCGTCCATGTCGTCGCTGTTTTTATTGACGCTGTAGCTCAGGCTATAGCTCACGCCGTGCCAGCTGTTGTTGTAGCTCACGCTCAGGGAGGTCATATCCTGACTCTGGCTCCAGTAACGCTCTTTCACCAGGCTTAGCGTCACCGAACCCCACTTATCGCCCAGCGTCTGGTCGATGGTGGCCTCCGCTCGTGCGCGGCGCTGCTGTGGAGCGGACCAGTCGTTTGCACGAGTCCAGGACTCCATAGTGTCCTGCAGGGTGTAAAAGCCTTTGCTGTTGTAGCGATAACCCGCCAGCGAGAAGCTAGTGCCGGTCGCGGTAAAATTTTTGCTATAGCGCAGACGAAGGGATTGCCCTTTGCTGGTTTTGCGCTTTTTCAGTAACGCTTTGGCGCGGGTAACGTCTAAGGAGAACGCGCCGAGGTCGCCAAGGTTTTTCCCTGCGCCGAGCGCGGCGGAGTGGTAATGCGAACTCTGCTGCGTACCGCCGTAAAGGGTGACCCCGTGTGACAGGCCATAGATGGCGCTGCCCTGGGCGAAAGGGGTCTTCTCAACCTCTTTATCGTATGAACGGTAACGCCCTGCCGCGACGCTGTATTTCAGGTGTTTTTCCCGCTGCAGCACCGGCACGGAGGCAAACGGCACCACGAAATGACTCTCGCTGCCGTCGGTCTCTTTTACCGTGACGTTCAGATCGCCGCTGCTGCCGGTGGGGTAGAGATCGTTAATCTCAAACGCGCCGGGGGCCACGGTGTTTTGATAGATAACGTAGCCATTCTGGCGAACCACCACCTGGGCATTACTGTGCGCCGTGCCGCGTACCACCGGGGCATAACCGCGCTCGCTGTCCGGCAGCATGTCGCTTTCGGTAGCCAGCTGTGCGCCAGTGTAAGAGACGCTGTCGAAAACGTCGGCCTGGGTGCTGCTCTGCCCCACGGTCAATTCGCTCTTCAGCCCCACGATATCGCGCTGGGCATAGGTATAGACCGGGGTCAGCTTGCCGTCGTCCTGACCCCCGTCCGAATTGTGGTTCCAGGTACTGTAATTACGCACGCGCCAGGCACCGGCGTTAAAGCCGGGGCGCAGATTAATAAACTGGCTGCTATTGTCCGCTTTCCCCTGCTGGCGGGCGCGGCTTTGGCTGGCGTTAACGCTATAGTTCAGGATGCCCGCGGTGATCCCTTCGTCATACTCTTTCGGATCGATGTAGCCGCGAGGCACCTGGCCCAGCGCCGACTGGGGAATACTCAGCAGTAGTTGCTGGTTTTTGATGCGGAAAGTCGCCGAGGCCGAAGGGATGGCGCTGAGATCCGCGCATTCCCCTTTTGCCGCCAGCTTTGGATAATCTTTTGTTTTGATGCCCAGATGCGTTAATTCATCCAGACTCAGGCAGGGCTGCAGGGAATCATCTCCCTGCGCATCTTTTTGTAATGTAAAAAGGACGTCACGGGTGTCGATTTTATTGTTATTGACGAACATCGTTACCTGATATTTGCCTGGCGCCTGACCGGGACCTTTTTCATAAACAGAGAGATCGGTCTTTGCCTGCTCTGGATTATCAATATCCAGCAGGGCAGGGTTAAAATAATCATCAGCGTGGGCCTGGAGCGCGCAGCATGTCACCGCTATCCCACAAAAAGTGGGCAGCATTTCACGCAGTCGACGTAATAGCGGCTTAGTTGTGCTGTACATGATTATCCAGGCGTCGAATAGAGTATTAACGAACGGATGCAGACCAGGTTTTACTGATGCTTCCGTAATCGTTAATGACCGACCAGCTCACGGTGTTACCGCTCATATTTGACGGAAGGGCAAAGCGGGTAGCGGTATTTGGCACAGCCCAGGTCGCTTTTGTTACTTTTTGGCCGTTCAGCGTTACGCTCTGGAAATTCATATAAAAAGGAGTAGGGTTGTTGACCACCAGATCGTTGCCTTCGCGGTGCCATTCCAGTTTATCAGCCACCGCTTCGGGTTTGCCTTTAATCGAAGTAGGGCGATACAGCAATTTAATACGGGTATTAATGGCGATTTGTAATGTATTAACGCCCTCTTCATGGCTTGAAGAAGGAATGGCTTTAATATTTAACCAGTACAACGACTCGCGATCTTCCGGCATATTTCCGCCGGTGCGTACCACGCGCAGCACGTTATCTTCTTTAGCATTCAGACGGAACAGCGGCGGGGTAATCAGAAACGGTGCTTTACCGCCTTTTTTCAAACCGGTATCCACCCAGGATTGTACCAGATAGTTAATATCATCCGGATTGGAAACCCCAATCGAAGACTCTTTTTTCTCTCCCTGATAAACCAGTCGGGTGCCATTAATGATCACACCTGCATGGGCTGTTACTGCGGTCAGTAAAAGCGCGCTTAATAAATAACTGTGTCGCATAAATATGTCTCAAAGAAAGAGGAGATAGTAACCTTTGCGTGAAGGCGAATATCTCCTCATTAAACGTATCAGTTATAAATAACGGTAAAAGTAGAGGCTGAGTTAGCCTGCCCGGCCGTGATCGCAGCCTGAGTCTGAATATAACGTGCGCCAAACTCCAGATTAGTTACCGTCGTTCCAGGAGTTAAAGGATACTGCTTTGAAGGCGTATACAGACTGACGGGCTGTTCGGATGAATCAACCAGCTGAATCGCCACGCCGGTTGCAGTTGTCGCACCCGGGGTTAAGGCCAGCGTGGTATTATTATCCGCATCGGGCGTACCACCGAAGTTGATGGCTGCAGACGTGACCGTTTCCGGGCAGTCTTTTAACTGAATATCAAATTTCGTTAAGGTGCTGGTAGAGCCTGCGCCGGTAAATGTTGTTTTGGATACTTTGCCCAGCGCAACATTCAGCGGACTGCTTAAACCGTTCACCACCTGACAGGCGGAATCGATAATTTCACCCGTGAAGTTAATTTGCCCTTCGCCGGTGGATACCGCGAAAGAAGATGCAGAGCATCCCAAAGCTGCAGCAATGAATAAACCTAAAATGACTTTTTTCATATTTAAACCTGTATGTTTCTCCTTTCGACCTCTGCGTCCCGCATTATTCGAAGTTATGTCTCAACTACTCACCGCTGGCTATTTAATCAGAAAATTCAGGCCGGGAAAGATCCCGCGAAGCTTCCAAATAATTCAATTAATTCTTGCAAAATAATTTTTTTACTAAAACAATTGATTATAAAAATCCGCAGGGCGGGCAAAAAAACTAACAGCGGAGTCATCATCAGGGCTATATTGTTGATAACCTGCTGTAAGGAGAAATGTCGTGGATTATCGCAAAATTATCAAAGAGGTAGGGCGCGGGAAAAATCATGCCCGCGATCTGGACCATGAAACCGCGCGTGCGCTTTATACCCGCATGCTGGAGGGCGACGTCCCCGACCTGGAGATGGGGGGCATTCTGATCGCGCTGCGTATCAAAGGCGAAGGTGAAGCGGAGATGCGCGGGTTCTATGAAGCCATGCAGGCGCAAACGCTGCGCTTAACGCCGCCGGTGGCAAAACCCATGCCGATCGTGATCCCGAGCTACAACGGCGCGCGCAAGCAGGCAAATTTAACTCCATTGCTCGCAATCTTATTACACAAGCTGGGATTTCCGGTGGTGGTGCACGGCGTAAGCGAAGATCCCACCCGCGTGCTGACGGAAACCATTTTCGGGATGTTGGGCATCGAGCCAACGCGTCATGCCGGTCAGGCGCAGGCGAAGCTGGATGGCCATCAGCCTGTTTATATCCCGGTCGGCACGCTCTGTCCGCCGCTGGAAAAGCAGCTCGATATGCGCTGGCGCATGGGCGTGCGCAACAGCGCGCACACGCTGGCGAAACTGGCCACGCCGTTTGGCGAAGATGCCGCCCTGCGTCTCTCCAGCGTTTCGCATCCGGAATACGTGGCGCGCGTGGGGCAGTTCTTTGAGGCAATTGGCGCAAGGGCGTTACTGATGCACGGCACGGAAGGCGAGGTTTATGCGAACCCGCAGCGCTGTCCGCAGGTGATGCTGATCGATTCTGCCGGAACGCGCGCCGTTCTGGAACGCGGGGAAGAGAATAGCGGTGTGATATTGCCTGAGGCAAAAGATCCCCATACCACAGCCCACTGGATTGAGCAGTGCCTCGCCGGAAATGTTCCTGTTCCGCATTCCATAAAGCTGCAGATGGCCTGCTGTTTGCTGGCAACCGGAGAAGTGGAATCCGTCCAGGCCGGCCTTGAACGCGTGGCGCAGGCGTTTTAGACAAAAAAAGCCCGTCCAGTGGCGGACGGGCAAGCAAGGGTAACAACAACAGGGTCAATGAGGGTGGAGCAGCTCACCAGAGGGTATGGCGAGGGTACAGCATTCGTTCAGTCGATTATTTGTAGATAACCGCGGTACCGCTCAGCTTGTTATTGCCGTTAGCGGAGGTAATGGTGTATCCGCTTGCACCGGCAGCAGCGGCTTTCTCAGCCAGTTTGGCTTCCAGACCGTCCAGGGTGGTTGCGCCATCAGCACTCACCACACCGACTTTGTTCATGTTCTGTGCCTGAGTGGAAGAGACTGGCTCTACAGCGAAAGCGCCGAAAGACAGAGCGGACAGGGCAACAGCAGCTACAGCATATTTGATGGTTTTCATAATTAATCTCTCGCAGGTGTTTCTGTTAAGGGGACAATGTTCCGTCGATGTGATAAGTATCACGGTTTTTTGCGAGTGATAAAATCGAAGAGAATTGACGTGGTTGCTCAAAAAAATTGAATGACAAATAACTTATTGAATATTAATAAATTCAAAGCACCACTTTACACTTCTTGCGGATGCGCTTTACAGAAGCGATACGAAGGGCACGTTTTGCTACGCGTCTGGCTAAAAACCGTGAGCGTAAAGGAACGCGCGCGCTCGGTTAGCTTTGGTAAAGCAAAGTCAACGTAACTGGCTGTCTTTCGAACCTCTGCGATTATATCCCGAGTGTGATGCATTTTTTGAATCTTTATGCTGTTGGCACGTGATGCAAAGCCGCACGCCGGGAATGGCTTTTCGGCGCGCCTCCGGAATGGGTTCTCCGCATTCTTCGCATTCCGTTAGGCTTTCACCGCGCGGAATTTCACCGCGGGCACGCGCAACCGCATCTTCAATAGTACTGTTGATCTGTTCGTTAACAGCGTCGTCATTTGCCCAGCCGGAAGCCATAGCGTCCTCCTGAAATCG
Organism: Enterobacter cloacae complex sp. SHL009; assembly: GCF_049237205.1. Taxonomy (NCBI): domain Bacteria; kingdom Pseudomonadati; phylum Pseudomonadota; class Gammaproteobacteria; order Enterobacterales; family Enterobacteriaceae; genus Enterobacter; species Enterobacter cloacae complex sp. SHL009. The sequence continues at coordinate 60,107 of NZ_JBMKIW010000001.1, forward strand.
GTTTAGGCCATATGTTTACTATGGGGTTAAAAAATGAACAATCAAGGCGAAGAGAGAAGTGAACTGCACCCGTTGAGCAGATGCAGTCTTGTGGAAGAGACAGATTATTTATAAATGGTCGCAGTGCCGTACATATGGTTATCTCCGCCAGCGGAGTTCACCACGAATCCTTTTGCACCTTCCTGACGGGCTTTTTCGGCGAGCTTATCCTGTAGATCGTCAAGGTTACTGGCACGGCTTACCGAAACGGTGCCCGCAGCACGTAGCTGGCTCGTATCGGTACTTTGGGTCAGTGACTGAACGGCCATGGCAGAGAAGGACGCGGTCGCCAGGGCGGCTGCGATAACAGCAAGGGTCAGGTACTTTTTCATAATCACATCCTCATGAGGAAACAACAGGTGATTCCCTTTAAGTTTAGAAGCCTGACGAGTGTGACTTAGCGCAAATATTTGATGATGATCTGCTTATTTTTTGAACAATGTAAATTGACAATTCGCTGACGGATCATAGACATAAAGGTGTTTGATTTATGGCGGGTTTTTGAGTGTAGCAGAGAAAGATTTACCGTTGGGCCAGCAAAGAGTATCTTACGCCGCTGTTTAAAGGAGAATGCCATGACTGCCCAAAAGCCGGGATTGCACCCGCGAAATCGCCACCGCAGCCGCTACGACATGAACGCGTTATGCCTGAGCTGCCCGCCGCTGCAGGACTATCTTGTTCAGACCCCTGCGGGTGAATCCTCGGTCAACTTTGCTGACCCGCAGGCGGTTAAAATGCTGAACAAAGCCCTGCTGGCGCATTTTTACGGTGTAGCTCACTGGGATATCCCGGAAGGCTTTCTCTGTCCACCTGTGCCGGGCCGCGCTGACTACGTACATCACCTTGCCGACCTCCTTGCCGAAGGCAATGAGGGTGTCGTTCCACAGCAGGCCACCATCCTGGATATTGGCACCGGTGCGAACCTGATTTACCCGCTGATAGGGGCGCATGAATATCAGTGGCGCTTTACCGGAAGCGAAATCGGTGACGAGGCCTTTGCCAGCGCCCAGGCGATTATCAGCGCTAACCCGGGATTGAGCCGCGCCATTCGCCTGCGTCGTCAGAAAGACGCGGCGTCGATATTCAACGGCATTATTCACAAAAACGAAAGCTATGACGCCACGATGTGCAACCCGCCGTTCCATGATTCGGCGGCATCGGCCCGTGCGGGCAGCGAGCGCAAGCGCCGTAACCTGGGTCAGGCTGAAGATGCCGCGCTGAACTTCGGCGGACAGCAGCAGGAGCTCTGGTGTGAAGGGGGCGAAGTGGCGTTTATCCTGCGCATGATTGCGGAAAGCAAACAGTTTAGCCGTCAGGTGAAGTGGTTTACGACGCTGGTTTCCCGGGGGGATAACCTGCCGCCGCTCTACCGCGCGCTGACCGAAGCGGGCGCCGTAAAAGTGGTGAAAAAAGAGATGGCGCAGGGCCAGAAACAGAGCCGCTTTATCGCCTGGACGTTTATGGACAACAACAAACGTCGCAAATAGCACTCCGTCGTAGGCCGGGTAAGGCGAAGCCGCCACCCGGCAACCAGGTCACAGCGTCGGCTCCTGCGGAGGGAGCGGCGATGCGGGCGGCGGCAATACCTGATACGTCTGCACGGGCATCCGCACGTTCGCCAGATCAAAGTGTTTTTTCACCATGCTGTCGAGCGCAAAGCGCACCGTCCACTGCTTCAGCGGCTGGGTGGTGAACGACACGCGCAGGGTAAAGGCTGTGTTCGTCAGCCCGACGATGCCGGCAAATGACGGCTCTCCGATCACCAGCCCGCGAATATCCTCCATCTCCATCAGTTCTTCTACCGCATCGCGAAGTGCCTGCTTCGCTTTGTCCGCATCCTCGTGGCGATCCACATCGTAGTTCGCCACAACGGAACCAATGCCGCGCACAAAGTTGGCGAAGGTGGTGATCGAAGACCAGGGAATGATGTGGTACGCCCCGGTGTCCTGACGCACGCCAACCGAGCGGATGGACATCCTCTCCACGGTGCCGGTTAACGGCCCGATGGTCACCAGATCGCCCGTGTTCATCCCGTTTTCAAACTGAATGAAGATACCGGTAATAATATCCTTCACCAGCGTTTGAGAGCCGAAGGAGATGGCCAGCCCCAGGGCACCGGCACCCGCCAGCAGCGGGGCGATATTCACGCCGATTTCCGACAGCACGATCATGATGGTGATGGTGCTGATAATCACCGCCAGCGCGTTGCGGAACAGGGTTAACAGCGTTCTTGCCCGTGCGCTGGGCAGGGGCCTGCCGTGAATATCCGATACCAGGCGGTTCTCAATAAGGCTCGCCAGCAGCGTCCAGCCGACGGCGGAGAAGAATAAAATCAGCGCGATGCGAATCAGGATATCTACCGTTTTTTCACCCGCACCGTTGTGCAGCCAGTTCCAGAAATCAAACAGGCTCCATGCATTCAGGAGCAGCATAATCGCCACGCAGACGGTGAGAATGCGCGCCACCTTGAGCGATACCGACATCCAGCCGTTTACCCGCTTTTGCAGTTCCGGGTAATTACGCTGGACCTGCGGCGACAGGGTGATGGTTTTCGAGATCCAGCGCGACAGCAGCCCTGACACAAACGCCGCGATGCCGATAATGGCCAGGCTTTTGAACGTCGCTCCCATCATAAACTTCAGGCTATTGCCCGGGTCGAACAGCGAGAAGAAGCACAGCACGATGAAGTAAGCGCTTGCCAGCCAGTGCCACACCAGGGCGAACGCGCGGATAAAGAGGCTAAAGAACGAGAGGGAACGATCGGCCAGATTCAACAGGCTTTGGGTAATGGTTTTTTTATTGTGGAAGATAAGGTACAGCGACCAGACGGTAATGCAGATCATGATTAGAACGTTTGCCAGCGCGCCAAACTGGACGTTCACCTGGTTGGAGATGATCGGCACGGCAACCAGCAGGCCGTAGCCAATCAGCCCGCTGAGCACGCTCAGGCGCAGCGCCCAGTACTTCGCGCTCGCATCCCGAATGGAGAAAGGCCGCAGCTCCGGCACGTGCGGACAAAAGAGTAACCGCAGCAGCGCCTTGAAGAACTCAATCAGGGCAAAGGCATTCAGGAAAAGCGACTGCTGGAAGGCGATGGTTTTGTTGCCGGCATTCAGCGTGTCGGCCAGCATCTGGCCTAAAAACAGCGTCAACGCCAGCAGCAGTAAATCGATGATGAACGCGGAGGCGATCATCAACGGCAGGTGCAGCCAGCTGCTTTTATGCTGATTCTTTCTGCGTCCCCATTGCCCCATTTTGCGGTACAGCGGCCACGCGCACAGGCGCACCAGCCAGTAAAAAAGAAACACCGCCCCCGCCAGCATCAGGAACTGCGTGGCGGCGGCGGTAAACGTTTGCGGGTTAAATGGCTTATGCGGGGAGCCAATCAGGTTGCGGTAAAGCTGAGCGAAGCGCGAGGAGAGCGCTTCCCCATAGTGACGGCTCACGTCGGTGACGTTTTCCAGCACCGTTTTTTGCTCCTCAGCCTGCGGAGGGGTGAGGGTTGGCACCGACTCCTGCGGCGGCGTGGCGGCGGCTTTGCGCAGCTGGCCAATGAGCTCCTGCCGGGAGGTGTCGTTTTCAAGGACGTCGGCAAGCGCGCCGTAGGCGGCTTTTTTCTGTTCAACATCGGGTTCCGGAGGCGGCGTACTTTGCTGGGTAGCGGTGTTCCCGGTGGTCACTCCAGGGATCGCGACGGCGAACGATGGCGCACTAAACAGGCTAATCAACAGCAGCAGGATCCACGGCACGGCGTCCTCCGGTGAAAATGTCGAACAAAATGATAAGTATAGAAGTCGGGGCGCGGCGGGGGATTTTTGGGAACAATCTGGCGTAAAAAAGCCGGGCATGCCCGGCTTACGTTTGAAGCGAACAATCAGGAGACGTGCTGCAGGAACTCCTGCAAACGCTGGCTCGGCGGGTTCGCAATCAGCTCCTGCGGGTTACCGTCTTCCGCGATACGGCCTTTATCAATAAAGATCAGGCGGGACGCCACTTTTTCAGCAAAGCCGATTTCGTGGGTCACGATAACCATCGTCATCCCTTCTTCCGCCAGATCCTGCATGACTTTCAGCACCTCGTGGCGCAGCTCCGGGTCGAGTGCGGACGTAGGCTCATCAAACAGCATCATTTTCGGTTTGACCGCCAGGGCGCGAGCAATCGCCACACGCTGCTGTTGACCACCTGACAGCTCGGAAGGGTAGTGGTGCGCACGTTCTGCCAGGCCGACTTTCGCCAGCAGATCTTTTGCCAGCGCTTCCGCCGCCGCTTTGCTGGCACCGCGCACGCGCAGTGGGCCAAACATCACGTTTTCCAGCGCCGTGAGGTGCGGGAACAGGTAGAACTGCTGGAACACCATGCCCGCTTCCTGACGAATCAGACGGTCGTCCACTTTTGGGTCGTTTACCTTCAGGCCGTCGACGATCAGATCGCCGCTGGTGATCTCTTCCAGCTTGTTGATGCAGCGCAGCAGGGTGGATTTACCGGAGCCGGATGGCCCAATAATCACCACCACTTCACCCTGTTTGATGTTCAGATCGATATTGTGCAGCACCTGGGTTGGGCCAAAGTGCTTGGAAACGTTTTTAAATTCAATCACAGGATTTTCATCCTTCTTTCAAGACGACGCAGAACGAAGCTCAGAACCAGAGTAATGATCAGGTAGACAACGGCTACCGCACTCCAGATTTCCAGCGCGCGGAAGTTGCCTGCAATGATCTCCTGCCCCTGACGGGTCAGCTCGGCCACGCCGATAACAATGAACAGCGACGTATCTTTAATGCTGATGATCCACTGGTTACCGAGCGGCGGCAGCATGCGACGCAGCGCCAGCGGCAGAATAACGTGGCGGATCGTTTCGCGACGAGAAAGACCTAGCGCCAGACCGGCTTCACTGAAACCTTTATGAATCGACAGCACCGCACCGCGGGTGATTTCCGCAATGTAGGCACCTGAGTTGATCATAATGGTGACAACGGCCGCGCTGAACGGGTCGATGCGCAGGTCGGTGAATGCCATTGGCAGGGCGAAGTAGATGAACATGACCTGCACGACAATAGGCGTGCCGCGGATCACTTCGATGAAAACCAGTGCGATGTGGTTTGCGATCCAGCCGCCGTAGGTGCGGGCGAAACCGGCGACAAGACCGATAATCAACCCACCAACCAGACCCAGGACCGAAATCCACAGGGTCATTTTAGCGCCTTCAAGCAAGATAGGAATGGCAGGCCAGATGGCGCTCCAGTCAAACTGCATGATAATTTCCTGTTACTGTTACCGTGTTTCAAAAATAGCAGGGGCGAAAGGTCGCCCCCGAGTGAACGTGATTTTACGTCTTATTATTTAGGCTCGGTGCCGAACCATTTTTTGTAGATTTCGTTATAGGTGCCGTTCTCTTTCAGCGTTTTCAGCGCGCCGTTAACTTTCGTGCGCAGGTCGTCGCTGCCTTTCGGGAATGCGATACCGTACTGCTGCGCTTCCAGAGACTCGCCAACGGCTTTGAACTTGCCGTTACCGGCTGTCTTAATGAAGTACAGGATGTTAGGCGTGTCGTGCAGAACAGCGTCAGCACGGTTGGTGCCGAGTTCCATGTACGCGTTGTCGATGTTCGGGAACTGACGCAGGTCTTTGGTTTTGATATTTGCTTTCGCGTAATCAACAGAACCGGTGCCGCTCTTCACTGCCACCACTTTGCCGTCGAGATCTTTCACGCTTTTTACGTCGTTATTATCGGCTTTGACCATGACCAGCAGGCCGCTTTTGTAGTAGCCGTCAGAGAAGTCGATCGCTTTTTTACGTTCATCGGTAATGGTGATGCCTGCCAGTGCCAGATCAACGTTTTTGGTTTGCAGTGCCGGGATGATGCCGCTGAAGTCCATAGGCTTCAGGGTGTAATCCAGCTTGAGTTCTTTTGCGATAGCGGCCCACAGATCCACATCAAAACCAACGTATTTATCACCCTGTTTGAATTCAAACGGAACGAACGCCGTGTCGGTCGCCACAACCAGTTTGTCGGCAGCCTGAGAGGACACTGCAAAAGCCAGGGTAAGTGCAGCCAGTGAAACTTTTAATACAGACTTCATAGCATTTCCTTTTATATCCACGGGGCGATCCCCTGCGAGAACAGGTGGCACAATGAAAAAATCGTGCCAACTTTACAAGCTATTGTTTTGCAAAGGGGATGATGTCATGCATTGCACAATAAATGGGGCAATGAGGTGTTATTGCACCATACTGGAGCACCGTTTTGGTGCGCTTCGTTTGGCTCAACTGACGGGGAGATATTTAGCGTAAATTCTGACGAAAAAACAATCTTCCGTTAACGGTTGTGTGAGGTGATTATTACATTTCGTTCACTTTTGCAGGTGTGCAGGCAAAAAGTGTGCACCATAGATGTGCAAAACCCTCACCAATGGCACAGGTGACAGGCAGCTGAAACTGAAAGTGTCAAAACAGGCACGGAAAGAGAAACCTTCACTGCCAGAGTACTGATATGTCTGAGGGATATCTTGTGAGGTGCACGGCGTAGAGAAAATGGTGCTGACATCGCTGCCGCGGACCGCTATTACGGCGTGAGGCAACAAACGCCCCCGACCAGCAAGGCCGAGGGCGATTAAGATAGCAAAAACCGTTATCCGGTGAATTGGCTGCGGAATCCAATAATTTCCCCAGTTAACCCGGAGGAAGGAACGTTAAATCAGCTCCATTAATTTGCTTTTTTTGGCCTGGAATTCTTCTTCCGAAATGATCCCGCTCTCTTTGAGTTCGGAAAGCTTTTTGAGCTGCTCATAGGGATCCTGATGGGTCATAGCCGGTTCGGCTATTGGTGTTTCCGTCTTTACTCCGCGGCCAGCTTCAATCGCCTCAATCAGGGCGAGTTCTGCATCCTTGCTGAACATCTTAAATTCCAGATCGTCGTGGGAAGTATGGATCCGAATGACCCGGTGACCCAGCGTGGACTTGCGTTCAATCGACGTAATGGATTTTAACGGGATAGTCTCAATCACCTCGCCGAGAAAACCTTTACGGTAGAATGCCACTCGCTGGCCCGTAACGATCAGTGCACCGTTGTGCTGTTTGTCCTTACCCTGTCCCATCACTTTGCCGATATAACCTTCTCCCCACTGCAGAACGGCTTCACCAGGATTGAGATGGTTTGCTTCGAATTTGCTGACGTGCTTATTTTCTTTCATCAAAAAACTCCCTTTAAGAAGACCGATGCATTTGGCCTGCATCGGATTGAAGTCACTGCAAAATGAATCATCTATCATATTGCATACCCGGGATAACTGCACTTCTTGAAAGGCGATTTTGTACACGGTATTTACCGGATGATCTGCTTCAGACGCGGAGGGGTCAGCGAGCGGATGCGAAGAAAGAATCCTGCCGGCAGAATGAAGACGACCGCCACGTCTCTTCCGGTGCTGGCGCATAAGAGTGAATTACTCCCTAATTAGATCTTATTTTTCTGATAATATGACATTGTTTTTTAATGGATATATACAGTCAAAAGGATAACGATGAGCACTTTTCTTTCTTTAATCGCATTTATTCTGTTTGTAGCCTTTATTATTGGCCTGATTAAACCTTCGCTGGTCAAAATGCCCGGTCGTAAGCAAGTCAGTGCCGTTTATCTGGGCGGTTTTCTGGGCCTCTGCGTAATCAGTGCCATCCTGCTACCGGCCGACCGCAGTCCGGCCGTCGTGAAAAAACAGGATCAGCCGCAGAATGCGGACGTCTCCCCGCCGCCTTTCAAATATGCCGATAAAACCCTTACCGAGTATCGTAGGGAGCGTAAGGATACGCGACACAAGATTGTGGCTGCTTATATGGCATATCGTCAGGTGCCCGTCGCGCCAGAAGAGGGGTTTTATGCCTGCGTGAGCCAGAACAGCTACACCACGCAGGGTGACACACCGTTTGGCGTGATAGCGAACTGGTGTTTCACTGAATACCGTTCCAGTCCTGAGATGCTGGCAAAACGCATCAACTTCGATACATTTCAGGATAATTTTAGCGGTTGGAACGGGGCTTATCGTCCGTTAGAGGCCATGATCAAAGCCGACATGCATGATGATTCCTCCTACAAACACCTCTCCACACGGTATCATCTGGTTCTGACCGACGATCCGCATGCCACGATAGATACCACATTCCGTGGCACCAACGCCTTTGGTGGCGTAGTCAAAGAGACTGTCTCTGCGCGGGTAGATCTGCGAACCGGGAATGTTATTTCGATCGTTGAACAGTAAGGGCAGCAAGCTTCCTCGTCTGTTCGTGCGAGTGAAGGGCCAACAGCGAGGCTGCTTTTTTAACATTCATTGAAAATATGATTTGTATCATATGTCTTGCTCTCTTTTTTCGCCGAAAAATTAAGCATTAGCGTTTGGCGGCAGAGCGATTATGCGCTCTGCCGTTTTTTTATCCTCGACCCGACGTTAACACCTTGCTCAAGATCGCGTCCTGGCTTATAGCGACGGACATGCCAGTGCTGGAAATAGAGCGTCACCAGGAACCGTCTCGAAAAAGCTGGAACATCTGCGTGGAAATCTGGAAGCGTTGTTCATAATAAAACGCCCCCGACCATGAAGGCCGCGGGCGGTTAAGATATCAAAACCATTTATTCAGTGAAACACAGTGCCGCTCCGCTTATGTGAACGGCATCGCGTCATGGCGAGGGTTTAATAGAGCAATTATATGAATTACTCGATGTTAGATTCGATAAACCACAGGAATTGATCAAGGTCGCGTGACGCGGCGGTGAAAATGTCTGCGGTATCTTCGTCTTTGGCTTCGCCAATCGCTTTGCGCACGTCATTGGCCACAATCGCATAGCGGTCCGCCAGCTCTTTAAGGTGATCCTGAACGGTATGGATATCCAGCGGATAACTCTTCAGTGGCGTTTTGCTGTTGATCACCTGTGTGGTACCAAGCGCCACGCCGCCCAGCTGAACGGCACGTTCAGCCATCGTATCGAGGTGGGTTACCAGTGCTGTGCGGAAGCCATCCAGCATTTCATGAACGGCAATAAAGTTTGCACCGCGCATATTCCAGTGGGCCTGTTTGGTGATCAGCGAAAGATCGATGAACTGGATCACCTGGCGATTCAGCAACTCAATGGTCGCCTTCTTGTCGCTATCCGATACATCGTTACGGGTATAAAGCAGATTAGACGCTTTCGTTTTCACCAGTTTAGCGGTACTCATAATCTCATATCCTCTTGATGTTTATGTCCCAGGTAATTACGGAACTAAGTATAGCACCGGATTTTTTCTCTGCGGTTTGGCTATGCCTATCGGTTTAATAGCGAGAAGTGGCTTTAGAATTTAATTTATTGAAATTAATGGGTAATTTTTAAATTGATACAGATCAATCTTAATTGCTGATTGGGGATGTAAACGCAGAGGGATATTTCGAAAATAGCGCAAAGTGTGTAAGAAATTATAACGTCTGTCTTTCTGGCCTTTATTCTGCATGGCGTGGAAGCCATGCAGAATATATGGCCTTAGCTGATATCCACTTTCTCAACTTTAGGCTCCGGGCGCATGGTGAGCGTCGAGCCCATTGATGCCGCGATAATCGAGCAGAGCGCCAGCGTCTGGGTCAACGTGAGGGTTTCGCCGAGAAACACCATTCCGGAAATGGCGGCTAGCGCAGGCTCCATGCTCATCAGCGTGCCAAATATGCGCGTCGGCAGACGCGTAAGGGCAATCATCTCCAGAGAGTAGGGGAGTGCGGTAGAAAGAATCGCGACCGCCAGCCCGATGGGCATGACGGACCATTGCCAGATAGATTCGGTTGCCTGCGCCATGCCGATAGGCACGAAGACGATGGCTGCGATCAGGGAACCTAAGGCGACGGTCGCCGGACCGTGCTCTTCTCCTGCACGCTGGCCCGTAAGTATATAGACGGCCCAGCAGGCGCCTGCACCCAGCGCCAGGGCTGCACCCGTCAGATCGATCTCAGCGACGCTCTGGCCCAGCGGCAGCAGGAACCATAAACCCAGAACGGCTAACACGACCCAGATAAAATCGACCGGACGTCGCGAGGAGAACAGCGCCACCGCCAGCGGGCCGGTAAACTCCAGCGCGACGGCGATCCCCAGCGGTATCGTCTGAATAGAGAGGTAGAACAGATAGTTCATTGCCCCAAGGGAGAGTCCATAAAACAGCAGGGGTAAACGCTGCTCCTTTTTGAAGCGCAGACGCCAGGGTTTGAAAATGACCACCAGTATCACCGTGCCCAGCACGATACGCAGGGCAGTCACCCCAGGCGCACCGACCAGCGGAAAAAGTGATTTTGCAAGCGAAGCACCGCTTTGAATGGACAACATGGCAATGAGTATGACTGCTACCGGCAACCAGACCGACGACGTGCGGGATAACCCAGGCATCCTTTCTCCTGTCAGCTTATGTCAAATGAGGTAAAGGTTGCAGTGTAAAGGAAATAAGCGGCAACGGTTGAGGTGCTGTTGAAAAAAAACCTCGTGAAATCCGTAAAATGGTTAAGCGCTGGTGGATTTATCGCCTGATAGATTAGGAATAATCTGGATGAATGTAACGGCGCTTGCGCGCACTATGCGCATTTAGTAGTGAAAATTGCATGTGATTTGAAAGAGATAGCTGATGCTGGAAACGTTCTGTTACAGGAAAGGTTTCATTAGACATCACGAATCACAAAGAGTTTCGCAAATTTTTTTGATATATTTAAAACTTACGGACTTACTTGAAGCACATTTGAGGTGGTTATGAAAAAAATTGCATGTCTTTCAGCACTGGCCGCTGTACTGGCTGTTTCCGCAGGTACCGCTGTAGCTGCTACTTCTACTGTTACTGGTGGTTACGCTCAGAGCGACTATCAGGGCGTGATGAACAAAGCTAACGGTTTCAACCTGAAGTATCGCTACGAGCAGGATAACAATCCACTGGGCGTGATCGGTTCTTTCACCTACACCGAGAAAGATCGTTCTGAAAACGGCGCATACAACAAAGGCCAGTATTACGGTATCACCGCTGGTCCAGCTTACCGTCTGAATGACTGGGCGAGCATCTACGGTGTTGTAGGTGTTGGCTACGGTAAATTCCAGCAGACTGAAAACCAGAGCGAAAGCCGCACTGCAAGCAACAGCGACTATGGCTTCTCCTATGGCGCAGGCCTGCAGTTCAACCCAATCCAGGACGTTGCTCTGGACTTCTCCTATGAGCAGAGCCGTATCCGCAACGTTGACGTTGGCACCTGGATCGCGGGCGTAGGTTACCGCTTCTAATCACTCCGGTGAGCTAATAAAAAATCCGCCCAATGTGGCGGATTTTTTTTGTGGAAAGTAAAAGCAAAACGGCAACCCCAGGTTGCCGTTTTTAGTGTTATTCCCTCTCCCCGTGGGAGAGGGTCAGGGTGAGGGTATCGGACCGCTACTTACTCTTAATATCGAAAATATCCGTACCCAGATGGTTGTAGTCAACTTTCTGTAACTTGAAGTTGGTAACGTACACTGGGGGAGCTTTCTTGTTAGAGACAAACGGGTAAGCCGTTTTTATCTGCCCGGCTGTAATTCCCGTCCACTGCGAGAAGAACTGCAGGAAATCATTTGCCGAACGGCGCGCTTTAATCACGCGATGCGTTTTATCATCACTCGACAGCACCATAAACGGCACCTGGAAGTTCTGCTGGAACTTGTCATCGTGCGCCAGGTACTGCACCTCTTTACCACGCTCTTTAAACGCCAGCCCATGATCCGAGAAATAGACCATGGAGAAGCTGTCGCCCGTATTGCGTAGCTGATCGTACAGCTTGCTCAGCAGGTCGTCGGTTTGCGTCATGGTGTAGAGATAGCAAGAGGTCTCTTTGGACTGCACGAACTCCGCGTACTTCCCGCCGGTCCGATCGCAGGCCTGCGGGTGCGACCCCATCAGGTGCAGGACGATCAGCTGAGGCTGGGTGCGCGGAGTGGCGAAGACCTGTGCCGTCATTTTCAACAGCGCTTCGTCTTTGGTATTTTTGTCGGCTTCAAAGTCGCCGTTCTTCAGGAACTGCACTTCGTCGGCACGTTTGGCGATACTGGCGATGGCCGTATCGTATTCGCCAATTTGCCCCTGATTGGAGAACCACCAGGTCTGATAACCCGCGCGGTTTGCCAGGGTGACAAAATTATCCTGATACTGAGGTTTGCCGTCGACGACCCGGTTAAGCGTCAGGCCGAGCGATTTCTGCGTCGAGCCGCTGGCCGCAACATAATCGGTAAACAGCGTGCCTTTGACCGAACTGGCAAACGGTGTGTTATCCCAGTGTCCGCCGAAGGCTCCCATTGCATCGCGACGGGCACTTTCCCCAATCACCACCACATAGGTGTGATACTTCGGCTTAACGGCCAGCACGTTCCAGGTGTCTTTCATATTGGAAAGCTCAGCCATGCGCGCCTGTTCGTCGAGAACCTCTTTATTATTGACAACGACGTCCTTCACGAAGCGAAAAACCGGATAGCCGATATTGGTGAGCCTGAGCTTACCGTCCCAGGGAATATTCTGGATGGGGGCGACAAACGCCACGGCAACGCTGAACACCAGACAGAGTATTTCGATCTTACCCCAGGATTTTTTCTCGCCCGGCTGACGGCGGATGGCGATAACGCCCAACGCGAAGATAAAGATCCCGACCACGTAGCTGTACCACGGGAAGATCGTCAGGATCTCCGTTGACTCTTCCATATTGGTCGAGTGCAGCGCCAGCAGGGTATTAAAGTTTGGCGCGCCGTAAGCCTGGCCAAACGGGAAATAGAGTGCAGCGACCAGCGAGCAGATCCCGATTAACGCTTTTTGCACGCGCGGTGCGGTTCGCCACAGCACATGCAGAACGCAGGTGAAAGCCACCGCGTAGAGCAGACTAAAGGGATAACCCAGCGCAAAGTTAATCAGCAATGACTGCAAAAAGTAAAAACCCGTCCACGGGCTTAAGGCCCGGCTGCGGGTCACAACGGTATCTATCAGGGTTACATTCATAGGTCACTATCATGGATGAAAACGCCATGTGCTCACCCTGGCGTCAAGGGTCATAACCTGCCTGACAGTGCGTGGAGAGGGAATGAGGGTCCGCTTCAGCGAGCCGCAAATTGTGCAGGGCTGCAAGAAGATAGTGCGAGCGCTAAATAATATCAACAGTTGCTAAGCAGATGTTTTGCGAAGGGGATTGCAAATCCGCAAAAAAGATCGGGAATAAGGCGGCTGGAAGCCAGTTTACAGCGTGATTGTGACGGGAAAATGAAGCGGCGTACCGCAACGCCGCTTAGTGGGAAGGTTTGTCGTCCTGATGCGGTTTGTTGTTAAACATATCGCACAGCATGTTCAACAGCATTAAGCGCACTTTAAAGGGAGAGTGGGTAAACACGGTCATGCACCTCTTGAATTCGTTCATAAGACCTCCTGAGTTTTGATCCCTTCGATCCGTGAAGGGTGACTGCATTACATACAGATATAGCACAGGCTATATTGTATAGCTATGGCTATTTCGTTAATTTTTTGTGCTTGCGGAGCTATGGTTTACAATGTGCGCTCTCGAAACCGGGCGCTGGAAGCGTCACCCCACTGAGGAAGTACAATGAACCGTCGCGCAGGTCATCCGACAATCAGGAAAACGACGCAACTGGTGAATGTTGAAGAACATGTCGAAGGTTTTCGCCAGGTCCGTGAAGCGCACCGGCGTGAACTGATTGATGACTATGTTGAACTCATTTCCGATCTGATCCGTGAGGTTGGTGAAGCGCGCCAGGTCGATATGGCCGCCAGGCTGGGGGTTTCACAGCCAACTGTCGCTAAAATGTTAAAACGCCTGGCCTCCGTGGGCTTAATTGAAATGATCCCCTGGCGCGGTGTTTTTCTGACGCCGGAGGGGGAGAAACTCGCGCAGGAGAGCCGCGAGCGCCATCAGCTTGTCGAGAATTTTTTACTGGTGCTGGGCGTCAGCCCGGAGATTGCCCGCCGGGATGCGGAAGGCATGGAACACCACGTCAGCGAAGAGACGCTGGTGAAGTTTCGCGAATTTACCCTTAAATATGGTCCCTCCGCTGAATGAAAATCCCTGGACTGCAGGCCCTGGCACGCGATCGTTTCTTCCATCTCTTATTACTCATTGGCGTAGGGTTAAGCCTCTTTGTGCCGTTTACGCCGCAGGCCTGGCCCGCCGCGATTGACTGGCGCACCATCATTACCCTGAGCGGCCTGATGATGCTCACCAAAGGGGTCGAGCTGAGCGGCTACTTTGACGTTCTTGGCCGTAAAATGGTTCGCCGCTTTGCCACCGAACGCAGGTTGTCCCTGTTTATGGTGTTTTCTGCCGCGGTGCTGTCGACGTTTCTGACCAACGATGTGGCGCTGTTTATCATCGTGCCCCTCACGCTTACGCTGCGTAAGCTATGCGAGATCCCGGTCAGCCGGTTGATCATCTTTGAAGCGCTCGCCGTTAACGCCGGCTCACTTCTGACGCCAATCGGCAATCCGCAAAATATCCTTCTCTGGGGACGTTCCGGGCTGTCGTTCGCCGCCTTTACCTGGCAGATGGCCCCTCTGGCGCTGGTGATGATGCTGTCGCTGCTGGCGGTATGCTGGTTTGCGTTTCCGGATAAAAAGCTGCAGTACCACAGCGGCACAACGGGCCCGCAGTGGCAGCCGCGTCTGGTGTGGAGCTGCCTCGGGTTATACATCGTCTTTCTGTTTGCGCTGGAGCTGAAGTATGAGCTGGCGGGCGTCCTGCTCGTTGCCGCAGGCTTTGTCGTCCTGGCGCGTCGCGTTCTGGTAAGCGTGGACTGGACGCTGCTGCTGGTCTTTATGGCGATGTTCATCGACGTGCATCTGCTTATTCAGCTCCCGGTGCTGCAAACCGTTCTGCACAGCGTCAGCAGTCTGCCGCAGGCAGGGCTGTGGCTGACGGCGATTGGCCTGTCGCAGTTTATCAGCAACGTGCCTTCCACCATTCTGCTGCTCAACTACGTTCCGCCGGACACGCTTCTGGCCTGGGCGGTGAACATCGGCGGGTTTGGGCTGCTGCCCGGCTCGCTGGCAAACCTGATAGCCCTGCGCATGGCCAACGATCGTCGTATCTGGTGGCGTTTCCACATCTGGTCGATTCCGATGCTGGTTTGGGCCGCGGCGATCGGTTTCGGAATATTCCTTCTCATATAGTGCGCAATTTGTCAGTTTTTCCTGGCAAACGTATAGCAACGTCCTAGCTTTAGTGAACGGCATAGTGTGATGCCGCTCACTGACAGGACCGTTGCTGAACTATGGCTGAAGATCAAAACTCGCCTGCTGACGAGCAGGACAAAAACAATAATGAGCGTAAGCGCCCGGGCAAGAAACCGTTAATTATCCTCGGCATTGTCGTGGTGGTAATGGTGGTCGTGGCGCTGGTCTGGTGGTTTTTAACCCGTAACGAAGAGACGACCGACGACGCCTTTACCGACGGCGACGTGGTGACGATTGCCCCCAAAACGGCGGGCTACGTTACCGAGCTGCGCGTGCGCGATAACCAGCGCGTGAAAAAGGGCGATCTGCTGGTGGTTATCGATCCGCGGGACACCACCGCGCAGCGCGATCAGGCTCAGGCCCAGCTTGGGCTGGCTATCGCGCAGCTGCATCAGGCCCAGGCGCAGCTGGCGCTTTCAAAAGTCCAGTATCCCGCCCAGCGTGACGAAGCCAAAGCGCAGGTGCTGAAAGCGCAGGCCGATCTGGCGAACGCGCAGGCGGAGTACCGTCGTCAGCGCGGCGTCGACCCGCGTGCGACCACCCAGCAAAGTATTGATTCCGCGAATGCTCAACTGCGCAGCGCGCAGGCAGGGCTGGCCAGCGCTCAGGCGCAGCTGGAAGTGGCAGAGCAGGTACAGCTGCAAATCCGCCAGCAGGAAACCAACGTTGAAGCGCGCGAGCGTCAGGTCGATCAGGCTAAAGCGCAGCTGGAAACCGCCAACCTTAATCTCTCCTATACCGAAGTTCGCGCCCCGTTCGACGGCGTTGTTACCAAACGCAACGTGCAGCCCGGCACGCTGGTGCAGGCGGGAACGGCGCTGTTCTCGCTGGTTTCCCCTAACGTGTGGGTGGTCGCGAACTTTAAAGAGTCGCAGCTCGAGCGCATGAAGCCGGGCGATAAGGTCACCGTGTCCGTCGACGCGTGGCCGGATATGGAGCTTGAGGGCCACGTAGACAGTATCCAGCAGGGCAGCGGCTCGCGCTTCTCCGCCTTCCCGGCAGAAAATGCCACCGGTAACTTCGTCAAAATTGTGCAGCGCGTGCCGGTCAAAATCGTGATTGATAAGGGCCTGGATCCAAACAAACCGCTGCCGCTGGGGCTGTCGGTCGCACCGAAGGTGACGGTGGAATGACGGATCACAGCCACGACAGCTGGAAGCCCGCCAGCAATCCGTGGGCGGTGGCGATTGTCGTCACCCTGGCGGTATTCATGGAAATTCTGGATACCACCATCGTCAACGTGGCGCTCCCCCACGTGGCAGGATCGCTCTCGTCCAGCTATGACGAATCTACCTGGGTGTTAACCAGCTATCTGGTCGCGAACGGCATCGTGCTGCCCATCTCGGCGTTTCTGAGCCGGGTGTTTGGCCGCAAGCAGTTCTTCCTGATCTGCATCGTCATGTTTACCGTCTGCTCGTTCCTGTGCGGGATTGCCACCGAGCTGTGGCAGATCATCCTGTTCCGCGTGATGCAGGGCTTTTTTGGCGGCGGGCTGCAGCCCACGCAGCAGTCGGTGCTGCTCGACTACTTCAAACCCGAAGACCGGGGCAAAGCGTTTGGTCTGTCCTCCATTGCGATTATCGTTGCGCCGGTGCTCGGCCCGACGCTGGGCGGTTGGATCACCGACAACTATTCCTGGCGCTGGGTGTTCTTTATCAACATTCCGGTGGGGATTGTGACGGTGCTGGCGATCTACCAGCTGCTGGAAGATCCGCCGTGGGAGAGCAAATCAAAAGAGAAGCTGACTATCGACTGGACGGGGATCGGCCTGATCGCGCTGGGGCTGGGCTGTCTGCAGGTGATGCTCGACCGGGGAGAAGACGAGGACTGGTTCTACTCGAACTTTATCCGCACCTTCGGCGTGTTGACGCTTGTCGGCATTATAGGCGCCATCTACTGGCTGGTATATGCCAGAAAGCCGGTGGTGGATCTGCACTGCATGAAGGACCGCAACTTTGCCATCTCCAGCCTGCTGATGGCGGGGATGGCGATGATTTTGTACGGCAGCTCGGTTGTTATCCCGCAGCTGGCGCAGCAGGACCTGGGCTACACCGCTACCTGGTCGGGGCTGGTGCTGTCGCCCGGCGCGGTGCTGATTGTGTTAACCATTCCGCTGGTGCTGAAGCTGATGCCGGTGGTGCAGACGCGCTGGATTATCGCCTTTGGCTTTACCTGTCTGGCGGTGTCGTTCTTCTGGTCGCGAACGCTGACGCCGGATATCGACTTCGAAACGCTGGTGCTGTTCCGCAGCGCCCAGTCGATAGGGCTGGGGTTCCTGTTTGTGCCGCTCACGACTATTGCGTTTATCTCGATACCGAGGCGGCTGAATGCCGATGCGGCGGCGCTGTTTACCATGTTCCGCAACGTAGCGGGTTCGATTGGCATATCCCTTTCGACGGCGGCCATCACCGAACGCGCGCAGGCGCACAGCGCGCATCTGGCGTACCACGCCTCGCCGCTTAACGAGCAGTTCCAGCAGGCGATACGCGAAAGCGCCCAGGCGATCCAGAACTTCACTACCCAGGTGGGCGACCCCACCGGCATCGCCACCGGACGCATGTACCAGACGATGATCGAGCAGTCGCGCTTCCTGGCCTACATCGACGTCTTTACCATTCTGAGCGCGGTGGCCTTGTTACTGATTCCGTTTTGTTTGTTGCTCTCGCCGGTTAAGAGCGAGGGGAGTGCAGGAGCACATTGATGATACACAGACGTTTACACCCCCTGATGATAATGATGCTGCTGGCGGGCTGCGCCGTCGGGCCGGACTACCAGCAGCCTGCGCCGCCCGCCGTTACGCACTGGAACGATAAGGGCGACAGCGCGGTGAAATCGCAAACTACCTCCGCCGCGACCAACCCGCGCTGGTGGAAGACCTTCGGCTCGCCGCAGCTCGACAGCCTGGTTGAGCGCGCCATTGCCGGAAACCTGACGCTGCAGCAGACGGTGCTGCGCATCGCCGGAGCGCGAGAGCAGATTAACCAGGCGGGCGGGGCGTTTTATCCGTCGGTGAACGGCAATCTGCAGGCGACGCGCCAGCAGCTTGGGCTTGAAGGGGAGCTGAAATCTCATGGCGTGTACGACCAGCTTGATAATGTCGATCCTGAACTGCGGGGCGCGTTAGGGCCGCTGACGCAGCCGATTAACCTCTACCAGGGCAGCTTCGATGCCCAGTGGGAAATCGACCTGTGGGGCAAGGTGCGTCGTCAGGTGGAAGCCGCCGAAGCGCAGCAGAAAGCCGCCATTGAGCAGCGTAACGATGCGCTGGTGTCGCTGGAAGCCGAAGTGGCGCGCGCGTGGCTCCAGCTGCGCGGGGCGCAGAGCATTATCGCCACGCTGAACACCCAGATTAAAAGCGCGCAGCAGACGCTGGATCTGACGGAAAGCCGCCAGCGGGGCGGGCTGTCGCCACAGATGGACGTGGAAAACGCCCGAGCGCAGCTGGGCAACCTTGAAGCACAGCTTCCGCAGTATCAGGCGCAGGAGCGGCAGGCGATGAACGGCCTGGCGATCCTGCTCGGCAAGCCGCCTGGGGCGCTGGATGCGGAATTGCAAAGCGTGCAGCCGATGCCGGCCCTGCCGGATATCGTGCAGACCGGCATTCCGTCCACGCTGGCGCGACGCCGTCCGGACGTGCGCGAAGCGGAGGCGAACCTTCACGCCGCCACGGCGCAAATCGGCGTCTCGGTGGCGGAGCTGTTCCCGAGCTTTACGCTCTCCGGGCAGTTTGGCCTGCGCAACAGCGAAACCAACTGGCTGACCGACTGGAGCAGCCACTTCTACAGCTTCGGCCCGCAGGTCTCCATTCCCATCTTCCAGGGCGGTCGGCTGGTCTCCAGCGTCAAGGTGGCGCGCGCGCAGCAGGGAGCGGCGGTGCTGGACTATCGCCAGACTGTGCTGACCGCGCTCGGGGATGTGGAAAACGCGCTGGTGAGCTATCGCACCGACCAGCAGCGTGAAGCGGGTCTCGCAAAAACGATCGACGCCCTGCAAAACGCTTTTGACCTGGCAAGCGACAGCTACCGCCAGGGGATCGCCAGCTTTATCGACGTTCTGGACGCGCAGCGGCAGCTCGCGCAGGCCCAGCAGCAGCGCGCACAGGCGCAGGTGCAGAGCGCGCTCGATCTCGTGGCGCTCTACAAGGCCCTCGGCGGCGGCTGGGAGCCGTATCAGCAGGTGCAGTTACCGGACTACAGCGTCTTTGGCGACGCCCCGCGCGGATAAATTCAGAGGATTGGGCAAGAAACGGACAGGAACGCCACATTCGCGATGGCTGAGGGGCGGGTATAACTATCGGGTACCCAATCGACATGCGAGGAATAACTTATGCGTTATCAAAAACTGGGCAATACCGGTCTGTTCGTTTCTGAACTGTGCCTAGGCACCATGACCTTCGGCGGCGAGGGCGGCATGTGGGGCAAGATTGGCCAGCTCCAGCAAAGTGAAGCCGAGCAGCTGGTGGGCCGCGCGCTGGATGCCGGGATCAACTTTATCGACACCGCGGACGTTTACTCGGAAGGGCGTTCGGAGGAGATCACCGGTCAGGCGCTGAAAAACCTGAAAATCCCGCGCGAGAACGTGGTGGTCGCCACGAAAGTGTTCGGCGAAACGGGAACGGCCGGGGTGAACTCGCGCGGCAGCTCGCGCTATCACATCATCAGCAGCGTGAAGGAGAGCCTGCGCCGCATGCAGCTCGATCATATCGATCTCTACCAGCTTCACGGCTTCGACCCCGCAACGCCGATTGAAGAAATGCTCTACGCGCTGGATAACCTGGTGCAGCACGGCCACGTGCGCTACATCGGCGTCTCGAACTGGGCGGCGTGGCAGATTGCCAAAGCGCTCGGTATTTCTGAACGTCTTGGGCTGGCGCGCTTCGTATCCCTCCAGGCGTATTACACCATCGCCGGACGCGATCTTGAGCGCGAGCTGGTGCCGATGATGCAAAGCGAAGGCGTCGGGCTGATGGTCTGGAGCCCGCTGGCAGGCGGCCTGCTGAGCGGAAAATATGGCCGCGACGGGCAGAGCGAAGCCGGCGGTCGCCGTCTGGAGTTTGACTTCCCGCCGGTGAACAAAGATCGCGCCTTCGACTGCGTGGACGTAATGCGCACTATCGCCGAAAGCAAGGGTGTCTCAGTCGCGCAAATCGCGCTGGCCTGGCTGCTGCACCAGAAAGCGGTGACCAGCGTGATTATTGGTGCGAAACGCGTCGAACAGCTGGACGACAATATCGCCGCGACCGGAATCCGACTGAGCGAAGATGAGCTCAAGCAGCTTGATGCGGTGAGCGCGCTGCCGCGCGAATACCCGGGGTGGATGCTGGAGCGGCAGGGGGAATATCGCCGCAATCAGCTCGCGCAACAATAACCTTCCTTGCCCCGGTAGTGCATCGCTAACCGGGGCTTTTTTTCCCGCATTGCTCACAAAAAACGATCCTCCTCTTTGATCCCCATTTCATCTTCGCTTATATGACTAGTCATGAAATTTTAAATGACTAGTCATATAGGGAGGGAACATGAACAATCAGCTGCCGGCCAATTTTTTATGGGGCAACTCGGTGTCAAGCATGCAGACGGAAGGGGCCTGGAACGAGGGTGGGAAAGGCATGTCGGTGTACGACATTCGCGAAGCCGGGGAGAACGTCTCCGACTGGAAAGTCGCGACCGACTCCTATCACCGCTACCGGGAAGATTTCGACCTGATGCAGGATCTGGGCATGAACTGCTACCGCTTTCAGATCTCCTGGAGCCGCGTCTGCCCGCAGGGCGACGGCGCGTTCAACGACGAAGGCATCGCGTTTTATGACCGTTTTATCGACGATCTGATCGCCCGCGGCATCGAGCCGATGGTCTGCCTGTACCACTTCGATATGCCGCTGGCGCTGGCGCAGGAGTACAACGGCTTTAATGATCGCCGGGTAATGGATGCCTTTATCCGCTACGGCAAAAAGATGATCGACTGCTATGGCGACCGCGTGAAGTACTGGCTGACCTTCAACGAGCAGAACATCTTCCATATGCCGGAAGCGTTCCGCATTTCCGGCTATATGAAAGGCGAGAAAACCCTGCGCGAGCTGTACGAGCTGCAGCACCATACGATGGTGGCGCACATGGCGCTGACCGAGTATCTGCACCAGACCAGACCGGGCCAGCTGATGGGCGGCATGCTGGCGCACCAGCTGATCTACCCGGCCACCTGCAAACCGCGCGATATCTTCTGCGCCCAGCAGTACGACGAGTTCCTCAACCAGAACCTGCTGCGCGTATTCGCAGGGCAGGGCTACAGCCCGGCGGTGATGGCGGTGGTGGAGCAGGAGGGCTTTGGCGATATCTACCGCGCCGAGGATTTAGCGCTGCTGGCGCGCACCAGAAACGACTATATGGCCTTCAGCTACTACGCCAGCAAAACGCTGGACAGCGATGCGATCCCGGAAGGCACGCCGGTGAACTATTACCTGCTGCACGGCGAGAAAAACAACCCGTACCTGAAGGCCACCGAGTGGAACTGGCAGATCGATCCGCTGGGCTTTCGCACCATCATCACCCGCTACGCCAACGACTGGCGGATGCCGGTCTTCCCGATCGAAAACGGCATCGGGGTGATTGAGTCCTGGGACGGCGTCAATCCGATCGAGGACACCTACCGCATCGACTACCACCGGGCGCATATCAATGCCATGAAGGAGGCGATGTTCGAGGACGGGGCAGAGGTGATCGGCTACCTCGGCTGGGGGTTAATCGACATTCTCAGCTCCCAGGGCGACATGCGTAAGCGTTACGGCGTGGTCTATGTCAACCGGGAAAACCACGACCTGAAAGACCTGAAGCGCGTGCCGAAGAAGAGCTACGCGTGGTTAAAACAGGTTATCCATACCAACGGACGCGAGATGTAAGCCGTACGCTGCCGGGCCGTTTTTGTGACTGATTGATGGGAACTATCCGCTATGTCTGAAACAAAAATAACACCGCACATGCAGTCTTTTGTCGATAAGTTTGTTGAGTTCTCGGCGCGCCTGGCAAACCAGGTGCACCTTCGCTCCCTGCGCGACGCTTTCGCCACGGTGATGCCCATTTTCATCCTCGCCGGTCTGGCGGTGCTGGTAAACAACGTGGTATTTCCGTGGATTTTTCACGGCGACACGCTCGCGCAGTTTAAGGTGTGGGGCGAGGCGATTATCAACGGCACGCTGAACATCGCCGCGCTGCTGCTGGCCCCGATGATTGCCTGGTCGCTGGCGCGCAACAAAGATTTCGACAATCCGGTCTCGGCAGTGGTTATCGCCGTCAGCAGCTTTATCATCATGATGCCGATGCGCCTGCAGATTACGCCCGTCGGCAGCGACGCCGCGGTGAACGTCACCCAGGTGCTGACGTTCGCCAATATCGGCTCAACCGGGATTTTCGCCGGGGTGCTGATCGGGCTGCTCTCAACGGAAGTGTTTATCGCCATTTCGCGGCTGAAGGCGCTGCACATTTCCCTCGGGGAAAACGTGCCTCCGGCGGTGAGCAAATCCTTTACCGCGCTGATCCCGACCATCCTCACGCTCTCCCTGTTCGCGGTGCTGGCGGCGATACTGGCAAACGTGCTGCACACGGACCTGATCCATCTTATTACGACCTTTATCCAGCAGCCGCTGCGGCTGATCAACACCAGTCTGCCGGGGACGATTTTCATCTACAGCTTCGGTAACTTCCTGTTCACGCTCGGTATTCATCAATCTGTCGTTAACAGCGTGGTGCTGGAGCCGTTCCTGCTGATCAACACCAACGAGAACATGCTGGCTTTCGCCAACGGCCAGCCCATCCCGCATATCATCAACAACATCTTCGTGCCGACGTTTGGCATGGTGGGCGGCACGGGCAGCACGATCTCGCTGCTGATTGCCATCTTTATCTTCTCCAGACAAAAATCGGCGAAGCAGGTGGCGCGTCTGTCGCTGGCGCCGGGCCTGTTTAACATCAACGAGCCGGTGATTTTTGGCCTGCCGATTGTGTTTAACCTGCCGCTGATGATCCCGTTCGTGCTGCTGCCCGCCATCGGCATTTACTTCGCCTGGCTCTGTACCACGCTGGGGTTAATGTCGCGCTGCGTGGTGATGATCCCGTGGACCACGCCGCCCATTCTCAGCGCCTGGCTTGCCACGGCGGGGGACTGGCGGGCGGTGGTGGTGCAGTTGGCAATCATCGTATTTGGTGTATTCTTCTACCTGCCTTTCCTCAAGATTGCCGAGAGAGTGGCGTTGAAAAACAGCGGGATAGAAAACTAACTGAAAGGAAGGACGATGGCGGCGAAGTACATCACCATAGCGCGGGAAATTAAGAAACGCATTATCAGCCAGCAGTACGCCGCCAATGAACCGCTGCCGGACCAGTTTGCGCTGGCGGCGGAGTTCAACTCCAGCCGGATGACCATTCAGCAGGCGATGCGCCAGCTGATCGTCGAAGGTCTGGTCTATACCCGCCAGGGGCAGGGCACGTTCATCCGTAAAAACTTCCTTCAGCTCTCGCAGTGGGATCTCTCCGGCAGCGACTACTTTGGTGCGACCAAAACCTGGGAACATCTGGGCACGGTGACCAGCCGGGTGGTGCATTTCGAGCTGCGCTTCCCGAACGAAAAAGAGCAGGCGTCGCTGATGATTAACGCCGATGCGCCGATCTATGACTTCATTCGACTCCGCCTGCTGAACGGCGAACCGATGTCGCTGGATTCCACGGTGATGCCGATGAATCTGGTGCCGGGCCTGACGAAAAACCATCTTGAAGGGTCGGTGTTTCAGTACGTTCAGGAGACCCTGGCGCTGAAAATTATGGGGTCGTATCGGGTGGTTCGGGCGCTTAAGCCCAACGCGCTGGACAGGGAGCATCTGGTCTGCGAGCAGACCGATCCGGTGCTGGAAGTGGAGCAGGTGATTTATCTGGAGGACGGCACGCCGCTGGAGTATGCCCACTGCCACTATCGGTACGACCACGGTGGGATCGTGATCGTGAATAACGGATAAAAAAAAGCGGGCAACGAGGCCCGCTTTTTTAATGCTTCGCTATCAGTTCAAACGCACCGGCATACCGGAGCGGTTCTGCACGGCCTGGTCAACAATCGCCGTTTCTACGTCTGGCTGAGACGTTACCGCCTGTACCGCGCTGTTCAGCGTAACAGGAACGACTTCGTTGTTGTTGATCTGGTCTTCGCTGGTGGACAGCGGGTTGTGCACTTCGATGTAGCGGCTGCCGTCTGGCTCAGAGGTCGCTTTCACCGGTTCGTTGATGAACTGCACGCGCGTACCGACCGGCACGTTTTCAAACAGGAATTTGATGTCGTCGTTACGCAGGCGCACGCAGCCGTGGCTTACGCGCAGGCCAATACCGAAGTTGGCGTTGGTACCGTGGATAGCGTACAGGCGGCCAATGTACAGCGCGTACAGACCCATTGGGTTATCCGGGCCTGCCGGTACAACGGCTGGCAGCGGTTCGCCCGCAGCGATGTATTCCGCGTGCATTTTGGCAGTCGGCGTCCAGGTTGGGCCCGCTTTCTTACGCTCAACTTTGGTGGTCCAGTTCATTGGGGTGTCTTTACCCAGTTGGCCGATACCGATTGGCAGCACGATAACGGTGTTGGTGCCTTTCGGGTAGTAATACAGACGCATTTCGGCGCTGTTAATCACGATACCTTCATGAACGGTATCCGGCAGGATCAGCTGCTGAGGAATATTCAGCACGGTACCCGCTTTCGGCAGATACGGGTCAACGCCCGGGTTCGCTTCCAGCATGTTAGACAGGCCCAGCTGGTACTGCGCAGCGAAATACTCCAGCGGCTGAGAGTTACCTTCTGGTACCGTCACAACCTGGTTCTGGCCTACCAGACGGCTACCGTCTGTTGGCAGGGGATACGTCACCGCAGACGCGGTCTTACAAAAACCTACTACGGCTAACGCCGCCGCTAAAAGCGTTGTTAATTTCATGTTCATGTTGTGCGAGGTATCTAAGCCATTCTGGCGATGAGTTGATAAGTCTGAATCTGTGATGGGAGCGCATTATATGTGCATTCCCGCTAACAGGGAATTCAGATGTGTACGAAATCACATTTTTTTCGATTTTGTTAAAGTTTAGTGGATTGCCGCAACACGGGATCTCAATTCGGAATTGTGGCATAATGCCGTGTTTATCACACTTTTCGCAGGAATCTCCCCGTGTTAGTTACCAGCAACGTCACTATGCAGTTTGGCAGTAAGCCGCTGTTCGAAAACATTTCCGTCAAATTTGGCGGCGGCAACCGTTACGGCCTGATTGGTGCCAACGGTAGCGGAAAATCCACCTTTATGAAGATCCTCGGCGGTGACCTGGAGCCGACGCTCGGCAACGTATCGCTCGACCCTAACGAGCGTATCGGTAAGCTGCGTCAGGATCAGTTCGCTTTCGAAGAGTTCACCGTGCTCGACACCGTGATCATGGGGCATGGGGAACTGTGGGAAGTGAAGCAGGAGCGCGATCGCATCTACGCGCTGGCCGAAATGAGCGAAGAAGATGGCTATAAAGTGGCCGATCTGGAAACGCAGTATGGCGAGATGGACGGCTACTCGGCGGAAGCGCGCGCGGGCGAGCTGCTGCTGGGCGTGGGTATTCCTGTCGAACAACATTACGGCCCGATGAGCGAAGTGGCGCCAGGCTGGAAGCTGCGCGTACTGCTGGCACAGGCGCTGTTCTCTAACCCGGACATCCTGCTGCTCGACGAACCGACGAACAACCTGGACATCGACACCATCCGCTGGCTGGAGCAGACGCTGAACGATCGCGACAGCACCATGATCATCATTTCGCACGACCGTCACTTCCTGAACATGGTCTGTACGCACATGGCGGATCTGGACTACGGCGAGCTGCGCGTTTACCCGGGCAACTACGACGAGTACATGACGGCGGCTACCCAGGCGCGTGAACGTCTGCTGGCGGATAACGCCAAGAAGAAAGCGCAGATTGCTGACCTGCAGTCCTTCGTCAGCCGCTTTAGCGCCAACGCCTCTAAGTCGCGTCAGGCGACCTCGCGCGCGCGTCAGATTGATAAAATCAAGTTGGAAGAGGTTAAAGCCTCCAGCCGTCAGAACCCGTTCATCCGCTTCGAGCAGGACAAGAAGCTGTTCCGTAACGCGCTGGAAGTGGAAGCCCTTACCAAAGGCTTCGATGAAGGCCCGCTGTTTAAAAACTTCAACCTGCTGCTGGAAGTGGGCGAGAAGATTGCCATCCTCGGTGCCAACGGCGTGGGTAAATCCACCATGCTGAAAACCCTGGTCGGCGAACTGCAGCCGGACAACGGCACCGTGAAGTGGTCTGAAAACGCGCAGATTGGCTACTACGCGCAGGACCATGAATACGAGTTCGAAAATGACCTGACCGTCTTTGACTGGATGAGCCAGTGGAAGCAGGAAGGCGACGACGAGCAGGCGGTACGCAGCATTCTGGGTCGTCTGCTGTTCAGCCAGGACGACATCAAAAAGCCGGCTAAGGTGCTCTCCGGTGGTGAGAAGGGCCGCATGCTGTTCGGCAAGCTGATGATGGAAAAACCAAACATCCTGGTGATGGACGAACCGACTAACCACCTGGACATGGAATCCATCGAATCCCTGAACATGGCGCTGGAGATGTATCAGGGGACCCTGATCTTCGTCTCTCACGACCGTGAGTTCGTCAGCTCGCTGGCGACCCGCGTGATCGAAATTACGCCAGAGCGCGTGGTGGACTTCACCGGTAACTATGAAGATTACCTGCGCAGTAAAGGTATCGACGGCTAATTTCCCGTCGTCTTTCACGCTGCAGATGCGTTGGCTTCACCTGTTCACCCCGGTCACTTACTTATATAAGCTCCCGGGGATTCACAGGTTTGCCGCCTTCCTGCAGCGCGAAATACTTAGGGAAAGGGGGCGTGCCTTTATTCCCTCTCCCTGTGGGAGAGGGTCAGGGTGAGGGCATCAGGCCGCACTAGACCACCCACTCGCCCCCTTCAACCCCATTCACCAGCAGCGTACGTTTTTCCCCTACAGGCAGCGACACCTTAAGCGATTTCCACGCCGGACGATAATCCCCGCGCGCGTTGACCTTCAGGTTGATGGTTGCGCCGTCGCACACCATTTCCCACTCCACCCACAGCGCGTTGCCGTACTGGTAGCCCCAGCTTTCGCCGTCGTCTTCAAACAGCATTCCGGAGGTTGTCCCGACGCCTTTTACCGGGAACAGCTTCAGCTCGCGTGCCGTATCTTTTTCGGCATTCACATGCGTGATGCGCTCGCTCAGCGGCAGACCGGCACCGGCGCGCACCAGCAACGGCAGTTTTTCCAGCGGCGCGTCGAGGACGATTGACTGGCCGCCCGCATACCACGCGTGGGTGTAAAAATCATACCAGCCGGTGGCGTTATCCGGCAGCCAGACGCGGCGCTCGCGCTGCCCGGCTTCGACGACGCTGGCCACCAGCAGGTCGCGGCCCAGCAGGAAGTCATCGCACTCCTCAAACGTCTGCGCATCATGCTCGTGGTCGAGGAAGGTCGGGCGTAGCATCGGCTCGTCGTCGGCATGCGCCTGCCAGAGCAGGGTATAAAGGTACGGCAGCAGGCGGTAGCGCAGCTCAACCGCGCCGCGAATGGCTGGCGTGACGCCCGGGTACATCCACGGCTCGTTCACGGTGTGGTCATCGTTCCACGAGTGAATGGTAAAGCGCGGGTGCATCACGCCGTTCTGCACCCAGCGTACGAACAGCTCGGCGTCAGGCTTGTCGCCGGAGAAACCGCCGACGTCGTGGCCGACGTTGAACAGGCCGGACAGGCTCATGCCCAGCCCCATGCGGATGTTATAGCGCAGGGTGTCCCAGCTGGTGCGGTTGTCGCCGCTCCAGGTCTGAACGTAGCGCTGCATCCCGGCGCAGCCGGAGCGGGAGATGAGATACGGACGTTTTTCCGGCGCGAAACGCTGCTGCGCTTCCAGCGAGGCGCGCATCATCAGCAGCGGCATCACCGGGCGAATGTGCTTGATGGCGATCTCCTTGCCAAAGCCAAAGCAGCGCGCTTCTCCGTCCCACACTTCATATTCGTTGTTGTCGTTCCAGGTAGAGTCGATGCCCATCTCCAGCAGCTGCGTGGTCACGCCGTTCTGCCACCACTGCACCGTCTGCGGGTTGGTAAAGTCGAGGTGCGAGCCTTCGTCATCCCAGAAGCTGGAACGTTCCGGTGCATCGGTTTCTGAATCGCGAATGAACAGGCCGCTCTCCGCCACTTCGTTATAGCGCGGATGGTCCTGCAGCAGGCACGGCTTGATGTTTGCCGCCAGCTTCAGCCCCGCGTCGTGGAACGCCTGACTCATCACCTTCGGCTGCGGCACCTTGTCATAGTTCCAGTTAAAGACGTAGCGCTTGCCGTTGATAGAGGTATAGCCGGAGGAGAGCTGGAACGAGTCGCACGGGATGGCGTGCTCTTCGCACAGGCGGATGAAGTTCATCAGCTGGTTCTGGGCGTCCGGCGCGTCGGTGTAGTGCATGGTCGAGCCGCTGTAGCCCAGACTCCATTTCGGTCCGAACAGCGTTTTCCCGGTCAGGCGCACGAAGGCTTTGGTGACGTCCAGCACGCGCTTGCCGGTAAAGATGTAGTAATCGATATCGCCCGCTTCCGCCTGCCAGCGACGATAGGCGGTGTGGTAGTTGTCGATTTCGTTACCCAGATCCAGCCAGCAGCTGCTCAGGTTGTCGTAGAACAGGCCGTAGCTGACGTCGTCGCGGCGGGCGATAGTGAACGGAATATGCTTGTAGAGCGGGTCGGTGCTGGCCGCGTTGTACCCCATTGCGTCGAGGTTGCGCATCTCATAGCGCTTGCCGTTGCGCTGCAGATCGCCCGCTTTTTCGCCCAGGCCATAGAAACGCTCGTCCTTGCGGCGGCTGAGGTAGTGCGCCACGCCGTCGCCGTGGGCGTTCAGCAGGTAGGCGCTGGTTGGACGGTCGTTGACCAGCGGCTGCCACTCGCCCGCCTCATTGCGGTAGTGCCACTCCAGCCACAGCGGCTGGTGGACCGTCACGCGCAGCTGTTCGGTTGCCACGGTGAGCGTCTCATCCTGCTGCGTCAGGGTCCAGGCCGGGCAGGAGAAGCCGCTTATATCGTCACGACGGCGGCCTTCCCACGGCACGTCTTTTTCCGGCGCGATGCTCCAGGTGCGGTCCAGCGCCAGCTCGCCTTTGCGTTTGATCAGCACGCGGAACAGGTTCTCTTCCAGCACATACAGGCACAGGCGGTGCTGGTTATCGACCAGCAGTTCCAGATGGTTTGCCGACTGCGTATCAAGGGTCCAGTTTTTCAGGGTTTTCATATGCAATACATCCACTATCAGGCGCGCTTGGCGCGACGTTCAGCAATAAATGCTACCAGGAAGAGAGCGCCAATCAGGTCAAAGAAGCCCATGGCAATAAAGAGCGGGTTAAAGCCGATTTTGTCGGCGGTCACGCCGATTAACAGCGAGAACAGGAAGCTGGCGATCCACGCCGCAGAGCCGCGCATGCCGTTTACGGTCGCCATCTGGCCTTTGTCGAACGACTCAACGACCAGGGCGCTCAGCATGCAGGAGATAATCTGGTGCCCGAAGCCGCCGATGGAGATCAGCACGATGGTGATATACGGGTCGCGGGTAATGGCCACGATGCCCAGCGAGATCATCAGGAACGCGCCCGTCACGGAGCTGGCAACGACCGAGTTAACGCGCGAGCAGCCGAACAGACGGGTGTACAGACGCGTCAGGTAGCCACTCGCCACGCTGCCGAGGTCGGCGGCGAGGAACGGCAGCCAGGCAAACATCGCAATCTGCTTCAGGTCCATGCCGTGCTCTTTGGCGAGGTACAGCGGCACCCAGAAGCTCAGCACCGCCCAGGCCGGTTCCGCCATAAAGGCCGGGATGGCGATCCCGTAGAAGCGTTTGTTTTTCGAGACGGTTTTCAGCGCGGTCAGGAAGGGCAGTTTCACCGCAGGCGGTTCGTTATCCTGCTTGATGAACGCCAGTTCGTCCTTGCTCAGGTTCGGGTGCTGCTCCGGGTTGTGGTAGAACGCCCACCAGAGGATCACCCACAGCAGCGCCAGCACGCCGGTAAACATAAACGCGCCCTGCCAGCCGAACGATGCGTGAGCAAAGTAGATGATAGGCGGAGCCAGCATTGCGCCGATGGAGAAGCCCACGCCAGCCCAGCCGGCGGCAACGGGTCGCTCTGATTTCGGGAACCATTCGCCGATGGTTTTGGCGTTCGCCGGAGTAGCGGCGGCCTCAGAGGCACCCATAAAGAAGCGCAGAATAGCGAGGTGCAGCCAGCTTCCGGCACCCGCGTGGAAGATACACATCAGCGCCCAGATCCCGGCGCAGACCATAAAGCCAATCTTCAGGCCGATGACGTCAATCAGCCAGCCGCACAGGGGCTGGAAAATGGTATAGGCGATCTGGAACGCGCCGACGATCCAGGAGTATTGCTCGGTGGTGATCCCGAGGCTCTCTTTCAGTTCCGGGGCGAGGATCCCGAGTGAGTTTCGGGTGATGTAGTTAACGGTGACGCCAAGTAAGAACAGCACCAGCACGTACCAGCGCAGGTTCTTGATGACGCGACGGGTTTTGCTTGTCGCTACGGTGTTATTGATGTCCTGACTCATTTTACTCTCCACAAGACGGACGGTAAGGGAACGGAGGTTCAGGTGTCACACGGATTTTTATGCCTTTGATTTCTATCCGTTTAAACTGCTTAAGTTGGTATACAACTAGTATGGAAGTTGTGTGACAAGTTCACCTTAAGGAAGAAAATGAGTGGGCAAAAGTGGATTTTGTGCAAAATTTCTCATAACTGACGTAAACCCTCTGGCATGATGGCTTTTATGTCAGCTATTACCTGACCAATACGCTATGAAAATTTTTTCATTTCGCAAATGGAGCCAGATCACAAAATGGACAAAAGGCTAAAAATCACCGAAATCGCGGCCCGGACGCAGCTCTCGATCAGCACCGTATCGCGGGTGCTGGCGGGAAAAGCGAATACCAGTGAAAAAGCGCGCGCGAAGGTGCTGGCGTGCGCGCGGGAGCTGGGGGTGATGGACGGCATGGCGGCAGGGCGTCTGCTGCTTAATAGCCTGGTGGTTTTTGCCCCGCAGCGGGCGTTTGACGAACGGTCCGATATCTTTTACTACCGCGTGATCCAGAGCGTGAGTAAAGGCCTGGCGTCCCACGATGTGCGCCTTCGCTACTGCGCGCTGGAGGAGAACGACAGCGACGCCCAGCTGTTTCTGGCACGCATGAACGAAGCGGACACTCAGGCGGCAATCCTTCTTGGCATCGACGATCCCCATATCCACGATCTGGCGGTGGACGTGGGTAAACCCTGCATGCTGATTAACTGCCGCGACCGGCACATGCGTCTGCCTGCCGTCGCGCCGGACCATCGCGCCATCGGCGAGCGGGCGGCGGAGTACCTGTTCGAGATGGGGCACCGCGAGGTGATGAACGTGCTGTGCCTGCGTCGCTACACCATGGAGCTGCGCCTGTCGGGGATCCGCGACGCGTGGCAGTCTCACAACCTGAAATTCAACGATAAACGCGATCTGCTGGTGGTGCCCAGCTTCAGCGCGCGCGAAACGGAACAGATGGTCAGCAGCTGGCTCAGTGAAGTGCAGGGGAAGGATTTACCTACCGCGTTCCTGGTCGGCGGCGACTTTATGGCGGCGGGCACCATTAGCGCCTTACAAAACCACGGCCTGCGCGTGCCGCAGGACGTGTCGGTGATGAGCATTGACGGCTTTAACCTGGCCGCAATCCAGGATGTGCCTCTGACGGCCGTGCATGTCCCCCGCGATGAGCTGGGAACCGAAGCGGTATATATGCTCCAGCAGCGGCTGATGCGCCCGGACGCGCCGGTCGGGACGTTACTGCTTAACGGCACGCTGGCCGTGCGGGAATCGGTACGGCGGATACGTCAGGGGAAACGACGCACCGCCGTGGAGCGGGAAGGGCTGTACGACAGTTAAACCATGCCCAGCGCGCGCTTGCCGTGGATGTTGAGATCGTTCACGGTAAAGCGGTCCTGCCAGCTTTTTTCATAATCCTCGCGCGGGAAGTCTCCCGGCGACGCGCCGGTTTCCAGCGCTTCCTTGACCTTCTTAGCGTAGGCGAGGTTTTTCTCGCAAATCGGCGCGGCAGGGATGTACATCACGTTGCCCCAGCCCTGCTGATTTTCCACCGGCGCCACGGAGTGGATCACATCGCAGTGCCACCACACGGAATCACCCGCCTCGAGTGCCGGTATGCTGCTTAATGCCTCGATCAGCAGCGGGTGCCACTTCTCGGAAACCGGCAGCACGCGCCCCGGCGCTACGCCGCACAGCTCGTCTTCCGGCACGTCGTCCAGCAGCGGCCGCAGCAGAATGTAGGCCATCGCTTCCGGGATCGGCACCACGTGCAGCAGCCCCTGACCTGGGATCATGTCCGACAGCGCCGTCCAGCCCTGGAAGGTGCGGAACACCGAGCATTTGGTGGTGTTATCGACGGTGTACTCTTCCACTTCGGTACGGTGCGCGGCGTTCCACGGATCGTACTTGTCGACATTGCCGTCAAACACGCGGGCAAAGACCTGCTGATAGGCTGGCAGCAGCCAGCGCTCCAGCGCGCCGGAGTCGGTATGCGCCCCAAGCCCTTTCGAGGTCGTTCCCGGCGGGCGGCGGCGGATACGGTCCGGGTAAATCACGCTCACGTCCGGGTTGAACCACTGCTTGCCGTTGCTCTCGAATGTCCATAAACGGTTCAGGAACGACTGCACCTGCGCCATCTCTTCGCTCTGGCGCGCCTGCATTTGCGCCTGAGACCAGTAAATCGGGTAAATCTCCGGACGAGAGGCCGTCAGGGTGCCGAAGAAGTTATCGCCCGGGCCTTTGTAGACCTCGTCAAACTTATTCAGATCGAGGTAGTCGAGCATCGACTGATCCCACGCCAGCGCCTGCTCGCGCGGGAAATGACCTTTAATCACCGCGCAGCCGCGGCGTTTAACGGCCTCGCGCTGTGCGTCGGTAATCGTGCCGTTTGTCACATCCGCAAACGGAATTACCGGCCAGACGGATTCGCCTTTGTTCTTAAGCGCGTTGATTTCCGCCACGCGGGTGGCAATTTTGTCGCTGAGCTTATTAAACACCGCCTGCACGTCGCCGATCTGCGCGCGCAGCTCACGTTTTAACTGACGGATTGCCGCTTTGTGGTCCGCTGGTAAGGTTTCACTGGTAAAGGTCATAACTGCCTCGCATCTTTCATTCGAAAGTAAAAATGTCTACAAGTGATACTTTAAGTTAAAATTAAGTTAATGCAAGTTTAAAAACTTGACGCAAGCCACAGGTCGGAAAAAGAGTGAGAGGCCGGAGCGACGCTCCGGCGAGGAAAGGATCAGAGATCGAACGGGGAATGGTTGTCGAGCACGGCCTGAATGACGTTCAGCGCGCCCTGATGGTTGTTGTCGTCTGTGCCGTAGCGGCTGATTTCTTTGATGCTCTCTGCCGCGTTGCCCATCGCAAAGGAATATTTCACCAGCTTCAGCATCTCGGTATCGTTGCCGCTGTCCCCAATGGCCACGCACTCCTGCGGGGAGATTTTCCAGCGTTTCAGCAGACGACTGATGCCGTTGGCCTTGTGGAGGCCGGGGATAATCAAATCGACAAAACCAAAGCCGCTGGTGACCGGCTTCATAATGCCGTCCAGGGAGACGTGCAGTTTATCCACCAGATTAGGGATATCGCTGTCCGGCAGGTTCAGGGAGAACTTAAACAGTACGTCGTCAATTTCGCGGTAATCGCTGATGCGCTTTAAGCGGTGATAGTGCTTTGACATCAGCGCCACGAACGCGTCCGGGGCTTTATCGCTCACATACGCGCTCTCCAGCCCGCAGGCCACAAAGTTCAGCCCTTTATCTTTCAGCAGCTCGCCAATCACGATTTGCGATTCATGCCGCGTCAGCTCGCCGTGGAAAATCTGTTCGCCGCGATCGAAGACCAGCGCGCCGTTTTCCGCGACGAAGGAGATCCGATCTGTGAGCTCCGGAAAGAAGGAGATGAGCTGGTAATACTGATTGCCGCTGGCGACAACGAATTCAATGTCGCGGGCTTTAAGCTGTTCAAACTGTGCCTGGAAGAGGTCACGATCGTACTGCTTGGCATCATCAAGGAAAGTTCCGTCCATATCGGTGACGATAACTTTAACGGTCATACTGTGCTCCTGGGTCACTGCGTTTTGAAACATTCTAATAACAAGGTGACGGGGAGCACAAATTTAATTTCATTCGAAAGTAAAAGCAAAACGGCAACCGAGGTTGCCGTTTTTAGTGTTTTCTCCCTCTCCCACGGGGAGAGGGAGAGGGCCGGGGTGAGGGCATCAGCGTGCGCATATCCCCTCACCATCAAGAGTGATGGGATATGCCGTTACAGCGTATGCTCAGTACGGGCGATAATATCGTCCTGCGCATCCGGCGACAGGGCGGTGAAGAATGCCGAGTAGCCCGCGACGCGCACCACGAGATCGCGATACTGGTCAGGATGTTTCTTCGCTTCCAGCAGCGTTTCGCGCGAGACGATATTGTACTGAATATGCCAGCCCTTATGCACTTCGAAGAAGGTGCGCAGCAGCACCATCAGCTTCTGGCGATCGCTGTCGTTTTCCAGCGTCGACGGGTTCAGCTTCTGGTTAAGCAGCACGCCGCCGAGAATCGCTTCCGTCGGCAGTTTACCCACCGAGCCAATTACCGCCGTCGGGCCGAGGTGGTCCGTACCGGAAGCCGGGCTTGCTCCTTCCGCCAGCGGGGTGTGCGCCTTACGTCCGTCCGGCGTGGCCATCGTTGCCGCGCCAAACGGCACGTTTGCGGAGATGGAAGAGGTGCCCGCGTAGTAGTTACCGCCAATCGGGCCGCGGCCGTGGCGCGGGTTGTGGTACTGCTTAAGCTCTTCGATGTAGGTCTGATAGGCGCGCGTCAGCAGCATGTCCACGCTGTCGTCGTCGTTGCCGTACTTCGGCGCGCCGTTGATCAGGCGCTGACGCAGCTGCTCGTGGGTCAGTCCGTCGAAGTCATCCGCCAGCGCCGCCGCCAGCTGCTGCTGACCAATAGTGCCCTGCTCGAACACCAGCTTCTTCACCGCCGCCAGGCTGTTGCCGAGGTTGGCGATGCCCACCTGCAGGCCGGAGACCCAGTCGTACTTCGCGCCGCCCTGCTTGATGCTTTTCGCGCGTTCGATGCAGTCGTCCACCAGCGCCGAGCAGAGAATATCGTGGACGTTCTCTTCCAGCATGGTATCCACCACGTACTCAATCTCGATGGATTTGCGGGTGTAGTAGCGGATCTGGCTATCCCACGCCGCCATCACTTCGTCGAAGTTGTCGAAGTTACCAGCGGAGAGCGCTTTCTCCTGCGGCAGGAACACCTTGCCGCTGGTGGCGTCGCGGCCGCCTTCCAGCGCCGCCAGCATCACGCGGGCGAAGTTGATAAAGCTCATGCCGGTACAGCGGTAGCCCCACTTGCCGCCCACAGCGGTTTCGATGCAGCCGATGGCCGCATAGTCGTAGGCGTCGTCTCGTTCAACGCCGAGCTTGATGAATTCCGGAATCACGATTTCATCGTTGTTGAACGCGGGCATCCCGAAGCCGCAGCGGATCACCTGCACGCAGGCGTCGAGGAAGTCGTTGCTCATGCCCGCGTGGTAGCGCACGCTCAGGTTCGGCTGGGTGGAGCGCAGGCGACCGCAGGATTCCAGAATTGCGTAGGAGAGCGGGTTCACCGCGTCCATCGGCTCACCGTTGACCAGCTTTTGGCCGCCGATGGTGACGTTCTGGTACAGCGGGCTACCGGCGGAGGCTTTGGAGTGCGAGCCGGAGCGGATCTTGTTCACTTCAAGCAATTTCAGCCAGCAGCTGTGCAGCAGTTCAATGGCGTGTTCGCGGTCGAGGCTCTGGTTCAGCTCCACGTCGCGGCGGTAGTACGGATAGAGATACTGGTCCATACGCGCAAAGGAAACGGAGTGGCCGTTGGACTCAATCTGCAGGATCAGCTGAATGAAGTAGCACAGCTGCAGCGCCTGCCAGAAGGTTTTTGGCGGCTCGTGGGCAATCACGTCGCAGTTTTCCGCCATTGCCAGCAGCTCGTCGCGGCGGCTTTCGCGGGTTTCGGTCGAGGCCATTTCACGCGCCAGGTTGGCAAAACGTTTGATGTGCAGGCTTACCGCTTCCAGCACGATATCGATCGCCTTCAGGAACTGATCGCCGTGAAGGTCTTCCAGCACCGTCAGGTTGATGCGCGAGCGGCGTTCGGCCACTTTGGCACGCAGGCCGTCGAGACCTTTCTCCAGCACCAGCGGGAAGTTCACCGCCAGGTGCGCGTCGCCTGATGTCATGTTGCCTTCGGCTTTGATAATGCCGGTTTCCAGCAGGCCTTTCTGCTCGTCGGTGAACATGCCGTAGCAGCGATCCTGCACCGTCTGGCCGCGCCACCACGGGCAGATCTCGTGCAGCACACGCTTGTTCTGTTCGCTCACCGCAAAGCCCGCGCCCGGGCGGTCTGCCAGGTCGTCGATCTCTTTCTCAATCCAGGAGACGGTGTATTCCGGGAAAATCGGCGCGGCGCGCACTTCGCTTGCCTGGTTACCGATAATCAGCTCATCGTGTTTGATCCAGATGGTGCGCTCGGCCAGGTGATGCGCCAGCGCGAGGGCGCGGCGCACCGGGATCGGCTTGTCCATGTGCTGCTGGTACATTTCGGTGTAATGCTGCGCGCGCTCGGTACAGACCGGCGGCTTGACGATATGCACCAGCGCCGTTTTGTGCGCCTTAATGCGCTCGCTGAGGGTGTTGAGATTCAGGGTCGTCATAGGTTTATCCTCGTAAGGTCGCGGTTAACCCTTTCTGGCAGGCGTACTGCTGCGCGAAGTCCAGCAGGTCAGGGTTATCCAGCGGTTTGTCAGGGGCAGAGTAGGATTGGCCGAGCAGGGTGTATTTGTTCATGCCCAGCGTGTGATACGGCAGAAAATGAATATCGTCGACGCCGAGCTCGTCGGCAGCGAAGTTGGTAATGGCGGTTATGGACGCTTCGTCAGCGTTAAAGCCCTGGATCAGCGGCACGCGAATGGTGATTTTTTTCCCGGCGGCGGCAAGGCGCTTCAGGTTGTCCAGGATTCGCTTAGCCGAACCGTCCGTCCACCGCTTAAATACCTCACCGTCAACATGCTTCAGGTCGGCGAGGAACAGATCGACGTAGGGTAATGACGGCTCGATGTAATGCCACGGCACGTGGAGGCAGGTTTCCACGGCAGTGTGGATCCCCTGTTCGTGGCTGGCTTTAAACAGGGCCTGTGCCAGTTCGGGGTTCATAAACGGCTCGCCGCCGGAGAGGGTGATCCCGCCGCCGCTGCGGTCGTAAAAGGGCTTGTCGCGCAGTACGGTTGCCATGATCTCCGAGACCTGCTGTTCTTCACCGCAGACGGTCAGCGCCTGCGTCGGGCAACAGTTAGTAAGGGCGTTGAGCGCGGCTTCATCAAGCTTCTCGCGGTGGATAACCAGACCGTTCAGCGCGCGTTCGATGTAGCCCGGCGCCGCCTGCTGGCACAGGTCGCAGCCGTCCAGGCACAGGCGCGCATCAAACAGCACGTCCCGGCTGCGGGAGCGGCTTTCCGGGTTCTGACACCAGCGACAGCCCAGCGAGCAGCCTTTCAGGAACACCACGGTTCGAATACCGGGGCCGTCGTGGGTAGAGTAACGCTGAATATTGAAGATCATGATTTCGCCTCTCGTATTGCATATGAAGATTAAATTACTTTCGAATGAAAGTTATCTTGATGCAGGTCAACTCCTGAGCAGGTTTTGTCGTGATAGGGTAAGTGCAGGCTAATTTTGAGGGTGACATCATGGAACTTTATCTCGACACATCTGACGTTGCGGCAGTCAAAAAGCTGGCGCGTATCTTCCCGCTGGCGGGCGTAACCACCAACCCAAGCATTGTGGGGGCAGGTAAAACGCCGCTGGACGAGCTGCTGCCGGCGCTGCACGACGCGCTGGGCGGTAAAGGCCGTCTGTTCGCCCAGGTGATGGCTACCACCGCCGAAGGGATGGTGGAGGACGCGCGTAAGCTGCGCGCCATCATTAACGACCTGGTAGTAAAAGTGCCGGTGACCGCCGAAGGGCTGGCGGCGATCAAGATGCTGAAAGCGGAAGGGATCCCGACGCTGGGTACGGCGGTTTACGGTGCCGCACAGGGGATGCTCTCGGCGCTGGCGGGGGCGGAGTATGTGGCGCCTTACGTTAACCGCGTGGACGCGCAGGGCGGGGACGGGATCCAGACCGTGGTTGAACTGCAACAGCTGCTGACGCTGCACGCCCCGCAGTCAAAGGTGCTGGCCGCGAGCTTCAAAACGCCGCGTCAGGCGCTGGACTGCCTGCTGGCAGGCTGCGCGTCAATCACGCTGCCGCTGGACGTGGCGCAGCAGTTTATTACCTCTCCGGCCGTGGATGCGGCGATTGTGAAGTTTGAGCAGGACTGGCAGGGGGCGTTTGGACGGACGTCGATCTGACGGGTGCAGCCTGATGCCCTCACCCCAACCCTCTCCCACAGGGAAAGGGAGCAAACACTAAAACGGCAACCTGAAGGTTGCCGTTTGCTTTAACCTCCGCAAACCTCACACCCCGGGTTACGCATCAGCTTCATCTCGCGGAACTGGCAGGTCATCGCGTCATACATCACGATTTTCCCCGCCGCAGGCGTGCCGTAGCGCGCCAGCACTTTGATCGCTTCCATCGCCTGCAGGGAGCCAATCACGCCGACGAGCGGCGCCATCACGCCCGCCTCAACGCAGGTCAGCGCGTTCTCGCCGAACAGGCGGCTCAGGCAGCGGTAGCAGGGTTCGCCTTCCGCGTACGTGAAGACGCTGATTTGCCCTTCCATGCGGATCGCCGCGCCGGAGACCAGCGGGATTTTGTGGGCAAAACAGCCTGCGTTCAGCTGGTTACGGACGGCGACGTTATCGGTGCAGTCCAGCACCAGGTCATGCTGCGCAATCTGCGCCGACAGTGCGCCGTTATCCAGCATCGCGTCAATCAGGGTGAACTGAACGTTGGGGTTGATGCGCGCCAGCGCCGAGCGGGCAGAGTCCACTTTCGGCTGGCCAACCGTCGCGTCGCTGTGCAGCGTCTGGCGCTGGAGATTTGACACCGACACGGTATCGAAATCCAGCAGCGTCATCCTGCCCACGCCCGCCGCCGCAAGATACTGCGCGGCGGAGCAGCCAAGACCGCCGAGCCCAACAACCAGCACGCTTGCTGCCTTAAGCGCTTCCTGGCCTTCGAAATCAAACCCGCGCAGCACAATCTGGCGGTTGTAGCGCATCATCTCCGGGTCGCTCAGCTCCACCGTCATGTCAGCCTCCGAACAGGTGGTTAAAACGCTCGATCTCAACCCACTCGCCTGC
The DNA here is from genome assembly GCF_049237205.1 of Enterobacter cloacae complex sp. SHL009. Lineage (NCBI taxonomy): Bacteria > Pseudomonadati > Pseudomonadota > Gammaproteobacteria > Enterobacterales > Enterobacteriaceae > Enterobacter > Enterobacter cloacae complex sp. SHL009. The sequence continues at coordinate 99,839 of NZ_JBMKIW010000001.1, forward strand.
TTCCACATTGCCGCGCTCGCGCTCCAGGACGATAAAGCAGTTGCCCTGGCTGAAGGAGCTGAAAATGTGTGAGCCCTGGTGCCCGGTGGTGCTCACTTCCAGCTCGCCGTCCGCGTTGCGCGCCAGAATGCCGCGCTGGAAATCGAGACGACCCGGCGATTTTTTCAGGCGCGTGGCGGCGCGCACGCGCTGGCGTTCCGGCAGCGGGCTGGCGCTGTTGCCGGAAAGCTTCGCCAGCAGCGGGATCACCAGCTGGTAGAAGGTGAGTGCCGCCGAGACCGGATTACCCGGCAGGCCGCAGAACCAGCCGTGAGTGAGCTTGCCAAACGCGAACGGTTTTCCAGGCTTGATGGCCAGCTTCCAGAAGGCGATTTCCCCCAGCTCTTCAAGGATGGTTTTGGTGTAATCCGCTTCGCCCACGGAGACGCCGCCGGAGCTGATGACCACGTCGGCGGCGTTATCCGCCTCGATAAACGCGGCGCGCAGTTTTTCCGGATCGTCAGGAATAATGCCGAGGTTAATCACCTCGCAGCCCAGCTGCTCCAGCATCAGGTGTACCGCCAGGCGGTTGGTGTCGTAAATCTGACCGTCCTGCAGCGGCTGGCCCGGAAGCTGCAGCTCGTCACCGGTGGAGAAAACGGCAACGCGCACTTTACGGATAACGTCGATTTCAGCCACGCCGAGCGACGCCAGCACCGGCAGCTCACCTGCCGTCAGCTTCTGCCCGGCAGAAAAGACCGTCGCACCAAGGGTGATATCTTCGCCCGTGCGGCGGATGTTCTGGCCCGCTTTGACGCTGGCGGTAAAACGCACGCCGCCGTCGGTCTGTTCTGTCTCTTCCTGCATCACAACGGCGTCGCAGCCGGCCGGAACCGGCGCGCCGGTCATGATGCGCACGCAGGTGCCCGCAGGCCATTCACCGCTAAACGGCTGGCCCGCAAAGGCTTTACCCGCCACCGGCAGGGCGTTACCCGCCTGGAGATCCGCTAGGCGTACCGCGTAACCGTCCATCGCGGAATTATCAAACCCCGGCACGTTGAGCGGAGAGACGATATCGCGCGCGGCAATACGGCCAAAACAGCGCACGAGGGGCAGCGTCTCAACGTCATGCAGCGGGGAAACTCGGTCAAGCATCTGCGTGAGTGCCGTCTCAAGCGGCATCAGTCCGGCGGTAAAATCCATGGTGGGCTCCTGCGGAGTAACAACGAAAGCGCTCATTATGGCAGAAAAGTGCGGCTAACTGTATGACCCGATGGGTGTACGCTTTACATCACAGTTACGTCTTTCTATATTCAAAAATCATCTGAAGTTTCATCGACGATAATGATATTTATAGAAAAAGCCGCAAATCAGGCTAACGGGTGATGCGAATGGTTAATGCGGTAATCGCAATTCATGGTGGCGCCGGGGCAATCACCCGAGCACAGCTCAGTCCCGAGCAGGAAAAGCGCTATATCGACGCGCTGTACGCCATTGTGGAAACGGGCCAGAAAATGCTGGAAGCGGGCGAAAGCGCGCTGGACGTGGTCACCGAGGCGGTGCGCCTGCTGGAAGAGTGTCCGTTATTTAATGCGGGGATCGGTTCGGTCTTTACCCGGGATGAAACGCACGAGCTTGATGCCTGCGTGATGGACGGCGTCACCCTGAAAGCGGGCGCCGTGGCGGGCGTGAGCCATCTGCGTAATCCGGTGCTGGCGGCGCGTCTGGTGATGGAGGCGAGTCCGCACGTGCTGCTGACGGGGGCCGGGGCGGAGGCGTTTGCCTTCGAGCACGGGATGGAACCGGTATCGCCGGATCTGTTTTCCACGGAGGAGCGCTACCAGCAGCTGCTGGAGGCCCGTTCGGCGGGCATGACGCAGCTTGACCATACAGCGCCGCTGGATGAAACCACCAAAATGGGCACGGTCGGCGCGGTGGCGCTCGATAAAGCCGGAAACCTCGCGGCGGCAACTTCCACGGGCGGAATGACCAACAAGCTGCCCGGGCGCGTCGGCGACAGCCCGCTGCCCGGCGCGGGCTGCTATGCCAATAACGCGACGGCGGCGGTGTCGTGTACCGGAACTGGGGAAGTGTTTATCCGCGCCCTTGCGGCCTATGACATTACCGCGCTGATGGATTACGGCGGCTTAAGCTTGAGCGAGGCCTGCGAGCGCGTGGTTATGGAAAAACTGCCCGCCCTGGGCGGCGTCGGCGGGCTCATTGCGGTGGATCGTGAGGGCAACGTGGCTCTGCCGTTCAACAGCGAAGGCATGTATCGCGCCTGGGGCTATGCCGGTGATGAGCCGAGCACGGGCATCTATCGTGAATAAGGGGGCAGCGCGTGCCGCACAGTGAAGAGCTGGACAACCGCGAAGTATTGGCTGTCCATCAGCTGAATATTGCGTTTCAGGAAGAGCGGCAGTTCTTCCCCGCAGTACAGAATTTATCGTTCACGCTCAGGCGCGGCGAGACGCTGGCGATTGTTGGCGAATCCGGTTCCGGGAAATCGGTCACCGCGCTGGCGCTGATGCGCCTGCTGGAACAGACGGGCGGGCAAATCAGCAGCGAGAAAATGCTCCTGCGCCGCCGTAACCGTCAGGTCATTGATTTAAATGAGCTGAGCGGCGCGCAGATGCAGGGCGTGCGCGGGGCGGATATTGCGATGATCTTCCAGGAGCCGATGACCTCTCTGAACCCGGTGTTCCCGGTCGGGGAGCAAATTGCCGAGTCTATCCGCCTGCATCAGGGGCTGAGCGGCGATGAAGCGCTCAAAGAGGCCCGGCGGATGCTGGAGCTGGTGCGCATTCCGGAGGCGCAGGCCATTCTGGGCCGCTATCCGCATCAGCTTTCCGGCGGCATGCGTCAGCGGGTGATGATTGCCATGGCGCTCTCGTGCCGTCCGGCGGTGCTGATTGCCGATGAACCGACGACGGCGCTGGACGTGACGATTCAGGCGCAGATCCTGCAGCTCATCAAAGTGCTGCAGCAGGAGATGGAGATGGGGGTGATTTTCATCACCCACGATATGGGCGTAGTCGCCGATATCGCCGATCGGGTGCTGGTGATGCACAAAGGCAGCGCGGTGGAAACCGGCCCGGTCGAGCAGATTTTTCACGCGCCGGTTCATCCTTACACCAAAGCGCTGCTGGCGGCGGTTCCGCGCCTGGGGGCGATGAACGGCAGCGATTTGCCGCGCCGCTTCCCCCTGATTTCTCTTGAGGCATCTGAGCAGCAGGAGGATGAGCGCGAGCAGGACACCGTGGTGCCGGGCAAGCCCATTCTGGAAGTGCGCGATCTGGTCACCCGTTTTCCGCTGCGCAGCGGCATACTGAACCGCGTTAAGCGCGAAGTGCACGCGGTGGAAAACGTCAGCTTCGATCTCTGGCCGGGCGAAACGCTGGCGCTGGTGGGGGAGTCCGGCTGCGGTAAATCCACCACCGGGCGCGCGTTGCTCCGTCTGGTGGAATCTCAGGAAGGCAGCATCACCTTTAACGGTGAGCGCATTGATACCCTTCCGGACAGCAGGCTGCAGGCGGTGCGGCGGGATATTCAGTTTATTTTCCAGGATCCGTATGCCTCCCTCGATCCGCGCCATACGGTGGGGTATTCGATCATGGAGCCGCTGCGGGTGCATAACCTGCTCGACGGCGAAGCGGCCCAGCGCCGCGTGGCCTGGCTGCTGGAGCGCGTCGGCCTGAAGCCGGAGCACGCCTGGCGTTATCCGCACGAGTTTTCCGGCGGACAGCGACAGCGTATCTGCATCGCCCGCGCTCTGGCGCTGAACCCGAAAGTGGTGATTGCCGATGAGTCCGTCTCGGCGCTGGATGTCTCTATCCGGGCGCAAATCATCAACTTACTGCTGGATTTACAGCGGGATATGGGCATTGCCTTCCTGTTTATCTCGCACGATATGGCGGTGGTCGAGCGCATCAGCCATCGCGTGGCGGTGATGTTTATGGGGCAGATCGTGGAGATTGGTCCGCGAAGGGCGGTGTTTGAAAACCCGCAGCATCCGTACACCCGCAAGCTTATCGCGGCGGTCCCTGTAGCCGATCCCGCGCATCGTCACGGCCAGCGCGTGCTGCTGCAGGATGAAATGCCGGGCAATATTCATAAACGCGGCGAGGCCGTGGAGCGCGTGACGCTGCGCGAGGTCGAGCCGGGTCATTTCGTCGCTCCCCCGCGTCAGGACAACGCTTTTTCGCGGTTATAACTTACAACAGGCAGGAGAACACAATGGTTACATTTGTAGCGCGTAGATGGTTGTTAGCCGCGAGCGTGACGGCAGCCCTGGCCGCTGCCCCCGCGTTCGCTGCCAAAGACGTGGTGGTTGCCGTCGGCTCGAATTTCACCACGCTCGATCCGTATGACGCTAACGACACGCTCTCTCAGGCGGTGGCGAAATCGTTCTATCAGGGCCTGTTTGGCCTCGATAAAGAGATGAAGCTCAAAAACGTGCTGGCGGAGGGGTACACCGTTTCGGATGACGGGCTGGTGTACACCATTAAGCTCAAAACTGGGGTGAAGTTCCAGGACGGCACCGACTTCAATGCGGAGGCGGTCAAGGTAAACCTCGACCGCGCCAGCAATCCTGAAAACAGCCTCAAGCGTTATAACCTCTATAAAAACATCGCCAAAACCGAGGTGGTTGACCCGACGACGGTAAAAATCACCCTGAAAGAGCCGTTCTCCGCGTTTATCAATATTCTGGCGCATCCGGCGACGGCGATGATTTCCCCTGCCGCGCTGAAAAAATACGGCAAGGAGATCGGCTTCCACCCTGTTGGCACCGGCCCTTATGAACTGCTTACCTGGAACCAGACCGATTTTGTGAAGGTGAAGAAATTCGCCGGATACTGGCAGCAGGGGCTGCCGAAGCTCGACACTATCACCTGGCGTCCGGTGGTGGACAACAACACCCGCGCGGCGATGCTGCAAACCGGCGAGGCGCAGTTTGCCTTCCCGATCCCGTATGAGCAGGCCGCCATTTTGCAGAAAAACAGCAAGCTGGAGCTGGTCGCCAGCCCGTCGATCATGCAGCGCTACATCAGCATGAACGTCACGCAAAAGCCGTTCGATAATCCGAAGGTGCGTGAAGCCATCAACTACGCCATTAACCGTCAGGCGCTGGTGAAGGTCGCCTTCGCCGGATATGCCACTCCGGCCACCGGCGTGCTGCCGCCGGCGATCGCCTATGCGCAAAGCTATCAGCCGTGGCCGTACGATCCGGCTAAAGCGCGCGAGCTGCTGAAAGAGGCGGGCTTCCCGAACGGTTTCAGCACCACGCTGTGGTCCTCGCATAATCACAGTACCGCCCAGAAGGTGCTGCAGTTTACCCAACAGCAGCTGGCGCAGGTGGGTATCAAGGTACAGGTGACCGCGATGGATGCCGGACAGCGTGCTGCAGAAGTGGAGGGGAAAGGGCAGAAAGAGAGCGGCGTGCGGATGTTCTATACCGGCTGGACGGCCTCGACCGGTGAAGCCGACTGGGCGCTGTCGCCGCTGTTTGCCTCGCAGAACTGGCCGCCAACCCTGTTCAACACCGCGTTTTACAGCAACCCGCAGGTGGACAAAGACCTGGCCGATGCCCTGAAAACCACCAAACCGGAAGAGAAGGCGCGCCTCTACAAAGACGCGCAGGATATTATCTGGAAAGAGTCACCGTGGGTGCCGCTGGTGGTTGAGAAACTGGTGTCAGCCCATAACAAAGCGTTGACCGGGTTTTACATCATGCCGGACACGGGCTTTAGCTTTGACGACGCGGATTTAAAATAAACCTCATGCTGAATTACGTTTGTAAACGCCTGCTGGGGCTTATCCCGACGCTGCTGATTGTGGCGGTCCTGGTGTTTTTGTTTGTCCATATGCTGCCGGGCGATCCGGCGCGTCTGGTTGCCGGCCCTGAGGCGGATGCCACCGTTATTGACCTGGTGCGTAAGCAGCTTGGCCTCGACCAGCCGCTGTATATGCAGTTTATCCACTATATCTGTAACGTTCTGCAGGGCGATTTTGGTATTTCGATGGTGTCGCGCCGTCCGGTGTCGGAGGAGATTGCCAGTCGATTTATGCCGACATTCTGGTTAACGATAGCCAGCATGAGCTGGGCGGTCGTGTTTGGGCTTGGCGCCGGGATTATCGCGGCCGTCTGGCGCAACCGCTGGCCGGACAAGCTCGGCATGGCGCTGGCGGTGACCGGCATCTCCTTCCCGGCGTTCGCGCTGGGAATGCTGCTGATGCAGATCTTCTCCGTCGAACTGGGCTGGCTGCCGACCGTCGGGGCCGATACCTGGAAGCATTACATCCTGCCTTCCATGACGCTGGGGGCTGCCGTTTCGGCGGTAATGGCGCGCTTTACCCGCGCCTCGTTCGTTGACGTGCTGAGCGAAGATTATATTCGCACCGCGCGGGCGAAAGGGGTCAGCGAGAAGTGGGTCATTCTCAAGCACGGGTTTCGCAATGCGATGATCCCGGTGGTGACGATGATGGGGCTGCAGTTTGGCTTCCTACTCGGCGGCTCGATCGTCGTGGAAAAGGTCTTCAACTGGCCGGGGCTGGGACGCCTGCTGGTCGATTCCGTCGAGATGCGCGACTACCCGGTGATCCAGGCGGAAGTCCTGCTTTTTTCGCTGGAGTTTATTCTTATCAACTTAGTGGTGGACGTGCTCTACGCCGCCATTAACCCGGCCATCAGGTATAAGTAAGATGCGATTGTTGAACTGGCGACGTCAGGCCGTTTTAAACGCGATGCCGGGGCTAAAACCGGACCACGTCCGCACCCCGTGGTCTGAATTCTGGCGGCGTTTTCGCCGTCAGCCGGTCGCGATGACCGCGGGGCTGTTTGTGCTGCTGCTTATTGCAGTGGCGGTGATTGCGCCGTGGGTGGCGCCATTTGATGCGGAAAACTATTTTGACTACGACCGTCTGAACGACGGACCGTCGATGCTGCACTGGTTCGGCGTGGACTCCCTCGGGCGCGATATCTTTAGCCGCGTGCTGGTCGGGGCGCAAATCTCGCTTGCCGCCGGGGTGTTCGCGGTGCTGATCGGCGCGGCTATCGGTACCGTGCTGGGGCTCGTTGCCGGATATTACGAAGGCTGGTGGGACCGCATCATCATGCGCATCTGCGACGTGCTGTTTGCTTTTCCCGGCATTCTGCTGGCGATTGCCGTGGTGGCGATCATGGGCAGCGGCATGGCCAACGTCATCATAGCGGTCGCGGTGTTTTCGATTCCGGCGTTTGCGCGCCTGGTGCGCGGCAACACGCTGGTGCTGAAACAGCAGACCTTTATAGAATCTGCCCGCAGCATGGGGGCCAGCGACGCCACCATCCTGTTCAGCCATATTCTGCCGGGTACGGTGTCGTCCATCGTGGTCTATTTCACCATGCGCATCGGCGTGTCGATTATCTCGGCGGCCAGCCTGTCGTTTTTAGGGTTGGGGGCTCAGCCTCCAACGCCGGAGTGGGGCGCGATGCTGAACGAGGCGAGGGCGGATATGGTGATTGCACCGCACGTGGCGATCTTCCCGAGCCTGGCGATTTTTCTGACCGTGCTGGCGTTTAACCTGCTGGGTGACGGTCTGCGCGACGCGCTGGATCCGAGGATTAAGGGATAGCGCAGTGAAATGTGCCGGGTGGAGGCTACGCCTTACCCGGCCTACAAAAGAGGAGCAGGAAGATTAAACCCGGCTACCCCACAGGTCATACTCGTCCGCGTTTTCAACCTTCACGCGAATAATATCACCCGGTTTGACGTTGGTTTCGCCGTTCAGGTACACCGCGCCGTCGATCTCAGGGGCGTCCGCCATGCTGCGGCCAATCGCGCCTTCTTCGTCCACTTCGTCAACGATCACCATGATCTCGCGGCCCACTTTTTCCTGCAGACGCTCGGCAGAGATCTGCTGCTGCAGCTGCATGAAGCGGTTCCAGCGCTCTTCTTTCACCTCTTCCGGCACCTGGTCCGCCAGCTCGTTGGCGGTTGCGCCTTCTACCGGGCTGTACTTGAAGCAGCCTACGCGGTCCAGACGCGCTTCTTTCAGGAAGTCGAGCAGCATCTGGAAGTCTTCTTCGGTTTCACCCGGGAAGCCGACGATGAAGGTGGAGCGCAGGGTCAGATCCGGGCAGATTTCACGCCACTGCTTGATGCGCGCCAGCTGGCGATCAACGGAGCCAGGGCGCTTCATCAGCTTCAGGATACGCGGGCTGGCGTGCTGCAGCGGGATATCCAGGTACGGCAGAATTTTGCCTTCCGCCATCAGCGGGATCACGTCGTCAACGTGCGGGTACGGATAGACGTAGTGCAGACGCGTCCAGATACCGAGTTTAGACAGCTGCTCGCACAGGCCGACCATGCTGGTTTTCACCGGCTCGCCGTTGTGGAAACCGGAGCGGTGTTTAACGTCCACCCCGTAAGCCGAAGTGTCCTGGGAGATGACCAGCAGCTCCTTCACGCCCGCGTCGGCCAGACGTTTAGCTTCCGCCAGCACTTCGCCAATCGGACGGCTCACCAGATCGCCACGCATGGACGGGATAATGCAGAAGGTGCAGCGATGGTTGCAGCCTTCGGAAATTTTCAGGTACGCGTAGTGGCGCGGCGTCAGCTTAACGCCCTGCTCCGGCACCAGGCTCAGGAACGGGTTGTGCTTTGGTTTTGGCACGTAGTGATGAACATGTTCCAGCACCTGCTCGTAGCTGTGCGGGCCGGTGATCTCCAGCACCTTCGGGTGCACTTCGCGGATCTGGTCTTCTTTCGCGCCCAGACAGCCGGTAACAATCACTTTACCGTTTTCCGTCAGGGCCTCACCGATGGCTTCCAGTGATTCCTGAACCGCGCTGTCGATAAACCCGCAGGTGTTCACGATCACCATATCGGCGTTGTCGTAGCTTGGCACCACGTCATAGCCCTCGGTGCGCAGTTCGGTCAGGATGCGTTCGGAATCCACGAGGTTTTTCGGGCAGCCCAGGGAGACGAAGCCGATTTTCGGCTGGTGCGTAACATTGCTCATAGGTTAAAAATTCATCAATTATGGAGTTATCAGGGCGGGATTTTACAGCGTATCGCGGGGGATTTATACACTCTTTGCAAGGCGGATGCGCCGGGCGGACGTTGTAACATTGTAAATAATGTTAATCAGTTAATAAAAATTGATCCCAGGCATTAAACTGTACAAAAAATGTACTTATCCTGACTATGCACAATGGCTGACAGAGGAGGAAAGAGCATGACCGTTGACAGACTTAAACGCGATCTGCTTACCAAGCTGATCAACGCCCGAATCGACCTGGCCGCGTACCTGCAGTTGAGGAAGGCAAAAGGGTATATGTCAGTCAGCGAAAGCGAACATCTGCGTGATAACCTGTTTGAACTTTGCAATTTCATGCGTGAAAAAGCACCGACCCTGAAGGCGAAATACGGCGAAAGTGAGCTGATCGCCCTGCGCCGCGCCGCTGAGGTGCTTTCCATCGCTGGGGTATGTCTGATGAACGGACGCCACGACTGCCCGAATTTTATCGCTGTTAACGCGGAGAAGCTTGAAAACTGCCTGACCACGCTCTCTCTATGCATCATGTGCCTGAACGAGCACGAGAAGCTTGAACAGCACTGACCCAGGGGGAGGTAACTCCCCCTTCTGATTAAGCTTTTGTAAAAGTGGTAACGCGTCCGGATGCAGTGGCTAACCTTTATGCCATATGCCGATAAAGGAGCGCGTTATGCCTCGATCCTCGCTAATTTCCCTGCCTGCGCTGTTCATTCCGTTTTCGCTTCTTGCTGCCCCGGAGGCGGTCAAGGTCGAGGTGCTGCAAAACAAACTCGATCATCCCTGGTCTCTGGCGTTTCTGCCGGACAATAAAGGCCTGCTGGTGACCCTGAAGGGCGGTCAGCTCAAACGCTGGCAGGCCGGAAAAGGGCTGTCCGATCCGATTGTCGGCGTGCCGAAGGTCTGGGCAAACGGTCAGGGAGGATTGCTGGACGTGGTCCTCGCCCCGGATTTTGAAAAATCGCGCCGCATCTGGCTGAGCTTCGCCGAAGCAGGAAGTGACGGCAAAGCCGGAACGGCGGTGGGCTATGGCCGGTTAAGCGATGATTTTACGCGCATTGAAACCTTCCAGGTGGTGTTCCGCCAGATGCCGAAACTCTCCACCGGGAACCATTTTGGCGGGCGGCTGGTATTCGACGGCAAAGGCTCGCTCTTTATCGGACTCGGCGAGAACAACCAGCGCCCGACGGCGCAGGATCTGGATAAATTGCAGGGTAAAGTGGTGCGCCTCACCGAAGACGGAAAAGTGCCGCCGGATAACCCGTTTGTGAATACCCCCGGCGCGCGACCCGAAATCTGGTCTTACGGCATTCGCAACCCGCAGGGGATGGCGATGAATCCCTGGAGCGACGCGCTGTGGCTGAACGAGCACGGTCCGCGCGGCGGGGATGAGATCAACATCCCGGAGAAAGGAAAGAACTACGGCTGGCCGCTGGCGACGCACGGCATTAACTACAGCGGTCTGAAAATTCCTGAAGCCAAAGGCGAACACGTTGAGGGAACCGAAAAACCGCTGTTCTTCTGGAAAGTCTCGCCCGCCGTGAGCGGTATGGCGTTTTACAACAGCGACGTCTTCCCGCAGTGGAAAAACAAGCTGTTTATCGGCGCGCTGAAGGAAAAGGACGTTATCGTGCTGAGCGTGGAGGGCAATAAGGTAACGGAGGACGGGCGAATTCTGGGCGACCGGGATAAACGTATTCGCGATGTGCGGGTGGGGCCGGATGGGTATCTGTATGTCCTGACCGACGAGACGGACGGGCAGCTGTTGAAAGTCAGCCCGTCCGGCGCGTAATCAGGTGACCGGGATCATTACCACGTTGCGGTAAGCCGGGCGATCGCTCAGCTGTTTAAGCCAGCGCTCCAGGTGAGGGCGCGGCGTCCACTTCAGGCCCATATTGGTCAGGTTCCAGACGAACGGCGCCACGGCGATATCGCCTGTGCCGAACGCCTCGCCGGAGAACCAGGCGTGCTTCGCCAGCTCGTCATCCATCATCGCGAAAAGATTTTCGCAGGCATCCTGCGCGGCGTGAATCGCGGGATAATCGCGTTCGGCTTCCGGCGTGCGGATAAGTCCCATCAGGATCACGCGGTGGGTTGGCGAAAGCGTCTGGTTCGCCCAGTCCATCCACTTTTCGCCTTGGGCGCGCTGCGCCGGGTTTTCTACCCACAGACGCCCTTGACCGTACTGGGCGGCGAGGTAACGCACAATGGTGTTAGATTCCCAAAGCGTCGCGTCGGTTTCATCATCGCGCAGCAGCGGCACCAGGCCGTTCGGGTTCATGGCCAGATAGTCGGCCTCTTTATTCACGCCGAACGACATGCCGGCCATGATTTGATTGAACGGTAAATCCAGCTCCTCAAGCGTCCAGAGCACTTTCTTAACGTTGGTCGAGTTGTTCCTGCCCCAAAGCGTAATCATATTTACTCCTGATGAGATGTGAATCCGGGTCAGCTTTCGCCATGGTGAGATAAACCTAACAATTACGCAACAGAAGACAAAAAAATCGTCTGAATCAAAGCGTATCTGAATGTTATTGCATAAACTTTAATAACTTTACCCTCGTTGGGTTTCTTTAACCGTTTTAGTGCGCTATTACTCATCGCTTCTTGCGACACGGTGATGTGACGTAATTTTTGAATGGACACTCGGGTGGCATTTATGACGCGTAAAATGACTTCTCTGCGCAGCCTTGCGACAGGCTCTGCGCTCCTTTTCCTGTTTGCACCAACGCTCTACGCAGCTGAACAGGCTGCGCCCGAAGCGCCGCCTGTGGATGCGCGCGCCTGGATCCTGATGGACTATTCCAGCGGTAAAGTGCTGGCGGAAGGCAATGCGGATGAGAAACTCGATCCGGCAAGCCTGACCAAAATCATGACCAGCTATGTGGTAGGCCAGGCGTTGAAAGCGGGCAAGATCAAGCTGGACGATATGGTGACCATCGGTAAGGACGCGTGGGCGACCGGCAACCCGGCGCTGCGGGGTTCTTCGGTGATGTTCCTGAAGCCGGGGGATCAGGTCTCCGTTTCCGATCTGAACAAAGGGGTAATTATTCAGTCGGGAAATGATGCATGTATCGCGCTGGCCGATTACGTTGCCGGCAGTCAGGATTCTTTCATTGGTTTGATGAATGGCTACGCGCAGAAATTGGGCTTAACCAACACCACGTTCAAAACGGTTCACGGTCTGGATGCACCGGGACAGTTCAGTACCGCGCGCGACATGGCGCTGCTGGGGAAAGCGCTGATCCACGACGTGCCGGATGAATACGCCATCCACAAAGAGAAAGAGTTTACCTTCAATAAAATCCGCCAGCCGAACCGCAACCGCCTGCTGTGGAGCAGCAACGTTAACGTGGACGGAATGAAAACCGGCACCACGGCGGGCGCAGGCTATAACCTTGTGGCCTCCGCGACCCAGGGCGACATGCGCCTGATTTCGGTGGTGCTGGGTACTAAAACCGATCGCATCCGTTTTAACGAATCAGAAAAACTCCTGACCTGGGGCTTCCGCTTCTATGAGACCGTGACGCCGATTAAACCGGATGCCACGTTCGTCAGCCAGCGCGTCTGGTTTGGCGACAAGAGTGAAGTCAATCTCGGGGCGGGTGAAGGCGGCTCGGTGACCATTCCGCGCGGTCAGCTAAAAAACCTGAAGGCCAGCTATACCCTGACCGACCCGCAGCTCACGGCTCCGCTGAAAAAAGGCCAGGTGGTCGGGACGATTGATTTCCAGCTAAACGGGAAGTCGATTGAACAGCGTCCGCTGATTGTGATGGAAGCGGTGGAAGAGGGCGGCTTCTTCAGCCGGATGTGGGATTTCGTGATGATGAAATTCCACGGGTGGTTTGGCAGCTGGTTCAGCTAAGTTTTTTGCCGGGTAGCGCTGCGCTTACCCGGCCTGTGTTTTTTCTCCCTCTCCCTGTGGGAGAGGGCCGGGGTGCGGGCATCAGACTGCACCCCTCTTAATACATCAACTTCACCTGCTGCGCCTTTGCGTGGGCCACAATCTCGTCGTCCGGGCGGCAGTCGCTGACGATGGCGTCAAACTGCGCCAGCTCCCCCATTCTTGCCGAACGCACCTTGCCAAACTTGCTGTGATCGACCACCAGCACATGATACTGCGCCGCGCTTAACGCCCAGTGCTTCACCGGCAGCTCTTCCAGGTTAAAGCAGGTCGCGCCCTGACGCACGTTGACGCCTGCGGCGGAATAAAACGCAATGTCCGGGCAGAGATTGCTGAGCGTATCTTGCAGGTTAAGCGGCTTAAAGATGGCGTTGCTGGCGTGAAACTCGCCGCCGCAGAGGATCACCCGGCACTCGGGTTTCTCCTGCAGCGCCAGAAAGGTGTTCAGGGAGTAGCACACGGCGGTAAAAGGGATGCTGCTGTCGATAGCTTCGATAATCCACGGCGTGGTGGTTCCGCAGTCAAAAAACAGCGTCTGGTGCGGCTGTACCAGTGAGGCCGCAAGCCGGGCGGCCTTACGCTTCTCTTCCACCAGGCGCGTCTTCTGGTCGCTGATCAGGTAATGGCTGGCGCTACGCGGCTCAAGCACAATATACCCGCCCAGCAGCACGACGGGCGCGCTTTCGCTGTTCAGATCCCGACGAATGGTCATCTCTGAGACGCCGAGGAGGTTGGCGGCTTCCTTAAGATGCAGCTTATCGCTGCGCTTCAGCGCCTGTAGCAGCTGAGCAATGCGGTCATCGCGACGTGTTTCCATAGTTCCTCGGGATAAAAAAGTGAACCCCCGCAGGGCGGGGGTTCAAGTGTAACCTGTCAGGTTGGGGTTAGTCACGTATCCAGCCTTTGCGGATCGGGATAGCGAAAATGGCGCGATAGAGCGAAGACAGCGTGCGGTAGAGCGCTTCACCGAAGAGGCTCCACAGGATAGCCGCGCTCACGCAGCCAATCATCCCGACCAGGAAACCGCCCACCATATCCAGCGGCCAGTGAACGCCCAGGTAAACGCGAGACCAGGCGATTGCCAGGGCCGCCACCATCAGGACCGCGCCGGACCACAGGCGATGCCAGAACAGGAAAGCCAGCGCGAAGGTGAAGATCACCGTACCGTGATCGCTCGGGAACGAGTCATCCGGCGCGTGGTGCAGGAAGGTATAGCCGACGTGATCAACAAAAGGACGATCGTGCGGGAAGACATGGCCGAGAATGTAGCTGACCAGGACGCTTACCCCGAGCGCCATCGCCACTTTAATCACCAGCTGGCGCTGCGCCTTCACCTGGCTGCGGGGCCCCCACAGCCAGAGAATCGCAGCCAGTGCAGGCACGATGCTGATCAGATCTTTTGCCAGAAAGGTGGCAAAATCGATCGTCCACTCAGGCGAGGCTGGCGTGGCGTTGATCAGATAAAACAGCTGATAATTCAGATTCTCTAACATAGCGTTATCACTCTTTAGCAAACCGGGTGGAAATAAGTCCGTAGACAACCACCTGGGAAAACCAGACCCACCACCCGGCCCACAGGTTGTGAGAGAAAAAATGCGCCCCGCGCATGACCTGGCCGTAGCCCATCGCCAGACCTAACACCACGCCCAGCGCGACGAAGCACCAGGCGAGACGCGGACGCTCGCGCCTGAAGGCAAAAAACAGCCCCATCACCATAAAGCCGCTGGAGGCATGACCGCCGGGAAAACAGCGCCCCGGACCGCTGTCAGCAGGGACGGCGCTGAACAGGGGATAAGACATAGCCTTACCGCCATATTCCACCAGATCCCACGGGCAGCTGTGATGGCTCACGCTTTTCAGCACGCCTACCACCAGCGCGCCAACGCCCATCAGCAGCGCCGCCGTGACCAGCCTTGCGTTGCGCTTGTAGGCGCCGTAAAACAGCGCCACGGCACCTAAGCCGATGGCGATGTACTTCGCCAGGCGGTGGTTCAGCAGATCCAGCAGGTGGTCCTTCTGTAGCGGAAAGCTCTGCGTTGCCGCGTCATACCAAAAGGAGGTGATCCATCTGTCGAGAGCTTCACTGCGCGATAGCCACGTAAACACCACGGCAAGGGCGATCAGTACGAAAAGCTGATAACCATAAAAGCGGCCCGGTAAGCGGTAAAGTCGTTTTGTCTTATTTGTCTGTAAGTTAGACAATTCTGAACGGCTGGAGGTGAGTGCCATAATTTGGGATCGTTGACGAGTAATCGGGCTATCATAGAAGCGTCAACTTAAGGAAACCTTAAACGAAGACGATATGTGCTTTATTTCTGTTTATCCTCGATAAATCACTATCTCGGGCTGCGGCATTTCATTAAACTCGTCGCGATTTTGTCATTATAAAGAGATTGCATGTTAAACCGTTCTTCTTCTGGTTCACGTCTGGGTCGTCAGGCGTTGCTTTTCCCTCTGTGTCTGGTGCTCTACGAATTCTCTACCTATATCGGCAACGATATGATCCAGCCCGGTATGCTGGCCGTTGTGGCGCAGTACAACGCGGGTATTGAGTGGGTGCCGACCTCCATGACCGCCTATCTGGCCGGCGGCATGTTTTTACAGTGGCTGTTAGGGCCGCTGTCGGATCGTATTGGCCGCCGTCCGGTAATGCTCACGGGCGTGGTGTGGTTTATCGTCACCTGTCTCGCCACGCTGCTGGCGCAAAACATTGAACAATTTACCCTGCTGCGTTTCCTGCAGGGGGTGAGCCTGTGCTTTATCGGCGCCGTGGGATATGCCGCCATTCAGGAGTCGTTTGAAGAGGCGGTGTGTATCAAAATTACCGCGCTGATGGCGAACGTGGCGCTGATCGCCCCCTTACTCGGGCCGCTGGTGGGTGCCGCGTGGGTGCACGTTGCGCCGTGGGAAGGGATGTTTGTGCTCTTTGCGGTTCTCGCCGCCTTCGCGTTCTTTGGCCTGCACCGGGCGATGCCGGAAACGGCCACCCGCATCGGCGAGAAACTCTCGCTGAAAGAGCTGGGTCGGGATTACAAAGAGGTGCTGAAGAACGGCCGCTTTGTGGCGGGCGCGCTGGCGACCGGGTTCGTTAGCCTGCCGCTGCTGGCGTGGATCGCGCAGTCGCCGGTCATTATCATCAGCGGTGAAAAGCTCAGCAGCTACGAGTATGGCCTGCTGCAGGTGCCGATCTTTGGCGCGCTGATTATCGGGAACCTGGTGCTGGCACGTTTGACGTCACGACGCACCGTGCGTTCGCTGATTATCATGGGCGGCTGGCCGATTGCGGCAGGGCTGATTCTGGCTGCGGTGGCTACCGTCGCGTCATCCCACGCCTACCTGTGGATGACGGCGGGGCTCAGTCTTTATGCCTTCGGGATTGGCGTGGCCAACGCCGGGCTGGTGCGCCTGACGCTGTTTGCCAGCGAGATGAGTAAAGGCACGGTGTCAGCTGCGATGGGGATGCTGCAGATGCTGATTTTTACCGTCGGTATCGAAGTGAGCAAGCATGCCTACGCGATGGGCGGCAACGGGCTGTTCAGCCTGTTTAACCTCGCCAACGGCGTGCTGTGGGTTGGCCTGATGGTGGTGTTCCTGAAAGACAAACGCGTCGGGAACGCCCTGCAACCTTAACCTGTTTATTCCCTCTTCCTGTTGGCGAGCACGGAACAGTCCCCTCTCCCTGTGGGAGAGGGCTAGGGTGAGGGCACCAGACCGCACCGGTCAATTAAACGGTGCCTCCCCGTTCAACACCTTCTCAATCACGTTTAAAACGCCTTCATCATTATTATGCGGCGCTTCAAAACGCGCTGCCGCTTTGATATGCGGTCTGGCATTCGCCATCGCAAAGCTGAAACCGGACTGGCGCAGCATCTCCACGTCGTTGCCGCTGTCGCCGAAGGCCACCACTTCGCTATCGTCAATGCCCCAGCGCTTTTGCAGGATCCGCAGGCCGTTGGCTTTATGCACGCCGGGGATGATCAGGTCGATACTGCCGTGGCCGGTGGTGACGGGGACCATGATGTCACTCAGCTTTTCATGCAGCAGCGCCTGAATACGCGGAATTTCATCGTCAGACACGTTGAGTCCGAACTTGAAGAAAATATCGTTCAGGTTGTCGAAATTACTCACCATTTCCAGACGGTGATAGTACTTCGCCGCGATCTCCTTAAAGCCCTCGTCATAGCATTTCAGCGTGTACGCGCTGCTTTTCCCGCAGGCGATAATCTCAATGCCCGTAACCTCGTTTAACACGTTCGCGACGGTCTCGAAATGGGCTTTCGACAGTTCGCCGTTAAAAACATCTTCACCTTCGCTTACGACCCAGCCGCCGTTTTCGGCGACGAACGCAATTTCATGCGCAATCTCCGGGAAAAAGGAGATCAGCTGGTAATACTGGTTGCCGCTGGCGACCACGAAGCGAATGCCTTGCGCCTTCATGCGGGCATACTGCGCCAGAAAGCGCGGCCGATTATAGGTCTTGGCATCGCTCAGAAAAGTGCCATCCATGTCGACGGCGATCAGTTTAACGCTCATATCCCTTCTCCAGTGTCGTTTGATTTGTTTCCGGCTTTGCCACCGCGCGCGCCACCAGCGCGGCGATAATGACCAACCCTAACACCACCAGCATGGCGCTGCGCAGCCCGTAGTGCTCGCCGAGGAAGCCGAGCAGCGGCGGCCCGACCAGGAAGGCGAGATAGCCCGTGGTTGCCACCACGCTGACGCGCGTCGGGGCATCCGGGCCGGTATCGCTGGCGGCTGAAATGGTCAGCGGGAAGCCGAGGGACGCGCCCAGCCCCCAGAGGATCACCGAGACGCCGGCAATCCAGTCCACATCCACAAAGATGATCATCGCGATACCCAGGCCGCCCAGCAGGGCGCTGGCGCGCACCACCGCCACGCGGCTGTAGCGGTCGATAAACCAGCCGCCGGTGAAGCGCCCGACGGTCATCCCCAGCGTAAACCCGGCGTAAATCAGCGAGCCGGAGGTCGGGCTAAAGCCGTGACCGTCCACCATCAGCAGCGGCAGCCAGTCGTTGGCGGAACCTTCGGCGAACGCCATCGCCAGCACCACCACGCCGATCAGCATCAGCTGGAAGTCGCGGTAGAAGGGCAGCCCTTTTTCAGCCGAGTGCTGTTCGTCAGCGGAGTTCTTACCGGTGCCGTCCGGGATGGCCCGGATGCCGGTCAGGATCGGAATGATGCACACCAGCGCCGCCAGCAGGATATGCAGATTCGCGCTCACGCCGGTGGCCGTCAATGCCATCCCCACGCCCGCACCGGCCAGCGTGCCGAGGCTGTAAAAACCGTGCATCATTGGCAGCACGGTTTTATTCATCTCACGTTCGACCGCCGCCCCTTCCACGTTGATAGCAACTTCCGCCGAACCGAAGCTGCCGCCAAATACCGTCAGGCCCAGGGCGAACAGCACCGGCGAGGCAAACCACAGCGCCACGCTTAATATTCCCATCCCGAACACGGCAAAGCACATGGTGGTGCGGATCACCGCTCGCGTACCGAAGCGCTTTACCAGCCACGCGGAGCAGAGAATGCCGCTCATGGAGCCTATCGACAGGCCGAACAGCACGATGCCCATCTCGGCGGTAGAGACGGACAAAATATCGCGAATGGCGGGGGTGCGCGTGGCCCAGGAGGCCATCAGCAGGCCGGGAATGAAGAAGAACATAAACAGCGCCCACAGGCGTCGCTGCAGGGCTTTACGGGGAGAGGTCAGCGTCATCGGGATAGCACCAGAAGTACAACAATAGCGACAACACTAGCAAGTTTGTGTACATTTGTACACAAACCACGTGAGGAATTTATGAGCAGACCACCGAACGATCCGCATCGCCGGGAGAAGATCCTGCAGGCAACGCTCGATACCATCGCCGAACACGGCATTCACGCCGTCACGCACCGTAAAATCGCCACCTGCGCGGGCGTGCCGCTGGGGTCGATGACCTACTATTTCGACGGTATGGAGCCGCTGCTGGAGGAGGCCTTCACGTGGTTTACCCGCCAGATGTCGAAGCAGTACCGGGATTTCTTCGCGGGCGTCACAGGGCCGGAAATGGCGTGCGAATCCATCACCACGTTGATCCACAGCTCGCAGGTGACCACGCCGCACAACATGGCGCTGATGTATCAGCTCTATGCCTTTATGCACCGCAGCGCGGCGCTCAAAACGGTGATGCAGGACTGGATGAAGATGAGCCAGACCACGCTGGAGCAGTGGTTCGACCCGGTGACCACCCGCGCGCTGGACGCGTTTATTGAAGGGATGACGCTGCACTACGTGACCGACCGGGCGCCGTTAACCCGCGAAGAGATCCGGGCGATGGTGGGGAGAATTGCGGGCGAGGGGAATCCTTAGGTAACACTCGCCCTGCCAGTTTTACCTGTGTTCGATTTTTTTCCCGCTGGCGTCCACCACCGCTTCGCCATCCTCTTTCGTAAACGCCCCTTTCTGCGCATCCGGCAGGATGTCGAGGACGACTTCAGACGGGCGGCACAGGCGGGTGCCCAGCGGCGTCACCACGATCGGACGGTTAATCAGGATCGGGTGTTGCAGCATAAAATCAATAAGCTGGTCGTCGGTGAAGTTATCTTCAGCAAGGCCGAACTGTTCATAGGGCTCCACGTTTTTACGCAGCAGATCTCGCACTGAAATGCCCATCTCGGCAATCAGAGCGGTCAGCGTATCGCGCGACGGCGGGGTTTCCAGATAGAGGATAATCTCTGGCTCGGCGCCGCTGTTGCGGATCATCTCCAGCGTGTTGCGCGAGGTTCCGCAGGCCGGGTTGTGATAAATGGTGATGTGGCTCATATCAGTGGCTCATTACAGTGTGAAGGAGAGACGTAGCGCCAGCGCGGCGAGCGTCACAAACAGGACCGGCAGCGTCATAACGATGCCCGTCCGGAAATAGTAGCCCCAGGTGATCGTCATGTTCTTCTGCGCCAGCACGTGGAGCCAGAGCAGGGTGGCGAGGCTGCCGATAGGCGTGATTTTCGGCCCCAGATCGCAGCCAATCACGTTGGCGTAAATCATCGCTTCCTTAATCAATCCTGTCGCCGTACTGCCCTCGATGGAGAGCGCGCCAATCAGCACGGTGGGCATATTGTTCATTATGGATGACAGAAACGCAGTGATGAACCCGGTTCCCAGCGTGGTGGCCCACAGACCGTGTCCGGCCAGGCTATCCAGTACGCCTGAGAGATATTCCGTCAGCCCGGCATTGCGCAGGCCGTACACAACCAGATACATCCCCAGCGAGAAGATGACGATTTGCCACGGTGCGCCGCGCAGCACTTTTCCGGTGTTTATCGCATGTCCGCGTTTTGCGACGGCGAATAAAATCAGCGCGCCGACGGTCGCAATGGCGCTGACAGGAATGCCGAGCGGTTCAAGCACGAAGAAGCCGACGAGAAGTAGCAGCAGCACAATCCAGCCCGTTCTGAACGTCGGGAGATCGTGAATGGCCCGAGTGGGCTCGCGGAGTTTTGCCAGGTCATATTTCGGGGGGATTTCCTTGCGAAAGAACAGATGCAGCATGACCAGAGTTGCGGCAATCGCGGCGATATCCACCGGGATCATTACCGAAGCGTATTCGCTGAACCCCAGCTTAAAGAAGTCTGCCGACACGATGTTGACCAGGTTGGACACAATCAGCGGCAGGCTGGCGGTATCGGCGATGAAGCCCGCCGCCATCACAAACGCCAGCGTGGCCTGCTTGCTGAACCCCAGCGCGAGCAGCATGGCGATGACGATAGGCGTCAGGATCAGCGCCGCGCCGTCATTGGCAAACAGCGCCGCCACGGCTGCACCCAGCAGCACGATATAAGTAAACAGCAATCGCCCGCGACCGTTCCCCCAGCGGGCGACGTGCAGCGCCGCCCACTCGAAAAAGCCGGACTCGTCCAGCAGCAGGCTGATGATAATGACGGCAATGAACGTCGCCGTAGCGTTCCAGACGATATTCCACACCACAGGTATATCGTTAATGTGAATCACGCCGCTGGCCAGCGCCAGCACGGCACCGATGGTTGCGCTCCAGCCGATACTGAGTCCCCTGGGCTGCCAGATGACCAGTACCAATGTGAATAAAAAAATCGCTCCTGCCAGAAACATCGCTTACTCCGTTATATCTGTTTTTGTGAATGTATTGTTATCAACACGAGCCTGAAAGTCGATTTTTCAGCTTCATGCGCGTCTCTTCCCGCAGGCAGTTCCAGCTGTTGTCGATAACGACTGCCGCCCACGCAGGCATGTTGGGAGAGAGACGGTAATGGACCCATTTCCCTTCACGGCGATCGATAACCAGCCCGGACTCGCGCAGCAGCCCCATGTGGCGGGAGACTTTAGGCTGCGACTCGGTGGTTGCGGAGCAGAGATCGCAGACGCATAGCTCGCCCGCTTCGCGGAGCAGCATGACGATGGCGAGCCGCGTTTCGTCGGAGAGGGTTTTGAAGAGCTGGAGCGGGTGGAGCATGGGATTTCCTGCAGGTGTGATTTTATATATGTTTAATCATATGTGTTTTGGTGGCAAGAGAGAAGAAAAGAATAGAGGAAGGTGAATTTAAGGCAACAAAAAACCCATCAACCTTGAACCAAAACGGCGGGGTTGATGGGCTCCACAAATTGGGGACATCAAAGAAAAGCAGTGGCACTAGTTATGACTGCCCCCTGATAAAAAAGTTCTGCGCGTAACGAAAATATTTTCCCCGCGCGCAAACTTAGGAGTTATCCGAGTCCAGGCCAGATGATAACGATCAGCGTACCCGCCAGCGTCAGCAGCACGTTAGCGATAGCATATGTGCCCGCATAGCCCAGCGCCGGGATGTTGCTGCGTGCGGTATCGCTGATGATTTCCATGGCTGGCGCACAGGTACGCGCGCCCATCATTGCCCCAAAGAGCAGGGCGCGGTTCATGCGCAGCACGTAGGCGCCGAACAGGAAGCAGATAATGACCGGCACCAGGCTGACGATCAGTCCGGACAACAGCATCTGCCAGCCGACGGCGCCCAGGCTGTGGCCGATACCGCTTCCCGCGCTTAAGCCCACGCCCGCCATAAAGACCATCAGACCGAACTCTTTCACCATGTTCAGTGCGCCCTGCGGAATGTAGCCGAAGGTTGGGTGGTTGGCTCGCAGGAAGCCCAGCATGATCCCGGCAAACAGCAGCCCGGCGGCGTTACCGATGCCGAAGCTAAAGTTGCTGAACTGGAAGGTAATCATTCCGATCATCAGGCCAACGATAAAGAAGGCGCAGAAGGCCAGCAGGTCGGTGACCTGGCTGTGGATGGAGATAAAGCCGATGCGGTCGGCAACGGTTTTCACGCGTCGTGCGTCGCCGCTGACCTGCAGTACGTCGCCTTTGTTGAGCACGACGTTGTCGTCGATAGGCATCTCAATCTGGCTGCGGATCACGCGGTTGAGGAAGCAGCCGTGGTCGGTCAGCTTCAGCTGCGCCAGACGGCGGCCCACGGCGTTATGGTTTTTCACCACGATCTCTTCGGTGACGATACGCATGTCGAGCAGGTCTCGGTCGAACACCTCTTTGCCGTTACGGAAGCTCGGGTCGAGACGGGCGTGGGCGTCCGGGTAACCCACCAGCGCGATGTCGTCGCCCATCTGCAGCACCGCGTCGCCGTCCGGGTTCGCCAGAATGCCGTTGCGGCGGATACGTTCGATATAGCAGCCCGTCTGGCGGTAAATTCCCAGCTCGCGCAGATTTTTGCCGTCTGCCCATGCCACCAGCTCTGGCCCAACGCGATAGGCGCGGATCACCGGGAGATAGACTTTACGTTTGGAATCGGTATCCAGACCGCGCTCGCGGGCGATTTGCTGGGCGCTGGTCTGCAGATCCTGATGCTGCAGTTTTGGCAGATAGCGCGCGCCGACAATGAGGCTCACCAGACCAATCAGATAGGTCAGGGCATAGCCCAGGCTCAGGTGGTCGAGTGCGGCAGAAAGTTGTGCGCCGGCCATGCCGGAATGACGCAGGGTATCACCGGCACCCACGAGCACGGGAGTGGAGGTCATGGAGCCTGCCAGCATACCGGCCGTTAACCCGATATCCCAGCCAAACAGTTTACCCAGCCCTAACGCGATCAGCAGCGCGCTGCCGACCATCACCAGCGCCAGCATCAGATAATTTTTGCCGTCGCGGAAGAAAATTGAAAAAAAGTTCGGTCCCGCTTCCACGCCAACACAAAAAATAAACAGCATAAAACCTAAGTTGAGCGCGTCCGTGTTAATGCTGAAGTGCTGTTGACCTAATAATAAGGAGACGACTAAAACGCCAATGGAATTACCAAGTTGAACTGAACCCAGGCGCAATTTACCCAGGCAAAGGCCCAGCGCCAGTACCACAAATAATAACAGGATGTAATTCCCATTTAACAAGTCTGCGACGTTTATATTCACGGAGGCTAACTTCTTGTTTACCAGTAAGTTGTTGAATGAAAGGACTATTTGGGCTACTGTTTTCTGGGCCAGGGAACGCGTTCAACCCTCCCTGTTACCTTATTTATTCCCTAAAACATTAGCTGGCCGATAGTTTAATCGTATTAGCTACTGACAGCTACCTATTATCGCATCACCCTGTGCGTACTTTGGCAAGGATTGCCGCACTGCTTTATCTGACTGGGCGTCTACCCGACGAAGGTGTATTTGATAGAGATAAGTCAGGAGGATAGTTTGAACATTAAACGAAACTGGGCGGGGGTGATCAGCTGCTTTTTGCTGTTTACCGTCGTGTGCATGTCGCTCGCTTTTAATGTGAAAGGGGCATTCAGGGCTGCCGGACATCCGGAGCTGGGACTGCTCTTTTTTACCCTGCCGGGAGCGGCTGCCAGTTTTCTTTCCCGTAAAGGGGAGGTGGTCAAGCCGCTTATTGGCGCAATGCTGGCGGCACCGCTGTGTCTGCTGCTGATGCGCATGCTGTATGTATCAACGCGAAGTTTCTGGCAGGAGCTGGCGTGGTTGCTGAGCGGCGTCTTCTGGTGCGCCCTCGGCGCGCTGTGCTATTTGTTTGTGTGCAGTCTGATTAAGCATCGACGGCACCATAATTAAAAACGCCCTCAGGGTGAGGGCGTCTTCGCATTACTGAGCGGCAAACAGGCCCAGATGCTCTTTGGCGTAAGCTTCAAAGTCAGTGCAACCGCCGATGTGTTTCTGATCGAGGAAGATCTGCGGTACGGTTTCAACCGGCTTGCCGACGGTTTTTTCAAGATCCGCTTTGGTGATGCCTTCCGCGTGGATATCCACGTAGCGGAAGTTGAAGTCATCGCGCTCTTCGGTCAGTTTCTCAGCCAGCTCTTTCGCGCGCACACAGTAAGGGCACCCTGGACGACCAAAAATTACTGCAAACATTTCTCTCTCCTCAAAAAACAAGCCTGACGGCGAATAGGACATATAGTGCCCGATAACCTGCCGCCATTAAAGAAGGTTTCGCCTGTCGCTTTGATACAGTAAGGCTATGTTTCGCCAATTACACCGCGCAAATCATTGCCTATACTGGCTGCCATACGGTTTAAGCAAGACAAAGAGAGACAAGATGACGCCAACCATAGACCTGCTCACATCCCACCGTTCCATCCGCCACTTCACCGACGAGCCGATTACCGAGGCGCAGCGCGAAGCGATTATTAACAGCGCCAGGGCGACCTCCAGCTCCAGCTTCCTGCAGTGCAGCTCGATTATCCGCATCACCGATCCGGCCATGCGTGAACAGTTGGTCACGCTGACCGGCGGGCAGAAGCATGTGGCCCAGGCCGCGGAGTTCTGGGTGTTCTGCGCCGACTTTAACCGCCACCTGCAGATCTGCCCTGAGGCAGAGCTGGGGCTGGCCGAACAGCTGCTGCTGGGCGTGGTGGATACCGCACTGATGGCGCAAAACGCCTTTACGGCGGCGGAGTCGCTGGGTTTGGGCGGTGTCTACATCGGTGGCCTGCGTAACAACATTGAAAGCGTGACCGAGCTGCTGAAGCTGCCAAAACACGTTCTGCCGCTGTTCGGCCTGTGCCTCGGCTGGCCTGCGGATAACCCGGATCTGAAGCCGCGCATTCCTGCCGCCATGCTGGTGCACGAAAACCACTACCAGCCGGTCGATCAGGACGTCCTGAATCAATATGATGAAGAACTGGCGAACTACTACCTGACGCGCGGCAGCAATAACCGTCGCGATACCTGGACTGACCATATTCGTCGCACCATCATTAAAGAAAACCGCCCGTTTATTCTTGATTACCTGCACAAACAGGGCTGGGCGACGCGATAGTCCATTCCGCCTGCGCCTGCCTGCGTATATGATATGCAGGCTTTTTCCATGTCTTCAGAGAGGTGCAGGGTGAAAATTGCCATATTGTCCCGGGATGGAACGCTCTATTCATGTAAGCGCCTGCGAGACGCGGCGGCGAAACGCGGGCATCAGGTTGAGATCCTCGACCCGATGTCCTGCTATATGAACATTGACCCGGCCGCCTCGTCGATTCACTACAAAGGCCGCAAGCTGCCGCACTTTGATGCCGTGATCCCGCGCATCGGCTCCCAGATAACCTATTACGGCACCGCCGCGCTGCGCCAGTTCGAGATGCTGGGCAGCTATCCGCTCAACGAATCCGTCGCCATTTCCCGCGCCCGCGACAAGCTGCGCTCGCTGCAGCTCCTCGCCCGTCAGGGGATCGATCTCCCCGTCACGGGGATTGCCCATTCACCGGACGACACCAGCGATCTGATCGACATGGTGGGCGGCGCGCCTTTGGTGATTAAGCTGGTGGAAGGTACGCAGGGCATTGGCGTGGTGCTGGCGGAAACGCGTCAGGCGGCGGAGAGCGTGATTGACGCCTTTAGGGGCCTCAATGCGCACATCCTGGTGCAGGAGTACATCGAAGAGGCTAAAGGGCGCGATATTCGCTGCTTCGTGGTCGGCAATGAGGTGGTGGCGGCCATTGAGCGCCAGGCGAAAGAGGGCGATTTCCGCTCTAACCTTCACCGGGGCGGCATTGCAAGAATCGCGGATATCAGCGATCGCGAACGGGAAATTGCCGTGAAAGCGGCGCAAACCCTGGGGCTGGACGTGGCGGGCGTAGACCTTCTGCGGGCGACGCGCGGGCCGCTGGTCATGGAGGTGAACGCCTCGCCGGGGCTGGAAGGCGTGGAAAAAACCACAGGAGTCGATATTGCGGGTAAAATGATCGCATGGATCGAGCGTCATGCCACGCCGGGCTACTGTCTGAAAACGGGCGGTTAAATGGTATTGAACGCACTTTTTGCGTACCCTATGCACAGATTATATTGAAGAGGCTGCACAGCGATGGATTTACAGGTCGTACCAACACTGGATACGTTACGTCAATGGCTTGATGATGCCGGAATTACGTTCTTCGAATGCGATTCCTGCCAGGCGCTGCATCTGCCTCATATGCAGAATTTCGACGGCATTTTCGATGCCAAAATCGATCTCATTAACGACGTCATCCTTTTCTCGGCGCTGGCCGAAGTGAAGCCGTCCGCGCTACTGGCGCTGGCCTCCGACCTGTCAGCGATCAACGCCAGTTCTTTGACGGTGAAAGCATTTCTCGACATACAGGATGATAATCTGCCAAAACTGGTCGTTTGCCAGTCTTTATTCTCCGGTGCCGGGCTGTCGTTCAAGCAGTTCTCCTGGTTTATGCGCTTGAGCGAAGAGCAAATTTCCATGGTCATGATGGAAGCCAATGCACACCATCTGCTGTATAGCGCGGAAGATGATGCAGAGAATAATGATGCATCTCCCAATTTTCTTCACTAAGCCTGTCTGACTTTTGCGCAGTCGCTGCCATAGCGGCTGCAGAAGGCCATTTTTTCTGCTGCTTTTAACCTTTCTTTAAAGAGTTTTTCACCTCCCTGAAGGCCGTTTCGGCTTATCACGTAGACTTAACCTGCATAAAAAATTGATAAAAGGCGTTTTTTCGTCTGGGCTATAGCCGGAGACACGGGCTACAGTTATTCTTGCGATGCTTAAAAAAGCGAGCGGAAGCTGCCGGGTAAAGAGGTTTCTTTTTATTTTGGGCAGAGCGACAAACTATGCATGATTATTGCATATCTTCAGATTGCACAGTTTTAGTTCGTTTGTTAACGAGCTTTCAGAAGGAATAAAGATATGATCGCCTTGAATAAAAAATGGTTATCGGGTCTGGTTGCGGGTGCTCTGATGGCCGTCTCTGCCGGCTCGCTCGCTGCGGAACAAAAAACGCTGCACGTTTACAACTGGTCTGACTATATTGCGCCGGACACTGTGGCGAATTTTGAAAAAGAGACCGGCATTAAAGTGGTCTACGACGTATTCGATTCCAACGAAGTGCTGGAAGGAAAACTGATGGCGGGCAGCACCGGGTTTGATCTCGTGGTGCCTTCTGCAAGCTTCCTGGAGCGTCAGCTGACGGCAGGCGTCTTCCAGCCTCTGGACAAGAGCAAGTTACCGAACTGGAAAAACCTCGATCCGGAAGTGCTGAAGCTGGTGGCGAAGCATGACCCGGACAACAAATACGCGATGCCTTACCTGTGGGCGACCACCGGTATCGGCTACAACGTGGATAAAGTCAAAGCGGTGCTGGGCCCGGACGTCAAGCTGGACAGCTGGGACGTGGTGCTGAAGCCAGAAAACCTTGAGAAGCTGAAAAGCTGCGGCGTCTCCTTCCTCGATGCGCCGGAAGAGATTTTCGCGACCGTGCTGAACTACCTGGGCAAAGACCCGAACAGCAGTAAAGCCGATGATTACACCGGCCCGGCGACCGATCTGCTGCTGAAGCTGCGTCCAAACATTCGTTACTTCCACTCGTCTCAGTACATTAACGATCTGGCTAACGGCGACATCTGCGTCGCGATCGGCTGGGCTGGAGACGTGTGGCAGGCGGCTAACCGCGCGAAAGAGGCGAAAAACGGCGTGAACGTCTCTTACTTCATTCCGAAAGAGGGGGCGCTGGCCTTCTTTGACGTCTTCGCGATGCCGGCTGATGCGAAGAACAAGGACGAAGCGTATCAGTTCCTCAACTACCTGATGCGTCCTGAGGTGATCGCCCACATCAGTGACCACGTTTACTACGCGAACGGTAACAAGGCCTCCCTGCCGCTGGTGAGCGAAGAAATCCGTAATAACCCGGCTATCTATCCGCCAGCGGATGTGTTCGCCAAGCTCTTCACCCTGAAAGTTCAGGATCCAAAAATTGACCGCGTGCGTACCCGCGCGTGGACAAAGGTGAAAAGCGGTAAATAACGGCGTTGGGTATTGTTGCCCGGTGGCGCTATCGCTTACCGGGCCTTTACAACCCGTAGGCCGGGCAAGCGTTAGCGCCGCCCGGCGATGCGCACCCTGACGGTGCGTTTGCACCAGTACTGATCTATGCCGGAGAACACCCCGTGAATGACGCGATCCCCCGCCCGCAGGCGAAAGTCCGTAAAGCGCTGACCCCGCTTCTTGAAATTCGTAACCTCACCAAATCTTTCGATGGTCAGCATGCCGTGGATGACGTCAGCCTGACTATCTATAAAGGCGAAATTTTTGCCCTTCTGGGGGCTTCTGGCTGCGGTAAATCGACCCTGCTGCGTATGCTGGCCGGTTTTGAACAGCCCACCGCCGGGCAAATCATGCTCGATGGCGTGGACCTCTCCAGCGTGCCGCCGTATCAGCGCCCGATTAACATGATGTTCCAGTCCTACGCGCTGTTCCCGCACATGACGGTGGAGCAGAACATCGCCTTTGGCCTGAAGCAGGACAAGCTGCCGAAGGCCGAAATTAACGCGCGCGTGGCCGAAATGCTGAGTCTGGTGCACATGCAGGAGTTCGCGAAGCGCAAACCGCACCAGCTCTCCGGCGGCCAGCGCCAGCGCGTGGCCCTGGCCCGCAGTCTGGCAAAACGCCCGAAACTGCTGCTGCTCGATGAGCCGATGGGCGCGCTGGATAAAAAACTGCGCGACCGTATGCAGCTCGAAGTGGTGGATATCCTGGAGCGCGTGGGGGTGACCTGCGTGATGGTCACCCACGACCAGGAAGAGGCGATGACCATGGCCGGACGCATCGCGATCATGAACCGCGGGAAGTTCGTGCAGATCGGCGAGCCGGAAGAGATTTATGAGCACCCGACGACCCGCTACAGCGCGGAGTTTATCGGCTCGGTCAACGTTTTCGAAGGGCTGCTGAAAGATCGTCAGGAGGATGGCCTGGTCATCGAATCGCCGGGGCTGCAGCATCCGCTTAAGGTCGATCCTGACAACTCGGTGGTGGATAACGTGCCGGTCTACGTCGCGCTGCGTCCGGAGAAAATCATGCTCTGCGAGGATCCGCCTGCCGATGGCTATAACTTTGCCGTGGGCGAAGTGGTGCACATTGCCTATCTGGGAGACCTGTCCATCTACCACGTGCGGCTGAAAAGCGGGCAGATGCTCAGCGCGCAGCTACAGAACGAACATCGCTACCGCAAGGGGCAGCCGACCTGGGGTGACGAAGTGCGCCTGTGCTGGGACGCTGACAGTTGCGTCGTGCTGACGGTATAAGGAGCGGCAAATGAGTGCACTTGAACCTCCAGCCCGCGCAGAAAAGCCGGGCGGCCTTGCCCAGTGGCTGACGCGCATGCAGATGAAACACGGCCGCAAGCTGGTGATCGCCATGCCGTACGTGTGGCTGATCCTTCTGTTCCTGCTGCCGTTCCTGATTGTTTTCAAGATAAGCCTGGCGGAAATGGCGCGGGCGATCCCGCCCTATACCAACCTGCTGGACTGGGCCGACGGGCAGCTTACGCTGACGCTTAACCTCGGCAACTTCCTGCAGCTCACCGACGACCCGCTCTATTTCGAAGCCTATCTGCAGTCGCTGCAGGTGGCGGCGATCTCGACGCTCTGCTGTCTGGTGATGGGCTACCCGCTGGCGTGGGCGGTGGCGCACAGCAAACCGTCGACGCGTAACATCCTGCTGCTGCTGGTTATCCTGCCGTCGTGGACCTCGTTCCTGATCCGCGTTTATGCCTGGATGGGGATCCTGAAAAACAACGGCGTGCTGAATAACTTTCTCATGTGGCTTGGGGTTATCGATCAGCCGCTGACGATCCTGCACACCAACCTCGCGGTCTATATCGGCATTGTGTACGCCTATCTGCCGTTTATGGTGCTGCCGATCTATACGGCCCTGACGCGCATTGATTATTCGCTGGTGGAAGCGTCGCTCGATCTCGGCGCCCGCCCGTTAAAAACCTTCTTCAGCGTCATTGTCCCGCTGACCAAAGGCGGCATTATCGCCGGGTCAATGCTGGTCTTTATCCCGGCGGTCGGGGAGTTTGTGATCCCGGAACTGCTCGGCGGCCCGGACAGCATCATGATTGGCCGCGTGCTGTGGCAGGAGTTCTTCAATAACCGCGACTGGCCGGTGGCCTCGGCGGTGGCGATCGTGATGCTACTGCTGCTGATCGTGCCGATCATGTGGTTCCACAAGCATCAGCAGAAACAGATGGGAGATCACGGATGAACAACTTACCGGTAGTGCGCTCCCCGTGGCGAATAGCGATCCTGGTTATTGGCTTTACCTTCCTGTATGCGCCGATGCTGATGCTGGTGATCTACTCGTTCAACAGCTCTAAGCTGGTAACGGTCTGGGCGGGCTGGTCGACGCGCTGGTACAGCGAGCTGTTCCACGACGATGCGATGATGAGCGCGGTGGGGCTGAGCCTGACGATTGCCGCCCTGGCGGCGACAATGGCGTCGGTGCTGGGCACGATCGCCGCGCTGGTGATGGTGCGCTTCGGGCGTTTTCGCGGTTCAAACGGGTTCGCCTTTATGATCACCGCGCCGCTGGTTATGCCGGACGTGATCACCGGACTCGCGCTGCTGCTGCTGTTCGTGGCCCTGGCGCACGCCATCGGCTGGCCGGCGGATCGCGGCATGCTCACCATCTGGCTGGCGCACGTCACCTTCTGTACGGCCTACGTGGCGGTAGTGATCTCCTCGCGCCTGCGCGAGCTGGATCGCTCCATTGAAGAGGCGGCGATGGATCTTGGCGCGACGCCGCTGAAGGTCTTTTTCATCATTACCCTGCCGATGATTATGCCGGCGGTGATCTCCGGCTGGCTGCTGGCGTTTACGCTGTCGCTGGACGATCTGGTTATCGCCAGCTTTGTCTCCGGGCCGGGCGCGACGACGCTGCCGATGCTGGTCTTCTCCAGCGTGCGCATGGGGGTCAACCCGGAGATTAACGCTCTGGCTTCCATCATCCTCGGCGTGGTCGGAATTGTCGGATTTATCGCCTGGTATTTGATGGCGCGCGCGGAAAAGCAGCGCGTGCGCGATATCCAGCGTGCAAGACGCGGCTGAAGGATTTAAAATTTCCAGTGAAGTGCCGCGCATGACGCGGCACTGTTTTTCAGGGAAGTAAAACATTGGGATTATTAAAAAAATCACGTACTACGCACGCGCGTCCTAACGTACCTGCTCTGGTTCAGGTGGCGGCGCTCGCCATTATTATGATCCGCTGCCTGGACGTGCTGATGATCCTGAACACCCTGGGCGTGCGCGGCATCGGTGAATTCATTCACCGCAGCGTGCAGACGTGGAATCTGACGCTGGTCTTTTTGAGCAGCCTGGTGCTGGTGTTTATCGAGATCTACTGCGCGTTTTCGCTGGTCAAAGGGCGCAGCTGGGCGCGCTGGGTCTATCTGCTGACGCAAATTACCGCCGCCAGCTATCTGTGGGCCGCCTCTCTGGGATACGGCTACCCGGAGCTGTTCAGCATTGCCGGGGAATCCAAGCGCGAGATCCTGCGCGCGCTGTTTATGCAAAAACTTCCGGATATGCTGGTGCTCTGTCTACTCTTCGTTCCGGCCTCAAGCCGGCGGTTCTTCCGCCTGCAATAATGTGTATAATCGCAGCCCTCGTGATTCTTAAGGTTTTCATATGCAGTGCGCACTCTATGACGCCGGACGCTGCCGCTCCTGTCAGTGGATAGAACAGCCGGTTTCTCAACAACTCACCGCCAAAATGGCCGACCTGCAACAGCTGCTGGCAGCACACGCGGTGGGCGAGTGGTGCGCACCCGTCAGCGGCCCGGAGCTGGGCTTTCGTAATAAAGCCAAAATGGTGGTCAGCGGCAGCGTTGAAAAACCGCTGCTGGGGATGCTGCACCGCGACGGCACGCCGGAAGATTTAACCGACTGCCCGCTGTATCCCGCCTCGTTTGAGCCCGTCTTTGCCGCGCTGAAACCATTTATCGCGCGCGCGGGGTTAACGCCCTACAGCGTTGCCCGCAGGCGCGGCGAGCTGAAATACCTTCTGCTGACGGAAAGCCAACTCGACGGCGGCATGATGCTGCGCTTCGTGCTGCGTTCGGAAGCCAAGCTCGAGCAGCTGCGCGCGGCGCTGCCGTGGCTGCAGGAACAGCTGCCGCAGCTGAAGGTCATTACCGCAAATATTCAGCCGGTGCATATGGCGATCATGGAAGGGGAGAAAGAGATTTTCTTCACCGACCAGCACGCGCTGGCCGAAAACTTCAACGGCGTGCCGCTGTGGATCCGCCCGCAAAGCTTCTTCCAGACTAACCCAACCGTGGCTAGCAGCCTGTACGCCACCGCCCGCGACTGGGTACGTGCGTTAAACATCCATCATATGTGGGATCTCTTCTGCGGCGTGGGCGGCTTTGGCCTGCACTGCGCCACGCCCGAGATGCAGCTCACCGGAATAGAGATTTCTGCTGAAGCGATTGCCTGCGCGAAACAGTCTGCCGCCGGGCTGGGGTTAACGAATCTGCACTTCCAGGCGCTGGACTCCACGCAGTTTGCGACCGGCCAGGGCAACGTGCCGGAGCTGGTGCTGGTCAACCCGCCGCGCCGCGGCATCGGCAAGGCGCTGTGCGACTACCTGAGCCAGATGGCGCCCGAGTACATCGTCTATTCCAGCTGTAACGCCCAGACCATGGCGAAAGACATTGCTAGCCTGCCGGGCTACCGCATTGAACGCGTTCAGCTTTTCGATATGTTCCCGCATACCGCGCATTATGAAGTGTTGACGCTGCTCGTGAAATCTTAAACAAAATGTGAACTCTTCCCCCGCTCGAAATCAGGTAAGCTTACGTCATAAGAAATGATTGAAGGCTTACCCATGAAGCAGATCCTGCTGGTGGAAGACGACCATGATATCGCGGCGCTTCTGCGACTCAATTTAGAAGACGAAGGCTATGCCATCACCCACGAGCCCGACGGGGGCAAGGCCTTACTGCGTCTTGAAAAACAGCCGTGGGATGCGGTGATCCTCGACCTGATGCTGCCCAGCGTTGACGGTCTGGAGATTTGCCGCCGTATTCGTCAGATGACGCGCTACCTGCCGGTGATCATCATCAGCGCCCGCAGCAGCGAGACCGACCGCATTACCGGGCTGGAAACCGGCGCCGATGATTATCTGGCTAAGCCGTTCTCGGTGCAGGAACTCATTGCGCGCATCAAAGCGCTGTTCCGCCGCCAGCAGGCGATGGGGCAGGTGCAAACCGACGGTCAAATTCAGGCCCACGGTCTGACCATCGATCCGCTGGCGCGCAGCGTGCTGCTTCACGGCCAGGTGGTGGATCTCACTCCGCGTGAATTCGAGCTGCTCTACTTCTTTGCCCGTCATCCTGGCGAGGTCTTTTCTCGTCTGGCGCTGCTGGAGCAGGTCTGGGGCTATCAGCACGAAGGCTATGAGCATACCGTTAACACCCATATCAACCGCCTGCGCATCAAGATTGAGAAGGACGCCGCCGAGCCGGAGATTATTCGCACCGTCTGGGGCAAGGGCTATAAATTTGCGGAGCCAAATCATGATGCGCCGCTTTAGCCTGAGTCAGCGTCTGACGCTGCTGTTCATCCTGCTGATGATGCTCTGCGCCACCGTCGCCTGCGCGGTACAGCTCTACACCAGTACGCAGTACGGTAACGCGATGGTGCAGCGGCTGTCGGGCGGGCTGGCGCAGCAGATAGTCCAGCGTGAACCGATTCTGGACGCGCAGGGCAGGGTCGACCGAAGGGCTCTCAAGCCGCTGTTCGATCGGCTGATGACCTTTAATCCGAGCGTTGAGCTGTATGTTGTCTCCCCGGACGGCGATATCCTGGCCGATGCCGCACCGCCGGGCCACATTCAGCGACAAAAAATCGATCTGGCCCCGGTTCAGACCTTCCTGAGCGGTACCGCCATACCGATCCTGGGCGACGATCCTCGCAGTCAAAATAAAAAGGTCTTTAGCGCCACGCCGCTACGGCAGGACGGCGAGCTTAAGGGCTACCTGTACATTATTTTGCAGGGCGAGGAGTCAAACGCCCTGGCGGAAATGGCCTGGCATAAGGCGCTGTGGAGCACGGTGCTGTGGTCATTGTTGTGGGTTGCGTTGTTTGGCCTGCTGGCAGGTTTACTGGTCTGGTACTGGGTCACGCGCCCGGTAAAACAGCTGACGGTGGAGCTCGCCGGGCTGGAGCAGGACAGCATCAGCGCTATCAGACAGCTGGCGGCGCAGCCATCGGACGCGGCTGCAAAGGATGAAGTGGCGATCCTGCGCAACAGCTTTATCGAGCTGGCGCGCAAAATTACCCGCCAGTGGGACCAGCTGGCCGACAGCGATCGCCAGCGCCGGGAGTTTATCGCTAACATTTCGCACGATCTCCGTACGCCGCTGACCTCGCTGCTGGGCTATCTGGAAACCCTGTCGCTAAAAGCCGCCACGCTGACGCCGCAGGAGCACCAGCAGTATCTCGCCACCGCGCTGCGTCAGGGACAAAAAGTCCGTCATCTTTCGCAGCAGCTGTTCGAGCTGGCGCGCCTTGAGCACGGCGGCATTAAGCCGCAGCGCGAGCGTTTCGCGATGGGGGAGCTGATTTCCGACGTGGCGCAGAAGTTTGAGCTCACCGCCCGCACACGAGAAGTGAATCTGCATATTGACGTGCCGGGACCGCTGCCGCTGATTAACGCCGACGTGTCGATGATCGAACGCGTGGTGACCAACCTGCTCGATAACGCGATGCGCCATACGCCATCTGGTGGGGAAATTCGTCTGGCGGTCTGGCAGGAGAATGAACGGCTTCAGGTCGAAGTGGCTGACAGCGGAACGGGCGTGGACTCCTCGCTGCGCGACGATCTGTTCCAGCGGCCGTCGGCATTGAATACCCAGGCATCGCGGGAGAATCGCGGCGGGTTGGGGCTGTTAATCGTTAAACGTATGCTGGAGCTGCACGGCGGCGGAATAAAGCTGATGGAGGCACAAAAGGGAGCGATTTTTCGTTTTTATGTACCGCTTTGAGATGGTGTTCGTTGGAAGTATGATAGAGGAGAATAACCGCTCAAACTAAAAGGATTTAGTGATGACTGTAAAAGTCATACCCTGGGATGGATGCTACAGCGTGATGACACGCCCAGGCGGGGTCTGCAAAGAAGTCGTTGTCCCCTCTTATCCCCGTCTTTATTTTCATCCCGACAGTGAAACCCTTTTGGCAGTTGACCAATGCGACTGGAACGAACTTGAGCAGGAAAGTAACCGACTCACTCACTGCCTGGCGCAGAGAGCGGATGCGTTACAGCGTATTGAGCAACTCCAGAAAGACGTCACTACTCTGGGCTGGGTCGATGTACCAGAGCGTAATCGCTTTCAGAATCTGTTGAAGGATGAGTATCGACATCTTGATGAAGCCTGTCAGACCTTACGGGCCGAACTTGCAGCATTGACCCCTACAGAAAACCTCCCTGCCGCAACATTACTGGATGAAAATAGCAAAAAGAACGCACTTGGGCTGATGGAACTTATAGACGTAATGGGTGGGAAAAACGGAACCAAATATGTCTACGTCCGCTCAAATAAAATTCGTAGCCACTGGCGCCGATACAGATTGAACAGCGCGGAAAAGAAAAGCGGCGGTAAGAGCTTTTTAAGGGCGGTTGAATATACCGACAAAGATGGCCAGAACCATACCCGCCATGAAATCGACCCGGAAAAGCTAAAAGGACAACTAGCAAAACTGAAGCCGTCAATGAAAGCGTGGGAAGTGAAACTGCTCGATGATAACTCTGGCGTCTGGAGCGTATGGGCACAAGAATTTAACCGAAGCCTGAAACATTCACCTTATGAAGGTTCTGGCATGGCATTTGATGCACAGGCTCAGCTATTACGTTGGGCGTATGGCGCGAGCATGAAGGGGTTATTGAATCCGTTCGAAATTGATATCCGCACCGGACAATACAAGCCAAAAGCAGAGCTGCACGGTAAGACCAGCTTTTACGCCAACCTTGCGCTTGCAGAGGCAAAAAGCAGCGGCAGGCTTCACCTTCCGGGTAATGTCGGCGTAAAAATTTGCTATCCGTTAGATCCGGCGAAAATTCCCGGTGGAGGAATGGGGATACTCGGTACATTCCGTTTTGATATTGAGCTGACATTGTCGGGGAGCGTTGGGGCAAGTCTGGGTATAGAGGCGGGGGTCAATATTACTGGCGATCGGGCAAAAGGGTTGCCTGTAAAAGCTATGCCGGATGAGGGTTACGGATTTTGGCGGCAGATAGACGTTACTAAAGAAGGGCATATGCCCTTAGGCGGTGGGGCGGAGCTAGGCGTATTTGTCGGGGCAGAAGCCGGGGCGAATGTGTCTGGTGCACTGGTCTGGCTCAATCCTGATCACGACGAAAAATACAGTACGTTGGCGAAGGTTGGGGTGGGGGTGGCTGCTCAGGCTGGTGGCGGTCTTAGCGGGCAGCTTAAGTTCAGATGGCAAGATGGTAAGGTGCGTATAGAGGTTGGCGGCGGGTTGTGCTGGGGGACGGGGGGGAAAGGCTCGATGAGCTTTGAGGTTGACGGTCCCGCAATCATGTCTGAGTTTATGCCCTGCCTGACCTATATGCTGCGAAATGCGGATTATATCCGGCTGATGCAGATTATGATGGCGGACGATTATTATGCTTTCTGCGCCATTCCGTTACTAGTGGGGATGTATGGGATCAATCGTGTGATTGATGCTGGGGGAAATATAGCCGCTGAACTTAAAAAAAGTTGGGATAAAAAAGAATCCCGCGTGGCGCTGATGACTAACATACTGAATACAAAAGGAGATTGTTTAAAGTTTACTCCGCCGGAGAGCAAAGGCGCAGCCATTGCTGCACTGATTGATACAAACCTTTGGGATAATGTCGCCAGTCCAGTGAGTCATGAAGAGACGACCTGTGAGGGCGGAGCTGTTTTTAGCGCTCGTAAACGAGCCATTATTTATGCTCTTCGCTGGGTACAGTCGCAGCGAGAATATGAAAATGTAATGCAGCATCTTTCAAAAATGCCTGGAGAGGAAAAAAGTAACTGGCGTATTAATGAACAAAGGGTCATTGCTTTTCTGGCACAAGGTGAGACACCCAAAACCTATGGTTTTGCTGGTTCGTTGGTCCCCGCAGCGCGGAACATCACGATTGAACCCAGCCATTATGCCGATAATCTGAGAAACCTTTACCTCCACCTGCCAGAAGCCCCCGCTATCCCTCCAGGGCACATCAATATGTCTACCTTACCATTAAGAGAAGTGCTGCCGACGTATCTCCATAGCTGTACGCGGCTGATTTACTCCATGCATGGAGATACAGCATGACGTATACAGGCTATGGTGTGACAGGATTACTGATTACTCTGGTGCTGACTGGCTGCCGGGATGATCAAAAAATGAAGACTGAGCAGACAGATCTGATTAACAGGGCGCTGGAAAATATGGTCACAGTGAAAGGTGGCCGTTTTCAGATGGGTGATTTTGGTGCTCTCATTGGTGAGAAACTGCCGTTCAGTGCAGATGCTGACAATAAACCGCTTCACTGGGTGACATTGTCTGATTTCCGTATCAGTAAGTACCGGGTGACGTGGGGAGAATTTAACCGCTGGCTGGAGATCCAGGGGCGGGAGCCGAACGATTATTTTCGGAAGACGGCCAATGATAGCGATTCAGATTATGCCTCACTGAAAATTGCGCTTGGCTATAATTATCCAGCATCGGCTAACTGGCAGGATGCGCAGGCCTACTGCCGGTGGCTGGGTCAAGTCAGCAAGCGTCACACCGACCTGCCAACGGAAGCGCAGTGGGAGTACGCAGCACGCAGCCGAGGTCAGTTCCTGATTTTTGGCAACAGTGATAACTGGTATCACTACGAAAATGACATCAAACGTAACATCGCCCCCTCTACGGAAAACCGTCCGGTAGGAAATTATGCCCCGAATCCGCTCGGTTTATATGATATTCAGGGAAATGGGGCTGACTGGGTCAAAGATTGGTATGCGGCGGATTATTACAGTCATTCTCCTGAGCAAGATCCTCAGGGGCCAGAGAAAGGTGATAAACGGGTTATCCGGGGACTACCCAGAGATGCCGGAGAGGGTTACACCATTACCAGAGGAAGTATGAGACCTGAAACCGTTCAGGGGCCTCCCTCGCGCTCAATAGGTTTTCGCTGTGTTGAAAACAGCCTGTTAGCGAATTAAAAAGGCTACGCCTCTGGCATAGCCTTTTATAGGTGATTGTTAACTCAGCATTCTGAGATTACTGCGGGAACCACTGCTCGCTGATTTTCTGATACGTACCGTCCGCTTTAATCGCTTTCAGCGCGCCGTTCAGTTTTTCCAGCAGGGCCTTGTTATCCGGACGTACCGCGATGCCCAGACCCGTACCGAAGTACTGCGGATCGGTCACTTTCTCGGTTGCGGTGCCCAGCTGCGGATTGGTTTTCAGCCATTCGTTCACCACGGCGGTATCGCCGAACACGCCGTCGATGCGGCCATTTTTCAGGTCGATAATCGCGTTCTGATAGCTGTCATAGGCTACGGTTTTCACTTCCGGATGCTTGTCCTGGAGGTATTTCTGGTGAGTGGTGCCGTTTTCCATCCCGATGCGTTTGCCTTTCAGCTGATCGAAAGAGGTATAGGCGCCTTTCTTCGCAATCACGACCGCCGAGTTGGCGTAGTACGGGTCGGTGAACGCAACCTGCTTGCTGCGCTCAGGCGTGATGTCCATCCCGGAGATCACCGCGTCGTATTTTTTGAATTTCAGCGACGGGATCAGGCTGTCGAAGGCATGGTTGGTAAAGGTGCAGTCGGCCTGCATTTGTTTGCACAGCGCTTTCGCCAGATCGATATCGAAACCCACGATCTGGTTGCTGGCATCCAGCGATTCAAACGGCGGATAGGTGGCGGACACGCCAAAATTGATTTTATCAGCTGCGGATGCGCCAGCGGCGAAGGTGGCGAGTAATGCGGCCAGAACTAACTTTTTCATTGTAATGCTCCCGTCTGTCTTATTTATGCGCCGTGTCTGCGGCATGGATGTACAATGCCATTTAATGAATTTATATGCAATAAAAATGATTAAGTATTATTTATGTGGTAAAAAAAAGCGGATAACCCATCAGGTTACCCGCTTCATGCATACAGTTTTATGCACTCGCGTAGTTAATTTCTGCGCTCAAATGCCAGCGCTTTACGCTCGATCAGGCGCATCATCAGCGTCAACAGGCCATTAACCACCAGATAGACCACGCCTGCCGCACCGAACACCATCACGTCATAGGTGCGTCCATACAGCAGCTGTCCGTGACCCATTACCTCCATCAGGGTGATGGTGTAGGCCAGAGAGGTACTCTTGAACACCAGCACCACTTCGTTGGAGTAGGAGGAGAGCGCGCGCTTAAAGGCGTACGGCAGCAGGATCGCCAGCGTGTCTTTCTTGCTCATGCCCAGCGCCCCGCAGGACTGCCACTGGCCTTCCGGGATGGCGCGGATCGCTCCGTAGAACAGCTGGGTGGTATAGGCCGCGCTGTTCAGCGAAAGGGCAATCAGGGCACACAGCCACGGCTCAGAGAGCAGATGCCAGATAACCGGATATTCCTGCAGCGACGGGAACTGGCCCGGGCCGTAGTAAATCAGGAAGATCTGCACCAGCAGAGGCGTACCGGTAAACAGGGTGATGTAACCGCGCACAATCCACACCAGCACCGGCGTTTTCAGCGTCAGGATGATGGTGAAGATAAGGGCCAGGATCAGCGCCACGATAATGGACGCCACGGTCAGCGTCAGGCTGGTGTGCAGCCCTTTCATTAGCTCGGGGAAATATTCAAGCATCAGCCTGGTCTCCGTTCAAAGCGCGTCGCACGCAGGTCAATACGCTTGAGGATGTACTGACTGAGCAACGTGATTACCAGGTAGATAGCCGCCGCCACAATGTACCAGGTAAAAGGCTCCTGGGTACGGGTGGCGATGCTTTTGGTTTGCAGCATCAAATCGTTAACGCTGATCAGGCTCACCAGCGCGGTATCTTTCAGCAGCACCAGCCACTGGTTGCCGAGGCCCGGCAGGGCATGACGCCACATCTGCGGCATCACCAGACGGAAGAAGATGGCGGATTTTGACAACCCTAACGCCTGACCCGACTCCCACTGTCCCTGCGGCACGGCCTTCAGCGCACCGCGCAGGGTTTGCGACGCGTACGCGGAGTAGAGCAGGGAGAGGGCAATCACGCCGCACAGGAACGGGCTGACGTCGAAGTTTTCAATCTGCATCTGCACCGGGATCTGCGCAAAGCCGAGATTAAGGGTGAAGCCGTCCGACAGCGTGAGCAGCAGCTGTGAGGAACCGAAATAGATAAACAGGACCACCAGAATTTCCGGTAGCCCACGCAGCACGGTGACCAGCGCGGAGCCTGTCCAGGCGACGGGGAACCATTTCGCGGATTCCCACACCGCAAAGAACATCGCCAGCACGAGGCCGATAATCAGTGCGCAAACGGCAAGGCCGACGGTCATCCCGGCGGCGCTTGCTAAAGGAAAAATTTCATTCATCAGGAATTACTTCTGGAACCATTTTTTGTAGATGGTTTCGTAGGTGCCGTCTTTCTTCACTTTTTCCAGCGCAGCGTTGAATTTCTGCTGCAGCTCAGTGTTGCCCTGACGAACGGCAATTCCCAGACCGGTACCGAAGTAATCCTTATCGGTCACTTTGTCGCCCACTGGCGCCAGCTTGTCGTTGGCTTTCAGCCACTCGGTAACAACCGCGGTATCACCAAATACGCCGTCGATACGGCCATTTTGCAGATCCAGCTTCGCGTTCTGGTAGCTGTCATACGGAACGGTGGTGATTTCCGGATGTTTATCCATGATGAATTTCTGGTGCGTGGTGCCGTTCTGCACGCCAACTTTTTTGCCTTTCAGCTGATCGACAGAGGTGAATTTACCTTTCTGACCAATGAACAGAGCGGAGTTGTCGTAGTAAGGGGTGGTGAACAGCACCTGCTTTTCACGCTCCGGGGTGATGTCCATACCGGCCATCACGGCGTCGATACGGCGGAACTTCAGGCTTGGGATCAGGCTGTCGAACGCCTGGTTGCTGAAGGTACAGGTCGCGTCGATCTCTTTACACAGGGCGTTAGCCAGGTCCACGTCGAAGCCAACAATTTTGTTGTTCGCATCAATCGACTCAAACGGAGGGTAAGAGGCTTCCGTGGCGAAACGAATGGTCTGGGCTGCGGTAGCAGAAAGGGTAACGCCAGCAAGCAGCACGGCAAGTAATACTTTTTTCATTATATTTCCCCTGACACAATCAATGAGATAAATAGTTTTTGAAGGCATCGGTTTGCGGGTTCGCGAAGCAGCTCGCATCACCTTGCTCAACGATATACCCGTTTTCCATGTAGACCACACGGCTGGCGGTTTTACGCGCCACTTCCACTTCGTGGGTGACGATAACCTGCGTAATATTGGTTTCCGCCAGCTCGCGAATGATGCTGACGATCTGGGCGGTAATTTCCGGGTCCAGCGCCGCGGTTGGCTCATCAAACAGCAGTACCGCAGGCTCCATCATCAGCGCGCGGGCAATGGCTACGCGCTGCTGCTGACCACCGGAAAGGTGCAGCGGGTAGCGGTCGCTGTAAGGCTTAAGGCGCAGACGATCCAGCAGCTTTTCAGCGCGCGCGATCGCCTGATCCTTACTTAATCCCAGCACGCGGCACGGCGCTTCAATCAGGTTTTGCAGGACGGTCAGATGCGGCCAGAGATTGTATTGCTGGAAGACCATGCCGACGTTTTGACGCAGTTCGCGAATCGCTTTATCAGACGGCGTTTTCGCGAAATCAAAATGGTTACCGGCAATTGCCAGCGTACCTGAACGGGGCATTTCAAGCAGATTAAGGACGCGCAGAAGGGAGCTTTTGCCTGCACCGCTTGGGCCAAGCAAAACCAGCGTTTCGCCTTCCGGGCAGTTCAGCGTGATGTCAAACAGCGCCTGGTGTGCGCCGTAGAAGCAGTTAATGCCGTTTAGTTTAATACTCATCGGGGCAGTCTTTACTCATCCAGGCAATCTATAGCAATTGAGGCCGCAGATAGTACCGTTGACAGAATAGTTATGCAATATTTATGCGTTAAAAGTTAAATATAACCCGCGTTTCCTCTTAAACATAGCACAAAATAGCGAACGGTAAGGTCGGCGAGTATAAATGTCGGCATTCCGCATGAAATGCCGCACATTTTACGGGGGTTACCAGGTTATATCGGCGGGTTTAGCGATTCTCAATCGACTGGCGAAGCGTGCCTGCCGGGGCATGAACGCTGCCGCCAACGTAGCGCACGTCGTCTACCGCCCAGCACTGTCCTTCACGGATCATCAGCACTTCATCCTGCCAGGTTTGGGTTCCCTGCGTCAGCTTCACGCGCAGCGGAATATTGCGGGCATCGGTGTTCGGGATGGTTGACGCGCTGGCTACTTCGGCGCTGTCCGGCAGCGTGGTACGGCTGGAGAACGGATCGGATTTCAGCAGCGCGTTGTGCTGCGGATCGCGGGTGGCGTCATTAAGCAATTTAGCCAGACCGTCGCTCAGATACGGGCGCAGGCCGGTGAGATCGTTGCTGCGGTGCTGGATGCGATAATCATAGAACTGCTGCGCCACGGCGTCCGGGCCGCCCTCAATGCAGGGGCCGCTGCGGGTACCGATATCCTTAAAGGCTGGCGTGACCGTGGTGGTACAGGCGCTGAGCACCAGCGCGCAGGGCACCAAAAGTGTTAAAGCAGAATAGCGCATGTTGATTTCCTTATTTATTAACTATCCTTTCAATCATAGCGTAACGAACCGATAATGCTGTGCCTAAGGCATTGAACGCTAAAGAAGGAGAGAAACCATGCAGTTTTCAACAACGCCAACCCTGGAAGGGCAGACCATCACCGAGTACTGCGGCGTGGTCACCGGTGAAGCGATTCTCGGTGCCAATATCTTCCGCGACTTTTTTGCCGGTATCCGCGATATCGTTGGCGGCCGCTCGGGCGCATATGAAAAAGAGCTGCGCAAAGCGCGTGAAATCGCCTTTAAAGAGCTCGGCGAGCAGGCGGAAGCCCTCGGCGCGGACGCGGTCGTAGGGATTGATATCGACTACGAAACGGTCGGAAAAGATGCCAGCATGCTGATGGTGAGCGTAAGCGGTACGGCGGTGAAAACCCTCCGATGACGCGTTCGCTTGCCACGCTCCTGCTGGCTCTGCTGCTGGCAGGATGCGTCACGGAAAAAGGGATCGTTGATAAAGGCGCCTACGAGCTGGACACGCGCCATCAGGCGCAGGCGGCTTACCCGCGCATCAAGGTGCTGGTGATCCACTACACCGCGGATGACTTTGACAGCTCGCTGGCCACGCTGACGGATAAGAACGTCAGCTCTCACTATTTGATCCCGGCTAAACCCCCTGCTCCGGACGGTAAGCCGCGCATCTGGCAGCTGGTGCCCGAAAGCGAACTGGCCTGGCATGCGGGCATCAGCTTCTGGCGCGG
Source organism: Enterobacter cloacae complex sp. SHL009 (assembly GCF_049237205.1). NCBI lineage: Bacteria > Pseudomonadati > Pseudomonadota > Gammaproteobacteria > Enterobacterales > Enterobacteriaceae > Enterobacter > Enterobacter cloacae complex sp. SHL009. Next base: position 143,546 of record NZ_JBMKIW010000001.1, read on the forward strand.
CACCAACCGCATCAATGATACGTCGGTCGGCATTGAACTGGAGAACCGTGGCTGGAAAAAAACGTCGGGCGTTAAGCACTTTACCCCTTTTGAGCCAGCGCAGATTGCGGCGTTGGTGCCGCTCGCCAGAGACATTATTACCCGCTACAACATCAGACCTGAAAACGTGGTGGCCCATTCGGACATCGCCCCGCAGCGCAAAGACGATCCCGGCCCGCAGTTCCCCTGGCGTCAGCTGGCGCTGCAGGGGATTGGCGCATGGCCTGACCCGGTGCGGGTGGCGTTTTACCTGAACGGCAAGCCGCGAGATGAGCTTGTGGAGCCGAAGGTGCTGCTCGATCTGCTGGCGCGCTACGGCTATGAGGTGACCGACAACATGACGAACGCACAGCAGAAGCGCGTGATCGTCGCGTTTCAGATGCATTTTCGCCCGGCGCGCTGGGACGGCGTGGCCGATCGCGAAACGCTGGCTATCGCGGAGGCGCTGTTAGAGCGCTACGGGCAGGGGTAATCCCTCGGGTTACCCGACTCCACCTTTACACGGTCTTCTTTTGGACTGATTTTTTAATCACATTCACCGCGTTGATGTTTTATAGTTTCCTCAGTCGAAATTACTCGCAAACGTGTTTGACAATATATCAGCACGACAAATAAGAAATACTGATACGCTAACGTCTTAGCGTTACTTACATTTGTTAAATGGAATTCGCATTTATGCGCTGTGATTGCACTCGTTCACCTTTTCCAACTTAATATTAATAGGTCTAACTATGTTAAGTATCTACAGTAAAAATAGCCGTCCAAAAGATGAACTCGACGCCATTATTGCGGTAACTGAAGGTTTTGAAGAAAGAACCTTACGAAAATGGCAGCGTATTAGTACAGAGAGTAACGAAGATATTCATTTTATCATTAGCGGTGAGGTTGAATTCCGCCGCGAGTCGGATGAACTTTGTATGTTTACCTTACAGAATAAATGTATTTTCGGTCTCTCCTCTATTTATTACAATTCAACGCATATGTACGGTCTGGTACGTGCAAATACCGTGGTGCGCACCATTAAAAAAGATGATTTTGTCCGTCTGATGAGCGAAAAAAACCTGTGGGAAGCCTTGAGTAAAGTCCTTTCCTGGTATATTTGCCTGCTCAGCAAGCGTGACGAAGTGTTGGTCGCCCGCAGCGCGTACTCGATTGTTCGCGAGTTCTTGCTGGAAATTAACGAACTGATGGTGCACCATCAGCGCGATATCAATATTTACGACTATATTCAGGAATACACCAGCCTGGCCCGCAGTACCATTATTAAAATCCTCGCTGACCTGAAAAAAGGTAATTACATTCAGGTTGATAAAGGCCGTCTTATGTATTTGTCGGCGCTGCCGGAAAAATATTAATCTCCTTTCATCCCCTTTTTAACTGAAAGGGGGACTATGTTTCAGTGAGTTATTTGCCTGCGTTCCTGCCGTGGTTTCATCCACGGGAGGCGCGGGCATTTTCCCTTGCGAATAATCTTTTTCCTGCTCTTTTAACGCCTTCATCAATAATGCCTTTATTGCCCCGTCATCAGCGGCCTGTTCGGTATTATCCTGTTTGGGTATCGCTGAGCTATTCACTTCGACTCCCGGCAACGTATCCCGGGAAATATCATGCGGCATTTCACCGTAAGGCGCCTGCTGCCAGTCGGCATCGCTGCTATCAATTGGCATCTCCTGCAGCGGCGGCATCTCTTTTGTCACCGGCTCATGTTTTGGTTCAGGCTGCGGGAACGGTTTACTCACATAGACATAATGCATATCCGATAGCTGCGTTTCTGGTTTAACGGCGCTCGCTTTTATCGGCTCAGGCGCCGGATGGCGTAGATCCCAGTAGAGATGGGCGTAAAGTCCTGCGGCGATCGTCATCACTATTCCCACCACCCAGATCAGGGAGGCGCAGAACACTTTTTTCAGCGAGGGGCGCCGGTAAGAAAACCAGACCGGCGCGTTCAGGGTATAGCTGCGCTGGGCAGCCAGTGTAATCGTCGACATTATGAATGCTTCTCCTGTGTGCTGGAGGTCGCAGATGTATTCGCAGACTGAATAAGTACGCTTGGCGTGGTTTTGGTTTCACGCATTAACTGCATCAATGTATCTTCGCCCGCAATCCCGTCCACATGCAGATGCATTTTCTGCTGGAACTCGCGGGTACGTTGCATCAGTTCGGCCGTCCACACCTGTGCGTGGGTTTCGGGCAGATTCAGCGCCAGGCTAAGCTGCTGATCCATCCAGCCCAGATCTTTGGTGCTACTTTCCGCACTGATGGTGTCTTTACCCTGCGGCGTCAGGCGGTGCAACTGGGTGTAATTGCCGGTTGCATGCTGGTTAAACCAGCTGCGGCTGACCTGCCAGGTGCGATTATTCATCAGCAGATCCAGCGAGTTATCATCAACTCTGGCCACCACGGCATAGTTCAGGTGATCGCCGGTTTTGATCTCGCCGATCCACGGGTAACCCTCTTTCGCCAGCTCTTCAAGCGGCGCGCTGCCCTCCTTACACATCAGGTTGACCCGCCCGGCATTCTGGCAGAGCGCCTCTTCCGCCGTGGCGTCATAACCCCACATGGTATAGAGCTGATGCATCGCATCGGGCTTATTCACCACTTCATTCTCAATAACCGGCATTACGGGGGCGTCGGTTTTTGGCGTCTGTGGTTTCCAGCTGGCCATCACGGGCAGCTGTACCGGCAGTCTGGCGGTGATGGCGGGCATCAATGTCCAGCCGCAGGCGGCAAACAGCACAGAAGCAAAAAGGCCCATAACGGCAAGGCGTTTGCCCTTCGGTTTCGCCGGCAGAACTTCTCCTGCAGCGAGACGCAGATGGCGAGGCGATACCTGCGCTGAACGCTCGGTCCAGGCGGCTAGCATGGCGAGGTGTGCCAGCTCGTTGAGTTTGCCTGTCTGTCCTTTGGTCAGCGCGTGCATTTTGCGCACGCGGGTCGGGGTGAACGGCGTCGCGTCGCTGCCATGCGCGTCACACTGGGCCTGAACATAGCTCAGGGACTCGCGGCAGGTGAGGGGCCGGAGCGTGTGATGCGTATGAAGAGATTCACGCAACCCGGACTGCTGGAGGGCGGCTTCCTGGTCGGCCGATCCCATCAGCACAACCGACAGAGGCACATCCAGCTCCTGCGCGCGGGTTAACAGCATGGACAGTGCGTCATGGCAATTCGCTTTCATCGACTGAATATGCGAGATGACCAGTACTTTACGCGTGGTTTTGCGGGACAACATCTCGTCCTGCCACTGACGCAGCACAGCATCAATAGCCTGGATCCGGGTTTTGCTCTCTTTAGTGGTGGTGTTGAGTTTATAGAGCATGCCGCTGGCGCTGAGTTTTGGGAAGGCGTTAATGGCAATCAGCGTGCCGTCATGCTTTTTAAGCGCATCGCAAAACTGCGAGGTGAGATAGTTGTCGTCGCTAAAGAGCGCAGTAACGCCTGCTGTCTGGCACTTCTCTTTCAGCAAACCGAACACATCCTGATGATACGGAACAAAAAAATCACCTGGCATCCGGCTTATAGTCCGGAAAGGCTGGGTAGTGAAATTAAAATGGCGCATATACATAGCGTATTACCGTCTCTTTCATTCATAACAAGGAGACGGAAAAGTAAAGGATACAGGCGGAAGGGGCAATTTGAATGCAGGATAAAAATATTCGGCCTGCGCTTTTAACATAGGTTTATTTAACGTTCAATCTTTTTCTAAATTATTGTTGGTGGAAGTATACATGGGCGGGGGAGAGGAAACTCATTAGTATTTACGCCACTCACTCATACAGCCCTGTGCTGTGAATTACTGACTGGCAGAAAGGCTCGTTAAAAAATGCGGATGTCATTTGTTACTCAATTGATTGTGCCCTGCGTCATGTTTGTGCTGCTTATATTCTGCGGCCAGCAAGGGTATATGGTTTATAAAGATTATAAGAAAGTTACGAACAGATTATCTGATTCAAAGCAGAAGATGCAAAAAAAAAGTCATGATGAAACTCAGTTTGTACTTTTTACACCGGCGGTGATGCCAGAGAAACAGCCGGCGGCAGTGAAAAAGCCGCTCAGTGCGGAAATCGAAGGTATTCTCAGCAGCGACGAAGCCTGGCTGTCCTTTGCGGTGATAAAAACCCCCGCCGGACAAAAGAGCTATCGCGAGGGCGAAATGCTCGTCGGTTTTGACAATGCCTATATTGCGGAAATTCATCCTGATAATGTGATGGTGAATTATGAAGGCGCGCCGCAGGTTATTTCACTTAAAAAACCAGACTATTTCAAAGGCGGCGTTGACAGCGCCCCGGTAACCAAATCGAAGAAAGATGCAGGGTTGGATAATCTGCATCTGGATGATTATCTGGTGTTAAAACCAATAATCGAAAAAGGCCAGCTGGAAGGCTACAACATTAATCCACGCAATGCGTCCCCTTTCTACAGCCATGCTGGCCTGGAAAAAGGTGATGTGGTGGTAAAAGTTGACGATGTGGATATGACTAAAGAGGCGCAGGCAAAAGAGCTCGTTGCCCGCTGGTCAAAAATGAAAGAGGCGGATGTCGTTATTCGGCGTCACGCTCACCTTGAAAATATTCGGGTCAATGTTCTAAACAATTAATAAGTGTAACAGACATGAAGAAATTTCCATGGGCGTGCGTAGCGCTGACCGCATTGTCGTTATATTCAGGTTCGCTGTTCGCGGCGAACTTTAGCGCCAGTTTTAAAAATACCGATGTCCGCGAATTTATCGATACCGTCGGGCGTAACCTTAATAAAACCATTCTGGTCGATCCTTCCGTTCAGGGAACGGTGTCGGTTCGCACCTACAACGTACTGACGGAAGATGAATATTACCAGTTCTTCCTGAGCGTGCTGGATCTCTATGGTCTGTCGGTGATTCCGATGGATAACGGGATGGTGAAAGTCGTGCGCTCTTCGGTGGCCCGCATGTCGGGCGCACCGATTGCCGACAGCAAAAACCCCGGAAAAGGTGACGAAATCATCACCCGCGTGGTGCGGATGGAGAACGTCCCGGTACGTGAGCTGGCTCCCCTGCTGCGTCAGCTGAACGACGCCTCCGGCATCGGCAACGTGGTCCATTTTGAACCGTCAAACGTGCTGCTGTTAACCGGCAAAGCCTCGGTGGTTAACCGCCTGGTGGATCTGGTGCAGCGTGTGGATCAAAGCGGCGTCCAGCGCCGTGAAATCGTGCCGCTGCGTTTTGCCTCGGCCAAAGATCTTTCTGACATGTTGAACAACCTCAACAACGAAGAGCAGAAAGGGCAAAACGCCCCGCAGCTGGCGACCAAAGTTGTCGCCGACGACGAAACCAACAGCCTGGTGATCAGCGGCAGCCCGGACGCGCGTCAGCGCACCCGGATGCTAATCTCCCAGCTCGATCGCGAGCAGAACAACGAGGGCAACACCCGCGTCTTCTACCTGAAATACGCCAACGCCAGCAAAGTAGTGCCGGTGCTGACGGGGATCGGCGAGCAACTGAAAGATAAAGCGGGCGGCGGCAAGAGCAAAGCCGCGCCGATGGCAGGTGACCTGAATATTACCGCCGACGAGTCTACCAATTCGCTGGTGATCACCGCCCAGCCAAACGTCATGAATTCGCTGGAAAAAGTGATCGACAAGCTGGATATCCGCCGTCCGCAGGTGCTGGTGGAGGCGATCATCGCCGAAGTTCAGGACGGTAACGGTCTTGATCTGGGCGTGCAGTGGACCGGTAAACACGGTGGGGTTCAGTTTGGTTCGACCGGCCTGCCGATCAGCCAGATCAAGAAGTCAAAAGTCATTGGCAGCTATACGGGCCTGGCGACCGGTTTCTTTAACGGCGACTTTGGCGCGCTGATGACGGCGCTGTCCACTAACGGTAAAAACGACATTCTGTCGACGCCGAGCGTGGTGACGCTGGATAACAAAGAGGCGTCGTTCAACGTCGGTCAGGACGTGCCGGTACTCTCCGGTTCGCAGACCACCAGCGGCGATAACGTCTTTAACTCGGTGGAACGTAAAACCGTTGGTACGAAGCTGAAAATCGTACCGCAGATCAACGATGGCGACATGATCCATCTGAAGATCGAGCAGGAAGTTTCCAGCGTGGATAACACCTCGACGGCCGATGCCAGCCTGGGCCCAACGTTCAACACCCGCACCATCAACAACGAAGTGATGGTCCACAGCGGGCAGACGGTGGTGCTGGGCGGCCTGATGGAAAACGTCACCAAACAGTCGGTCTCGAAAGTGCCGCTGCTGGGTGATATTCCGGTAGTGGGTCAGCTGTTCCGCTATACCTCCCAGGACAGCGCCAAACGTAACCTGATGGTGTTTATTCACACCACCGTACTGCGCGACGATGACAACTACGGCGCGGCGTCGAAAGAGAAATACGATCAGATCCAGGCGCGTCAACAGCAGCGTATGGAAGAGCACAAGCTGGGCATCGTAGAGAATGCTGATTCACCGATGCTGCCAGCCTATCCGTCCCAGAGCCACGCCGCGCCAGTGAGCGCCAGTGCGCCGGTGTCGTCCCGCAACCCGTTTAAAGAGTAAGGCGCAAGCGACATGACCGAGATGAGTAATGCGCTCTGTACCAGCACCTGGGCGAAAGAGAACGGGGTCCTGTTCTATAACGACGAGGTTTATATCCGCGAGGATGCGCAGGCGTATGCCCTGCTGGAGATGCGCCGCGTGCTGGGGCGCTCCTATGCCCCGACGATCCTGACGGCGGACGCGTTTGACGAACTGCTGACCAACATCTGGCAGCAGAACAGCGGCGTCTCGCAGCAGCTGGTGGACGACATGGACGCCGATATTGACCTGATGGCGTTAACCGAGGAGATCCCGGACAACGAAGATCTGCTCGATAACGACGAGAACTCGCCGGTGATCCGCCTGATCAACGCCATTATGGGCGAAGCGGTGAAGGAGGGGGCCTCCGATATTCACATCGAGACCTTCGAGCGCACCCTGAGCATTCGTTTTCGCGTTGACGGCGTGCTGCGTCCGGTGCTGCAGCCGGCGCGCAAGCTCGCGCCGCTGCTGGTGTCGCGTATCAAAGTGATGTCCAAACTGGACATCGCCGAAAAACGTCTCCCCCAGGACGGTCGTATCTCGCTACGCATTGGTCGTAAGGCTATTGACGTTCGTGTCTCCACTATTCCGTCTCAGTACGGCGAACGCGTGGTGATGCGTCTGCTGGACAAAAGCAATCTTAAGCCGGACATCAACAAGCTCGGTCTGATTGACGAAGAGCTGGTGAAGTTAAAGGGACTGATTGAACGTCCGCACGGCATCATCCTGGTGACCGGCCCGACCGGTTCGGGGAAAAGTACCACCCTGTACGCGCTGCTGTCGGCGCTTAACGGCCATGAACGCAACATTCTGACCGTGGAAGATCCGATCGAGTATGAACTGGAAGGGGTAGGGCAGACCCAGGTCAACCCGCGCGTGGACATGACCTTTGCGCGCGGACTGCGCGCCATTCTGCGCCAGGACCCGGACGTGGTGATGATCGGGGAAATTCGTGACGGTGAAACCGCGCAAATCGCAGTACAGGCCTCGCTCACCGGTCACCTGGTGATGTCCACGCTGCACACCAACAGTGCCGCGGGCGCCATTACCCGTCTGCGTGATATGGGGCTGGAGTCATTTTTAATTGGTTCGTCGCTGCTTGGCGTCATTGCCCAGCGTCTGGTGCGTCGGCTGTGTCCGCACTGTCGCACGACCAGTCCGCTGGATGACAATGAGAAAGCGCTGTTCACCTTTATGGAAACGCCGCCGAAAGCGATTTATCGCGCCGTGGGCTGTGAACAGTGTCGCCAGAGCGGCTACCAGGGGCGCGCAGGCATCCATGAATTTCTGGTGGTCGACAGCGCCATGCGCCGTGCGATCCATGAAGACAAAGATGAGATGTCCATCGAAACGCAGCTTTTCAAAGAGGCCTACAGCCTGCGTGAAAACGGTCTGCTGAAGGTGATCTCCGGCGTGACCTCGCTGGAAGAGGTGATGCGCGTCACCGCCGAGCGCGGGGGGGATGCGTAATGGCCTGGTATGCGTGGTCCGCAACGGACGCTGCGGGGAAAACCCAGCGCGGCACCCTTCAGGCCGAAGGGCCAAAGCAGGTGCGCCAGATGCTGCGCGAACAGAAGCTGATGCCAGTGAACATTGCGCCGACCAGCGATCCGGCGGCGGGAAAAAACGCCCGTAAAGGGGCAAAACTGTCGATTCCGGTGCTGTCGATGTTTACCCGACAGCTCGCGACGCTGGTCAATGCCGCGCTGCCGCTGGAGAGTGCGCTGAAGGCGATTGCGAAGCAGACGGAAGATAAAACCCTGGCGGCGATGGTGACCGAGATCCGCGACAAGATTGTGGAAGGTCACACGCTGTTCGACGCCTTCAGCCAGTTTCCGCGCAGCTTCGATAAGCTCTACTGCACCCTGGTGATGGCCGGTGAAAAGACCGGTCATCTCGGTGGCGTGCTGGAAAAGCTCGCCGAGTACAACGAGCAGCGCCAGAAGATGAAAAGCAAGCTCACCCAGGCGATGGTCTACCCCATCACCCTGACGGTGGTGGCGATCGCGGTGATCTCCATTCTGCTGGTCGCCGTGGTGCCGCAGGTCATCGACCAGTTCACCCACATGAAACAAGAGCTGCCGGTGACCACCCGCACGCTGATTGCGGTGAGCGACTTTCTACAGGCCTGGGGCATCGTTATCGCCGGCGGCCTGTTCGGGGCGTCGGCGAGCTTTAAATTTTGGATAAAAGTAGAAAAGAACCGGTTTGTTTATCATCGGTGGCTGTTGCTAAAGTCACCGCTGAAAAAACTGGTCTGCGCCATCAACAGCGCGCGCTACATCCGTACGCTGAGTATTTTGCAGGCCAGCAGCGTTCCGCTGCTGGAGGGGATGTACATCGCGATGGACGGGATTGAAAACCTCTATGCCCGGCAGGTGCTTGAGCAGGCAGCGGACACCGTTCGCCAGGGGGCATCCCTCTACAACGCGCTGGAACAGGCGAGAATTTTCCCACCCACCATGCTCTACATGGTGGCCTCCGGGGAGGAGAGCGGCGAGCTGGGCTCGTTGATGGATCGTGCGGCGGAAAACCAGGAATCTGCATTACAGCATCGAATTACGTTAACGCTGTCGGTATTTGAACCGGCACTGGTAGTAACTATGGCGACCGTTGTTTTATTTATCGTTCTTTCAATATTACAACCGCTTCTTCAACTTAATAATATGGTGGGTTAATCATGACTTTGAAAAAAAATAGCCTGAAGCGTCAGGCGGGGTTCACGCTGCTCGAATTAATGGTAGTTATCGTTATTCTCGGCGTGCTGGCCAGTATGGTCGTGCCTAATTTAATGGGCAATAAAGAAAAAGCCGATATTCAGAAAGCGACCAGCGATATTGTGGCGCTGGAAGGTTCGCTGGATATGTACAAACTCGACAACCATCGCTATCCGACCACCGAGCAGGGGTTGCAGGCGCTGGTAACCAAACCTGAAATTGCGCCCATTCCGAAAGGTTACCGTGACGATGGCTATATTCGCCGCCTGCCGCAGGACCCGTGGGGCAATGACTATATTCTGGTTAGCCCGGGTGAGCATGGCGCTGTCGATATTTTCTCAGCCGGTCCGGATGCAGAAGCTAATACTGCCGACGATATCAGCAACTGGTCTTTTGATAAAAAAGATAAGTAATGAATAAGCAACGTGGATTTACCTTGCTGGAAATTATCGTGGCGCTGGTGATATTCGCCCTGAGCGCCATGATGGTGGTCACCACCATTCCATCACGCAGCGGCGCAGATACATTTGGTCAGCAGCTAAAATCCCTCGTTGAATATGGTTCTGACCGTGCGGTAATGGACGGAAATATTGTCGGGCTGGTGATGACCTCGTCAGAATTTGAACTGGTGACGCAGGTTGTAAATAACGGAGAGCGCCACTGGGCACCGTTAAAATCGGGGCGGATCGCCACCCGCGGCGAGTTTCCTGAGGAGATGCATGTCTCCCTCTCATCGCGAACGCTGGCGGCCACGCTGGACGATGAACCGCAAATCATTTTTTTGCCGGACGGCGAGCTTAGCCGCTTCACGCTCAGCCTCGAAAGCCTGGATAAAAAGCAGCGCTTTCACGTGACGTCACAGGGCTCTGTTCCCGTGGTGGTGGAAAACGATGACTAAACGCAAAACCAAAGAGCAGGGGATGACCCTGCTGGAAGTGATGGTGGCGCTGGTGATTTTCTCCACCGCGGCGCTGGCGCTGATGAACTCCGTCACCCTGAACGTGCGCTTTACCCACAGCCTGTCGGAAACGCTGCAGGCCGGCTGGGTGGCGGAAAATCAGCTGGCGCAAGCGCAGCTGGCTCAGACCGATTTCCCGGACGCCGAGCAGGTGGGTACCGAAACCATGGGCGGACAAACCTGGACCTGGCATATCCAGCGGGTGAAAACCGCCGAAAATACCTTTGCCGATGAGGTACGGGTTTACAGCGAAGCAAGCGATGCGCAACCGGTGGTGGCGCTTCAGCTCGCCGAACCGGAGGTGGATCGTGAGTAAGGTGCAGCGTCAGCAGGGCTTTACCCTGCTGGAAATTATGATTGCGCTGGCCATCTTCGCGGTGATCAGCATTCTCGCCTGGCAAACTCTCGACGGCGCGATGCGCACCTCGACGGCCAGCGACGAGGCGGCGGCAAAAGTGACGGCGCTTCAGCGCACGTACAACCTCCTCTCGCGTGACTTTTACCAGCAGCAGGCGCGCGCGCCGCGCAACAGCGGCGAGGTGTTCGTTCAGCAGCAGAATGGTGTGGAAATGACAACCCTGAACGGCATCAGCGGCCAGGTGCAGCTGGAGCGGGTGCGCTGGACGTTAAAGGACAAGCGCCTGTGGCGCAACGTCTGGGCTGCTATCGACGGTCCCGCCAGCGCGCAGCCGGAAGAAGTGCCGATTTTGAGCGATGTGAAAGCGATGAAATGGCGCTTCTGGCACGAAGGCTGGCAGGAAAAATGGACCGACATCGCCCATCAGCCTGATGGCGTTGAGCTGAATCTGACCATGGAAAACGGCGAAACCTGGCGCTGGGTTTTTATCACTCCCGGCGATATGCCTGAGATCCAGACCGCGCCAAAAGAGACGAATGCGGACCCGACGCAGCCGGCTGCGGAGAATGCGGCCCAGCCCGTAACAACCCCGCAGCCCGATACGGCAGTCGATCCAGGAGTGAGTTCATGAGCGGCAAAACAGCGCGAAAAGAGCGTGGCGTGGCGCTGCTGGTGGTGCTGATCCTGCTGGTGATGATGTCCGCCCTGGCGGCGAAGATCAGTCAGCAGTTCTGCCGCCACCTGCAAAAAACGCATTACCAGGTCAGCCAGCAGACGCTGCGCTGGGCCATTGCCCGTCAACAGAAGGTACTGGAAAACGTGTTGCATAAAGCGGCCAGTTCAGAAGGGGCGGGGCTGTCGCCGCAAGGTGACTGGGCGCAGCCGCTGGAAACCCACGGGGATAATTACACCGTGGTGAGTCAGGTGGAGGATGCCCGGACCTGCTTTAACGTCAATAGTCTCCTGGCCGGTGACGCGGCGCCAGCGGCCCCGGCCGACCCTACTGCGCTGCCGGAAAAACCGGTCAAAGAGCAGATTATCGAACAACTGCTGGCTGAAAGTGGCGTCGGTACGCTGGCGGCAGAAGAGATTTACCAGCAGCTGGTGGATTATCTTGACGCCGACGACGTGACGGCGAAACAGGGCCAGGAAGTCGATAGCTGGGCGAGCGTGACGCCCGCCCGCGGTCCGGCGAATCAAATGATGCGCACCATCAACGAAATCAGACTGCTGCCCGCCTTTCCGCAGGCTGCGTGGCCGAAGGTCAGCAAGCTGCTGTGCGCCTTGCCGGATACGGATGGCACCATAAATGTGAATACCTTAACACGCGAACAGGCGCCGCTGCTGGCGGCGGTTTTTACCGGCGTGTTAAACACGGACGACGCTGCCCGCCTGATCGATTCACGCCCGGAGGAGGGGTGGGCATCGCTCGAGGCATTCAGCAAAGTGCTGGAGAGCAACTATCCGCAGACCAAAGATATCCTGGCGCAGATCCAGGACAGGGTTGCGGTCAACAGTCGCTATTTTCGGGTGGATACAACCGGCAATACCGATGATTTAACGCTGCGCGTCGTCAGCCAGCTTCACGTTGACAGTGAGGTGGGCAAGGTCGTTACCTGGCAACGCCGCTACCGAATGGTTGAATAAGATAAGTAGAAGATGATGAAAAAGGTGCTTTTTATTCGTCCCGATACCCGTGAGGACGGCAAAATTTGGTGGTGTGAATCCGGTAACGATCGGGTGGAATATCTGACGGGCTGGAGCGCACTGAGCGAACTTTCCTGCCATCCGCTTTCTCAGCAGGTGTGCCTTTTGCTGCCGGCGAGCGAGACGATCTTTCGTCATTTTACCCTGCCGAAAAAAGGACTTTCAGCCCAGACGGCGCAGTTCTCGTGGATGGCGGAAGAGACATTGCTCGGCGAGGTGGAGACGCTGCACTGGACGGTGCTGAACAAAAAGGGGCCAGAAGTGGATGCCGTGGCCATCGACGCTGAACGTCTGCGCCACTGGCTTGAGCTGTTCGCTCAGGCGGGGCTCACGGTGGTCCAGGCGCTGCCGGATGCCTGGCTGCTGCCGGTGAGCGAAGGGGGCACTACGCTGGTGAGCCTGGAAGAGAGCTACTGGCTGCGTTTTTCCCCCAGCAGCGCTGGCGAAGCCGATGCGGTCCTGCTGCCGCTGCTGTTGAGTAAATGCCCGGCGGGTGAGGTGTGCTGCTATGGCGATGTGCCGCAGGAGGTACAGGTGGATGAACTGCTGGCGTGGCAGCATCCGCTGGTGCTGATCCAGCCCCAGTGGCAGGGCTGTCGTATCAACATGCTGCACGGGGAGTTTTCCGGGCGCAGCGCCAGCGGTCCGCATTTTCGCCACGCGAAAACGGCCCTCGCTGCTGCGGCGCTGGTTTGCGTCGGCCTGCTGATCGGCCCCCGCGTAGGTATGGCGTTGATGCTCACTCACCAGCAAAACGAGATCCACCGTGAGATGACCACCGTAGCGCAGCACTATTTCCCGACCCTGCGCCAGACCAGCAACCTGAAGTACTACTTCGGGCAGAATATCAGCAAGGCGAAGAAAGGGATCTTCCTGCAGCTCGAAGCGCTGAATCAAATCAAGCAGTCATTGCCGTCTCTGGAGATCAATAACGTGGAATATGACGAAACGCAAAATCAGCTGACGTTGAATGTGAAATCCATGGATAAACAGACCCTGCAGGATTTTGTCGCCCGCAGCGCCGAAACTTTTGAATTTGCGATGCAGCCAATTTCCGGCGAGGCGCCTTATACCGCCATTATTACCGGGAGCTATAAATGAAAACGCAAATAGCCCAGTTAAAAAACCGCTGGCAAAATTATAGTCCACGCGAGCGTAATTTATTTAAACTCTGCGGCGGGGCACTCTGCTGTGCGATGGTTTATTACGGCGCGATGATGCCGCTCGATACTCTGATCAAAAATAACGAGGCCGTGTTATTTAAGCAGAAGCAGACGCTGAACTGGATGCGCCAGGAAATTGATAAAAACCATCTCCAGTCCAGAATAGTCAATACCCCGAATCCGCGCAGCGTGGTGGAAGAAAGTGCCAAAGTCGTGCACGTCGCGTTGACAGACGTGCGTCAGGAAGAGCAGTCGCTAACCTTTGTTATCGAGCGCGTCAACATTTCTGCCCTGCAAAACTGGCTGCGTGAGATGAACGTCTCTTCCGGTATACGTCTGGAGAAACTCGCGTTAACGCCGGTGGATCGTCAGAGTGACGTCAAGGCACACATTACGCTGAGCTGGGCGAAAAGCGCATGAACCCGCTAATGCTGTTGCAGCAAGCGAATCTGCCGGGACTGTGCGCGATGAGCGGAGCGCTGGGCGCGATCCTCGGCAGTTTCCTGGGCGTAGTCGCGGAGCGTATTCCGCCGCTGGTAATGGAAGAAGAGGGGGCAGGCAATCTGCTGTTTCCCGCCTCTCACTGTCCGGAATGCCACCATTCCCTGAGCGCGTGGGAAAATATTCCCATCATTAGCTGGTGTGCGCTGCGCGGTCGCTGCCGCCACTGCCATTGCGCGATTCCGCTGCGACTGCTGCTGGTGGAAGTCTGTAGCGCTGCCTTTTTCGCCGCCAGCGCCGCGCTGGCACCGTCGTTTTCGGCGCTCATCGCGCTGTGGGTGATGTGGAGTTTTCTGCTGCCGCTGGCGGTGATCGATGCGCGCCATATGCTGCTGCCGGACTGCCTGACCCAGCCGCTGCTGTGGACGGGGCTGATGTTCCATGCCCTGTTCCGGACGCTACCGCTGACCGATGCTATCTTTGGCGCGGTGGCGGGATATCTGTCGCTCTGGCTGGTTTACTGGGCATTCCGCCTGCTGAGCGGCCGAGAAGGGTTAGGCTATGGTGATTTTAAGCTGCTGGCGGTGCTAGGCGCGTGGTGCGGATGGCAGGCGTTACCCTCTATTATGCTGATCGCGGCGCTGGGGGGCATCATTATGAATTGCCTTTTAAAACCCTTTGAGAATAAAAATAACCTTATTTCCTTTGGCCCATATATTGCGTTTTCCGGGCTGGCTGTCTTTATTTATCAAATTCTCCATTTCATCTTTTAAATAATGAAGTCAAGTTTTTTTTGAAGTTTTTTCATTGAGGGAATGAAAGGAAAAATTAAATTCCCCACTGTATTCTCCTCTCCGCAATAAAATATTTGTTGAAGGTTTTATGAGTGGAGGAAAGTACGGCGTAATAATAAGAAGGTCTTTCATGAACCAGAAGCGTTCATGATTAATTTATCAGTCAATAACGTTCGTCCATGTTTAATGGAAAAGCATGGGTATTTAATTTCACAAATCGTATTATCAGGATCAAATAATGAAATTTCTGAAGCCTAAATATCTGGCACTCTTCGTTGCAGCGGCTGCAAGCCCGGTGTTCGCAGCAGTGCCCGGTAAAGCAACTATCGCCAGTGGTAATGATAAATTTGCCATTGTTGAAGTTGATCAGTCTGCTTCTGCTTACAACAACCTCGTCAAAGTTCATGATGGCGCCGATGTTAAAGTGCAGTGGGACGTCTGGAGCGGCGCGGCGCCGACTTCAGCGAAAGTGCTGCTTGACGGCAAAACCGTCTGGACCGGCGCAGGCAGCATGTCCGGCACGGCTACGTTTAAAGTGAAGAAAGGCGGTCGCTATCAGGAAACGGTTGAGCTCTGCAATGCCAGCGGCTGCAGCACCAGTGCCAGCAAACTGATTATCGTCGCGGATACCGACGGTAGCCATCTGCTGCCACTCAACACCACCATGCAGGAAAATAACAAAACCCTCTCTAAGCACACCGATAAAGTGGTGGGGGCTTATTTCCCTGAGTGGGGTGTTTACGACCGTAACTTCCCCGTGGACAAAATTCCGGCGGCTAACCTTAACCACATTCTGTACGGCTTCATTCCAATCTGCGGTGGCGACGGCATCAACGACAGCCTGAAAACCATCGAAGGCGGTAACAGCTTCGAAGCGCTGAAACGCGCCTGTGCGGGCCGTCAGGACTTCCAGGTGGCGATTCACGACCCGTGGGCCGCCCTGCAGAAACCTCAGGCTGGCGTCAGCAACTGGGACGACCCCTACAAAGGCAACTTCGGCCAGCTGATGGCGATGAAGAAAGCCAATCCAGGGCTGAAAGTGCTGCCGTCTATCGGTGGCTGGACGCTGTCTGACCCGTTCTTCAAAATGCACGACCCGGCGATCCGCGCGCGCTTCGTCGCGTCCGTAAAAGATTTCCTGAAAACCTGGAAATTCTTCGACGGCGTAGACATCGACTGGGAATTCCCTGGCGGCGGCGGTCAGAACGAAACGCTGGGCAACCCGCAGCAGGATAAAGAGACGTATACCGCACTGATGCGCGAACTGCGCACCATGATGAATGAACTGTCAGCCGAAACCGGCCGTACCTTTGAACTGACCTCAGCAATCGGTTCAGGCAGCGACAAAATTGAAGACGTTGATTACACCGCTGCCCAGCAGTACATGGATCATATCTTCCTGATGAGCTACGACTTCTACGGCGGCTGGAGCAACACCGATCTGGGTCATCAGGCGGCACTGCGTGCGCCGGCGAACAAACCGGATACTAATTACACCACCGAAAACGGCGTGAATGCGCTGCTGGCACAGGGCGTACAGCCCGGCAAAATTGTCGTGGGGACGGCCATGTACGGTCGCGGCTGGACCGGCGTTCACGGTTACAGCAATAACAACCCGTTCACCGGCACGGCAACGGGCATGGTGAAAGGGACCTGGGAGCCGGGCGTGGTTGACTATCGTCAGATCGTTAACGAGTACAAAGGCAAAGCGGGCTGGGAATACAACTATGATGCCACCGCTGAAGCGCCGTATCTGTTTAACAAAACCACCGGCGATCTGATCACCTATGAAGACGCGCGTTCCGCAACGGCGAAAGGTCAGTATGTGCTGGCGAAAAACCTGGGCGGTCTGTTTGCCTGGTCCATCGACTCCGATACCGGAGACATTCTGAACGCGATGAATGAAAGCCTGACGGGCGGCGGCGCTGCGCCGGTTGATCCGGTAGTAACCAACCATGCGCCTGTGGCGACTGCCGCTGACCAGAGCGTAACCGGTCCGGCGACGGTGACGCTGGATGGCTCGGCTTCCACCGATCCGGATGGCGATGCCATCACCTACAAGTGGACGCAGATCTCTGGTCCATCCGTGACCATCACCAACAGCACCAAAGCGAAAGCGACCTTTAACGTTGCCGCTGTCACCAGTAACCAGACTCTGGCGTTCCGCCTGACGGTTACTGACGCGAAAGGGTTGAGCAGCACTGCTGACGTCCAGGTCGTGAACAAAGCGCCGAAAGCAAACCAGGCGCCGGTTGTGAACCAGATGGAAGCCGTGACGCTGGAAGCTGGCCAGAGCTACTCTCTGCACGCTCAGGCGAGCGATCCAGATGGCGACGCGCTGACCTACTCCTGGAGCGTTCCTGCGAATATGCAGGCGACAGGCGCAGACACCGCGAACCTGAACATCACCGCACCGGACGTGGACACGGAATCAACTTACACGCTGACCGTGGTGGTAAGCGATGGCAAGTCCAGCGTACAGACTAACGTACAGGTGACGGTAACGCCTAAAGCGGCGGAAGCGCCGTCTGACGAAGGCAACACCCCATCCGATGAAGGCAACACGCCGTCTGACGAAGGCAACACCCCTTCCGATGAAGGGAATACGCCGTCTGACGAAGGTAACACCCCATCCGATGAAGGTAACACGCCGTCTGACGAAGGTTCTGCCATCAATAGCTGCGATAAGCCAGTTGACGCTAACGCCAGCAAATATGCGGCCTGGAGCGCAAGCAAGGTTTACAACGCGGGGAATACCGTCAGCTTCGACAACCTGGTCTGGAAAGCAAAATACTGGACTCAGGGCAACCAGCCGGGCTTCGGTGTGGATGCATGGGAGCTGGTAAGTCAGGTGAAATTCAACTGGCGCTCCGACGTGGTTTATAACGGCGGCGACACCACTACCTACAACGGTTACACCTACACCGCGAAATGGTGGACGAAGGGTGATAAACCAGGTAGCAGCGATGTATGGGTGAAAAAAGGCCCGGCGACTGACTGCCAGTAAGCCACTGCTATAACGATGCGGGTAAGAAATTTGCCCGCTATTACGGTCCACGTCCCGAGACGGACGTGGGCCGTAAATCAGGAAAAGAGTAATAACCGCGTAAGGAGACAATGAAAAAGAGCCGGACTGAAAATGAAAACGTTATTTTTATTGTTGCTGGTAATAAGCCATAGCGTCTTTGCCAACTGCTGGGATAAAGCCGCCAGTTATTATCATGTGGATCCTTATCTGTTGTATGCCATTGCTAATGTTGAATCGGGAATGAATCCCAACGCGATTGGACAGAATAATGATGGCTCGCGTGATGTCGGCCTGATGCAGATTAACAGCTCACATTTTTCCGAGCTGGAGCGAAAAGGCATTAATGAGTACCGGTTAATTACCGAGCCCTGCACCTCGATTATGGTTGGCGCATCGATATTATCCGGAATGATTAAAGTTTATGGCTATAACTGGGAGGCGGTCGGCGCCTATAACGCGGGACTGAAAAAAGAGAATTTCGCGCAGCGCATGGTCTATGCCCGCAAGGTCTGGAATAAATATCAGAAGTTAAAACGTAGCACCAGCAACCGTTATTATTATTGATTTTTATTTTTTGAAGAGTACCGACTGGTGTTCTTCATAAAACGAAAACTGCTCCCGGGTTTATTTATTAAATGATTAATAAATAAACCGCGAAACAAATTAACTTTTATAGACCCTTAATATCCTTAAGAGGACCATTGAATATGAACAAAAGGACATTACTCAGTGTTCTTATTGCGGGCGCATGTGTTGCACCGTTTATGGCTCAGGCAACCCTGCTGCAGGCCAGCAGCGAACCTTACACCGTTAAGGCCAGCGATCTGCAGAAGAAAGAGCAGGAGTTGACCAACTTCCCGCTTATGGCTTCAGTGAAGTCAACCATCCGCACGCTGGACAACAGCCTGGTGGAACAAATTGAGCCGGGGAAATCGACAAACCCGGAAAACGTCAAGCGCGTGGAAGGGATTATCAAGGCCAGCGACTGGGATTACCTCTTCCCACTGCGTGCGCCGGAATATACTTACAGCAACTTCCTGAAAGCGGTGGGTAAATTCCCGGCGCTGTGCCAGACCTATACCGATGGTCGTAACAGCGATGCCATCTGCCGTAAGTCTCTGGCAACCATGTTTGCGCACTTCGCGCAGGAAACCGGCGGCCACGAGTCGTGGCGTCCGGAAGCCGAGTGGCGACAGGCGCTGGTCTACGTGCGTGAGATGGGCTGGAGCGAAGGTCAGAAGGGCGGCTACAACGGTGAATGTAACCCGGATGTCTGGCAGGGTCAGACCTGGCCGTGCGGTAAAGACAAAGATGGCGATTTCGTTAGCTACTTTGGTCGCGGTGCGAAACAGCTCTCCTATAACTACAACTACGGCCCGTTCTCTGAAGCGATGTACGGCGACGTCCGTGTACTGCTGGACAAACCTGAGCTGGTGGCGGACACCTGGCTGAACCTTGCTTCCGCGATCTTCTTCTTCGCCTACCCGCAGCCGCCAAAACCGAGCATGCTGCAGGTTATCGACGGCACCTGGCAGCCGAACGATCACGATAAGGCGAATGGTCTGGTACCGGGCTTCGGCGTGACCACGCAGATCATCAACGGCGGCGTGGAGTGCGGTGGTCCGACTGAGATCGCCCAGTCTCAAAACCGTATCAAATATTACAAAGAGTTCGCCAACTACCTGAAAGTACCAGTTCCTTCTAACGAAGTGCTGGGCTGCGCCAACATGAAACAATTCGACGAAGGCGGTGCCGGCGCGCTGAAGATCTACTGGGAACAGGACTGGGGATGGAGCGCGGATACTCCGTCAGGCCAGACCTACTCTTGCCAGCTGGTGGGTTACCAGACGCCATTCAGCGCCTTTAAAGAGGGTGACTACACCAAATGCGTGAAGCATTACTTCAATGTCAACGTGGTGGGTGAAGACGGGACTTCCGACGGCGGTAGCGTCACGCCAACGCCGACCCCTGTCGACCCAACGGACGAAGGCAATACCACGCCGGTGCCAGACGATAACACCCCGGCTCCGGACGATAATACGCCAGCGCCGGTAAACCATGCGCCGGTAGCAAAAATCGCCGGTCCGGTGGGTGCGGTTGAAGCGGGTAAATCTGTTTCTCTGAACGCGTCTGGCTCGACTGACGAAGACGGTGACCACCTGACTTATACCTGGACGGCTCCGAACGGTCAGACCGTAAGCGGCGAAGATAAAGCGATTATTACCTTCAATGCGCCGGAAGTGGCTGCGGCGACGCAGTACCCGATCAACCTTACCGTCAGTGACGGCGAGCTGAGCAGCACCACAACCTATACGCTGAACGTACAGGCTAAGCAGACCAACGGCGGCCAAACCGGGACTTACCCGACCTGGACCTCCAAAACCAAATGGAAAGCGGGCGATATCGTGAACAACCGCGGCCAGCTGTTCCAGTGCAAACCTTATCCGTACAGCGGCTGGTGCAATAACGCGCCATCCTACTACGAGCCAGGTAAAGGGATTGCATGGCAGGACGCGTGGACTGCGCTGTAATCAGCAAAATGACAAACGGCAACCTTCGGGTTGCCGTTTTTTTCTCGTCGTAAAAATGCAGGACCCGATCTACCGATGAAGCTTCCCGTGATCCCGCAGCCACGCCGCCGTACGCGTAATCCCTTCATCCAGCGTCACGATCGGTTTGTACCCAAGCTCGTTCTCCGCTCGCGAAATATCCAGCGTGAAATCAAAGTTAAGCTTTGATACGCCGTAATGCGTCAGCGCAGGCTCTTTGGCCGATTTACTACCAAAACGCTCCATGCTGCGGGCAATCATATCCAGCATTGGGTAAGGGACTGAACGGATGCGGCAGTCGATCTGCAGCTCGTCAATTAAGCGCTGCACAATGCTGCGCAGCGTGCAGGGTTCGCCGTTCGTGATGTTGTAGGCGCGACCGGAGATGAGCTTATCGCAGTCCGGCTGGCTTGCCAGCCACATGGCGTGGACGGCGTTTTCGTAATAGGTCATATCCACCAGCGCATCGCCGCCGCGCGGCAGCAGCACGCTGCCGTAGTGGTGCATCATCTGCGCCAGGCGCGGAATAAACACTTTGTCGTGCGGCCCGAACAGGCTCTGCGGACGTAAGACCGTAAAACGGGTGTGCGGGTTCGACTGTGCCAGCAGGTCAATCACCTCTTCGCTGGCCGCCTTGCTGCGGGCAAACTCGCAGGCAAAGCGAGCAGGGCGGAAATCTTCCTGCACGTCACGATGGTGGTGATAGTCGAAATAGAGTGACGGTGACGAGATATGAATAAAGTTACGCACGCCCCAGGCAACGGCCCATTCACCCAGACGGCGGGTAGCCCGCACGTTGGCGAGATCGAAGGCTTCCTGGGTCCCCCATGGGGAGGTAAAACTGGAACAGTGCCACAGCGTGTCGATACCGGCGAGCATCACTTTCGCCTGCGAGGAGACCAGCTCCGTCAGGTCAGCATGGACGAACTCCGCGCCCATTTTTTGCAGCAGTTTTCCCATCGCTTCGTTGCGACCTGTAGCCCTGACGCTGATGCCCTTGTTGCGCAGAAATTCGACCGCATTTCGGCCTAAGCCGCTGGTCGCCCCGGTAACCAGTACCTTCATAGCTATCCACTGTGTTGAAAAGAATTTCGTGCGCATTCTTTCGTGAATTACGGCGCTATGCAATGGGAAAGGTGAAAGAAAGAGAGTTTTATTTAGATCTTTTCCGTCTTTTGTTCTGCCCGTTGCGCAATGCGTTTCGCCATTCCCCGGAAGATAAACAGGTGGGCAGGGATCATCAACAGCCAGTAGAACAGACCCGGCATTCCGTGGGGATGCCACCAGGCGCGGACGTCCAGTTCACGACAATCGCCTTTGTCTTTCAGGGTAAAGCAGAGCCGGCCCAGCCCCGGGGCTTTCATACCGAACAGCAGTGCCAGCTGTTTTTCCGGCTCGACGATGATGACCTTCCAGCTGTCAACCGCATCGCCCAACTCAAGATACGGGCGTGCTGGGCGGCCTTTTGCCAGCCTGTGCCCCACCAGCAGATCCATTGCCCCGCGCGTTTGCCAGAGGATATTGCCGAAGAAATAACCGTCTTTGCCGCCAATCTGGTTCACCACCTCCCACAGCGCGGCCAGGCTGGTGTGGGTTCTCACCGTGCAGCCCGCCTGTTTCGGGTAATAGCCGTACTCCGGGCGCCAGCGGGCAAACGCCTGGGCGTCGTAACCCCAGTCGCTGGAGTTCACCAGCTGCTCTTCTTCTTTCAGCGTATTGCGCACGGCATCGTCAAAGCGGATCAGGTCCTGGGGAATGAGTGCCCGCAGTTCGCGATCGTCCGCCAGTAAATCGTGTTTGAGCCCCTGGATCAGCGCTTTGGCGGTCGTCGGCGGCACCGAGGTGATGACATTCAAAAACCATACCGAAATCCAGCGGGTCGGAAAGGGGATGGGGATCAGCCAGCGGCGGCGGCCGCTGACGCGCATGAAATGCTCGAACTGCTCCTGATAGCTCAGCACTTCAGGACCTGCCGCCTCGAGCACGCGGTGTTGCTCTGCCGGATGATCCAGCAGGGCTACCAAATAGTGCAGCAAATTTTCCAGCGCAATCGGCGTGGTGCGCGAGCGCACCCAGCGCGGTGGCGTGAGCACCGGCAGGTTGTAGACCATATCGCGCATCACTTCGAAGGCGGCGGAGCCCGCGCCGACGATGATCCCGGCGCGCAGTTCGGTGACGGGGATATTCGCCCCGCGCAGGGTTTCGGCCGTCAGCTGGCGGGCGCGCAGGTGATCGGACTGCTCGTGTTCAGGCGCCTGGAGCGAGCTTAAAAAAATGACCTGCTTCACCGGGGTTTGCATCAGGGCATCGCGGACGTTCATCGCCACCTGCCGCTCGTGGGCGATAAAATCTCCGCCTTCACCCATGCTGTGCACCAGGTAGTAAAGCGTGTCGACCCCTTCCAGCAGGGCGGGAAGTTCCTTCGGCCAGTTGAGGTCAACGCTGTGGCAGGTAACGCCAGGCAAACTAAGCTTTTGCAGGCGTTCGGTGTTGCGTGCCGCTGCCAGCACCAGGTGCCCCTGCTGGCTTAACGCCGCGGTGAGATGCTGACCGATGTACCCGCTGGCGCCGAGCACCAGAATTCGTTGCGGCACGTGATGCTCCTTATCGCTGTAAAAACGCCTGCCAGTGTTTCACCACGTCGGCCAGCTGTTCGCGGCTCACGTCGAGATGCATGACCAGACGCACGACGGGTGAGGCGTTGATCAGCACGCCACGTGATTTCATAAATTCGCCCAGCGCGGCGGCGCGGTCATCGCCCACGCGTACGAACAGCATGTTGGTGTCGTGGCGCATCACCTCGGCGCCAATCTCGCGCAGCTGCGTAGCCATCCACGCGGCGTTGTCGTGATCGTCCTTCAGGCGCGCCACGTTGTTTTTCAGGGCATACAGCCCGGCCGCCGCCAGAATACCCGCCTGACGCATGCCGCCGCCGGTCATTTTGCGCCAGCGGTTGGCGCGCTTGATGTAGTCCGCGTTGCCCACCAGCAGAGAGCCCACCGGCGTGCCCAGCCCTTTGGAGAGGCAGATGGTGAACGAGTCGCAGTATTGCGCAATCTCTTTCAGCTCGCAGCCGTACTCCACGACGGCATTAAAGATGCGCGCGCCGTCAACGTGCAAGCCGAGCCCGCGCTCGCGGGTGAATTCCCACGCTGCTTTCAGGTATTCGCGCGGCAGGACTTTGCCGTTGTGGGTGTTTTCGAGGCTGAGCAGCCGGGTGCGGGCGAAGTGAATATCGTCGGCTTTGATTTTCGCCGCGACTTTATCGAGCGGCAGGGAACCGTCCGGCGCGGCGTCAATCGGCTGGGGCTGAATGCTGCCGAGCACGGCGGCACCGCCTGCTTCATACAGATAGTTATGCGCGCCCTGGCCGACGATATACTCTTCACCGCGCTCGCAGTGGCTGAGCAGCGCGACCAGGTTAGCCTGCGTTCCGGTCGGCAGGAACAGCGCGGCCTCCTTGCCGCTCAGTTCAGCCGCGTAGCGCTGCAGTTCGTTGACCGTCGGGTCATCGCCGTAGACGTCATCCCCGACCGGGGCGGCCATCATCTCTTCGAGCATGGCGCGGCTCGGGCGGGTTACGGTATCACTGCGTAAATCAATCATTTCACATCCCTTTATTTTAAGAGGTCGTGCGAAATGTTTTACCTGAGCCAGTTGGTTTTTGCCAGTTCGATCACCTCGTCACCGCGCCCGCTGATGATGGCGCGCAGCATATACAGGCTAAAGCCTTTAGCCTGCTCAAGCTTGATCTGCGGCGGGATCGCAAGCTCCTCTTTGGCGACGACAACATCCACCAGCACAGGGCCGTCAATGGAAAACGCACGCTGCAGGGCTTCGTCCACCTCTGAGGCTTTCTCCACGCGAATACCGGTGATGCCGCAGGCTTCGGCGATGCGCGCGAAGTTGGTGTCGTGCAGCTCGGTGCCGTCCGTGAGATAGCCTCCGGCCTTCATCTCCATCGCCACGAAGCCCAGCACGCTGTTGTTGAAAACCACAATTTTCAGCGGCAGCTTCATCTGCACCACCGACAGGAAATCCCCCATCAGCATGCTGAACCCGCCGTCGCCGCACATCGCCACGACCTGACGCTCCGGCGCCGTCGCTTTTGCGCCCAGCGCCTGCGGCATGGCGTTGGCCATCGAACCGTGGTTGAACGAGCCGAGCAGGCGGCGTTTGCCGTTCATCTTCAGATAGCGTGCCGCCCAGACGGTTGGCGTGCCCACGTCGCAGGTAAATATGGCATCGTCGTCAGCGAAATGGCTGATCTGCTGCGCCAGGTACTGCGGGTGAATGGCTTTGTCGCTCGGTTTGGCGAGATCGTCCAGCCCCTTGCGGGCATCGCGATAGTCGCTTAGCGCCTTATCAAGGAACTTGCGATCGGTTTTCTCTTCCAGCAGCGGCAGCAGGGCGGAAAGGGTGGATTTGATATCGCCCACCAGCGCCATATCGACCTTGCTGTGCGCGCCGATACTGGCAGGGTTGATATCAATTTGAATGATTTTGGCATCCGTCGGGTAGAACGCGCGATACGGGAACTGGGTACCAAGCAGGATCAGCGTGTCGGCGTTCATCATGGTGTGGAAGCCTGAAGAAAAACCGATCAGTCCGGTCATGCCAACATCGTAGGGGTTGTCGTACTCGACGTGCTCTTTGCCGCGCAGGGCGTGGACAATCGGCGCTTTCAGCTTACCGGCAAATTCCAGCAGCTCCTTGTGCGCGCCAGCGCAGCCGCTGCCGCACATCAGGGCGATATTGCTGGAGTAACGCAACAGCTGCGCCAGCTTTTTTAGCTCCTCTTCTGCTGGCGTGACGACGGGCTGCGGGGCGTGATACCAGTGAGTGCTTGCCCCTTCTGGCGCAGCCTTGAGGGCCACATCGCCCGGAATAACGACCACAGAAACGCCGCGATTCAGCACGGCTTTACGCATGGCGATCGCCAGCACCTGAGGGATCTGCTCCGGGGATGAAACCAGCTCGCAATAATGGCTGCATTCACGGAACAGCTCCTGCGGATGCGTCTCCTGAAAATAGCCGCTGCCGATTTCGGAAGAGGGGATATGAGCGGCAATCGCCAGCACCGGCACGTGATTGCGGTGGCAGTCGAAGAGGCCGTTGATCAGGTGCAGGTTACCCGGCCCGCAGGATCCGGCGCAGACGGCCAGTTCACCCGTAAGCTGCGCTTCAGCGCCTGCGGCGAAGGCGGCAACCTCTTCATGGCGGGTCGGCATCCATTCGATGGTCTTCATCTTGTTGAGGCTGTCGCTGAGTCCGTTCAGGGAGTCGCCGGTGACGCCCCAGATACATTTTACGCCAGCCTGTTCGAGCGTTTTCGCTATATATGCAGCCACGGTTTGTTTCATGGTTGTCCGTCTCCTTTTTGTGATAACGCTTACAAGCTTAGAAGAAAGTCTCCGTATTGCCCGTCGCATCCCCACAATTAAAAGGTGCTTTTCACGCGCAATTATTCGGCATAATCTGGGAGTGCCTCAGTTAAAACAGGAATAATTTCAAATGGTTAAATCATTGTTAATTGCTGTTAATGAAAAGCTATCGTGCGACGATCTTGGCAAACTCTTGTTACGACTTGCCGTCGGCGGGCTGATGCTTTTTCATGGTTTGCACAAGCTTTTTGGCGGCGTGGGGTTTATCAGCGGCATGCTGGTGGAAAAAGGGCTGCCGGGATTTATCGCCTACGGCGTGTTGGTTGGCGAAGTCGTGGCGCCGATCTTGATTATTGTCGGGCTGTTTACGCGCCCGGCCGCGCTGGTGCTGGCGTTTACGATGATTGTGGCGTGGCTGATGGTGGGAATGGGTGAAACGTTCGCCCTTGATAAGGTTGGGGCATGGGCGATTGAAAGCCTGGTGTACTTCTTTATCGGCTCGCTGGCTGTCGCGTTTTTAGGGGCAGGGCGGTTTGCGCTGGGTAAAGCGCCCGCGTGGCGGTAAAATTGCAGGTCGGGTAAACGCAGTACCGCCCGGCAAAAAAGCCCGGTGGCGCTGACGCTTACCGGGCCTACGAACGAACGTTTATCGTTTATGCGAGGACCAAATCCCCCTGCGGATGGCACGAGCACGCCAGCACGTAACCCTCGGCAATTTCCGCGTCGGACAGCGTCATGGTGCTGGTGACGGTGTACTCACCGGAAACCACTTTGGTTTTACAGCAGCCACACACGCCAGCACGACAGGCAGCCGCTACCGGCACCTTGTTGCTTTCCAGCGCCTCCAGCAGCGTGGTCCCCACGCGGCCAAAGAAGGTCTGGGCAGGCTGCAGTTTGGTGAACCTAACGCCGCTGCTTGCCGCTTCCGCCACCGGCGTGAAGAACTGCTCTTTGAAGAAGCGGGTTACGCCAAGCGCTTTCACTTCTTCTTCCACGATAGCCATGAACGGCGCCGGGCCGCAGGTCATCACCGTTCGGTTCGCAACATCCGGCACGCTTTGCAGCAGCTCGCGGCTCAGGCGACCGGGCACAAAACCGTGGGTCGCGTTGTGCTCAGCCACCAGCGTCACCGGATATTCACGCCACTCCTCGGCGAAAATCACATCTTCCGGGGAACGGACGCTGAAGATCGCCTGCACGTCGGCCTGGGGGCGGTTCTTCGCCAGCCAGCGGCGCATTGACATAATCGGCGTTACGCCACAGCCCGCCGCCAGCAGCAGGAATTTATCGTCAGCTTTGTCGTCACAGGTGAATTCCCCCTGCGCGTCGGACAGCCAGATGTAATCCCCGCGCTTCACGTCCTGCGTCAGCCACTGGGAGCCCGCGCCGTCGTCAATGCGGCGGACGGTGAGCGTAATGTATTCGCTCACGCCCGGCGTCGAGGAGATCGTGTAGGCGCGCAGGGTGTCCGCCGAATTGCGAATGCTGACCAGCGCATACTGGCCTGCACGATATGGATAGTAGTCATGGCACAACAGCGACAGCGTCCACACATCCGGCGTCTCCTGATGGATGTGATGAACCTGCATCCGCCACGGGCATTGTGAGGTTGGCATGGTCATGAATCCCTCCTTACGCGCTCAGCAGCTGCTTCATATCGTCTTCAACGTTGGTCACGGAACGCAGACCGAATTTCTCGTTCAGCACGGCCAGCAGGTCCGGCGTCAGGAAGCCTGGCGCGGTCGGTCCGGTCACGATGTTGGTGACGCCAAGAGAGAGCAGGGTCAGCAGAATGACAATCGCCTTCTGCTCAAACCATGACAGCACCAGCGACAGCGGCAGGTCGTTCACGCCGCAGCCCAGTTTCTCCGCCAGGGTGACCGCCAGAATGATGGCCGAGTAAGCATCGTTACACTGGCCCGCATCGATCAGGCGCGGCAGACCTTCGATGTCGCCGAAATCCAGCTTGTTGAAACGGTATTTGCCACACGCCAGGGTCAGGATCAGGCAGTCTTCCGGCACGCGGGTGGCGAAATCGGTGAAATAGTTACGCTCGCCGCGCGCGCCGTCGCAGCCGCCGACGAGGAAGATGTGGCGCAGCTTTTCACGGCTGACGAGATCGATCAGCGAATCAGCGGCACCCAGCAGGGTTTTACGACCAAATCCGACGGTGATGAGATGTGGGATCTCGGTGTACGGGAAGCCCGCCATCTGCTGCGCCTGGGCGATAACCGGACCGAAATCGTCACCTTCAAGATGGCTCACGCCCGGCCAGCCGACGATGCTGCGGGTCCAGATGCGGTCATCGTACGCGCCGACGGTCGGGTCGATGATGCAGTTAGAGGTCATCACGATAGGGCCAGGGAAGCGGGCGAACTCCACCTGCTGGTTCTGCCAGCCGCTGCCGTAGTTACCGATCAGATGCTTAAATTTACGCAGTTCCGGGTAGCCGTGTGCCGGCAGCATTTCGCCGTGGGTATAAACGTTAACGCCGGTGCCTTCGGTTTGCTTCAGCAGGTTGTAGAGATCTTTCAGGTCGTGACCGGAAATCAGAATGCACTTGCCTTCGGTTGCCTTGACGTTGACCTGCGTCGGCGTCGGGTGGCCGTAGGTGCTGGTTTCACCGGCGTCAAGAATGCTCATCACGCGGAAGTTCATCTGGCCGATTTCCATTGAGCATTCCAGCAGGGCATTCATATCGGCAGGCCAGGTACCCAGCCACGCCATGATTTTGTGGTACTGGGCGTAAATCTCATTGTCGTACTGACCCAGAACGTGCGCGTGTTCCATATAGGCCGCAGCGCCTTTCAGGCCGTACAGGCACAGCAGGCGCAGGCCGAGAATGTTCTCGCCAATCGCCGCTTTGTCTTTATTCGGGGTGAACTCTGCCGCCTGACGCTGGAGGTCGCCGAGATCGTCGCTGACCAGCTGCAGTTCAGACATCGGGTTTTCCACGCGGGCGCTGGCGTCCGCCTTCAGGCACTGGGCTTTCAGCGCTTCACGCAGGGCAATCGCTTCGCGGGCATAGCCGACAATGCGCGGAGAGTCGAAGTTAACGTTGGTCAGCGTGGAGAAGAAGGCGCGCGGGGCGAAGCTGTCGACGTAGTGGTCGACAATGCCGTATTCGCGGGCTTTGAACGCCCAGGCGGAAAGGCCTTGCAGAGCCGCAATCAGCAGGTCCTGCAGGTCAGATGTTTCTGCGGTTTTGCCGCACATACCCTGTGCGTAAGAGCAGCCATTGCCTGCCGGGGTACGGATGGTTTGTTCACATTGCACACAAAACATAATCACACCTGTTAAAGTTATATTTAATATACATGTTTAAGGTTATGCCTGTGCCAGAACGGAGAAAAGGGCTTTCTGCTACAAAATAGAGGGAGATTGATTTAGCGCAATTTTGGCGGCAGGAAACCTACCGCCAAAGAAGTATCAGGCAGAGAAGAAGGCCATCAGGACCGGAACCAGCAGGCTTAAAATAAAGCCGTGCACGATAGCCGCGGGAACCATCTCCAGCCCTCCTGAGCGTTGTAGTACCGGCAGGGTAAAGTCCATCGACGTTGCGCCGCACAGGCCCAGCGCGGTAGAACGACTGCGGCGAACCAGGCTCGGGATCAGCATGATGGCAATCAGCTCGCGCGCCAGATCGTTAAAGAAGGCGGCGCTGCCGATCACCGGGCCGAATGATTCGGTCAGCAGAATACCGGAGAGGGAGTACCAGCCAAAACCGGATGCCATCGCCAGGCCGGTTTTCAGCGGCAGATCGAGAATAAAGGCGTTGATGACGCCCGCCACCATTGAACTGGCGACAACCATAACGGCAACCATCATCCCCCGACGGTTGAGGACAATTTGTTTCAGCGTCATGCCATTATTTCGCAGCTGAATACCGATCAGGAACAGCAGGAAGATCAGCGTATATTCACTGGCCTCAGTCGCGTGCTGTAAAAATGCCCAACCGGTCAGCCCAAGAAGAAAACCGAGCACCACGACGCCGCATAATTTTAATGATTCCAGCGCCATTGCAATTCGTGAAGGGAGTTTTTCCTGATGGTGGTGATTTTTCCATGGAATAGTGCGTTCCAGCCACAGCAGCGCGGCAATATTGCACAGCAAAATAACCACCACGGTGACGACAGAATAATGGAGGATGGAGAGTAAATTCGCCGACAGGTTGTCCAGAAATGCCAGGCTAATCCCCATAAAGAAAAGAATAACGTAGACAATCCAGCTCAGGAATCGATTAATGAGCCTTAATGCGGATTCACGATGCAGCGGAATAAGATAGCCCACGATCAAGGGCAGCAAAATGATGAGGAGTCCTGAAAACATGAACAGCCGGTCCTTTTGAGTATCGGTTAAGCGCCAGTGACACTACCCAATAAAGGCTGTTCAGTAAAGCGGCAAAAGAAAGCCGGGTGGCGGCTACGCCTTACCCGGCTTGTGTCTATGTGGGGTGTGCGGCCTGTGGCCCTCACCGTGGCCCTCTCCCACGGGGAGAGGGAGGGAAAGATTAATCGCGTTTTTCCAGCAGGGTGCGATACAGCACGCCACCCAGGATACCGCCGATAATTGGCATCACCCAGAACAGCCACAGCTGCTCAAGCGCCCAGCCGGCCTGGAAGATGGCGACGGCGGTGCTGCGTGCCGGGTTAACGGAGGTGTTGGTGACCGGAATAGAAATCAGGTGGATAAGCGTCAGCGCCAGACCAATGGCAATCGGGGCAAAACCGGCTGGCGCGTGTTTGTCCGTTGCGCCGTGGATCACCAGCAGGAAGCCGGCGGTCAGCACGATTTCAATCACGATGGCAGACAGCATGGAGTAACCGCCCGGAGAGTGTTCGCCGAAGCCGTTAGAGGCAAAGCCGCTGGCCGCCGCGTCGAAGCCGGCTTTACCGCTGGCAATCACGTACAGAACGCCCGCCGCAATAATACCGCCAACTACCTGCGCCACAATGTAGCCAATTACGTCTTTCGCCGGGAAACGGCCGCCCGCCCATAAACCTAACGTCACTGCCGGGTTAAAATGACCGCCGGAAATATGTCCCACGGCAAATGCCATGGTTAATACGGTTAAACCAAACGCCAGCGCGACGCCGACAAAACCGATACCTAATTCCGGGAATGCTGCTGCCAGAACGGCGCTACCGCAGCCACCAAATACCAGCCAGAATGTACCAAAGCATTCTGCTGCCAATTTTCTAAACATAACCACCTCAAATAATTATCCGCACGCATTCCCGCGCACGGGATATATCGCCATAAAGGGATGACGACTCAAAGAGCCCGTATTTTAAAAACCAACAACACCCCTTCGCCACTTAAATAAATTCGATTAATTTGATTTAAGGCAATGTGATGTCAATCCTTGTTCAAATCAGCGGTAAATAGAGCATAGACCAATTTGCGGGCGGTAGTATCTTGTGAGATGCGGGTTATTTCAAATGAAACCTGATGGATAAATTCTGAATTTTTCGTGCTTCCGCCAGGATATGGAGGCGGATTGCAGTGTCAAGCCCGTGTGCATCCCGCTATACTGCTGATTACTTAAAGGAAAAAGTGATCATATCGCGGGGGATTTATGCTTCTCGAACGTGTGGAAATTGTCGGGTTTCGCGGTATTAACCGCCTGTCGCTGCAGCTGGAGCAGAACAACGTCCTGATCGGCGAGAACGCGTGGGGTAAGTCCAGCCTGCTGGATGCATTGACGCTACTGCTTTCGCCCGAAGACGATCTGTATCACTTCGTTCGCGATGATTTCTGGTTTCCGCCCGGCGACGTAACGGGGCGCGAGAAGCACCTGCATATCATCCTGACGTTCCGCGAATCCGAGCCCGGACGTCACCGCGTGCGTCGCTTCCGCCCGCTGTCACCCTGCTGGGTACCGTGCGATGACGGTTTCCACCGGATTTTCTATCGGCTTGAAGGTGAGATGGCGGAGAACGAAGGGGTACTCACCCTGCGTGATTTTCTCGATGAGAAAGCCAACCCGATCTCGCTGGACAATATCGACGATCTGGCCCGTCACCTGATCCGCCTGACGCCGGTGTTACGCCTGCGCGATGCGCGCTTTATGCGGCGTATTCGTAACGGAACCGTACCCAATATGCCGGAAGTTGAAGTCACCGCCCGCGAGCTGGATTTTCTGGCCAGAGAGCTGGTGTCGCGCCCGCAGAATCTGACCGACGGTCAAATTCGTCAGGGGTTGTCCGCAATGGTGCAACTCCTGGAGCACTATTTTTCCGAGCAGGGAACCTCGGAGTCGCGCCACCGTCTGATGCGCCGCCGCTCTCATGATGAGCAGCGAAGCTGGCGTTATCTCGACATCATTAACCGGATGATCGACCGGCCCGGCGGCCGTACCCATCGGGTGATTTTGCTGGGTCTGTTTTCAACGCTTCTGCAGGCCAAAGGCACCGTTCGTCTTGACCGGGACGCCCGGCCGCTGCTGCTGGTGGAAGACCCGGAAACGCGCCTGCATCCCATCATGCTCTCCGTGGCATGGCATCTGCTGAACCTGCTGCCGCTCCAGCGCATTACGACCACCAATTCCGGAGAGTTATTATCGCTGACGCCGGTTGAACACGTCTGTCGCCTGGTGCGTGAATCCTCCCGCGTCTCCGCTTTCCGGCTTGGGGCGGGCGGTTTGAATGCGGAAGACGGGCGGCGCATCGCGTTTCATATTCGCTTTAACCGGGCGTCGTCGCTCTTTGCCCGCTGCTGGCTGCTAGTGGAGGGGGAAACGGAAACCTGGGTCATCAACGAGCTGGCGCGCCAATGCGGCCACCACTTTGATGCGGAAGGCATTAAGGTGATCGAATTCGCCCAGTCGGGATTAAAGCCGCTGATAAAATTCGCCCGCCGGATGGGGATCGAGTGGCACGTTCTGGTAGACGGTGATGAGGCGGGTAAAAAATATGCCTCGACCGTGCGGAGCCTGCTGAATAACGAGCGCGAGGAAGAGCGCGACCATTTAACCATGCTCCCCGCGATGGACATGGAACACTTTATGTATCGTCAGGGGTTCGACGACGTCTTCCACCGCATTGCCATGGTGCCGGTCGATGTCCCGATGAACATGCGGCGGGTGATCGCCAAAGCCATTCACCGTTCGTCAAAACCGGATTTAGCCATTGAAGTGGCGACGGAAGCGGGCAGGCGGGGCGTGGAGGCGGTACCGACCCTGCTACGGAAGATGTTCTCCCGCGTGCTGTGGCTGGCACGCGGGAAAGCGGATTAGCGTTGGGTCGCCTGTTTCATCTGCTGAATCAGGCTATCCAGCAGCGCGTAGCGGCGGCGATATTCGGAGCGTTTTTTGCTGGCGATCTCTTCCATCGGTTTACGCGGCATGACGAGTGGCAGCATAAAATTACCGTTATCCTGCTTTTCACCGCCGATGGAGAGCCAGAAACTGTCGTAATCGGCCAACAGTTTGCCCTCTTTTTTCTTGCGGTAGCGCCAGCTGCGATAAATATGGGTATCGTTACTGACGGCGACAATCTGCTCTACCGGGAACGCGGCGCCGAGCGTCATGGCGGCCTCGACCAGCAGACGTTTCGGGAACAGGCCGTGGCAGGCTTTCGTCGCTCCCTGGATCAGCTCATGGGGAACATGCGCTTTTGCGCCCTGCAAACCGCCAATGAACAGCGTCGTTTTTCCCTCAAACTGGCATAGCGTAAAGGTCATCTCCGCCAGCGCCGTATTTTGACTGTCACAGAAAACGAGGGTAGCTTCTCCCTCTTTATCCATAAACGCGTCGGCACACAGGCGGACGGTAAATTGCTGTTCATCTTTTCCGGTTAAGGTCAGCAGGGACACGCCCTGCTTTGAAAGGTAACCCTTTGTCAGCGTCGCCGGCAGCTGGCGGCACATCATCTGATAGTGCCAGGACAGCGATTCCAGCACACGCTGTCGATCCATATTGACCGTTAACCACGGACGATGAAGGCGGCAGGGCAGCCCAGGCTGAACCTGGAGCATTTGCATCAAGTGCGGATGTTTCGCAAGATCAGACAGCAGGCGAGCGGTGCTGAGCGGTGTCGCCAGTGAACGCAGCATGAACTTGCGTCGATAGGCGGTTTTTTCCCATGCCAGCCCGGGTGCGATCTCACCGAAAGCCAGGTTTTTGAAGAGCTGCCAGCCGGATTTTGGCTGCGGCAGGTTTGAAAGTGATGTATCGACGATAGAAGACATGGTAGATCCTCATCCTTTTGGAATATCGCTATTTCAGCAGGAGAAATGTCAACATCTCGTAAACAAATTAGGACGATTTCGGAGAACAGGGCTTTCGTTGAAGAGTCGTTTAGTTAGAATCAACGCTTATCATTGCCAGAACATTTATTTGGAATATTTATGAACCTCAAGGGAAAACGCAGAACGCTGTTTCTGCTGCTGGCGGTCGTGGTTTTAGCCGGTGGGTACTGGCTATGGCAGGTGCTGAATGCGCCGGCGCCGCAGTATCAGACGCTGATTGTTCGCCCGGGCGAACTGCAGCAAAACGTCCTCGCGACGGGCAAGCTTGACGCTTTGCGCAAGGTTGACGTCGGGGCGCAGGTCAGCGGCCAGCTGAAAACGCTGTCGGTTGAGATTGGCGACAAGGTGAAAAAAGGCCAGCTGCTCGGCGTTATTGATCCTGAGCAGGCTGAGAACCAGATCCGCGAGGTGGAAGCCACGCTGATGGAGCTGCGCGCGCAGCGTGCGCAGGCGCTGGCAGAACGTAACCTGGCTCAGGTAACGTTGACCCGTCAGCAGGCGCTGGCCAAAACCCAGGCTATTTCGAAACAGGATTTAGATACTGCCACCACTGAACTGGCGGTAAAACAGGCGCAAATTGGCACGATTGACGCGCAGATCAAACGCAATCAGGCCTCGCTGGATACGGCAAAAACCAACCTCGACTACACCAAAATCGTCGCGCCGATGGCGGGTGAAGTGACCCAGATCACCACGCTGCAGGGCCAGACGGTGATTGCCGCGCAGCAGGCGCCGAACATTCTGACCCTGGCGGACATGAGCACCATGCTGGTCAAAGCCCAGGTTTCAGAGGCGGATGTGATCCATCTTAAGCCGGGGCAGAACGCCTGGTTTACGGTGCTTGGCGACCCGCAGACGCGCTACGAAGGCGTGCTTAAAGACATTCTGCCGACGCCGGAGAAAGTTAACGACGCTATCTTCTACTATGCCCGCTTTGAGGTGCCAAACCCGCAGGGCGTGCTGCGTCTGGACATGACCGCACAGGTGCATATCCAGCTGACCGGCGTGAAGAACGTGCTGACCATTCCGCTCTCTGCGCTCGGCGAGTCCGCCGGTGATAGTCGTTATAAAGTGAAAGTGCTGCGCAACGGCGAAACGCGCGAGCGCGAGGTCGTGATCGGCGCGCGCAACGACACCGACGTGGTGGTGGTGAAAGGACTGGAAGAGGGCGAGGAGGTTGTTGTCAGCGAAACCCTGCCCGGAGCCGCTAAATGACGGCGCTGCTTGAGCTAAATAACATTCGTCGCAGCTATCCGTCAGGCGACGGCCCGGTGGAGGTGCTGAAGGGCATCTCCCTGCGCGTGGAGGCGGGCGAGATGGTGGCGATTGTCGGCGCGTCGGGTTCCGGTAAATCGACGCTGATGAACATTCTCGGCTGTCTGGATAAACCGACCAGCGGGACCTATCGCGTGGCCGGGACGGATGTCTCCACGCTGGACGGCGACGCGCTGGCGAAGCTGCGCCGGGAACACTTCGGCTTTATCTTCCAGCGTTACCATCTGCTTTCTCACCTTAACGCGGCCCAGAACGTGGAAGTGCCCGCGGTGTATGCGGGCGTCGAACGGAAAAAGCGCCTTGAGCGCGCGCAGATGCTGCTGACGCGTCTGGGGCTGGCGGAGCGGGTGGAGTACCTGCCCTCGCAGCTGTCCGGCGGCCAGCAGCAGCGCGTGAGTATTGCCCGGGCACTGATGAACGGCGGGCAGGTGATCCTCGCGGATGAACCGACCGGCGCGCTCGACAGCCACTCCGGCGAAGAGGTGATGGCGATCCTCCATCAGCTTCGCGATCGGGGGCACACGGTGATTATCGTTACCCACGATCCGCAGGTGGCGGCGCAGGCGGAACGCATTATTGAGATCCACGACGGCGAGCTGGTCAGCAATCCACCGCCGCGTGAGTCCAGGGCTGCGGCGCCGAAAGAAGCGCTACCGGCATCAACCGGCTGGGGACAGTTCTCCAGCGGCTTTCGCGAAGCGCTGACCATGGCCTGGCTGGCGATGGCGGCTAACAAAATGCGTACCCTGCTGACGATGCTCGGCATCATTATTGGTATCGCCTCGGTGGTATCGATCGTGGTGGTGGGCGACGCGGCCAAGCAGCTGGTGCTGGCCGATATCCGCGCCATCGGCACTAATACCATTGACGTCTATCCGGGCAAAGATTTTGGTGACGACGAGCCGCAGTATCAGCAGGCGCTGAAGTATGACGATCTGGGGGCAATTCAGAAGCAGCCGTGGGTGAACTCCGCCACGCCTGCGGTGTCGCAGAACCTGCGTCTGCGCGTGGGGAATGTTGACGTGGCCGCCAGCGCGAACGGCGTGAGCGGGG
Organism: Enterobacter cloacae complex sp. SHL009; assembly: GCF_049237205.1. Classification (NCBI taxonomy): domain Bacteria; kingdom Pseudomonadati; phylum Pseudomonadota; class Gammaproteobacteria; order Enterobacterales; family Enterobacteriaceae; genus Enterobacter; species Enterobacter cloacae complex sp. SHL009. The sequence goes on from NZ_JBMKIW010000001.1 coordinate 179,817, forward strand.
ACTATTTCAACGTCTACGGCATGACCTTCAGCGAAGGCGCTACCTTCAACGCCGAGCAGCTGGCGGGCAGGGCGCAGGTGGTGGTGCTGGACGCGAACTCGCGCAGGCAGCTCTTCCCCAATAAAGCCAGCGTGGTGGGCGAAGTGATCCTGGTCGGCAACATGCCCGCCACGGTCATTGGCGTGGCGGAAGAGAAGCAGTCGATGTTTGGCAGCAGCAAGATCCTGCGCGTCTGGCTGCCCTATACCACCATCTCCGGGCGGATTATGGGGCAGTCATGGCTCAACTCCATCACCGTACGCGTGAAGGAGGGCTACGACAGCGCGCTCGCCGAACAGCAGCTTGAGCGACTGTTAACCCTGCGCCACGGGAAGAAAGATTTCTTCACCTGGAATATGGACGGCCTCTTGAAAACGGCGGAAAAGACCACACGTACTCTTCAGCTGTTTCTCACGCTGGTGGCGGTGATCTCGCTGGTCGTCGGCGGCATCGGGGTGATGAATATCATGCTGGTGTCGGTCACCGAGCGCACGCGAGAGATCGGTATTCGCATGGCGGTCGGCGCCCGGGCCAGCGATGTGCTGCAGCAGTTTTTGATTGAGGCGGTTCTGGTGTGTCTGGTCGGCGGGGCGATGGGCATTGCGCTCTCGATGATGATCGCGTTTGCGCTCCAGCTCTTTTTACCCGGCTGGGAGATTGTCTTCTCACCGGTTGCCATTATCACCGCGTTTTTGTGTTCGACCTTTACCGGCATTTTGTTTGGCTGGTTGCCCGCCCGCAACGCGGCGCGGCTGGATCCGGTGGACGCGCTGGCTCGGGAATAACCCGAAAATAAAAATGCCAGCCGATCGGGCTGGCATTTTGACTGCGGGATGTACACAATAAAACAGAGAGCTATGCAACCGTCTCTGCTTCAACGGGTACGATTAGGCTTGCATGATTGCCTTTTGGTCCCTGATGTACATCGAACCGGACGGACTGCCCGGCTTTGAGCGTTCTGTAACCATCCATCTGAATGGTGGAATAGTGAGCGAAGATATCCTCGCCGCCGCCTTCGGGGCAGATGAAGCCAAACCCTTTGGCGTTGTTGAACCACTTAACAGTACCCATTTCCATGCTTCGACATCCTTAGTAAATCTTATAAGTTAAGATGGAATGAACCGGTGGTGGAGTGGGGGCTGTTCAAAACCTCGCCATCTCACGCTTGTACAATTTAGAGAAACGAAAGAAGTCGTCAAGCGTTTGGCGCTGGAGATGGGACAATAATCAACCAAAGTTTGAAGCAGTTAACGCTATTGCAACAGTTTGTGACAGACATCGCGGATGACAGTAATAGATGATTGTTATCTAACATCTGAGGTAGATTCAAAGTGGTTATGCATAATGGGTAAGACCAACGATTGGCTGGATTTCGACCAGCTGGCGGAAGACAAAGTGCGCGACGCGCTAAAACCGCCATCTATGTATAAAGTTATGTTAATGAACGATGATTACACGCCGATGGAATTTGTTATTGACGTGCTACAAAAGTTCTTTTCTTATGATGTAGAACGTGCAACGCAACTGATGCTTACCGTTCATTATCGTGGCAAAGCTATCTGCGGCATCTTCACAGCCGAAGTGGCGGAAACCAAAGTGGCGATGGTGAACGACTATGCGAGGGAGAACGAGCATCCGTTGCTGTGTACGCTGGAAAAGGCCTGATAAGGCATAAAATTGGGGGAGGTGCCTATGCTCAATCAAGAACTGGAACTCAGTTTAAATATGGCTTTCGCCAGAGCGCGTGAGCACCGACATGAGTTTATGACCGTCGAGCATTTACTGCTCGCACTGCTTAGCAACCCATCTGCCCGCGAAGCGCTGGAAGCCTGCTCCGTGGATCTGGTGGCGCTACGTCAGGAACTCGAAGCCTTCATCGAACAAACCACACCGGTGCTGCCAGCCAGTGAAGAAGAGCGCGACACGCAGCCGACGCTCAGCTTCCAGCGCGTGCTGCAGCGCGCGGTATTCCACGTCCAGTCTTCCGGGCGTAGCGAAGTGACTGGCGCAAACGTCTTAGTCGCCATCTTCAGCGAGCAGGAGTCACAGGCTGCCTACCTGCTGCGCAAACACGAAGTCAGCCGCCTCGACGTGGTTAACTTTATTTCTCACGGAACGCGCAAAGACGAGCCTAACCAGGCATCGGATTCCAGCAATCAGGTCAATAACAATGAAGAGCAAGCAGGCGGGGAGGATCGTATGGAAAACTTCACCACCAACCTTAACCAGCTTGCTCGCGTTGGCGGTATCGACCCGCTGATTGGTCGCGATAAAGAGCTGGAGCGCGCGATCCAGGTGCTGTGCCGTCGCCGCAAGAACAACCCGCTGCTGGTGGGTGAGTCAGGCGTGGGTAAAACCGCGATTGCCGAAGGGCTTGCCTGGCGCATTGTCCAGGGGGACGTGCCGGAAGTGATTGCCGACTGCACCATCTACTCGCTGGATATCGGCTCGCTGCTGGCGGGCACTAAATACCGCGGTGATTTTGAAAAACGCTTCAAGGCGCTGTTAAAACAGCTGGAGCAGGACACCAACAGCATCCTGTTTATCGATGAGATCCACACCATCATCGGCGCAGGTGCGGCCTCCGGTGGCCAGGTGGATGCCGCGAACCTGATCAAACCGCTGCTCTCCAGCGGCAAGATCCGCGTGATTGGCTCCACGACCTACCAGGAGTTCAGCAACATCTTTGAGAAAGACCGTGCGCTGGCGCGCCGCTTCCAGAAAATCGACGTGACCGAGCCGTCCGTCGAGGAAACGGTGCAGATCATCAACGGCCTGAAGCCGAAGTACGAAGCGCACCACGACGTGCGTTACACCGCGAAAGCGGTCCGTGCGGCGGTGGAGCTGGCGGTGAAATACATCAACGACCGTCATCTGCCGGATAAGGCAATTGACGTGATTGATGAGGCGGGGGCGCGTGCGCGCCTGATGCCGGCCAGCAAGCGTAAGAAAACCGTTAACGTGGCGGATATCGAGTCCGTGGTGGCCCGCATCGCGCGTATCCCTGAGAAGAGCGTTTCTCAGAGCGACCGCGACACGCTGCGCACCCTCGGCAATCGCCTGAAAATGCTGGTCTTTGGTCAGGATAAAGCCATTGAGGCCTTAACCGAAGCGATCAAGATGGCCCGCGCCGGGCTGGGGCATGACCACAAGCCTGTCGGTTCCTTCCTGTTCGCTGGCCCAACCGGTGTGGGGAAAACCGAGGTGACGGTTCAGCTCTCCAAAGCGCTGGGCATTGAGCTGCTTCGCTTTGATATGTCCGAGTATATGGAGCGTCACACCGTCAGCCGTTTGATTGGTGCGCCTCCGGGCTACGTGGGCTTTGACCAGGGCGGCCTGCTCACCGACGCGGTGATCAAGCATCCGCACGCGGTCCTGCTGCTCGATGAAATCGAGAAAGCGCACCCGGACGTGTTCAACATCCTGCTGCAGGTGATGGACAACGGGACGCTGACCGACAACAACGGGCGCAAGGCGGACTTCCGCAACGTGGTGCTGGTGATGACCACCAACGCCGGCGTGCGTGAAACCGAGCGTAAATCCATCGGCCTGATCCACCAGGACAACAGCACCGATGCGATGGAGGAGATCAAGAAGATCTTCACGCCGGAGTTCCGTAACCGTCTGGACAACATTATCTGGTTCGATCACCTGTCTACCGAGGTGATCCATCAGGTGGTGGACAAGTTCATCGTCGAACTGCAGGTTCAGCTGGATCAGAAAGGCGTGTCGCTGGAAGTGAGCCAGGAGGCCCGCAACTGGCTGGCCGAGAAAGGCTACGACCGAGCGATGGGTGCCCGTCCGATGGCGCGCGTGATTCAGGACAACCTGAAGAAACCGCTGGCGAACGAGCTGCTGTTTGGCTCGCTGGTGGACGGCGGTCAGGTGACCGTGGCGCTGGATCAGGCGAAAAACGAACTGACGTACGATTTCCAGAGCGCGGCGAAGCACAAGCCGGAAGCGGCTCACTGAGTGAGTTGAACGTTAATGTTAAAAACCGGGCTTTTGCCCGGTTTTTTTATGCCTGCCAAGGTAAAAGCAAAACGACAACAGTGTTGTCGTTTTTAGTGTTTTCTCCCTCTCCCTGTGGGAGAGGGTTGGGGTGAGGGCAACAGACCGCAGAGGAATTTTGCGAGGCGCTTTCCAGTTTCCTTCGAAGTCAATTGCTGGATAAAACCACAGTAATAAAATGGCGTCGCACCTGCAAAATCAGGTGCCGGGATTGGCGTCCTGATTACACACGAGAAATGATGTTGATACGTCAACTATCATCAGGTTCGTTCACACTTTTGAAAGCTAGCGATATAATCGCAGACTCAATTATGGTGGGCTGAACCGGGGCTTCTTTTGAAGCGCCGATTTTCCCGTGTGGGTCGGTACGCCAAACCGGTTCAGTCTGCCGCCTGAGTTGGCGTTCGGGTGGAGATCTCATCATTTCACACGGAGTCATAATCAAATGGAACATAACAATCTTTCACCGCTTTATAGCGAACTCTCCCTCAACCCCGATCTCCCAACCCTTGCAGAGCGCTGCAAATTGCTCACCGAAATCCTCCTCGATTGCACATCACTCCCACAAACGCAGCCCATCTGTCGCTGCCTTGGGGCGTATCTGGAAGAAATGAAATCCGGCCTCACAGAGTCAATGCATGATTTTCAGGTGGTGGAATTTGAGGACGAAGCGGAACAACCGAGACAAAAAGAGTGGCTGCTTGAAGACACCGAAGCACAGTGTGATTACTGTCGGGCGTTAAACCACATACTGCTGGTATCGCATTTTGACCGCGATATGTTGCCGCACCTGACTGGGCTACTCCATAACATTACGCATTCGATGGCCGCAGATGTCGTTGCACCTCAAAGTGCAGAAACGGTAATTCACATTATTTCCTGACGTCGATCCGAGGCGTCGGGGGAGTTGCTCTGACGCCAAATGGATTAATTCTCGGAAAAGTGGGTGTTACAGGAAGACGTTAATAACTTTTGATGACACTAAAAAAAAGTGCAGTTCGCCGCCGTACAGCTCGCGTTATGTGGCCCTTAACTGCCTGAATTTTCCTTCATCTGTTGGTTATAAATACAGCCAAGACCCACTAAATGCTGGCTCACTACCCGTGCCCCATAGTTATGACACTGTAATGACCATGGATGGGATTTCAGCCAGACAGCAAACGCAGTGCAGTATGCAAGTGAAATCAACGCGGGCTCCGCTGTACTTTGCTGTCCGGTCAGTAGGCCAATCATCTTGCATACCTCGCCATTATCCCAACGCTGCCACACATTTTTCCACCATCCCATTTTCCAGCTACCTGTAAGGCAAAATGCTTTGTCAGAGAGGTTGGCCTTTTCATTCTTTTCAGATACAAACCAAAGATCGGTTTTTCCAAGTCGGACTTCTGTTGACCAGGCAGTTATAGCCCCGCCGCGCAAAACGCACTCATGGGCGAGATAATGATCGGTTACACCCGGGAAGCGTCGTTTTAATCGCTGGAAATGACTGTGTATGGTAATGACAGGACGGACTATGCTTCCCCGGTCGTTTCGCTTAAGCTCGGCACTACCGTACTGAATTTCATCAAATTGACTCCGTTTAAGAAATTGCATTTCTTGCTCCCGAATAAGATCGGTATCGCTCGACGGTAGTATCGAAGAAGGGAAAGACTTAGAACCCTGATAGAGCAATGAATCACCTGCCTTCCAGTCGCAATAGTTGGTTGTTATTTGAATAATTTTGCCGGAGTCAGCATCGGCACTGATCACAACATACAGTTTCTGCCTGGTTGAATGACCCTGAAACGGTATAACCATTGTGGTCGTTGACACCCTTGTTAGCGCAGGGAGTGAAACATGCAGATCGCGCTCGAACCCGTTAACCGCTTGCGCAAGCACCCTTTGGTTTGTCGTTTCACCAGAGTGCACCCCTTGTTCGAGCTGGGAAAGAAGGGTGATATTTTTATTCAGGCCTACAGCATTGTCATAGTGTGGAGTAAATACATAACGGCAGGTACAACATTGAAAGCGGGGTGTTCTGGCTTTTGTGTATCCATAGCGAATGATGTGCGCTGTAAAACAGCGGGGACAACCTTGTCCTGTATTTCCTAATTTTCGTTGCATGAATTGACTGAACCACTCGTCACATTCTTTTGTATTAAACAGTGGAGGAAGACTGCCACATTTTTGACATTCAAGTGCTGCGTAGCCCAGACGATAAACAGGAAAAACATAATCACTCGCATCTGGTATTCCGAGATTTGGACATGACCAGCTTTTGCAAACATTGAGATCTATTTTTTGAGCGGATTCCATGTGCTTCACCAACTGATTCTGTTAGTCGTAAATTTTCGCGTCTCCCTTTTCCATATGTCGTGAGAAGGTTCACAAAATCTGTTTTTTGCTAATCGATAATGAAATTCTTTCTTTAATTCGAGAGTTAAAAATGAAAAAAACAGTAATCGCGGTTTTATTACTATCGGGATATGCTTCGCTAAGTCCAGCGCAGGACGTTACCGTCATTTATACCAATGACCTGCATGCACATGTTGAGCCCTATAAACTCCCTTATGTTGCAGAAGGTAAAAGAGCTGTCGGTGGCTTCGCAAATATTGCGACTTACGTTAAGCAAGAAAAGCAAAAAAATAAGGCTACTTTTTATTTCGATGCTGGAGATTACTTTACCGGTCCATACATTAGCAGCCTGACAAAAGGGCGGGCAATCATAGATATTATGAATACAATGTCATTTGATGCTGCGTCTGTCGGCAATCATGAGTTCGACCATGGTTGGGATAATACGCTGATACAGCTCAGTCAGGCTAAATTCCCGATACTGTTAGGTAACGTGTTTTATAAAAATAGCAATGTCCTTTTCTGGAATAAGCCGTATACAATCCTTGAAAAGGGTGGCGTTAAAATTGGGGTCATTGGGTTGCATGGCGTATTCGCTTTCGATGATACCGTTTCATCGTCAATGCGTCAGGGTATTGAAGCGCGTGACGAGGTGAAATATCTCCAGCGTTATTTGGATGAACTACGTGGAAAAGTAGATATAACCGTTGCACTCATTCATGAAGGTTTCCCTGCACGCCAGTCCAGTATCGGCAATACTGATGTCAAACGTGCCCTTGATAAGGATATCCAGGCGGCGAAACAGGTGAAAGGACTGGATATTCTGATTACCGGACATGCGCATGTTGGGACGCCGGAGCCGCTTAAAGTAGATAACACGCTGGTGCTTTCGACTGATAGTGGTGGGATTGATATTGGTAAACTGGTCCTGGATGTGGATCTAAAAAAACATCACAACAAAATAAAAAGCTTCGAACTTAAAACCCTTTACGCTGATGAATGGAAACCCGATCCGGCAACTCAGAGTGTTATTGATAGCTGGAATAAAAAGCTCTCCGAAACGGTTCGCCAAAAAGTTGGAGAGACGCCTGTTACGCTTACGCGCGCCTACGGGGAATCATCTTCGCTGGGCAATTTATTTACCGATGCAATGCTTGCTGCTGCGCCTGATGCGCAACTGGCGCTCACTAATTCAGGTGGTCTGCGTGCTGATTTGAATGCCGGTCCGATAACCCTCGGCGATGTTATTAGCGCGTTCCCGTTTCCAAATGAGCTAACCATAATGGATTTGAAAGGGAAATCCTTACGAAATCTTATGGAGCACAGTGCATCACTCACTAACGGTGTTTTGCAGATGTCGAAAGGACTGGAGATGCGCTACGACCAACATAAACCTGTCGGGCAACGCGTTGTGCTACTTACGCTTAATGGCAAGCCAATTGTAGACTCTGATACCTATCGCGTAGCGACAAATAGTTTCCTTGCCCCTGGTGGTGATGGCTTTACTGCATTCATTGATGGTCAGAACAAACAGGTAAAAGGTGGATATAACCTTTCCAATGCGGTTATTGATTATCTGGTGAAAGGAAATAAGATCATTCCCCAACAGGTGAATGAGATGCGAGTAAAAGAAGTTACACAGTAATAATTAACAACAGGTGAATAATATGGCAATTACCTATCTTGGAATGGATCTCGCTCCTGCTAACAACCAGCTTGCGGTCTATCTGAAGTTTATAATTGATGAAGAGGCAACATATTCCTATACGGTTCTGGGAAGATCGACTAGCACGACAAGTTTAGATTTTACGTATTCTTCAAGTGACATTATCACTTTACCTGAGATAAAAGTTCCAGTTATTGGGCTGTACGCAAACTACCTTAACCAAGTGCAGGTTATCTTTAAAAACCTTAGCGGAGTGGAAATTTTTAATCAAATCATCCAAGTAAGCACACAGGAACAACTCTACCGCGATGGGACAATTTTCCATATCGATATTGAGCAAACGGATCCCGCTAACTTCACGACCGTATGGGGAAACAGTTGGTTAATGACAACCAATTGTGATGGCTACGACCGGAACGGCGATCTTCGCTGCTATTATGCTCAGCCCTACCGTAACCAGATGCTAAAAACGCATAAAGGTTATTTCTATATCGGCAGTGATGAAGATGAACATTGGTATGGGCGACGCTTTTTCAAAATCGATATTTTGGGCAACGAGATTCTGGAATTTGATTTACGTGACCGCGATGGCAACCGCTATGCTAACACCCACGATCTGATCTGGGATTCAGCTGGTAATCTCTTCATGATTGGTAATGATAACCCGGACCGTTCTACCAATACTATGCGACAGGATGCATCAATATTAAAATTTGATGAAAAGACAGGCGTGTTGCTGTGGGCAAAAAATTACACTCGTGCTTTTGATAATACGAAGATCCTGAATAATAGTCCCACAAACGATGCTCACCTTAACTCGCTTTCCTGGATCCCCGCGGGTGAGGCAAATGCTGAAGCGATTGTTGTTCATACTCGCTCTGCAGGCCTGACGTTTGGTATTTCTCCTGCCGATGGTAAGATGCTGTGGAGTATTAATACAGGGGGGTTTAACAGTAATTTCGCTGCAGGACAGGGCGTTACGCAGATAGATACTTCCGGTATAGCGGATTTTGAAAATGGTGCTCATACCGTATTTGTCACTAAAAATAGCGCTTTTGCTGGGTTAAGCAATGAGACTGAAGGGAAATTTGTTCTTTCGCTATTTGATAATCGCTCCTGCGTCGATAATGAAGGCAATGCAGTTACTCGAGATATTACGCTTGATTCAACGGCTGTTTTTTACAAAACCGATCCTGCGAGAGTCGTTTTCTATGCTGTTGATCTCGTCGCCAATACAGCAACTCAGGCTCACGAAAGTTTCGAGTTACCTTCCGATCGTGTTCCTCAAGTCACTGATTTTATGGGGGCAGCAATAGATTATGGTGACTACTATGGCATCTACACCAACCATGCGCGCTCTTTCTTTATCAGCGATGTGACAGGCCATATTATTGCCACAATCTACGATTTGATTTGCTCGCTGGATGGCTATCCAGAGTTCCCTGGCGAATGCTATCGGGCAAGGTTGTTTGCAAAAGACGAGCTTGATGCTTTGATAAATATAGGTTATCAGGTGGCAAACGGCTGATAGCATAGCCAGACACAGCCATTAAAAGGGCATTGCGGCTGCTAATGTCGGTCACTTACAGTGGCTGGCCTTGCTGTCGACCAGACAGCCTGACGCTGAAACGAACGGCTGAATAATTGTTCAAATAATCACCTGCAGCACAAAAAAAGTAAGGCCGGGAAAATCCCGGCCTTATTTAATATTCATCTGCCATTACAGGCGAAAACAATTAGCGACTACGGAAGACAATGCGGCCTTTGCTCAGGTCGTACGGGGTCAGTTCAACAGTCACTTTGTCGCCCGTCAAAATGCGGATGTAGTTTTTGCGCATTTTACCGGAGATGTGCGCAGTTACCACGTGACCGTTTTCCAGCTCTACGCGAAACATGGTATTAGGCAACGTATCAAGTACGGTACCCTGCATTTCAATATTGTCTTCTTTGGCCATCTAATCCTCTGGGGTATCACTACCAAGTTTTGAACCGGCAAGATAATGCCGAAATTCATCAATTAAGTAAAGAATTGCGCGATTAAAACGCAGCAAAACAGTTTCGGCGCATTGCCCAAGCGTCACGGTACAACCGAACAGGAAGCGCATTCGTAAAGGGGAGACAACAGGATAAACGTCAGGACGTTATCTGAAGCGAGGGTCCCAAACGGCGGCGGGGCAACAGGCAGAAGCTACTCTGCGGCATAATTATAACACCCTCACAAAAAATATGCGGAAAACATTTAGGCATTGGGCATAAAGAGCGTTCTCGGTATCCAGAAGTCGCGCGGAAGCTTCTCCTGACGGCTGGCATCCAGATGCTCGATATACTGGCGTCGCGGGATTTCAACAGCCCCCAGGGAGGCCGTGTGCTCGTTGAGCACCTGACAATCGATCAGGCGTCCGCCGCGCTGGGCAAACGCCTCGCAGAAGACCAGCAGCGCGGTTTTCGAGGCGTTAACCGCACGAGAGAACATCGACTCGCCGCAAAACAGCGTCCCCTGCGCCACGCCGTACATGCCGCCGACGAGTGCTCCGCCTTCCCACACCTCGATGGAGTGGGCGTAGCCAAGCTCATGGAGCTGGAGGTAGGCGGTAATGATATCGCGGGTTATCCATGTCCCTTCATAGCGGTCTTCGGCACAGCCTTCAATGACCTGACCAAAGGCGTGATTGAGGGTGACGCGGTAGGGTGATTTCGCATGGAAACGCTTCATGCTGCGGCTCGCGTGAAACTGCGCTGGCCACAGCACGGCACGCGGATCGGGGGACCACCATAAAATCGGATCGCCGGGGGAAAACCAGGGGAATATACCGCGCTGGTACGCCATTAATAGTCGAGCGGGACTGAGGTCACCGCCGAGGGCCAGCAGCCCGTTGGGCTCACGCAGCGCCCCTTCCGGAGAAGGGAACGCGATGTTATGACGAGAAAGCTGGACCAGGCGCATGACAGCAAAACTCCAGTACGCGAGTGAGGACGCTACAAATATAGTCTACAGACGCTGTTTAAACTGGTAGTAGCGACCCTGTTTCGCCAACAGCTCTGCGTGACTACCTTGCTCAATAATGTGTCCGTTGTCCATCACAATTATCCGATCAAAACTCGCCAGTCCGCGCAGGCGGTGTGTGACCATCAGCACGGTTTTGCCTGTCATGGCATTCGCCAGTAAATCAAGGATTTGGCTTTCGGTTGTGGCATCCAGCCCTTCGGTGGGTTCGTCGAGCAGCATCAGCGGCGCATCGTGCAGCAGCGCGCGCGCAATAGCCAGACGGCGCAGTTCACCGCCCGAGAGCTGACGGCCGCCTTCGCCCAGCCAGCTGTTCAGCCCGTCGTCCTCAAGCAGTTTTTGCAGCCCGACCTGCTCCAGCACGGCGCGAAGCGCATCATCAGAGGCCTCTGGCGCGGCCAGCAGCAGGTTATCGCGCAGGGTGGCGCTAAACAGATGCACGCGCTGCGGAACGACGCTCACCGTCTTGCGCAGGGCCTGCTCGCTGAAATCGGTCAGCAACGTGTTATTAAAACGAATATGGCCGCGCTGCGGATCCCAGGCGCGGGTCAGCAACTGCAGCAGCGTCGATTTACCGCAGCCTGTACGGCCGAGGATCGCCATCCGCTGACCTGCGTTAACAGAAAGGTTGATACCGTCCAGCGCGTTCTGCGCCTGTTTGTCATAGGCGAAGGTGACATCTTCAAGCGTCAGCGCAACCTGCTCTGGTACCGCGGTCTGCCCGGCACTGAACGTGACTTCAGGCTCCTGCTCGGCAATCTGCGTGATGCGCAGGGCAGAGGCGATCACCTGGCCCAGATGCTGGAAGGCGCCCGTTACCGGGGCTAGCGCCTCAAACGCCGCCAGCGCGCAGAAGACGAAAAGGGCAATAAGTGGACCCGGCTGTGAATTCCCCCCGACATCGCCGGAAGCCAGCCACAGCATGGCAATCACCGCCACGCCGCCGATTAACATCATCAGCGCCTGAGAGAAGGCCGTCAGCTCCGACTGGCGGCGCTGGGCCTCATGCCAGTTAAGCTCCGTACTTTCCATCCGCGCACGGTAGCGCTTGCTGGCGCCAAAAATCGTCAGCTCTGCTTGCCCCTGAAGCCAGGAGGTGAGCTGCTGGCGGTAGTCTCCGCGCAGGCGCGTCAGGTTTTCCCCGGTCGATTTCCCGGCGCGGTAAAACAGCGGCGGCAGAATGATGAGCGTCAGCAGCATGATCCCGCCCAGCGTCAGCGCAACGGAAACATCCAGAACAGACAGCCCCAGCGTGACAACCACAATCACCACAAACGCGCCCACGATCGGGGAAATCACGCGCAGGTAAAGGTGATCCAGCGTGTCGACATCCGCAACAACACGGTTAAGTAATTCACCCTGACGAAAACGCGCCAGCCCGGCAGGGGAGAGGGGCAGCAGTTTGCTGAAGGTGTAGATGCGCAGGTGCTGCAGCACGCGGAAAGTGGCGTCGTGGCTGACCAGCCGTTCGAAATAGCGTCCGGCAGTCCGCGTGATGGCGGTACCGCGAACACCGGCTGCCGGGAGCATATAGTTGAAGCTGTATAAACCGGCAAAGCCCGCGACGGCCGAGGCTGACAGGAACCAGCCGGAAAGGGTGAGCAGGCCAATGCTGGCGAGCAGCGTGACAATCGCCAGCACAATCCCCAGCGTCAGCATCCATTTGTGGCGTTTATAGAGCGCAAGATAAGGCAGCAGAGCACGCATCAGATGTCCTCCTGACGGTTCGCCAGCAGGGCGGCAAACGGTCCCTGCGCGGCAACGAGAGAGGCGTAATCGCCTTGCTCAACAATACGGCCGTTCTCCATGACCCAGATCTGGTCCCAGTCGGCAATCCCCTCCAGCTGATGGGTGACCATCAGGGTGGTTTGCTGCCGGGAGGCGGCGTTCAGGGCCTCCATTACGCGCTGTTCGCTGTGGGCGTCCAGGCTGGCGGCGGGCTCATCCAGCAGCATCAGCTGGCATGGATTAAGCAGCGCGCGGGCAACGGCTACGCGCTGCGCCTGTCCGACCGACAGCCCGGCGGACTGATCGCCGACAACGGTATCTACCCCCTGCGGAAGCAGCGGCAGAAACTCGCTGACCCAGGCGCGATCGAGCACCGATTGCAGTTCATCTTCACGCGCGTCCGGGCGCGCCAGCAGGACGTTTTCACGCAGCGTAGAGGCGGGAAGCTGGGGGTTTTGTCCTACCCAGCTGAGCTGTTTACGCCAGGCGTCTGGATCGAGGTTGCGCAGTTCGGTTTTGTTGATCCGCAGTGAACCCGTGTAGGCCATAAAGCCGGACAGCGCATTCAGCAGAGAACTTTTACCGGAACCGCTGGTGCCGACGAGCACCACCCGTTGTCCGGCAGGTAAGGTAAAATTCAGCGGACCCGCGAGCACTTTGCCTTCCGGTGACAGAATGGAAAAGTCCTGTGCTTCGATGGTCACGGGGTCTTTAGCATTCAGCGTCACGTCACCGCGCTCCGGGTGAGCCAGCAGCGTTTCCAGGAACGTTTTCAGGCTATCGGCTGCGCCAACCGCCTGCGCTTTGGCGTGATAGAAGGTCCCCAGATCGCGGAGCGGCTGGAAAAATTCCGGGGCCAGGATCAGCGCCAGGAAGCCGGCAGAAAGGGTCACCGCCGTGCCGTAATGGCCGAAATCCAGCGCGCCAAGGTAGGAGAAGCCAAAGTAGACCGCCACGAGGGCAATCGACAGCGAGGTAAAGAATTCCAGTACGCCGGAGGATAAGAAGGCAAGGCGTAACACTTCCATGGTGCGCTGACGAAAGTCCTGCGATGCCCGGCGAATATTTTCGGTTTCCGCTTCACCGCGGCCAAAAATGCGTAACGTCTCCATGCCGCGCAGACGATCGAGGAAATGACCGCTCAGGCGACCCAGTGCCAGGAAGTTACGGCGGTTGGCATCCGCTGCCCCCATGCCGACCAGCGCCATAAACAGCGGGATCAGCGGGGCGGTGCCCATCAGAATCAGCGCAGCCATCCAGTTCAGCGGGAAGATGGCGATCACGATCAGCAGCGGAACGAAGACGGCAAGGGCCATTTGCGGCAGATAGCGCGCATAGTAGTCGTGCATATCGTCAATCTGCTCAAGGATCAGCGTCGCCCAGCTACCGGCCGGTTTACCCTGGATCCACGCGGGTCCCGCTTCCTGAAGACGATCGAGCACCTGACGGCGGATCTCGTAGCGGATGTGCTGTCCGGCGTGAAAACCGACGCGCTCACGCAGCCACACCACCCAGGCGCGCAGGATAAAAATCAGGATCAGGACAATAAAAGGCAGCAACAGCGCTTCGCGCGGGATGTTCTCCATGATCATGTGATTAAGAATGCGGGCCAGCAGCCATGCCTGGGCAACAATCAACAGACCGCTAACGAACCCCAGGAGACGGGAAATCGTAAGCCAGCGGCGGGAAATAACGCTTTGCTGTTTCAGCCAGCGTGTTAACTCTTGTTGACGGGTTTTTTCCATTGCGTACTTTGCAGGTGACGTTATTAGAAATTGGGCAGCGCAATGTTACAACGGGGAGACAATAAAGGCGACTTATCGCCGCCTTTATTTACGTTTGTTACTGACTTGTAAAGATTATTTACCTTGTTCAGCCAGTCCATCGAGGTAGCGCTCAGCGTCCAGCGCGGCCATACAGCCGGTGCCAGCAGAGGTAATCGCCTGACGATAAATATGGTCCATCACGTCGCCAGCCGCGAACACGCCCGGGATGCTGGTCTGGGTCGCGTTACCGTGAATGCCGGACTGCACTTTGATGTAGCCATTTTCCAGCTCCAGCTGACCGTCGAAGATCGCGGTGTTCGGGCTGTGACCGATCGCCACAAACAGACCCGCCACTTCAAGCGTTTCGACGTTGTCAGTGTTCTGGGTATCACGGATACGCAGACCGGCAACGCCCATCTGGTCGCCCGTCACCTCTTCCAGGGTACGGTTGGTATGCAGCACGATGTTGCCGCTGGCCACTTTATCCATCAGGCGTTTGATCAGGATCTTCTCCGCGCGGAAGGTTTCGCGACGGTGGATCAGGTGCACTTCAGAGGCAATGTTCGCCAGGTAGAGCGCTTCTTCTACGGCGGTGTTGCCGCCGCCGATGACCGCGACTTTCTGATTGCGGTAGAAGAAACCGTCACAGGTTGCGCAGGCAGAGACGCCGCGACCTTTGAACGCTTCTTCGGATGGCAGACCGAGATAACGGGCAGAGGCGCCGGTGGCAACGATCAGCGCGTCACAGGTGTATTCGCCGCTGTCGCCCGTCAGGCGGAACGGACGGTTCTGCAGATCGACCTTATTGATGTGGTCGAACAGAATTTCAGTTTCGAATTTAGCGGCATGCTCGTGCATACGTTCCATCAGCAGCGGCCCGGTCAGGTCGTTCGGGTCCCCTGGCCAGTTTTCCACTTCGGTGGTGGTGGTCAGCTGACCGCCTTTTTCCATTCCGGTGATGAGTACCGGGTGCAGGTTAGCGCGTGCAGCATAGACCGCTGCGGTATATCCCGCAGGTCCAGAACCAAGGATTAGCAGCTTACTGTGTTTGGCCGTGCCCATGAGATCCCCATTGTTGTTGGCAGACATTTGGCTGGATTGTAGGGAATTTGTTGTCGTAAAAAAAGAGCGCAGCAATTTTGATATCAATCTGTGTAATAGCCACGGACGATGAGTGGCGCGCTATAACATCACGCTTTCGCCTGAAAACCGGTCGTTTGTAAGGCAATAAAATGAGGATTAATACCCTGCCGTAATGAATATCCGGCATGTTGTACTAAAAAACGATGTTTTGCTTTGACAATCCCCTGCGCTTTTGCGAAAACATTCAAGGAAGAAAAAAAACCGCGTTAACCGTATGCCGCATAGGCATGCACGTAAATGCCATTTTTACCGGGTCAGTGAAATCTACGCATGGCGTGGACAGACGCCATACGTGATGTCGGTGACTGCCTTCGGGCAACGGTCTTCTTACCAACAGAACCCGAATCCGCATCGCGTCTAATACAAAACCAGGCGATGTGATGACTAACGGGTACAGGCTCTGAACAGTGATGTGCACAGGGTCCAGGCAGGAGTAGGGAAGGAATACAGAGAGACAATAATAATGGTAGATAGCAAGAAGCGCCCTGGCAAAGATCTCGACCGTATCGATCGTAACATTCTTAATGAATTGCAAAAGGATGGGCGTATTTCCAACGTCGAGCTTTCAAAACGTGTGGGACTTTCCCCGACGCCGTGCCTTGAGCGTGTGCGCCGACTGGAAAGACAGGGTTTCATTCAGGGCTATACTGCTCTGCTGAACCCGCATTATCTGGATGCCTCACTTCTGGTATTTGTTGAGATTACTCTGAATCGTGGTGCGCCGGATGTGTTTGAGCAATTTAACGCCGCTGTACAAAAACTTGAAGAAATTCAAGAGTGTCATCTGGTATCCGGTGATTTCGACTACCTGTTGAAAACCCGTGTGCCTGATATGTCCGCCTACCGTAAGCTGCTGGGGGAAACCCTGCTGCGTCTGCCAGGCGTGAACGACACCCGTACGTATGTGGTGATGGAAGAGGTCAAACAGAGCAATCGTCTGGTTATTAAGACGCGCTAACACGGAACAGGTGCAAAATCAGCGTAGTTTGATTACACTCCTGTTAATCCATACAGCAACAGTGCCGGGGAGTCCCGGCGCTGTTGTCCGTTTTAGCAAAAAGGCAGGATATGCCTGATACCTGGAGAGCCTTTTTTGAGCCAGGAATACACTGAAGACAAAGAAGTCACACTATCGAAGCTAAGCAGCGGACGTCGTCTCCTCGAGGCTTTGCTGATTGTTATTGCCCTTTTTGCCGTCTGGCTGATGGCAGCCTTACTCAGTTTCAACCCTTCAGATCCCAGCTGGTCACAAACTGCATGGCATGAGCCTATCCATAATTTAGGCGGTGTCCCCGGTGCCTGGCTTGCGGACACGCTGTTTTTCATTTTCGGTGTGATGGCCTACACCCTTCCCGTTATTATCATTGGCGGATGCTGGTTTGCGTGGCGTCATCGTCAGAACGATGATTACATCGACTATTTTGCCGTGTCGCTGCGCCTGATTGGCGCGCTGGCGCTGATCCTCACCTCGTGCGGGCTGGCGGCAATCAATGCGGATGATATCTGGTACTTCGCCTCTGGCGGGGTGATCGGCAGTTTACTCAGTTCTGCGCTGCAGCCGATGCTGCACAGCAGCGGTGGCACGCTGGCGCTGCTGTGTATCTGGGCGGCCGGGCTGACGTTGTTCACCGGCTGGTCCTGGGTGAGCATTGCCGAGAAAATCGGCAGTTTTATCCTCACCATTCTGACCTTCGCCAGCAACCGTACCCGCCGTGACGATACGTGGGTTGATGAAGACGAATACGAAGATGAAGAGGAAGATGACGCGCCTGTGCAGCGTCGCGAGTCTCGTCGTGCGCGTATTCTGCGCGGCGCGCTAGCCCGTCGTCAGCGTGTTGCTGAGAAATTTGCCAACCCGCTGGGTCGTAAAACCGATGCGGCTCTCTTCTCCGGTAAGCGCATGGATGAAGACGAGCAGGTGGCGTATCGCGCTGCAGGTATCGCCGTCGATCCTGACGATGTGCTCTTCTCCGGCAGCCGGGCCACTCCGGGTGACTTCGACGAATACGATCCGCTGTTAAATGGTCATTCGGTTACCGAGCCGGTTGCGGCCGCCGCAGCCGCGACGACCGCTGCGCAGGTGTATGCCGCGCCTGTCGACGCCGTGATGCCATCCGCGCCGGTTTCGCCGCCGGAATCCGTTATTCAGCAGCCTCAGGTTGACTGGCAGACTGCGCCAGGCGTTCACACGCCGGAGCCGGTTATCGCGCCTGAACCTGAAAGCTACATTCCTGTGCAGCAGGAGCAGTGGCAGCAGCCTTATCAGCCGCCGCAGCCTGCGTATGAACCGCAAGATTACCCGCACTATGAACAGCCTGTGGCCCAACCTTATCAGGAGTATGTGCCTGAGCCGGTTGAACCTGTTCAGCCTTATGTAGAGCCGCAGCCTGAAGCTGAAATAGTGGAAGAGGTAAAACCCTCTCGTCCACCGATGTACTATTTTGAAGAAGTTGAAGAGCGTCGCGCGCGTGAACGCGAGCAGCTGGCGGCCTGGTACCAGCCTGTGCCTGAACCGGTGCAGGAGCCGGTGACGAAAGCGCCTTCTGTTTCCGTTCCACCGATCGACCCGACGCCTGCAGTCGCACCCGTAGCGGAAAGCGTGAAGCAGGCTACCGCGGCCGCTGCCGTAGCTGCACCTGTCTTTAGCCTGGCGACAGGGGGCACGCCACGTCCTCAGGTGAAGGAGGGGATTGGTCCGCAACTGCCTCGCCCTAACCGCGTTCGTGTACCCACCCGTCGTGAGCTTGCCTCTTATGGCATCAAGCTGCCTTCCCAGCGTATGGCCGAAGAGAAAGCGCGCGAGCCTGAGTACGAAGACGACGCCGATGAAATGCAGCAGGACGAGCTGGCCCGTCAGTTCGCCGCGCAGCAGAATCAGCGCTACGGTGATGAATACCAGCACGATGAACCGGTGCTGGAAGACGAAGAGGACGCGGCTGAAGCAGAACTGGCGCGCCAGTTTGCGGCCACTCAACAGCAGCGCTATTCCGGTGAGCAACCGGCTGGCGCAAATCCGTTCTCGCTGTCTGATTTTGAATTCTCGCCGATGAAGGATCTGGTGGATGATGGCCCGAGCGAGCCGTTATTTACCCCGAGCGTGATGCCTGAAGCGGAGCCTGTGCGCCAGCAGCCAGCAACACAGGCCTACGCGCAGCCGCATCAGCCTGTTCAGCAGCCGTATGCGCAGCAGCATCAACCTGTTCAGCAGCCGCAGCCGAAGCAGCCGCCACAGCCACCGCAGTTCCAGCAGACTGCGCCTCAGCCGCAGGAAAGTCTGATTCACCCGCTGCTGATGCGTAACGGTGACAGCCGTCCGCTGCAGCGTCCAAGCACGCCGCTGCCGTCTCTGGATCTGTTAACGCCGCCGCCGTCAGAAGTGGAGCCGGTCGATACCTTCGCGCTGGAGCAGATGGCGCGTCTGGTGGAAGCTCGTCTGGCTGACTTCCGCATCAAGGCGGACGTGGTGAACTACTCGCCGGGTCCGGTGATCACCCGGTTTGAACTGAACCTGGCACCCGGCGTTAAAGCCGCGCGTATTTCCAACCTGTCCCGCGACCTGGCGCGTTCTCTGTCGACCGTGGCGGTGCGTGTGGTGGAAGTGATACCGGGTAAACCTTACGTTGGTCTTGAGCTGCCGAACAAGAAACGTCAGACCGTCTACCTGCGCGAAGTGCTGGATAACACCAAATTCCGCGATAACCCCTCTCCGCTGACGGTGGTGCTGGGTAAAGATATCGCTGGCGATCCGGTCGTTGCGGATCTTGCCAAAATGCCTCACCTGCTGGTAGCGGGTACTACCGGTTCCGGTAAGTCTGTCGGTGTGAACGCCATGATCCTCAGCATGCTCTATAAAGCGCAGCCGGAAGATGTGCGTTTCATCATGATCGACCCGAAAATGCTCGAACTTTCGGTCTACGAAGGCATCCCGCATCTGCTGACCGAAGTGGTCACCGACATGAAAGACGCCGCCAACGCCCTGCGCTGGAGCGTCAATGAGATGGAACGCCGCTACAAGCTGATGTCTGCGTTAGGCGTGCGTAACCTGGCCGGTTATAACGAGAAAATCGCCCAGGCTGTGCGCATGGGGCGTCCGATCCCGGATCCTTACTGGAAGCCGGGTGACAGCATGGATGCTCAGCATCCGGTGCTGGAAAAGCTGCCTTATATCGTCGTGCTGGTTGATGAATTCGCTGACCTTATGATGACCGTCGGTAAGAAAGTAGAAGAGTTGATTGCCCGTCTGGCGCAGAAAGCGCGTGCGGCCGGTATTCACCTTGTGCTGGCGACCCAGCGTCCTTCCGTGGACGTTATCACCGGTCTTATCAAAGCGAACATTCCGACGCGTATCGCCTTTACCGTATCCAGTAAAATTGACTCCCGTACCATTCTTGACCAGGGCGGCGCAGAGTCGCTGCTGGGTATGGGTGACATGCTCTATTCAGGCCCGAACTCCACCTCTCCGGTGCGCGTTCACGGTGCGTTCGTCCGCGATGAGGAAGTACACGCCGTCGTGCAGGACTGGAAAGCGCGCGGTCGTCCGCAATATGTTGACGGCATCACCAGCGATACGGAAAGCGAAGGCGGCGGCGGTGGCTTCGACGGCGGCGAAGAGCTGGATCCGTTATTCGATCAGGCGGTTAACTTCGTTACCGAAAAACGCAAAGCGTCAATCTCTGGCGTGCAGCGCCAGTTCCGAATTGGCTATAACCGCGCAGCGCGTATCATCGAGCAGATGGAAGCGCAGGGCATTGTGAGCGAGCAGGGGCATAACGGTAACCGCGAGGTGCTGGCACCGCCGCCGTTTGATTAGCCTTCAGCGATTGCAAAGAAGGGTAAATCAGCCAAAATTAAGCATTTTCTTCTGTCGCCTGCCTTCGGGCAGGTCCAGAATAGAAGACGGAAACCCCATATCGGGAAGACGTATTTTAAGGAATAACAATGAAAAAAATCGCCATCGCCTGTGCATTACTCACCAGTTTTGTCGCCAGCAGCGTCTGGGCTGATGCGGCCAGCGACCTTAAAAGCCGACTGGATAAAGTAAGCAGCTTCCACGCCAGCTTCACGCAAAAAGTGACGGACGGCAGCGGCAACGCGGTGCAGGAAGGTCAGGGAGATTTGTGGGTAAAACGCCCGAATCTGTTCAACTGGCACATGACCCAGCCGGATGAAAGCATCCTGGTCTCTGACGGTAAAACCTTATGGTTCTTCAACCCGTTCGTTGAGCAGGCAACGGCGACCTGGCTGAAAGATGCCACCAGCAATACGCCGTTTATGCTGATTGCTCGTAACCAGTCCAGCGACTGGCAGCAGTACAATATTAAACAGACGGGTGACGAGTTTGTCCTGACGCCGAAAGGCAGCAACGGCAACCTGAAGCAGTTCACCATTAACGTAAGCACCAACGGTACGATTAATCAGTTCGGCGCGGTTGAGCAGGACGATCAGCGCAGCAGCTACCAGCTCAAGTCTCAGCAGAACGGCGCCGTTGATGCTTCGAAATTCACCTTTACCCCGCCGCAGGGCGTAACGGTGGACGACCAACGCAATAAGTAAGAGGCATGAGTGGGCAATCTGTCGCTCGATTTTTCAGATAACGCGTTTCAACCTCTGGCCGCCCGTATGCGGCCAGAAAATTTAGCGCAGTACATCGGCCAGCAGCATCTGCTGGCTGCCGGTAAGCCATTGCCGCGCGCCATTGAGTCGGGGCATCTTCACTCCATGATCCTCTGGGGACCCCCTGGCACCGGCAAGACTACGCTTGCAGAAGTGATCGCCCGCTATGCCAACGCGGACGTTGAACGTATCTCGGCGGTCACCTCCGGCGTGAAAGAGATCCGTGAGGCGATCGAGCGTGCGCGGCAGAACCGCAATGCCGGGCGGCGCACCATCCTCTTCGTGGACGAAGTCCACCGCTTCAACAAGAGCCAGCAGGATGCCTTCCTGCCGCATATTGAAGACGGCACGATCTTCTTCATCGGTGCGACCACCGAAAACCCGTCGTTTGAACTGAACTCGGCGCTACTTTCCCGCGCGCGCGTTTACCTGCTCAAATCGCTCACCACCGATGATATCGAAAAGGTTCTCACCCAGGCGATGGACGACAAAGCGCGCGGCTACGGCGGACAGGATATCGTTCTGCCTGACGACACGCGTCGTGCAATTGCCGAGCTGGTCAACGGCGATGCGCGTCGTGCGCTGAATACGCTGGAAATGATGGCCGATATGGCCGAAATCGACGATGCAGGGAAGCGGGTGCTGAAACCGGAACTGCTCACCGAAATTGCGGGGGAGCGCAGCGCGCGTTTCGATAACAAAGGCGACCGTTTTTACGACCTGATCTCGGCGCTGCATAAGTCCGTGCGCGGCAGCGCGCCGGATGCGGCGCTTTACTGGTACGCGCGTATTATCACTGCGGGCGGCGATCCGTTATATGTCGCGCGTCGCTGTCTGGCGATTGCGTCAGAAGATGTCGGCAATGCCGATCCTCGCGCCATGCAGGTTGCACTGTCGGCCTGGGATTGCTTCACCCGCGTTGGGCCCGCGGAAGGCGAACGAGCCATTGCGCAGGCAATTGTCTATCTGGCCTGTGCGCCGAAAAGTAATGCGGTTTATACCGCGTTTAAAGCGGCGATGTCCGATGCGCGTGAACGTCCGGACTACGATGTGCCGGTTCACCTGCGTAACGCGCCGACCAAACTGATGAAAGAGATGGGATATGGGCAGGAGTATCGTTACGCTCATGATGAACCCAATGCCTACGCTGCCGGGGAGGAATATTTCCCGCAGGAGATGGCACAAACGCGCTATTATCACCCCACAAACAGAGGTCTTGAAGGCAAGATTGGTGAAAAGCTCACCTGGCTCGCCGGACAGGATCAAAATAGCCCTATAAAACGCTACCGTTAGTTCAATCGTTGCGGTAATGTTGGCAATGTATCCTTGTGGCCGCAGGCTGTGGTCACATTTTCCTATTTTAATTCGATAAGCACAGGATAAGCATGCTCGATCCCAATCTGCTGCGTAATGAGCCAGACGCAGTCGCTGAAAAACTGGCACGCCGGGGCTTTAAGCTGGATGTAGATAAGCTGCGCGCTCTCGAAGAGCGTCGTAAAGTTCTGCAGGTACAAACTGAAAATCTGCAGGCAGAGCGTAACTCTCGATCGAAATCCATCGGCCAGGCGAAAGCGCGCGGGGAAGATATTGAGCCATTACGCCTGGAAGTGAACAAACTGGGTGAAGAACTGGATCAGGCAAAAGCTGAGCTGGACGTTCTTCAGGCCGAGATTCGTGATATTGCCCTGGCTATCCCGAATATTCCTGACGACAGCGTGCCTGTCGGCAAAGATGAAAACGACAACGTTGAAGTGAAACGCTGGGGTACACCTCGTGAGTTTGACTTCGAAGTGCGCGATCACGTGACGCTGGGCGAAATGCACGCGGGGCTGGACTTTGCGGCAGCGGTTAAGCTGACCGGCTCCCGTTTTGTGGTGATGAAAGGCCAGATTGCCCATCTGCACCGCGCGCTGGCGCAGTTCATGCTGGATCTGCACACCGAGCAGCATGGCTACAGCGAAACCTACGTGCCGTATCTGGTCAACCACGATACGCTGTACGGTACGGGCCAGCTGCCGAAATTTGCCGGCGATCTGTTCCATACCCGTCCGCTGGACGAGGAAGCAGACAGCAGCAACTACGCGCTGATCCCAACCGCTGAAGTGCCGCTGACTAACCTCGTGCGTGATGAGATAATCGATGAAGACGACCTGCCAATTAAGCTGACGGCACACTCTCCGTGCTTCCGTTCTGAAGCAGGTTCTTACGGTCGCGACACGCGCGGTCTGATCCGTATGCACCAGTTCGACAAAGTTGAGATGGTGCAGATCGTCCGTCCTGAAGAGTCCATGGACGCGCTGGAAGAGATGACCGGTCACGCTGAGAAAGTGCTGGAGCTGCTGGGCCTGCCGTATCGTCGTATGGCCCTGTGCACCGGTGATATGGGCTTTGGCGCCTGCAAAACCTTCGATCTTGAAGTGTGGGTGCCTGCGCAAAACACCTACCGTGAAATCTCCTCCTGCTCTAACGTCTGGGATTTCCAGGCGCGTCGTATGCAGGCACGCTGCCGCAGCAAATCTGACAAGAAAACCCGTCTGGTGCATACCCTGAACGGTTCTGGTCTGGCTGTGGGCCGTACGCTGGTTGCCGTGCTGGAAAACTATCAGCAGGCAGATGGTCGTATTGAGATCCCTGAAGTGTTGCGTCCATACATGAAAGGCCAGCAGTACATTGGCTAATTCTTTGCCTCACAACAAAAAAGCGCCTTTAGGCGCTTTTTTTATGCCGCGGAATTGATACGACGCAATACCCCCTCCCTCTAAAGTAGTAATACTCCTCCGAATGAAAGTCAGCATAAAAAGCTGATTACGTAGAAATTCGTTGTATATAAAACTAAATAGCGGTTTTGCGCCGCCACTCTTTTCTTTGTGAGCAACCAAAGTGAGTCTCTATGAAAATCAACGCGCCTGAAGCATTAATGGCTGCCGAGGTCACTCGCCGTGGGTTGATGAAAACCACGGCAATAGGCGGCCTGGCCGTAGCCAGCAGCGCTTTCACGCTCCCTTTTACCCGACTGGCCTCAGCGGCGGATGCATTATCCCCAGCTTCAGCTCCGGAAAAAGTGGTGTGGAGTGCCTGTACCGTTAACTGCGGTAGCCGTTGTCCGCTGCGTATGCACGTGGTGGATGGCGAAATTAAATATGTCGAAACCGACAATACCGGGGACGATAACTATGAAGGGTTACATCAGGTTCGCGCCTGCTTGCGCGGCCGCTCCATGCGTCGTCGCGTGTATAATCCGGACCGCCTGAAATATCCGATGAAGCGCGTCGGTAAGCGTGGGGAAGGGAAGTTCGAGCGGATTAGCTGGGATGAAGCCTACGACATTATCGCCACCAATATGCAGCGCCTTATCAAAGAGTACGGCAACGAATCCATCTACCTGAACTACGGCACCGGGACGCTCGGCGGTACGCTGACCCGCTCCTGGCCACCGGGTAAAACGCTGGTGGCACGCCTGATGAACTGCTGCGGCGGTTATCTCAATCACTATGGTGACTACTCATCGGCGCAGATTGCTGCGGGACTCAACTACACCTACGGCGGCTGGGCGGACGGCAACAGCCCGTCTGATATCGAAAACAGTAAGCTGGTGGTGTTGTTCGGTAATAACCCGGGCGAAACCCGCATGAGCGGCGGCGGGGTAACCTATTACCTTGAACAGGCCCGCGCCAAATCCAATGCCCGCATGATCATCATCGACCCACGCTATACCGATACCGGCGCCGGACGTGAAGACGAGTGGATCCCAATCCGTCCGGGTACCGATGCAGCGCTGGTCTCCGCGCTGGCGTGGGTGATGATCACCGAAAACCTCGTCGATCAGCCTTTCCTGGATAAATACTGCGTCGGCTATGACGAGAAAACCCTGCCAGCCAGCGCGCCTGCTAACGGTCATTACAAAGCCTATATTCTCGGGCAGGGCAGCGACGGCGTGGCGAAAACGCCCGAGTGGGCGTCCACCATCACCGGTATTCCGGCCGAGCGTATCGTTCAGCTGGCGCGTGAGATTGGCTCGGCCAAACCGGCCTACATTAGCCAGGGCTGGGGACCGCAGCGCCATGCGAACGGCGAAATCGCGACCCGTGCGATCTCCATGCTCTCCATTCTGACCGGCAACGTCGGTATTCACGGCGGTAACACCGGCGCGCGTGAAGGCTCGTATGAAGTGCCGTTTGAACGTATGCCGACGCTGGATAACCCTGTTCAGACCAGCATCTCCATGTTTATGTGGACCGATGCGATCGAACGTGGTCCTGAAATGACCGCCCTGCGCGACGGCGTGCGCGGCAAGGACAAGCTGGACGTGCCGATCAAGATGATCTGGAACTATGCCGGTAACTGTCTCATCAACCAGCACTCCGAAATCAACCGCACCCATGAAATCCTGCAGGATGATAAGAAGTGCGAGATGATTGTGGTGATCGACTGCCACATGACCTCCTCGGCGAAATATGCCGATATCCTGCTGCCGGACTGCACCGCCTCTGAGCAGATGGATTTCGCGCTGGACGCCTCCTGCGGCAACATGTCCTACGTGATCTTCACCGATCAGGCGATCAAACCGCGCTTCGAGTGCAAAACCATTTATGAGATGACCTCTGAGCTGGCGAAACGTCTTGGCGTTGAGCAGCAGTTTACCGAGGGACGTACACAGGAAGGGTGGATGCGTCATCTGCATGAACTCTCCCGTAAGGCGGTCCCTGACCTGCCGGATTTCGATACCTTCCGCAAGCAGGGTATGTACAAACAGCGCGATCCGGAAGGGCACCACGTGGCTTACAAAGCGTTCCGTGAAGATCCGCAGGCGAATCCGCTGACCACGCCGTCGGGCAAAATCGAAATCTACTCCGAAGAGCTGGCAAAAATCGCGTCGACCTGGGAGCTGCCGGAAGGGGACGTTATCGATCCGCTGCCGATCTACACGCCAGGTTTCGAAAACTACAACGATCCGCTGACGGCGAAATTCCCGCTGCAGCTGACCGGTTTCCACTACAAAGCGCGCGTGCACTCCACCTACGGTAACGTCGACGTACTCAAGGCCGCCTGCCGTCAGGAGATGTGGATCAACCCGATGGATGCCAAAGCGCGAGGCATCAGCAATGGCGATCGCGTGCGTATCTTCAACGGTCGCGGCGAGGTGCACATTGAAGCTAAGGTGACGCCGCGCATGATGCCAGGCGTAGTGGCGCTGGGAGAAGGGGCCTGGTACAGCCCTGATGCCAACCGTATCGACCAGGCGGGCAGTATTAACGTACTGACCACGCAGCGTCCGTCGCCGCTGGCGAAGGGCAACCCATCCCACACAAACCTTGTCCAGGTTGAAAAGGTTTAAGGAGTAGCCGATGACAACCCAGTATGGATTTTTTATCGATTCCAGCCGTTGCACCGGGTGCAAAACCTGCGAGCTGGCCTGTAAAGATTACAAAGACCTGACTCCTGACGTCAGCTTCCGCCGCATCTACGAATACGCCGGGGGCGACTGGCAGGAAGATAACGGCGTCTGGCATCAGAACGTCTTTGCCTATTACCTGTCGATTGCCTGCAACCACTGTGAAGATCCGGCCTGCACCAAGGTCTGCCCGAGCGGGGCAATGCACAAGCGTGAAGACGGCTTTGTGGTGGTGGATGAAGATGTCTGTATCGGCTGCCGGTACTGCCACATGGCGTG
Organism: Enterobacter cloacae complex sp. SHL009; assembly: GCF_049237205.1. Lineage (NCBI taxonomy): Bacteria > Pseudomonadati > Pseudomonadota > Gammaproteobacteria > Enterobacterales > Enterobacteriaceae > Enterobacter > Enterobacter cloacae complex sp. SHL009. The sequence continues at coordinate 206,792 of NZ_JBMKIW010000001.1, forward strand.
CCCGTACGGTGCGCCGCAGTACAACGCCGCCAAAGGTCATATGACAAAATGCGACGGTTGCCACACCCGCGTGGCGGATGGCAAAAAGCCGATTTGCGTTGAGTCCTGCCCGCTGCGCGCGCTGGACTTCGGCCCGATTGAAGAGCTGCGTCAAAAACACGGTCAGCTTGCCGCAGTGGCACCGCTGCCGTCTGCGCACTTCACGAAGCCGAGCATTGTGATTAAACCTAACGCCAACAGCCGTCCTACAGGTGACACTACCGGCTACCTGGCAAATCCGAAGGAGGTGTGAGATGGGAAGTGGATGGCATGAATGGCCGCTGATGATCTTCACGGTCTTTGGTCAGTGCGTGGCGGGCGGTTTCATTGTGCTCGCGCTGGCTCTGTTGAAGGGGAATCTCAACGCTGAACAGCAGCAGCGTCTGGTGTTGAGCATGTTTGGCCTGTGGGTGCTGATGGGGATTGGGTTTATCGCCTCTACGCTGCACCTGGGTTCGCCGATGCGCGCGTTTAACTCTCTGAACCGCGTGGGGGCCTCATCCCTTAGTAACGAGATTGCCAGCGGGGCAATTTTCTTTGCCGTCGGTGGGCTGGGCTGGCTGCTGGCCGCTTTGAAGAAATTGCCTGCGGGTCTGCGCAGCCTGTGGCTGATCGTGACCATGGTACTGGGCGTGGTGTTCGTGTGGATGATGGTGCGCGTCTATAACACCATCGATACCGTTCCAACCTGGTACAGCGTCTGGACGCCGATGAGCTTCTTCCTGACGATGTTTATCGGCGGGCCGCTGCTGGGCTACCTGCTGCTGCGCGTGGCGGGCGTAGACGGGTGGGCAATGCGTTTGCTGCCCGCTGTTTCGCTGCTGGCGCTGGTGGTGAGTGCGATGGTCGCCCTGATGCAGGGGGCTGAACTGGCAACCATTCACAGCTCTATCCAGCAGGCTTCTGCCCTGGTGCCGGACTACGGTGCGCTGATGGCCTGGCGTATCGTTCTTCTGGTCGCCGCGCTGGTATTCTGGATTGCCCCTCAGCTCAAAGGCTATCAGCCGGCGCTGCCGCTGCTGTCACTGGCTTTTGTGCTGGTACTGGCGGGTGAACTGATTGGCCGCGGCGTGTTCTACGGGTTGCATATGACCGTTGGTATGGCTATCGCCAGCTAACGTTGCATTGAGTTATATCAAGCCGGGCCTGAGTGCCCGGTTTTTCTTTTTTCGATCATGAAATTTTTCGACTGTCGTTTTGTTTTAATTTCGCCCATTAATAAATAAAAACAGACACATAATTAATATCTATAGCAGGCGTGGCATTAGCAGGATAAGTTTTTTAAATCGACAGGGAACATATTGTGCGAGGCGGCTAAATCAGTGGATTGACTTTGTTTTTGCCAGTGGCATGATGCGCACGAAATCTGAACTTCCTCACGGTTTTTAATCCATGACCACCTATACCCGGCCAGTGCTTCTGTTGCTCTGTGGCCTGCTTCTGTTGACCCTGGCGATCGCAGTGTTAAATACGCTCGTCCCGCTATGGCTCGCCCATGAAAACTTACCGACCTGGCAGGTGGGTATGGTCAGCTCGTCCTTTTTTACCGGGAACCTGCTGGGTACGCTAATGACCGGGAGCCTGATTAAGCGCTTTGGCTTTAATCGCAGCTATTATCTGGCTTCGCTGATTTTCGCCGCCGGGTGTGCCGGGCTGGGCCTGATGGTCGGCTTCTGGAGCTGGATGGCGTGGCGCTTTATCGCTGGCGTAGGCTGCGCGATGATTTGGGTGGTGGTTGAAAGTGCGCTGATGTGCAGCGGCACCTCCCGCAACCGTGGACGCCTGCTGGCGGCCTATATGATGGTTTATTACGTCGGCACCGTGCTGGGGCAACTGATGGTCAGCAAGCTGCCAACCGATCTGATGAGCGTTCTGCCGTGGGTAACGGGCATGGTGCTGGCCGCGATCCTGCCGCTGCTCTTCACGCGCATTGTGAACCAGAACAGCGAGCATCAGGAAGCGACCCACGTCTGGCCGATGCTGAGACTTCGTCATGCGCGTCTGGGCGTTAACGGCTGCATTATCTCGGGGATTGTACTGGGCTCGCTCTACGGCCTGATGCCGCTCTATCTTAATCATCAGGGCGTCAGCGATTCCGGAATTGGCTTCTGGATGGCGGTCATGGTGAGCGCGGGTATTGTCGGGCAGTGGCCGATAGGCCGTCTGGCGGATCGTTTCGGTCGTCTTCTGGTGCTGCGCGTCCAGGTCTTTGTGGTGATTATGGGATGCCTTGCGATGCTCAGCAACGCCGCGATGGCGCCTGCGCTGTTTATTCTCGGGGCCGCCGGCTTTACGCTCTATCCGGTTGCGATGGCCTGGGCCTGTGAGAAAGTAGAACATCACCAGCTGGTGGCAATGAACCAGGCGCTGTTACTGAGCTATACCATCGGCAGTTTATTAGGGCCGACGTTTACCGCGATGCTGATGCAGAATTACTCTGATAATTTATTGTTTATCATGATCGCCAGCGTATCGTTTATTTATCTTTTAATGCTGCTGCGCAAAGCGGGAGAGCACCCAACGCCTGTGGCTCATGCCTGATTAATTAAAAGCCTGTCGATGACAGGCTTTTTTGTCCCTGTCACAACTAAGAGTTTTACTTATTGTTTGTTTATTACGCCAGGCGATAATTCATGTGAGTCCTACCACTATAAGGCAGCAATCATGTCTATTCGTCGTTTTTCCGCTACCGCACTTGCCGTAGTGTTGTCTTTAACGTTTGCAACGGCTCCGGTCATGGCTAATCCTGGTAACGGGAATGGCGGTGGTCACGGGAACGGTGGCGGGCAAGGTAATGGCGGTAATCATGGTAACGGGAATTCTGGTAACCATGGCAATAAGCAAAATAACGGCCAGGATAACCCTGGGAAATCGGATAAAAGTTTTAAAAGCAGTAAAGATGTCGGTAACGATGTCGACGCTCGCGTGAGCTTCGATCATGCCCGCCATCTGGCGCTGAATTATGGCTTAACGGGCTATGACTCTCTGCCTCCGGGTATCGCGAAAAACCTGGCGCGCGGTAAGCCGTTGCCTCCGGGCATTGCGAAGAAAACCGTGCCGGCCTCAATGCTGGGCCAGCTTCCTTCCTACCCGGGCTATGAATGGCGCGTGGTCGGAGATGACCTGGTCTTAATTGCGCTGAGTACAGCCATTGTGACCTCCGTTATTAACGGCGTCTTTAAATAGAATATAAAAAGGCCCGGTTCTCACCGGGCCTTTTCTTTAATACATCACCTTGTGGCCGTACTGTTCAAGAATACCTTTGACGCGTTCCATCGTCTCTTTCTTCGGCGGCTTCACGCCATCGAGTTTGTACTCTTCGCCCATTGCCACCCATTTATGTTTACCCAGCTCGTGATAGGGCAGAAGCTCAATTTTCTCGACGTTGCCCATGTCGCGGGTAAATTCCCCCAGGCGGTGCGCGGAGTCGTCATCATCTGACCAGCCGGGAACCACCACGTAGCGGATCCAGGTTTTGATGCCTTTATCGGCAATGTATTTGGCGAATTCCAGCGTGCGGTGGTTTGAGACGCCAACGAGGTTCTGGTGGATCTCATCGTTCATCTGTTTGAGATCGAGCATGACCAGATCGGTCACTTCAAGCAGCTCGTCGATAACCGGATCGTAGCGGCGTACAAAGCCGTTGGTGTCGAGGCAGGTATGAATGCCTTCTGTATGGCAGGCGCGGAACCAGTCGCGGACAAATTCAGCCTGCAGAATGGCTTCACCGCCGGATGCGGTGACGCCGCCGCCGGACGCGTTCATAAAGTGGCGGTAGGTCACCACCTCTTTCATCAAGTCTTCAACGGTCACTTCTTTACCGCCGTGCGTATCCCAGGTGTCACGGTTATGGCAGTACAGGCAGCGCATCAGGCAGCCCTGGAAAAAGGTGATAAAGCGGATACCCGGGCCATCGACGGTGCCACAGGATTCAAAGGAGTGAATGCGACCAATAATTGACATTGCGGTGATATCTCCATCATCGGCCCGTCCCGGGCCTGTGTATGCACAGCTCAAAGCCGGCTGTGTTAAGTCTGTTTTGGCTGTTATCCATTCAGTATAGATAGCGGACAAAAGAGACTGAGGTGGAGAGGGTGCTAAAAAGGCCCCACTGACGTGGAGCCTTTATTGTACGCTTGTTAACGCGTGATTTCAGTCAATTCCACTTACATGGACTGAGTGAAAGTACGGGTGATAACGTCCTGCTGCTGTTCTTTAGTCAGGGAGTTAAAACGTACTGCGTAGCCAGATACGCGGATGGTCAGCTGAGGATATTTCTCAGGGTGTTCCATCGCGTCGAGCAGCATTTCACGGTTCATGACGTTCACGTTCAGGTGCTGACCACCTTCGATGGACGCTTCGTGGTGGAAGTAACCATCCATCAGACCCGCGAGGTTAGTTTTACGCACTTCGTCGTCTTTACCCAGCGCGTTTGGCACGATAGAGAAGGTGTAAGAGATACCATCTTTCGCGTAAGCAAACGGCAGTTTAGCAACGGAAGTCAGAGAGGCAACCGCACCTTTCTGGTCACGACCGTGCATTGGGTTAGCACCTGGGCCGAATGGCGCGCCAGCACGACGACCGTCTGGGGTGTTACCGGTTTTCTTACCATACACAACGTTAGAGGTGATGGTCAGAACAGACTGAGTCGGGATAGCGTTACGGTAAGTAGTCAGTTTCTGAATTTTCTTCATGAAACGTTCTACCAGGTCAACCGCCATGTCATCAACGCGAGAGTCGTTGTTACCAAACTGCGGATATTCACCTTCGATTTCGAAGTCGATAGCCAGACCGTCTTCGTCACGAATTGGCTTAACTTTCGCATATTTGATTGCAGACAGGGAGTCAGCTGCAACGGACAGACCAGCGATACCACACGCCATGGTGCGGATAACGTCACGGTCATGCAGCGCCATCAGAGAAGCTTCGTAGCTGTACTTGTCGTGCATGTAGTGGATAACGTTCAGCGCAGTGACGTACTGTTTCGCCAGCCAGTCCATGAAGTGATCCATGCGGTCCATCACTTCGTCGAAGTTCAGAACGTCGCCTTTGATCGGTTCAGACTTAGGACCAACCTGCATTTTCAGTTTTTCATCAACGCCGCCGTTGATTGCGTACAGCATGGTTTTCGCCAGGTTTGCACGCGCACCGAAGAACTGCATTTGCTTACCAACAACCATTGGGCTTACGCAGCAAGCGATAGCGTAATCGTCGTTGTTGAAGTCCGGACGCATCAGGTCATCGTTCTCGTACTGCAGAGAAGAGGTGTCGATGGACACTTTAGCGGCGAATTTCTTGAAGTTCAGAGGCAGTTTTTCAGACCACAGAACGGTGATGTTCGGCTCCGGAGAAGGACCCATGGTATACAGGGTGTTCAGGAAGCGGAAGCTGTTTTTGGTTACCAGAGTACGGCCGTCAACGCCCATACCGCCGATGGATTCAGTTGCCCAGATTGGGTCACCGGAGAACAGCTCATCGTATTCAGGGGTACGCAGGAAGCGAACCATACGCAGTTTCATGACCAGGTGGTCAATCATTTCCTGAGCGTCTTGCTCGGTGATTTTGCCTGCTTTCAGGTCACGTTCGATGTAGGCATCCAGGAAGGTGGATACGCGACCGAAGGACATTGCTGCACCGTTCTGAGACTTAACTGCGGCCAGGTAGCCGAAGTAGGTCCACTGGATAGCTTCCTGAGCGTTGGTAGCCGGACCAGAGATATCGCAGCCATATTTCGCCGCCATCTCTTTGATCTGACCCAGCGCGCGATGCTGTTCAGCGATTTCTTCACGCAGACGGATAGTCGCTTCCAGGTTTACGCCGTTTTCCAGATCGGACTGCAGGGAAACAAACTGCGCGTACTTGTCTTTCATCAGGAAGTCGATACCGTACAGCGCAACGCGACGGTAGTCACCGATGATACGGCCACGGCCATACGCATCTGGCAGACCAGTCAGAACGCCAGATTTACGGCAGTTCAGAATGTCTTTGGTGTAAACATCGAATACACCCTGGTTGTGGGTTTTGCGGTATTCGGTGAAGATTTTTTTCAGCATTGGATCCAGCTCGCGGTTATACGCTTTGCAGGAACCTTCAACCATTTTGATACCACCGAACGGGATGATTGCGCGTTTCAGTGGTGCTTCAGTCTGCAGACCAACGATTTTCTCAAGGGCTTTGTTGATATAGCCAGCATCGTGAGAAGTGATGGTGGAAGCAACGGAGGTGTCAAAATCAACTGGCGCGTGAGTGCGGTTTTCCAGTTTAACGCCTTCCATTACGCTGTCCCACAGCTTGGTGGTCGCGTCAGTTGCGCCAGCCAGGAAGGATTCGTCACCTTCATACGGGGTATAGTTTTTCTGAATGAAGTCACGTACGTTTACTTCATTCTGCCAGTCACCTTTCGCAAAACCTTCCCAGGCTGTGGCTAACTTTTCATTAAGCTCGGACATGTAACACCTACCTTCTTAAGTGGATTTTTTATTTACTGCCTGAGAAAACCATCAATGATGATCGTCGCCACGCAGGTAAATGACCCAGTATGTCAACCCAACTAACAGACCCCCACCGATAATGTTCCCGATAGTGACAGGGATCAGGTTATCAGTAATGAAATTCATAATAGTCAGGTGAGAGAAACTTTCCGGGGATGAACCAACTGCGGTCCAGAACTCCGGGCTCGCAAAGTCGCGGATGACAATGCCCATTGGGATCATGAACATATTCGCGATACTGTGCTCAAAGCCGCTGGCAACAAACATCGCAACCGGCAGAACCATAATTAAGGCTTTGTCCATCAGGCTACGACCCGAGTAGCTCATCCATACAGCCAGGCAGACCATCAGGTTAGCGAGGATGCCGAGAGCAACGGCTTCGATAAATGTGTGGTGCATTTTGTGGTCGGCGGTTTGCAGGACGTTAAGGCCCCAGCCACCGTTGGCGGTCATGTACTCGCCAGAAAGCCACATCAACAAAACAAAGAGCAGACAGCCAACCAGGTTACCCACGTAGACGTTAAGCCAGTTACGTGCCAGCTGACCCCAGGTAATTCTTCCGCTGGCCTTTGCCACGACAATCAGCACCGTTGAGGTGAAGAGGTCGGCGCCGCAGATGACGCAGAGAATCAGACCCAGTGAGAAGCAAATGCCGCCAATCAGTTTGGCCATGCCGAAAGGCATTCCGGCAGTACCGGTGGTGGCGGTGATGTAGAAGACGAAAGCGATAGAGATGAACACACCAGCCGTGATCGCCAGATAGAACGTCTTCATCGGGTGTTTCGTTGCTTTATAGACACCCGCTTCTTCGGCAACTTTGGCCATCGCAGCAGGGAGTAAAAGATCAAAAGGGTTGTCAGCTTTCACACTAACTCTCTCTTTATTAAGTCGGCGACGAGATACTAACAAAGCATTATAGAAGAGAAATTGATATAGATCATATCTCGCCTGGCTTATAGGCCCGCAGTGTGTATGGTTTTACAACAAATGCGGAGTAAGTAATTGATTATCAGTATAAAAATAAATTTTAAAAGTTATGAAAAGAGTTGAATTTTTTCGTTCGGCCACCCCTGGCGCAGTTAATTAATATGGAGTATTTACCATAAAAAGTAACAGTAAAGCCCAGGTAAATATTATTATATTTACCCATGTTTAACTTTATTATTACAATCAACAGTCATTGCCGAAGAAAATAAAAAACGGGGCAATGAAATTGCCCCGTAATATAGCCCAGACGATTGAATACGCCTACTGCTGGTAATGTTATGTGCGCTTATTTTAACCAGTAAGCGGCTTTTGCTTTCTGCAGCTTTTCGTAGGCCTTCAGCAGCGATTGATGCGCCGGGAAGGCTTTCAGATCGCTATCAACAGCCTGCAGGCCATAGAACGGCGCTTCGCCGCTCAGAGCCGCGCTGGCTGCTTCTACGGCCTCAGCTCCGTACATACGTACGAAAGCATTCAGGTATTGCAGCGGCTCGCGGTCCTCTTCCTGGGCCAGCAGCAACAGGGTTTGCAGGCAGCGGTAATAATTGGTGCGTTCGGCAGAGAAGACAGACTGGTTGAATTCCATGGTCCACTCGGTCCAGGCCAGGGCCTGATCCAAATCGCCACCCGCCAGGGCCAGCATCGCTTTCAGCTCACCGATGCGCAGGGTATACCAGCCGTTGTCTTTACCGGTCGCCAGACCCAGCAGTTCGCGTACGCGGGTGAAGTCATCGTGGCCTTCTTCGTCCAGTTGGGCGATCAGGTTCAGATAATCTTCTTTCTCCCACTCGCTGCCCGGCAGAGCCAGCAGCGTTTCGCGCAGATGGGCACCCATGCTGTTGTTCGCCAGCCACAGATCTTCAGCCGGGTAGATGTCGGACATGCCCGGAACGATAATGCGGCACGCGTAGACGCCAAGATGTTCGTAGTCGGCAATGTAGACTTCCTGATCTTCCGCGTCGAAGATAGCCATCAGCGTGGCGAACTCTTCTTCCGTGGTACCGGCAAAGCTCCAGTCCACGAACGGATAGTCGGCGTCCTGCTTGAACATATCCCAGGAAATTAAACCGCTGGAGTCAATGAAGTGGGTTTCAAGGTTGGTATGCTCGGCCACTTCTTCATCGTCAAACGTTGGCGGAGTGAAGACGTCGAGATCTTTCAGGCTACGGCCCTGCAGCAGCTCGGTAACGGTACGCTCCAGCGCCACGCCGAAGTCAGGGTGCGCCCCGAATGAGGCGAAGCAGGTGCCGTTGGTCGGGTTAAACAGCACCACGCAGATAACCGGATACTTGCCGCCCAGCGAGCCGTCGTAGGCAAAGATTGGGAAACCTTCTGCTTCGAGCTTAGCGATGGACTCCACTACGCCCGGGTAGCGCGCCAGCACGTCTGCCGGAATTTCAGGCAGGCTGATGGATTCAGCGATGATGCGGTTTTTAATGTGGCGTTCAAAGACTTCAGACAAACCCTGCACGCGCGCTTCATTGCGGGTGTTACCGGCGGACATACCGTTGGACACATACAGGTTGCCGACGATGTTCATCGGAATATACACGGTCTGCTCGTCAGACTGACGGGTGAACGGCAGGGCGCAGATCCCACGGTCTTCATTGCCAGACTGCAGATCGATCAGCATGCTGGCGGTAAGTTCGTTTTCCGGATCGTAGAAAGCACGCAGGCGCGCGTCGAGAATACCTTCCGGCAGTTCGTCATCTTCGGTCAACGGGAACCATTTTTCATTTGGATAGTGAACGAACGGGCCGTTAGCGATGGTTTCGCCCAGCCAGAAGTCAGCGAAGAAATAGTTGGTGGACAGACGCTCAAAATACTCACCCAGCGCAGAGGCCAGTGCCGCTTTTTTTGTCGCGCCTTTACCGTTGGTAAAGCACAGGGCACAGTCTTTATCGCGAATATGCACGGACCAGACATGAGGCACCGGATTGAGCCAGGAGGCTTCTTCGATGTTAAAACCCAGGTCGGTCAGTTTCTGCTGGAAGCGAGCGATGGAATCTTCCAGAGCGGCGTCTTTGCCGGGGATAAACGTTTGAGTCATGGCGTTCACTTTTATCGTACGTAAAGCGCGCAATGATACGGGTTTTGCGTGACGGGTGCTATCTTCGGCGAAAATAAAAGGCTGGACTATGCTTAGTGGCAGTAACTGACTGTTAAGGCATAGAAAAATGAAAGCATTTGATCTCCAGCGGATGGCGTTTGATAAAGTTCCTCCTGAATTTCTGGGCGAAGTGGCGCTGCGTAGCCTGTATACCTTCGTCCTCGTCTTCCTGTTTCTTAAAATCACCGGCCGCCGCGGCGTGCGGCAGATGTCGCTCTTTGAGGTGTTGATCATCCTGACGCTGGGCTCGGCGGCGGGGGACGTCGCCTTTTATGACGATGTGCCGATGGTGCCGGTGTTTATCGTTTTTGTCTCACTGGCGCTACTTTACCGCCTTGTCATGTGGCTGATGTCGAAAAGCGAAAAGCTGGAAGATCTGCTTGAAGGGAAGCCTGTCGTTATCGTCGAGGACGGACAGCTGGCCTGGGAAAATGTACAAAGCGCCAATATGACCGAGTTTGAGTTCTTTATGGAGCTTCGCCTGAACAGCGTTGAACAGCTCGGGCAGGTGCGTCTGGCGATCATGGAAACCAACGGGCAGATCAGCGTCTATTACTATTCTGACGACGAGGTGAAGCCGGGACTGTGTATCCTGCCGGATATGCTCATTGAGCGTTTCAGAACGGTACCGGAATCAGGCGAGTATGCTTGCGTACAATGTAGCCATGTTGTCGCGATGCAGCCGGGGGATCGCCAATTATGCCCCCGCTGTGCAAATCCGGAATGGACGAAGGTTAGCCGGGCCAAACGCATTACCTGACAGCCATTTTGTCGGTTTTGTCTTAGCGAGGCGGCAGATTGTTTTGTGTGACGCGGGGCACATTTCACGGGTCATAAGTTTTAGACATTGCGGCGCGTGTCACTGAATGATAAAACCGATATCCACAGTTATAACTTATGGCTTTTAGCGTGGTGAGGGGAAATGGCTCAAGTCTTTAATTTCAGTTCAGGTCCGGCAATGTTACCGGCAGACGTGCTTAAACAGGCTCAACAGGAACTCTGTGACTGGAACGGTCTCGGTACGTCGGTGATGGAAATCAGCCACCGTGGTAAAGAGTTTATTCAGGTGGCGGAAGAGGCAGAAAAGGATTTTCGCGATCTGCTGAATATTCCCTCGAACTACAAAGTATTGTTCTGTCACGGCGGTGGACGCGGCCAGTTTGCAGGCGTTCCGCTGAATATCCTCGGTGACAAAACGACGGCTGACTACGTTGACGCGGGTTACTGGGCAGCAAGCGCCGTTAAAGAAGCGCATAAATACTGCACGCCGAATGTTATCGACGCCAAAGTAACCGTTGACGGTCTGCGCGCCGTGAAGCCAATGAGCGAGTGGCAGCTTTCCGATAACGCAGCGTATCTGCACTACTGCCCGAACGAAACCATTGACGGGATTGCCATCGACGAGACGCCAAACTTCGGCAGCGATGTCGTGGTTGCCGCCGACTTCTCCTCCACCATTCTGTCTGCGCCAATTGATGTCAGCCGCTACGGCGTTATCTATGCGGGCGCGCAGAAAAATATCGGCCCTGCCGGTTTGACTATCGTCGTCGTGCGTGAGGACCTGCTGGGTAAAGCGCATAAATCCTGCCCGTCGATTCTCGATTACACCGTGCTCAACGATAACGATTCGATGTTCAATACCCCACCAACGTTTGCCTGGTATCTCTCCGGCCTGGTCTTCAAATGGCTGAAGCAAAACGGCGGCGTGGCGCAGATGGACAAGGTCAATCAGCAGAAAGCTGAACTCCTGTATGGCGTGATCGACAAGAGCGATTTCTACCGCAACGATGTGGCTAAAGCTAACCGTTCCCGCATGAACGTGCCGTTCCAGCTGGCGGACAGCAGCCTGGACAAAGTGTTCCTGGAAGAGTCCTTCGCGGCAGGCCTGCATGCGCTCAAAGGTCACCGTGTCGTTGGCGGCATGCGTGCCTCCATCTATAACGCAATGCCGCTGGAAGGCGTTAAAGCCCTGACGGATTTCATGATCGACTTCGAACGTCGTCACGGTTAATTTGCTGTTTTTCACCCCCGCAGCGTCCCTGCGGGGTTTTTATTATGTTTAGTTGAGAGTTTAGTTTTCATGGAATCCCTGACGTTACAACCTATCGCGCGGGTAGATGGCACCATTAATCTGCCTGGTTCAAAAAGTGTCTCGAACCGCGCTCTGCTGCTGGCAGCTCTGGCAAACGGCACCACCGTCCTCACAAACCTGCTGGACAGCGATGACGTGCGCCATATGCTCAATGCGCTGAAAGCGTTGGGCGTTCATTACACTCTCTCCGACGATCGTACCCGCTGCGAAGTGACCGGCAACGGCGACGCGCTGCGCTCGGGCGAAGAGCTTGAGCTGTTTTTGGGCAACGCGGGTACCGCGATGCGCCCGCTGGCGGCGGCCCTGTGCCTGGGTAGCAACAACATTGTGCTGACCGGCGAGCCGCGCATGAAAGAGCGTCCGATTGGTCACCTTGTGGATGCTTTGCGTCAGGGCGGCGCGCAGGTTGAGTATCTTGAGCAGGAAAACTATCCGCCACTGCGTCTGCGCGGCGGTTTTACCGGCGGTCACGTCGAGGTGGACGGCAGCGTCTCCAGCCAGTTCCTGACGGCACTGCTGATGACCGCGCCGCTGGCACCGCTGGATACGGTTATCACAATTAAAGGTGAGCTGGTCTCCAAACCGTACATTGATATCACGCTGCACCTGATGAAAACCTTCGGCGTTGAGGTGGAAAACCAGTCCTATCAGCGCTTCGTGTTGCGCGGGGAGCAGCAGTACCAGTCTCCGGGCAACTACCTGGTTGAAGGGGATGCGTCATCCGCGTCCTACTTCCTTGCCGCGGGTGCGATTAAAGGCGGCACGGTAAAAGTGACCGGTATTGGCCGTAACAGCGTGCAGGGCGACATCCGTTTTGCGGACGTGCTGGAAAAAATGGGCGCCATTGTCACCTGGGGCGATGACTTCATCTCCTGTACCCACGGTGAGCTGAACGCCATCGACATGGACATGAACCATATCCCGGATGCGGCGATGACCATTGCCACGGCGGCGCTGTTTGCCAAAGGCACTACCACGCTGCGTAACATCTACAACTGGCGCGTAAAAGAGACGGACCGCCTGTTCGCGATGGCGACCGAGCTGCGAAAAGTCGGTGCCGAGGTGGAAGAGGGCGAAGACTACATTCGCGTGACCCCTCCGGCAAAACTGCAGTTTGCGGAAATCGGCACCTACAACGATCACCGCATGGCGATGTGCTTCTCGCTGGTGGCGTTGTCAGACACGCCGGTTACTATTCTTGATCCGAAATGTACGGCGAAAACCTTCCCGGACTACTTCGAACAGCTGGCACGCATTAGCACGCTGGCCTGATAACGTATTGCCGCATCGCCCGATGCGGCATTTCCTTACGCTTCATTACGAACACCTCCGCTCATTTCTTCTACACTCTGCTTCAATCATTCCGTAATTTGCACGCAAAGGTAACAGTTGCGCACGTTGGCGCGTATAATGCGCGGCGTTCATATAAACGGTATGCCTTATTTAAGGAGAAAAAGATGACGGCAGTTGCCCCGGTAATCACCATTGATGGGCCGAGTGGCGCAGGGAAAGGTACTCTGTGCAAAGCGATGGCGGAAGCATTGCAATGGCATCTTTTAGATTCGGGAGCAATCTATCGCGTGCTGGCGCTGGCCGCGCTGCATCACCATGTGGATGTCGCGTCTGAAGAAGCGCTGGTTCCGCTGGCTGCGCATCTGGATGTGCGTTTCGTATCGACCGATGGCAACCTGGAAGTCATCCTTGAAGGGGAAGACGTGAGCGGCGAAATCCGTACGCAGGAAGTGGCTAATGCGGCCTCTCAGGTCGCTGCGTTCCCGCGCGTTCGTGAGGCGCTGTTACGTCGTCAGCGCGCTTTCCGTGAAGCCCCGGGGCTGATCGCTGACGGACGCGATATGGGAACGGTGGTATTCCCTGATGCGCCAGTGAAAATTTTCCTTGACGCCTCTTCGGAAGAACGTGCTCAACGCCGCATGCTTCAGTTGCAGGAAAAGGGGTTTAGTGTTAACTTTGATCGCCTTTTATCCGAGATAAAAGAGCGCGATGACCGCGATCGTAACCGCGCCGTCGCCCCACTTGTTCCTGCAGAAGATGCATTAGTTCTGGATTCAACCAGTTTAACTATTGAGCAAGTGATTGAAAAAGCGCTACAATATGCGCGCCAAAAACTGGCACTCGCGTAATCGCGACCGATTTAGCAGTACCCCCGCTGCAATGGATTGACGGCGGGTATGTGAAACAACCCCATCCGGCACGGAGCCAGGTGGACGTTAATATTAACCTGAAGATTAAACATGACTGAATCTTTTGCTCAACTGTTTGAAGAATCCTTAAAAGAAATCGAAACCCGCCCGGGTTCCATCGTTCGCGGTGTTGTTGTTGCTATCGACAAAGACGTAGTACTGGTTGACGCCGGTCTGAAATCTGAGTCCGCCATTCCGGCAGAGCAGTTCAAAAACGCCCAGGGCGAGCTGGAAATCCAGGTTGGTGACGAAGTTGACGTTGCTCTGGACGCAGTAGAAGACGGCTTCGGTGAAACCCTGCTTTCTCGTGAGAAAGCTAAACGTCACGAAGCATGGATCACGCTGGAAAAAGCTTACGAAGAAGCTGAAACTGTGGTCGGTGTTATCAACGGCAAAGTTAAAGGTGGCTTCACTGTTGAGCTGAATGGTATTCGTGCGTTCCTGCCAGGTTCTCTGGTAGACGTTCGTCCAGTTCGTGACACTCTGCACCTGGAAGGCAAAGAGCTTGAGTTCAAAGTAATCAAGCTGGACCAGAAGCGTAACAACGTTGTTGTTTCCCGTCGTGCCGTTATCGAATCCGAAAACAGCGCAGAACGCGATCAGCTGCTGGAAAACCTGCAGGAAGGCATGGAAGTCAAAGGTATCGTTAAGAACCTCACTGACTACGGCGCATTCGTTGACCTGGGCGGCGTTGATGGCCTGCTGCACATCACCGACATGGCGTGGAAACGCGTTAAGCACCCAAGCGAAATCGTGAACGTGGGCGACGAAATCACTGTTAAAGTGCTGAAGTTTGACCGCGAGCGTACTCGTGTATCCCTCGGCCTGAAACAGCTGGGCGAAGATCCATGGGTAGCTATCGCTAAGCGTTACCCAGAAGGTACTAAACTGACTGGTCGCGTAACCAACCTGACTGACTACGGCTGCTTCGTTGAAATCGAAGAAGGCGTTGAAGGTCTGGTGCACGTTTCCGAAATGGACTGGACCAACAAAAACATCCACCCATCCAAAGTTGTTAACGTTGGTGATGTAGTGGAAGTGATGGTTCTGGATATCGACGAAGAACGTCGTCGTATCTCCCTGGGCCTGAAACAGTGCAAAAACAACCCATGGCAGCAGTTCGCGGAAACCCACAACAAGGGCGACCGTGTTGAAGGTAAAATCAAGTCTATCACTGACTTCGGTATCTTCATCGGCCTGGACGGCGGCATCGATGGCCTGGTTCACCTGTCTGACATCTCCTGGAACGTTGCAGGCGAAGAAGCAGTTCGTGAATACAAAAAAGGCGACGAAATCGCTGCAGTTGTTCTGCAGGTTGACGCAGAGCGTGAGCGTATCTCCCTGGGCGTTAAACAGCTCGCAGAAGATCCGTTCAACAACTGGGTTGCACTGAACAAGAAAGGCGCAATCGTAAACGGTAAAGTGACTGCAGTTGACGCTAAAGGCGCAACCGTAGAACTGGCTGACGGCGTTGAAGGTTACCTGCGCGCTTCTGAAGCTTCACGTGACCGCGTTGAAGATGCCACTCTGGTTCTGAACGTAGGCGACGACGTTGAAGCTAAGTTCACCGGTGTTGACCGTAAGAACCGTGCAATCAGCCTGTCTGTTCGTGCTAAAGACGAAGCTGATGAGAAAGATGCAATCGCAACTGTTAACAAACAGGAAGATGCAAACTTCTCTAACAACGCAATGGCTGAAGCTTTCAAAGCAGCTAAAGGCGAGTAATATCAGGTTCTCAGCATCATTTGCGCTGTAACGCATTTACAGCGTGAAGGATGAGGAGCAAACTTGACAGATTGCAGGATTCGTCCTGTAATCAATAACAAAGGGCGGCTACGGCCGCCCTTGTTTAATGAGCTGTTCAGCTAATTGGTTTGAAAGGAACCGGAGGAATCATGACCAAGTCAGAATTGATTGAAAGACTTGCCAGTCAGCAACCGCATATCCCTGCCAAGGCAGTGGAAGATGCCGTAAAAGAGATGCTGGAGCATATGGCCTCCACTCTTGCCCAGGGCGAGCGCATTGAAATCCGCGGTTTCGGTAGTTTTTCTCTGCACTATCGTGCTCCACGTACCGGGCGTAACCCGAAAACTGGCGATAAAGTCGAACTGGAAGGCAAGTACGTTCCACACTTTAAGCCGGGTAAAGAACTGCGCGATCGCGCCAATATTTACGGCAACTGAGTTTAGCCAGCCGGTTAAACTGGGTTCGAAAGAAAGCACCTGCGGGTGCTTTTTTTGTCTCTGTCGCTTTCCTTCTGAAGGTGCCCCGCATTTTTCCGTTTCGTTTTCTGCAAACCGATAAAAACAGAACAGCGCGCGCTGTAAAACGTACTTTTCCCATCTGACAATTCGCTCTGCCTGATTAGATACTGCCCCTCTGAAACAGGGAGGTAGCAATGGGAATTCCCGCGCTTAGCGTCTGCGTCATTCTGGCAATAGCCCCGTTACTCTGGTTACCTGAACTGCCATCACGCCACACCGTGTGGATAATGATCGTTGGCGGGGTCGTGCTGGCCGCACGGCGAAACGTACGACTGAAGTATGCGGGTCTCACGCTGTTATTTTGCGTGTGGGGTATTCTGGCTGCGAAGGAGAGCGTCTGGCCGATGCAGCATTTAACGACGGGGGCCGTGCAGGCTGAGGTAGCAATTACCGCCACAGATGGCGCAACGCAGCATCAGGGAAACATTCTCCGCGTTGATGGCAAGCGCTGGTGGGCCTCTACAGGTGTAACGCTGTATGGAAATTATCTGCCAAAGAAAGCGTGTGCCGGCCAGCGCTGGAGTATGACGCTCAGGCTCAGGCCTGCTCATGGCGAACTGAACGACGGCGGCTATGATTCCCAGCGCAGCGCTTTTGCCCGGCACCAAACGCTTAGCGGGCGTTTCACCCGTGCGGAACTCGTTGATGGACGCTGCAGCCTGCGAGCGCAATATCTCATATCACTGCAAAACCGCCTTTCTGCTTACCGATGGGGGGCGGTCATTCTCGGACTGGGAATGGGCGAACGTCTGGATGTGCCCCGGGAAATAAAAGACCTGATGCGTGAAACAGGGACGCTGCATCTGATGGCTATTTCGGGTCTGCATATCGCGCTGGCGGCATCCCTCGCTTGGTTACTCGCGCGTGGGATTCAGTTTTTATTACCCAGCCACTGGATCCAATGGCAAATGCCTCTTCTGGCCGGGTTATGCTTTGCCGCGATCTACGCCTGGCTAACCGCTCTTCAACCACCTGCGCTACGAACGGTCATCGCGCTGGCTGTGCTTGCAATGTTGCGTATCGCTGCCCGGCAATGGTCTCCATGGCAGGTATGGGTGTGCTGTATCGCGGCGATCCTGATAAGCGATCCCTTAGCCATACTCTCGCAGAGTCTGCTCTTGTCTGCATTTGCTGTCGCTGCGCTGATTTTCTGGTTTCAGTGGCTGCCTCTTCCTGGCTGGCACCGGGTACGACGTATACGGCCGCTGCTGAACCTGATCTATCTGCAGGTCGGCATGCTGATGCTGCTGATGCCGCTACAGGTTCTGATTTTCCATGGATTCAGCATCTCCTCCCTGGTCGCGAATCTCTTTGCCGTTCCCCTGGTGACGTTTGTCTCCGTGCCGCTGATCCTGCTCGGCATGCTGCTTCATCTGCTGCCGCTGGCGGCACCGGAAAGCGTCGTCTGGTTCGCAGCCAATAAGTCACTTGCGGGGCTGTTCTGGCTCCTCATGCGCCTGCCTGACGGCTGGCAGAGTGTCGATCAACGCTGGCAGTACATGACGCTACTGCCCTGGCTTATCATCATTGGCTGGCGCTTTCGTGCCTGGAAAACCCTTCCTGCCGTTTGTCTTGCAGGAAGTGTTTTACTCACATTTCCTCTCTGGAGAACGGAAAAAAACGAGAGTTGGACGCTGCATATGCTGGATGTAGGGCAGGGGCTGGCGATGGTCATTGAACGGCAGGGAAAAGCCATTCTCTATGATACCGGGCTCGCCTGGCCGGGCGGGGATAGCGCGCAGCGGTTGATTATCCCGTGGCTTCGCTGGCATCACCTGCGGCCTGAAGGCGTTATTCTCAGTCATGAACACCTCGACCATGCGGGAGGACTCGCATCGTTGCAAAAAGCGTGGCCGGACGCGTGGGTAAGAAGCCCGTTGCGCCAGGCGGGACATCGGCCCTGTTTTCGCGGGCAGAGATGGAAATGGCAGGGACTCTCCTTCACTGTCCACTGGCCCCCCGAAAATTACCCGGCTCAGGGAAATAACCATTCCTGCGTGGTAAAGGTGGACGACGGTGAGCAGAGCGTTCTGCTAACGGGGGACATTGAAGCGCAAGCGGAACAGGCTATGCTTAGCCATTACTGGCGTTATCTGACGTCCACGCTTATACAGGTGCCCCATCATGGCAGCAATACTTCGTCGTCATTGCCGCTGGTACAGCGGGTGGAAGGTCAGATCGCACTGGATTCCGCGGCCCGCTATAACGCATGGCGATTCCCGTCGGCAAAAGTTGTCCGACGCTATCGAAAAGAGGGGTACATCTGGCACGATACCCCTCATTCTGGACAAATATCGGTGACATTCTCGCAACATCACTGGCAAATCCGGCGCTTGCGAGAGCAATTTTTACCCGTTTGGTATCATCAGTGGTTTGGCGAGCCCGTCGATAACGGGTAGAATATGCGGCTATTTCAACGAATGCTGGTTTTTTGAATGCATAACGACAAAGATCTCTCCACGTGGCAAACCTTCCGCCGACTCTGGCCGATGATTGCACCCTTTAAAGCAGGCCTGATCGTGGCGGGTGTAGCGTTAATCCTCAACGCAGCCAGCGATACTTTTATGCTATCGCTCCTCAAACCGTTACTGGACGACGGTTTTGGTAAAACGGATCGCTCAGTGTTGCTATGGATGCCTCTGGTGGTTATCGGACTGATGATCTTACGCGGCATCACCAGCTATATTTCCAGCTACTGTATTTCCTGGGTATCAGGGAAAGTGGTGATGACCATGCGCCGTCGCCTGTTCAGCCACATGATGGGCATGCCGGTCTCGTTCTTTGACAAGCAGTCTACCGGGACGCTGCTGTCTCGTATTACCTACGATTCTGAGCAGGTTGCCTCCTCGTCCTCAAGCGCGCTGATCACCGTTGTGCGTGAGGGCGCGTCAATCATCGGTCTGTTCGCGATGATGTTCTATTACAGCTGGCAGCTGTCGATCATCCTTATCGTTCTGGCGCCGATAGTTTCTATTGCTATCCGCGTCGTCTCAAAGCGCTTCCGCAATATCAGTAAGAACATGCAGAACACGATGGGACAGGTGACGACCAGCGCGGAACAGATGCTGAAAGGGCATAAAGAAGTTCTGATTTTTGGCGGTCAGGACGTCGAAACCAAACGCTTTGATAAAGTCAGCAACAAAATGCGTCTGCAGGGGATGAAAATGGTCTCGGCCTCTTCCATTTCTGACCCGATTATTCAGCTGATTGCCTCCCTGGCGCTGGCATTCGTCCTGTATGCAGCAAGCTTCCCGAGCGTCATGGAGACGCTGACGGCGGGTACTATCACCGTGGTCTTCTCCTCAATGATCGCCCTGATGCGTCCGCTGAAATCCCTGACGAACGTCAACGCCCAGTTCCAGCGCGGGATGGCTGCCTGTCAGACGCTGTTCAGCATTCTGGATTCCGAACAGGAAAAAGATGAAGGTACACGCGAGATTGAGCGCGCCCGTGGCGACGTTGAATTCCGCAATGTCACTTTCGCCTATCCTGGACGTGAAACGCCGGCGCTGCGTAATATCAACCTGTCCATTCCGGCGGGTAAAACCGTGGCGCTGGTGGGTCGTTCCGGCTCGGGTAAATCAACTATTGCCAGCCTGATCACCCGTTTCTACGATATTAACGAAGGTGAGATCCTCCTGGACGGTCATGATCTGCGGGAGTATACCCTGCAGTCGCTGCGTAACCAGGTGGCGCTGGTCTCCCAGAACGTGCACCTGTTCAACGATACTGTGGCAAACAACATTGCGTATGCGCGCACGGATGAATACAGCCGCGAGCAGATTGAGAATGCTGCGCGTATGGCCTACGCAATGGACTTTATCAACAAGATGGATAACGGTCTGGATACGATAATCGGTGAGAACGGGGTGCTGCTCTCCGGCGGTCAGCGTCAGCGTATCGCCATTGCGCGTGCGCTGCTGCGCGATAGCCCAATTCTGATTCTGGACGAAGCGACCTCCGCACTGGATACGGAATCTGAACGCGCTATTCAGTCTGCGCTGGATGAGCTGCAAAAGAACCGTACCTCGCTGGTGATTGCGCACCGTCTGTCGACTATCGAGCAGGCTGACGAAATCGTCGTGGTTGAGGACGGTATCATTGTTGAACGCGGAAGCCATGCTGATTTGCTGGAACACCGCGGCGTTTACGCCCAGCTTCATAAGATGCAGTTCGGCGAATGATTGCACGCATCTGGTCCGGTGAATCCCCGCTGTGGCTGCTGCTTTTGCCGCTCTCCTGGCTTTACGGCCTGGTGAGCGGCACTATCCGTCTGTTTTACCGTCTGGGGCTGAAGCGTGCCTGGCGCGCGCCGGTTCCGGTGGTGGTGGTCGGTAATCTTACGGCGGGCGGCAACGGTAAAACGCCGGTGGTGATCTGGCTGGTGGAGCAATTGCAAAAACGCGGTATCCGCCCGGGTGTGGTATCGCGCGGATATGGTGGTAAAGCGGGGCGTTATCCGCTGCTGCTGACGGCGGAAACCACGACTGCCGAAGCGGGTGATGAGCCGGTATTGATTTTCCAGCGTACCGGCGCGCCGGTTGCGGTCTCCCCGATGCGCAGCGACGCCGTTCAGGCACTGCTTGCCGAACATGCGGTACAAATCATTATCACTGACGATGGCCTGCAACACTACGCCCTGGCGCGTGATAAAGAAATTGTGGTGATCGACGGGGTTCGCCGTTTCGGCAACGGCTGGTGGCTGCCGGCCGGACCTATGCGCGAACGCGCTTCGCGCCTTAAGTCCGTTGATGCGGTGATTTTGAACGGTGGTGAGGCAAAAGCGGGTGAAATCCCGATGTACCTGCAGCCAGGCCTGGCGATCAACCTGGTGACGGGTGAGCGCCGGTCGGTTGCTGAGCTGCCTTCACCGGTGGCTATGGCGGGGATTGGCCATCCGCCGCGCTTCTTTGCGACGCTGGAACAGTGTGGTGCCCGGCTGGAAAAACGCGTTCCGCTGGCCGACCACCAGGCGCTGGCGGAAGGGCAGGTAGACGCCCTGACCGTACCCGGGCAGTCGCTGATCATGACCGAAAAAGATGCGGTGAAATGCCGTGCCTTCGCGAAAGAAAACTGGTGGTATCTGCCGGTTGACGCTGAACTCAGCGGCGAGCAGCCGGAACGTTTGCTCAAGGAACTGATTGCGTTGGTGAAATAAACGCTTACGCGGTTCTGGTGGCGCTTTGACTGACAGGATAACGCATGTCTTTACCGCAACTCTCGCTTTCAGCCGCACGTCATTTACACCTTGCCGCGCAGGGGCTGCTTAAAAAGCCCCGCCGCCGCGCGCAGCCTGCCGATATTCTCTCGACCGTCCAGCGCATGTCGCTACTTCAAATCGACACCATTAGCATTGTGGCGCGAAGCCCTTACCTGGTGCTGTTTAGCCGTCTGGGGAATTATCCTTCGCAGTGGCTGGATGAGGCGCTCAGCAAGGGAGAGTTAATGGAGTACTGGGCGCACGAAGCCTGCTTCCTGCCCCGCAGCGATTTTGCCCTGGTTCGCCACCGTATGCTTGCTCCGGAAAAGATGGGCTGGAAATACCGTCAGGCGTGGATGCTGGAACATGCGGCCGAAATTGAGCAGCTAATCGCGCATATTCAGGATAACGGTCCCGTACGCTCCGCCGATTTTGAACACCCGCGCAAAGGCACCAGCGGCTGGTGGGAGTGGAAACCGCATAAGCGTCATCTCGAAGGGCTGTTTACCTCAGGCAAAGTCATGGTGATTGAGCGGCGTAATTTTCAGCGCGTGTACGACCTGACGCATCGCGTGATGCCGCACTGGGACGACGAGCGTGGCCTGCTTACCCAGGAGGCGGCCGAGGCCATCATGCTCGAAAACAGCGCCCGCAGCCTGGGGGTTTTCCGCACGCAATGGCTGGCAGATTACTATCGCCTTCGCCAGCCCGCGTTGAAACCGCTGCTGGACATCTGGCAACGCGAACAGCGCGTCATCCCGGTCACGGTGGAAACGCTGGGCGAAATGTGGCTGCATGCGGATCTCCTCCCGCTACTGCCTCTGGCCCAGGAGGGGAAACTTCAGGCAACCCACAGTGCGGTGTTGTCGCCTTTCGACCCGGTCGTCTGGGACAGAAAACGCGCCGAGCAGCTGTTCGACTTTAGCTACCGGCTGGAATGTTATACCCCGGCGCCAAAGCGCCAGTATGGTTACTTTGTACTCCCGCTGCTGCATAAGGGGCAACTGGTCGGGCGCATGGACGCCAAAATGTACCGCAAGACCGGCACGCTTGAAATCATTGCGCTTTATCTGGAAGAGGGCGTCAGGGTGACGGCGAGCCTGGAAAAAGGGTTAACGTCCGCCATTAGCGAATTCGCGCGCTGGCAGGGCGCCCGCGACGTGACGCTGGGTCGGGTACCCGACGGGCTGTTTACATCCTGTCGAAGTGGCTGGGAAACAGGCACTCCCTGAAAAGGGAATGTGTTAAGCTTTAGCGATTACCCATACGGAGGAACTATGGATCACCGTTTACTTGAAATTATTGCCTGCCCGGTATGCAACGGCAAACTCTACTACAGCCAGGACAAACAGGAGCTGATTTGCAAGCTGGACAGCCTGGCTTTCCCGCTGCGCGATGGCATTCCGGTACTGCTGGAAAATGAAGCTCGTTCCCTGGTGGCAGAAGAGAGCAAACCATGAGTTTTGTTGTCATTATTCCTGCGCGTTATGCCTCAACGCGTCTGCCTGGTAAACCGCTGGTGGATATCAACGGCAAGCCGATGATTGTGCATGTTCTTGAGCGTGCGCGTGAATCCGGTGCCGATCGCGTGATTGTTGCTACCGATCATCCTGACGTCGCCCGAGCGGTTGAGGCAGCAGGCGGTGAGGTATGCATGACCCGCGCCGATCACCAGTCCGGCACCGAGCGTCTGGCGGAAGTGGTTGAGAAATGTGGTTTCAGTGATGATACGGTCATCGTTAACGTGCAGGGTGACGAGCCAATGATCCCGGCGGTGATTATCCGTCAGGTTGCAGAAAACCTGGCTCAGCGTCAGGTTGGTATGGCGACGCTCGCGGTGCCTATTCACCACGCCGAAGAGGCATTCAATCCGAATGCCGTGAAGGTGGTGATGGATGCCGAAGGCTATGCGCTCTATTTCTCGCGCGCCACCATTCCGTGGGATCGCGATCGCTTTGCGCTCTCTAAAGAGACCATCGGCGATACTTTCCTGCGCCATATTGGGATCTACGGCTATCGGGCCGGTTTTATTCGTCGATATGTTACCTGGGCGCCGAGTCCGCTGGAGCATATCGAAATGCTGGAGCAGCTTCGCGTGCTCTGGTATGGCGAAAAAATTCACGTTGCCGTTGCCAGCGAAGTGCCTGGAACGGGCGTTGATACGCCGGAAGATCTTGAGCGCGTTCGCGCCGAGCTGCGCTAATATCGTCTGCATCCCTCCTGCCGGGGGGATGTCCTCTCCCCGTTAATTCCCCTTTCTTTTCCCTAATTGATCTCTTCCGAGTGACATCTTCCTTCTGGACGCTCATTATAAAAGCAGTAGTCTTAATGGGGGTAATCTCATATGGAACAGCTGCGTGCCGAACTTAGCCATCTGCTGGGTGAGAAATTAAGCCGGGTCGAATGCGTGAGTGAAAAGGCCGATACCGCGCTTTGGTCGTTGTATGACAGTCAGGGCAACCCAATGCCGCTGATGGCCAGAAGTTTCACCTCGCCGGGCGTTGCCAGGCAGCTGGCATGGAAAATGTCGATGCTGGCGCGGGAGGGAACCGTCCGTATGCCGACGGTGTACGGCGTGATGACCCACGAGGAACACCCCGGCCCGGACATGCTGCTGATTGAGCGTTTACGCGGCGTGCCCGTTGAAGCGCCCGCGCGCACGCCGGAACGCTGGGAGCAGTTAAAAGACCAGATTGTCGAGGCGCTGCTGGCCTGGCATCGTCAGGATAGCCGCGGGCTTGTCGGTCCGGTCGACAGCACTCAGGAAAACCTGTGGCCGCTGTGGTATCGCCAGCGGGTGGAAGTGCTGTGGGGAACGCTTAACCAGTTCAACAATACCGGTTTAACCATGCAGGACAAACGTATTCTGTTTCGCACCCGCGAGTGCTTACCGGCGCTGTTCGACGGTTTTAATGACAACTGCGTGCTGATCCACGGTAATTTCACCCTGCGCAGCATGCTCAAAGACTCCCGTAGCGATCAGCTTCTGGCGATGTTGGGGCCGGGGATCATGCTCTGGGCTCCGCGCGAATACGAGCTGTTCAGGCTCAGCGACAGCGGGGCGGCGGAAGGTTTACTGTGGCACTACCTTCAACGCGCGCCCGTTGCAGAGGCGTTTCTCTGGCGGCGCTGGCTTTACCTGCTCTGGGACGAAGTCGCGCAGCTGGTGAATACCGGACGTTTTAATCGCGCAAATTTCGATCTGGCAACAAAATCACTCTTGCCCTGGCTCGCCTGACGATCCCTTCAGCCACTGCCAGAGGCGTCCGAGCGTCTCATAACCGACGCGATCGCTATGCATCAGCCAGGCCGGGGAGGGGATCGCCCGTTCCCACGGGTTGAGCGGCGCGTCGATGGCCATCTGGTTTGCCGGTGCGGGAAGCGGGTGCAGGCCTTGCTTCTCAAAGAAAATCATCGCGCGCGGCAGGTGTGAGGCGGAGGTCACCAGTAAGAACGGGACATCGCCTATTGCCTGCTTCACTGCTGCAGCCTCTTCTTCGGTATCTTTTGGGCTGTCGAGAGTGATAATTGAGGAACGCGGCACGCCGAGTGATTCCGCTACTCTGGCACCTGCCTCAGCCGTACTCACCGGGTTCGTTTTGGCTGCCGCGCCGGTGAAGATCATTTTTGATCCCGGATTTGCCAGCCAGAGGCGAATGCCTTCGTTTAGCCGTGGCAGGCTGTTGTTGATCAGGTTTGAACTGGGGGCCCAGTCAGGATCCCAGGTATATCCGCCGCCCAGCACCACGATATACGCCACTTTCTGATTTCCCTGCCATGTTGGGTACTTATTTTCCATGGGGCGTAACAGACCATCCGCGACCGGCTGCAGGCTCAACAGCAGCAGGACAAACCAGCCGAGCGTAATAAGCGTTTTGCCACTCTTCTGAAAGCGACTGAACCACACCAGCGCCAGCCCCAGCGCGATGATGATGAGCAGCAGCGGAAGGGGAAGCATCATCCCTCCAATGTATTTCTTAAGGGTAAAAAGCATCCTTTTTGGTTCCTTTTTTGACCATATAGCAGGTGATTACCCGTGATATTACACCAGAGAGGTTCATTCTCCGCGCGGGTGTGACAAAATAGCGGTTTTGCAGTTAGCGAGTGGAACTCTCCCAATGCGGGATCGCAATTTTGATGACATCGCGGAAAAGTTTTCGCGCAACATTTATGGCACCACGAAAGGGCAGCTCCGTCAGACGATCCTCTGGCAGGATCTGGACACCATTCTGGCTACCTTTGGTGGGCAAACGTTGCGCGTGCTGGACGCCGGTGGCGGTGAAGGGCAGACGGCGATAAAAATGGCCGAGCGCGGTCATCACGTCACGCTTTGCGATCTTTCTGCTGAAATGGTCGCCCGCGCGACGCGTGCTGCAGAAGAGAAAGGTGTGAGCGACAACATGCATTTTATACAATGCGCCGCTCAGGACATCGCGCAGCATTTGGAAACCCAGGTTGATCTGATATTGTTTCATGCGGTGCTGGAGTGGGTTGCCGATCCGCAAAGCGTGTTACAAACCCTGTGGTCGATGTTGCGCCCGGGCGGCACGCTGTCGCTGATGTTCTACAATGCTAACGGCTTCCTGATGCACAACATGGTTGCAGGCAACTTCGACTATGTGCAGGTCGGGATGCCCAAAAAGAAAAAGCGCACGCTTTCCCCGGACTATCCGCGCGATCCACAGCAGGTTTATGGCTGGCTGGAAGCGATTGGCTGGCAGATCGTCGGGAAGACGGGCGTTAGGGTGTTTCATGATTATCTGCGTGAAAAACACAAACAGCGTGACTGTTTTGACACCTTAACAGAATTAGAAACGCGGTATTGCCGTCAGGAGCCTTTTATCAGCCTTGGCCGCTATATTCACGTCACCGCGCACAAGCCGCAGATGCAAGGATAACCTATGAGTGAATTTTCCCAGACAGTCCCCGAACTGGTTGCCTGGGCCAGGAAAAACGATTTCTCCATCTCGCTGCCGGTAGACAGACTCTCTTTCCTGCTGGCGGTTGCCACGCTGAACGGCGAACGGCTGGACGGTGAAATGAGCGAGGGTGAACTGGTGGATGCGTTCCGCCATGTCAGTGATGCGTTTGAGCAAACCAGCGAAACCATTAGCGTGCGTGCCAACAACGCGATCAACGATATGGTGCGTCAACGTCTGCTGAACCGCTTTACCAGCGAACAGGCGGAAGGAAACGCCATCTATCGCCTGACGCCGCTGGGCATCGGCATCACCGATTACTATATTCGCCAGCGTGAATTTTCCACGCTGCGTCTTTCCATGCAGCTCTCGATCGTGGCGGGTGAGCTTAAGCGTGCCGCCGATGCCGCGGATGAAAACGGTGACGAATTCCACTGGCACCGTAACGTCTACGCGCCGCTGAAATATTCGGTGGCCGAGATTTTCGACAGTATCGATCTGACCCAGCGTTTGATGGACGAACAGCAGCAGCAGGTGAAAGACGATATTGCCCAGCTGCTGAATAAAGACTGGCGAGCGGCCATCTCCAGCTGTGAACTTCTGCTGTCAGAAACCTCCGGCACGCTGCGCGAACTCCAGGATACGCTGGAAGCCGCAGGGGACAAGCTGCAGGCGAATCTGCTGCGCATCCAGGACGCGACGCTGGCGCACGACGATCTGCACTTTATCGATCGTCTGGTCTTCGATCTGCAGAGCAAACTCGACCGCATTATCAGCTGGGGCCAGCAGTCAATCGATCTGTGGATCGGCTACGACCGACACGTGCATAAATTTATCCGTACCGCGATTGATATGGATAAAAACCGCGTCTTTGCTCAGCGTCTGCGTCAGTCGGTGCAGACCTATTTCGATGCGCC
Organism: Enterobacter cloacae complex sp. SHL009; assembly: GCF_049237205.1. Lineage (NCBI taxonomy): Bacteria > Pseudomonadati > Pseudomonadota > Gammaproteobacteria > Enterobacterales > Enterobacteriaceae > Enterobacter > Enterobacter cloacae complex sp. SHL009. The sequence goes on from NZ_JBMKIW010000001.1 coordinate 234,009, forward strand.
GTGGGCGCTGACCTACGCTAATGCCGATCGTCTGCTGGATATGCGCGACGAAGAGATGGCGCTGCGCGATGAAGAGGTGACCGGTGAACTGCCGCCGGATCTGGAATACGAAGAATTTAACGAAATTCGCGAGCAGCTTGCGGCGATGATCGAAGAACAGCTCGCTGTCTACAAAACCAGACAAGTGCCGCTGGATCTTGGTCTCGTAGTGCGCGACTATCTGGCGCAATATCCTCGCGCGCGCCACTTCGACATTGCCCGCATTGTGGTAGACCAGGCGGTGCGCCTGGGCGTCGCGCAAGCAGATTTCACCGGACTGCCGCCGAAGTGGCAGCCAATTAACGATTACGGAGCCAAGGTACAGGCGCATGTCATTGACAAATATTGAACAAGTGATGCCCGTTAAGCTGGCACAGGCGCTGGCGAATCCGTTATTTCCGGCGCTGGACAGCCAGCTGCGTGCCGGTCGTCACATTGGCTTAGACGAGCTGGATAATCACGCCTTTTTGATGGACTTCCAGGAGTACCTGGAAGAGTTTTACGCGCGCTACAACGTGGAGCTTATCCGCGCGCCGGAAGGGTTTTTCTACCTGCGCCCGCGCTCCACGACGCTGATCCCGCGTTCCGTGCTCTCCGAGCTGGATATGATGGTCGGTAAAATTCTCTGCTACCTCTACCTCAGCCCGGAACGTCTGGCGAATGAAGGGATCTTCACCCAGCAGGAACTTTACGACGAGCTGTTGACGCTGGCGGATGAGAGCAAGCTGCTCAAGCTGGTGAACAACCGCTCCACGGGGTCGGATCTTGACCGTCAGAAATTACAGGAAAAGGTTCGCTCTTCCCTGAACCGTCTGCGTCGTCTGGGGATGGTCTGGTTTATGGGCCACGACAGCAGCAAATTCCGCATTACGGAATCTGTCTTCCGTTTCGGCGCAGACGTGCGTGCGGGCGATGACGCGCGTGAAGCGCAGCTTCGCATGATCCGCGACGGTGAAGCGATGCCGGTTGAAAACCATTTGCAGCTCAATGACGAGCATGAAGAGAATCTGCCGGATAGCGGGGAGGAAGAGTAATGATTGAACGCGGTAAATTTCGCTCACTGACGCTGATTAACTGGAACGGCTTCTTTGCCCGAACGTTCGATCTGGATGAGCTGGTCACGACGCTCTCCGGCGGTAACGGTGCGGGTAAATCCACCACCATGGCGGCCTTTGTTACGGCGCTGATCCCTGACCTGACGCTGCTTCACTTCCGTAACACCACCGAAGCGGGGGCCACAAGCGGCTCACGTGATAAAGGTCTGCACGGTAAGCTGAAGGCCGGCGTCTGTTATTCGGTTCTGGACGTTATTAACTCCCGTCATCAGCGTGTGGTGGTGGGCGTGCGCCTGCAGCAGGTCGCCGGTCGCGACCGTAAAGTGGATATCAAACCGTTTGCAATCCAGGGGCTGCCAACCTCCGTGCAGCCGACGGCGCTGCTCACGGAAACCCTGAACGAACGCCAGGCGCGCGTGTTGACGCTGCAGGAGCTGAAAGACAAGCTTGAGGCCATCGAAGGCGTGCAGTTCAAGCAGTTCAACTCGATTACCGACTACCACTCGCTGATGTTCGATCTGGGCGTGGTGGCGCGTCGTCTGCGCACGGCATCAGACCGTAGCAAATACTACCGCCTGATTGAAGCGTCGCTGTACGGCGGTATCTCCAGCGCGATTACCCGCTCCCTGCGCGACTACCTGCTGCCGGAAAACAGCGGCGTGCGTAAGGCCTTCCAGGATATGGAAGCGGCGCTGCGCGAAAACCGCATGACGCTGGAAGCTATTCGCGTTACCCAGTCTGACCGCGACCTGTTTAAACACCTGATCAGCGAAGCCACCAACTACGTGGCGGCGGACTACATGCGCCACGCCAACGAGCGCCGCGTGCATCTCGATCAGGCATTAGAATACCGTCGCGAGCTGTTTACCTCCCGTAAACAGCTGGTAGCGGAGCAGTACAAGCACGTTGAAATGGCGCGCGAGCTGGGCGAGCACAACGGTGCTGAAGGCGACCTGGAAGCCGATTATCAGGCTGCCAGCGATCACCTGAACCTGGTGCAGACCGCGCTGCGTCAGCAGGAAAAAATCGAGCGCTATGAAGCGGACCTCGATGAGCTGCAGATCCGTCTCGAAGAGCAAAATGAAGTGGTGGCTGAAGCCGCCGACATGCAGGAAGAGAACGAAGCCCGCGCCGAAGCGGCCGAGCTGGAAGTGGATGAGCTGAAAAGCCAGCTTGCCGATTACCAGCAGGCGCTTGACGTGCAGCAGACGCGAGCGATTCAGTACACCCAGGCATTGCAGGCATTACAGCGTGCAAAAGAGCTGTGCCATCTGCCTGACCTGACGCCGGACAGCGCCGACGAGTGGCTGGATACCTTCCAGGCAAAAGAGCAGGAAGCCACCGAGAAACTGCTCTCCCTCGAACAGAAAATGAGCGTTGCGCAAACGGCGCACAGCCAGTTTGAACAGGCTTATCAGCTGGTAGTCGCGATTAACGGCCCGCTGGCGCGTAACGAAGCCTGGGACGTTGCCCGCGAACTGCTGCGCGACGGTGTGAACCAGCGCCATCTGGCCGAGCAGGTTCAGCCGCTGCGTATGCGTCTGAACGAGCTGGAGCAGCGCCTGCGCGAGCAGCAGGAAGCCGAGCGTCTGCTGGCGGAATTCTGCAAGCGTCAGGGAAAAAATTACGATTTCGACGAGCTTGAGGCCCTGCATCAGGAGCTGGAAGCGCGTATTGCGGCCCTATCCGATACCGTATCAAACGCCAGCGAACAGCGTATGACCCTGCGTCAGGAGCTGGAGCAGATTCAGTCCCGTTCGAAGACGCTCCTGGAGCGTGCGCCGGTCTGGCTGGCGGCCCAGAGCAGCCTGAACCAGCTCAGCGAGCAGTGCGGCGAACAGTTCGAATCCAGCCAGGAAGTGACCGAATACCTGCAGCAGCTGCTGGAGCGCGAGCGCGAAGCCATCGTTGAGCGTGACGAAGTGGGCGCCCGCAAGCGCGACGTCGATGAAGAAATTGAGCGCTTAAGCCAGCCGGGCGGGTCAGAAGATCCGCGCCTGAATGCATTAGCCGAGCGTTTTGGCGGCGTGCTGCTGTCCGAAATTTATGACGACGTTGGCCTGGACGATGCTCCGTACTTCTCCGCGCTGTACGGTCCATCCCGCAACGCGATTGTGGTCCCGGATCTGTCGCTGATTTCTGAGCAGCTTGCCGGCCTGGAAGATTGCCCGGAAGATCTCTACCTGATCGAAGGGGATCCGCAGTCGTTCGATGACAGCGTGTTCAGCGTCGACGAGCTGGAAAAAGCGGTGGTGGTGAAAATTGCCGACCGTCAGTGGCGTTACTCCCGCTTCCCTGAGCTGCCGCTGTTTGGCCGCGCCGCGCGCGAAAGCCGCATCGAGAGCCTGCACGCCGAGCGTGAAACACTGTCTGAACGTTTTGCGACCCTGTCGTTTGACGTGCAGAAAACCCAGCGTCTGCATCAGTCGTTCAGCCGCTTTATCGGCAGCCATCTCGCCGTAGCGTTTGACGCAGATCCGGAAGCCGAAATCCGCAAGCTGAACACCCGCCGTAGCGAGCTGGAACGTGCGATTGCAAGCCATGAAAGTGATAACCAGCAAAGTCGCGTTCAGTTTGAACAGGCGAAAGAGGGCGTCGCTGCCCTTAACCGCATTCTGCCGCGCCTGAATCTGCTGGCGGATGACACGCTGGCTGACCGCGTGGATGAGATCCAGGAGCGTCTGGATGAAGCGCAGGAAGCCGCGCGTTTCGTTCAGCAGCACGGCAATCAGCTGGCGAAGCTGGAGCCCGTCGTGTCTGTCCTGCAGAGCGACCCGGAACAGTTCGAGCAGTTAAAAGAAGATTATGCCTGGTCGCAGCAGGTGCAGCGCGAAGCGCGTCAGCAGGCGTTTGCTCTGACGGAAGTGGTGCAGCGTCGCGCGCACTTTGGCTACTCCGATTCGGCTGAAATGCTGAGCGGTAACAGCGATCTGAACGAAAAACTGCGTCAGCGCCTTGAGCAGGCGGAGGCGGAACGTACTCGCGCCCGCGAAGCGATGCGCAGCCACTCCGCTCAGCTGAACCAGTACAATCAGGTGCTGGCCTCGCTGAAAAGCTCCTTCGATACCAAGAAAGAGCTGTTAAACGATCTGCAGAAAGAGCTTCAGGACATTGGCGTTCGTGCCGACAGCGGGGCGGAAGAGCGTGCGCGTATTCGTCGTGACGAGCTGCATTCTCAGCTCAGCAATAACCGCGCGCGTCGCAATCAGCTGGAAAAAGCGCTGACCTTCTGCGAAGCCGAAATGGATAACCTGACCCGTCGCCTGCGCAAGCTGGAACGCGACTATCACGAAATGCGCGAGCAGGTCGTGACCGCCAAGGCGGGCTGGTGCGCGGTGATGCGCATGGTGAAAGACAATAACGTTGAGCGTCGCCTGCACCGTCGCGAGCTGGCGTATCTCTCTGCCGATGAGCTGCGTTCCATGTCGGATAAGGCGTTGGGTGCGCTGCGTCTGGCGGTGGCGGATAACGAACACCTGCGCGACGTGCTGCGTATGTCGGAGGATCCGAAACGTCCGGAACGTAAAATTCAGTTCTTCGTGGCGGTTTACCAGCACCTGCGCGAGCGTATTCGTCAGGACATTATCCGTACCGACGATCCGGTCGAAGCCATCGAACAGATGGAAATCGAGCTGGGCCGCCTGACGGAGGAGTTGACCTCCCGCGAGCAGAAGCTGGCGATCAGCTCCCGCAGCGTGGCGAACATCATTCGTAAAACTATTCAGCGCGAGCAGAACCGTATCCGCCAGCTGAACCAGGGTCTGCAGAGCGTGTCGTTTGGCCAGGTGAACAGCGTGCGCCTCAACGTCAACGTGCGTGAGGCCCACGCGATGCTGCTGGAAGTGCTCTCAGAGCAGCACGAGCAGCATCAGGATCTGTTCAACAGCAACCGTCTGACCTTCTCCGAAGCGCTGGCGAAGCTGTATCAGCGCCTGAACCCGCAGATTGATATGGGGCAACGTACGCCGCAAACCATCGGTGAAGAGCTGCTGGACTACCGTAACTACCTGGAAATGGAAGTTGAGGTAAACCGTGGCTCAGACGGCTGGCTGCGTGCGGAATCCGGGGCGCTCTCTACCGGTGAAGCGATCGGTACCGGGATGTCAATTCTGGTGATGGTGGTACAGAGCTGGGAAGATGAAGCGCGCCGCCTGCGCGGCAAAGATATCTCGCCATGCCGACTGCTGTTCCTGGATGAGGCGGCGCGACTTGATGCCCGCTCAATTGCCACGCTGTTCGAGCTTTGCGAACGTCTCGATATGCAGCTCATTATCGCGGCGCCGGAGAACATCAGCCCCGAGAAGGGCACCACCTACAAACTGGTGCGTAAGGTGTTCCAGAACAGCGAACACGTTCACGTTGTCGGTCTGCGTGGCTTTGCGCCGCAGCCGCCGGAGTCATTGCCGGAAACCACGGCGGACGCTTCCTGAAGCATGTTCTGTCCCGAAGCGGCGCACTGGCGCCGCTTTTTTTTAAACTTAACTTGTGCTTGGGGCTGCGTTATCTTTAAACTTCTTTACATAAGGTAAGGCAACAGCTTAGCCGTCTACCTATAATGAAAGAAAGCCCCAGCGTGATGGGCATGTCGTGAAAACAGGGGGCAAGGGATGTTGCTAAAGAAAGAATGTGGTCGTCAGCTGTCTGCGCTGAGTTTATGCCTGGCAGTGATGTTTGCTCCGCTGTTAACCGCCCAGGCCGACGAGCCTGAAATTGTGCCGACTGACAGCTCGGCAACGACAGGCGCTCAGCCAACGTCGTTGTCCCAGCCGCTGGAGCAGTCTCCGGCGACGGCTATCATGGCCGGAATTAAACCGCTGCCGGAAGGCATCGACGCGGAATCGCTCAGTCAGCAGCTGCAGTCGGGGCTGCCATCAGGCTACACGCCTGTCTATATCAATCAGCTCACGCTCCTCTATGCCGCCCGCGATATGAAACCGATGTGGGAAAACCGCGATGCCGTGCGCGCCTTCCAGCAGCAGCTGGCGGAAGTCGCGATTGCAGGGTTTCAGCCGCAGTTTACAAAGTGGGTTGAGCTGTTAACCGATCCTGCCGTCACCGGGCAGGCGCGTGATGTGGTGCTTTCCGATGCCATCATGGGCTACCTGCAGTTCGTGGCGGGTATTCCGGTCAATGGCAACCGCTGGCTGTACAGCGATAAACCGTACAAGCTGGCGACGCCGGCGCTGTCGGTGATTAACCAGTGGCAGCTCGCGCTGGACAATGGCGAACTGCCGCGCTTTATCGCCAGCCTCGCACCGGCGCATCCACACTATGCCACTCTGCACCAGTCGCTCCTCGCGCTGGTGGGGGACACGCGTCCATGGCCGCAAATGCGCGGTACCGCGACGCTGCGTCCAGGGCAGTGGAGCAGCGATGTTCCTGCCCTGCGCGAGATCCTGACGCGTTCCGGTCTTCTTGACGGCGGGCCAAAGATTGCACTTCCGGGTGACGATCCACAAAACGTCGCCGTCAGCCCATCAGCGCCAGTAAAAGAGAAGAAAGCCGTTGTTCTGAGCAACAAACCCGCGGCTTACGATCGCGAGCTGGTTGCGGCCGTTAAACAGTTCCAGGCCGCTCAGGGGCTGGGGGCCGATGGCGTCATTGGCCAGACGACGCGCGACTGGCTGAACGTATCGCCTGCGCAGCGGGCAGGGGTGCTGGCGCTCAATATCCAGCGTTTGCGCCTGCTGCCGGGAACGCTCTCTACCGGGATTATGGTAAACATCCCGGCGTATTCCCTGGTCTATTATCAGGATGGTAGCGAAAAACTGGCGTCGCGCGTGATTGTCGGGCGTCCGGATCGTAAAACACCGATGATGAGCAGCGCGCTGAATAACGTGGTGGTTAACCCGCCGTGGAACGTGCCGCCGACCCTGGCGCGAAAAGACATTCTGCCGAAGGTCTGGAACGATCCGGGTTATCTGGAACGTCATGGCTATACGGTGATGCGTGGATGGAACAGTAAAGAGGCTATCGATCCTTATATGGTCGACTGGTCGACAATCACGGCGTCAAACCTGCCGTTCCGTTTCCAGCAGGCACCGGGGGCGCATAACTCTTTAGGGCGTTACAAATTCAACATGCCGAGTTCTGACGCTATCTATCTGCACGATACGCCGAACCACAATCTGTTCCAGAAAGATACGCGCGCGCTGAGTTCTGGCTGCGTGCGCGTGAACAAAGCCTCGGAGCTGGCCAATATGCTGCTGCAGGATGCGGGCTGGAACGATACGCGCATTTCGGATGCCCTGAAGCAGGGGGATACGCGTTACGTGAATATTCGGCACAATATTCCGGTCAATCTTTACTATCTGACTGCGTTTGTGGGCGAAGACGGGCGTACTCAGTACCGTACAGATATTTACAATTATGATCTCACCGCGCGATCCGGCGCACAAATTTTGCCAAAAGCGGAACAATTAATCAGGTAAATGAAGCAGTTCGGGAAAAATGATTGTCGTAAGTTAGGGTGAATAAGGGGCTATATCGCTGCAAGCCGCGTATTCACTGGGGTTGGGCGCCTTGACGTACCCGGTTTTGCCAGTTAAGGTGCCCTTCGTGCGCTAAGCATATTACGATTTCTTTTACCTGTAGACCTGATTATCATGGACAAATTTGACGCTAATCGCCGCAAACTGCTGGCGTTAGGTGGTGTTGCGCTTGGCGCAGCGGCCATCTTGCCGACGCCAGCATTTGCCACCCTCTCGACACCTCGTCCGCGAGTTTTAACGCTCAACAATCTCCATACCGGTGAGTCGCTAAAAGCGGAATTCTTCGATGGCAGAGGCTATATTCAGGATGAATTAGCAAGACTTAACCATTTTTTCCGTGATTTCCGCGCGAATAAAATAAAAGCCATCGATCCAGGACTGTTTGATCAGCTTTTCCGCCTTCAGGGCCTGCTGGGCACCAGCAGGCCGGTGCAGCTCATTTCTGGCTATCGCTCGATTGATACCAATAATGAACTGCGCGCCCACAGTCGCGGGGTAGCCAAAAAAAGCTATCACACGAAGGGACAGGCAATGGATTTCCATATTGAAGGCGTTTCGTTAGCCAATATTCGCAAAGCCGCGTTATCTATGCGCGCAGGTGGTGTAGGATATTACCCCAGCAGCAACTTTGTGCATATTGATACCGGTCCGGTTCGGCACTGGTAATAACGAAACACAGGAGCAGTATGAACTATCGTATTATTCCGGTTACCGCGTTCTCCCAGAATTGTTCATTGATCTGGTGCGAACAGACTAAACTGGCCGCGCTTGTCGATCCCGGCGGTGACGCTGAGAAAATCAAGCAGGAAGTCGCAGCAAGCGGCGTCACGCTGATGCAGATTTTGCTCACTCATGGTCATCTTGACCATGTAGGTGCTGCGGCTGAACTGGCTGAACACTATGGTGTGCCGGTGATCGGCCCGGAAAAAGAAGATGAGTTCTGGCTGCAGGGGTTACCCGCCCAAAGCCGCATGTTTGGCCTTGATGAGTGTCAGCCCCTGACGCCCGATCGCTGGCTGAACGAAGGAGAGCGCGTTAACGTAGGGAATGTGACTTTACAGGTGTTGCATTGTCCTGGGCATACGCCAGGCCATATCGTCTTCTTTGATGACCAGTCTCGTCTGCTGATTTCCGGCGATGTGATCTTCAAAGGTGGCGTAGGACGCAGCGATTTTCCGCGCGGCGATCATGGGCAGCTGATCCAGTCGATTAAACAAAAGTTATTGCCGCTGGGTGATGACGTTACGTTTATCCCAGGACACGGTCCGATGTCGACGCTGGGCTATGAACGGCTCCATAATCCGTTCCTTCAGGATGAGATGCCTGTCTGGTAACAAGAATAAAAAAAGCCTGCATAACGCAGGCTTTTTTATGGGCGCAAATTACAGTACGGCGACAATCGCTTCGCACAGTGGCGCCATGTTGTCAGGCGTCATACCAGCAACGTTCACGCGGCCAGAGGCCACGGCGTACACGCCAAACTCTTCACGCAGACGCAGAACCTGCTCTTTGGTCAGGCCGCTGAACGAGAACATGCCGTTCTGTTTGATGATAAAGCTGAAGTCGCGGTCCGCGCCTTTCTCAGCCAGGGTATTAACAAACAGCAGGCGCATGCGCTGAATGCGCTGGCGCATATCGTTCAGCTCTTGTTCCCAGATAGCGCGCAGCGCATCGTTGCTCAGGATAGTGGCAACAACAGACGCACCGTGTGCCGGTGGGTTAGAGTAGTTAGCGCGGATAACCGATTTCATCTGGCTGAACGCGCGATCGACGGTCTCTTCGTTAGCGGCAACCAGCGTACAGGCACCCACACGCTCATTGTACAGACCGAAGTTCTTGGAGTAAGAGCTTGCGACAATCAGCTCCTGATGCACGGCTGCGAACGCGCGCAGGCCTTCGGCATCTTCTTCCAGACCACGGGCGAAGCCCTGGTAGGCAAAGTCAAACAGCGGCAGCCAGCCTTTTTCAACGGACAGCTTCGCCAGGTGTTGCCACTGCTCAAGCGTCGGATCGATACCGGTTGGGTTGTGGCAGCAGCCGTGGAACAGCACCACGTCACCCGCCTGCGCTTCGCTCAGGCTCGCCAGCAGGCCGTCAAAGTCGAGAGCGTGGTTTGCCGCGTCGTAGTAGGCATATTCACGTACTTCCAGACCCGCAGAGTTAAACACGCTCTTGTGGTTTGGCCAGCTTGGGTTGCTCACCCATACGCGCTTAACAGAGGTGTTTTTCGCAAGGAAATCCGCCGCCACGCGCAGCGCACCGGTACCGCCAGGAGTCTGTGCCGTACGGGCACGTTTGTCACTCACAATTGCGCTGCCTTTACCGAACAGCAGCTCCTGGGTGCAGCGACCAAATTCAGGGATACCATCAATACCGAGGTAGTTTTTGGTGGTTTCGTTTTCCAGCAGATACTGCTCAGCTTTCTTAACGCTGGTCAGTACCGGAGTTTTGCCGGTTTCATCTTTATATACACCAATACCCAGGTTGATTTTTCCAGGGCGGTCGTCGGCACGAAACAGATCGGCCAGGCCCAGAATAGGGTCGGCAGGAGCGGCGGTAATGTTCTCAAACATGACGAAGTTCCATTGTGATTACAGAAGTGAAATCCGCTATCAGGTTAACGGTAGATTTACAAAATGCCAACCGTTTGCGACGAAAAGCGTGCGGCTTTTCAAAAGTCGCCATTATTTTCTGTCAGGCATAAAAAAACAGGGCCGAAGCCCTGTTCATTAAGCATATAACAAAGTGGTGTTCTGATTAGAACTGGTAGGTTACGCCCACAGCAGCCATATCGTCGTTGCCGTTCAGACCGCCAACAGCTTTCGCGTAGTCGGAGTCTTTGTCCAGCAGGTTGATATAGTAGTCAGCCCACACGTTGAAGTTCTTGTTGAAGTAGTAAGTGGTACCAACCTGGATGAATTTAGCCAGGTCTGCATCGCCACCGCTGAAGCCGTTGACCGCAGCCAGGTCTTTACCTTTGGTCTGCACGTAGGAGATTGCTGGGCGCAGGCCGAAGTCGAACTGGTACTGTGCAACCACTTCGAAGTTCTGCGTTTTGTTAGCGAAGCCAGCGTCACCGTTAGAACCGGTACGAGTGGTGTTACGGGTTTCTGCATAGGTGGTTGCCAGGTAGATGTTGTTAGCGTCGTATTTCAGACCAACACCCCATGCTTCAGCTTTGTCGCCTTCACCATCAGCTTTTTGATTCAGAGTACGGTTAGCGTTGCTGTAAGATGCGATTGCACCGAAGCCTTCGCCGAAATCGTAGCCCAGGGAGTAGCCTACGCCGTCACCGTTAGAGGTTTTAACGTCAGCACGGTCGTTTTTGCCCTGGTACTGAACGCCGAGGCTCAGACCGTCAACCAGACCGAAGAAGTTGCTGTTACGGTAGGTCAGCAGACCGGTACTGCGGCTGGTCATAAAGTTATCAACATAGTTACCGCCCCAGGTCATACCAGAGAAGGACGGCGCCATATCGGTGTATGATTCTACGTCGTAAACGATACCGTAGTTACGACCATAGTCGATGCTGCCAGCATCGCCCGCTTTCAGGCCAGCGAATGCCAGACGGTTTTTGTTAGTCTGAGCACCATTTTCAGCCTGGTTGGCCAGGAAACGGTATTCCCACTGGCCGTAACCGGTCAGCTGGTCGTTGATCTGAGTTTCGCCTTTGAAACCGATCTGCGCGTAGGTAGCGTCGTTATTGTTGGTGTTATCACCGGAAGTCACGAAATCGTGCTCGGCGTTAACTTTACCGTAGAAGTCCAGCTTGTTGCCGTTCTTGTTATAGATTTCTGCAGCGTTAGCTGCACCGGCTACCAGCAGGGCAGGGATTACCACTGCCAGAATATTGCGCTTCATCATTATTTATTACCCTCATTGGTTTTTTTATGACACTCGCCACTGCCGTCAATAAATTCTGTCAATAAATATTTCCGGAACTATTGATGAGAGTTTGGTGTCTTTATGTATCTGACAGGCATCTTTCCATTCGGCGAAGCGTTTCGCTAGCCTGAAAGTGCTACAATTCTCAAGATTAAGTAACCAAAAGAAATTATGTGTAACTAAATATGTATTTTTGGGAACTTTGTGAACCACCTCAAACTTCAGAACGCCCTGGCGAATTAAACAACAAGCACTATCCTATATATATGAATTCCTTATGATTAATTGAGATAAAGGCGATTCATATAAACAGACGCTAAACGGCTCGTTTTTTCTTATGACTCCAAAAAGCCTTCCGGACGGCTGTAAAGGTGGTTGAAATTTGTGCTATCGCTTGAGGATGTAATAATCGCAATAAGAATGGGGTTTATTTTTTGTGGCTGGATATTTCGCGGTAACAAAACGTAACAGGTAGTGGTTGTGACGGGGTGAAGGTTTAAAGATGCTGACTTTACGCTGACGAAAACTGACAATACAGAATAAAATAATGGCCAGCATAAGCTGGCCATTTTAGTATTGTATCGATTAGAAGCTGGCGTTACGTGGAGTACGTGGGAAAGGAATCACGTCACGTACGTTCTGAACACCAGTAACGTAGGCAATCAGACGCTCGAAGCCCAGACCAAAACCGGCGTGCGGTACGGTACCGTAACGACGCAGATCGCGGTACCAGCTGTAGTCAGCTGGGTTGAGCCCCATCTCTTCCATACGCGCGTCCAGCACGTCAAGACGTTCTTCACGCTGAGAGCCACCGATGATTTCACCAATGCCCGGCGCCAGAACGTCCATCGCTGCCACGGTTTTACCGTCTTCGTTAAGGCGCATATAGAAGGCCTTAATATCTTTCGGGTAGTTTTTAACGACAACCGGCGCTTTGAAATGCTTCTCGGCCAGATAGCGTTCGTGTTCAGACGCCAGGTCAACGCCCCAGTAAACCGGGTTCTCGAACGTCTCACCGCATTTCTCGAGGATCGCCACCGCGTCGGTATAGTCCACCTGCGCAAAGTCGGCAGAGACGAAACGCTCCAGACGCGCCACAGCATCGCTGTCTACGCGTTCTGCGAAGAATTTCATGTCGTCAGGACGCTCTTCCAGCACCGCTTTGAACACATACTTCAGCATCGCTTCCGCCAGACCCGCAACATCGTCCAAGTCGGCGAAGGCCACTTCAGGCTCCAGCATCCAGAATTCCGCCAGGTGACGACTGGTGTTGGAGTTTTCGGCGCGGAAGGTTGGGCCAAAGGTGTAGATCTTAGACAGCGCACAGGCGTACGTTTCGCCGTTGAGCTGACCAGATACCGTCAGGAAGGCTTCTTTACCAAAGAAGTCTTTGTCATAGTCCACTTTACCTTCAGGCGTACGCGGCAGGTTTTCCATGTCCAGCGTCGAGACGCGGAACATCTCACCGGCACCTTCCGTATCGGACGCGGTGATCAGCGGGGTAGACACCCAGAAGTAACCCTGCTCATCGAAGAAACGATGCAGCGCCTGCGCCAGCGTATGACGCACGCGCGCCACCGCACCAATCAGGTTGGTACGCGGACGCAGGTGGGCGACTTCACGCAGATATTCGATGCTGTGGCGTTTTGCCGCCATCGGGTAGGTATCCGGATCTTCAACCCAGCCGGTGACTTCAATGGCAGAAGCCTGAATTTCGAAGCTCTGACCCTGACCCGGGGATGCCACGACCACGCCGGTGACAATAACGGAACAGCCCGTCGTCAGGTGCAGAACGTCATCATTGTAATTGGGCAGAGAATTATTAATGACGGCCTGTACAGGATCAAAGCAGGAACCGTCATAGACGGCAAGGAAGGAGATGCCAGCTTTAGAATCTCGGCGGGTACGCACCCATCCGCGCACGGTGACTTCCTGGTCAACGGCGACACGGCCCTGGAGTACGTCGGCTACAGGCACAACGCTCATAATATTCTCTCTGTTAATAGTCGGAAAAAATAAACACTTGTCCACCCTTATGGGGGGATATCTATGTTACCTGCCATCCGCTATCAGACAAGTAAATTTCGCAGTCAAAAGAGAAGAATTGAGAAATAAATAAGGAGAAGGGAGCCATAAAGGCTCCCGTAAGCGCTTAACTGGCTTTTTTGATCAAGGGGAGATCGAACGCTTTGCGCAATGCGCGGACAAACGCTTTGTCATGGCAGATGGTTTTACCCGGGCTGTCGGAGAGTTTTGCCACCGGCTTGCCGTTACATTCCACCAGTTTGATGACGATATTCAGAGGTTTTACCTGAGGAATATCGCAGGTCAGACGGGTACCAATCCCGAAGCTCAGGTTCACACGGGTATTGAAATGGCGATAGAGGTCGACCGCTTTCGCCAGGTCGAGATTATCCGAGAAGACCAGCACCTTGCTCATCGGATCAATGCCGAGTTTTTCGTAATGGGCAATGGCTTTCTCGCCCCATTCAACCGGATCCCCGGAGTCGTGGCGTAATCCCTGGTAACGTTCAGCGAACTCGGGACCAAAGTCGCGCAGGAAGGCATCCATCGTAATACAGTCGGTGAGGGCAATCCCGAGCTGATTCGGGTACTCCTCAAGCCATGCGGCCAGTGCCGCGCGCTGGCTGTTAGCCAGATCGGGGCTGATCTGCTGATGCGCCTGGAACCACTCGTGTGCCTGGGTGCCCATTGGCGTCAGGCTGAGGCGGCGTGCCAGATCGTAGTTGCTGGTGCCAACGAACCACGGCTCCTGCTGCAGACGTTTAACGATGGCCTCCTGAACGTCACGCGAGAAACGGCGACGCGTGCCAAAGTCCATCAGGCGGAAGCGGGACATGTCCAGCCCTTCGGTCAGCGTGGAGAAGGCTGCGAGTTTATTTTCCAGCGCGGCGACCGCCTGCTCGACGCCTTTTTCCGGCGAACGGTAGCGGTGAGCCAGTTCACTGATCACCGCCAGAAGCGGCACTTCCCACATGATCACTTCCCGCCACGGGCCTTCAAGGCGAATATCCAGTTTGCCGTTATCGTTAAGCACGGTGACCTGCTCCGGCTTATAGCGGAAATCGCGCAGCCAGTTCAGGTAATCGGCTTTGAAGAAAGGCAGGCCAGAAAGCCACTGATATTCCTCGTCCTGCAGCGTCAGATGCTGCATAGCATCGACCTGTTCACGAATGGCGTCTGCGTAGATACCGAGCAAGTCGTCGCCGCGACAGCGGAATTCCGCCGCGACGTGAACGTCATAGTAGTGGTGGAAAACGGCTTGCTGCATATGCAGTTTATACGCGTCGGTATCCAGCAACGTATGCAGAACTGGAGAAGCGAATTGAGTCATAGGTGCGCAGTAGCATCCTCTCACAGGAGCGTTTAGTACAATAAACAACTCCGGAGTATACCTTGTTTAGTGATTTATTGAACCCCGATCACAACATAAGCGCGTTTTATGGTCGAGGGCATTTTGTGCCCCGTGTTATACAAATGTAGCAAAAAAGGGTTTTGACCCTGAAAAGATGAACATTCTGCATAGCGCGATTTGCGCAACAGGAATATATTGAAACGTTACTCGACAAACGATGCATAAGGTTTTCTATGACACAACAGCCACAAGCCAAATACCGCCACGACTACCGTGCGCCGGATTACCTGATTAGCGAAATCGATCTGACTTTTGACCTGGATGCCACAAAAACCGTTGTCACGGCGGTGAGCCAGGTGACGCGCCATAGCTCAACTGCTGTGCCGCTGCGTCTGGATGGTGAAGACCTGACGCTGGTCTCCCTGCATATTAATGATGAAGCCTGGTCGGACTATAAAGAAGAAAACAACCAGCTGGTCATCGACAACCTGCCGGAACAGTTTACGCTGCGCATCGTGAATGAAATCAGCCCGGCCGCTAACACCGCGCTGGAAGGGCTTTACCAGTCGGGCGTGGCGCTGTGTACCCAGTGTGAAGCGGAAGGGTTCCGCCACATTACCTGGTATCTCGACCGCCCGGACGTCCTGGCGCGCTTCACCACCAAAATCATCGCCGATAAAACCCTGTATCCCTTCCTGCTCTCCAACGGTAACCGCGTAGGCGAAGGCGAGCTGGAGAATGGCCGTCACTGGGTGCAGTGGCAGGATCCCTTCCCGAAACCGTGCTACCTGTTTGCGCTGGTGGCGGGGGACTTCGACGTGCTGCGCGACACCTTCAAAACGCGCTCAGGCCGCGAGGTGGCGCTGGAGCTGTTTGTTGACCGCGGCAACCTTGACCGCGCGCCGTGGGCGATGACCTCTCTCATCAACTCCATGAAGTGGGACGAGGAGCGCTTCGGCCTCGAATATGACCTCGACATCTATATGATCGTCGCCGTCGATTTCTTCAACATGGGCGCAATGGAGAACAAAGGCCTTAACGTCTTTAACTCCAAATACGTGCTGGCGCGTACCGATACCGCAACGGACAAAGACTACCTTGATATCGAACGCGTTATCGGCCACGAATATTTCCACAACTGGACCGGTAACCGCGTCACCTGCCGCGACTGGTTCCAGCTGAGCCTGAAAGAGGGCCTGACCGTCTTCCGCGATCAGGAGTTCAGCTCCGATCTGGGTTCACGCGCGGTGAACCGCATCAACAACGTGCGTACCATGCGTGGTCTGCAGTTTGCGGAAGATGCCAGCCCAATGGCGCACCCGATCCGCCCGGATAAAGTTATCGAAATGAACAACTTCTACACTCTGACGGTGTACGAGAAGGGCGCTGAAATTATCCGCATGATCCACACCCTGCTGGGCGAGGAGAATTTCCAGAAAGGGATGCAGCTCTACTTTGAGCGGCACGACGGCAGCGCGGCCACCTGCGACGATTTTGTGCAGGCTATGGAAGATGCCTCTAATGTCGATCTCTCTCACTTCCGCCGCTGGTACAGCCAGGCCGGGACGCCGGTTGTCACCGTCAAAGACGATTACAATCCGGAAACCGAGCAGTACACCCTGACCATCAGCCAGCGCACGCCGCCGACGGCGGAGCAGGAAGAGAAATATCCGCTGCATATTCCGTTCAGCATTGAGCTGTACGATAACGAAGGCAAAGTCATCCCGCTCCAGAAGGGAGGCCACCCGGTACACCACGTGCTGAACGTGACTCAGGCCGAGCAGACCTTTATCTTCGATAACGTCTACTTCCAGCCGGTGCCTGCGCTGCTGTGTGAATTCTCCGCGCCGGTGAAGCTGGAATACAAGTGGAGCGATCAGCAGCTGACGTTCCTGATGCGTCACGCGCGTAACGACTTCTCCCGCTGGGATGCGGCGCAAAGCCTGCTGGCGACCTACATCAAGCTCAACGTAAACCGCCATCAGCAGGGGCAGCCGCTGTCGCTGCCTGTCCATGTGGCTGACGCGTTCCGCGCGATCCTGCTGGATGAGAAGATTGACCCGGCCCTGGCCGCTGAAATTCTGACCCTGCCGTCAGCGACTGAAATCGCCGAGCTGTTTGACATCATCGACCCGATTGCCATCGTGGCGGTGCGTGAAGCGTTGACCCGTACGCTGGCTGCTGAGCTGGCCGATGAGTTCCTCGCCATTTATAACGCCAACAAGCTTGACGCTTATCGCGTTGAGCACGCGGACATTGGTAAACGTTCTCTGCGCAATACCTGCCTGCGCTATCTGGCGTTTGGCGAAACCGAGCTGGCGAACACTTTGGTGAGCAAGCAGTATCACGAAGCGGATAACATGACCGACGCGCTGGCCGCGCTGGGCGCAAGCGTTGCCGCCGAACTGCCGTGCCGCGATGCGCTAATGCAGGAGTACGACGACAAGTGGCATCAGGATGGCCTGGTGATGGACAAGTGGTTCATCCTGCAGGCGACCAGCCCGGCGGCTGATGCGCTCAGCAACGTGCGCAGCCTGCTGAAGCATCGCTCCTTTACCCTGAGCAACCCAAACCGCGTGCGTTCTCTGATTGGCGCATTTGCCAGCAGTAACCCGGCGGCGTTCCACGCCGAAGACGGCAGCGGTTATCAGTTCATGGTGGAAATGCTGACCGAGCTGAACAGCCGTAACCCGCAGGTGGCGTCGCGTCTGATTGAGCCGCTGATCCGTTTGAAACGCTACGACGCGAAGCGTCAGGCGAAGATGCGTGCCGCGCTTGAGCAGCTGAAAGGGCTGGAGAACCTGTCTGGCGATCTGTACGAGAAGATTGCTAAGGCGCTCGCCTGATGTAAAAAATGCCGGTGGGCAGGTAAACGCAAAACGGCAACCTCGGTTGCCGTTTTTTGTGTTTTCTCCCCGCGGGAGAGGGCCGGGGTGAGGGCATCAGGCATTAGCCTTAACTCGCTCTAACTCCGTCCCCCCGCGCTTCATCACCCGATCCAATACCTCAGCTTCCAGCTCCGCCAGCCTTGCAGAGCCCACGCGGCGAGGGCGCGGAAGATCCACCGTCAGATCCAGGCCTATTTTCCCGTCCTCAATTAAAAGCACCCGGTCAGCCATCGCGACGGCTTCGCTCACGTCATGCGTCACCAGCAGTACCGTAAAGCCGTGCGCCTGCCACAAGGATCCAATCAAATCCTGCATTTCGATCCGCGTCAGGGCGTCGAGCGCGCCGAGCGGTTCATCAAGCAACAGCAGGCCCGGACGGTGAATCAACGCACGCGCCAGCGCCACGCGCTGCTTCTGCCCACCCGAGAGGGCTGCCGGCCATTCGCCCGCACGATTTTCCAGCCCAACGGCGGCCAGCGCCTGGCGGGCTTCATCCCGCCAGCTGCCCTTAAGACCGAGCCCGACGTTGTCGATAACCGTTTTCCACGGCAGCAGGCGTGCATCCTGAAACATCATGCGGGTATCGTCCTGAATATTCGAAAGCGGCGTCGTTCCTGCCAGAATGTCACCGCCGTTGGGGGCTTCCAGCCCGGCCAGAAGCCGTAGCAGGGTACTCTTGCCGCCGCCGCTGCGACCAACAACGGCCACAAATTGTCCGGCGGGAATGTGCAGATCCAGCCCGTTAAGAATGGTGTTTTCGCCGTAGCGTTTGGTCACGCCGTTCAGCAGTAACGGCGTTCCCTGATTCAGTCGTGCAGTGTTCATGCTTTCGCCTCCTGAAGGGTATAGGCCGGGTTCCAGCGCAGCCAGCTGCGCTCCAGCCACTGGGCGCTGACGTCGGCGAGCTTGCCGAGCAGGGCATACAGAATGATGGCAACCACCACCACGTCCGTTTGCAGGAACTCGCGGGCGTTCATTGCCAGGTAGCCTATGCCTGAGTTGGCCGAGATGGTCTCTGCCACAATCAGCGTCAGCCACATCAGGCCGAGCGCAAAACGCACCCCGACCATAATGGAGGGCAGGGCACCCGGCAAGATCACGTGTATAAAGAGAGAAAAACCCGATAAGCCGTAGCTGCGCGCCATCTCCACCAGACCGCGATCGATGTTGCGGATGCCGTGCCAGGTGTTGATGTAGATCGGGAACAGTGTGCCCAGCGCCACGAGGAAGATCTTGGCGCTCTCATCAATCCCAAACCACAGGATAACCAGCGGGATCAGCGCCAGATGCGGCACGTTGCGCAGCATCTGAATGGAGGTATCCAGCAGCCGCTCGCCCCAGCGGGAAAGGCCGCTGATCAAGCCCAGAACCAGACCGATGCTGCCGCCGATGGAAAACCCAATCACGGCGCGCCAGGAGCTGATCGCCAGATGCTGCCACAGCTCACCGCTCACGCTCAGCGACCAGAACGCTTCTACGACGCCCTCCGGAGAGGGCAGAATGCGGCTCGACAGCCAGCCGGTGGATGACGCGAGCTGCCAGAGAGCCACAATGCCGACGGGTAAAAACCACGGCGCGGCGCGCAGCAGCCATTTTTGTGAGGTGGCAGACATGGTCACTCCTTAGCTCTGTGCGGCTTTGCGTGGAATAAACTCGTTCGCCACGGCTTCGCCCTGAAGCTGAAGCCGCTGCGGCTGCGGAATTTCCGGAATGGCAACATCCAGAAGCGGGAATAACAGCTCGCCCACCTTGTACGCCTCTTCAAGATGCGGGTAACCGGAGAGAATAAAGCTGTCGATACCCAGGTCAGCGTATTCATTAATCCGGGCGGCTACGGTCGGACCGTCGCCGACCAGCGCCGTGCCCGCACCGCCGCGCACCAGGCCGACGCCCGCCCACAGGTTCGGGCTGATCTCCAGATTCTCGCGCTTGCCGTTGTGCAGGGACGCCATTCGGTGCTGTCCGACGGAGTCGGTTTTGGCAAACGCGGCCTGCGCCCTGGCGATGGTCTCATCGTCCAGATGGGAAATCAGACGGTCGGCGGCCTGCCAGGCTTCTTCATTGGTTTCGCGCACGATTACGTGCAGGCGAATACCGAAGCGCACCTTGCGGCCATGGGCGGCCGCCTTCGCGCGTACCTGGGCAATTTTTTCTTTCACCAGCTCAGGCGGTTCGCCCCAGGTAAGATAGAGATCGACCTGCTCTGCCGCCAGATCCTGGGCCACATCCGACGATCCGCCAAAATAGAGCGGCGGGCGCAGCTGCTGCACCGGCGGGAAGTAGAGCTTCGCGTCGCGAACGTGAATATGCTTGCCTTCAAAGGTGACGGTTTCACCTTCCAGCAGACGTCGCCAGACGCGGGTGAACTCGGCGGAGGCTTCATAGCGCTCGGTATGGTCGAGGAACACCCCATCGCCCGCCAGCTCCTGCGGGTCGCTGCCCGTCACCAGGTTAAACAGGGCGCGACCGTTGGATAGCCTGTCCAGCGTTGCCGCCTGACGCGCCGCCACGGTAGGGGAGACTACGCTCGGGCGTAAGGCAACCAGGAACTTCAGACGCTGGGTGACCGGGATCATCGATGCGGCCACCAGCCAGGCATCTTCACATGAACGTCCGGTCGGGATCAGCACCCCGGTGAAACCGATTCGGTCCGCCGCCTGCGCAATCTGCTGCAGGTAGCCGTGGTCAACCGGGCGCGAGCCCTCTTCTGTACCAAGATAGTGTCCATCACCATGGGTGGGTAAAAACCAGAAAAGATTCAGACTCATGATTTAGCTCCTTCTTTGCCTGCGGGCTGCCAGATGCGTTCGCGGATAGTGACCTGTTTTGGCACCAGGTGGTTTTGATAGAAAAGGTCAGCCGTTTGTTGCTGAAGCGCGGCGACGTGCGCGTCCACGGGCGTAATGGTGGTCGGCGGACGGTGGTTGAGATAGCTCGCGATCACCGGCTCAGGTAAGCCCATGGTTTTCGCCAGCAGGGCAATGCTCTCCTGACGCTGGGTCTGGGTCAGCGCATCGGCCTGGGTAAAGGTATCCAGTACGCCCTGAATAAATGCGCCGTTCTTTTCCGCATAAGGACGCGCGGCCAGATAGAACGAGCCGGTCTGCTTCAGCGTGGTACCGTCTTTCAGCACGCGAACGCCGCCCTGCAGCAATGCGGCGGAGTAGTACGGATCCCAGATGGCCCAGGCATCAACGTCCTTCTGCTGGAACGCGGCGCGGGCGTCGGCAGGCGTCAGGTAAACAGGCTGAATGTCAGTGAACTTCAGCCCGGCTTCCTGCAGGGCATGCAACAGCAGGTTGTGTGAGCTGGAACCTTTCTGGAAAGCCACTTTGTGCCCTTTGAGGTCGGCGACGCTTTTAATGTCGCTGTTTTCAGGCACCAGAATCACTTCGGCCTTCGGTTTGGGCGGCTCAACGCCAACATAGACGAGGTCCGCTCCCGCCGCCTGGGCAAATATCGGCGGAATATCGCCCGTGCTGCCGAGATCGATACTGCCGACGTTCAGGGCCTCCAGCATCTGCGGGCCAGCAGGGAACTCCACCCAGGAGAATTTGGTGTTCGGGAAGCGTTTTTCCAGCAGCTGGTGGCTTTTCGCCAGCACCATGCTGACGCTGCCTTTCTGATAGCCAATGCGCAAACTTTCCGGAGCCGCTTCTGCGGCATGGGCCAGCGAGGTAAGCGCCATCAGACCTGCCAGGCCGATGCGGGTTAACGTTTTAAACATGTGCGACTCCTTGAGGCTGACCAAACGCCGGGGCCTGGATATCCCTGCGGTGCAGAGCGTGCCAGAAGGTTTCCAGAGCGTTATCGAGGCGGGTTTGCAGGTTGGGCGTAAAATGAGGTTTATGTTGATAATCAATAATCTGGGAGTCATCTGCGAAAACGCCGTGGAGGATCTCCTGCGCTTTCAGCGCGTTCAGCACCGGCTTCAGGGCATAATCCACGGCCAATAAATGGGCAACCGTACCGCCCGTTGCCAGCGGCAGCACGACTTTGCCGTCCAGCGCGCGCTCCGGAAGCAGATCGAGCAAGGTTTTCAGCGCCCCGGAAAAGGAGGCTTTATAAATAGGCGTTGCCACAATTAAGCCATCAGCGCCGTTAAGCTGCTCGATCAGCGTTTTAAGCGCAGGGCTGTCGAAACGGGCATAGAGCAGATCTTCAGGTTCGAAGTTATGCAGGTTCCAGTGGCACACTTCCACATCCAGGGCATTGAGTTTTTCGCGGGCATATTCCAGCAGGGCGCTAGAGCGCGAAGGGAATCGTGGACTTCCGGCCAGGGTAATGACGCGCATACTTCCTCCTTATAACCAATTGTTTGCTTTTATCTAACATTCATAACAATTTTCAGGAGTGTGACACCGCGCGGTTATTCCACTAAATGATTTATCTGCAATTAAAATGCGAAAAAGTGCATAAGAAATAGACGGGAAGGTAAACGATTGCGTTTTGCGCTGATTTTTTGCCGCAGGTCAATTCCCTTTCGCGCGTGGATCGCCCATAATCCCCTCCCGGTTTGCACACCGGGAATCCAGGAGAGTTCATGTACTACCCCTTCGTTCGTAAAGCCCTTTTCCAGCTCGACCCTGAGCGCGCTCATGAATTTACATTCCAGCAATTACGTCGTATTACCGGAACGCCGCTGGCCGCTCTGGTGCGTCAGAATGTGCCGGAAAAACCTGTGCAGTGCATGGGTCTGACCTTTAAAAATCCGCTGGGTCTGGCGGCCGGTCTGGACAAAAATGGCGAGTGCATTGATGCCCTGGGCGCGATGGGCTTTGGCTCCATTGAAATCGGCACCGTCACGCCGCGCCCGCAGCCGGGAAATGACAAGCCGCGCCTGTTCCGCCTGGTTGAAGCCGAAGGGCTGATCAACCGCATGGGCTTTAATAACCTCGGTGTTGATCACCTGGTTGAGAACGTAAAAAAAGCCCATTTTGACGGGATATTAGGCATCAATATCGGCAAAAATAAAGACACGCCGGTTGAGCAGGGTAAAGATGACTATCTGATTTGTATGGAAAAAGTCTACGCCTATGCCGGTTATATCGCGGTGAATATTTCTTCACCCAATACTCCGGGTCTGCGTTCCTTACAATATGGCGAAGCGCTGGACGATCTTCTGAGTGCCATTAAAAATAAACAAAATGAACTCCAGACGATCCACCATAAATATGTTCCGGTCGCGGTTAAGATCGCCCCGGATCTTTCTCCTGAAGAATTGATCCAGGTTGCCGACAGTTTGGTTCGCCATAATATTGATGGTGTTATTGCGACCAATACCACTCTCGATCGTTCCCTCGTGCAGGGAATGAAAAACTGTGACGAAGCGGGTGGGTTAAGTGGACGTCCGGTGCAATTAAAAAGCACCGAAATTATTCGCGCCCTGTCTGCGGAATTAAAAGGACGTCTGCCGATTATTGGCGTCGGCGGCATTGACTCAGTGATTGCTGCGCGCGAGAAGATGGCGGCAGGTGCGTCACTGGTGCAAATCTATTCCGGCTTTATTTTTAAAGGACCGCCGCTGATTAAAGAAATCGTTACTCATATCTAATCTTTTCTCTTAATCAGACAACCAGGGCTTTATTTCCAGCCCTGGTTGTTTTATATTCCGTCACTGTTGCTTATTTAGTCATTATAGTCTTTTATTAATGGTGTTATAAACGAGGCGGCAAACAGGACATTTTTAGTACAGGACGTTTGGGGACGGGAGAGACACATGCGAATTAAACCTGACGATAACTGGCGCTGGTATTTTTGCGACGAGCATGACCGAATGATGCTCGATTTAGCCAATGGCATGTTGTTTCGTTCTCGTTTTGCCCGCCGAATGTTAACCCCGGATGCATTTTCCCCGTCGGGCTTTTGCGTTGACGATGCGGCGCTTTATTTCTCCTTTGAAGAAAAATGTCGCGATCTGGTGCTCTCTAAAGAGCAGCGTGCCGAGCTGGTATTAAACGCGCTGGTGGCTATCCGCTTCCTGAAACCGCAAATGCCAAAAAGCTGGCATTTTCTTGCGCATGGTATGAGCTGGACTCCGGCAACGGGTGACGCGGCCAGCGTCAATCTGAGCGATACCGCAGAAGAGGTGAGCCTTCTGGTGGTTGAGCCAGGCGAAAATGCTGCGCTCTGCCTGCTGGCACAGCCCGGCGTAACCATTGCCGGGCGGACGATGCAGCTTGGCGATGCCATTAAAGTGATGAACGACAGGCTGAAGCCACAGCTGCGCGTAGATTCCTTCAGCCTTGAACAGGCGGTTTAAGCTTCCAGCTGTACGGACGTTTTCGGTATGCAGCTACAGCACAGAATTGTGCCGTCATTTCCAATTGCCGATTTTTTCAGCGCACTGACCTCTCCATCCACCAGCCTGATGCGGCAGCATCCGCAAATGCCTGCGCGACAGGAATAGGGTACGCGAATACCTGCCTGCTCCAGTTGCTCCAGTAATACCTGCTGGTTGTTGCCACGGATGACGTTGCCCTGCCAGTGAATATCTACCGCAGAGGCGACATTCGTCACAACGTCGACCATTTCTTCTTCCTGACCTGAGCCGTATGCTTTTGCAGGCCCTCGGGCAAGAATTTCTACCTCATCACCGACGCGGATTGCGCCGCTGGAGCGCGGGATCAGGTTCTGGCCGAAATCCACATCGCCGTTGTCCTGCGCGGTGCGGAACGACTGCAGCGTCTTCAGCGGTTCGCCGGAAGGGTGTTTCTGACCTTTCTCAGGGCTCACCGTGGTGAAAATGCAGCGACTGCAGGGTTTTACGACATCAAAGATGACGCTACCGATGCGGATCACTTTCCAGGTGTCTTCTTCCCAGGCGTCGGCGCCCGTGACCACCAGGTTCGGACGGAACTGTTCCATCTGAACGCTAGCCTTGCAGCGGCCTTGTAAATCACGCAGCGAGGCTTCGTTAGTCAGCAGGAACGGGAAACCATCGGCGAAGGAGAGGGGAACGGCGTCATGGCGCTTCACGCGACGCGTCAGTTCAGGACCTACCCAGCGCAGCTGCACGTCACGAGAGAAGAAACCGCTCAGCCAGCGGTTAATCTCATCCGGGGCGATGCGCGCGGTAAAATGATTGCCCCACACTTCCGTTGGCGCATCGACAGGCGCAAAATCAGCAAAGCGAATTACCGCGCTGGAACCGTCCGGCGCGGTAAGGTGTAAACCGTCATGAAGCGGGGAAGGGGTAAAGCGAACCATCTGCGGGAACTGGCGTGCGGTAATGAATGTGCCGTCAGGCTCGGTGACCATAAAAATACGATCGAAGGCGAATCCGCTCATGTCGGCCAGCGCGTGAGAGACGCCGATGCCGCGCATGGATTTCACCGGATGAATAAAAAGCCTGGATAACGTCGCCACTGCACACTCCCACAAATGAAAATAAGCCTTCAACTTTATGACATACACGCCATATTAGCTATAATGCGCGACAATTTTCTAAGAGTAAAAGTGACGATATGAATTCTCTGTTTGCCAGTACGGCCCGTGGGCTGGAAGAGCTGTTAAAAACTGAACTGGAAAGCCTGGGCGCGCAAGAGTGCCAGGTGGTTCAGGGTGGTGTCCATTTTGAGGGCGACACGCGGCTTATTTACCAGAGCCTGATGTGGAGCCGTCTGGCGTCGCGCATCATGCTGCCGATGAAGGAGTGTAAGGTCTATAGCGACCTGGACCTCTATACCGGCGTACAGATGATCGACTGGACAGAGATCTTCACGCCCAATGCCACCTTTGCGGTGCATTTCAACGGCGTGAACGACGAGATCCGCAACAGCCAGTACGGTGCCCTGCGTGTAAAAGACGCCATTGTGGACTGCTTCACGCGTAAAAATAAGGAACGTCCAAACGTCGATCGCGAAAATCCGGATCTGCGTATTAACGTCTGGCTCAACGGTGACACGGCGAGTATTTCTCTCGATCTGAGCGGCGCAGGCCTGCACCTGCGCGGCTACCGCGATCGTACCGGTATGGCGCCAATTAAAGAAACGCTGGCCGCCGCCATTGTAATGCGCTCCGGCTGGCAGCCGGGCACGCCGCTGCTCGATCCGATGTGTGGTTCCGGTACGTTGCTGATTGAAGCGGCCATGCTGGCAACCGACCGCGCGCCGGGCCTGCATCGCGGTCACTGGGGCTTTAAAGGCTGGGCGCAGCACGACGAAGCGCTCTGGAAAGAGGTCAAAGACGACGCGCAGACCCGCGCGCGTAAAGGTCTGGCGGAGTACACCTCCCACTTCTACGGTTCGGACAGCGACCCGCGGGTAATTGAACGCGCGCGCAGCAACGCCCGTCGTGCCGGTATCGGCGAGCTGGTCACCTTTGAGGTGAAAGACGTGGCGAATCTGACCAACCCGCTGCCAAAAGGTCCGTACGGTACCGTGATCAGCAACCCGCCTTACGGCGAGCGTCTGGACAGCGAACCGGCGCTGATTGCCCTACACAGCCTGCTGGGGCGCAATATGAAGGACTACTTCGGCGGCTGGAACCTGTCGCTGTTTAGCGCCTCGCCGGAGCTGCTGAGCTGCCTGCAGCTGCGTGCCGATCGCCAGTTTAAAGCGAAAAACGGCCCGCTGGACTGCGTGCAAAAAAACTACCATCTGGCGGAGAAAGCGGCGGACAGTAAGCCATCCGGCGTGGCGGAAGATTACGCCAACCGCCTGCGCAAGAACCTGAAGAAATTTGAGAAGTGGGCGAAGCAGGAGGGCATTGAATGCTATCGCCTGTACGATGCCGATCTGCCGGAGTACAACGTGGCGGTTGACCGCTACGCGGACTGGGTGGTGATTCAGGAATATGCTCCACCGAAAACCATTGATGCGCAAAAAGCGCGTCAGCGCATGCTGGATGTGATTGCGGCCACCATCGCCGTGCTCGGCATTGCGCCAAACAAGCTGGTGCTGAAAACCCGCGAGCGTCAGAAAGGAAAAAATCAGTATCAGAAGATGGGCGAGAAGGGCGACTTCATCGAAGTGGGCGAATACAACGCTCGCCTGTGGGTGAACCTGACCGACTATCTGGATACCGGCCTGTTCCTCGACCACCGTATCGCCCGTCGCATGCTGGGTCAGATGAGCAAGGGCAAAGATTTCCTCAACCTGTTCTCCTATACTGGCAGCGCGAGCGTGCATGCGGGTCTGGGCGGCGCGCGGAGCACCACCACGGTGGATATGTCCCGTACCTATCTGGAGTGGGCGGAGCGCAACCTGCGTCTTAACGGGCTGACCGGACGTCAGCACCGACTGATGCAGGCCGACGTGCTGGGCTGGCTGCGTGATACCGACGAGCAGTTCGACCTGATCTTTATCGATCCGCCGACCTTCTCCAACTCCAAGCGCATGGAGGATAGCTTTGACGTTCAACGCGATCACCTGCGCCTGATGACCGACCTGAAGCGCCTGCTGCGTAAGGGCGGCACCATTATGTTCTCGAACAACAAACGCGGCTTCCGTATGGATCATGACGGCTTAGCAGCCCTGGGACTGAAAGCACAAGAAATCAGCCAAAAAACGCTGTCTCAGGACTTTGCCCGTAACCGTCAAATTCATAACTGCTGGTTGATTACCGCGGTCTGAAAGGAAAAATAAATGTCTTTAATTAGTATGCACGGCGCGTGGCTCTCTTTCAGCGACTCGCCGCTTCTCGATAATGCAGAGCTGCATATCGAAGATAACGAGCGCGTCTGTCTGGTGGGCCGTAACGGCGCGGGTAAATCCACGCTGATGAAAATTCTCAATCGCGAACAGGGGTTGGATGACGGCCGCATCGTTTACGAGCAGGATCTGATCGTCTCCCGCCTCCAGCAGGACCCGCCGCGTCACGTGACCGGCAGCGTTTACGATTTCGTGGCGGAAGGGATCTCTGAGCAGGCCGAATACCTGAAGCGCTATCACGAGATTTCGCATCTGGTGATGACCGATCCGAGCGACAAGAACCTCAACGAACTGGCGAAAGTGCAGGAGATGCTCGATCATCACGGTCTGTGGCAGCTTGAAAACCGCATTAACGAGGTTCTGGCCCAGCTTGGTCTGGAAGCGGACATGGAGCTGTCGGCGCTCTCCGGCGGCTGGCTGCGTAAAGCGGCCCTGGGCCGCGCGCTGGTCAGCGGGCCGAAGGTGCTGCTGCTGGACGAACCGACGAACCACCTGGATATCGAAGCGATTGACTGGCTGGAAGGCTTCCTGAAAACCTTCAGCGGCACCATCATCTTTATCTCGCACGACCGTTCGTTTATTCGCAACATGGCAACGCGTATTGTCGATCTCGACCGCGGCAAGCTGGTCACCTATCCTGGTGATTACGACACCTATCTGCTTGAGAAAGAAGAAAACCTGCGCGTGGAAGAGCTGCAGAATGCGGAGTTCGACCGCAAGCTGGCGCAGGAAGAGGTGTGGATCCGCCAGGGCATCAAGGCCCGCCGTACCCGTAACGAAGGCCGCGTGCGCGCTCTGAAGGCAATGCGCCGTGAGCGCAGCGAACGCCGTGAAGTGATGGGCAGCGCCAAAATGCAGGTGGAAGAAGCGTCCCGTTCCGGCAAAATTGTCTTCGAAATGGAAAACGTCAACTATCAGGTTGATGGCAAAGTGCTGGTGAAAGATTTCTCCGCCCAGGTTCAGCGCGGTGACAAAATTGCGCTTATCGGCCCGAACGGCTGCGGTAAAACCACGCTGCTGAAGCTGATGCTGGGCCAGCTGCAGGCCAACAGCGGCCGCATTCACTGTGGGACTAAGCTGGAAGTGGCCTACTTCGACCAGCACCGCGCGGAGCTGGATCCGGACCGCACGGTGATGGATAACCTCGCCGAAGGCAAGCAAGAGGTAATGGTAAACGGCAAGCCGCGCCACGTGCTGGGCTATCTGCAGGACTTCCTGTTCCATCCGAAACGTGCGATGACCCCAGTCCGTGCGTTATCTGGCGGAGAGCGTAATCGTCTGCTGCTGGCACGTCTGTTCCTGAAACCAAGTAACCTGTTGATTCTCGATGAACCAACGAA
This sequence comes from Enterobacter cloacae complex sp. SHL009, assembly GCF_049237205.1. Classification (NCBI taxonomy): domain Bacteria; kingdom Pseudomonadati; phylum Pseudomonadota; class Gammaproteobacteria; order Enterobacterales; family Enterobacteriaceae; genus Enterobacter; species Enterobacter cloacae complex sp. SHL009. Next base: position 262,736 of record NZ_JBMKIW010000001.1, read on the forward strand.
CGACCTTGATGTCGAAACGCTGGAATTACTCGAAGAACTGATTGACGGTTATCAGGGGACCGTAATGCTGGTCAGCCACGATCGTCAGTTCGTGGATAACACCGTAACCGAGTGCTGGATCTTCGAAGGTGAAGGGCGAATTGGACAATACGTAGGCGGTTATCACGATGCAAAAGGGCAGCAATCGCAGTCTCTGGCGCAGAAACAGGCTAAATCCAGAAATGTACCGGAACCTGCTGTAACAAAAGCAGAAACTGTTAAAAAATCTCCTGCTAAAATGAGTTATAACCTGCAGCGCGAACTTGAGGGGCTGCCTCAGCGTCTTGAAGAGCTGGAGGCAGCTCTGGAAACGTTGCAGATGCAGGTCGCTGATGCGTCATTCTTTACGCAGCCGCACGACTATACTCAGAAAGTACTGTCAGAACTGTCCGCGGCTGAAAAAGCCCTGGAAGAAGCATTTGAGCGCTGGGAGTACCTTGAGTCTCTGAAAAACGGCGCATAAACAGGGATAACATATGTGTGACCAGCACCATGCCGACAGGCATATTTTATGCTCGCAATGCGATATGCTCGTGGCGTTGCCAGAGCTTGGTCACGGACATAAAGCCCTGTGTCCACGTTGCGGCGCAACGTTGACAACCGAGTGGGACGCGCCGCGGCAGCGTCCCACTGCTTACGCTCTGGCAGCATTGTTCATGCTGCTGCTCTCTAATCTCTTCCCCTTCATCTATATGAAGGTGGGAGGGATAACCAGCCAGGTGGATCTGCTTGAAATCCCGGGCGTGATGTTCTCGGAAGATTACGCCAGCCTCGGCACCTTTTTTCTCCTGTTTGTCCAGATAGTCCCGGCTTTTTGCCTGGTCGTTATCCTTTTGCTGGTCAACCGCGTCAGGATGCCCTCATCACTGAAAATCCGGCTCGCGCGTATCCTATTTCAGCTCAAAAGCTGGGGTATGGCCGAGATCTTTCTGGCGGGCATTCTGGTCAGTTTCGTGAAGCTCATGGCGTACGGTGATGTGGGGATCGGCAGCAGCTTTATTCCGTGGTGCCTGTACTGTGTCCTGCAGCTGCGCGCCTTCCAGTGCGTGGACAGGCGCTGGGCGTGGGATGATATCGCCCCGGCACCGACGCTTGCGCAGACGGTAAAAGTCGGCGTGCCCGGCATTCGCCAGGGGCTGCGTTCCTGCCCATGCTGCACCGCCGTGCTGCCCGCCGATCTCGACGTTTGTCCGCGCTGCGAAACGAAAGGTCACGTACGCCGTAAAAATAGCCTGCAGTGGACGATGGCGCTGCTGGTCACCTCCGTCATGCTGTATCTGCCTGCCAATATTCTACCGATCATGATCACCGATTTGCTCGGCGACAAAATGCCCTCGACGATCCTGGCCGGGGTGATCCTGCTGTGGGGAGAAGGTTCCTATCCTGTCGCCGGCGTGATCTTTATCGCCAGTATTATGGTGCCAACCTTAAAAATGATCGCCATCGCCTGGCTCTGCTGGGATGCGAAGGGGCATGGAAAACGCGACAGCGAACGCATGCACCTGATTTATGAAGTGGTCGAGTTTGTCGGACGCTGGTCAATGATTGACGTGTTTGTCATCGCCGTTCTCTCTGCACTGGTGCGGATGGGCGGTTTGATGAGTATTTATCCCGCGATGGGGGCTTTAATGTTTGCACTGGTCGTGATTATGACCATGTTTGCGGCCATGACCTTCGACCCTCGTTTATCGTGGGATCGTGAGCCTGAATCAAGCCATGAGGAAGAGTAAGAGCATGGAAAATAAGAGTGGAGAGGCGAAAGTGCAGAAGGTCAAAAACTGGTCGCCGGTGTGGATTTTTCCCATCGTGACCGCGCTGATCGGTGCATGGATCCTGTTTTATCATTACAGCCATCAGGGACCGGAAGTCACGCTGATAACCACCAATGCCGAGGGGATTGAGGGCGGTAAAACGACCATCAAAAGCCGTAGCGTGGACGTGGGCGTGGTCGAAAGCGCAACCCTGACCGACGATTTAACCCATGTGGAAATTAAGGCGCGCCTTAATGCCGGCATGGAAAAACTGCTGCATGGCGATTCCGTTTTCTGGGTCGTTAAACCGCAGGTGGGACGTGAAGGGATCAGCGGCTTAGGGACGCTGCTCTCCGGGGCCTATATTGAACTGCAGCCCGGCACGAAGGGTAGCCAGCCGGGAAAATACCAGCTTCTGGATTCACCGCCGCTTGCGCCGCCTGATGCCAAGGGTATCCGCGTGATCCTCGACAGCAAAAAAGCGGGTCAGCTCACGGCGGGTGACCCGGTACTGTTCCGCGGCTACCGCGTCGGTTCCGTTGAAACCAGCACCTTCGATGCGCAAAAGCGTACCATTAGCTATCAGCTTTTCATCAATGCGCCAAACGATCGTCTGGTGACCAGCAACGTTCGTTTCTGGAAGGACAGCGGGATCGCGGTCGATCTTACGTCGGCGGGGATGCGCGTAGAAATGGGATCATTAACCACGCTGTTTGGCGGCGGGGTGAGCTTTGATGTTCCGGAAGGGCAGGACCTCGGGCAGCCGGTTGCCGAGAAAACGGCGTTCAGACTCTTTGACGATCAGCGAAGCATTCAGGACGCGCTTTATACCGATCACATCGACTTCCTGATGTTCTTTAAAGACTCCGTCCGCGGTCTGCAGCCGGGCGCACCCGTTGAGTTTCGCGGTATTCGTCTTGGTACGGTTGGACAAGTTCCGTTCTTTGTCCCGGGCCTGAGCCAGATGCTGGACGATGATTATCGTATTCCGGTGCTGATCCGTATCGAGCCGGAGCGTCTGCTGAACCAGATTGGCGAGAACCAGGATATCGCGGCGCATATTAACGAATTGATGAACCGTGGTCTGCGCGGGTCGCTGAAAACGGGTAACCTGGTGACGGGCGCGCTGTATGTGGATATGGACTTCTACCCGAAAGCACCGCCGATTACCGGTATTCGTGAATTCGGTGGCTACAAGATCATCCCAACGGTGAGCAGCGGTCTGGCTCAGATCCAACAGCGCCTGATGGAGACGCTGGATAAGATCAACAATCTGCCGCTGAATCCGATGATTGAAGCGGCGACGAACTCACTGAGCGAAAGCCAGGCAACGATGCGTCGTCTGCAAACCACGCTGGATAACATCAACAAGATCACGGCGAGCCAGAGCATGCAGCAGCTGCCGCAGGATATGCAGAAAACGCTGCGTGAGCTTAACCGCAGTATGCAGGGCTTCCAGCCGGGTTCAGCGGCCTACAACAAGATGGTGGCAGATATGCAGCGTCTTGATCAGGTCTTACGTGAACTGCAGCCGGTGCTGAAAACGCTCAACGAGAAGAGCAACGCGCTGGTGTTCGAAGCGAAAGATAAAAAGGATCCTGAGCCGATGAGGGCAAAAGAATGAAAAAGTGGCTATTGATGGTTGGTGCTCTGCTGTTAACGGCGTGCAGTTCAGGGGTAGATAATAAAAGCTACTATCAGCTGCCTGTGGCTACCCACAGCGGTGGGCAAAGCACGGCCAGCCAGGGAAGCCGCCAGCTGTGGGTTGAGCAGGTTGCCGTGCCGGATTATCTGGCAGGAAACGGGGTGGTCTATCAGACCAGCGACGTTAAATACGTGATTGCGACGAATAACCTGTGGGCCAGTCCGCTGGATCAGCAGCTGCGCAACACGCTGGTGGCCAATCTGGGCAGTCAGCTTCCGGGCTGGGTTGTCGCGTCGCAGCCGCTGGGTAACGACCAGGATACGCTTAACGTCACGGTAACGGGCTTCCACGGCCGTTATGACGGTGCGGTGGTGATTAGCGGGGAGTGGTTGCTGAACCATCAGGGGCAGCTGATTAAGCGTCCTTTCCATCTGGAGCTGAAGCAGCAGAAAGATGGCTATGACGAAATGGTGAAAGTCCTGGCTCAGGGTTGGGCACAGGAGTCGGCCAGCATCGCGAGAGAAATTTCCCGGCTGCCATAAGTAAAATTCATCATTAAAAACCGCAGTTGGCCTGTCGCTGATTGCGGTTTTTTTTTCGTTTTCAGTTCAGTTTGTTACTTGTGCCACGTCACAATTTTTGTACAAATGAACTTCCAGCTAGCTCACAAATATGACACCCGTATGAATTTTGAACATTGACGATGCGACTAATTCGGGGTATTCGTTATCTGTGCCTGTGCATTTAGTGCAGACACTGTTTTCTTTCCACCAGACAAAAGAATGAGGGAAACGAGGCATGAAGAGACAGAAACGAGATCGCCTGGAACGGGCTCATCAACGTGGTTATCAGGCCGGCATCGCTGGACGTTCTAAAGAAATGTGTCCTTATCAGACGATAAATCAAAGGTCACAATGGCTTGGAGGCTGGCGAGAAGCCATCGGCGACAGGGCACTCATAGCCTGATAACGTCTCTTTCAAAAAAGAAACCTCCGCAATGCGGAGGTTTCGCCTTTCTGGGGGTGCCAAAAGCACGATCAGAAAGCTGAAGTATCCTGGAACAGGCCAACTTTCAGGTCGCTTGCGCTATAGATCAGACGACCGTCGACCAGCACTTCGCCATCTGCCAGGCCCATAATCAGGCGGCGGTTAACGATGCGCTTGAAGTGAATGCGATAGGTCACTTTCTTCGCCGTAGGCAGAACCTGGCCAGTGAATTTTACTTCGCCCACGCCCAGCGCGCGGCCTTTACCTTCGCCGCCCAGCCAGCCCAGATAGAAGCCAACCAGCTGCCACATGGCATCCAGGCCCAGACAGCCAGGCATTACCGGATCGCCAATAAAGTGGCAACCGAAGAACCACAGGTCCGGGTTGATATCGAGTTCTGCTTCTACGTAACCCTTATCGAAGTTGCCGCCGGTTTCGGTCATTTTCACGACACGGTCCATCATCAGCATGTTCGGGGCCGGTAACTGTGGGCCTTTAGCGCCAAACAGTTCACCGCGACCAGAGGCAAGAAGATCTTCTTTTGTATAGGATTCGCGTTTATCTACCATGTTCTCAGTAAGCCTTATTTTAGTGAAGGACGCAGGATAGCTAACACGTGTACGCTGAACAAGTCCGATCAGTTCGAACTAAACCAGCCCAGCCAGCGTAACGGCCATGGATAACGATGACGAGCATCCTGCTGTGTCGCCTGAGCTATGCGCTCCTGGATAGTCTGCATCAGGGTGGTTTGCCCTTCGCCATCCCAAACCAGATTTGTCAGTAAGGGTAGAGCATCCTCAATCCCTTCGATGGCCCAGATGGCGAATTGCTCTTGCTCAACCGCATCCAGAATATCCTGACTGAGGCTCAAATGGCGTGCGTTGGGAGCAGGAATAATCACACCCTGTTTGCCGTTTAAACCGCGCTGCTGACAGATAGAGAAGAAGCCTTCAATTTTTTCGTTGAGGCCTCCCACTGGCTGTGCACGACCGAACTGATCCACCGAACCGGTGATCGCGATGTTCTGATTGATGGGCACTTCCGCCAGGGCGCTGATTAAGGCGCACAGCTCGGCCATAGAGGCGCTATCGCCATCCACTTCGCTGTAGGACTGCTCAAACGTCAGCGAGGCGGAGAAGGGGATCTGTTGCTCAAGCTGCAGCTCTGACATCAAAAACGCCTGCATGATCATCATGCCTTTCGCGTGAATGTTGCCGCCCAGCTCGGCTTTCCGTTCGATATCGGTGAACTCGCCATCGCCAATGTGCACAACGCAGCTGATACGGGACGGTTCCCCGAATGCGCGCGGATGACCGGGAAATTCAATCACCGACAGGGCGTTGATCTGCCCGACGCGTTCGCCTTCGGTTTCCACCAGAATTTGTTCCAGCAGAATTTCATCCTGCATACGGTCGGCAAGATAGCCTTCTCGCCACTCACGCTGAGCCAGCATCTGAGTGAGCTGTTCGCCGGTGAACGCCCCGTTACCGCTGATCACACCCACTTCACGCAGCTGTTTGCCGATCCAGAGCGGGCAAAGCGGCAGCGTTTCCTGGTCACCGGTGTAGCGTACCGCTTCGCGGATTAAGCCCGGCCACGCGTCAGCCGCAGGGGTTGGCAGCGCAAAACGTTCAGCAACGGCCATCACCCACTGGCACCACTGCGCCATATCGTCGGCGTCAGCAATCTGGGTGTTGTCTTCGTATTCGCTATACACCGCCTGCTCAGCGAGTTCTGGCTCCATTTCCTGGAAGTCCGCCAGCGATTCACGGTCGCCCGTCAGCACGACGGTCAGCGACAGCGGCATAGACGGAACAGAGACAGGCAAAGGACGAGACTCATCGTAGCCGGCCCAGTCGAAACGATGCTGGTGCACGATAGTTTTCAGACGCATCCACAGCAGCGGCTGCGAGAGCAGGGTACGCAGTGAGATGATGAGAACACCGCCATTTGCGCGATGTACCAGCCCCGGCTGCAGCGAAAGTTCGCCATTAAACTGGCGCAGACAACCAAAGAGTTGTTCCGCCTCGACCCAGTTAGCGGTAATCACTTCGCCCTTAGCGGCAAAACGGCCATCGGCCTGCGCCGCCGGTTCGAAAGTGACATCATGTCCCGCAATACGATACTGGCCGCCAAAAACTGCGTTCGCTTCCGGCTTCAACTGGCGCACGGCATCTCCGAGCAGCGTCAGGTATTCCGCTTCTTCCGGGGCCTTGAGCAGCATGAAGGGCGCTGTTGCCCATGGGCTTAACACCTGCTCCAGCGCATAATGCAAACGAGGCTGCGTATCGCTAAGGATGAATTCGTGTTCTTTTGCGAGTTCGGGCTGTGCAAACAGTTCCTGGTAACTTTCGGTATCCGGAACAAGGTCACGCCATGCAAGTTTCGTAATGGTCAAAGTTGATGTTTTTTAGTCAGATGTAAAAGCGTGGAGTATACCGTAAGCGGGGGGCTGTACCCAAGCAGGATTGGGGATTTCGACAGGGCGATTGGCTGCATTCACTCACAGGATATGATTTCTTTTCAGCAGATTGCTAAAAAACTGATATTCTGAACAGAGTTACGTGGTAACACTGAGATCGCAATGAAATATCAACAACTGGAAAATCTCGAAAGCGGCTGGAAATGGAAGTACCTGGTCAAAAAGCACCGTGAAGGGGAGCTGATCACCTGCTACATCGAAGCCAGCGCTGCGCAAGAAGCCGTGGATATTTTGCTGACCCTCGAAAATGAACCGGTACAGGTTAACGGCTGGATTGAGAAACACATCAATCCTGCGCTGTTGAACCGGATGAAGCAAACTATCCGTGCCCGACGCAAACGGCATTTTAATGCTGAGCATCAGCACACTCGCAAAAAATCAATCGATCTGGAGTTCGTTGTCTGGCAACGCCTGGCTGGGCTGGCACAACGACGGGGCAAAACGCTTTCGGAAACCATCGTGCAGCTGATTGAGGATGCCGAACATAAAGAGAAGTACGCCAACCAGATGTCGACGCTGAAGAACGACCTTCAGGCTCTGTTGGGTAAAAAATAGATTTTTCTTTTCTTCAGACAATAAAAAACCCCGCATGGCGGGGTTTTTTTATAAGACGATAACTTATGCCGCTGGCTGAGTTACAACGTCTTTGATGCCTTTAACTTCGATCTCTACGCGACGATCTGGAGCCAGGCAGTCGATCAGTGCAGCGCGAGCTTTCACGTTGTCACAGGTGTTGCCAGTAACTGGGTTAGATTCGCCCATACCACGTGGGGAGATCTTGTTAGCTGGGATACCTTTAGAGATCAGGTAATCAACAACAGACTGAGCACGTTTCTCAGACAGTTTCTGGTTGTAAGCGTCAGAACCGATACGGTCGGTGAAGCCCAGAACCACTACGGAACCGTCTTTAGGATCCAGGTTGCTCAGCTGGGTGTACAGCTGATCCAGTGCCTGCTGGCCTTCTGGTTTCAGAGTCGCTTTGTTGAAGTTGAACAGAACGTCAGACTTCAGAGTGAAGTGCTTGGTCTGTACTTCTGGAGCTGGAGCCGGCGCTGGAGCAACAACTGGTGCTGCTTCTTCCTGCTGACCGAAACGGTAGGAAACACCTACGCTCAGCATGCCGTTGTCTGGACGAACACCAACGGTGTTGCCGTCGCCGATGTTGTTAACCCACTGGTATTCCAGACGGGTAGCGATGTCACGGGTCATAGCCCACTCAACGCCACCAGCGAATACTGGGGAAACACCGGTGTCATGGTTGTCACCAGAGATGTTGTTGCTGGAATCTGCGCGCCATACCATGCCGCCCAGACGGGTGTACACGTCCAGATCGTCAGTGATTGGGTAGCCCAGTTTAGCGGTCAGCTGAACGCCCTGTGCTTTGAAAGCGCCGTTGATGGTGTCGCCTTTGTATGGCATACGACCTAACCAGTCGTAACCCATTTCAAAACCAACATACGGGTTAACCTGATAGCCACCGAACGCACCTGCACCAAGCTGGCTCTCGTGAGTTGGGCCATCATTGTTCAGGCTGCTGTTGTACCAGCCGGTGTCATGGAACTGAGACCAGCCCAGTTTACCACCTGCATACCAGGTATTATCTTTCGGAGCGGCCTGCGCTACGGTAGCGAAGCCAGCCAGTGCCACTGCAATCGCGATAGCTGTCTTTTTCATTTTTTGCGCCTCGTTATCATCCAAAATTCGCCATGAAAGTCTCAGGAGAGAATCACGGTTAAATCCTTCACCGGGGGGCGTGGTCAAATATAAATCTACCGATATCTTCGGCTTAGGCCGAGCACCCCTGGCGATGTAAAGTCTACAACGTAGCTGAAAACTTACAAGTGTGAAGTCCGTCAGGCATATGAAAAAAAAAGTTCCGTATACCGATTATTTAACATTTTTCGAACGAATTTTGTGCAATAAAATTAAGGAGAACCGCACCAGACAAGCCTTGCCGCAATTTTGTGACCGGGAACTTTAATGCCATCTTGAGGTCAAAAAAAATTCCAGGAAAAATCTTAATTTCACTCAATGATACAAATTTGAGTGAATTTTTAGCCCAGAAAGTTGTCCTCTGCGGTAAGAATCCGATCGAACCGGACGCATAATGAACCCGATCGCATTCCCTTCTTCGGCTGCTTCAGTCAGACGGTAATGCTCCTCTTCCGTCAGTTCTTCCGGTAACCATCCAATCACCACGCTGTAATTTCCGGTGCGTAAGGCGCGGATCATCGATTCTACGGTATCGCACGGCGGGAGCTGATTAATCTGCATGACCTTGGTAAGCGGAAGGCCTGCGGACTGAACCCACTCACGGCTCAGTTTTTGCTGAGGCGTGAGCCAAAGCTGCCAGCGCGATTGCTGACCAAGCTGTTGTAATAACGGCAACAACAGAAGTTGCGTCAACAGGGGCTGGTCTTCACGATAAACCACTTCACTGATAAGCCCCGTGGAAACACGCTCGACGGAATTCTGCGCGACATTGCCTGCGGTAGAAGAGAGAGAGGTTGAGCGATTCGCATAGCCTGAAGTGTGCATATTCATTCCAGCCCTGTAGTTACTGTATGGATATACAGTAACCCCTGTATGCATAAAGATCAACCTCATTTTCGGAAAGCGACTCGCAAAATTCATTCAATGTTGATGTCCCTCGAAAAATCATCTTGCTCATCGGCGATAAGTTGCCTATTTTCCTGCTAACGGATCCGCTAGTAGGAAATTTCGTTGTTACTTTATGATTTTGAAGGGAAATATCATGAAAAAGATATCTTATGAACGGATTTATAAATCCCAGGAATACCTCTCCCCGTTGGGCGAGATTCATCATCGCGCGCTGTTTGGAGGCTATACCCTGGCGGTGGATGATGCGGTTTTTGCCATGGTGTCAGACGGAGAGCTTTATCTTCGCGCCTGTGAGGAGAGTGCGAAATACTGTGTAAAAAATGCCTCCTCTTTTTTAACGTTGATGAAGCGAGGCCGCCCGGTGCTGCTCAACTATTATCGTGTGGATGATGGATTATGGCAGGACAGGGAGCGGTTGCTTCAGCTCTCCTCGTTTGCGCTCAGTGCGGCAAGAAAAGAACGCTATCAGCGCCATCAACGAAACCGACTTAAGGATCTGCCAAACCTGACCTTTCAGCTTGAAGTCTTGCTCTTTGAAGCTGGCATCACCAATGAGGAAACGCTGCGGGCGCTGGGTGCAAGAGCGAGCTGGCTAAAGATGCGGGCAAAAAACAAAGCGCTCAGTATTAAAGTTCTCTTCGCGCTGGAAGGGGCTATCGAGGGGCTGCATGAGGCGGCACTCCCGGCAGGCATTCGCCGGGAGCTAACGGAGTGGTTTAATGCGCTGCCTGAGCCACAGGAGAATCACTCCTCCAGGTAGCGATTTGCTGTTGCAGCCGGCAAATTTCAGGCAGCAGAGCGATAAGCAGGCCTATCTGCTGAAGTACCAGCGGCGCTTTGCTGTCGTTTCCAGGGTCAAGATGCGCAATGCGTTGAGCCAGTTCATCCAGCGCCTGTTGAACGCGCGGCTCATCGGCCGGTCGGTGATGAAGTGCGTCATCGACATAACAGACGGCATCATCGAGCAGGTTGAGAATGCCCGGGTTGGTGAGTTTCTCACGGTGGGCACCGAGCGTCGAAATATAGCTGGTGAACGTATGGTTCAGGCAGAGCAGGCGGAACGCAGTCTCACGGATCTCCGCCGTGGCCCGAGGCTCCGTTGACATGTTAGAGACAACGGAGGCCAGTTCTGCGTCACTGTTATGCGCGTCGCGACGGGCTATCCGATAAGCCAGGCGGTTATCACGCCCCTGGTGGTACTGCTCCAGGATTGCGTCAAGGTATCGACAGTTGGCGTTCATCGCCCTGTCCACTACGCGCGGCAAATTGCGGAAACGCCAGTCCGGCCAGATAAAGCTGACCGCGGCCCAGGCAATCGCACAGCCAATCAGGGTATCGATCACGCGGGGCAGGGCAACTTCAAACCCTTCACCCAGCAGGTTAAAGCAGAGCAGCACCAGCAGCGTAATGAACATGGTGGCGTGGGCGTACTGCACGTTGCGAAACGCGAAGAACAGCACGCCGGTGATCACAATCAGGATCAGTTGACCTTCAACGGAGGGCACAAAATAGAGCACCGGAAGGCCAATCGCGACGCCGACCAGCGTGCCGATAATACGCAGCGCAAGACGGTGTCGGGTGGCGTTATAGTTCGGCTGGCAGACGAACAGGCTGGTCAGCAGGATCCAGTAGCCGTGGTGCAGCCCGGTTATCTGGATAAAGGCATACCCAACGCACAGCACCAGCGACATTCTTACCGCGTGGCGAAAGAGTGCCGACTCAGGCGTAAAGTTGCGGCTCAGCCGCAGCCACATATCGCTAACGCTGTGCACGCTGTCATCAGCAAGCTGATTTTCCACCTCACTGCCCGGCAGCGCCATCGCCTGTTCGGACTCAATGGTTGCCAGCTGAGCATCAATCGCCCGCAGGTTGTTAAGCAGAAAGCCCAGCGCTTTGATGTGCTCCTGTGACGTTCCGCTGGCCTGAACGCGGTCGAGCGCCGCATCAAGATGGCTGAATACGCGTTCAAAGCGGGGGTCATGCTGATAGGGCGTGCGCAGCAGAATAGACCGCGAGAGCTGCTGACACGCCTGGGACTGCATGGACAGCAGGCGCTGGAAGCGGAACATCACGTCGCTGTAGCGGAACTTCTCGCGCAGGGCAGCATACTGAACGTGCGAGGAGCTGGCGCGTTCATGAATATCCTGGGCGGCAAAATAGTAGTGTAAGGTCCTTCGGGTTCCGCGCTGGCCGCGATCGCCGCGCAGACGGGTAAGCAGAGAGGCTTTTGTCTGGTTAAGGGTGGCGACCAGCTGGCCGTTTGCCAGCGCCAGATCGTAGAGCGGAGCCTGGCTTTCTTCCTCGATATCCGGGTCGAACAGCCGGGATTTCAGTTCCAGATAGTGGGCTAACTGCTCAAAGCTGCGGGCAAGGTTATCCTGCAGCGGGCGAACCGGGAAGATCAGATGACCGGTTAGCGTCAGCAGATTATACCAGATGGCGCCCAGCATCAGGAGAACCGGCTGCTGGTACCACTGGTCATACAGGGAAACGCCCAGCATGGTGTAGATGGCGATCAGCAATGCACCAAACGCGATGGTGGCATAGCGTTGCCCGAGGCCGCCCAGCAAAATAAACCCGCTGGTTGAGAGCGTAAGGCCCAGGGCAAACAGCCAGGGCCACGGGAAAAGCAGCTCAACGGACGCTGAAGCAATGAAAAAGCAGACGAGCGTAATGACCAGGTTACGTAAACGCCCGGCCAGACGATCGTCCAGGTCCGCCAGCGCCCCGGCCACCACCCCCAGCGTGAGCGGAATGGTGAGTTTGACATCATTCAGCCACCAGGGCAGGGCAGCCGTGCCGCAAAGCGCGATAAATATCCTGACGTTGTAGAGCCAGGTGCTGTTCCAGGTATAACGGCGAAGCAGTGGGCTTAGCATAAACGCGGCCGGTCCTTATTTACTGAAAACGACGACGCGCGTTTGCTTCACGCGCCGCCTGGGCCACTTCTACCGGAACAACCCTGCGACCGACGGGCCAAAGGGCGATGGCGGCGATCTTAAAGTTTGCGATCCCCACCGGAATGCCAATAATCGTGATGCACTGTGCAATACCGGCAAAAATATGCATGATGCACAGCCACCAGCCGAAGAAAATCAGCCACAGAATGTTCAGCAGGGTTCCGCCCGTATTCATCAGGGCGTTTTTGCTCTCCGGATTCAGCTCGTCAACGTGGATGGCTTCATTCCCGTAGGGGATTAAGGAGAGTTTAGTGATTTCCCAGCAGGAACGGGTCAGGGGAAGCGTGAAAATCAGGACGATGCTCACCAGCGTGGCAAAAAGCCAGGAAAGGGTGGTGGCAAAACCGCCCAGCACAAAATTCAACACATTCAGAACGGTACGCATAAACCCTCACTTCCTTTCGATAAAATTAACGCCCAATGATTGTAACGTTTTTTTAGGCTGGAGCACCTTAAAACTGGCAGTTAAACTGTCAGGTAAATTATCTCTTCGTGGACTTGGCGGAACATGGAACTGAAAGCAACCTCGTTAGGCAAACGCCTGGCGCAACACCCTTACGACAGGGTGGTTCTCCTTAATGCCGGGGTGAAAGTCTCCGGGGAACGCCACGAATACCTTATTCCGTTTAACCAGCTTCTGGCTATCCACTGTAAACGCGGGCTGGTGTGGGGCGAGCTGGAGTTCGTTCTGCCTGACGATAAAGTCGTGCGTCTTCACGGCACCGAGTGGGCGGAAACCCAGCGTTTCCATCATCACCTGAATGCGCTGTGGCAGCAGTGGAGCCAGGATATGAGCGTAATTGCCGCCCAGGTGCTGCAGCAGGTGCTGGACGATATCGCGCAGAGCAACGCACAACACGCGTGGCTGACCCGTCAGCAGACCGCCGGGCTGCAGCAAAAGATCCGACACGCACTCTCGGCGCTGCCGCTCTCCGTGACGCGTCTCGACGAGTTTGACAACTGTCGCGACGCCTGGCGCCAGTGTCAGGCCTGGCTGAACGATAAGGGTAAAAGCCGTCTCGCTCATAATCAGGCGTGGACGGACGCCATGCTCACCCAATACGCCGACTTTTTCAGTACGGTGGAATCTTCACCGCTCAATCCGGCCCAGGCGCGCGCGGTGGTCAACGGCGAGCAGTCGCTGCTGGTGCTGGCGGGGGCCGGTAGCGGTAAAACGTCGGTGCTGGTGGCGCGTGCCGGCTGGCTGCTGACGACCGGAGAAGCGGTAGCCGATCAAATACTGCTTCTGGCCTTTGGCCGCAAGGCTGCCCGGGAGATGGACGAACGTATCCAGGAGCGCCTGCACACCCGGGATATCACGGCCAGAACCTTCCATGCCCTTGCGCTGCATATTATTCAGCAGGGCAGTAAAAAAGTGCCTTCCATCAGTAAGCTGGAAAACGACGCGCAGGCGCGTCAGGCGCTGTTCATCAAAACGTGGCGCCAGCAGTGCAGTGAGAAAAAAGCGCAGGCGAAAGGGTGGCGTCAGTGGCTGGAGGAGGAGCTCGGCTGGGAGGTGCCAGAGGGCAGTTTCTGGCAGGATGACCAACTGGCGCGTCGTCTGGGTTCGCGACTTGACCGCTGGGTCAGCCTGATGCGAATGCACGGTGGAACGCAGGCAGAGATGATTGAAAGCGCGCCGGAGGCGATCCGCGATCTGTTTTCGAAACGGGTCAAGCTGATGGCTCCGCTGCTGAAAGCCTGGAAAACCGCGCTGAAAGAGGAAAATGCCGTCGATTTCTCCGGTTTAATCCATCAGGCCATCATCATTCTTGAAAAGGGACGTTTTGTCAGCCCGTGGAAACACATTCTGGTGGATGAGTTCCAGGACATCTCTCCGCAGCGTGCTGCACTGCTCTCGGCGCTAAGGGCGCAAAATAAACATACGTCGCTGTTTGCGGTGGGTGACGACTGGCAGGCCATCTATCGCTTCAGCGGGGCGCAGCTCTCCCTGACGACCGCGTTCCACCACTATTTTGGCGAAGGGGATCGTAGCGATCTGGACACCACTTACCGCTTCAATTCACGCATTGGTGAGATCGCCAACCGCTTTATCCAGCAAAACCCGCATCAGCTGGCCAAGCCGCTCAATAGCCTGCGCCCAGGGGATAAAAAAGCGGTCACCCTGCTGGCGGATGACCAGCTGGAGCCGCTGCTGGACAAGCTCAGCGGCTACGCGAAGCCCGATGAACGTATTCTGGTACTGGCGCGCTACCATCACCTTAAGCCCGCGGCGCTGGAAAAAGCCGCCACCCGCTGGCCGAAACTGCAGCTTGAATTTATGACCATTCACGCCAGCAAAGGGCAGCAGGCTGACTATGTGATTGTGGTGGGGCTGAAAGAGGGGAGCGACGGTTTCCCGGCTCCGGCCCGCGAGTCGGTGATGGAAGAGGCCCTGCTGCCGGTGCCGGAAGATTTCCCGGATGCCGAAGAGCGGCGTTTGCTGTATGTGGCCATCACCCGCGCGCGGCATCGCGTGTGGCTGCTGTTCAATAAAGAGGAGCCATCCGTGTTTGTCGATATCCTGAAGAGTATTGATGTGCCGGTAGCGCGTAAGCCATAACGATGTCAGGCAAGATTTTCCAGGCCGGGTAAGGCGTAGCCGCTACCCGGCAAAAAAGCTACTTCAGTCTATCGGAAAGATAACGCTGATAGTCCGGAATAAGGATATCAACCGGCGAGTTAAACTGCGGTGATTCGATGATGAAATCCGCCGTCGACAGGTTCGTCGCCACCGGAATATTCCACACCGTCGCCAGGCGCAGCAGCGCTTTAACATCCGGATCGTGCGGAACCGCGTTCAGCGGGTCCCAGAAGAAGATCAGCACATCAATTTTCCCTTCGGAAATCTGCGCGCCGACCTGCTGATCGCCGCCCATCGGACCGCTCAGCATGGCATTCACCTGCAGACCCGTTTCGCGCTGGATCAGGTTACCGGTGGTGCCGGTCGCCGACAGGGCGTGCTTTTCCAGCGAAGACTGATGGCGGCGAACCCAGTTAAGCAGCATTTGTTTACAGTGATCGTGCGCCACAAGAGCAATGTGTTTGCGCTCAGGCAGCGTGCGTGTTGTCAATTCCATAATCATATCCATCAGGTTAACTGACTACACGATGACGGGAACCGTCTGACGCTGCAAGAGAAAGGCGTAAAAAATGTGGCTTATGATGAAGGTTGTTGTTTTGCCCACTGTAAAAATCGGGCCCGCGTGTCGGGATCGGCCTGCTGGAACCAGAATTTAAGGCGCTGTTCCGTCAGGGTCTGGGACTGGGGAGGAATAACGTCCAGTTCAGAGACGCCGGATAAAAGCGTACTGTCGTCCGCCATCATGGTGGCAAACTGCGGAAGCGAGGCGCGTTTCCCCGCTTTATTATAGGTCTGGGTCGCGGCCTCGTAATCCGGGCCTTTCGGTGAGGTGGTTAACGCCAGAATATCCAGCTTCACCGGAATCGGCATCGCATCCCCGTCCAGCAGTTCAACGCGGGGTGACGCGTCGAAGGCCGCAGATTCCTTCTCCGTTTCAAGGCGAGGCAGGGTGATATTCACCTGACTGATTTGCCGGGTATTAAAGCTGACGATCAGCGGCGGGGAGATGTACATCCGTTGCTCGTGATTAGCCAGACCGATCGGCTTTTCTACCCGGAAGACCAGCTGATGCGGCCCGTTATCTAACTCGATACTGTCCGCACCGCGCAATAACGAGCTGGAGACCTTTTTTCCGTCCAGTACAAGGAGATCAATGTCGGTAGAGAGCCGGAGCGTGGTAGCAAAAACGCAGACCGGCATCACTAACGCAATCAGAGCAGTGGCAATACCGGTTTTCATAGAAGGCTCCCGTCAGAAATCCTGTCGCCGCATTAATGTATCTAAATTTTTCGATAATCACGTTTACTAACATATAGACATATTTCACCGTTTTGCCCTCATGCATCTGTATGGGATGGATGGTTGAGATGTGCGGTTTGGCGTACACTTTCAAAAAAGCCAGGAGAAAAACCATGAAAGAGAACGATATTGCCGAGATTCTGACATCCACGCGTACCATTGCGCTGGTGGGCGCGAGCGATAAACCCGATCGCCCAAGCTATCGGGTGATGAAATACCTTCTCGATCAGGGCTATCACGTTATCCCGGTCTCGCCAAAAGTGGCGGGGAAAACCTTATTGGGCCAGCAGGGTTATGCCACGCTCGCTGAGGTGCCGGAAAAAATTGATATGGTCGATGTCTTCCGTAATTCCGAGGCGGCGTGGGAAGTGGCGCAGGACGCTATCGCCGTAGGGGCAAAAACGCTGTGGATGCAGCTTGGTGTGATTAACGAGCAGGCCGCCGTGCTGGCGCGGGATGCGGGGTTGAAGGTTGTCATGGACCGCTGTCCCGCGATTGACATCCCCCGTCTGGGGCTGGCGAAGTAATAAAAAAAAGCCCGTATCGGGCTTTTTTTACACGCTTAGTTCCGCAGGCGCGGGGCCTGTAACTGTTTGCGGATAGTCTGAGCAAGTTCATCCATTGTGGGTTGCTCCGGATGCTCTTCCTGCAGCTCGCTACTCAGCTGCGCTTCGGCCAGATAGGTGTGAACGGGTTGTCCATCATCACCTTCCATTACCACGTGGTACCAGGGCGCGGCGCGAAGCTCTGCGTTCACCGCCAGCTCGTCTGCTGACGGTTCATCAAGGGAATACTCCGGGTCGATATCCACGACCACACCCAAATACCCTAGCAAAGTGTGGCGGACCTGCTGGCCGATACCGAATTTGCTGGCAATCATAGTCACCTCCCGGGAAATACGACTTACACGTTATGTGCGGGCAATATTTCTCTTTTCAAGTTACATGACGCGACAGGCAAACCCTTTCAGATACAGTCCTTCCGGGTAGGTAGCAATCACGGGGTGATCGGCTGCCTGACGGAACTGCTCTATAAATTGTACATCACGGCCAGCATCTATTGCGGCATCGGCGATGATTTTCTGAAATAAATCTGTGGTCATCAGGCCGGAGCAGGAGAAGGTGAGCAGAACCCCACCCGGGTTCAGAAGCTGGATAGCCAGCATGTTGATATCTTTATACCCACGGCACGCGCCCATCAGCTGGCTTTTGTTTTCCACAAACTTTGGCGGATCCATCACGATGACGTCGAACTTCTCGCCCTGATCGCGATATTTACGCAGCAGCTTGAAGACGTCATCGCGGACAAACTCCGCTTTGCTCAAATCCAGCTTGTTGAGCTCGACGTTCTGTTTTGCCACGTCCAGCGCTTCCTGCGAGGTGTCCACGCTGACCACCTGAGCACAGCCGCCCATCAGCGCCGAAACGGCAAAACCGCCGGTATAGGAGAAGCAGTTCAGCACGCGTTTGTCGGCAACATACTGACGCGTAGCCAGACGGCTGTCGCGCTGGTCGAGGTAGTAACCCGTTTTGTGCCCGCCCTGAATATCCACCAGCAGCTTCATGCCGTGCTCTTCAATCGGCAGCAGGGCCGGTGGCAGTTCGCCCGTTACGGGCCCCTGAGTCAGCTCCATGCCTTCTTTTTTGCGCACCGCCACATCGCTGCGGTCATAAATGGCACACTGCGGGAACAGCGTTTGTAGCGCGCCGATCAGCGCGGCACGCTGGTATTCCGCTCCGGCGCTCAGGAGCTGCAGTACCAGGAAGTCACCGAAGCGATCGATGGTCACGCCCGGCAGGCCGTCGGACTCACCGGCGATCAGGCGGTAGCTGTCCAGCCCGTCACGTTTTGCCAGCCAGTCGCGCCACTGCTGCGCCTGCTGCAGGCGGCGAACGAAGAAGTCGATGTCGATGGTTTCATCTTTATCAAACGTCCAGACGCGAGCACGGATCTGGGACGCTGGCGAGTAGGCGCCGCGCGCTAACCATTTCCCCTGATGGTCAACGATATCAATGGTTTCACCGAGGCTGGCTTTGCCTTCCATACGGGCAACCGCGCCGGAAAAGACCCAGGGATGATGGCGCAGTAATGATTTCTCGCGCCCTTTGGCTAACACTAAACGTACACTCATAATTTGCTGTTCTGTCGATTTCAGGAAATGGCGCGTAGATTACCACATTCAGCAAGGCGCAATCATCTGCGGATGCCGTTGAGCGTTTCGGCACAAAATCAAATCGCTTAGGCACATTACGATATTGCCGCTGGGTTTAGAGTGGGGCTTCCGGTACAGCAGAGGGAGCACCCATGAAAAAGCGCAGTGTGATAGCAATAACCGCTCTGGCGGCGATGAGTTTTCAGGTTTTAGCAACAACGCCTTTCGGCGTCACCAGCCGGGATATTTCCGGCGAAAAGCGGCTGGCGCAACAGCAGGTATTTGAAGGATTTGGCTGCCACGGTGGGAATATTTCTCCACAGCTGGCGTGGAAAAAACCGCCCGCCGGTACGAAAAGTTTTGCCGTTACGGTATATGACCCGGATGCGCCCACCGGCAGCGGCTGGTGGCACTGGACCGTAGCCAATATCCCGGCGAAGACAATGACGCTGCCCGCGGATGCCGGTAACCCGAACGGCGAGAAATTACCTGCCGGCGTTGTGCAGGGGCGTAATGATTTCGGCTATTCTGGATTCGGCGGCGCATGTCCACCCGAAGGGGACAAGCCTCATCGCTATCAGATTACCGTCTGGGCCCTGAACGTGGATAAACTGCCCGTCGACAACAATGCCAGCGGTGCGCTGGTCGGTTTTATGCTCAATAGTCACGTTCTGGCAAAGGCTCAGTTAACAGCAACCTACAGCAGATAAGGATGGCAGAGTGCAGGAGTTTCATTTTCGACATAACCATCTTACCGCGGGTGAAGTGACTGCCAGCAAAATGCATCGCCTGCACCAGGTTAAGCTCTTTTTTCCGGCTATTTGTCATATCACTCACGGCACTAAGGTGATAGTTCAGGATGATAACCGTCTGGAAGCGACACGGGATGAGCTCATCATTATCCCGGCCAATACGGCGATGGAGATAATCAATCAGCCTGTAAACGGTCTGTTTCACTCGGATTTGCTGATGTTGTCCCCGGAGATTGTCGCCGAGTTTAAAGCGCATTACCTGAAGTCCTGGCCGCGCACGACGCTGCATTCGCTCTGCGCCCCGCTGAGCGAGGGGCTGGCGTTTATGTGGGGCAACCTGCTGCACGCCGTGCGTCAGGATTTACCGGAGGCGCTACAAAAGCATCAGGCTTTCGGTCTTTTGCTGGCCCTGCTGCACGATGGCGTGGCGGGTCCGCTGCTTGTTGAGCGAAACAGTAACCTGACCGAGCAGGTGCGGCAGTTCATTATGCTGTCGCCCGCCAGAGACTGGACCGCGCAGGACGTTGCCAGCCGTCTGGCCTTAAGCGTGCCGACGCTGCGCAGACGCTTACGTAAAGAGTCGCAGAGTTTTCGCCAGATCGTGGAGGAGGTGAGGATGGCCGTTGCTTTGTCACAGCTCCAGTCAACCCGATTACCAATTGGCGAAATCGCATTACAATGTGGGTATCTTTCCAGCTCTCGTTTCACCGCCCGTTTCCGGCAGCACTATGGCTGTTTGCCGAAAACGCTACGTTAAGGAGAAGAAAAATGTCAAAAGTCTGCACCATTGCCTGGGTTCACGGCGTTGTTCAGGGCGTGGGGTTCCGCTACAGCACCCAGCGCGAAGCGGTTGAGCTTGGGCTAACGGGATACGCGCGAAATATGGACGACGGCAGCGTTGAGGTGGTCGCCTGCGGCGAAGCGGAGCAGGTCGACAAGCTGGTGGCGTGGCTGAAAGCGGGCGGGCCGCGCAGCGCGCGGGTTGATAAGGTCTTAACGGAACCGCATCAACCCGGGCGAGAATACGTAAACTTCGGTATTCGCTATTAAATACACTTCACCGGCTTAGGCAGGCCGGCAATTTTGGTGGCCTGTTTTGCCGGGCCTTTCGGGAACAGACGATACAGATAGCGGCTGTTGCCTTTCTCTTCGCCGAACTTATTGGCCATGGCTTTAACCAGCATGCGGATCGCCGGAGAGGTGTTGAATTCCAGATAAAATTCGCGGACAAAACGCACCACTTCCCAGTGTTCGGGGGAGAGGGTAATCGCCTCTTTTTCAGCAATCACTTCCGCCAGCGCTTCGCTCCACTGGGCACTTTCTTTCAGATAACCTTCGTTATCGGTCTCGATCTCTTTGCCTTCAAAACTCAACATAGTCATTCACGCGTTAGTCAAAAACCGCGGCAGTGTACCAAAAAACAAAGCCCCGCATAAGCGGGGCCAGGTTCACAGCGCCGTAACTTAATCGCGGCTGGCGAAGCCCAGGATGCTCAACAGGCTGACGAAGATGTTGTACAGCGACACGTACAGGCTCACGGTGGCGCGGATATAGTTCGTCTCACCGCCGCGAATGATGTTGCTGGTTTCAAACAGGATCGCGCCGGAAGAAATCAGAATAAACACGGCGCTGATCGCCAGGTGCAGGGCAGGCAGCTGCAGGAAGATGTTAGCCACCATGCCCACCAGCACCACAACAATACCCGCCATCAGCATACCGCCGAGGAAGGACATGTCCTTACGGGTGGTCAGCACGTAGGCCGAGCAGCAGAAGAATACCAGCGCGGTACCGCCCAGCGCCATGCCGATAAGGTCGCCCATACCGGCAGACAGATACGCGTTCAGCATCGGTCCCAGGATGTAGCCCAGGAAGCCGGTGAAGGCAAAGGCCGACAGAATACCGACCGGTTTGTCAGCGGTTTTGTAGGTCAGGAACATCAGACCGTACATACCCACCAGCGTCAGAATGAGCCCCGGAGACGGCAGCATCAGCAGGGTGCTGGCGGTGGCGGTGATCGCCGAAAACGCCAGCGTCAGGCTGAGCATGAAATAGGTATTGCGCAGCACCTTGTGGGTGCTGAGTAGCGATGTGCGGTCGCGTGAGGAAGTAATTATACGATCCATGAGTCACTCTCTTATGACAGATGTAATTAACGGAAAGAATAGAAAACGGGGCGCCAGTCTCAAAGTGGTTTTACCCATCTTTACTCAGCAGGTTAGCGCTGGAGCTGGTTGTTTCTTCTGCATAAATACATTTCACCAGTATGAACAGCGGTTTGGCGCGATTAATCAGATCAACCTCTTATAGGTTACTGAAAATTATTGCGTTATTACCATAAGGCCGCTAAGAGTTATTTCCGGATCGTCACAAAAACAGACAATAAGGCGAAGGAAATGAAACCACAAACACGCACGCGCTTTACGCTCTCTTTACTTACCGCAGGGATCCTGTGCGCCAGCACGGCTACCTGGGCGGCTAACGTGCCGGCAGGAACGCAGCTGGCCGATAAGCAGGAACTGGTCAGGAACAACGGTAATGAGCCCGCTTCGCTCGACCCGCATAAAGTCGAAAGCGACGTCGAATTCAATATTATCAGTGATTTATTCGACGGGCTGGTCAGCGTTTCCCCGTCGGGTGAAGTTCAGCCCCGACTGGCGGAAAAATGGGAGAACAAGGACAACACCGTCTGGACGTTCCATCTGCGCCCGGGCATCACCTGGAGCGACGGTACTGCCATCACCGCGGAAGATGTGGTCTGGAGCTGGCAGCGTCTGGTTGATCCTAAAACCGCTTCACCATATGCCAGCTATCCAGGCAACATGCACATCGTAAATGGTGCGGATATCGCTCAGGGGAAAAAAGCGCCCGATACGCTGGGCGTAAAAGCGATTAACGACACCACGCTGGAAGTGACGCTCACGCAGCCAAACGCGGCCTTCCTCGCGATGCTGGCGCACCCGTCGCTGGTGCCGGTGGATAAAGTGCTGATTGGCCGATTCGGCGATAAGTGGACCAAACCGGAGCATTTCGTCAGCAGCGGGGCGTATAAGCTGTCGCAGTGGGTGGTCAACGAACGCATCGTGGCGGAGCGCAACCCGCGCTACTGGGATAACGCGCATACCGTGATTAACAAAGTCACCTACCTGCCCATCACGTCCGAGGCCTCGGACGTGAACCGCTATAAGGCGGGCGAAATTGATATCGTGTATACGGTGCCGATTAACCAGTTTGCCCAGCTCAAGAAAACCCTGGGCAGCGAGCTGGACGTCTCTCCGCAGCTGGCGACCTATTACTACGAATTCAATACCACCCGGCCGCCGTTCAACGATGCGCGCGTGCGTAAGGCGCTCAACATGGCGCTGGATAAAGACATCATTGCCGGGAAAGTATTAGGGCAGGGGCAGCGCCCGGCGTGGCTCATCAGCCAGCCGGATATCGGCGGCGTTAAGCTGCAGAACCCGGATTACGCCAGCTGGCCTCTGGACAAGCGCATCGCCGAGGCGAAAAAGCTGCTGAACGAGGCCGGATATAACGCCAGCCATCCTCTGAGTTTCAACCTGCTCTATAACACCTCTGAATCGCACCAGCGCATCGCGATTGCGGCCAGCTCCATGTGGAAGAAAAACCTTGGCGTGGATGCAAAGCTGCAAAACCAGGAGTGGAAAACCATGCTGGATACTATGCATACCCACAACTTTGACGCGGTGCGGTACGCGTGGATTGCCGATTACGACGATGCGGCGACCTTCCTGAACAACTTCCGCACCGGCGACAGTGAAAACACCAGCCAGTACAGCAATCCGGACTACGATCGGGCGCTGATCGATGCTGCGAAAGCCAAATCAGCGGAAGAGCGGGGTAAGTACTACCAGCAGGCGGAAGATCTGCTGGGGCGTGATGTACCCGCCATTCCGGTTTATCACTACGTTCGTACGCACCTGGTAAAACCGTGGGTAGGCGGATTTACGCCGGATAAGCTGGGGTACTATTTCACGAAAGACATGTACATCAAAAAACACTAGGTCTGTGCTGATAAAATCGTCGATGTGTCGTCAGTTCAACCGATTAAACACGTTTTGACTATTTTTACAGCGAACGAGTGCAGCCACTCTTTACAGCTCGCGGTGAGGTGTTTATAGTTCGCCTCACTTAGGAAGTGTGGCCGAGCGGTTGAAGGCACCGGTCTTGAAAACCGGCGACCCGAAAGGGTTCCAGAGTTCGAATCTCTGCGCTTCCGCCAGATATAAACCCCAGGTTACTCGTTAACCTGGGGTTTTCCTTTTGGATTTGCCGATCCGCCTCACACTTTTAAGTCCCTGCCATTTCCCTGTAAAAAACAGGCGTTATCATTCACCCTGTAAATATATTGCTATCTCTTACCGAGGCTTTGATGCTGGAGAATGTTTTCATCAGATAATCAGTTTCCCGCCCTTTTCAGGACGGACTGGTTATCGCTGCGCTTAAACCTTACGCGCGCACCTGCGGGTGTGGGCTCGTTTTTACGCATGATGATTACACAGGTTTTCCAGTATGAATTTATCCCGTCAGGAACAACGTACCTTACACGTTCTCGCCAAAGGTGGACGAATTGTCCACGTCCGCGACAGCTCTGGCCGCGTCACTTCCGTTGAGTGCTACACCCGTGAAGGGCTGGTGCTGAGCGACTGCACGCTTAGCGTCTTTAAAAAACTCCGCACCAAAAAGCTGATCCGATCCGTGAACGGGCAGCCATACCGCATCAACACCACCGGGCTGAACAACGTTCGCGCCCAGCTGGATAATCGCTAAGCGGAATAAACAACGCCACCCGCGGGTGGCGTTCATGCATTGAACGGTGCAATTTAGGGATATCGTTGCGGATGCAGGAATGTAGGCCGGGTAAGCGCAGCGCCACCCGGCAATAAAGGCGACGTTTAAGAGCGGATAAAGGCCAGAATGTCCGCGTTGATAGTTTCCGCGTGCGTGGTATGCATCCCGTGCGGGAAGCCCGGGTAAATTTTCAGTACGCTGTTCGCCAGCAGCTTGTCCTGCAGCAGGGCAGCATTCTTATACGGCACGACCTGATCGTCGTCGCCCTGCATCACCAGAACGGGAACCGTGATGGTCTTTAAATCTTCCGTCTGGTCGGTCTCTGAAAACGCCTTGATCCCCTCGTAGTGGGCCTTGGCGCTACCGATCATTCCCTGACGCCACCAGTTCTGGATCGTCCCCTGTGAAACGTCCGCGCCATCCCGATTAAAGCCGTAGAACGGACCGCTGGCGACGTCGAGGTAAAACTGGGCGCGGTTAGCCGCCAGCGCTTTGCGGAAGCCGTCGAAAACCTCGATGGGCGTCCCGCCGGGGTTACCGTCCGTTTTGACCATCAGCGGCGGCACGGCGCTGACGAGCACCGCTTTGGCGACGCGCCCCTGCGGTTGCCCATACTGCGCAACATAGCGGGCGACCTGTCCGCCGCCGGTGGAGTGACCAACGTGCACGGCATTGCGCAGATCCAGGCTTTCAACCACGGCTGACGCGTCGGCCGCATAATGATCCATATCGTGGCCTTCACTCACCTGGTCCGAACGCCCGTGACCGCGACGATCGATAGCGATAACGCGATAGCCTTCAGCGAGGAAGAAGAGCATCTGGTTATCCCAGTCATCGGCACTTAGCGGCCAGCCGTGGTGGAAAACAATAGGCTGAGCCTCTTTTGGGCCCCAGTCTTTGTAGTAAATATTGACGCCGTCTTTCGTGGTTACGAATGCCATACCGCAGACTCCTCTGTTAAGAACAACACGACCCCTAAAGTGTAGGAGAAATCACAAAAGCGGTTGGTTTAATTCCGGTGAAGGATATTCATTTTGCGTCTGGGCTCTGGCGCGATGCGCCAGAGCCTTCAGGACAGGATTAACAGCAGAGGCGTTTAGCGGTTTTCTTCAATATAGCGGGCCAGGTCCGCCGGGGTTTTCAGCACCGTCGCCACGTCTGTCGGCGGGATCATGCAGCCGTAAACGTCCTGCACTTCCAGCACCATATCGACCGCCAGGATGGAGTCGAGAATGTCGGATTCAATCAGTTCATCGTGAAAGCCCACCTTACGGGATAACACTTTTTCGAACAGGGCGAGAATTTCTTGTTCCATAATTTTTCCTGGAGTCATTAATTTGTGCGGGCGTAAGCGTCCAGCAGCTTGCGGTCAATTTTGCCGTTAGGATTCAGCGGCAAAGCGTCTTTTACGATAATTTGTGAAGGCACCATATAGTGCGGAACCACCTTCGACAGCGACGTTTTGATGGTGTCCGGCGCCATATCCGTCACGCAGAACGCGGCAATGCGTAGCACGCTGCCGCAGGATTTCATCAGCGGCAGGACCACCGCTTCGTTGATGCCGGACATGGCCAGCAGGCGGTTCTCGATCTCGTTGATTTCGATACGGTAACCGTTCAGTTTGACCTGGCTGTCGTTGCGGCCCTGGCAGTAAATAAGCCCCGCTTCATAGCCAAGATCGCCGGTCCGGTAGCCGCGAAACGCTTCATCTTCCCGACGGAGTAATTTCGCCGCGTTCTCCTGCGGCAGGCCGAGATAGCCGCGCATGACGTTTTTACCCCAGATAATCAGCTCGCCGTCGGCGGAAATTTCCATTTTGCTCTCAGGCATCATGACGCCCACCGGCAGCACGGCGCTGTCGCTGTTCAGGATCGCATCCGTGATTTCAACCACGGTCGTCGCGATGGTCGCTTCCGTAGGGCCATAGGAGTTAATGATTTTGGCCTGCGGGAAACGGCGGCGGAGCTGTTTAACCAGCGCCTTATTTAACACTTCACCAATGAAGATAAAGACGCTCAGCGCTGGCAAATACTCGCTGTTGAACTGCGGGGAAAGCAGCTGCTGGTATGCAAAAGAGGGGGTCGAAACCCAGGCGGAGACCGCGCTGCTTTTCAGTCGTTCCAGCCAGTTCTCTTTCTGAATGTCCTCTTTGGCGTTCAGCACGATATGTCCGCCCATCGCCAGATTGGCCAGCAACGGTATCAGGGAGAGGTCAAAGCTGAATACCGCGTGGTTCATCAGGACCGGTTTTGCCGGCAGCGAAAAGTCCTGGCTGACCCATTTCATGAAGTGCCATACGCTTTCACGCCCAATCTGCACGCCTTTAGGTTTACCTGTGCTGCCTGAAGTAAACATGATGTAGGCCAGATCCTGCTCCTCCAGTACCTTGCCCGGTTCCCCGGTGGTGATGAACTGCCGGGTCGCCACGTCGTAATAGTAAGGGGCGCTGGCCAGATGGCAGATCTCCCGAAGGCGCTCCTGCGGATAGATGCAGTCCACCGGGATGTACGGAATGTTGTGCAGCAAACAGCTATAAATCGCCACGGCGAACTCGGCCTGCTGGTGTCCGTACAATACGACCGGCGTACCGGCAACAGGCTGGCAGCGCTGATAGCGCTGCGCCCAGTCCGTCACGGCAGCGGAAAGCTGTAGCCAGCTTAAGGCTTCGTCGCTGCCGCTGATGGCCAGCTGCTGCGGGGAGGCGGGATCGCATAATGCCGCACGTAAGAAATCCTGCAGTTCCTGAAGGTCGGAGTGATTTTTCATAGAGGTGACATTCCACTAAAGATGTAAAGGGATCCCGCGGCGCTTGCCAGCGTCAGAATTCGCCCTAAAAACGCAACGGCCGGATTCTGCAAGCCGCGATGTAACACCGGGCTGCGTTTGGCTGACCACAGCAGCATGTTGTGAGCGACGGAAATCGCGCCAAACAGCGCGCCGCTGATGACGTAATGGCGCTCCAGGCCATTCCATGCCCCCATGCAGAACAGGGTGCAAAAAATACCGATATTTTGCGCCAGCGTTTTGTTCTGACGGAAAAAATTAAACTTCATCAGGTTCATATAAACAGGCATAAAGACCACATCGCGCAGCCATTCAGACAGGCTGATGTGGAAGCGGCGCCAGAAATCCTGCGGGTTCTTTGCTAGAATCGGCATATTGAAGTTTGCCGGGATGTTGAGCCCAAACAGGCGGCCTGCGCCGATGGCCATATTGCTGTAGCCCGCAAAATCAAAGTACAGGTAGGCGCTATAGGCAATCGACATCACCACGCCCACGGTCAGCGTAAACGGCTTATGGCTCCATGGCTGCACGACAAGCGAATCAATCAGCATGGCAAACAGGAACTTCTGGACAATGCCGGTAATGATTTGCTCTAACGCCACTAAAAACTGTTCACGGGTAAGGGTGAATACGGGCTTGCTGACGTCAATCATCCATGTCCGCCAGCGGTACATTGGGCCGGCAAGGATAATAAAGGGCATAAACAGATAGCAGAAATAGTGCAGGAAATTCTGCCCTTCTTTTTTACTGCGATAGAGCAGCACGTCCACCGCGCGGAACGTCATAAAAGAGAGACCGATCATGCCCCAGTGGTTATTTAAGTGTAATTTCACCAGCAGCAACGGCAATAATGTCAGAACGATTGCCTGCCACGTTTTTAACCATCCCTTCTCTTTTAGCGTGGCAAAAACATAAAAGCTGAAAAAAACGGCGGCGGGGACAATATAATCACCCTGAAATATATATCCCCATCCCAGCGCCGTCAGCACCGATAGCGCAGATAACCAGGTCAGACGATGGCGTAATACGCGATTGACCAGCGCAAACGCCAGCGCGGATGAAAATAAATAAACAAAAAACATTCCTGAGCTGTACATCATTCGGCCTCAGAACTTTTGATATTCAAAATGCAGCTGCATACTCATGCTGTCATCGACAGAGGTCCACGCGACGATGGTAATCGCCAGCAGGAGATAAAGGAAAAAAAGACGGATCGCGATTTTCATTATTTAAAACTCTGTGCAATAAAGCGAATCATAGGAACCCAGGCCAGTTCGGAAGGGTGCAAACGATCCCAGTTCCAGCCATTTTGATAAGGCATGGCGTACATATCTAAATAAGGGATCTGGTTCTTTTCCAGAATGGTTTTAATTTGCTTATCAACCGGACGGAAGGTATCGGTATTGTAAAGCGCCCAGGGGTTAACCGGGTCGACGATAGCAATCACCTGCACGTGACGTTCTTTCAACAGCTGGACGGTTTTACTGAACGCGGCGATTTGCGCAGGCACGACGGGCGTGTCATCCCACTGTTGCCGCGTACCGTCCTCCTCGTAAATCGTTTTGTCCATCCACAGCGTGGCCGCGCTCTGCTGGCGTTTTTTATTTAACTCGCGCGCATTCGCCAGCTCTTTATCCCAGTCGGGAGCAATGTGGGCGGCTGTCTGCGGAGGCCACGGCTGTACCGCCTGGGGTGTGACGTTGAGCAGCGCCAGCCAGTCGTTTTTTATCATGGTACAGACGTTGGCAAACTGGA
This sequence comes from Enterobacter cloacae complex sp. SHL009, assembly GCF_049237205.1. NCBI lineage: Bacteria > Pseudomonadati > Pseudomonadota > Gammaproteobacteria > Enterobacterales > Enterobacteriaceae > Enterobacter > Enterobacter cloacae complex sp. SHL009. The sequence continues at coordinate 291,357 of NZ_JBMKIW010000001.1, forward strand.
AGCTCAGTTCGTCCCATATCAGATCGGGGTGCCAGCCAAAGACCCGCATTTGGCCAAAGGTTAAATGGCTTATTTCTTTACTATCAATATGCTTTAAATAATTAACCAGCAGCGGGCGCGCCTGCGGATCCTTCATCAGCGGATTAAAAATAGAGCCGGGAAAATTATCGGCATAGATAGCCGGTGGCAGCCCTTTTGAGTAAAAGCTGTCAGGTGCCAGAAGCAAAACAACTTTACTGTTTGCGTTAAGGCTATTTTTAAAACGAGAGAACAGTAAAAATTGCGTTTCATCATCGACGAACGCATCGCCATACGCCACGACGGGTTTGTGCAATTGCTTATTAAAGTAATTATATACGGCGTAATGTTCATCTTCTGAGGTGGCAACCTCAGACGCGCCAATGAAGAAAATAGCATTCCCTTCTAAGGCATGGGAAATAGTTGCAATTTTTTCCGCTTGTTCTTTAGGCGTGCCCGCCATTGATTTTATCAGCGGCTGGAAGGTGAGGGGCGGATTGAAGCTCGTCACCAGCGGGTGAACACAAAGGAACAAAATGGCCAGGGTCGCCATCAGGATATGTAAGCAAAGCGTATTTTTGATTTTCATCATCAACCCGTAACACTGCATGGCAGTAATGTCTAAAATCTGCGGGAATTCAGATTTATAACAATTACACAACAAATGACCTTCTATTTTTGAGGCATTCTATACCAGAGCGATTTAAAAGGATGAGCGTTGCTATGTTACGGTATGTACAAGGTCGAGGTGAGTGACGTGAGAGCAGCGTATGGGTGATTTTTGCGCAGTCAAACGCCGGTGGGTAAAAATAGAAAAATTCCTGCTTTACAAGGCGCTAATAGATGTTTATAGTGCGCCTCACTTTGGAAGCGTGGCCGAGCGGTTGAAGGCACCGGTCTTGAAAACCGGCGACCCGAAAGGGTTCTAGAGTTCGAATCTCTACGCTTCCGCCAAATTCGAAACCCTGCGATAGCAATATCGCAGGGTTTTTTCGTTTTACAGCGCAATCACCAGTTCCCCGGAATGGCTTCGAGAACAGCACAGCGCCACCTGCTGGTTTGGCGCGCCTTTTTCCGCCTCCGACTGCACGCTATCCCGATGATCCACCACGCCGTCAATCACCGGCGTCAGGCACGCCCCGCAGATCCCCATTTCGCATGAAAGCGGCACGTCCACGCCATTTTCCTGTAATACCTGAGCGATGGTCTTATCCGCGGGCACCGGCCAGCGCTCCCCGGTCGAGGCGAGTTTGACCGTAAAGATCTCGCCTGCGTCACCGCGTGCGGCAGGGGCCGCGGGCTGAAACGCCTCGCTGTGAAGATGACCATCATCCCATCCCCTGGCCGTCGCCACGTCTCGCACTTTTTCCATAAACCCTGCCGGACCGCAGATCCAGGCGTGAAGCCCCGCCTCAGCCACCGGAAGATGTTCTGCCAGCGCCGTACGCGGGCTGGCGGTATGAATCTGGCACTCACCGAACCGGAAGAGTTCGCGCGCAAACGCCGCGCTTTCGCGGCGTTTGACGTAATAGTGCAGCTCAAACGGCGTTCCGGCCGCCTTCAGCTGCAGGGCCATTGCATACAGCGGCGTAATGCCAATGCCTGCCGCCAGCAGCAACACCCGATCAGCCTGATGCAGCGGAAACAGATTGCGCGGAGCAGAAATCGCTAATTTCTGCCCGGGTCGCAGCGTCTCGTGAACGTAGCGAGATCCGCCGCGCGAGGCGGTTTCCCGTCCCACGCAGATAAGATAGCTCTCGTCTCCGCATGCCCCGGTCAGGGAATACTGGCGCACCGCGCCGCAGGGCAGGTGCACATCAATGTGCGCGCCGGGCTGCCACGCCGGCAGCGCGTTACCGTCTTCAGCTACCAGCCTGACGGCGAGGCTTTTGTCGCCCTCGCGCCACAGCCCGTCAACAATTACGCTCAGCATATCGGCCTCCGTCATACGAGGAAAAATTCGCCAAAGCCCATCTTCTTCAGTCCCCGACGGTAGGCAATTGAGCTTTTATCGGCGGGAATATGGGCTTCCAGCGTCAGATCCAGCGGCAGACTTTCCGGGCGCTGGGTTTCGACCATCAGGCGATCCTCTTCAAAAATCCGCAGATTGAAGGCATGCACATCTTCCACCGGGATATGCAGGTCAAAGTTACGCGCGATCGGCGCGAACATGCGGGTTACACGTGACGAGACGGGCGATGCGGCGTTCATAATGACCAGTCTCGATTCTCCCGGAAAATGAATCGTCAGGGTGGCGGTAAACGGCAGATGCATTTCAAAATGGCGCAGCCACTGGAACCCTTCTGGCGCCTGCACGGGTGAACTGGCGGGATAGTTGCTCACGGAGCTCCAGTAATCGGCAACAAAACCGAACGGCGTCTCCTGCGGCTGATAGGTGGGAACCAGCTGATTACTGGGATCGGCAAAGGTATCGGTGTGGATCCAGGCAAAGTGCGCCACGTCCAGAAACCCCTCCACCTGTCGCCCGGCAAAGCCGTTCACCTCAAACGCCGGGCAGTTGATCTGCTGAAATCCGTCGTCATCCCAGTGCGGCATGGTGGGCAGGGGTACAGGATTGTCCGGGTCAAACGCCAGGCAGGTCCAGATCAGGCCGAAGCGCTCTTCCACGGCGTAGTTTATCAGGTTCAGCTTCGCCGGAACGGGCTGGTCGGGGCTGGACGGAATACGGTTGCAGCGCCCGTCCTCCCCAAAGCGGAGGCCGTGGTAGGGGCAGATAATCCCATGCTCATCGTGAAAGCCGAGCGTCAGCGGCACGCCGCGGTGCGGGCAGACGTCACGGGCGACCACGACCTGGTCGTTAATCCGGTAAATCACCAGCTGTTCATCCAGCAGGGTCGCCTTAACCGGTGCCGGGCCAACGTCGCAGGCGCGCGCAACCGGATGCCAGCATTTCGCGAGGCGCAGCCAGTCCTCTGGCTCAAACGTGCAGTGGGCGGGTGGAGTCGGTTCTCTTTTCATCGTTGTCCCTCTTACGTTCAGCCCAACGGGCCGCCCTGAATGGTCTCGCACAGACCGTTGATGATGCGCTCGCCGGTCTCTTCTTTGAGCTCCTGATACCAGGCCTGCGTCAACGCCATGTCTTTCCCGTGGGTGACGTCGCAGCGCTTACGGGCCTTCAGGACCAGGTCGCGCACCCGGTCGCAGCGCAGCGCCTCGTACTGCCGCAGCGCCAGCGTGATGTTGTGGTTTTCTCGCAGGCATTCTCCCAGCACCACGGCATCTTCCATCGCCGCACAGCCGCCCTGGCCGATATCCGGCGTGGTGCTGTGTCCGGCATCGCCGAGCAGCGCGACGTTGCCGCGCACCAGGCTGTCGAACGGCTCAATGTCGTGGATTTCAATGCGGTTGGTCGTTTCAGGATCCAGCGCCGCGATAAGCTTCTGCACCGGCGGCGCCCAGCCGCGGAAGTAGCCCGTAAGGTCGGCGCGCAGGGTGGTGCGATCCTCCGCCAGGCCCGCGGGCAGCGGCACGTCAAAAAAGAAGTAGAAGCGTCCGCCGGAAACGGGCATCAGCGACACGCGTTTGCCTTCGCCAACGAAGGTTGTCCACTGGTGCGCCGGGGCGATTTCTTCGTCAATCTTCACCAGCCCGTTCCAGTTCACGTACCCGGCGTAGCGGCGCTCCGGGGTATACCCCAGCACGTACGGGCGCACGGCGGAGTGGCTGCCGTCGGCGGCAATCAGAAAATCGCCGGCTGCCGTGGTGCCGTCGGTGAAGGTCACGTTCACGCCCGCGTCGTCTTCATGGACGCGTTCGACGCGCTTGCCGAACTGCACCTTGTCGCGCCCCCAGAAGTCCAGCATTTCGCGCTGAAGCTCGGCGCGCGAGACGGGGCAGGGACGCCCGCCGGTACGCTCAACCAGCGGGGCAAGGCTGAAGCGGGTCAGGGTGTCGCCGCGCCGGTAATCCTTGTAGGCCATAAAACGCATCGGACCGCCGTACGTCTCGATGATGTCGCCCATGCCGAGGTGCTGCATGCATTTCACGCCGTTCGGCCAGATGGAGATGGCCGCCCCGACGGGCCTGATCTCTTTGACGGCTTCAAACACGGTACAGTCGATACCCGCTTTCTTCAGCGCGACGGCGGCGCTCAGGCCGCCAATACCCGCACCAATGACGATTGCTCTCATGCTTCTCTCCTTTTGCAGGGTGTAAAGACATTCAGCAATTTGCGTACCAGGCTGCAGAGAGGCGAAAACGGCGTTGTGAGGGGGACGTTTGCACTGCTAAGGTGCGCAAACACGGTGAACGTGCCTTTTTTTGAATCAAAAATTTCCAGTTGAGCTATACGGAATCGACTGTTTCACGCCCGCGTTCAGAGTGGCGTGGTTTGTGCAATAACCCGGAGAAAGACAATAAAGGAGACACTATGATCGCACTGCACGACTTCAATCATCTTCCCCACGAAAAGGCGTTAGCGCTGATTCATCCCTGCGTGGCGCTCCCCGAGTGGGCCGATGCGCTGGCTCTGAGGCGACCCTACGCCAGCCGGGACGAATTGTTCAGTACGGCAAACGCGCTGACGCAAAACTGGGATGAAGCGGCGCTGGCGCAAGCCCTGAACGCCCATCCGCGCATCGGGGAAAAGCCCGCTGGTTCACAGGCGGAGGCGGCGCTGTCGCGCCAGGAGCAGGGCGAGGTGAACGATCGCGATGCTGACCTTGCCCGGGCGCTGCGCGAGGGCAATGCCCGCTACGAGGCCCGCTTCGGACGCGTCTTTCTGATCCGCGCGAAGGGCCGCAGCGGCGAGGAGATTTTACAGGCGCTGCACGCGCGGCTGGAGAACAACGACGCGCAGGAAGTCCGTGCCGCGCTGGAACAGCTGCGGGAAATTACGCTGCTACGGCTGGAAGGAGTCATTAGCGAATGAGCACACTTAGCACCCATATTCTGGATATCTCAACGGGCAAACCCGCAGAGGGCGTGACGGTTCATCTACAACAGGAAGGGAACACGCTGGCCACGGGCGTGACCAACGCCCAGGGGCGCATCGCCGCGTTCGTTCCCTCTCTGCCCGCGGGCCGCTATCGGCTGGTGGCGGAGATCGGCGCGTGGTTTAGCGAAACCGGTCGCGACACGATCTGGCCCTGCGCGCAAATTGATTTTGTGACGGGAGAAACGGCAGACGAACATTTCCACCTGCCGTTTGTGATTGCGCCCGGCGGGTGGTCAACCTACCGGGGCAGTTGACCACACCCGCTCGCCGTTGACCCAGGTCTCGCTGATGTTGCGCTCGTCGCCGAGGGTCATCAGCACAAAAAGCTGCTCGTAGATATCCTGGCAGCGGCGATTGCGCAGGCGCTGCAGCGGCGTCACGTCGGGGTCGATCACCACGAAATCCGCCTCTTTGCCGGGCGTGAAGTTGCCAATCTTATCGTCCAGCCGGAGGGCGTGCGCGCCGCCCAGCGTGGCGTGATAAAACGCCTCGCTGGCGCGAAGGCGGTAGCTCTGGAGCTGGCCCACCTTGTAGGCCTCACCCAGGGTGCGCAGCATGCTGAAGGTGGTGCCCGCCCCGACGTCGGTGCCGATGCCCATCCGCACCCTGTGCTGCCAGCAGGCGGGCAGGCGAAACAGCCCGCTGCCGAGAAACAGGTTAGAGGTGGGGCAGAACGCCACCGCCGAACCGGTGTCGTGCAGGCACTGCCACTCGCTGTGGTGCAGATGGATCGCGTGGGCAAACACGCTGCGCTCGCCGGTCAGGCCGTAGTGGTGATACACGTCCAGATAGCGCTCGTGCTCCGGCCAGAGATCGCTCACCCAGGCTACTTCGTTGGGGTTTTCGCTCAGGTGGGTCTGCATCCAGGTATCCGGGAACTCCTCTCTGAGCAGGCTGACCGCGGCGAGCAGCTCGGGGGATGAGGTCGGCGCAAAGCGCGGGGTAATAGCGTAGCCCAGCCGTCCCCGGTGGTGCCAGCGCTGGATCAGCGCCCGCGTCTGCCGGTAGCTCTGCTTCGCGTCTTCGCTCAGGTAGTCCGGCGTGTGTCTGTCCATCATCACCTTTCCGGCGATAAGGCGCATGTTCAGGCGCAGGGCTTCGGTAAACAGCGCCTCGACCGATTCCGGATGCAGCGTACAAAACACCAGCGCGGTGGTGGTGCCGTTGCTCACCAGCTGGCTAATGAAAAATTCGGCGATCTCTTTCGCGTAGGTTTCATCGGAAAACTGGCTCTCCACCGGGAAGGTGTAGGTGGTCAGCCACTCCAGCAGCTGCTCGCCAAAAGCCCCGATCATCTCCGTTTGCGGATAATGGACGTGGGTATCGACAAAACCGGGCAGCAGCAGCCTGCCGCGCAGGTCGGTGTAGCCCTTGTGGGGGTCGAGATACTGCTCGCCCTCCTGCCACGGCATCTGCGCCAGAATTTTTCCGTTCTGTATAAACAGCACCCCGTCCTCAAGATAGCGCGCGTGTTGGGCAATCGCGTCTGCGCTGTCGCAGACCCGGGCAATATCAAAAAAAGCGCCGCGGATAGCTGTCTGATAATCCATCATGGTTCCTGCCTTAGTGCATGCGTAGCGGGGTGATAAGGCGCAGCAAGAACGGTGCCAGAATGAACGGGCAGCAGATAAGCTGCGGCCCGAGGAGGGGATTACTCTTTTTGCGTTGCCACGCGGGAGCTGAACGACGTCGCGCCCGCCGTCTCGCGCTCTTCCCGCGCCAGCCAGCGGTAGGTGACGCCGCCGAGGAAGACGCCGATAAACCAGCTGAAGTTTGCCACCTCATGCAGGGCCGGGATGAAGCTAATCACCAGGCCCACGGCAACGGACGGGATCAGCGCGCCAATCGCTTTCGGGTTGAAACCGTTGCGGTACCAGTATTTGCCCTTTGGAGTGTCGTCGAACAGATCGTCAACCGACACCTTGCCGCGCTTAATCAGGTAGAAGTCGGCAATCAAAATGCCGAACAGCGGGCCGATAAACGCCCCGAGCACGTCCAGGGTGTAGTGGATAAGCTCCGGCGAGTTGAACAGGTTCCACGGGGTAAGCAGGATCGAGCCGACGGCGGCAATCATGCCCCCGGTGCGGAAGCTGATCTTCTGCGGCGAGCAGTTAGAGAAATCAAACGCCGGGGAGACGAAGTTCGCGACGATGTTGATCCCGATGGTAGCGGTGATCATCGTCAGCAGGCCAATCGCCACGGCCAGATCGTTGCCCACGCGGCTGACGGTTTCGATCGGGTCGGTGATCATGCGGCCAAACAGCGACTGGGTGCCGGAGACAATGACTACGGTGACGATGGAGAACAGCAGGAAGTTAAACGGTAGCCCCCAGCGGTTGCCGCGGCGGATCTCGCCCATGCTTTTGCCGTAGCGGGAGAAGTCGCCGAAGTTGAGCAGCGGGCCGGAGAAGTAAGACACCACCAGCGCGGTCGCGGTGATCATCTGCCAGGTCTGCTCGCCCGCGCTCAGGGATTTGCTGGCGAGGGTGAAGGAGATCCCGTCAAAACCGGTCTTGTATACAATCCATCCGGCGAGGGCCAGCATCACCACGTAGACCGCCGGACCGGCGATATCAATAAAGCGCTTGATGGCGCTCATGCCGTGCCAGAAAACCATCGCCTGAAGTACCCACATAATGGCAAAGCAGATCCAGCCGAGATGCGACAGGCCCAGGAACGCGCCTGTGGTAAGCGAAGAGAGCGACGGCCAGAACTTCAGCGCCACCAGCATCAGGGCGTTGGCGGCCAGATAGGTCTGAATTCCGTACCACGCGAAGGCAATCAGCCCGCGGATCACCGCCGGAATATTGGCTCCGAAGACGCCAAACGCCTGACGGCTGATCACCGCATAGGGCACGCCCGCCATCTGGCTCGGTTTGGCCACCAGGTTGGCGCACAGCTGCACGATGCAAATCCCCACCAGCAGGCAAAGCAGCACCTGCCAGCTTGCCAGCCCGAGCGTAAAGAAGCTCGCGGCGACAACATAACCCCCCATGCTGTGAACGTCCGACATCCAGAACGAAAAAATGTTGTACCAGCTCCAGTTCTGGTCACGCGTCGGTGCCAGATCCTCATTGCAAAGACGTGGGCTGTAAACCGCACCGGAATCAGCGGCCGTACCCTGCTGCGCGTTTTGACTGTTTGGCATGAAACCTGCTCCTGTGAATGAAAACCCGTTAAGCGGGAGTGCAGACGGTGTTGCAGGATCCAGGCCAAAATAATAAATCTTGTATGCAATATTTTATTTTTATGTATACGATTCGATAACGAAGAGTAAAAGACGGAGTGGTGAATGAATAACATAAACGCCCTGCAGACCGCGCCAGACCTGCATGACAAAGATGAATCGATCTTTCAGGCGCTGATGACCGCGATAGTCGAACATCAGCTTCTGCCGGGGAGCAAACTGCCGGAAGAGGCGCTGGCCGAGGTGTTTGGCGTAAGCCGCACGGGCATCCGCAAGGTGCTTCAACGACTCGCCGCTGTGCAAATGGTCACCTTAACGCCCAAGCGTGGTGCACACGTCGCCAGCCCGACGGTGGAAGAGGCGCAACACATCTTCCGCACCCGCGCCCTGCTGGAGGTCGCTAACCTGCCGGACGTGCTGGCCCGCTGCCAGCCGCCGCACCTTGCCGCGCTGGAGGCCATCATTCGCCAGGAGCAGCAGGCGCACGAGGCGTACGACGGCCCGGCGGCAATTCGCCACTCCGCCAATTTCCACATTCAGCTGCAGGCCATCTCCGGCAACCAGGTGCTGACGGAGATGGTGACCGGCCTGAGCCAGCGCTCGTCATTGGTGATTGCCACCTGGGGCGCGCCGTGGCGTCAGGGGTGCCGCTGCAACGATCACGAACAGCTTGTGGATCTGCTGCGCCAGAAGGCGCTCCAGCCGCTCAGCGATGCCTTAATGCACCATTTTGAACATATCGTCGCCAGCCTCTGCTTCGAGCGGGCGGGCGAGTGTCTGCCTGATTTTGCCCGGCTGTTTGCCGGCCACAAGGAGTCGTAATGTCCTCTGTCTGTATACAAGTGATCAACCCCAACACCAGCCTCGCGATGACGGAAACCATCTGCGCGGCGGCCTGCGCGGTGGCGGCGCCGGGAACGGAGATCCTCGCGGTCTGCCCGAGCGCGGGCGTGCCGTCTATAGAAGGCCACTTTGATGAGGCCATCGCCGCCGTGGGGGTTCTCGAACAGGTTAAGCTCGGCAGAGAGCAGGGCGTGGACGGTCACGTCATCGCCTGCTTTGGCGATCCGGGCCTGCTGGCGGCGCGCGAGCTGGCACAGGGGCCGGTTATAGGCATTGCGGAAGCCGCCATGCATATGGCGACGCTGGTGGCGACGCGCTTTTCGGTGGTCACCACGCTGCCGCGCACGTTGATTATTGCCCGCCATCTGCTGCACCAGTATGGCTTTCACGATCGCTGCGCGGCGCTGCACGCTATCGATCTCCCGGTGCTGGCGCTGGAAGACGGCAGCGGTCTGGCGCAGGAAAAAGTGCGTGCGCGCTGTATACAGGCGCTGAAAGAGGACGGCTGCGGCGCCATCGTGCTGGGCTGCGGCGGCATGGCTCAGCTGGCGCAGGAGCTGACGCGCGAGCTGAGCGTGCCGGTCATCGACGGCGTCAGCGCGGCGGTGAAGATGGTGGAGTCGCTTGTGGCGCTGGGGCTGTCGACCAGCAAGCACGGGGATCTGGCCTTCCCGGAGAAAAAAGCGTTAAGCGGACAGTTTCAGGCACTGAATCCATTTTAATTTTTGGGGGTGGCAATGGGGCTTTTTGAACAGAATTACCCGCGGGATCTGCGCGGCTACGCGGGCAACCCGCCGCACGCGCGGTGGCCGAATCAGGCGCGCATCGCCGTGCAGTTTGTGCTCAATTATGAGGAAGGGGCGGAGAACCACGTTCTGCACGGCGATGCCGGATCCGAGCAGTTCCTGTCGGACATTATCGGCGCGGCCAGCTACCCGGATAAACACATGTCGATGGACTCCCTCTACGAATACGGCAGCCGCGCCGGATTCTGGCGGATCCACGGTGAATTTCAAAAGCGCGGCCTGCCGCTGACGGTCTTCGGCGTGGCGATGGCGCTGGCGCGTCATCCTGAGATCGTCGAGGCAATCAAGGCAGCGGATTACGACGTGGTGAGCCACGGCTGGCGCTGGATCCACTACCAGAGCATGGATATCAGCCAGGAGCGCGAACACCTTCACAAGGCGGTGCACGTGTTGACCGACCTTTTCGGCAAGCCGCCGACGGGCTGGTACACCGGGCGCGACAGCCCCAACACCCGCCAGCTGGTGGTGGAGCACGGCGGCTTCGACTATGACAGCGACTACTACGGCGACGATCTGCCCTTCTGGACGGAAGTGGCCTGCGGCGACGGCTCCCGTAAACCGCACCTGATCGTGCCCTATACGCTGGATGCGAACGACATGCGCTTCGCCACCGCGCAGGGGTTTAACACCGCCGAGCAGTTCTATACCTACCTGAAGGACAGTTTTGACGTGCTGTACGAAGAAGGGGAAAGCGCGCCGAAGATGATGTCCATCGGCATGCACTGCCGCCTGCTGGGGCGGCCGGGGCGTTTTCGCGCGCTGCAGCGTTTCCTGGATTACGTGCAGCAGCACGAGCGGGTGTGGGTCTGTACCCGCCAGCAGATTGCCGACCACTGGCGGGATGTGCATCCGTTTCAGAAATAACTGAGCCGTGTTTAGCCGGGTGGCGGCTGCGCCTTACCCGGCCTACAGGACCCACAGGGCATACGGGACATCGCAGGCCCGGTAAGCGCAGCGCCACCGGGCGGGTTTTTCAGCGTTACACCATCAAACTCACCTGCGCCGCCACGATCCGCCACCCGTAGGCAAACCGCACCCACGTCTGCTGCTGGCGGCCAATGCGATCCGTGCCCTCGCGGGTAAACTCGGTGCTGCACACGGCATAATCCTCCCCGAAGGTGGTAATCACGGTGTGACGCAGCGTCCGCTGCAGCCCGGCGGCGGGGCGCGCCGCGCGAAATGCGCGGATTTCATCAATCCCATACAGGTTTTCACCCGCCCCCAGACGCACCGTGTTTTTGTCGTGCCAGAACAGCTCGTCCAGCACCGCAACGTTGTTGCTCACCAGCGCGTCTTCATAGCGGTAAAACGCGGCGGTCACCTCGGCAACCACCCACGGCAGGTTAATGTCATCGTGATTCATCATGCGGCCACCTCCGCCGGACGCGCGTCGGCGATCCCACTCTCTTCCAGCACGCGCGCTACGCGCAGGCAGGCCTGCTCGTTAAACGGCGCGGCAATCAGCTGCAGGCCAATCGGCGCACCCTGGGCGGTGCGCAGCGGAACGGTGGTCACAGGTAGGCCCAGAAATGAAATCGGCTGGGTCAGCATCCCCATGCTGGCGCGAATGGGGAGCGGCTGACCGTTAATCTCCATGGTCTGCTCACCCGCGAGCGTGGCGCTGCGCGGCGTTGCCGGAGCGATCAGCACATCGGCCTGCGCGAACAGGGTTTTAAACGCCTGCCGGGCGTGCGCGCGAAACCGCTGGGCCTGAATGTACCAGGCGGAGGGGATCATTGCGCCTGCCAGCAGGCGTTCCCGGGAGTGCGGCTCAAACCGATCGGGCTCGCGGCGAAGCGCAGGCAGGTACTGATTTCCCCCTTCGGAGGCGCTGATGATAAACGCCGCGGAACGCGCCAGTTCGGCATCAGGGAACTGCAGCTCATCCTGCACGTCGAGCGCCTTCGCCACCCGCGCCACGGCGTCTCTGGCATCCGCGTCGCACCAGGTGGTGAAGTAGCCGCCGAGCACCGCGCAGCGCAGGCCGTCGAGCCCGAGGTCGAGCAGGGGGCGCGTCTGCTCGCGCGAGCTCTCTGCCTGAAAAGCGTCGCTGCTGTCCCGGCCCTGCAGCGCATCGTATACGGACGCCAGATCGCACACGCGGCGGGCAAAGGGGCCGATATGATCGAGGCTCGCGACAAACGGATGGCTGCCGGATCGTGACAGGCGGCCAAACGTGGGCTTCAGGCCGTAGATGCCGCACAGGGAGGCCGGAACGCGAATCGAGCCGTTGGTGTCGGTGCCGAGCGAAAAATGCACCAGCCCGGCGGCCACGGCGGCGGCCGAGCCGCCGGACGAGCCGCCCGCAATGCGCGCCAGATCGTGCGGGTTACGCGTCGTGCCGTAGTGGCTGTTTTCGGTCGTGAAGCCGTAGGCGTAGGCGTCCATGTTCACCATCCCGGTCAGCAGCCCGCCCGCGCTGCGCAGCTGGCGCACCGCGAAGCTGTCAGCGGCCGCGGCGGGGCGCTGGCTGAACAGCTCTGCCCCGGCAAGGGTGGTGTGGCCGGCAACGTCGAACAGGTTTTTTACCGCGTAGGGTACGCCCGCCAGCGGCGGCAGGGGGCGCTTTTCGCGGCGCAGGGTATCGATGCTCTCGGCCTCGGCGAGCATGCGTGCTTCCGTCACGGCGGTCCAGGCGCCGATCTGCGGGTTAACGCGCGCAATCGCCTCCAGCGTCTGGCGGGCAATCTCGCGAGCGCTCAGCTCGCCCGCGCCCAGCGCATGCTGGATCGCGCTGATACTCATCTCGTGTAGCCTCATGCTTTGTACACTCCAGCGATCTCCAGACGGTCGTCGAGCGGCAGCGCCATCAGCGGGGCGGCCATGCTTGCAATGCGGCTGAACTGCACCTGCAGCTCGGCGCGGCGGGCATCGTCCAGCGTCACGCCGAGCACGGACTCCATTTGCGCCAGATACGCCTGCCAGTCGGGTTGTTGTGTCGTCATTGTTTTCTCCTCAGAATCCGGCGGCCGCGCCGTTGCTGCGCGGGTCAAATGCCCCTTCGAACAGCCCGTTGGGGTGGCGGACAATCGCGCCCGCGTGGCCCATCGCTTCGCTGAAGTCAGGGAAGATTTCCACCTCGTGTCCGAGCGCCTGAAGCCGTGAGACCGTCTCAGCGGTAAAGCGTCCTTCCAGCTTTAACGTGTCCGAGGTTTGTCCCCAGGTGCGCCCCAGCAGCCAGCGCGGGCGGGAAATGCTCTCCTGCAGTGGCACGCCCTGAATCGCGTAGCGGGTAAAGAGCGCGGCCTGGGTTTGCGGCTGGCCGTCGCCGCCCATCGATCCGTAGACCATCACGCGCCCGTCCTTAAGACGCGCCGCCGCCGGGTTCAGGGTATGGAAGGGCTGCTTGCCCGGCGCGAGGGCCAGAAGACTATCGGGATCGAGGCTGAACGATGCCCCCCGGTTCTGCCAGACGATGCCGGTGTCGGGCAGCACCACGCCGCTGCCGAACTCGTGATAGATACTCTGGATAAACGACACGGCAAGCCCGCTGCTGTCCATCACTCCCATCCACACCGTATCGCCGGGGCCTTTTCCGGTGCCCCACGGCGCGGCGCGTCCGTCGTCAACCCTGTCGGCAAACGCCTGCAGGGCGGCGGGATCCAGCAGACCCTGAATATCGGTTTTCAGCTCGCGCGGGTCGGTGATGTGGGCATCGCGCAGGCCAAAGGCCAGCTTGGTGGCTTCAACGATGCGGTGAATGGTGTCGGCGTCGTCGGCCTCCGCCATATTCAGGCGGTCGATGATGCCGAGTATCGCCAGCGAGACCAGCCCCTGCGTCGGCGGGGCGTGGTTAAAAATCTCCCCCTGCTGATGCTGCAGCCTCAGCGGCGCGGTGCGCCGGGCGACGTGCGTGCGCAAATCGGCCAGCGTCACGGGCAGGCCCAGCGTCTCCATGCCTTGCGCCAGCACGTCCGCCAGCGGGCCGCGGTAAAAGCTGTCCAGACCGTCCTCCGCCAGGCGCGTCAACGTCGTGGCCATGGCGGGCTGGTAAAAGCGGCTCCCGACCTCTGGCGGCTTGCCGTCCACCAGCCAGGTTTCCGCGAAGCCGGGGATGTGCTTCAGCTCGTCGAATTTGCTGGCCGTGGCATGGGCCTGCGAGGCCGTGACCGGCGTGCCGTTCTTCGCATAGTCAATGGCGTCGGCCAGCAGGCGGGCCAGCGGCAGCGCCTTGCCGGTCATCTCGCGCGAGACCTTCAGCGCCTCGTCCCAGCCGCTCACCGTGCCGGCGACGGTCAGCGCCGCGCGGGGGCCGCGGTGGGGAATATGCGCCAGCCCGTCGTAGGCGGCGAGCGTTGCACGCGATCCCGCCGCGCCGCTGGCATCAATGGCGACAGGTTCGCCTTCCGGCGGCACGATAAGCCAGAAGCCATCGCCGCCCAGCCCGTTCATGTGCGGGTAAACCACGGCAACGGTGGCCGCCGCGGCGACCATCGCCTCTATCGCGCTGCCGCCTTCGCGCAGTACCGCCAGCGCGCTCTGGCTGGCAAGATGGTGGGGCGCAACGGCCATGCCGTGCGTGGAGACATTACTTTGCATAAAGCGTCCTCGTAACCCTGAAAGTCACAAGGTGCTGCAAAAGCTGTTCCAGATCTGAAAGAAAAGTTTCAGTAAACTGGCACGTATAATGAATACGCATAATAAAAGGTACAATGTGATGAAACAAAAGTTACAGAGGCGCTATGGAACAACTGGATGAACGTCTGAAAGCACAGTACCCGTCGCTGTCGCCGCAGGAGCAGCGGGTGGCGGACTTTATTTTCGACCATTTTGACGACCTGATTAGCTACAACAGTGCCGAGCTGGCGCAGCTGAGCGGGGTGTCGAAAGCCACGGTCAGCCGTCTGTTTAAGCGTCTGGGCTATGAGAAATATAAGGACATGCGCGACGAGCTGCGCACCCTGCGCCAGAGCGGGATGCCGCTCACCGATAACCGCGACGCGGTGCAGGGCAATACGCTGCTGGCGCGCCACTATAAGCAGGAGATGGCGAACCTGACCCAGTGGGTCAATGCCCTCGACGCGCAGCAGTTTGCCGACGCCATGGCCTGCATGGTGAAGGCGCGGCGCATCGTCATTATCGGCATGCGTAACGCCTATCCGGCGGCGCTGCACCTGCGCCAGCAGCTGCTGCAGGCGCGCGGTCAGGTGCTGGTTCTGCCGCAGCCGGGGCAGAGCCTGGGCGAGGAGCTGGTGGATTTAACGCCGGACGATCTGGTGGTCATGATGGCCTTTCGCCGCCGCCCGCGCATCATCCGCCCGCTGATGCAGCAGCTTCAGAGCAGCGGTATTCCGGTGCTGCTGATGTGCGAGCCGCAGGCGCACAGCCTGTTTCCGCTGGCGAGCTGGCAGCTCTGCGCCCCGCTGGACAGCGTCTCGGCCTATGACAGCTACTCCTCGGTCAACAGCCTGATCAACCTGCTGGCAAACGCCTTCCTGCATGAGATTCTCGATAAAGGCCGTCCGCGCATTCACGAGATTGCCTCCCTCTACCAGCAGCTGGACGAACTCGAACAGCGATAATGGGGCATCAGGGTGGTGCTTTGCATTAAAATGGTGCATGTGGCGGGTCGGGAAAACGCTCGTTTTTTCGACCCTTCCCCGTTTTATCAGGCTTTACAAGAATATTTCCCGCTTCGCCCTATCTGGCACATTAGTTGCAAAATCACATTCAAAGAATCTTTTGTTTCATGTTAACGTTACGGGGAAGCACCATGAAAAAATTGTTGATTGCACTGGCCGGGGCCGCATGTCTCTTCACACAGCTGCCGGCAAAGGCTGACCAGCTTCAGGATATCGAGAAGCGCGGCACCATCCGCATTGCCGTTCCGCAGGACTTCCCGCCGTTTGGCTCGGTGGGGACCGACCTGCAGCCGCAGGGCTATGACATCGACATGGCGCGCTATCTGGCCAAACAGATGAAGCTCAAGCTGCAGCTGGTGCCGGTGACCAGCGCCAACCGCGTGCCGTATCTGCAAACCGATAAGGTGGATCTGGTCATTTCAAGCCTCGGTAAAAACCCGGAGCGCGAGAAGGTGATCGACTTTAGCCGCGCCTACGCGCCGTTCTTCCTCGGCGTGTTTGGTCCGAAAGGCGCCGAGCTGAAAGATGCCGCCGCGCTGAGCGGAAAAACCATCGGCGTGACGCGCGGGGCGGTGGAGGACATGGTGCTGACCGGCCTGGCGCCGAAAGACGCGGACGTGAAGCGCTACGAGGATAACAACACCACGCTCTCCGCCTACCTCTCCGGACAGGTGCAGTACGTGGCAACTGGCAACCTCGTGGTGGCGGCCATTTCGCGCCAGAACGCGGATAAAGCCCCGGTGCCGAGCTTTATGCTGAAAGATTCGCCGTGCTTTATTGGCCTGAAGAAAAACGAACCGGCCCTGAAGGCAAAGGTGGATGCGCTGATTGAGCAGGGCATCAAGGACGGCACGCTGAACGGCCTGTCCGAGCAATGGCTGAAGGCCCCGCTGCCGGCAAACCTTGGCGCCTGAGCCGATGACTGAGCAACTTCATTTCTCCGCGCTCTGGCCGCACTGGCCGGAGCTGCTGGCGGGGCTGTGGGTCACCGTTCAGCTGACGGTGATGGCCACCGTAGGCGGGCTGGCGATAGGGATTTTCGGGGCGGCGATCCGCAGCGGACGCAAAACCTGGTTCAGCCGGATCTGGGGCGGCTACGTGGAAATTATCCGCAACACGCCGTTTGTGGTGCAGCTGTTTTTCATCGTCTTCGGCCTGCCGAATCTCGGGCTGAATATGACGGCCGGGGAAGCGGCGCTGCTGGCCATGGTGGTGAACCTGGGCGCCTACAGCACAGAGATTATCCGCGCGGGCATTCAGGTCACGCCGAAAGGGCAGTGGGAGGCCGGACGCGTGCTGGGGCTGACCCGCCTGCAGACCTTTATCCGCGTGGTGCTGCCGCCCGCGCTGCAGCGCATTTACCCGGCGCTGGTGAGCCAGTGCATCATCGTGATGCTCGGCTCGTCGGTGGTGTCGCAGGTCTCGTATGAAGAGCTGACCTTCGCCGCCAACCTGATCCAGTCCAGAACGTTTCTGAGCTTTGAGGTTTATCTGGTGACAACCGGGATTTACTTAGCGCTGTCGATTACCCTGCGCCAGCTGATGATGGCGGCGGGACGCAAATGGCTGGGGGTGCAGGCATGATGACCACCTTTACCGACTGGGACATTATTCGCAACCTGCTACTGGCCGGACGCTGGACGGTGCTGCTGTCGCTGGTGGCGTTTGTCGGCGGGGCGGCGGTGACGCTGCCGCTCCTGCTGCTGCGCCTCACGGGCGGGCGCACTGTCAGGCGCATCATCCGCGGCTATATTGAGCTGTTTCAGGGCACGCCGCTGCTGATGCAGCTGTTCCTGGCCTTCTTCGGCGTGGCGCTGTTCGGCATCGACGTTTCGCCTTGGACCGCCGCCTCGCTGGCGCTCACCTTCTACACCAGCGCGTTTCTGCTCGATATCTGGAACGGCAGCATTCGCGCCCTGCCGAAAGGGCAGTGGGAAGCGTCGCGCTGTCTGGGGCTGACCTTCGGCCAGACCCTGTTTCGCGTTGTCGCCCCGCAGGCGCTGCGCATCGGCATCGCCCCGACGGTCGGCTTTGCCGTTCAGGTGATCAAAGGCACCGCGCTGGCGTCGATCATCGGCTTTATTGAGCTGACCAAGGCCGGGACCATGCTGACCAACGTGACGTATCAGCCGTTTAAGGTCTTTGCGCTGGTGGCGCTCGGCTACTTTATTCTGTGTTATCCGCTGTCGCGCTACAGCCGCTATCTGGAGACGAAATTCAATGCCTCTCATCACCATTAATCAGGTGCAGAAGTACTACGGCGATAACCACGTGCTCAAGGGCGTCGATCTGGATATCGACATGGGCCAGGTGATCTCCATTATCGGGCGCAGCGGATCGGGCAAAAGCACGCTGCTGCGCTGCATCAACGGCCTGGAAGGCTATCAGGACGGCAGCATCAAGCTGGGCGGCATGACCATTACCGACCGGGATTCTCAGGCGCGCGAAATCAGCCGCTCGGTCGGGATGGTGTTTCAGAGCTTCAACCTGTTCCCACACATGACGGCGCTGGAAAACGTGATGCTCGCCCCGCGTCGGGTGCTGAAGAAAAGCGCCGCCGAATGCCGCGAGCTGGCGCAGCGCATGCTGGAGAAAGTGGGCTTAGGCGATCGTCTGGATTACTACCCGTCGAGCCTCTCCGGCGGCCAGCAGCAGCGCGTGGCGATTGCCCGCGCGCTGGCGATGTCGCCTAAAGTTTTACTCTGCGACGAGATCACCTCCGCGCTCGACCCGGAGCTGGTGGGCGAAGTGCTCAAGGTGCTGGAGCAGCTGGCGGCCGAGGGGATGACGCTCATACTGGTTACCCATGAAATGAATTTTGCCCGCGAAGTGGGCGACCGCGTGGTGTTTATGCACCAGGGGAAAGTCTGGGAGCAGGGCGACAGCAAAACGCTGTTCGCCAACCCGCAGACCACGGAACTGAAGCAGTTCATCTCCTCCGTGCGCGGCCTCAACTGATAAGGACTGACAAATGGATATCGCACGCTTTCCGCAAATCAACCCGCCCCAGCGCCTGCTGATGGGGCCGGGCCCGATCAACGCCGACCCGCGCGTGCTGCGCGCCATGTCGAGCCAGCTGATCGGCCAGTACGATCCTGCCATGACCCACTACATGAACGAGGTGATGGCGCTCTATCGCGGGGTGTTCCGCACCGAGAACCGCTGGACGATGCTGGTGGACGGCACCTCCCGCGCGGGAATTGAAGCCATTCTGGTCTCCGCCATCCGCCCGGGAGATAAGGTGCTGGTGCCGGTCTTTGGCCGCTTTGGTCATCTGCTGTGCGAAATTGCCCGCCGCTGCCGCGCGGAGGTGCATACCATCGAGGTGCCGTGGGGCGAGGTGTTTACCCCGGACCAGGTCGAGGATGCGATTAAGCGTATTCGTCCGCGCCTGCTGCTGACCGTGCAGGGCGATACCTCCACCACCATGCTGCAGCCGCTCGCGGAGCTGGGTGCGATCTGCCGCCGCTACGACGTGCTGTTTTACACGGACGCCACCGCGTCGCTCGGCGGTAACGCGCTGGAGACCGACGCCTGGGGGCTGGATGCCGTCTCGGCCGGGATGCAGAAGTGCCTCGGCGGCCCGTCGGGCACCTCGCCGATCACCCTGAGCGCGCGCATGGAGGAGGCGATCCGCCGCCGCAAATGCGTTGAGGAAGGCATACGCACCGACGCCCACCGCGACGGCGACGAGGAGATGATCTACTCCAACTACTTCGATCTCGGCATGGTAATGGACTACTGGGGGCCGGAACGTCTTAACCACCACACCGAAGCCACCACCGCGCTGTTTGGCGCCCGCGAGTGCGCGCGTCTTATCCTGCAGGAAGGGCTGGATAACGGCATCGCTCGCCACAGGCTGCACGGCGATGCGCTCCTGAAGGGCATTCAGGCGATGGGGCTGGAGACCTTCGGCGACCTGAAGCACAAGATGAACAACGTGCTGGGCGTGGTTATCCCGCAGGGCGTCAACGGCGACCAGGTGCGTAAGCTGATGCTGGAGGATTTCGGGATTGAAATCGGCACCTCGTTTGGCCCGCTGCACGGCAAAGTGTGGCGCATCGGCACCATGGGCTACAACGCGCGCAAAGACTGCGTGATGACCACCCTGAGCGCGCTGGAGTCGGTGCTGAACTACCTGAAATTCTCCACCACGCAGGGGGCCGCCATGCAGGCCGCGTGGGACCACTATCACCGCGAGACGCCGCAATGAGCCCGGCGGCAGAACGGGTGATGGCCCGCGCCGACGCGCTGGCCGCCATCAGCGAAACCCCGGATGCGCTGACGAGGGTCTATCTCTCCACCCAGCATCTGCAGGCCAACCAGCTGGTGGGGCAGTGGATGAGCCAGGCGGGAATGACCGTCTGGCAGGACAGCGTGGGCAACATCTGTGGACGCTATGAGGGCGCGCAGGAAGGGACGCAGGCGGTGCTGCTCGGCTCGCATCTCGATACCGTGCGCAATGCCGGGCGCTACGACGGCATGCTTGGGGTGCTCACCGCCATTGAGGTAGTGGACAGCCTGCACCAGCAGGGTGTGCATCTGGCGCAGGCCATCGAGATTGTCGGCTTTTGCGACGAAGAGGGAACCCGCTTCGGCATTACGCTGTTAGGCAGCCGGGGCATTACCGGCACCTGGCCGCAGGGCTGGCTGGAGAAAGCCGACGCCAGCGGAATCAGCGTGGCGCAGGCTATGACCCTGGTGGGGCTCGATCCTGCCCGCGTGCTGCATGCCGCGCGCCGTCAGGAGGATTTCAGCGCCTATCTGGAGCTGCATATTGAGCAGGGGCCATGCCTTGAGCAGGAGGCGCTCGCCCTTGGCGTGGTGGAAGCCATTAACGGCGCGCGCCGTCTGAACTGCCGCTTTACCGGCGAGGCCGGGCACGCGGGAACCGTACCGATGCTCCACCGCAGGGACGCGCTGGCCGCCGCCGCCGAGTGGATGGTTATCATTGAAAACGCTACCCGACAGCAGGGCGGCAACCTGGTAGCGACGGTTGGCGAGCTGCGCTGTCTGCCGGGGGCGGTGAACGTAATCCCCGGCGAGGTTCAGCTCTCGCTGGATATTCGCGGTCCGCAGGATGCGCCGCTTGATCGGTTGCTTAACGACCTGCTGGAACATGCCCAGGCGATCGCATCGCGCCGCGGTCTGGACTTCAGCGCCGAGGAGTTTTACCGCATTGCCGCCACGCCGTGCGATATCCACCTGCAAAACGTGCTGGAGGAGGCCGTCACAGCGGTACAGGGGCGCTCGCTATCGCTCCCCAGCGGTGCGGGCCACGATGCGATTGCCATCGCGGAACGCTGGCCGGTCGGCATGCTGTTTGTGCGCTGCAAAGGGGGCGTCAGCCACCATCCGGCGGAATCGGTGATGGCTGAAGATGTCGCCCTGGCGATTGAGGTGTTTTCGCGAGCGGTGATCCAGCTGGCGGACCGCGTTACTCCAGCCCCAGCGTATATTGCGCGATCTTAAAGTAGATAATCAGCCCGGTGCCGTCGATAAGCGTCGCGATAAACGGCGCGGAGACGACCGCCGGGTCAATGCCGCAGCGCTTGAGCACCATCGGGATCACGGACGACACAATCGCACTCCAGAGCGTAATGCACACCAGCGTCAGGCTGACGATAAGCGTAATTTCCAGCCCAATCCCCATCATCCAGGCGCGAATGCACCCGGCGACACCGAGCGTGGCGGCAATCATCAGCGAGGTGGTCATCTCTTTACGCAGCACGCGGCCAACGTCGCGCAGGCGGACTTCCCCCAGCGCCATGGCGCGCACCAGGGTGGAGGTGATCTGCGTCCCGCTGTTGCCGCCCGTGCCGATCAGCAGCGGAATAAAGAACGCCAGCGCGATGGCGGACTCCAGCGCCTCTTCAAAATGCTGGATCACCGAGCTGGTGTAGGCCTCCGCGACAAACAGCAGCAGCAGCCAGACGGAACGTTTCTTCCACAGGCTATACGGGCTGGTGTCCAGATAGGGCTTCTCCAGCGGCAGCGTCGCCCCCTGAAGCTGGGCGTCTTCGGTGACGTCATCTTCCAGCAGATGGGCGATTTCGCGCTCGGTCAGGCAGCCGACGAGCTTGCCGTGGGTGACCACGGGCACCACATCCGCGCCGCCGTGTGCCAGCAGTCCGGCAACGTCGGCACGTTCATCCTCCGGTTTGACCTGCAAAAACTGCGAAATCATCAGCGATTTCACCGGCTGTACCGTATCGGCGGTTTGCAGCAATTTACGCACGGCAATCATGCCCGCCAGGCGGCCATTGTCTTCAATAAAAATATGAGACGGAATATCGTCGTCTTTTAATTTTTCGAAGAATTGCTCGCGCGCCAGCGCCACGCATAATGAAATATCGAGGACAATAAAATCGGTATTCATATATTGCGCAATGGCGCTGTCATTGAATGCCAGATTCTGGTTGTGAATAGCGTAAGACATAGTGAATTCCCTTTGAATAATAACATCTCTCAGGGGCGAGCAAGACAGGGCATGTCGAAGAGGAGATCCCCACGTCCTGGGTTCAGCACTGTACACCGTATCCCGCGAGGGAAGTTATACTGACAAAGCCTTGATTCGACAGTGCCTGTTTTACCCTGTGTCGGTTCTCTCGAACCTACCAGAGCGATAACGTGTATTTGTACAGGAGCCTCGCCATAACGAGATCGTTGTAAAACGATAGGAATAATACGCTTATTTAAATTTACCGCTCAGAAAATTAAATAATGTTTAAGAACGGTTTAGACGATTTTTATTAATAAAATGTTGAGGGTTTATTTAGGTTAATTCATTTCTAATGGAGGATTAAATAATCAACGAAGGAGAGGGTAATGGCGTGGTTTGATAATCTGCTGAATCATTTTGCGCTGTATCCGGCACATCTTTTCGCGCTGTTATTTGTGATGGCGCTGAGTAAATCGACGGTGCTGATCTCCTCCGTGCTGCCGCCCGCCTCGGTGATGCTGCTGGCGGGCATTACCGTTAGCCAGACGAGCATGCATTCTGCACTGGCGTGGCTGGCCATAGTTTTGGGGGCAACGGCGGGTTCGGTGCTGAACTACCATATCGGCCAGCTGATGGGGCACACCCGGCTGGTCACGCGTTTCACCTCAAAGCATGCCGATAAGTTCTTGCGGGTACAGCATCAGTTGCAAAAGAACGGTGTCATCGTGCTGTTTACGTCGCGTTTTCTGGCGGTGTTGCGCTACATCGTGCCGCTGGCGGCGGGCATGCTCAGGCTGAATGCAGTCAAGGTCTACGCCGTCAGCCTGCTTTCCGCCTGCGCATGGGCGGCGCTGTATGTCGGCATTATCACCGGCATCAGCGCCTTTTGAGTTACAAACTCCCCATTCCGCCGTCCACCAGCAGCTCCGTTCCCACCGTGTAGCTCGACTCGTCGGACGCCAGATAGAGCGCGGCTTTTGCCAGCTCCGTCGTCGAGCCCATTCTGCCGAGCGGCACCAGCTTGATGATCTCCGCCATCATCGCGTTAAGCGCCTCCTCGCTTAAGCCCGTTTTGGTAAACGCCGGGGTTTCCACCGGACCGGGGCTCAGGCCGTTGACGCGGATCCCGCGCGGCAGCAGCTCCGCCGACAGCGTGCGCGCCAGCGACAGCAGGGCAGCCTTGCTCGCGGCATACACGCTGCTGGTGGGCAGGCCGATACGCGCGCTCACCGAGCCGCAGAGGATCACCGACGACGGGTTATTCAGCAGCGGCAGCAGCGCCTGAATTAAAAAGAACGGCCCCTTCAGGTTGATGCCCATCAGGCGGTCCCACGCCTCCTCCTGCCAGGCTTCCAGCGGCGCGTGCGTTACGTCGCCGGCGTTGAGAAACACCGCGTCCAGGCGTGGCCAGCGGGCGGCGAGGGTTTCCGCCAGCGCTTTTTGTGAGGCGATATCTCCCGCATCGGTCGGGATCACCCAGGCCTTATCGCCAAGAATACGTTCTGCTTCGGCGAGGGTGTCCGGGTTGCGTCCGGTCACGGCGACGCGCGCGCCTTCGGCGATAAACGCCTGCGCGGTGGCAAGACCGATGCCGCTGGTGCCGCCGGTAATCAGCGTATATTTATCTGTTAAACGACCCATGTTCTTCTCCTGAAATGTCTCTGGAGAAAGCACTATAGAAACGTTAGTATCGAAAGGAAACCAGGTACCAAATGGATACTAAAGAGGCAAGAGGTGTGCTATGGCAGAAATGCTGGAGGTGTGCTGTGAAAAAAAATCTGAGGCGTATACCTGCCCGATGACGCAGTTTGTTAACCTGATTTCCGGTAAATGGGCGATCCCTATTCTCTACCGCCTGATTGTCTTTAACACGCCCGTACGCTTTGGCGATCTGCTGCGGGCCGCTGCCCCCATCACGCAGAAAGAGCTGACGAAGCAGCTGCGCCTGTTTGAGCAGCGCGGGCTGGTGACGCGGACGGTCTACCCGGAGATCCCCCCGCGTGTGGAGTATCAAATCACCGCGCTGGGGTTAACCCTGCAGGACGCACTCTCCCCGCTGGCCGCCTGGATGAGCGAGTACGGCGACCAGCTTGAGCGTTAGGCTACTGTTTTGCGTAGCGCGGTGCCGGAATGCCGGTGCGCGCGCTGTTGAACAGCTCAAGACGCGCCGCTTCGTAGCGATCCCACAGGCCAGCGTCATGCATCGGCGGGATGGTGATCGGTTCACCCTGATCCAGACCCGCCAGCGATGCATCCACCATATCGTCGGTGGTCATCACCGATCCTTCCGGCAGATCGTTCACCGTGACGCCCGAATGGCTCCAGATTTCCGTCGCCGTGGCGGCGGGCAGCACGGCCTGAATGCGCACGCTGCTGTCGGCAAATTCTTCCTGTAACCCACGGGTAAAGCTCAGAACCCACGCCTTGGTGGCGCTGTAGAGCGCGCTACCGGCACGGACGTGCAGCGCTAACACCGAGGCGATATTGATCAGCGTGCCGCGATTGTTCTGCGCCAGGCGCGGCAGGATGGCGTAGGTCAGACGCATCAGCGCCGTGGTGTTCAGGGTGTTAATGGCCTGATGCTGCGCCACATCGCCTGCGAGGAACGGCGCCATCTGGGCGGTACCCGCGTTGTTAATGAGCGTATCAATGGCTGTGTTGCTGCGCAGCTCCTCTTCCACGGCGCGGATCCCCTGTTCATCGGTAAGATCGGCCACCAGAATATCGACGGCCACGCCGTAGCGCGCGCGAAGGTCGGCGGCAAGGGTCTTCAGGAGATCTTCGCGACGGGCGACCAGCACCAGGTTAGCGCCGCGCGCGGCAAGGCGATCGGCATAAACGGCACCAATTCCGGAAGAGGCGCCCGTAATCAGGGCGGTGGTGATTTGCGTAGTCATCGTGTGTTACCTCAAGGCAAAGTGGGTTATTTGGTTTCAAGATGAAACTGAATAAACTCTCTGCTATTTGGTTTTATAATGCAACCATATTTGCGAGCATTTTGTGCTTTTGCCGTCGGGAACTATCAGGAGGGGAGTTTCGCCACGATCTCTTCAGGCGTCAGTTCGCGGCCATCGTCGGCGATAAGCGCCAGTTTACGCAGGGGTTTGCGCTGTTCGGTATCGACCAGAACGGTGCCGCATTCGTTTTCAGCAAACAAAAATTCATTCCCCCACTGGGAGAGGGCAACCAGCACCGTTTGCAGGGCGCGCCCCTTCTCGGTCAGGACATACTCCTGCCAGGCGCTGCCGTCGGACGCGGGCTGAAGCCGGAGGATGCCTTCGTCGACCAGCAGTTTTAGCCGCGTGGTCAGCATGTTTTTGGCGATACCAAGGCTTTTCTGGAACTCGCCGAAGCGTTTAATTCCGCGCAGCGCGTCGCGCACGATCAGCAGCGACCACCAGTCGCCGATGATATCCAGCGAACGGGCGACGGGGCAGGTGCTTTCTTCGAGGCGGGTACGTTTCACGGTCAATTCTCCGGTGGGGTGTGGTTTTATTATAAAACTTATTGGTGCACACAGTAAGCACGTTAATCATCAGTTTGAGAAATGCTTCCCGGAAAATTGTCACCAATCTGTCACACTGAAGGCGACATTTTAAAACGAGTGAGGAATTAGGGATGAGAAAAGCACTACTCGCGCTGGCAGTCGCCGGTTCCATTTCAGCAACGTTTGGCGTGCAGGCGCAAGAGACGCCGGAAGGGTATCAGCTGGAGCAAGTTTTAATCATGAGTCGTCACAACCTGCGCGCGCCGCTCGCCAATAACGGCAGCGTGCTGGAGCAGTCCACGCCGAAGCAGTGGCCGGAGTGGGAGGTGCCGGGCGGTCAGCTCACCACCAAGGGCGGCGTGCTGGAAGTCTATATGGGCCATTACATGCGCGAGTGGCTGGCGCAGCAGGGGATGGTGAAGACGGGAGAATGCCCGGCGGCGGATAGCGTTTATGCTTACGCCAACAGCCTGCAGCGTACCGTCGCCACCGCGCAGTTCTTCATCACCGGCGCGTTCCCGGGCTGCGACGTTCCCGTGCACCATCAGGAAAAAATGGGCACCATGGATCCGACCTTTAATCCGGTGATTACCGATAACTCGCCGGAATTCCGCGAAAAAGCGCTCAAGGCGATGGAGTCCGAGCGGCAGAAAATGCAGCTTACCGAAAGCTATAAGCTGCTGGAGCAAATGACGAACTACGCCGATTCTCCGTCCTGCAAAGAGAAAAAGGTCTGCTCGCTGGCGGACGCGAAAGATACCTTTAGCGCCGACTATGAAAAAGAGCCTGGCGTATCCGGGCCGCTGAAGGTGGGCAACTCGCTGGTGGATGCGTTCACGCTGCAGTATTACGAAGGCTTCCCGGCCGACCAGGTGGCCTGGGGCGAAATCAAAACCGACCAGCAGTGGCGCGTGCTGTCTAAGCTGAAGAACGGCTATCAGGACTCGCTGTTTACCTCCACCGAGGTGGCGCAAAACGTGGCGAAGCCGCTGGTGAAGTACATTGATAAAACCCTGGTCACCGAGCAGGCGAAAGCGCCTAAGATCACCCTGCTGGTGGGGCATGATTCGAACATTGCTTCCCTGCTCACCGCCCTGGATTTCAAACCCTATCAGCTGCACGACCAGCAGGAACGTACCCCGATCGGCGGCAAGATTGTCTTCCAGCGCTGGCATGACAAAAACGCCAATCAGGAGCTGATGAAAATTGAGTATGTCTACCAGAGTTCAGAGCAGCTGCGTAACGCCAGCGTGCTATCGCTGAAGTCCCCCGCGCAGCGCGTGACGCTGGAGCTGAAAGGCTGCCCGGTGGATGCGAACGGCTTCTGTCCTGTCGATAAATTCAATGCGGTGATGAATAACGCGGCGAAGTAAAGGAGAACCCCCCGCTGCGGCGGGGGGGAACGCTTAGACGTTTTTACGTTCGATGGTTTGCTCGCCCCAGAAGAGCGAGTCTTTATCCGTTTTTTCGAAGGCGCGCACCAGCACCTCATCGTTACCTTCCTCCCAAATCTGCTCGGCCAGCTTTTCATCGTATTTCGCGACTTCAAAGATAGCTTCGGCAATCTCCGGAGAGGTGTTGCGTAAACTTGCCCATTCGCCCACGTGGTGAGCTTTGGATTCTTGAGTTGGCATGCTTGTCCTCCTGTTGGGTGTTAGCCGTTCAGTTTTTTGGCCAGACCCGCGACGTATTCACCCTGATAGCGGGCGATAGACAGTTCTTCATTGCTTGGCTGACGTGAGCCATCCCCACCGGCAATGGTGGTTGCGCCGTACGGCGTACCGCCACGCACCTGGGAAATGTCAAACAGCTCCTGGGCGCCGTAGCCAATCGGCACAATCACCATCCCGTGATGAGCAAGGGTAGTCCAGGTTGAGGTAATCGTCTGCTCCTGACCGCCGCCGGTGCCGGTTGAGCTGAATACGCTTGCGAGTTTCCCGTAGAGCGCGCCGGATGCCCAAAGTCCGCCGGTTTGATCGAGGAAGGTGCGCATCTGGCCTGACATATTGCCGAAGCGGGTCGGTGTGCCGAAGATAATGGCATCATAGTCCGCCAGCTCCTGCGGGGTGGCGACCGGGGCGTTTTGCGTTTTCCCCCCGGCTTTCAGGAAGGCTTCCGCCTGCATGGTTTCCGGTACGCGTTTCACCACAACCTCAACGCCATCAACCCTGTTCGCACCTTCTGCTACCGCGTGAGCCATGGTTTCAATGTGTCCATACATGGAATAATAGAGCACCAGAACTTTTGCCATTTTGCATCACTCCTCGTTTGTTTTTTCTGACAGCGGATCGCTGCGCTCATTTAAAGATATGTCATCACGGCCAGACTGCAAAAATGAACGCCATTTCTTTGATTTATAACAATATGGTTACAAAAAGTCTTTGTAGCAAAATGAAACAACTTTTTGGCGGCGGATTTTTGAAATGATAAGAAAGGTTTATGAATCGCCGTCGCGTCATCTCACTCGAAAGGCTGAGTTCATGTTGCAGAATATTACCTGCGGCTTGCCGGATAGCGGCATTCCACTAAGCTTAGTTTCACGCGGCACAGATAAAGGCTCTGTCCTTGTGTCGCGAGGTGAAAGAATCCTCTTTTACTGAATGCGATATGATGTCTAATGTTTCACATTCTGGAGGTTAGAGATGGCAAACCATCGTGGTGGTTCAGGTAATTTCGCAGAAGACCGTGAAAGAGCATCAGAAGCAGGCCGTAAAGGTGGCCAGCATAGCGGGGGCAACTTCAAGAATGACCCGCAACGCGCATCTGAAGCTGGCAAGAAAGGAGGTAAAAACAGCCACGGCAGCAGTAAGTAACACGCCGGGTTGAACCCCTGCCGCCGGGATCTCCCGGCGGTTTTTTTATTTCTGCAACATTGAACTGTAACCAAAGGCAACGCACACTAGAGAATTGATCTTAACCGCGAGTGCCGCATGTCTGTCTCACGCTTCAAATTCTCCGTTAAACCGCAGGAAGCCATCCTCATTCTCATCACCATGTTCTGGGGCGGGACGTTTCTGGCCGTTCAGTACGCGGTGACCCTCAGCGATCCGTTCTTTTTTGTTGGCCTGCGCTTTGCGACGGCGGCACTTGCCGTGGGGCTAATTTCGCTTAAAACGCTGCGGGGACTGACGCTGAAAGAACTTAAGGCCGGCGTGGCGATCGGGGTGGCGATAGCGATGGGCTACAGCCTGCAGACGTGGGGATTGCAGACCATCTCCAGCAGTAAATCCGCGTTTATCACCGCCATGTATGTGCCGCTGGTGCCGCTACTGCAGTGGCTGTGCCTGGGGCGGCTGCCGGGGCTAATGTCCTGTATTGGCATCGTGCTGGCGTTTATCGGCCTGATCTTACTGGCCGGGCCGGAAAACAACCTGCTTGCGCTGGGGCCGGGCGAAATCATCACCCTGATTGGGGCTATTGCCATTGCGGCGGAAATTATTCTGATTAGCGCCTGGGCGGGCAAGGTCGACGTCAAACGGGTGACGGTGGTGCAGCTCGCCACGGCGTCGCTGGTGGCGTTTGCGACAATGGTTCCGGCAGGGGAATCCGTGCCGCCGATGTCCACCGGCCTGGTGGTGGTCGCACTGGGGCTGGGTATCTTCAGCGCCATTATTCAGGTCACTATGAACTGGGCGCAGCGCAGCGTGTCGCCGACGCGGGCAACGGTGATCTACACCGGTGAGCCGGTCTGGGCAGGCATTTTCGGGCGACTCGCCGGCGAGCGTTTGCCGCTGCTGGCGCTGGTGGGCGCGGCATTTATTGTCGCCGGGGTGCTGGTAAGCGAGTTAAAGGTCAGAAAGCGTCGGGGTGAGGTCAGGGATTTGACTGCAAAAGAAGGTTTAGATTGAAAAAATGGACAGGCTTATTTACGATGTGTACGGATAAATACCGTACACGGTGATGTAAACCATGCCAGCACTTAAAAAACAGCGTATCGATCTTCGCTTAACGGACGAAGACAAAACAATGATTGAAGAAGCGGCGGCGATGACGAACCAAACGATCACCCAGTTTATGGTGAACAGTGCGTCAGAGCGTGCTGCAGAGGTCATTGAGCAGCACCGTCGTCTCGTGTTAAACGAAGCATCATGGAATGCGGTGATGGATGCCATCGACAATCCGCCTGAGCCAAATGAACGCCTGAAACGAGCAGCAAAACGGCTTCGAAACATGGAGTGAAGCGCCGTGGAGAATCTCACGATCGAAATGTTATCAGAGGGAACCGATTATGACTTCGAGGATTTTGATTGTGGCGAACCCTCGCTAAATGCCTTCCTTGCTGAACATCTGGTGCGTCAGCACAATGGGCGTATTTTACGAGCCTACCTGCTTAAAGAGCGCGATCGTCCGCGTGTCCTGGGTTATTACACGTTATCGGGAAGCTGTTTTGAAAGAGCGATGCTTCCTTCTAAGACTCAGCAGCGCCGGATCCCTTATATCAACGTACCCAGCGTGACGCTGGGACGTCTGGCTGTAGATAAAACACTACAGGGAAACGAGTGGGGAACAACGCTCGTTGCGCATGCTATGCGCGTTGTCTACCTGGCTTCACAGGCTGTGGGGGTACACGGAATATTTGTTGATGCCCTTAACGAGCGGGCAAAACGATTTTATCTGAAGCAGGGCTTTATCCCGCTGACAGGTGAAAACAGCCATTCTTTGTTCTTCCCTACAAAATCTATCGAACGGCTGTTTGAGCAAGAGTGATTGCTTTACTACCTGTTGTTCTGAAGGAATGTACATGTCGGGTAAGGCCTGGCCGTCACCCGACATGGTGATTTCACGAATCCTGATGCACGACGGCGCCCTGCGGCGCGGCGGCCATCCGGCGGCTCAGCAGGGCGTTAAGCAGGATCGCGCCGAAGGTCGCCGTGCCAATCCCACCAATCGTGAACCCGCCCAGCGTCAGGGCAAAATCGCCCGCGCCCAGCACCAGCGTGACCGCCACCATAATCAGGTTGCCGTTCTGGCTGAGATCGACCCGATGCTGCACCCAGATACGCGCGCCGGCTACGGCGATCAGCCCAAACACCACGATTGAGGCTCCGCCGATGACCGGTGACGGAATAGTGTGGATCAGCGCGCCGAATTTCGGCGAAAATCCGAGCAGCATCGCCATCACCGCCGCCGCCACGAAGACCAGCGTCGAGTAGACCTTGGTCACCGCCATCACGCCGATGTTTTCAGCATAGGTGGTGACGCCGCTGCCGCCTACGGAACCGGAGAGCATGGTCGCCAGACCGTCACCGACGAACGCGCGGCCCATGTACGGATCCATGCTGCGCCCGGTCATCCCCGCAACCGCTTTCAGGTGGCCTAAGTTCTCCGCCACCAGGATCACCGCCACCGGTGCGATAAGCATCATCGCCTGGGTGTTAAAGGTGGGCGAGGTCACCTTCGGCAGGCCGAACCAGGCGGCCTGGTGGAGCAGCGTAAAGTCAACCGGCTTGCCCAGACCGAAAACGTTGGCCAGCAGGGCGTAGACCAGGCAAGCCACGATGAGTCCGACCAGAATCAGCAGCCGCTGAATCATGCCGCGCGTGAACACCGCCACCAGGCCGATGCACAGAACCGTGATCACCGCCATCCAGCTTTCAAACGGCGAGGCGGAGACGCTCCTGACCGCAATTGGCGCGAGGTTGAGGCCTATCGCCATCACCACGGCGCCCGTCACGACGGGAGGCATCATTCGCTCGATCCAGCGCGTGCCGATTTTCATCACCACCAGACCAATCAGGGTGTAGACCAGACCACAGGCGATGATGCCGCCGAGGGCCACGCTCAGGTTAGGGTTGATCCCCTGGCCGTTAAACCCGGTGGTGGCGATGACCACTCCGACAAAGGCGGCGCTGGAGCCGAGATAGCTGGGCACGCGCCCGCCGGTGACGAAAAAGAACAGCAGGGTACCGATACCCGACATCAGAATAGACAGGTTGGGATCGAGTCCCATCAGCATCGGCATCAGCACCGTGGCGCCAAACATGGCGACCGCGTGCTGGACGCCCATCACCATCGTCTGCCCGAGCGGGAGACGTTCATCCGGCGCGACCACGCCTGCTTCTGTGGAGGTCGATTTCAACTGCCAGTGGGGAAATCCGAACATGGTCTGTCTCCTTAAGGCGGGTTAACAGGCGGGTCGCATAAGCGCGTGATAGCCGCGGTCAAACCACACCAGCCCTTGCGGCGCGGGGTGGCGAATAATCGAAATAATGTCGCAAAACAGAATGTCGTGGGTGCCGACGCTCACTACCTGGCTGATGCGGCAGTCAAACGAGGCCAGCGCATCTTCCAGGCGCGGACAGCCCGTGTCGCCCGTCTGCCAGCGTGCGGCGGCAAAGCGTTCCTCCATCGGCGTTTTTCCGCCAAACAGGTTAGATAAAGGCTCCTGTCCGGCGCTCAGGGTATTCACGCAAAGGGTGCGGTTTTCGCTAAACGTTGGCCAGACGGACGCGCCGCGGTTCAGGCACACCAGCAGGGTGGGCGGTGAATCCGTTACGCTGCACACCGCGCTGGCGGTGAAGCCTGCCATCCCCGCCGGGCCGTCGGTGGTGATGATGTTGACCGCCGCGCCAACGCAGGCCATGGCGTCGCGAAAGGTTTGTTTATCCGGTGTTGTCATCATCGCTCCTTACGCCAGCCCGCAGGCATCGTCGAAGTCCAGGCGCGGCAGGCGCCCGTAAAGTTTGCCCGGGTCGCCGTAGCCAATGTTGATCAGCAGATTGCTTTTAAGCGTCGTGCCGGTGAAAAAGGCCTCGTCGACCTTTTGACGGTCAAAGCCCGACATCGGGCCGGTGTCCAGCCCCAGCGCGCGACAGGCGAAGATCAGGTAGGCAGCCTGCAGCGAGCTGTTGCGAAAGGCGGTCTCTTCCGCCAGCGCGGGGCTTGCGGTAAACCAGCTCTTTGCATCGCCGTGCGGGAACAGCTCGGGCAGGCGCTCGTAGAATTCACCGTCCCAGGCGACAATTGCCGTGACCGGAGCCGTGAGCGTTTTCTCAAGGTTGCCGCTGGAGAGCGCCGGACGCAGCTTCTCTTTTCCCTCCGCGCTTCGCACAAACACAATGCGCGCCGGGGAGCAGTTGGCGGACGTTGGCCCCCATTTCATCAGGTTGTAGATTTCGCGCAGCGTTTCGTCGCTGACGGGCATATTCTGCCAGCCGTTATGGGTGCGGGCGCCGGTGAACAGCGTTTCCAGCGCGGCGGGGGTAATGGCTTCGCTCATTAAAGCTCCTTATAAAGCGGGTTCCGGGCTGTGCAGCAGGCTGGCAAGCCCGTTCAGCAGCAGGGTGTTGAAGGTATCCGGCTCGGTGACGTTGCAGGCATGCCCGCCCTGGCGCATCACCGCGACGTGGCTGTGCGGGATCGCCGCCTGCAGTTCAGACGAGCAGACCGCGGGCACCAGCATGTCGTCGGCGGAGCAGATGATCTGGACCGGGCAGCGAATGCGCGCCGCATGGCGGCTGAAGTCGGCCTTTTTCAGGGCGCTAAGCCTGTGCAGCAGGTTAGTTTTGCCCTGGAAATGGGCCAGCGCCAGCGCTTCTTCGGCCTCAAGACGGGGGGCGCGGGCGGCCATCCAGTCCGCCGGATAGAGAAACAGCGGCTGCGCCTCGACCCACGCCTGTGCGCCGCCGTAATGCAGCAGGCGCTCGCGGACCTGAAAGCAGCGCCGGGTGTGGGCGTTGAGGGTCAACCAGCCGTTGACGCACACCAGCGCGGTGAGGGCGTCGGGCCCGTCGAGGGCCAGCTGCAGGCCAACCAGCGCCCCCAGCGCGTGCCCCACGACGCTGTAGCGTTCAATCCCGGCATCCGCCAGCGCCCGGGCCAGCTCGTCCGCCATCTGCGCAAGGCTGTAGTCCTCCGGCAGGGTGGCGGGGTTATTGCCCGTTCCGAGCTGGTCATAGCACACCACCTGATACTCCGGCTCCAGCGCGGCCAGCTGGGGCAGCCAGTAGCTGCCGCTGCCGCCGAGACCGGAAATTAAGACCACCACGGGCGCGCCTTCATACGGGGGCGGCGAGACGGAAAGTTTCATACCTGCCTCACTTCGCGATGTGCGCAACGGTGGCGATTTCAACCAGCGCCTCTGGCTTCACCAGCCCACACTGAATGCAGAACCGCGCCGGTTTATCGCCGGGGAAGAACTCGGCGTAAATCTCGTTAATCGCGGCGTAGTTTTTCCAGTCGGTGATAAAGATGCTGTTGAAGGTCACATCCTCCATCGTGCCACCCGCCGTTTCGATCACGGTTTTGATCGTCTCCAGCACGTGGCGGGTTTGCGCCTTTGGGTCGTTGATAAACACCACGTTGTTGTCTTTATCAAACGGCAGCGTGCCGGAGACATACACCACGCCGTCGGCGAGTGTGCCGGGGACAAAAGGGGCAATCGGCGTGCTGGTGCCCGGCGGAATAATCACGGATTTTGGCATCAGGTGTCTCCTCAGGCGATACGGGCAAGCGGGGGATTCAGGGCGTCGCAGAAATCATTGACGTTACTGACCCAGCCAAAAAAGGTTTCGATATTGAACAGGGCCGCCTTCTGGGCGAATTCCGGCCCGGCCTGGTGGGTCGCGTCTTCCAGCACCACGCCAAAATACTCGAGGAAAAAGCCGTCGCGCAGGGTCGACTCCACGCAGACGTTGGTGGCGATCCCGGTGAATATCAGATGGCGAATGCCCCGGCTGCGCAGCAGGCTATCGAGCGGCGTGTTGAAAAAGCCGCTGTAGCGCGGTTTGGGCAGGACAATATCGCCCGCCTGCGGTACCAGTTCATCCACCAGCTGATAGTCCCAGCCGCCTTTCGCCAGCAGCTTGCCCTGCAGTTCGGGCCGTTTACGCATGGTTTTCAGAGCGTTCGACTTGTGGAAGTTGGGCGAGCCGGGGCCGCCGGCCTCGACGTACTGGTCATCCCAGCCGTTCTGGAACCAGATGATGAGCATGCCCGCGGCGCGCGCGGCGGCGACGGCGGTTTTAATGTTCTCAATCACCGGCCGGGTGGCGGAGACGTCGAACCCCGCCAGATCCAGATAGCCGCCCTGGCTGGCGTAGGCGTTTTGCATGTCCACCACGATCAGCGCGCTCTGCTGGGGCGCGAAGGTAATAGCTTCCGGGCGTGCGTTAAGGGTCGTCATTACGCCACCTCCTTCGTGACGGCGGGGATGTGGGCGCGGCACTGCATCAGCGGCTGGATGCGCTCGCCGAAGGTCTCCACGCCGGTGAGGAAATCGTCGAAGGTCAGCAGAACGCCTTCCGCACCGGGCACGGCCGCCACTTCGTCCAGCATTCTGGCGACGCTGGCGTACGAGCCGACCAGGGTGCCCATGTTGATATTGACGGCGGAGGTCGGATCGGCCATCTGGCGAACGTTGGTATCTGCCCCGGAGCGGGTATCCTTCTGGCTCTGCTCGGTCAGCCAGCTCAGGGCCTCCTCGTCGGCACCATCCTTATAGCGCTCCCATTTGGCGCGCGCGGCGTCGTCGGTTTCGTCGGCAATCACCATAAACAGCACGTAGGAGCCCACGTCGCGCCCGGTTTTATCGGCGGCCTCTTTCATCCGCGCGGCGGTCGGGGCGAAGGCGGCAGGCGTATTCACCCCTTTACCGAAGCAGAAGTTGAAGTCGGCGTATTTGGCGGAAAATTCCATCCCCGCGTCGCTTTGTCCGGCGCAAATCACCTTCATCGGCACCGACGGCTGCGGGCTGACGCGGCAGTCGTTCATGGTGAAGAAATCGCCCTTGAAATCGCTTTTGCCGGTCCCCCACAGGTCGCGCAGCACCTGCACGTATTCGGTCAGGTAGTCGTAGCGACGCGAGAAGTAGTCGTCACCCGGCCAGAGCCCCATCTGCTCGTACTCCGGTTTTTGCCAGCCGGTGACCAGGTTGACGCCAAAGCGCCCGCCGGAGATCGAGTCGATGGTGGAGGCCATGCGCGCGACGATTGCCGGGGGCAGGGTGAGGGTGGCGGCGGTGGCGTAGATTTGGATCCGCGAAGTGACCGCGGCCAGCCCGGCCATCAGGGTAAAGGACTCCAGGTTGTGGTCCCAGAATTCGGTTTTGCCGCCAAAGCCGCGCAGCTTGATCATCGAAAGCGCAAAGTCGAAATGGTAGTGTTCCGCTTTCTGCACGATGGCTTTATTGAGCTCAAAGGTCGGCATGTATTGCGGTGCAGTGGTCGAGATAAGCCAGCCGTTGTTGCCGATGGGTACAAATACGCCAATTTTCATCACGAACCTCTCTTCATTACGTCGCAGGTGTAACGGTGTTTTTGCAAAGGCAGTGCCAGTTTTGAAAATGGCTGTGTTATTAATGTGTTAATTAGAAGTTGGTGGATTGATGCGGCCAAATGTGGACTAACTGGTCAAAAACATTGCACAGAAAACAGGCATTCATGCGCGATCGGAGTGCAGGGTGTCGTGGGGAGACGGGGGTTTTGCTATGCTGAGGGCAACGCAGAATAAGGAGAGCGGGAATGACACAAGGCGCAGTGAAAACACCAGGTAAACGTTCGCAGGCGGTGAGCGCCAAGAAGCAGGCGATCCTCAGCGCGGCGCTGGAGACTTTTTCGCAGTTTGGTATTCACGGCACGCGCCTGGAGCAGGTGGCGGAGCAGTCCGGCGTATCCAAAACCAATCTGCTTTACTATTACCCGTCGAAAGAGGCGCTCTATGTGGCGGTGATGCAGCAGATCCTCGATATCTGGCTGGCGCCTCTCAAAGCGTTCCGCGCAGAGCTGGCCCCGCTGGTGGCGATCAAAGAGTATATTCGCCTGAAGCTGGAGGTGTCGCGCGATTACCCGCAGGCGTCGCGACTGTTTTGTCTTGAGATGCTGCAGGGCGCGCCGCTGCTGCAGGCGGAGTTAACCGGAGATTTAAAACAGCTGGTGGACGATAAGTCGGCCATTATTGCCGGATGGGTCGCCAGCGGAAAGCTGGCCCCGGTCGACCCGCATCATCTGATCTTTATGATTTGGGCCTCCACCCAGCATTACGCTGACTTTGCGGCCCAGGTTGAGGCGGTGACCGGTAAAACGCTCCAGGACGAGGCGTTTTTCCACAGCACCCTGGAAAACGTGCAGCGGATGATTATCGAAGGGATCCGCCTGCGCTAGTTTCCCGGCGGGAGAGGGCAGCTTAAGTCGCCCTCTTCACACTGCATCAGCGAGGCCAGAAACGCTTCGCGCTCCACGGTTTTTTCCGCCAGGCACTGGTTAACAATCATTGGCTGGACGCTCCCGCCTTCTGTCCCCGAACCGATAAAAGCGCAGTCCGCATCGCGCAGGGTAATCCACGCCTGCTGCGCTTTTTTCAGCAGGTCTCGCTGGGGCGCTGCCGCACGCTTAACGGCGGCCTGATAGGTCTGGTTGAGTTTTTTATCGGCAGCCTGGTACTGCTGCGCGCTACAGGTATTCAGTTCAAGCTGGGTGGTCGCTTTGTCGCACTCGTCGGCCAGCGCGCTGGCGCTCAGCAGCAGTGCCGCACTGGCGATAAGATATCGTTTCATATACTCCCCAATAAAATAAGGCTCCGTCTCCGGAGCCTTATTAGCACAGCGTTAGCCTATTGTCATCAGGCTGGCGTTACCGCCTGCTGCCGCGGTGTTGACGCTGAGCGAGCGCTCAACGTACAGACGCTCCAGCAGCAGGTTGGTTTCCCCGCGCGCAAAGCCCTGCACGGAAACGATGGCGCCGCTGCGGGCCGCAATCTGCTCGCACAGTTCGCGCAGCTGGTCGGAATCACCGTGATAAATCACCGCATCAAACGGCTGGGTCAGCAGGTTATCGGCTTTCGCGAAGCGAATGCGGGCCGAGACCGCTTTCGGCAGCTGTTTGGCGAGATCGCGATGCAGGGCATCTTCCGGCCACAGCACTTCACAGCCGGTTGCCATGGCGGCGGCCAGCTGCACCAGCGCGTCCTGCTCGTTATCGGCCACGCACAGCACGCGCTCGCGCGGCATCAGCGTCCAGGTGTTGCGCTCGCCGGTTGGACCCGGCAGCAGACGCTGCGTGCCCGCCTGCGCCAGCTCGCCGTACTGCTGGGCAACGGCACGCAGTTCAGGGCGTTTTTCCGCCCAGGCGATCAGCGCCTCCAGCGGCTGGGTCAGTACGGTTTTCAGCTGCGCATCCACCGGATACTCCGCATCCTGGCGTGCCAGGGTGACGCCCAGAGCGTTCTCCGGACGGTTAGCCAGCAGACGGTACAGGTAGAGCGGACCGCCCGCTTTCGGACCGGTGCCGGAAAGGCCTTCGCCGCCGAACGGCTGCACGCCCACGACCGCTCCGACCATGTTGCGGTTGACGTACAGGTTGCCCACTTTGGCGCTGCCGGTGACCTGCGCGATAGTCTCGTCGATACGGGTATGCACGCCGAGCGTCAGGCCATAGCCGGAGGCGTTGATCTGCTCAACCAGCTCGTTCAGGTTGTTACGGTTGTAGCGCACCACGTGCAGCACCGGGCCGAAGACCTCTTTTTTCAGCTCGTCGAAGCTTGCCAGCTCAATCAGCGTTGGCGGCACAAAGGTGCCGGTCCGCCATTCGCGGGCATCTTCGCTGTTCTCGCGCACCGCCTGGAATACCGGACGGCCTTTCGCGCGCATGGTCTGAATGTGGTTTTCGATGTTGGCTTTGGCTTCCGCGTCGATCACCGGTCCGATGTCGGTGGTGAGACGGCCCGGGTTGCCCATGCGGCATTCCGCCATCGCACCGCGCAGCATCTTCAGCGTGTGGTCCGCCACGTCGTCCTGCAGGCACAGCACGCGCAGGGCGGAGCAGCGCTGACCGGCGCTGTCGAACGCGGAGGCCAGCACGTCGACCACCACCTGCTCGGTGAGCGCGGAGGAGTCAACGATCATGGCATTCATCCCGCCGGTTTCCGCGATGAGCGGCGTAGGACGGCCCTGCGCATCCAGACGGGTGGCAATATTGCGCTGCAGCAGCGACGCCACTTCGGTCGAACCGGTAAACATCACGCCGCGCACGCGGTTGTCGGAGGTCAGTTTGGCACCGACCGTTTCACCGCGGCCCGGCAGCAGCTGGACCACGCCCGCCGGCACGCCGGCTTCCAGAAGAATGTTAATGCCCTGCGCGGCAATCAGCGGGGTCTGCTCTGCCGGTTTTGCCAGCACGCTGTTGCCAGCGGCCAGGGCGGCGGCAATCTGGCCGGTGAAGATCGCCAGCGGGAAGTTCCACGGGCTGATACAGACTACCGGGCCGAGCGGACGGTGGGTTTCGTTATCGAAATCATCGCGCACCTGACCGGCGTAGTAGTGCAGGAAGTCGACGGCCTCGCGCACTTCGGCAATCGCGTTGCTGAAGGTTTTACCCGCCTCGCGCACCAGAATGCCGATGAGCGACTGCATCTGATCTTCCATCAACACCGCCGCACGCTCCAGAATCGCGGCGCGCTCCTGCGGCGGCGTGGCAAACCAGATAGGGGCGTTGTTAACGGCGCTGTCCAGCGCCTGATCCACTTCCGCTTCGGTCGCTTCACGCGCGTAGCCGACGATATCCTTCGGCTCGGCCGGGTTGATCACCGGCTGCATTTCGCCGTCTGCAACGGGCTGCTCCAGCATCGGTTTGGCCTGCCACTTCTGCAGCGCGCTGTTGAGCAGGGCAGAGGAGAGGGACGCCAGACGGTGTTCGTTGGCGAGATCCAGACCCGCCGAGTTGACGCGGCCTTTGCCGTACAGCTCGCGCGGCAGGGCAATCTTCGGATGCGGCAGGCCAACCTGGCCTTCCTGCGCCGCCATCTTCTCAACGGCCTGCACCGGATCGGCCACCAGCTCGTCCAGCGGCAGCGTGGTGTCGGCGATGCGGTTAACGAAGGAGGTGTTCGCGCCGTTTTCCAGCAGACGACGCACCAGGTACGCCAGCAGGGTTTCGTGCGTTCCCACCGGAGCATAGATTCGGCATGGGCGGTTCAGCTTGCCGTCCGCCACTTTACCGGTGACCTGCTCGTACAGCGGTTCACCCATGCCGTGCAGGCACTGGAACTCGTACTGGCCTGGATAGTAGTTTTGCCCTGCCAGGCTGTAGATCGTCGCCAGGGTGTGGGCGTTGTGGGTAGCGAACTGCGGATAGATCAGGTTCGGCACGCCGAGCAGCTTTTTCGCACAGGCGAGGTAAGAGACGTCGGTGTATACCTTGCGGGTATAGACCGGATAGCCTTCCAGCCCTTCCATCTGGGCGCGTTTGATTTCGCTGTCCCAGTAGGCGCCTTTCACCAGACGGATCATCAGGCGACGGCGGCTGCGGCTGGCCAGGTCAATCAGGTAATCAATGACGAACGGGCAGCGCTTCTGGTAGGCCTGGATAACGAAGCCGATGCCGTTCCAGCCTGCCAGCTCCGGCTCGAAGCACAGTTTTTCCAGCAGATCGAGGGAGATCTCCAGACGGTCGGCCTCTTCGGCGTCAATGTTAATGCCGATATCATACTGGCGCGCCAGCAGGGTCAGGGACTTCAGGCGCGGGTAGAGTTCTTCCATCACACGGTCGTACTGCGCGCGGCTGTAGCGCGGGTGCAGGGCAGAAAGCTTGATAGAGATGCCCGGGCCTTCATAAATGCCGCGACCGTTGGACGCTTTACCGATGGCGTGGATCGCCTGCTGGTAAGAGACCATATAGGCCTGCGCGTCGGCGGCGGTCAGGGCCGCTTCGCCCAGCATGTCGTACGAGTAGCGGAAACCTTTATCTTCCAGCTTGCGTGCGTTCGCCAGCGCTTCGGCAATGGTTTCCCCGGTGACGAACTGTTCGCCCATCAGGCGCATTGCCATGTCCACGCCTTTACGGATCAGCGGCTCGCCGCTCTTGCCGATGATGCGGTTCAGGGAGCGGGAGAGGTTGGCTTCGTTATGGGTGGAAACCAGTTTGCCGGTAAACAGCAGGCCCCAGGTGGCGGCGTTGACGAACAGCGACGGGCTACGGCCAATGTGGGAATGCCAGTTGCCGTTGCTGATCTTGTCGCGGATCAGCGCGTCGCGGGTGGCTTTATCCGGAATACGCAGCAGCGCTTCCGCGAGGCACATCAGCGCCACGCCTTCCTGAGAGGAGAGGGAAAACTCCTGCAGCAGACCCTGAACCATCCCGGCGCGGCCGGTGGCGGTTTTCTGGTTGCGCAGCTTGTCGGCTAACTGATACGCCAGGCTGTGTGCCTGTGCGGCAATGGCTTCCGGCAGGCGGGCCTGCTCCAGCAGCATCGGCACGGCGTCGGTTTCGGCACGGCGGTAGGCGCCGGTAATGGCGGCACGGCTGACGGACTGCGGCAGGATCTGCTCGGCAAATTCAAGGAACGGCTGATGGTTCTCGTCGCCAGCGGCCGGGGCTTCTTCGCTTTCATTCGCCGCGCCGGCCAGCAGGGCAGGCAGTTCCGGCAGGCCCTCATCGCTCTCGAGTCTTTCGAGATAGTTAAAAATCGCCTGCTTGATTAACCAGTGCGGCGTGCGGTCAATGCGGGTTGCTGCGGTCTTAATCCGTTCGCGGGTTGCGTCATCCAGCTTAACCCCCATGGTGGTCATACCCATGCCAAAGCTCCTGTTGTTCTGTAATAGCGTTCTGTAGATAGCGTGAAATATCCCCTATGTTGCAACTTTGTG
This sequence comes from Enterobacter cloacae complex sp. SHL009, assembly GCF_049237205.1. NCBI lineage: Bacteria > Pseudomonadati > Pseudomonadota > Gammaproteobacteria > Enterobacterales > Enterobacteriaceae > Enterobacter > Enterobacter cloacae complex sp. SHL009. Next base: position 332,256 of record NZ_JBMKIW010000001.1, read on the forward strand.
CAACCGTGTTAAATGTGACCTGGTTTGCAACCCGGAAAATGAATGGATTGTTAACGAATGGTTAGCTGGGAAAACGCGCTGGCTTTTGTGCGGGAAGCCTGGTTTTATGCGGTAGTTAACACTTTTCAAAGGTGCAACCCGTAAAAGCGTGAGCGAGTGCAACCTATAGGAAACTCGTATCAAACCGGGGATGAAATTGATGTAAATGCAGTGTTAAATCGTTTGTCAGCGGAAGGCGCATACGGCAGGATAGCGCGCCCAACCGAAACACAAGATACATTCACCTCGTTCCGGTGATCATATAACAAGGCAGCCCGGATGGTTGTCGCTCGACATTTTGGAGAATTTGAATGGCTATTAGCACACCGATGCTGGTGACATTTCTCGTTTATATTTTTGGCATGATCCTGATAGGGTTTTTGGCGTGGCGTTCTACAAAGAACTTTGACGACTACATTCTGGGCGGACGCAGTTTAGGCCCGATGGTGACCGCACTCTCTGCGGGCGCCTCCGACATGAGCGGCTGGCTGCTGATGGGGCTGCCCGGCGCGATTTTCATCTCCGGTATCTCTGAAAGCTGGATCGCCATCGGCCTGACCGTCGGCGCGTGGATCAACTGGAAGCTGGTGGCAGGCCGTCTGCGCGTGCATACCGAGGCCAACAACAACGCCCTGACGCTGCCGGATTACTTCACCGGACGTTTTGAAGATAACAGCCGCATCCTGCGCATTATCTCTGCGGTAGTTATCCTGCTGTTCTTCACCATCTACTGCGCCTCCGGCATCGTGGCCGGCGCGCGTCTGTTCGAAAGCACCTTCGGCATGAGCTACGAAACCGCCCTGTGGGCCGGTGCGGCGGCGACCATCCTCTATACCTTCGTGGGCGGGTTCCTGGCGGTAAGCTGGACCGACACCGTGCAGGCGAGCCTGATGATCTTCGCCCTGATCCTGACCCCGGTGATTGTGATTTTCACCGTTGGCGGCTTTGGCGAATCGCTGGAAGTGATCAAGCAGAAGAGCATCGAAAATGTCGACATGCTGAAAGGGCTGAACTTCGTAGCCATCGTCTCCCTGATGGGCTGGGGCCTGGGCTACTTCGGTCAGCCGCATATCCTGGCGCGCTTTATGGCGGCGGATTCTCACCACACCATCGTTCATGCCCGTCGCATCAGTATGACGTGGATGATCCTGTGTCTGGCAGGCGCGTGTGCGGTCGGCTTCTTCGGCATCGCGTACTTCAACAACAACCCGGCGCAGGCGGGCGCGGTCAACCAGAACGCCGAGCGCGTGTTCATTGAACTGGCGCAAATTCTGTTTAACCCGTGGATTGCCGGTATTCTGCTCTCCGCAATCCTGGCGGCGGTGATGTCTACCCTGAGCTGCCAGCTGCTGGTCTGCTCCAGTGCGATCACCGAAGACCTTTACAAAGCCTTTCTGCGTAAAAACGCGAGCCAGAAAGAGCTGGTGTGGGTAGGGCGCTTTATGGTGCTGCTGGTGGCGCTGATTGCCATCGCGCTGGCGGCCAACCCGGAAAACCGCGTGCTGGGCCTCGTGAGCTACGCGTGGGCGGGCTTCGGTGCGGCGTTTGGTCCGGTAGTGCTGTTCTCCGTCATGTGGTCACGTATGACCCGTAACGGCGCGCTGGCGGGGATGATCATTGGTGCGGTGACCGTTATCGTCTGGAAACAGTTCGCATGGCTGGGCCTGTACGAAATCATTCCGGGCTTCATCTTCGGCAGCATCGGCATCGTGGTGTTCAGCCTGCTGGGTAAAGCCCCGTCTGCCTCCATGCAGAAACGCTTTGCTGAAGCCGACGCGCATTACCACACTGCGCCGCCGTCTAAGCTCCAGGCGGAATAATTATTCTCGCTGCACAATGCAGGCCGGGTGAGCGCAAGCGCACCCGGCTTTTTTCTTGCCAAAATCCGTCATTTCCTGTGATATCCATGTGCTTATAACAATGAGGATAGCGAAGCATGACAATCAAAACAGGGGTAATGGCAGCAGCATTATTGATGCTCGCTGGCTGCACGACGCCATCGCAGCAGGCGGCGGTAGAGACCTGCAAAGCGGATAACCAGATGCAGCAAACCACGCTCTATTTCGGCTTAAATCGTCCTGCCGGGGCGCAGATCACCAGCAACGAGTGGCAGCAGTTTGTTGACCAGGACGTGACGCCGCGTTTCCGCGATGGCTTAACGGTGTTTGACGCGCGCGGGCAGTGGCTGGGGAACGACGGGAAAGTGGCGCGCGAACCCAGCAAAGCATTAATGCTGATCCACGGTAAAGATGCGCTGAGCGAGAAGAACATCGAAGCGTTGCGCGGGATTTATAAATCACGCTTCGCGCAGGAGTCGGTGATGCGCGTCGACCAGCCGGTGTGCGTGCAGTTCTAATAAAAACGGCGGGAAATCCCGCCGTTGCTGTATCGTAGGCCCGTGCAAGCGAAGCGCCGCCGGGCAAAAACACTTACAACACCAACCCCGCAAAGCTCGCCGACAGCAGGCTCACCAGCGTCGCGCCGTACACCAGACGCAGACCAAACCGCGACACCACGTTCCCCTGCTGCTCGTTCAGGCCCTTAATCGCCCCCGCCACAATGCCGATGGACGCGAAGTTCGCGAAGGACACCAGGAAGACGGATAAGATGCCCAGCCCGCGAGGAGACATCTGATGCGCGATTTTTTGCAGCTCAATCATCGCCACAAATTCATTCGCCACCAGCTTGGTCGCCATAATACTGCCCGCGTTCAGGGCGTCACTCAGCGGAATACCAATAAGCCATGCCAGCGGATAAAACACATAGCCCAAAATCTGCTGGAAGCTCATGCCAAATACGCTGGAGAAGAGGGCGTTAACGGCGCTAATAAGCGCGATAAAGCCAATCAGCATGGCCAGAATAATCATCGCCACCTTAAAACCGGCCAGAATATACTCGCCGAGCATTTCGAAGAAGCTCTGCGATTCATGCAGTTTTTCCAGCTTGATATCCGGCTCCGCTTCCGGGCGCGCCGGGTTGATAACGGAGAGAATAATAAAGGTGCTGAACATGTTCAGAATCAGCGCCGCGACGACAAATTTGGCGTCGAGCATGGTCATATAGGCGCCGACAATCGACAGGGAGACCGTCGACATTGCCGTGGCCGCCATGGTGAAGAGACGGCGAGAGGAGAGATCGCCCAGCACGCCTTTGTAGGCAATGAAGTTTTCCGACTGGCCGAGGATCAGCGAACTCACCGCGTTAAAGGATTCCAGCTTGCCCATACCGTTCAGTTTTGACAGCAGCGTGCCGATGACCCGAATAAAAATCGGCAGGATCCGCCAGTGCTGAAGAATACCAATCAGCGCGGAAATAAAAATAATTGGGCAAAGCACGCCGAGGAAAATGAACGCCAGCCCTTTTTCCCCCATTCCGCCAAAGACGAAATTGGTCCCTTCACCGGCAAATTTAAGCAGTGACTCAAAAAATCCCGAGACGTATTTAATCAGGAATAACCCGCTTTCGGCGTGCAGGAAAAAGAACGCCAGGGCAATCTCAATGACAATAAGCTGTAAAACATAACGAATGCGAATTTTTCGGCGGTCGAAACTCACCAGCCAGGCGAGCGCAAGAATAATCACCAGCGCCAGCAGGAAATGGACAATCTTAAACATGGTTTATTTTCAGTTGGTTTTTGAGAAGGATATTTAGCCACAGCGCTGGTTAACCGTAAATGGGCAATTTTATTATAACTTATAAACTTAACGGTAACGTCGGCAACTATTAACAGGCTTTGCGTTTACAACTCGTCATCAAAACACCACACATTTCGCTTGTGTTTCTTTTCGCCGTAATGATAATCACTATCACAAGAATTTACCTTTCTTTGCATCAGTTGACCGCGATAAACATTTAAGGTGTCGGCATGTTTGTTCCATTTCTCATTATGTTACGTGAAGGGCTCGAAGCTGCCCTCATCGTGAGCCTCATCGCCAGTTATCTGAAGCGAACCCAGCGCGGACGCTGGATTGGCGTCATGTGGGTCGGGGTATTCCTTGCCGCGGCGCTCTGTCTGGGCCTCGGTATCCTCATCAACGAAACCACCGGGGAGTTCCCGCAGAAAGAGCAGGAGCTGTTTGAGGGGATCGTCGCCGTAATTGCGGTGGTGATCCTTACCTGGATGGTGTTCTGGATGCGTAAAGTCTCGCGCAACGTGAAGGTGCAGCTGGAGCAGGCGGTGGATAACGCGCTGCAAAAGGGCAATAACCACGGCTGGGCGCTCATTATGATGGTCTTTTTCGCCGTCGCGCGTGAAGGCCTGGAGTCTGTTTTCTTCCTGCTGGCGGCGTTTCAGCAGGATGTGGGGATCTGGCCGCCGCTGGGTGCCGTGATGGGCCTCGCCACGGCCGTGGTGCTCGGGTTCCTGCTCTACTGGGGCGGTATCCGCCTGAACCTGGGCGCCTTCTTCAAGTGGACCAGCCTGTTTATTCTGCTGGTGGCGGCAGGGCTGGCGGCAGGGGCGATTCGCGCCTTCCATGAAGCGGGCCTGTGGAACCACTTCCAGGACGTGGCGTTTGACCTCAGCAACGTTCTCTCCACCCATTCTCTGACCGGCACCCTGCTCGAAGGTATCTTCGGCTATCAGGAAACGCCGAGCGTCAGCGAAGTGGCGATGTACTTTATCTATCTGGTTCCGGCGCTGGTGCTGTTCGCAATGCCGCCGCGTACCGGCACGCAGGCGTCGCGCGTTGCGCCGTAATCTTTGATTTAGTTACAACATACTTATAAAGGGAAGAGTCATGGCAATTCAGTTCCGTCGTAGTGCGTTATGCGCAGGCATTGCCGCGCTGTTCGCTTCTGCATTCTCCGCCTGGGGCGCGGATGTTCCTCAGGTTAAAGTCACCGTCAATGATAAGCAGTGTGAGCCGATGACCCTCACGGTGAACAGCGGCAAAACCCAGTTCATTATTCAGAACCACAGCCAGAAGGCGCTGGAGTGGGAGATCCTGAAAGGCGTTCTGGTAGTGGAGGAGCGCGAAAACATCGCCCCTGGCTTCAGCCAGAAGATGACCGCCAACCTGCAGCCGGGCGAGTATGAGATGACCTGCGGTCTGCTGACCAACCCTAAAGGGAAGCTGATCGTCAAAGGTGAAGCGACGGCCGATGCGGCGAAAGGCGCTGCGGTGCTGAGCCTGGGCGACGCGATTACGGCGTATAAAGCCTATGTCACGAAAGAGACGGCGGACCTGGCGGCGGCAACCAAAGCCTTTACCGATGCGGTGAAGGCCGGTGACATCGAAAAAGCGAAATCCCTCTATGCGCCAACCCGTCAGCACTACGAGCGCATCGAGCCGATTGCCGAACTGTTCTCTGACCTTGATGGCAGCATTGATGCCCGCGAAGATGATTATGAGCAGAAAGCCGCCGATCCGAAATTCACCGGTTTCCACCGTCTGGAAAAAGCCCTGTTTGGCGACAACTCTACCAAAGGGATGGAAAAATACGCCGAGCAGCTGAATGGCGACGTGCTGGAGCTGCAAAAGCGCATCAGCGAGCTGGCCTTCCCGCCGTCAAAAGTGGTGGGCGGCGCGGCCGGCCTGATTGAAGAAGTGGCCGCGAGCAAAATCAGCGGCGAAGAAGATCGCTACAGCCATACCGATCTGTGGGACTTCCAGGCCAACGTCGACGGCGCGCAGAAAATTGTTAACCTGCTGCGTCCTCAGCTGCAGAAAGAGAACGGCGAACTGCTGGCCAAAGTGGATGCCAACTTCAAAAAAGTCGACACCATTCTGGCGAAGTACCGGACTAAAGACGGGTTTGTAACCTACGACAAGCTGACCGATGCCGACCGTAACGCGCTGAAAGGCCCGATTACCGCTCTGGCGGAAGATCTCTCTCTGCTGCGCGGCGTACTGGGTCTGGACTAAGCACGATGAATAAGCATAGCGAGAACGATGTGGTTGAGCCTTCACGTCGTCGATTATTGAAAGGAGTAGGGGCGCTGGGGGGCGCTCTTGCTCTGGCCGGTGGCTGCCCTGTTGCACATGCGGCGAAACCGCAAAGCGCGCCCGGCACGCTGTCACCCAATGCCCGCATGGAGACGCAGCCATTTTATGGCGAGCATCAGTCGGGCATCCTGACGCCGCAGCAGGCGTCCATGATGCTGGTGGCCTTTGATTCGCTGGCCAGCGATAAAGCCGATCTGGAGCGCCTGTTCCGCCTGCTGACGACGCGCATCGCGTTTCTCACCGCGGGCGGACCGGCACCCGATACGCCGAACCCGCGTCTGCCGCCAATGGACTCCGGCATTCTGGGGCCGTTTATCGCCCCGGATAACCTGACCATTACCGTTTCGCTCGGCGAGTCGCTGTTTGATGCCCGCTATGGGCTGGCAAAACAGAAGCCGAAAGCGCTGCAGAAAATGACGCGTTTCCCGAACGACTCCCTGGACGCGGCGCTGTGTCATGGCGACCTGCTCCTGCAAATTTGTGCCAATACCCAGGACACGGTGATCCACGCCCTGCGCGATATCATCAAGCACACGCCGGATCTGCTGAGCGTGCGCTGGAAGCGGGAAGGTTTTATCTCGGACCACGCCGCCCGCAGTAAAGGGAAAGAGACGCCGGTGAACCTGCTGGGCTTTAAGGATGGTACGGCCAACCCGGACAGCAGCGATGCGGCGTTGATGAAAGACGTGGTATGGGTGACGGCGGATCAGGGCGAACCGGCGTGGGCGGTGGGCGGCAGCTATCAGGCGGTACGGATTATCCAGTTCCACGTGGAGTTCTGGGACCGCACGCCGCTGAAAGAACAGCAGACGATCTTTGGTCGCGATAAGCAAAGCGGCGCGCCGCTCGGCATGAAGAACGAGCATGACGTGCCCGACTACGCCAGCGATCCCAATGGCGATACCATCGCGCTGGACAGCCACATTCGTCTGGCTAATCCGCGCACCAAAGAGACGCAGTCCAGCCTGATGATGCGTCGAGGATACAGCTATTCGCTCGGCGTGACCAATTCCGGCCAGCTTGATATGGGCCTGCTGTTCGTCTGCTATCAGCACGATCTGGAAAAAGGCTTCCTGACCGTGCAGAAGCGGCTCAACGGCGAAGCGCTGGAAGAGTACATTAAGCCTATCGGCGGCGGCTATTTCTTTGCCCTGCCGGGCGTGCGCGATCGGAACGCGTACCTCGCTCAAGGTCTTATTGAAGACTGATAATTGTCCCCGCAACCGTTCGCGGGGACATTATTTTTTCATATGACTATCCTCCTGTTATATTTCTGTAATATTTCTATATGAGACTGATTTCACCTGTAGGGACAGTCTTAAAAGTTGCACTCAGGTAAAATAAATGTTGCATTTATGATAACTCCTGATGTAATTAAGATAAGACAGCGGTAGTTCCCGGCAGTGATGCTGAATCACTATGGAGATCGCGAATGGTTGCGTCCTGTACTGGACAAGGTAAACATAACAACCGCAGCACCCGGCGCGGAGGCTCAGACTCCGGCAGCGATTTCCTCACCACTAAATTCTCCCCCCTTCCTCAAGAATCTGATTCGACCGACGTGCAGAACGGTGCGCGTAGCTGTTCCGTATCGTTATCCGATAAAGCAAGCAATGGCTTACAAGGAAGCCAACCCTCTGATGTTCGTGCGCATAATCGTGCCGAAGCTGGCGCGTGTGATGAATACCAACAACTCAAGGTGCTATCCATGGGAAGACAAAAAGCAGTGATCAAAGCTCGTCGCGAAGCAAAACGTGTGCTGAGACGGGATTCACGTAGCCATAAACAGCGTGAAGAAGAATCGGTCACCTCGCTTGTGCAGATGAGTGGCGTAGAAGCAATTGGCATGGCCCGAGACAGCCGTGATAATTCTCCAATTGTGGCGCGCAATGAGGCTCAGGCGCACTACCTGAATGCTATCGAGAGTAAACAGCTCATCTTTGCAACCGGTGAAGCCGGATGCGGGAAAACCTGGATTAGTGCAGCCAAAGCGGCGGAGGCGCTGATTCATAAGGACGTGGAGCGCATTATTGTTACCCGTCCTGTACTGCAGGCTGATGAAGATCTCGGCTTCCTGCCCGGAGATATTTCGGAGAAGTTTGCTCCGTACTTCAGGCCCGTCTATGACGTGCTGGTGAAGCGACTGGGTGCATCCTTTATGCAGTACTGCCTGCGACCAGAGATTGGCAAGGTGGAAATCGCGCCGTTCGCCTATATGCGCGGACGTACATTTGAAAATGCGGTCGTCATTCTTGACGAGGCTCAGAACGTGACCGCTGCGCAAATGAAGATGTTTTTAACGCGCCTCGGGGAGAACGTGACGGTTATCGTTAACGGCGATATTACCCAGTGTGACCTGCCATCCGGCGTGAAATCCGGGCTGAGCGACGCCATGTCACGTTTTGAGGAAGATGAGATGATTGGGGTGGTACGCTTCACCAAAGAGGACTGCGTGCGTTCAGCGCTCTGTCAGCGCACGCTGCAGGTCTATTCCGACTAAAGGTAAAGCATTATCGCTTTGCCTCTTTCCTGTAATGTCTTCCCGGCGTAATGCCGGGAAGTGTCGTTTATACTCCACAGAAATTCTCCTTATTTAAACACCAGGTTGCTGAATTAATAATTTCGATTATTAAGTGGGTGGGTGTTCTTATTCTTTTTTACAGAAGTGTGATATGAAGTGATAATACCCACAAAATACCTGTGAATATAATGAGCGCGCTAATTGTTAGTTAAAAATTAAACGTGAATGTGGTCACAGAACATTACTACGAAGTAAAAATTAAGTTGGTGTCTTCAGGTGAGTTATCTATGTTTCGTACTTGTTCGAACAAAATTCTAAGAAGAAACACAACAGGGGAGCTTTTTCCCTGAAACATCACGCTGAGGGTCATACATGAACGAACTGGTTGGTGCTATTAATGGTGTAATCTGGAGCCCTGCGTTAATATTTTTATGTCTGGGTGTCGGCCTCTATTTCTCGCTGCGTAGTCGCTTCCTGCAATTACGGCATATCAAACATATGATTACCCTGATGTTCCAGGGGCGTCCTACCGATGCAGGCGTATCGTCGTTTCAGGCGCTGACGATGACGCTGGCAGGCCGCGTGGGGACAGGGAATATCGCCGGTGTGGCCACGGCAATTACCTTTGGCGGTCCGGGCGCGCTTTTCTGGATGTGGATAGTCGCTTTTTTAGGTGCCAGCTCCGCATTTGTCGAATCCACCCTGGGACAAGTTTATAAAGAAAAAATTAACGGTGAATATCGCGGCGGCCCTGCCTTTTATATTGAAAAAGGTTTAGGCGTTAAGTGGTACGCATGGTTATTTGCTATTGTGACTATTTTCTCCTGCGGATTATTACTTCCGGGCGTGCAGGCAAACTCGATAGGAGCGAGCCTGGATATTGCTTTTGGTCTGAGTCCGAACGTTACGGCGGCATTACTTGCGGTGCTGTTAAGTTTTATTATATTCGGCGGTGTGAAAAGGATCGCCAGCTTTAGCAGCATGGTCGTTCCATTTATGGCGCTGGGGTATATTATTGTCGCCTGCGTGATTATCGCTATTAATATTAACCAGCTCCCTTCGGTTATTCTGCTGATCTGGAAAAGTGCGTTCGGCCTTGAAGCAGGTTTCGGTGCCATCCTGGGTCAGGCCATCATGTGGGGCGTTAAGCGCGGCGTCTATTCCAACGAGGCCGCGCAGGGGACCGGGCCGCATGCATCCTCTGCGGCGGCAGTAAGCCATCCGGTGAAGCAGGGGCTGGTTCAGGCGTTCTCGGTCTACATCGACACGCTGTTTGTCTGCTCCGCGACCGGGTTTATGCTGCTGATCACCGGGCTGTATAACGTCCAGGGCGTCGACGGTGCAGCGCTTTATACCGGGATTGCTGGCGTGGCCGCGGGTCCTGGCTATGTGCAGACGGCGATGGAAAGTATGATGCCAGGTTTTGGTAATTACTTTGTTGCCATTGCGCTGTTCTTCTTTGCCTTCACGACGATTATTGCCTACTACTATATTGCCGAAACTAATATCGCCTTCATTAACCGTAAAATTCACCGTCCATGGCTGACATTCCTGCTCAAGCTATGTCTGATGGCCTCCACGGTATATGGCACGGTTCGCACCGCGGATCTGGCATGGGGACTGGGGGATATCGGGGTAGGGCTGATGGCGTGGCTCAACATTATTGCCATTGTTCTGTTGCATAAAAAAGCGTTTGCCAGCCTTAAGGATTATGAAATCCAGAATGCGCAGGGGCTGGATCCACAGTTTGACCCGGTTCGGCTGGGAATTAAAAATGCGGATTACTGGCTTGATGGGCGTAAGGATGAGGATGGTGTTCAGCCTGAACAGGTTTCATCGCTTGAAAGAAAGCAGCCGGCAGCAAAGTTGAATAGCTGAGTAGCGGTTTGAGACGGGCCCGTACTTTAGTGCGGGCTTTTTTTGTCGCTAAGGCGGCTGAGTCCGTACCGGGGGGGATTGACTCGCTTCGCTCGCCCTACGGGCAGCCTGTTCGCTGCGCTCTCAGTCTGTCCAACTGGCTACCGCCAGTTGTCGAACCCCGGTCGGGGGTTCTCATCCCCCCTTTTCGGAGAATATAAAAGAAAAAAGCCCGTACTTTCGTACGAGCTCTCATCTTAAATATGGCGGTGAGGGGGGGATTCGAACCCCCGATACGTTGCCGTATACACACTTTCCAGGCGTGCTCCTTCAGCCACTCGGACACCTCACCATATTGTTTTGCTGCCTGACCGCTTGGGGGGCAACGGGGCGCTACTATAGGGAGTTGCGCTAACACGGTCAAGCAGATTTTCAGCTTTAGTGCCTGTTCGGTTAAGCATTAATCAGCTCCACGGTTTTTACGTCGTGGAGCAGAGGATTAACGCTGTGAATCGAGCACTTCGCTGTTTTTAACCACTTCCTGTGCTTTACCGTAGCTTTCGATCAACAGCCGGTAAGCCGGGAAGATGTGGGTATACACCTCAGCCCACTCAGCCGCGTCCTCACGGTTCCAGGTTCGCTGGATCTCGGAGGCCACCGCCGCCGTATCCATCGGAACCACGCCGGCCTGCACCACGCGCGCCAGGGTGATCTCCTGCGCCATTTTGCTGTAGGTACCGGAGGCATCAATCACCGCAAACACTTTATAGCCGTCCGCCACCGCGCTGATTGACGGGAAAGCCATGCAGACGCTGGTGATTGTGCCCGCGATAATCAACGACTTACGCCCTGTCGCTTTCACCGCCGCCACAAACTCCGGGTTATCCCAGGCGTTGATCTCGCCTTTACGGGCAACATACTGCGCATGCGGCGCGTTGGCGTGGATCTCCGGGATAAGCGGTCCGTTCGGTCCCTGTGGGACGGACGCGGTGGTGATCACCGGGATCTTCGCCAGGGTAGCGATTTTTGCCAGCGCAGCCGCACGGGCGCGCAGTTCCGGCATTGGCATATCCCCAACGGTCTGGAACAGACCGCTCTGGTGATCGATAAGCAACATCACCGCATCGTTCACATCAATAACCGGACGTGTGCCATTAAAATTCGCAGGTGTAGACATTATCTTTTCCTTTATTACGTTCAGATCCGGCCGAAGCGGCCGGAGTTAAAATCACGAATGGCTTCGTTGATTTCGCTTTTACTGTTCATCACAAACGGGCCATAGCCCACGATGGGTTCATTCAGCGGCTCGCCGGCCATCAGCAGCACTTTGGCATCGCTGTTCGCCTCCAGGTGCAGTTTGTCGCCTTCCTGGCTCAATACGACCAGCTGAGCTTCACCCGCCTGCGTTGTGCCGTTCACCGTGATGTTGCCTTCAAGCACGACCAGCGCGGTGCTCCAGCCTTCGGGCTGATTGAGCGTCAGGTGGCTTCCCTGGTTCAGCGCAATGTCCCAGACGTTGAGCGGTGAGAAGGTGTGCGCCGGGCCGGTTACAGCCTCGTAGCGACCGGCAATGACCCGCAGCGAACCGCTGTTGTCCGGTAGCGTCACGGTCGGGATCGCATCCTTCGTAATGCTCTGGTAGCCCGGAGCCGCCATCTTGTCTTTGGCCGGCAGGTTGACCCAAAGCTGCATCATTTTCAGTTCTCCGCCTTTCTGCGAGAACGCGCTGGAGTGGAACTCCTCGTGCAAAATGCCTGCACCTGCCGTCATCCACTGCACGTCGCCGGGGCCAATGACGCCGCCTTTGCCCGTAGAATCGCGATGCTCCACTTCACCGGAATAGACGATGGTGACCGTTTCAAAACCCCGGTGAGGGTGTTGGCCTACGCCGCGTTTCGCCCCATCTGCCGGAAAGGTGTACGGGCCCGCGTAGTCCAGCAGCAGGAATGGGCTCAGCGGCTCGCCGTGCGTCTGATAAGAGAACATTGAACGGACCGGGAAACCATCGCCAACCCAGTGCTGGCGGGGAGCGGTATAAACGCCTGTTACGTTTTTCATGATTAACTCCTGATGTTCTGTTGATGTAATTAGCTTATATTCAGAGTTAATATCCCGGTAGATAGTGAAAATGGCATTCACTGTTCTGAAAATGGAACGATGAGGATTTATGCAGGATCTCAATGACTTCGTCTGGTTTGTGAAGGTGGTGGACTACGGTGGCTTTGCCGCGGCGGGAAGGGCGCTTGATCTGCCAAAGTCCAGGCTAAGCCGCCGGATAGCGCACCTGGAAGAACGCCTTGGCGTGCGGCTTATCCACCGAACAACCCGACAGTTTACGGTGACCGAGGTCGGGCAGACCTTCTACCAGCACTGTAAAGCGATGATGGTGGAGGCCGAGGCCGCGGAGGAAGCCGTTGCGGCACTGCAGGCTGAACCGCGCGGTGTTGTCAGAATTACGTGCCCGATAACTCTGTTGCATGTCCACGTGGGTCCGATGCTGGCCAGATTTATGGCGCGCTACCCCGGGATCAGTCTTCAGCTTGAGGCGACCAACCGGCGGGTAGACCTGGTGGGTGAGGGGGTTGATATCGCTATCCGCGTACGCCCGCGTCCGTTTGATGACAGCGACCTGGTATTAAGGGTGCTGGCTGACAGGGGTCATTGTCTGGTCGCCGGTCCGGCCTTAATTCAACGCCTGGGCGAACCCGTTGTGCCATCTGAACTCAGCGCCTGGCCCGGGTTAAGCATGAACGAGGGGAAACATATTCATAAATGGGCGCTGTCAGGTCCCGGAGGTGCCAAAGCGGAGATCCATTATCACCCCCGATTGATTACCACCGATATGCTGGCGCTACGTGAAGCTGCCATGGCCGGCATCGGCGTGGTGCAACTGCCGATTTTGATGGTCAAGGACCAGCTGGCGTCAGGGGAACTGGTACGGGTGCTCAACGCGTGGGAACCCCGACGGGAAGTGATTCACGCGGTTTATCCTTCGCGGCGCGGCCTGCTGCCGTCGGTCAGGACGCTGGTGGATTTTCTGACCGGAGAGTATGCGCGGATGGTGGAAGAGTAATACTTCCCTCTCCCCTGGGGAGAGGGGAAGGGTGAGGGGGGGATTGACTCGCTTCGCTAGCCCTACGGGCAGCCTGTTCGCTTCGCTCTCAGTCTGTCCAACTGGCTGTCGCCAGTTGTCGAACCCCGGTCGGGGGTTCTCATCCCCCCTTTCTGGAGAATATAAAAGAAAAAAGCCCGTACTTTCGTACGAGCTCTCATCTTAAATATGGCGGTGAGGGGGGGATTCGAACCCCCGATACGTTGCCGTATACACACTTTCCAGGCGTGCTCCTTCAGCCACTCGGACACCTCACCATATTGTCATCCCGTTGTTGCCGGGACGGGCGCTAATGTAAGGAAAAGCCGAACTGCCGTCAACTCACTTTTTCAGTAATTTAGCGCGTTTAGACAAACTTCAAGCAACCTGACTCCTAAATGTGCACAAAGCGCCTCTTTTATCAGCAACGCGGTTTCCTGATAAATTTGTTATGCTGGCAATCCACTTGAAAATGAAAACAAAACAGCGCAATAAAAGGCAGGAATAACCATGGATATTCTCTTCTATCACCCTACATTTGATACCGCTTACTGGATTGATGCACTTTCGGCGGCGCTGCCCGGCGCACGCGTTCGCGAGTGGAAGCGTGGCGATAATGAACATGCTGATTATGCGCTGGTCTGGCACCCGCCGGTTGAGATGCTACAGGGGCGTAAACTGAAGGCGGTTTTCGCGCTCGGGGCGGGCGTTGATTCGATCCTCAGTAAACTGAAAGCGCACCCAGAAATGCTGCCTGAAAATATTCCGTTGTTCCGTCTCGAAGATACGGGAATGGGCCAGCAGATGCAGGAGTATGCCGTGAGCCAGGTGCTGCACTGGTTCCGCCGCTTCGACGATTATCAGGCCTTTAAACAGCAATCCCACTGGGAGCCGCTGCCGGATTATCGACATGAAGATTTTACCGTTGGGATCCTCGGCGCGGGTGTGCTCGGCTCAAAAGTGGCAGAAGCACTCGCTTCGTGGGGCTTCCCGCTACGTTGCTGGAGCCGCAGCCGTAAGGACTATCCGGGCGTTGAGAGTTTTGCCGGAACGGATGAGCTTCCGGCCTTTCTGAAAGGCACGCGTGTGCTTATTAACCTGCTGCCGAATACCGCCGAAACGGTGGGCATTATCAATAGTACTCTCCTGAACCAGTTAGCCGAGCAGAGCTATTTAATGAACCTCGCGCGCGGGGTCCATGTCGTGGAAGGCGATCTGCTGAAGGCGCTGGAAAGCGGAAAGCTCAAAGGCGCCATGCTGGATGTCTTTAGCCGTGAGCCGCTGCCCGCGGAAAGTCCGCTGTGGTCGCATCCACGCGTCGCGATGACCCCGCACGTGGCTGCCGTGACGCGTCCGGCAGAAGCGGTGGCGTATATATCCCATACCATCAGCGAAATGGAAAAGGGTAACGCGGTCACCGGACAGGTCGACAGACAGCGCGGCTACTGAGAGAAACCCGGCGTTCGCCGGGTTTTTGCTAATATTCGCCGCTGATACCTGCTATCCTTTGGAAAAACCGCAGAGGAGAGAGAGATGTATCCCGTTGACCTGCATATGCACACCGTCGCCAGCACTCACGCGTATAGCAACCTCCATGATTATATCGCCCAGGCGAAGCTTAAAGGCATCAAGCTGTTCGCGATTACCGATCATGGCCCGGACATGGCGGATGCGCCGCACTACTGGCATTTTGTGAATATGCGGATCTGGCCACGCCTGGTGGACGGTATTGGGATACTGCGCGGCATTGAGGCGAACATCAAAAATACCGACGGTGAGATCGACTGCACCGGCCCGATGCTGACGTCTCTTGACCTTATCCTCGCCGGTTTCCATGAGCCGGTTTTCCCTCCCCAGGATAAAGACACCAACACCGCGGCGATGATTGCCACCATTGCCAGCGGCAATGTGCACATTATCAGCCATCCCGGTAACCCGAAGTATCCGATTGATATTCAGGCTGTCGCGCAGGCGGCAGCGAAGCACCGCGTGGCGCTGGAGATTAATAACTCCTCCTTTATTCACTCGCGTAAGGGCAGCGAAGCCAACTGTCGCGACGTGGCGGCCGCCGTGCGTGACGCGGGTGGCATGGTGGCGCTGGGATCAGATTCTCATACCGCGTTTACGCTGGGTGATTTCAGCGAGTGCCTGAAAGTGCTGAATGATGTTAACTTCCCGGAAGCGCAAATCCTGAACGTGACCCCACGCCGCATGCTCAATTTCCTCGAGTCGCGCGGAATGGAGCCGATTGCCGAATTTGCCGATCTTTAATTGTGTAATGGAATCATAAAAATGAACGAGTTTTCCATCCTCTGCCGCGTGCTGGGTACGCTCTATTATCGCCAGCCGCAAGACCCGCTGTTGGTTCCGCTCTTTACGTTAATTCGTGAAGGCAAACTGGCGCAGAACTGGCCGCTGGAACAGGATGATTTACTGGAACGTCTGCAAAAAAGCTGCGACATGCAGCAGATTGCGACGGACTACAATGCGCTGTTCGTCGGCGATGAGTGCCGCGTTTCGCCATACCGTTCAGCCTGGCAGGAAGGGGCAACGGAAGCGGAAGTCCGCGCGTTCCTCTCCACGCGCGGTATGCCGCTGAGCGATACGCCGGCCGATCATATCGGTACGCTGCTGCTGGCGGCGTCCTGGATCGAAGACAACGCTGGTGATGATGAGAACGACGCCATTGAAACCTTGTTCGAAACGTACCTGCTGCCGTGGGTCGGGACATTCCTGGGTAAAGTCGAAGCGCATGCCGCTTCGCCATTCTGGAGAACGCTGGCCCCGCTGACCCGCGACGCTATCGCGGCAATGTGGGATGAGCTGGAAGAAGAAAACGAAGAGTGATACATATCACATAAATTCTGCAACTCAACATTCCAACTTGCACGTAATGTGCTGCTGATCTCATTTCTATGGTGCGCTTCTGTTAAGATGCGCGCCATGAACATATTACTTTGTATCGCAATAACGACAGGTATTCTCTCCGGACTCTGGGGATGGGTTGCCGTGTCTCTCGGATTGCTCAGCTGGGCCGGGTTCCTCGGCTGTACCGCCTATTTCGCCTGTCCGCAGGGGGGCGTCAAAGGGCTCTTTATCTCTGGCTGCACGCTGATGAGCGGTGTTATCTGGGCGCTGGTGATCGTGAAGGGCAGCGCGCTGGCACCGCATCTGGAAATCCTGGGATACGTCATGACGGGTGTCGTCGCCTTTTTAATGTGCATCCAGGCCAGGCATCTGCTGCTTTCATTTGTGCCGGGAACCTTTATGGGGGCATGTGCGACCTTTGCAGGGCAGGGGGACTGGAAGCTGGTGGTTCCCTCCCTGGCGCTGGGATTGCTGTTTGGCTATGCCATGAAAAACAGCGGTCTATGGCTGGCGTCGCGGCGGGAAAAAGCGCAAAACATCACGGCGGTGAGCGAATAAAAAAAAGGCGAGATAATCATCTCGCCTTTTTTATGCGCTTCCTGTCAGGATTCCGGAGGGACTGACATATCGCGGTATTTCACCAGAATCGGGTTCTGCACGTCTGCTTTGTTTTGCAGATCCCACAGCCCGCGGTCTATACCGTCGTTAATTAAGTAGATCACGCCGGTTTCAATGGCTGACATCAGACACATCATGACCGGTTCGTTAGAGGTGTAGCCGATTTCACCTTCCAGCAAACGCTGGTAATCGATGAAGCGGAATACCCCAGCCTGAACTTCATAAGACAGAATGGTTTTGCTGGTGTTCACTGAAGAGAGCACTTCGCCTGTACTGACGTTAACCACACGCAGGTTAACGGCGATTTGGTCGAGCTGATACTGGGTATCCGCACCGATACCGAAGTAACGTGCTCCCGCACCACCTGATTTAACGTTACTTTCGTAGCCAATAATCGATCCTTCAATCATCACGTTCGCTGCTGCCAGAGATTCCAGAGGCGTTCGGTTATTGGCCGCGACGGTACCATTTTCCTGTGCGGCGCGAATGATTTTCCGTTCATTCAACAGGTTCTGGAGACCCTGACGTTCCAGCGGAATAAACCAGTGCGAATCCTTGAGCGCGGTAACCAGCATCGCGGTGGCGCTTTGCGGCACGGCCGTGGAGAAGTTACTTGCCGGGTAAGGTTTAAATTGCCCGGTTTCATCCTGAATGTTGTATACGGAGACAAATATTTTCCCCGTTGGAGCAGGTAAATGCGTTAAATCACGATAACTCTGGGCCCGAGGCATTAATGTAGGTTTTGCAGCTTCTTTAGGTGGAGCAGTTAAACAACCGCTCAATAAGCACACTGCAACAAATATCAGGAAGCGCTGCATGATCGTTGTCCTTATTTAGCTATTGTTTAAAAGTCAGTTGAATTACTTTGTAGACCGGAAACCTGAATGGTGGAGATTCTTCCGGTTTTTCGATCGGTTACGTTCAACTGAAGCTGTCCGTCCGTGTTGGCGATATCAACGATAAAGTCGTTGGTCACCATCCGGCCGGGTTTACCGGTATTAATGTTGGTCAGTAACCCACCTAAAATCTGCGACTGGATAGCCTGAGTGAAGTTGTCCAGTGCGGACGGGGTATCAATGCTAAAATCCTTTAAGCTCGGATCCTTATAGGAGTTTTGCGCCTGGGCTTCGTTCAGCAGGAACGCGCCGTTATTAGGGTTACCGCCAAAGTTAGGGTTACGGAACTGAAACGTCATGTTTCCGGCCCAGCTGATGGGTGTTATCAGCATTATCGAAACAACTGCATATGCAATACGCATGACAGCCTCCGCATATCGGTTCGCTAGAACTCGTCTTTTGCTAAATCGCTGGTGCTTAATAGGGCTTTATCTATTTGCAGGCGATTAATAGCGTCTTCTGATTGTTCCAGTGCTAAGACGACGTTTTTATCGAAGTCTATTTTGGTCGGGAATAAAAACGTTTGATAAATAACGTTCTGATTAGCCGTTATTGTTATCCAACTTCCCCATCGTGCACTGGGCCGCTCGTTGATTGTTATATTACCCGTGTAAGTACTGTCCCATTTGTCACTGAAGGCACGGTAAAAAGTGTGCCCGACCGATGAGACAGTGTGGTCTGTTAACAATCCGGGAACTTCGACCTCGACGGCCTTCAGATTCCCGGCAGCGAGCAGGTAACTCGCTGCGGCGATCCAACTCAACGTGCGCTTCATGTGATTAACGCCTGAGGTTATCGTTTGCCCACGAAACAGCCTGAGTTCGGTTTTTCACAGCTATCTTCTTGAAAAGATTATAAAGGTGCGTCTTTACCGTATTTTCGCTGATAAATAACGAACGGGCGATTTCAATATTTGAAGCACCAATGCGTAACTTGTTCAGGATCTCTTTCTCACGGTGCGTGAGCAGGGCTGACTCTGAGCTGTTATAGCGATAATTTCCGGAATGCGTGATGAGATAGCTGGCAAGCTTTTGCGAAAAATAACACTCTCCGCGCAATATACCTTGCAGCCCCTCTACCACCCGGTCTTCTTCTTCCGTGACGTAGAACACGCCATTGATATGCGGCCAGCTTTCAATATCTCTGAAAGGATATTCATCAGGCGTATTCAACAATAGCACGCGGATATTATTGTTTTTCCTGCTTAAAATATCTTGCCAGTAATGGATAAGCTTTTTATCAGCTTCCATCATATCGAAAAGAATGATGCTGCCAGGTGCAATATCATCAAAAGAACGTTGAATATTATGCAATTTCCCGTTCAGTGATAATGATTGCTTTAAATGTTGTAATAAAGCTGTCGCTTGCAAAGAAGGTTTTGTGATCAACAGTAATGTATGACCATGTAAACTATGGACTTCATTATACATGATGAAACCCCACTTTTTTTTGGCACCTGGCAGCTGTCCTCCTGTTTAAAAGAGGACACCAGAAGTACTGACAGATGTTGCACTGCTGTGTGTAGAATCAGACCATAACCTCCACAGGGAGGTAAATATAAACCAATTTCTTACATCTAATTTCAATCTAGCTTTTACGAAGTTTAAAGCAAGTGTTAAACATGTAACAAGATGTAAAAATCAATATTAATTTGTGAAAATCGGTTGTTTGGAATGGCAATAATTGATGAGAAAGTTGTACACATAAATAGAGGTGCACAGATTTTAAAAATCATACAAATATTTCTAATGGATTGATTTTTAATATCATTTTTTATTTTTGTAAAGCGATAATTAAGTATGAGTTTCAGATGATTTCTAAGCCTACGAATGAGTGAATGACTGGCTTAAGAAAAGAGGCTTCGTGTCACGCGTTGAGAAAAATGTTCTCCTGCCGTTACGTTTAAACAACCCGGGAGGACGCGTGGACAGCCTTCGTGTCGTTGTACAACCCTTTCGTAATACACCTTTAATAAAAAATATAAGCTGGCCTGATTAAAGTCATTTTTGACGTAAATTACGACTTTGTGGTGAGCCGATAAATAAAAATAAGCCGCGTGGGTGAGATATTTAAAATGTTTCAGCGGACATACTCTTCACCGTAACGACGCGTTAACACAATACGAGTCGTTTTAACAAGTAACATTGTTAAAGGGTTATGGCACGATTAAATAGCCAGGTCCAGGGTGACAACATGAAAAACGCATCGTTAATTATGATGTTTACATTACTGGGTGCGCCTGGATTTGTAACCGCAGCGAATTCAGATTTGGCAAATTCTGAATATAACTTTGCGGTTAACGAATTAAGTCTTTCATCACTAAATCAGGCAGCCATTATTGGTCAACGGGGCGTTTTCAATAACGCTGAGGTTAGCCAGGACGGTTCAAGACTCTTATCCATTGTATCCCAGGATGGGGTAGGTAACAGAGCGAGAGTTGATCAATCAGGGGGTTACAATATTGCCTGGATCGATCAGAGCGGTAACGCGAATGATGCAGGTATTACGCAAGATGGATACGGTAATAGCGCGAAAATTATCCAGAAAGGGTCGGGTAATAGAGCAAATATTACGCAGTACGGTACGCAGAAAACCGCAGTTGTAGTGCAGAAACAGTCGCAAATGGCGATTAACGTTATTCAACATTAGCGCGTTGGCGACGACTTTAATCAATCCGATGGGGGTTTACCATGAAATTTCTCAAAGTGGCAGCGCTTGCAGCAATCGTAGTTTCTGGTAGTGCTATGGCGGGTTCTATTAATCAGGGCGGCTGGGGTCATGGACATGGTCATGGCGGATACAGTGGCCCAAATTCCACCCTGAATATTTATCAGGACGGTGGCGGTAACTCAGCGGTAGCTCTGCAGACAGACGCCAGAAATTCTGTCCTGAATATTAGCCAGAAAGGTGGCGGTAACGGCGCTGACGTTGGTCAGGGTTCTGATGATAGTAAAATCAACCTGTCCCAGAAAGGTTTTGGCAACAGTGCGACACTTGATCAGTGGAACAGTAAAAAATCCGTTATGAACGTTAGCCAGTCCGGCGGCTTTAACGGTGCACTCGTAGACCAGACTGCTTCCAACTCGACTGTCAACGTGACCCAGATCGGTTTTGGTAACCACGCGACAGCTCATCAGTACTGATACTGAAATCTGTGCTACAAAAAAACAGGGCTGATGCCCTGTTTTTTTTCGGGAGTTCATCATGAATACTTTAATTCTCCTTGCCGCGCTTTCCAGCCAGATCACCTTCAAAACGTCACAGCAGGAAAATATGACCACCATTATTCCTCAGGTCACTCTGGCGCAGTCGTGTGATTGTCAGGTTCAGATTGTTTCTTTACGAGAAGGGCAGGGGGGGCAAAGTTCTTCCCGGCAGCAAAACACACTTTTTATACCCGCTAATCAGACGATTGATTTAATGCGCCTGAGTTTAAATATTAGCGCGGGAGACACGGTGAAAATCGTTGTCACCGTTTCAGACGGTAAATCGCTACATTTATCACAACAGTGGTCGCCAACGGAACGCTCGCTCTAAACATTCATGAAATCAATATGTTGAGAATATGGCGGGTCTGTACCGTTGAGCTATGCTGATATCACGGACCTGGTCGTTATGTTCCGTAACGTGAAACTTCGTTTGCCCTAATAAATGAAGCGCGTTTACCCCTCATGGACGATTATCTTTGAGGAGTACCTATAATGAACAACTATTTTGCTCGACTCGTGGCAGGTCTGGGTCTGGTCGTTTCTGCTTTGAGTATCCCGGCTTATTCGGCCACGGTTGTTGACGGTGGCGTCATTCATTTCCGCGGTGCTATTGTTGCAGACCCCTGTGAAGTCGCCCCCCAGAAGCAACAGATTGCAATGTCATGTCCAAATAATAACCGTATGCAAACGCGTATGGTCAGCTATACAGAGGCGCTTAACGGGAAAGTGAGCGACTCAAACCTGGCAACGCTCAATATGAAATACCTTAATCCTGAAAAAACGCTCGCGGTTGTCGAAATCCAGTATCGCTAGTGCGCGTTCTCGCGCCCTGCGGTGAAAGAGGATTTTTTCTGATAGTTTTTTCTCCCGGTCTCCTCTGCGATACACTTAAGAAAATGGCGGGTTGCAGAGGGGCTTTATGAAACCGCAAATTGAAATTATTCATGGCGATATTACGACAGTGCACGTCGACGTCATCGTCAATGCGGCCAATCCATCCCTGATGGGAGGGGGCGGCGTGGACGGGGCTATCCACCGGGCTGCCGGACCGCAGCTGCTGGAAGCCTGTAAAACCGTGCGCCAACAGCAGGGCGAATGTCCTCCCGGTCACGCGGTGATTACGCTGGCGGGCAATCTGCCTGCGAGAGCGGTAATTCACGCCGTAGGGCCTGTCTGGCATGGCGGGGATCAGCACGAAGCGAGTATTCTGGAAGAGGCTTACCGGAACTGTCTGCGACTGGCTGCCGACAATGGTTATAAAACGATGGCGTTTCCGGCCATCAGCACAGGCGTGTATGGTTACCCTAAGGCCGCTGCCGCAACGATTGCCGTAGAAACGGTTTACCGCTATTTGTCGTTAAAACCGCTGCCAGAGAAGGTGATTTTTGTCTGTTTCGACGACGACACCACGCATCTTTATCAGCGGCTTCTGACTCAGCGCAGACAAGAACTGGAGAGCTGATGCAAACGCGGCGCATCGGATGCGCCGCGTGATTTATGAGGCTTTTGCCTGTGGTTTTCCTGAAAAGAGGAAGCGCAGGAGCGGGATCCGCAGATGGATTTCGTAGAGTACGATTGCTACCCCTACAACAAACACCAGCCCGGTAAAAAAACCCAGCGTGTTGGAGGCGATGTGCGGTGTGATGTAAGCCCCGAAGAAAAGCGTCAACGGATGATGCACC
Organism: Enterobacter cloacae complex sp. SHL009; assembly: GCF_049237205.1. Taxonomy (NCBI): domain Bacteria; kingdom Pseudomonadati; phylum Pseudomonadota; class Gammaproteobacteria; order Enterobacterales; family Enterobacteriaceae; genus Enterobacter; species Enterobacter cloacae complex sp. SHL009. The sequence goes on from NZ_JBMKIW010000001.1 coordinate 354,985, forward strand.
AGATAGATAAACAGTGACGCATTAACGAAGTAGGTCACGCGACTGGACTTAAAGTTCAGCAAGCGGTGGCCCAGCGCGAATACCACGTTCACCATCCACAGCCCAAGCAGCATAGTGATCACGCTTTCCGTTTCATACATCCAGGCATCGCCGCTGCCGTAGCGCTGATTCAGCAGATAGGCCGCGAACGCGAGGCTTGCCCCCAGCGCGCACCACGGTGACGGGGTGACAAACAGCGATTTAAGCTTCGGATGAATAAAGGCCAGCGCGCCGATTAAAAAGAACGGAATGTAGAACAGGGACTGCATCACCACAAAATTAAATAACCCGTCGCTCAAAATCGGCGGGTAGACGATAAGCAGCGTTCGGCGCACGGCCGCATAGGCAATCCCCAACAGCAAGAAGAGCACTGACAATTTGCCCATCGTAACGTTGGCGAAGAAGGTGTCGGCTTTTGTACTCAGACGGTGGCGCAGGCGGCTGAAAATCAACAGGCTCACCGTTGTGAGCACCACCAGGACCAGCAGGAACCACAGGTGAGACACCAGCTCCCAGACCAGCGTATTGTACTTTTCATACAGCGTAAGGTTCGGCCAGTTCTCCGCTTTGCCTTTGACGTATTGCAACATAATGAACTGAGGCAGCGTCAGCAGTGGAATTGCGGTCAGCATGGGGATCCCCACGCGCTCTACGCGCACTTTCCACCAGCGCTTGAGCGGGTATCGTAGAAACAGCATGTAAGAAAAATAGCCGGATATGACGAAGAACACCTGCATACGGAAGGCGTGAATAAAGTCATTAAACAGCGTCAGCCACCAGGAGGGCATCTGGCTATTCACATGCCAGGTGTGGCTGGAGTAAATCAGTGAAATGTGAAAGGGGATCCCCAATAGCATCAGCCAGGCCCTGATCGAGTCGAGGAAATATTCACGTTCTGTTGGTGTTGTGCTCATATAACGTTGTGCATTCTCAGACTTTTCGTCTTATCCCTAAGACTCATAATGGTTACATTCGAAGCCAACCCTACACCAAGACCGACACCCTGTCTCCAGGATAAGCACGCAAAGTGAATAGCGGGTTCTTTCATTTGCTTATTCCCTGAGCCAGCAGCTGAACAAAGCAGTGATAATGTTGTCGGATTGCCTGAGTTTCCATTAAAATGGATCGGATCGATATAAGCACACAAAGGGGGAAGTGCTTACTTATTATGAAACATAAACCACAGATGATGAAAATGCGTTGGTTGGGTGCTGCAGTGGTGTTATCACTGTATACCTCATCGGCACTGGCCTTTAACATCGACGATGTCGCAAAACAGGCAAAATCGATGGCAGGCAAGAGCTACGAAGCGCCGAAAAGTAACTTGCCCTCCGTTTTCCGCGACATGAAGTATGCGGACTATCAGCAGATCCAGTTCAATCACGACAAAGCGTACTGGAGCAATATTAAAACCCCGTTCAAGCTTGAATTTTATCATCAGGGTATGTACTTCGACACGCCTGTTGCCATCAATGAAGTGACGGCAACCGCGGTACGTAAGATCAAGTACAGCCCGGATTACTTCAATTTTGGCAATGTGCAACACGACAAAGATACGGTGAAAGACCTGGGCTTTGCAGGCTTTAAGGTGCTTTACCCAATCAACAGCAAAGATAAAAACGACGAAATCGTCAGCATGCTTGGAGCCAGCTATTTCCGCGTCATTGGCGCGGGGCAGGTGTACGGGCTTTCTGCGCGCGGTCTGGCTATTGATACCGCGCTGCCATCAGGTGAAGAGTTCCCACGTTTCCGTGAGTTCTGGATTGAACGTCCAAAACCAACGGATAAGCGTCTGACCATTTATGCACTCCTGGATTCCCCGCGTGCAACCGGTGCCTATCGCTTTGTGATTATGCCGGGTCGTGACACGGTAGTTGACGTGCAGTCCAAGGTTTACCTGCGTGATAAAGTGGGCAAGCTGGGCGTTGCGCCGTTGACCAGTATGTTCCTGTTCGGGCCGAACCAGCCGTCACCGGCAACCAACTTCCGCCCGGAACTGCATGACTCCAACGGTCTGTCTATTCATGCCGGTAACGGTGAGTGGATCTGGCGTCCGCTGAATAACCCGAAACATCTGGCGGTTAGCAGCTTCGCAATGGAAAACCCGCAAGGTTTTGGCCTGCTGCAGCGTGGTCGTCAGTTCTCCCGCTTTGAAGATTTGGACGATCGCTATGACCAGCGTCCAAGCGCCTGGGTCACGCCAAACGGTGACTGGGGTAAAGGTAAGGTCGAGCTGGTAGAAATTCCAACCAACGACGAAACCAACGATAACATCGTCGCTTACTGGACGCCGGATCAGCTGCCGGAAGCCGGTAAAGAGATGAACTTCAAGTACACCATTACCTTCAGCCGCGACGAAGATAAGCTGCATGCGCCGGATAACGCGTATGTAATGCAGACTCGCCGCTCAACGGGTGATGTGAAGCAGTCTAATCTTATCCGTCAGCCTGACGGTACCGTGGCGTTTGTCGTGGACTTCACAGGCCAGGATATGAAGAAACTGTCACCGGACACCGCCGTTGCCGCTCAGGCCAGCATCGGTGATAACGGTGAAATCGTTGAGAATACCGTGCGTTACAACCCGGTAACCAAAGGCTGGCGTCTGACCCTGCGCGTGAAAGTGAAAGATCCGAAACAGACCACTGAAATGCGTGCTGCGCTGGTCAGTAACGATCAGCCGCTGAGTGAAACCTGGAGCTATCAGCTACCTGCCAATGAATAATACATCTGAATATATTGATGCCATGCCGCTGACGGATATCGAAAAAGCGGCACTGCCAAAGAGCGACATCCGCGCGGTTCACACCGCGCTGGATGGTGAACATCATACGTTTTCCCGTGATGATGATACGCCGCTTGGGTCAGTCAAGGCGCGTCTGGAGCAGGCCTGGCCGGACTCGCTGGCGGAAGGGCAGTTGATTAAAGACGATGAAGGACGCGATCAGCTTCAGGCGATGCCGAAGGCTACGCGTTCCTCTATGTTCCCCGATCCATGGCGCACCAACCCGGTGGGTCGCTTCTGGGATCGCCTGCGCGGGCGTGATGTGACGCCGCGCTATCTGTCGCGCCTGACGAAAGAAGAGCAGGCGTCCGAACAGAAATGGCGTACCGTCGGGACAATCCGTCGCTATATCCTGCTGCTTCTGACGCTTGCGCAGACGGTCGTCGCAACCTGGTACATGAAAACTATCCTGCCTTACCAGGGCTGGGCGTTTATCAATCCGACGGACATGATGGGCCAGGATCTCTGGGTCTCCTTCATGCAGCTGCTGCCGTATATCCTGCAGAGTGGCATTCTCCTGCTGTTCGCGGTCCTCTTCTGCTGGGTCTCGGCCGGTTTCTGGACCGCGCTGATGGGCTTCCTGCAGCTGCTCATGGGGCGTGACAAATACAGCATTTCAGCGTCAACGGTCGGGGATGAACCCCTCAATCCCGAGCACCGTACCGCGCTGATTATGCCTATCTGTAACGAAGACGTTGACCGCGTATTTGCGGGCCTGCGTGCGACCTGGGAGTCCGTGAAGGCGACCGGCAACGCGGAGCATTTCGACGTTTACATCCTGAGCGACAGCTACAACCCGGATATCTGCGTTGCGGAACAAAAAGCGTGGATGGAGCTGATTGCAGAAGTGCAGGGCAAAGGCCAGATCTTCTACCGCCGCCGCCGTCGTCGCGTGAAGCGTAAAAGCGGTAACATCGATGACTTCTGCCGTCGCTGGGGTAACCAGTACAGCTACATGGTGGTGCTGGATGCTGACTCCGTCATGAGCGGAGACTGCCTGAGCGGTCTGGTGCGCCTGATGGAAGCCAACCCTAACGCGGGTATCATTCAGTCTTCGCCAAAAGCGTCCGGTATGGACACGCTGTATGCGCGCTGCCAGCAGTTCGCCACCCGTGTTTACGGGCCGCTGTTTACGGCGGGTCTGCACTTCTGGCAGTTGGGTGAATCGCACTACTGGGGCCACAACGCCATTATCCGCGTGAAGCCGTTCATTGAGCACTGTGCGCTGGCGCCGCTGCCGGGTGAGGGTTCGTTTGCCGGTTCTATTCTGTCGCACGACTTCGTAGAAGCGGCGCTGATGCGTCGTGCTGGCTGGGGCGTCTGGATTGCCTACGACCTGCCGGGATCGTACGAAGAGCTGCCGCCGAACCTTCTGGACGAGCTCAAGCGTGACCGCCGCTGGTGTCATGGTAACCTGATGAACTTCCGCCTGTTCCTGGTAAAAGGGATGCACCCGGTTCACCGTGCGGTATTCCTGACCGGCGTGATGTCCTATCTCTCTGCACCGCTGTGGTTTATGTTCCTGGCGCTGTCGACTGCCTTACAGGTGGTTCATGCCCTGACGGAGCCGCAATACTTCCTGCAACCGCGGCAGCTGTTCCCGGTGTGGCCGCAGTGGCGTCCGGAGCTGGCGATTGCGCTGTTTGCTTCCACCATGGTGCTGCTGTTCCTGCCTAAGCTGCTCAGTATCATTCTGATCTGGTGCAAAGGCTCGAAAGAGTACGGCGGTTTCTTCCGCGTAACCCTTTCACTGCTGCTGGAAGTGCTGTTCTCCGTCCTGCTGGCGCCGGTACGTATGCTGTTCCACACCGTGTTTGTGGTCAGTGCGTTCCTGGGCTGGGAAGTGGTCTGGAACTCGCCGCAGCGTGACGATGACTCCACGCCGTGGGGAGAAGCCTTTATGCGACACGGCTCTCAGCTGCTGCTGGGTCTGGTGTGGGCGGCCGGGATGGCCTGGCTGGATCTGCGCTTCCTGTTCTGGCTGGCACCGATTGTCTTCTCGCTGATCCTGTCGCCGTTTGTGTCCGTGATTTCCAGCCGTTCAACGGTGGGGCTGCGAACCAAACGCTGGAAACTCTTCCTGATCCCGGAAGAATATTCCCCGCCGCAGGTGCTGGTGGATACCGATCGTTACCTGGAACAGAACCGCAGTCGCTCGCTGGATGACGGCTTCATGCACGCCGTGTTTAACCCGTCATTCAACGCCCTGGCAACGGCAATGGCGACGGCGCGTCACCGCGCCAGCCAGGTGCTTGAGATTGCCCGCGATCGTCACGTTGAGCAGGCGCTTAACGAGACCCCGGAAAAACTCAACCGCGACCGTCGTCTGGTGCTGTTGAGCGACCCGGTGACAATGGCGCGTCTTCACTACCGCGTGTGGTCCGCTCCGGAGAAATACTCTTCGTGGGTGAATTACTATAAGGACGTGAAGCTGAACCCGCTCGCGCTGAAGGCGAAGTAAGTTGTTAAGAAGGGACGGGTAAGCGAATCGCCACCCGCCAGATAAAATACCGGCTTAATCGCCGGTATTTTTTTAGAGGTTAAAGATGAGAATAATCATCGTCGTTATGGTGGCATGCCTGCTCAGCGGCTGCGGCAGTATCATCAGTCGCACCATTCCAGGGCAAGGCCACGGAAATCAGTATTACCCGGGCGTGAAATGGGATCTTCGTGATTCCGCATGGCGCTACCTGACCGTGCTCGATCTGCCGTTCTCGCTGATTTTCGACACGCTGTTGCTGCCGATCGACGCCAGCCACGGCCCTTACGAATAGCGTAAATTAACGCTCGTCCCACTCATCGGCTGCGGTTTGACCTTCTTCCGTATCCAGCGGCGGCTCAAGCTGAAACTCACCCTCATCCCACTCGTGCAGGGTGTTCTCTTCCAGCCATTCCTGCCGAAGTTCGATTTCGTCATAGTCGCCATCAAAGACGGCCTGCGCACCTTCACCACTTAATATCGGCAAACATTCCCCTTCTTCACCTTCATCGGCAAAGAATTCGGCCTGCCACATAATATCTCCATCCTGCAGAACGTATTTTTGGATATTAAGCTGTTGCACGTCAGCATCTTCTTCTTCAACGCCGGGGTTGTCGGCGAGGAACTCTTCACGAGCGGCATCAATAGCTTCTTCCAGCGTGGCGTACATGGTCATTGGTGTCTCCCTGTTTTCCAGAAGGTTTCAGGGAAAGAATAGCTGAATATAAGATTCTGCAAGTATGAATGCGAAAATAAGCTGTCAGGCGTTCGTCTTATTCCGTCACGGGCCGCAGCGCGCGGGATAAACTGAACCATGAATAAATGGCATTGAACAACACGACGCCCGCCGTCACGATAAAGACGGCGCGAAAACCGAAGCTGGCTGAGATCCCGGCTCCGAGCAGCGGTCCGGTGACGTTACCGATATCGCGGAATGACTGGTTATAGCTGAAAATACGCCCGGCAATCTGGTTCGTTGAGTTGTAAATCAGCAGGGTCTGTACGGCGGGAAGCAACGCGCCGTCGGCGGCTCCCAGCAAAAAGCGAAGTAAGCCCAGCTGCCACGGAGCCTGCACCATCGACATCGGGATAAGCAGCAGGACGGAGATCACCAGCGCGGAGATCAGGATTTTCTCCGGACCCACCCGGTCTCCCAGTTTACCCAGTCTCGGGGCGCTCAGCAGCGCCGCCACGCCGGGTACGGAGGCAATCAGTCCGCTGATGAACGCAATATTGCTGACGTTACCCGCCAGGTCGCGAACGTACAGCGTCAGAATAGGGGCAATCGACCCGGTAGCCACCTGGATAATCATTGTCGTCACGAACAGGCTCAGCACCAGTCTGGGATTTTTGAGCGAGGTCAGCACCTCTCTGGCGTGGAGAATCTCTTTTTTGGCGACAGGCGTGAAGTTTTCCCGGATACAGAGCAGGGTGACGATAAAGCACAGGAACAACACGCTGGCGGTGATAAAGAAGACCGGGCGCAGGCCGTAGTTATCCGCCAGTAATCCCCCGGCCAGCGGTCCAAGCAGAGCACCGCTCACGCCACCGGTTGAGAGCGTGCCCAGCGCCCAGCCGCTTTTATGGCGGGGAATTTGCGTGGCAATCAGGGCATTCGCGTTGGGAATAAATCCACCCAACAGGCCCAGCAGCGCGCGCAGGATCAGAAACTGCCAGACGTTCTGCGCCACGCCCATCAGCGCCATGATAATGGCCATCCCCAGCGCCGAACGCAGCAGCATAATTTTCCGCCCCTTGCGATCGGCAAGGCCGCCCCAGAAGGGCGAGGCCATCGCGGAAAAGAGAAACGTGATGCTGAATACCAGACCGGACCACATATTGAGCGCGCTGTGGCCCGTCACGCCTAGCTGTTCGACGTAGAGCGGCAGGAAGGGCATAACCAGGCTAAAGGCCGCGCCGGTAAGAAAACAGCCAAGCCACGCAACCGCGAGGTTACGCTTCCAGTTTATGGGGGCATCTGAGGGTGACATAACTATCCGCATAATGAGGTGCAGAGCACCTGAAGCATAAAGTAATAAGCCTGCTAATTATGCGCCGGGGTTATGATTGCCGCAATGACGAGGAGCTTTTAAAGCTAAAACGGCATGCGGCCCTGAGGACCGCATGAGGATTAATAGCGGGACGGCGTGCCTTGTGGCCGCGTTTTAAAGCGGCGGTGCAGCCACATGTACTGCTCGGGCGCCAGCATGATGCACTTCTCCACAACGCTGTTCATCCAGCGTGCGGTGGTTTCCGCATCGTCGAGCGGCGGCGCAAGCTCCGGCTCCAGCATCATCAGCTCGTAGCCTGAACCATCCGGCTTACGGCGAGGGACGAAAGGCACGATGGCAGCTTTAGACATCCGCGCCAGCATCCAGGTACCGGTCGTTGTGGCGGCCTCTTCAACGGCGAAGAAGGGAACAAATACGCTGGCCTGTGGACCATAATCGTGGTCGGGGGCATACCAGACCACTTCGCCGGATTTCAGCGCGCGGATCATCCCCTTCAGATCCTTACGGTCGATCATGCTTTTGTTGGAGCGCATGCGGCCGTTGGTCTGGATTAAATCGATGACCGGGTTATCGTTAGGACGATAAACGCCAATGCCCGGCGCCTGCATGCCAAACATGCGCGCCCCGATTTCCAGCGTCAGGAAATGGACGCCGATCAGCAAAACGCCCGTCTGGTTGGCCTGAAGCGTATGCACAGGCTCTATGCCGGTTCCCGTCACCTCGCTCCAGCGGGCCATGCGTTTGTCCGGCCAGAACCACGCCATGCCGGTCTCCATAAGCCCCATCCCGACGGATTCGAAATTCTTCGCGACCATATCGTGACGCTCTGGCTCGCTCATCTGCGGAAAACAGAGCTCAAGATTGCGGTACGCAATTCTGGCGCGACGCTTCATAAACAGCTGTGCGAAACGGCCCAGAAATTTACCCAACCGAAAAATAACAGGGTAGGGAAGCTGTACCAGAAGCCATAAAAAGCCGATGCCAAGCCAGGTCAACCAATAGCGGGGATGCAAAAGGGCGGCAGTAAATTTTGGTAACTGGGTCATGTCTTTCCTGTGTTCAAACGTCCTGTTTTGCTAGTGTCTCATTTTTTGAGACATAGCCAAAATATCTGCTTTCGAAGCGTGCACGAATACAGCAATTGTTAAGCCTGATTAATCAGGGTGTGTGAAATGTAGCGTAAATTGTGTGGATGTAAATTGGTTTTGTTTGCTATATGATGCCGACCGATTTTTAATTCTCTCTAACGATTCCAGGACTGTACACCATGCCAGTGTTACACAACCGCGTGTCGAATGAGATGTTGAAAGCGCGTATGTTGGCTGAAACCGAACCGCGCACAACCATCTCTTTCTATAAATACTTCACGATCGACGATCCGCAGGCGACCCGCGATGCGCTTTATCAGGCGTTCACGGCCCTGAACGTCTTCGGCCGCGTCTACCTTGCCCGTGAAGGCATTAACGCGCAAATTAGCGTACCGGAAAGCAGAGTCAGCGCCTTCCGCGACGTGCTTTATCAGTTCGATCCGGCCCTCGACGGCTTGCGCCTGAACATTGCTCTGGACGATGACGGGAAATCCTTCTGGGTGCTGCGCATGAAGGTGCGTGAGCGCATCGTGGCGGACGGTATCGACGATCCCGAGTTTAACCCGGCGGATGTCGGTGAATATCTGAAGGCCGCGGAAGTGAATGCGATGCTGGACGATCCGGATGCCGTGTTCATTGATATGCGTAACCACTATGAGTACGAAGTGGGACATTTCGAGAACGCGATGGAAATCCCGGCCGACACCTTCCGCGAGCAGCTGCCCAAAGCGGTTGAGATGATGCAGGAACATAAAGATAAAAAGATCGTTATGTACTGCACCGGCGGTATCCGCTGTGAGAAAGCCAGCGCGTGGATGAAGCACAACGGCTTTAATAAGGTCTGGCATATTGAAGGCGGCATTATCGAGTACGCCCGCCGCGCCCGCGAGCAGGGTTTACCGGTGCGCTTTATCGGGAAAAACTTTGTTTTTGACGAGCGTATGGGTGAGCGTATCTCGGAAGACGTTATTTCCCAGTGCCACCAGTGCGGCGCGCCGTGCGATACTCATACCAACTGCAAAAACGACGGGTGCCATCTGCTGTTTATTCAGTGCCCGGCCTGTGCCGAGAAGTTTAACGGCTGCTGTAGCGAATTGTGCAGCGAAGAGAGCATCCTGCCGGAAGAAGAGCAGCGTCGCCGTCGCGCAGGACGTGAAAACGGCAACAAGATTTTCAATAAATCACGCGGCCGTCTGAATACCAAACTGGGTATCCCTGACCCGGAATGATAATAACGCCCGGCACGGCGAAAGCCTGCCGGGCGAATCTATTATGATTTCTGCTGTACACCTTCAACGGAAATAATCAGCTCAACGTCCTGAGACGCCGGACCTAAATCCGTTGTGATATTAAAATCTTTCAGGTGAATTTTACCCGCCGCTTCAAAACCTGCGCGTTTACCGCCCCACGGATCGTCACCCTGACCCAGTAATTTAGCATCAAGCGTGACCGGTTTTGTTACGCCGTTAAGCGTCAGGTTGCCGGTAATATTCAGTTTATCACCGTCTTTCTTCACCTCAGTAGAAGTGAAGGTCGCCTGCGGGAATTTCGCGACGTTAAGGAACTCCCCACTGCGCAGGTGTTTATCGCGCTCTGCGTGGTTCGTGTCGACGCTGTTCGTATTAATCGTCACATTGACTTTATCGGCCGCGGGATTTTTCTCGTCAAAAGTGAACGTGCCGTCAAAATCCTTAAAGGTGCCGTACAGCCAGCTGTAGCCCAGGTGCTGAATACGGAAATTGACGAAAGCGTGCTGGCCCTCTTTATCAATCTTATAATCCGCCGCCACGGCGGAACCGGCGGTGAATAACAGAGAACCCAGGGCGATACCCAGCAGGTGTTTTTTCATTTTATGCTCCAGAGTCAACTGACGAGCGGCCAAGCATGCGCTTTAGCGTATCGTCTTTATCAATGAAATGGTGTTTGAGGGCGGCAAACCCGTGCAGCACGGAGAGGATCACCACGCTCCAGGCAAGCCAGAGGTGAACAACCCCCGCCGTGTCGGCCTGCGTCCCAGCATCGCTAAGCGTTGCCGGAACCTCGAACAGGCCAAAAACGCTAATCGGCTTACCGTCCGCCGTCGAGATAAGGTAGCCGCTAATCAGAATGGCGAAGAGCAGCGCATAGAGCGCGATATGCGCGGCGACTGCACTGACGCGGGTAAATTTGCTGTGAGTTTTTGGCGCGGCGGGCGGCGGGGAAATATGTCGCCAGATTACGCGAAAAACCAGCCCCATCATCAGGAGAACGCCAATGCTTTTATGCAACTCCGGTGCCTGGTGATACCAGCCGTCATAATAGCTGAGCGTGACCATCCAGAGTCCAAGTCCAAACATACCGTAGACGGCAAGAGCAAATATCCAGTGCAAACCTATGGATATTATTCCGTAGCGCCGGGAGGAGTTACGCAATTGCATCAGAATGTCCATTTTCAAATTAACCGGAAAGTAAAAATGAACGGGAAGGCGGGATATTGCAACTGAAATAATTGTCTATTAATTTTTATTTTATTTATTTCAGCAATTTTGAAAATGATCGCTAAAGCTAATTCAATCTCTTCGTGCAAGCGAAATGGTGAGCTTCAATAAAGATAAATTAACGTCAATTATTGTCAGTAAGGCTTTTCAGTAAAATACAATGTAAACAAAGTCAATAATGGCCAGCAGCGCCCACAATAAGATGTAGAGCATGAAATGCTCGCGAATATTATTCATCAGAAAGTTAACGATCCTGCGCATAACGCCCCGTAATGCAGTGTGAATGAAACGAGCCCCGAAACCTCCGGAGCTCGTGGCGGATTATCCGTTAAAACGCGAGAGTGAGAAGGGCGTCAGATCAAACTGCGGCGCGATGCCCTGGGCAAACTGTGCGGCGATCTCGCCCAGCACGGAAGCAAACTTAAAGCCGTGGCCGCTCAGCCCGGTAATCAGCAGGACGTTGTCATGCCCCGGCAGCGTATCAATGATAAAGTCTTCATCCGGGGTGTTGTCGTAGGTACAGGCCGCGCCATACAGCAAGCCGCCGACGCCCGGAAGAATAGTACGCAGGAACGTGAAGGCTTCTGAACCATCCTGCGGAAAGGCGCCGAAAGGCTTACGCCCTTCAGGGGTGGAGATAGCCTGGCCACCGTTGTGTTTACCGATTTTCAGCGCGTCTTTCTCGGAAGGGAAACCGTAGAACTGATCGCCATTCGGCAATTCGCCGGTGAAGGCCGGGAATTTATTCTGCGCGCTGTAGCGGCCATCCGACTGGAACCAGGAGAAGACCTTGCGCACCGGCTGGATCGGCAGTTCCGGCAGCAGGCGCGTGACCCAGGTTCCTGCGCTGACGAGCAGGCGGGACGCTGAATAGTCGCCGTCAAGAGTCGTTACCGTGACGCCATCAGCGTCATGCGTGATGGCCTCCACTGGACAATTAAACAGCTGCGCACAGCTGGCCTTCGCGGCAAGATCGATCCAGGTTTTGATCGCCGTTTCACAATGCAGCACGCCGGAGTGGGCTTCAAAGAGGCCGATGTAATCGTCCGGGACGGTAATTTCAGGCCAGCGTGCGGTAATGCCCGTCGCGTCCAGCTTCTCAATGTCCAGATTAAAGGCTTTCGCGCTGCGCTCGACGCCTGCGAGAAATTCAGACTGGGCCGGGCCCAGGTTGACGACGCCGGTACGTTCGAAAATGCGATCTTCGGTCTGTTTCGCCAGTTCATCCCACAGCGTCTGGGCGCGAAGCACCAGCGGGACATAGCGCTCGCCTTCGCCATACGCATGGCGGATGAGGCGGGTATCGCCATGATGGCTACCCTCCGAATGAGGAGGGAGGTGGGCATCGATCATCAGGACCTTCAGACCTGCCTGTGTTGCGTAATAACCGGCAGCGGAACCCACGGAGCCGCTACCAATAATGATTAAGTCGTATCTCATATGCATCTCGTAACCTGATGTTTTGTTAGCAGAGTAATTAACAACGCGGGGTTAGACAAGGGAGAAATAAATAAGGCACCGCGAGGGTGCCTGTAGAGAGAAAAGTGGGCATAAGCTTAGTGCCGTTTATACTCATTTTCCTGATAGTCGCCAGATTCTATTTTTGCAATACCTGCCTCTAAAATAGAAATAAACTGACGGGCGACGTCTGTTGTTAGCCACAACGTCTGTCCAACTTCCGCTTCTTCACGGTTGAGTTGATTCGGGGTCTGGTAGTGCAAACGCAGCATCAGCGCATCGTAGCTATCTACGGTACTGATATCCCAGCCAACCAGTGGATGGGTCTGGATCACTTCACTATTCTTTTCCATTATAACCCCCTTAATGCGTGTTAGAAGACAACGGCTTTGAGGTTCAATGCATGTTTTTCTGAAAGCATCTTCAGTATACCAAGTAATAAGGGTTCCAACGGGAAAAATAAACAGGTGGCAACACATTTTTCTGCTTTTTAGGATTGTTCGAACAATAAAACACCATCTCGTTCACGATTTTTAAAGAAGATGCCGAATTAATTTGAACTTGCAGGATTTTTAGACAAAAAAAAGCCGGGGCGACCCGGCAAAAAAACACAATGAGGGAGCAGTGTTAATCTGCGGTAAACCAGTCGTCTGCGCTTTCCCACGTTTCCTGCAGGATTTCGCTGATGCGATCTTTATCTTCTTTCGCAGCACCAATGACGGAGAGGTTGTTCGCCGCGGCGTAACGCACCGTTACGGCACCCGCGTTGTCGGGAAAGGTGTTGTTAATACGGCGGGATAATTCGCCTGCCAGTGCATCAAGCGCGCCGGCAGGTAGAACAGTTGTTTTGGCTATGGTGACTTCAATACGCATAAATGCCCCCTGTGTAATATACTGTTTATTTATACAGGTATATTATCGGTTTGACAACAAGGGGCATTGATTTTTTAACGTTTTACCGTCCAGTTAACGGTTTCGCCCGCCAGGAATGGGATCAGCGTGTCATCCGTCAGCGCAATGGACTCCTCAACGTGGCTCGCTTTACGCTCCAGTTCGATGAAGGTGTCGTTGACCGGCAGGCCGTAGAAGCGCGGGCCGTTAAGGGAGCAGAACGCTTCAAAATGTTCGAGCGCGTTCATCTCTTCAAAGACGGTCGCGTAGCTGGCCAGTGCCGTTGGGGCGTTGAAGCAGCCTGCACAGCCGCAGCTCGCCTCTTTGCGGTGGCGGGCGTGAGGTGCGGAATCGGTGCCGAGGAACGCGCGGGAGAACCCGCTGGCAACCAGCTCGCGCAGCGCCTGCTGGTGGATGTTGCGCTTGAGAATAGGCAGACAGTACAGGTGAGGACGCACCCCGCCCACCAGCATGTGGTTACGGTTAAACATCAGGTGCTGTGGCGTAATGGTGGCGGCGATAAGATCGTTGCCGTCGCGCACATACTCTGCCGCGTCTTTGGTGGTGATATGCTCAAAGACCACTTTAAGCGCGGGCAGGCGCTGGCGCAGAGGCTCCATCACGGTCTCGATAAAGCGGGCTTCACGGTCGAAGATGTCAATCTCGGCATGCGTGACTTCACCATGGACCAGCAGCGGCATGCCCAGTTTCTGCATACGTTCCAGAACCGGCATGATGGCATCAATGCTGGTGACGCCGTGGCTGGAGTTGGTGGTGGCATTTGCCGGGTAGAGTTTCGCCGCCGTAAATACGCCTTCGTTAAACCCGCGCTCCACTTCGTTCGGATCCAGCGAGTCGGTAAGATAGCAGGTCATCAGCGGGGTAAAATCGTGTCCCGCAGGAACGGCATCCAGGATGCGCTGGCGATAGGCAATCGCGGCATCGACGGTGGTGACTGGTGGAACCAGGTTAGGCATGACAATCGCGCGGCCATAAATTTCGCTGGTATAAGGCACGACGGTTTTCAGCATATCGCCATCACGCAGATGGATATGCCAGTCGTCAGGGCGGCGGATTTTAAGAACCTGGGGTTGTGCAGTCATGGAAGCTCCGGCTTGTCAGGAATCAGTCATAAGGATGGCTGTTTTTGCCGGACACAAATCATAAGCGGAAACGTTTTCGTTTGCACACTTTTCCGTAAAAAAAAGGGCGCCACAGCGCCCTTCAGGTTAATCGGTGAAAGGAATGATAATTTCTCCCGGTTTCACCTCTATACCTTTTGCATATTTTTTCGCCAGAGCTTCACCCTTGCTTTTGTCTTCGCTTAAGACGTACGCGGGCTGCTGGTTAAAGTAATTTCGCAGCGACTGGTTGAGATAGGGCATCAGGGTTTGCAGAACCGGTGCCATCTTGTCCGGCGACACCTGCGCATCGACGACTTCCATCTCCTGCAGGAAAATTGCCCCTTTCTCTTTATTGAAAACAGGGAGTGCCTTCAGCTTGAGCTTGATGTTGGCTTTCTGATTGCCAAAGAGGGAGGACATATCGAGATCCGCATCACCGGCAAGGGTGACTTTGTTTGGCTCTTCACGACCGATCTGGCTGGTCAGGTTTGTGAGGACGATATGGGCGTCTGCCAGACCCGGCACGCCAATGTCTTTAGAGAAATTGTTATGTTTTTCCAGCGCCTGATTAATTTCCTGTTCACTGACGGTATATTGCGTGAGCTGGTTACAGCCAACCAGCAGGCCGCTGACAACTAATGCCGCGGCAAAGACAATTTTCTTCATAGTGTTCCTCAACGAAAAATCGGCGCTTCTGTCCTGTTGCGCCAGTATGTCAGTGTGAATTGGCAGAAACCAGCAGAAAAAACTGAGAAGTGGGGCGGGAGTAGCTCCCGCCCGAGGGAAAGGCTACGCGCCAGGCTCGAGCATCCCGCTCGCGCTGCGTTTCTGGCTGAACTGCCACCACAGGGCAAGGAGCGTCATAAAGCCCACCGCGCCGAGCATCATCCACGGAAGTTCGGGCTGGTTAAACGCTTTGCCGGCATCAAACAACCAGCCGCCACCGGCGTAACCTAATGCGCCGCCAAGCGCCAGCCCCAGCCGGCTGAAACCCATATAGCTGCCGCGCGCACGCGCATCCGCAAGCGAGGCGCTCAGCGTTTCACGGGCAGGCTCGGCGATGATTGAGCCAATATAGAACGTGCAAATCAGCGTAAACAGCTGCTGGAGAGAGTTCACCAGACCGATCGGCATCATGCTCAGCGTCATCAGGAGCAGCCCGGCCATCAGGCGATGCTCCAGACGAAAATGCCGTTCGCTCCAGCGGGCAATCGGATAAAGCAGCGTTAACGACAGGCAGGCTTCGATGGCGTACATCCATTTAACGGCAGCAGGCGTGCCCGCAATGTCGTTAACCATGATCGGCAGCATCAGCATGACCTGCACAGCCAGCATGTAGTAGCCCGTCAGGGTCAACACATAGGTGACAAAACGCCTGTCGCGCAGGACGCGGCCAAGCCCTTCCCGGACCGGCGCTTTGACCGTCGACAGTTTCCAGGCGGGCAGGAACAGGCCATTAAACAGCGCGCACAGAATAAAGAGCACCGCCCCAGCCGCGCAGACCAGTCGGAAATCATACTGCAGCAGCCAGCTTCCCAGCAGGGCGCCGATAACCGCCCCGGCACTGTCCTGCATCATCAGAATCGAGAAGAAACGGCCGCGGTGCTGAGGGCGAATAAGCTTCACCACCAGGGCGGTGCGCGGCGGATCGAACAGCGTGCCGCCGATACCGGAGAGGAAACAGGAGAACCAGAGCAGCCAGGGCTCCTGGGCGACCGCCATCGTGGCAAAACCTGCCGCGCGCAGCAGCATACCGGTAACGATCATCGGTTTAGCGCCAAAGCGGTCGGCAATGGCCCCGCCAAAGACGCCCAGGCCCTGCTGGACAAACTGGCGTAACCCCAGGGCAATGCCAACCATTAATGCCGCCCAGCCCATCTGATCGACAAAGCGGATCGATATCAGCGGAAAAACGACAAAAAAGCCGAGCACAACCAGCATGTTATCGACGAGCAGGAAATATTTACCCAGGCTCCTGGCCTGTGATACGCGGGACATTTTCCCTCCAGGGAAAATAAGAAGGTGAGCACGCTAACATTCTGCG
The DNA here is from genome assembly GCF_049237205.1 of Enterobacter cloacae complex sp. SHL009. Classification (NCBI taxonomy): domain Bacteria; kingdom Pseudomonadati; phylum Pseudomonadota; class Gammaproteobacteria; order Enterobacterales; family Enterobacteriaceae; genus Enterobacter; species Enterobacter cloacae complex sp. SHL009. The sequence goes on from NZ_JBMKIW010000001.1 coordinate 371,379, forward strand.
GTGTCGCCGCGTTTTTTCCCACCCCTGGGCGTGACAATATTTTTTTATCAAAAGGGTGCTTTGATAGAGAGTTCTCATCGAAAATAATGAAAAGAGGGCAAAATGGTATGTCACTGTTTTCACAGACGGCGCAGGCGCAGGTATAGTAAAGCTAATGGGTCAGCAGAAGTGACGGGAAGGAGTGGTATCGATGTTTGGCTATCGCAGTAATGTGCCAAAAGTGCGTCTGACAACGGACAGGCTGGTCGTTCGTCTGGTGCATGAGCGTGATGCCTGGCGTCTGGCGGATTATTACGCCGAGAATCGCCAGTTTTTAAAACCCTGGGAACCCGTTCGGGATGAGAGCCATTGTTACCCTTCCGGCTGGCAGGCGCGCCTCAGCATGATTACGGAATTTCACAAGCAGGGCAGCGCGTTTTATTTCGCGCTGCTGGATCCCGAAGAGAAAGAGATTATCGGGATCGCCAATTTTTCAAACGTGGTGCGCGGGTCGTTTCACGCCTGCTACCTTGGCTACTCCATCGGCCAGAAATGGCAGGGGCAGGGGCTGATGTACGAGGCGTTAACGGTGGCGATCCGCTATATGCAACGCACGCAGCATATCCATCGCATCATGGCGAACTATATGCCGCATAATCAGCGCAGCGGCAATTTGCTGGCGCGCTTAGGGTTCGAGAAAGAGGGTTACGCCAAAGACTATCTGCTGATAGACGGAGAGTGGCGCGACCACGTTCTGACGGCGTTAACCACTCGGGACTGGACCGCAGGTCGTTAAGGAGAAAAGATGAAGTATCAGCTAAACGGTACAGAAGCGCGCGTGATTGGGTGCTTACTCGAAAAACAGGTCACCACGCCGGAGCAGTATCCGCTCTCCGTCAACGCCGTGACCATGGCCTGCAACCAGAAAACCAACCGCGAGCCGGTGATGAACCTCAGCGAGCATGAGGTTCAGGACGTGCTGGATGCGCTGGTAAAACGCCACTATTTGCGCACCGTCAGCGGCTTCGGCAACCGCGTGACCAAATACGAACAGCGCTTCTGTAACTCCGAATTTGGCGACCTGAAGCTGAGCAGTGCGGAAGTGGCGGTCATCACCACGCTGTTGCTGCGCGGAGCGCAGACGCCGGGGGAACTGCGCACGCGCGCTTCCCGCATGCATGAGTTCAGCGATATGCAGGAAGTTGAGCAGACCCTGGAAGGGCTGGCTTCTCGCGAAGACGGCCCATACGTGGTGCGTCTGGCGCGCGAGCCGGGTAAACGTGAAAGCCGCTATATGCACCTGTTCAGCGGCGACGTCGATGTCGCTACCGTTACCGCGGAGAGCGACGCGGTATCCTCAGCAGGCACTGACACTCTTGTCGCGCGCGTAGAAGCGCTGGAAGAAGAGGTCGCCGGGCTGAAACAGCGTCTGGATGCCTTGCTGGCACATCTGGGAGACTGACGGTGAAAAAATTACGCGTAGGCGTGGTGGGGCTGGGCGGCATTGCGCAAAAAGCCTGGCTGCCTGTTTTAGGTGCGGCGACGGACTGGACCCTGCAAGGGGCATGGTCACCCACGCGAGAAAAGGCAGAACGTATCTGCGAAACCTGGCGCATTCCGTACGCTGCCTCCCTGCAGGATCTGGCCCGCGAGTGTAATGCGGTTTTTGTGCATACCTCAACGGCAACTCACTATCAGGTGGTGAGCGAGCTGCTCAATGCGGGGGTTCACGTCTGCGTGGATAAACCGCTGGCGGAAAATGTTCCGGACGCGGAACGTCTGATCGAACTGGCGGCGCGCAAAAAACTGACGCTGATGGTGGGCTTCAACCGCCGCTTCGCGCCGCTTTACCAGCAGCTTAAGGCGCAGTCGGGCACGCTTGCCTCGCTGCGAATGGATAAGCACCGCACCGACAGCATTGGGCCAAACGATCTGCGGTTCACCCTTCTGGATGATTATCTGCACGTTGTGGATACGGCGCTGTGGCTGAGCAACGGCGAAGCGCTGCTGAAAAGCGGCACCCTCGTGACAAACGATCAGGGGCAAATGGTCTACGCTGAACACCACTTTTCCGTTGAGCATCTTCAGATTACCACCAGCATGCACCGTCGGGCGGGTAGCCAGCGTGAATCCGTGCAGGCGGTGACCGACGGCGCGCTGTACGACATTACGGACATGCGCGAGTGGCGGGAAGAGAAGGGCAATGGCGTGGTGACGCTCCCGGCGCCAGGCTGGCAGAGCACCCTCGAGCAGCGCGGTTTCGCAGGATGCGCCCGTCACTTTATCACCTGCGTGCAAAATCAGACGGTTCCTGAAACGTCCGGCGAGCAGGCCATTCTGGCGCAGCGCATTGTGGAAAGGCTCTGGCGCGATGCCATGAGCGAATAACTCGCTGTAACATCTGCGGATAGTAATTCGTTGAAATCCGGGTAGACTAAGCGCCGCTTGTAGGCTTTGCCGGGTGGCGCTTACGCTTGCCCGTCCTGGAAATCCGTATGGTTCTGGAAATTCACGTTAATGAACTTATTAAAATCGCTGGCGGCCGTCAGCTCGATGACCATGTTTTCCCGCGTGCTGGGTTTTGCACGCGACGCCATTGTGGCAAGGGTATTTGGTGCAGGGATGGCCACGGACGCCTTTTTCGTCGCCTTCAAATTGCCGAACCTGCTGCGTCGTATTTTTGCTGAAGGGGCGTTTTCCCAGGCATTCGTGCCCATTCTGGCGGAATATAAAAGCAAGCAGGGTGAAGACGCGACGCGCGTCTTTGTTTCTTATGTCTCCGGATTGCTGACGCTGGCTTTAGCTGTGGTGACCGTACTCGGGATGCTGGCCGCGCCCTGGGTGATTATGGTGACCGCGCCCGGTTTTGCCGATACGGCTGACAAATTTGCGCTGACCTCGCAGCTGCTGCGCATTACTTTCCCCTATATTCTGCTCATCTCGCTGGCCTCGCTGGTGGGGGCGATCCTGAACACCTGGAACCGCTTCTCTGTTCCGGCGTTTGCGCCAACGTTTCTCAACGTCAGCATGATCGGTTTTGCCCTGTTCGCCGCGCCGCACTTTAACCCGCCGGTGCTGGCGCTGGCCTGGGCGGTTACCGTCGGCGGCGTGCTGCAGCTGGCGTACCAGCTGCCGCATCTGAAAAAAATCGGCATGCTGGTGCTGCCGCGCATCAATCTCAAAGATGCCGGGGCGATGCGCGTGATCAGGCAGATGGGGCCCGCCATTCTCGGCGTCTCCGTCAGCCAGATCTCGCTTATCATCAACACCATTTTTGCCTCTTTCCTCGTGTCCGGCTCGGTTTCCTGGATGTACTACGCTGACCGTCTGATGGAGTTCCCGTCCGGGGTGCTGGGCGTGGCGCTGGGGACCATCCTGCTGCCGTCGCTGTCGAAAAGTTTTGCCAGCGGCAACCATGATGAATATTGCCGCCTGATGGACTGGGGTTTACGTCTCTGCTTCCTGCTGGCCCTGCCAAGCGCGGTGGCGCTGGGCATTCTGGCCAAACCGCTGACGGTGTCGCTCTTCCAGTACGGGAAATTCACCGCCTTTGATGCCGCCATGACCCAGCGCGCGCTGATTGCCTACTCGGTCGGCTTGATGGGGCTGATCGTCGTCAAGGTGCTGGCGCCCGGGTTCTACTCGCGTCAGGACATCAAAACGCCGGTGAAAATTGCCATCGTGACGCTGATTATGACCCAGCTGATGAACCTGGCGTTTATTGGTCCGCTGAAGCATGCTGGCCTGTCGCTGTCTATTGGTCTGGCGGCCTGTCTGAATGCCGGGCTGCTGTACTGGCAGCTGCGCAAGCAGGATATCTTTACGCCGCAGCCGGGGTGGGGAAGTTTCCTGGTACGTCTGATCGTTGCGGTACTGGTGATGTCGGCGGCGCTTCTCGGCATGATGTACGTGATGCCGGAGTGGTCCCTCGGCACTATGCCTTATCGTCTGATGCGGCTGATGGCCGTGGTAGGCGTCGGGGTCGTGGCTTACTTTGCCACGCTCGCGGTGCTGGGGTTCAAAGTGAAAGAGTTTGCCCGCCGTACGGCATAAACGCCAAAAGGGGAGTTCACCTTATGGTGCTCCCCGCTGCATGATTTGTCGCCCAGGCGTCAAATCGAAATCTTTTTAACTCCCGCAATACGCGCAGTCGCTGTTTGACCATCCGCACCGTACAGTCCGGTTTCTTTATGCGGTTTCAATACCTCAAGCGCCTGCTGATTACGCTCAATCTGACCTTCCAGTAGCCAGCCGTTGTGCTGGTTAAGGTCGCGCAGGTGCTGGGTTTTTTCGGTAATGGTTTGCCAGCGCTCAATAATATCGTCATTGGCGCTACGCTTAGGATCCTGCTCAGCGCGGCGCTGCTGCTCCAGATAATCCAGCGTCGCCAGTAGCGAACTCTTATCTTCAGTAATACGCTGCAGCGCGCTGCCGTTGATGTGACCGGAAGAGAGATGCTGCTGTTCAGCGTCCATTACCGTTTTCAGGTCGTTAAGAACAACCGTCATTTGATCCAGTATTTCTGACAGTCGACTCATACGGTTAGTTACTCTGTAAGAAACTCTGTGCTTCCTGAATCAGGGCATCAGCAATCTTGCTGGTGTCCATTTTCAGCTCACCGTTACGAATAGCCGTTTTCAGCGCTTCAACACGTTCCATATTGATATCGTTGCTGCCTGGCTGCATCAGTTTTGCCTGCGCGTCGCTCAGGGTCACGCTGGTGCTGTTGGATGTTGACGGTTTTTCCAGACGCGTTTTCTGCGCAGGAGCGTCATTCGTTTCGCGAGGTTGTACAGCGCTTACCGGCTTCAGGGCTGATGTACGATCAATGCTCATAGTGTTGTCCTCATCGAGGGTTCGCGGCGTTTGCGCCTGACATCATCATTAGTGGAATATTTATCGGCACGCGCCGCGAAATCTTTAAAAAGATTATAGGTTAATCAGAATATTCCCATCAGAATCGACGGTTCCGCTCACCACCTGGCCTGAGGACATTCTGACGCGGGCGTTTTGCGCCACCGCGGCATTGTTTAACGCTTTCCCTTCACTGTTGATGCTAAAGCCATCTCCGTTGGCCACCACCATCACCTGTTGACCCGCTTTTACCCGCCACGACTGACGCAGCATGGAGAGCTGTATCGGCTGGCCAGGGGCGACATCACGCAGGCTGACGGCGTCCTGTGCCTGGTTCATTTCCAGCATGGTACGTGGAGGCAGCTGATCCAGACGGCCGCGCTTTAACGTCACGCTGTTCGTCTGCAGCACGCTGCCGCGCGCAATGGGTACGGCGGCGACAACATAATTGCCCGTCGCCTGAACTGCAACCTGTAAATAGCGTTTTTCGTTCGCGCAGCGTGCCAGCACGTTCACATTTCCCCACAGCCGGGTGGTTCCCGTCACGCTGAATGACGGTTGGTCACAGGTCGGGTACAGATTCGGTGGGGTGCGCACGGTAACGTTAACCTCATCGCTAAAGCCCGCCAGCTTTTCAGCAAAAAAAGCCGTCAGCCGATCCTGTAAGCCTTCAGCCTGCACCAGAGGGCTAAACAGCAAGAAAGTTGCCACCAGGCCACGTTTTAACGTTTGCATCGCAAGTTCCACCGTTTCCAGAGTTGAATGAATTCTACCTGCAGTGGTTTTGCATCAACGCAATAAATAGCGACGCATTTTGCGCTTATTCCGTCGATAGGAGAGACCGGGTGAGATTTAAGCTGTGAACTGAAATTTTGCCATCAGCGGAGGAGACATGCTCGATAAACTCGACGCCGCGTTACGTTTTCAGCAGGAAGCGCTCAATTTACGCGCCCAGCGGCAGGAGATTTTAGCCGCCAACATTGCTAACGCCGATACCCCAGGGTTTCAGGCGCGCGATATTGATTTTTCCAGTGAACTCAAAAAGGTGATGGAGCGTGGACGTGCCGAAGGAACGGGTGTTGCACTTGCCATGACATCCTCTCGCCATATTCCTGCTCAGGCGATGACCGCGCCAGCGACCGATTTACTTTACCGCATTCCCGATCAGCCCTCACTCGACGGTAACACCGTGGATATGGACCGGGAGCGTACGCAGTTTGCCGATAACAGTCTGAAATACCAGACGGGCTTAACCGTACTCGGCGGACAAATCAAAGGCATGATGAACGTCCTGCAGGGGGGGAACTGATAGATGGCCTTGTTGAATATTTTTGATATTGCCGGTTCGGCGTTAACCGCGCAGTCCAAACGCCTGAACGTGGCTGCCAGTAACCTGGCGAACGCCGACAGCGTAACCGGACCAGACGGCCAGCCTTATCGTGCCAAACAGGTTGTCTTTCAGGTCGATGCTGCGCCGGGCGCGGCGACGGGCGGCGTGAAGGTGTCTGATGTGGTAGAGAGCCAGGCGCCGGACAGGCTGGTGTATGAGCCGGGTAACCCGCTCGCGGATGCCAGCGGATACGTGAAAATGCCAAACGTGGATGTGGTGGGTGAGATGGTGAACTCCATGTCGGCTTCTCGCAGCTACCAGGCCAACGTTGAAGTGCTTAATACCGTGAAGAGCATGATGCTCAAAACGCTCACTCTCGGCCAGTAAAGGAGACATGCATGTCCATCGCCGTAAATGTGAATGATCCTACGAACTCGGGTGTTAATAACACGAAGAGTACGACGGGTTCTAACTCCCTCACCGGGAGCAATGCCTCCGATCTTCAGGGCAGCTTTCTGACACTGCTGGTGGCGCAGCTTAAGAACCAGGATCCCACCAACCCAATGCAGAACAACGAACTGACCACGCAGCTTGCGCAGATCAGCACCGTTAGCGGCATTGAGAAACTCAACACCACCCTCGGCTCCGTCTCCGGGCAGATTAACAGCGCCCAGTCTCTGCAGGCGGCAAGCCTGATTGGCCACGGGGTGATGATCCCTGGAACCACGATTCTGGCGGGCACCAGCACCACCGAAGGCAACACCACAACGACCACCACGCCGTTTGGCGTTGAGTTGCAGCAGGCGGCGGAGAAAGTTACCGCCACCATTACCGACAGCAACGGCACGGTCGTGCGCACTATTGATATCGGCGAGCTGAAGGCGGGCGTTCACACCTTTACGTGGGATGGCAGCCTGACCGACGGCACTAAAGCACCAAACGGTTCTTACAAAGTAGCGATCAGCGCCAGCAACGGGACAACCCAGCTGGTGGCGCAGCCGCTGCAGTTCGCGCTGGTCCAGGGCGTGATTAAAGGAAGCGACGGCAACAAACTGGATTTGGGAACCTCTGGTTCCACCACACTCGACGAAGTTCGGCAGATTATCTAAGCCTTAACACTTATCAGGAGTAAGTCATGGCCTTTTCTCAAGCGGTCAGCGGCCTGAATGCTGCGGCCACCAACCTGGACGTCATTGGCAACAACATCGCCAACTCCGCGACCTATGGTTTTAAATCCGGTTCTGCTTCATTTGCGGACATGTTTGCCGGTTCCAAAGTCGGCCTGGGCGTGAAAGTTGCGGGCATCACTCAGGACTTTACCGACGGCACCACCACCAACACCGGTCGTGGTCTGGACGTTGCGATCAGCCAGAACGGCTTCTTCCGTATGGTCGATTCCAACGGTTCTGTGTTCTACAGCCGTAACGGCCAGTTCAAGCTGGACGAAAACCGTACGCTGGTTAACATGCAGGGCATGCAGCTGACGGGCTACCCGGCAGCCGGAACGCCTCCAACCGTTCAGACCGGTGCGAACCCTCAGGCGATTACTATCCCGAACACCCTGATGGCGGCGAAATCAACCACCACCGCGACGCAGCAGATCAACCTGAACTCAACCGATCCTGTTCAAACTGCCCCGTTCGATGCGACCAACCCGGACACCTACAACAAAAAAGGGACCGTGACCGTATTCGACAGCCAGGGTAACGCCCACAACATGTACGTCTACTACGTGAAGACGGCCAACAATAAATGGGATCTTTACACTCAGGACGGCAGCGTTGCGGGTTCAACAGCGGCAAAAGCGGCGCAGATGAACTTTGATGCGAACGGTAACCTGGCGGGTGTCTACAACTACGACGCTGCGGGTGTACTGAGCGCAACGCCAAACGCCACGCCGGCCATTAACATCACCACGGGTTCTGTCAGCGGTGCGACGGCGGCGACCTTCTCCCTGAGCTTCCAGAACTCCATGCAGCAGAACACCGGTGCAAACAGCGTTGTGGCAACCAATCAGAACGGCTACAAGCCTGGCGACCTGGTGAGCTACCAGATCAACGACGATGGCACCGTGGTGGGAAGCTACTCTAACGAACAGTCTCAGGTTCTGGGGCAGATCGTGCTGGCAAACTTCGCCAACAACGAAGGCCTGAAATCGGAAGGCGACAACGTCTGGTCTGCCACACAGTCCTCCGGCGTGGCGCTGCTGGGTACCGCAGGCACCGGTAACTTCGGCAAGCTGACCAACGGCGCGCTGGAGGCTTCCAACGTGGATATGAGTAAAGAACTGGTGAACATGATCGTCGCGCAGCGTAACTATCAGTCGAACGCGCAGACCATCAAAACCCAGGACCAGATCCTCAACACGCTGGTTAACCTGCGTTAAGCGGCTAACAGGAAAGCGCAATGGATCACGCAATATATACCGCGATGGGCGCGGCAAGTCAGACGCTCAATCAGCAGGCCGTTACCGCCAGCAACCTGGCAAACGCCTCTACGCCGGGCTTTCGCGCTCAGCTTAATGCGCTGCGCGCGGTACCGGTAGAAGGGCTTTCCCTGCCGACCCGTACGCTGGTGACGGCATCAACCCCTGGCGCCGATATGACGCCAGGGCAGATGGACTACACCTCGCGCCCGCTGGACGTTGCCCTGCAGCAGGACGGCTGGCTGGCGGTGCAAACGGCCGACGGCAGCGAAGGCTATACCCGTAACGGCAATATCCAGGTGAGCGCGACGGGCCAGCTGACGATTCAGGGTCATCCGGTGATGGGGGAAGCGGGTCCGCTGACCGTGCCGGAAGGCTCTGAGCTGACTATCGCCGCGGACGGCACCATTTCGGCGCTGAACCCGGGCGATCCGGCCAACACCGTTGCACCCGTCGGACGTCTGAAGCTGGTTAAAGCGGAAGGCAAAGAGGTGCAGCGCGGCGACGACGGCATGTTTCGTCTGACCCAGGCGGCGCAGGCGACGCGTGGTGCCACATTACAGGCCGATCCGAGCATCCGCGTGATGTCCGGCGTTCTGGAAGGCAGTAACGTCAAGCCGGTAGCCGCCATGAGCGACATGATTGCCAGCGCCCGTCGTTTCGAAATGCAGATGAAGATCATCAGCAGCGTGGATGAAAACGCGGGCAAAGCTAACCAACTTCTGGCTATGAGTTAACAGGACTCCTTATGATCAGTTCTTTATGGATCGCGAAAACTGGCCTGGACGCCCAGCAAACCAATATGGACGTGATTGCCAACAACCTGGCAAACGTGAGCACCAATGGTTTCAAGCGTCAGCGTGCCGTTTTCGAAGATTTGCTTTATCAAACCATCCGTCAGCCGGGCGCGCAGTCTTCTGAACAGACGACGCTGCCGTCGGGCCTGCAGATTGGTACCGGCGTTCGCCCGGTGGCTACCGAGCGTCTGCACAGCCAGGGCAACCTGTCTCAGACCAACAACAGCAAGGACGTGGCAATCAAAGGCCAGGGCTTCTTCCAGGTGCAGCTGCCTGACGGGACCTCTGCCTATACCCGCGACGGTTCGTTCCAGGTCGATCAGAACGGCCAGCTGGTGACGGCGGGCGGTTTCCAGGTTCAGCCTGCGATTACCATCCCGGCGAACGCCCTGAGCATCACCATCGGACGCGACGGTGTGGTCAGCGTGACCCAGCAGGGACAGGCCGCGCCGGTTCAGGTTGGGCAGCTCAACCTGACCACCTTCATGAACGATACCGGTCTGGAAAGCATTGGTGAGAACCTCTACACCGAAACGCAATCCTCCGGTACGCCGAATGAGAGCACTCCGGGCCTGAACGGTGCGGGTCTGCTGTACCAGGGGTATGTTGAAACGTCCAACGTGAACGTGGCGGAAGAGCTGGTGAATATGATCCAGGTCCAGCGCGCGTATGAAATTAACAGTAAAGCAGTGTCGACGACCGACCAGATGCTGCAGAAACTGACGCAACTCTAAGGTGTAGCCCGGTGCGGTAAACGCCGCACCGGCTCCCTGTTTTCGAAGATGAAGGCAATGCAAAAAAACGCGGCGTTTCGTTATCCGATACTGACTGTTCTGGCTGTCACCCTCAGCGGGTGTGCTTTGATCCCGTCTAAACCATTGGTCCAGGGTGCGACGACTGCCCAACCCGTTCCCGGCCCTGCGCCAGTGGTCAACGGCTCCATTTTCCAGACCGCGCAGCCGATTAATTACGGCTATCAGCCGCTGTTTGAAGATCGCCGCCCGCGTAACGTCGGCGATACATTGACCATTGTGCTGCAGGAAAACGTCAGCGCGAGCAAGAGCTCGTCGGCGAACGCCAGCCGCGATGGCAAAACGAATTTTGGCTTCGATACCGTCCCGCGCTACCTGCAGGGACTGTTCGGCAACGCGCGAGCAGATGTCGAGGCCTCTGGCGGCAATACCTTTAACGGTAAAGGTGGCGCGAACGCCAGCAACACCTTCAGCGGTACGCTGACGGTCACGGTTGACCAGGTTCTGGTTAACGGCAACTTGCACGTTGTGGGTGAAAAACAGATCGCCATCAACCAGGGCACTGAATTCATTCGCTTCTCGGGCGTGGTTAACCCTCGCACCATCAGCGGCACCAACACCGTTCCGTCTACCCAGGTGGCGGATGCGCGCATTGAGTACGTCGGTAACGGCTATATCAATGAAGCCCAAAATATGGGTTGGCTGCAGCGCTTCTTCCTTAATTTATCGCCGATGTAAGCGAGGTGACCCATGTTTAAATCGATCTTCGCCGTGGCGCTCGCGCTGGTGACAACATTTGCCCAGGCTGACCGTATTCGCGATCTCACCAGCGTTCAGGGTGTGCGTGAAAACTCCCTGATTGGCTACGGCCTGGTGGTTGGTCTGGATGGTACCGGTGACCAGACGACCCAGACGCCGTTCACCACCCAAAGCCTGAACAACATGCTTTCCCAACTCGGTATTACCGTGCCGGCGGGAACCAACATGCAGCTGAAAAACGTGGCCGCGGTAATGGTCACCGCGTCCTACCCGGCGTTTGCGCGTCAGGGGCAGACCATTGATGTGGTGGTCTCCTCAATGGGTAACGCCAAAAGCCTGCGCGGCGGTACGCTGCTGATGACCCCGCTGAAAGGTGTTGATAGCCAGGTGTATGCGCTGGCGCAGGGGAACATCCTGGTTGGCGGTGCGGGGGCATCCGCAGGCGGAAGCAGCGTGCAGGTGAACCAGCTGAACGGTGGACGTATCACCAACGGTGCAATCATTGAGCGCGAACTGCCGACCCAGTTTGGCGCGGGCAACACCATCAACCTGCAGCTTAATAATGAAGACTTCACGATGGCGCAGCAAATTGCCGATACCATCAACCGCAGCCGCGGCTACGGTAACGCAACGGCACTCGATGCGCGCACCGTGCAGATCCGCACCTCCACCGGCAGCAGCAACCAGGTGCGCATGCTGGCTGATATTCAGAATATGGAAGTTAACGTTCCGGTCCAGGATGCGAAAGTGATCATCAACTCCCGTACCGGCTCGGTGGTGATGAACCGGGAAGTGTCGCTGGACAGCTGTGCCGTGGCGCAGGGTAACCTCTCCGTGACGGTTAACCGCTCCGCGAACGTGAGCCAGCCGAACACGCCATTTGGCGGCGGTCAGACGGTGGTAACACCGCAAACGCAGATTGATATGCGCCAGAGCGGCGGGTCGCTGCAGAGCGTTCGCTCCAGCGCCAACCTGAATAGCGTGGTGCGTGCCCTGAATGCCCTGGGCGCAACGCCGATGGATCTGATGTCCATCCTGCAATCCATGCAAAGCGCGGGCTGCCTGCGCGCCAAACTGGAAATCATCTAATGCTGACCGATAGCAAACTGTTGACCAGTGCAGCCTGGGACGCCCAGTCGCTCAACGAACTGAAAACCAAAGCAGGCAAAGACCCGGCGGCGAACATCCGCCCGGTCGCCCGCCAGGTGGAAGGGATGTTTGTACAGATGATGCTGAAAAGCATGCGCGAAACCCTGCCGAAAGACGGGATGTTCAGCAGTGATTCAACGCGTCTCTACACCAGCATGTATGACCAGCAGATTGCGCAGCAGATGACCGCCGGTAAAGGCCTCGGTCTGGCTGACATGATTGTGAAACAGACCGAAGCCGCGCAGGGCATTCAGCCTCAGGAACAGACGCAGCAGGTGCCGATGAAGTTCGACCTGGAAACGGTGACCAGTTATCAGAACCAGGCTCTGACGCAAATGGTGCGTAAAGCGATGCCAAAAGCCACTGGCAGCGGCGATGAGCCGCTCTCCGGTGACAGCAAAGACTTCCTGGCGCAGCTTTCTCTGCCCGCGCGTCTCGCCAGCGAACAGAGCGGCGTGCCGCATCACCTGATTCTGGCGCAGGCCGCGCTGGAGTCGGGCTGGGGTCAGCGTCAGATCCGCAAGGAAAACGGCGATCCGAGCTTCAACATCTTCGGCGTAAAGGCCACCTCCAGCTGGAAGGGGCCAACAACGGAGATCACGACCACCGAATACGAGAACGGTGCGGCGGTGAAGGTCAAAGCAAAATTCCGCGTCTACAGCTCCTATCTGGAAGCATTGTCCGACTACGTTGGCCTGCTGAGCCGAAATCCGCGTTATACCGCCGTTACGCAGGCGGCGACGGCGGAGCAGGGCGCTCAGGCCTTACAAAACGCGGGCTACGCGACTGACCCGAACTATGCACGCAAGCTCACCAGCATGATCCAGCAGCTGAAATCCATGGGCGAGAAGGTCAGCAAAGCCTATAGCACAGATATTGAAAATCTGTTCTGAAAGTTCTCAAGTCCCGGTGGAGGTTGCCGATAACCTTCATCAGGACTCGTGTCTGAACGTATAAAAGGAACCCCCATGTCCAGTTTGATTAACAGCGCCATGAGTGGCCTCAGTGCCGCGCAGTCGGCACTCAATACCGTCAGTAATAATATTTCAAGCTATAACGTGGCAGGTTACACCCGCCAGACCACGGTGCTGGGCGCATCTAACAGCACGCTGACCGGCGGTGGCTGGGTGGGTAACGGGGTTTATGTCTCCGGTGTCCAGCGTGAGTATGACGCCTTCATCACCAACCAGCTGCGCGCCGCGCAGACGCAGAGCAGCGGTCTGACGACGCGCTATCAGCAGATGTCAAAAATTGACGATGTGCTCTCCGATACCACCAACTCGCTCTCCACCACCCTGCAGGATTTCTTCAAAAGCCTGCAAACCCTGGTGAGCAACGCGGAAGACCCGGCTGCACGTCAGACGGTGCTGGGTAAAGCGAGTGGTCTGGTCAATCAGTTTAAAACCAACGATCAGTATCTCCGTGACCAGGACGCGCAGGTTAATACCGCCATCTCAAGCAGCGTGTCTCAGATCAACAACTACGCGGCACAGATTGCGAATCTGAACGATCAGATCTCCCGTCTGACCGGCGTTGGCGCGGGCGCGTCACCTAACGATCTTCTGGACCAGCGCGATCAGCTCGTGACTGAACTGAACAAAATCGTGGGCGTGGAAGTCTCCGTGCAGGATAGCGGCACGTTTAATATCTCTCTCGGTAACGGTTACAGCCTGGTACAGGGCAGCAAAGCCAGCCAGCTGGCGGCCGTGAAGTCCAGCGCCGATCCGGCTCGTACCACTATCGCCTACGTCGATGACGTGGCGGGCAATATTGAGATCCCGGAGAAATTTATCACCACCGGTTCTTTAGGCGGTTTACTGACCTTCCGCACGGAAGATTTGGATAAAGCCCGTAACAGCCTGAACCAGATGGCGCTGGCCTTTGCCGACGCGATGAACACGCAGCATGAAGCCGGTTTTGATGCGAACGGTGATGCGGGCGGTAAGCTGTTCAACTTTGGTTCTCCGGCGGTTCTGTCCAACAGCAAGAACGGCGGTTCGGCCGTTGTTACGGCGTCTGTGGCGGACAGCAAACAGGTCCAGGCGACAGACTATAAGCTGCAGTTTAACGGCACTGACTGGACGGTCACCCGCTCGTCAGACAAAACCAGCTTTACGATGAGCCCGGATGCCAGCGGCAATCTGTCTTTTGATGGCCTTAACGTCAACGTGAGCGGTACGGCAAACACCAAAGACAGCTTTACCGTGAAGCCTGTTTCCAACGTCATCATGAACATGGAACTCGCGATCGGCGACGAGTCCAAGCTGGCGATGGCATCGGTGCAGAACGGCGGCGAGAGTGATAACCGTAATGGCCAAAAACTGCTCGATCTGCAAAACGGCAAAGTGGTGGGTGGAAACAAAACCTTCAACGATGCGTATGCCTCTCTGGTCAGTACCGTCGGTAGCTCAACGGCGTCACTGAAGGTGAGCAGCCAGACGAAAGCCAACGTGGAGACGCAGTTAATCAAGCAGCAGCAGACCATCTCTGGGGTAAACCTCGACGAAGAGTATGGCAATTTGCAGCGTTATCAGCAGTATTACCTGGCCAATGCCCAGGTTCTACAAACTGCCAGTACGCTCTTCGATGCAATTATCAACATTCGTTAAGGTTGAGGTGAACAATGCGTATTAGCACCCAGATGATGTACGAGCAGAACATGCGTGGGATCACCGATTCCCAGAGCAGATGGCTGAGCTACGGTGAGCAGATGTCCACCGGCAAGCGCGTCAATCGTCCTTCGGACGATCCTATCGCCGCGTCGCAGGCCATCGTGCTGTCACAGTCTCAGTCGCAAAACAGCCAGTTCGCGCTCGCGCGTACCTTTGCAACGCAGAAGGTCTCGCTGGAAGATAACGTGTTAACCCAGGTCAACACCGCAATCTCAAGCGTGCGCGAGAAGTTAGTTTACGCGTCGAACGGCACATTAAGCGATGACGACCGTCTTTCTCTGGCGACCGATATCCAGGGGATCCGCGATCAGCTGATGAACCTGGCCAACACGACGGATGGCAATGGTCGCTTTATCTTCGCGGGATACAAAACCGAGAGCGCACCGTTTGATGCCGTGACCGGGGATTATAACGGCGGCGCAGAGGCCATCTCGCAGCAGGTTGATACGGCGCGAAATATGACCATTAGCCATACCGGCCAGCAAATTTTCGAAAGCATTACCAGTAATGCGGAACAGCTGCCGGGCGGTGGATATGGCCAGACCAACATGTTCAAAATTCTGGACTCTGCTATTGCCTCGCTGAAGATACCGATTGAGAACGATCCGGCTGCCGCAACGGCGCAAAGCCAGGTGATTGCCAATGCGCAAATCGGCATCAAAAACTCCCAGAACAATATCCTGACGGTCGTTGCGGATGTGGGAACCAAGATGAACGAGCTGGAAAAACTCGATACGCTGGGCGATGACCGCGCGCTGGGTCAGACCAAGCAGATGAGTGACCTGGTTGATGTTGACTGGAACGAAGCGATTTCCTCTTACACCATGCAGCAGGCGGCCCTGCAGGCGTCTTATAAAGCGTTTAGCGATATGCAGGGCATGTCTCTGTTCCAGCTGAACAAATAACATCTTGACCTCTTGGAACATGTCTTGAAACTGGGCATGTTTTACTGCCCAATCCGTCTGGATTGGGCATTTTTTTTATGCAACTTCTGCTGATGCGGAGGTGACTCGTGCGCTTTCTATCAGACGGATTGCCAGCGCAATGACGCCACAGACCGTCGCCAGCGCGACCACGCCCGTCCAGCCGGCCAGCGAGTAAATATTGCTGCCTAACGCGGAACCCAGCGCCATCCCGATAAAGACCACCGTAAAGAGCAGGGCGTTGAGACGGCCCCGCGCCTGCGGTTCAAGGCTATATACCAGGTTCTGGTGAGCGACCAGGCTGGACTGCAGACCCAGGTCGAACCCAACGGCGGAGATGGCGATCAGAATCAGCTGTCCTTGAACGCCCAGCGCGGGCATCAGGAACATCAGGGCGAATGATACGGTCACAAGAACGGCACCAAGCTGCGTGACTTTTCCTGCGCCCAGTTTATCTGCCAGACCCCCTGCCAGCGGGGCAGCTAACGCACCGGCGGCACCTGCAATACCAAAACCACCCGCTACGGCACTCCCCAGGTGATAGCGTTCCAGCAGCATGACCGCAAGCGTAGACCAGAAGGCGCTAAAGGCAATCGACAGAAAACCCTGAGCCAGCGCCGCACGGCGCAGCGCCGGATAGCGACGCCAGAGATGTTCCATTGAGCGCATCAGCGCGGGGTAGCTCAGCGTGGAGTGAATGGCAAAACGGGGAAGCACAAACCACATCATCACCCCGATGAACGCAATGCTCGCCGCCGCCAGCTGGTACATGACGCGCCAGCCAAACGCTTCGCCCACCACGCCGCTCACGGTTCTGGATAATAAGATACCCATCAGCAGCCCGGTCATTACCGTGCCCACGGTTTTCCCCTGTTTACCTTCCGGCGCAAGGATGGCTGCGGCAGGGACGATATCCTGTGCCATGGTGGCGGCCATGCCGATGAGCAGGCTTACCAGCAGCAGAGAGTGGATCTGCCCGGTCAGGCTACAGCCGAGAAGAAACAGCGCCAGCGCCGCACTCTTTATCAGGATTAACGTCCTGCGGTCGTGGCGATCGCCTAGCGGCAGCAGGAACAGGATCCCCAGGGCATATCCCGCCTGGGTGAGCGTCGGGACCAGGCCCATTCCTTCGATACTCAGATGAAGGTCTGCGCCCATCAGCGGCAGCAGAGGCTGGGCATAATAGATAGATGCCACGCTGAAACCTGCACCGATCGCCAGCATTAAGATTACCCAGCGGCTCACGGCATGGGCGGCGGTTGTTGTGTTCATAAGATGTTCCTCATTCGTCGTGTGAGGCTATTTTTTATCAGTACGCCTTGCGACGGTAGCGGGCCCGGTGGTAAAACGCTTATACGCTGAACGTATAAGTGAAAATGCGATGAAAAGAGCTGAGCGTATAGACAGGGTGGAGTTAATGCGGACGTTTGTTCGTATCGTTGAGGCGGGCTCCCTCTCAGCGGCGGCGCGGCAGCTGGCCACTACCCAGGCCACGGTAAGCAGACGGTTACAGTCGCTTGAGACCATGCTGGGCGTGCGCCTGATTTTGCGCACCACCCACACGACGCGGCTGACGGATGACGGCGAGCGCTGCTATCAGCACGCCCGTCGGGTGATTGACAGCTGGCTGGCGCTGGAAGATGAGGTGGGGCAGACGGAAGATGAGCCGGTAGGCGTGCTGCGGGTGCGCGCTCCCCACGCGTTTGGTCAGGACCAGCTTCTGAAACCCGTAACCGAGTTTTTGCAACGCTATCCGCAGCTTTCGATTGAGTGGATGCTCAACGATCGGTCGGCGGACTTCCTCGGCGACAACCTGGACTGTGCGATTCGGGTGGGCGTGGAAGTCGATCCGGCGACCGTGTCCGTGCTGCTGGCCGAAGTGCCGCGCTCGGTGGTGGCTTCACCGGCGCTGCTGGCCCGTTTTCCGACGGTCAACACGCCGGAGGATTTGCAGCAGTTTCCCTGGATAGCGATCAGCTCTTTCTACCAGCGCCATGTGGAGCTTTTTCACGATGCATCACCCGCCACCGCGCGAGTGGCGATTACCCCGCGCCTCAGCACCGATAGTCTGTATGTCGCACGCAATACGGCGCTCACCGGCCTTGGCGTGGCGGTGGTATCCAGCTGGACGGTACAGGATGATATTCGGGAAGGGCGGCTGGTGCATTTGCTGCCAGACTGGCAGCCAGCGGCGTTACCGGTGCATCTTGTTTACCCCTGGTCCCGCTATTATCCGGCACGCTTGCGGCGTTTTCTGGAGTTGATGCGGCAGGTCATGCCTGAGGTGACCGGAATGAGAAAGCCCGTACAGCAGCCATAAAAAAAGCCGACCCGAAGGTCGGCTTTTTACTTTCAGCGTCGTTATTCGACAGACTGCGGACGCGTCGCCGGTGCAGTCGCCTGATGCGTTGCACTGTGGCCGCCTGCAGCGCCTTTACCGTCGAAGCTGAATGCCGGGCGTACCCAGTCACTGTGACGCGGGGCTTCAGGCACGTAATCCGGTGCCGGGGCGCGCGTCATTGGTGCTGTCGCCACGTGGGCTGCGGCTGGTGCAGAAACAACCGGCTCAGGTTTCACCTCAGGCGCTTTCGCTTCTTCGACAACCGGTTCAACCTGAATCTCAACGTCCTGAACAACTTCTTCAGCGGTGGTTTCAATCAGGGTTTCGGCGGTGTTTTCCACTGCGGCTACAGGTTCAGCCTCTTCAGCGACTTCCTCAGCCACCACGGCATCTTCTTCGGCGATAAGCTGCGGTGCGGCATCAACCGGCGCGGCAATCACTTCTGGATGGGTGGTTTCTACTTCCACTGCGTGAGGGGCTTCAGCTTCAACAAGCTCAGGTTCAACAACCTCAGGTTCAACCACGGTTGCCGCTTCAGTCACGACAGCTTCTACCGCGGCTGCTGGTGCAATTACCTCTTCGGTTACAGGCTGTTCTTCAACAACCTGCTCCGGACGAGCAACCGGGTAACGGATCCAGACTTTGCCGGACGCCATTTCTGGCGAAGCACAGGCAATAGTCAGCGGCATTGGCGACTGAGTCGGGTAACGCTCGTCACGATAGCGACGACGGCGCTGGCCGCTGACGCGCAGATGACGTGGAGAACGGCGTGAACGGCGCGGCATACCGGCGTTATCGCGGTTTTCACCGTTATCATCCTGCTCAACGTTGTTTTCAACGACCGCTGGCAGGTCAACTTTCGCCAGCTGCGTGCTGGTTGTGCTCTCGCTGGTTTCAACCGCGATAGCGCCAGACTCTTCGGTTGCTTCAGAGGCGAAGCGAACTTTCTGAGAAAGCTGGCGCTGCTTACGACGTGGCATTACCTGAGTACGTTCTTCCTGCTCGCCGTCCTGCTGTTCAACAGGCTCTTCGCGGTTCAGGTTTTTGACTTCCTGCTGTGCCTGACGCTTCTCGTCGTTACGGCGACGGTTGCGTTCACGGCGCGGCTGCTGGTCGTCACGCTGTTTGCTCTTCTCAGACTCATCGCCCGCCTGCTGGCGAATTTCACGATCTTCAACATTCTGCTGCTGTTTCTCGCGACGGTTGCGACGGTTGTCTTCGCGTTGCTCACGGCCTTCGTTATTCTCAGAGCGGTTGTCACGGTTGTCACGACGCTCGCTGCGGTCATTGCGATCGCTGCGGTCGTTACGATCGCGGCGGTTGTTCTGACGCTTGCGACGGTCCTGCTGACGCTCTGGCTTGGCTGCTTTTGGCTCTTCTTTCGGCTGCTCTGGCTGAACTTCTTCTTCAGCAAACATCTTCTTCAGCGCGCCGAAGAAGCGGCTCAGCAGACCCGGCTGTGCCGGCTGGGCTTTCGCTACCGCTGCTTCTGGTTTCTGCGCTGCAGGTTTGGCAGCAGGTTTTTCCAGAGCTGCTTCCGGTGGTGCTTCAGGCATGATGAAGGTCGCTAACGCAGGCTGCTCTGGCAGTTTGCGCTCGGCTGGCTCTTCATCGGAAGGCAGGGACATCTCTTCTTCATGCAGCTTCGGCAGCAGGTAGCTGAGGGTGGTCGTCTCTTCGCCCTTACGCACGCGCAGCACGTGATAGTGTGGGGTCTGCATCTGGTCGTTTGGCACGATGATGCAGCGAACGCCACCCTGACGCGCTTCAATCGCACTTACCGCTGCACGTTTTTCGTTAAGCAGGTAAGAGGCAACTGGCACCGGCACAATGGCGTGAACCTCTTTGGTGTTCTCTTTTAGCGCTTCTTCTTCAATCAGACGCAGAATGGAGAGGGACAGCGATTCGTTATCACGCACGGTACCGGTGCCGGAGCAGCGCGGACAAACGTGATGGCTGGACTCGCCGAGAGACGGGCTCAGACGCTGACGGGACATCTCCAGCAGGCCAAAGCGTGAGATATGGCTAATCTGGATACGCGCCCTGTCCTGACGCACCGCTTCGCGCAGACGGTTTTCAACCGCACGCTGGTGGCGAACAGGGGTCATGTCGATGAAGTCGATAACAATCAGACCACCCAGGTCGCGCAGGCGGAGCTGGCGGGCGATTTCATCAGCGGCTTCGAGGTTAGTGTTGTAAGCGGTCTCTTCGATATCGCCACCGCGCGTTGCACGCGCGGAGTTGATGTCGATAGCGGTCAGCGCTTCAGTGGTATCGATAACGATAGAACCGCCGGATGGCAGACGCACTTCACGCTGGAAAGCGGACTCAATCTGGGATTCGATCTGATAGTGGCTGAACAGCGGGATCTCGCCGGTGTACAGTTTAATTTTGCTGGTGAAATCCGGACGACCCAGCGCGGCGATGTGCTGGCGCGCCAGCTCAAGCACTTTCGGATTATCGATCAGAATCTCACCGATGTCCTGACGCAGGTAATCACGGAAGGCACGCACAATAACGTTGCTTTCCTGGTGGATCAGGAACGGAGCAGGGCGGCTTTCGGCTGCTTTCTGAATGGCTTCCCAGTGCTTCAGACGGAAGCTCAGGTCCCACTGCAGCGCTTCGGCTGATTTGCCAACGCCTGCGGTACGCACGATAAGCCCCATGCCGTCAGGCAGTTCGAGGCTTGCCAGCGCTTCTTTCAGCTCGGTACGGTCATCACCTTCGATACGGCGAGAGATGCCACCCGCACGCGGGTTGTTAGGCATCAGAACCAGATAGCTCCCTGCGAGGCTGATAAAGGTGGTCAGCGCGGCACCTTTGTTGCCACGCTCTTCTTTATCAATCTGAACGATAACTTCCTGACCTTCACGCAGAACATCTTTGATGTTTGGGCGGCCATGGGCGTTGTAGTTTGCGGGGAAATATTCGCGGGCGATTTCTTTCAGAGGGAGGAAACCATGACGCTCAGCACCGTAATCGACAAATGCAGCTTCAAGGCTTGGTTCAATGCGGGTGATTTTACCTTTGTAAATGTTCGCTTTTTTCTGTTCGTGTCCAGGACTTTCGATATCCAGATCGTACAGGCGCTGCCCATCCACAAGGGCGACACGCAACTCTTCTTGCTGAGTTGCGTTGATTAACATTCTTTTCATCGTAACTTACTCGTTATTCTTACATTGACGACAAAGCTGCGGGCAAGGTGACGCTTTCCGGGGTATGAACCGATGGCCTCGTGTCTGTTCACGTCGCCAACCTCACGGTTGTCGCTCGCTTAAGAGGCGCAGAGTGTCGGTTGCCTGTATTTCATACGGAAACACAGCGCAATTATCAGGGGAATTGCCTGGGTAGAACTCTCCAGAGAACAATCCTTATACCGGGAAGTACTGCAACCCGCAGCCCGCTAACTGCCTGAAAGATCAATACGTCTTACGCCATTGCTGCGTGGATGATCGGTCAGACAAAATTGGTCATTCCGTCAACATCCTTACTTAACCAGGATTTAACACGGAAAACAGCCTCATTATTCCACTGCTCGCCGGGTTATAGCAAGATGACTTTTACCAATTATCACCCGGTTACTCACAGTTTCTTCACTTCAGAATGGCGATTGGTTTAATAACCACCAAATCGGTTGCGCGAAACGGGGAGCTGGCCGGATAAAAGTAAATATAAGCATAGAAAAATGAGTGGCGCTAATGGCTGACGATATTTAGAATCGCCAACCATGAAAACAGAGACTCCAGCCGTAAAAATGGTTGCCATCGCCGAAGATGACGCGGGGCAACGTATCGATAACTTTTTGCGCACCCAGTTGAAAGGTGTGCCAAAGAGCATGATTTACCGCATCCTGCGTAAGGGCGAAGTGCGGGTGAACAAAAAACGCGTGAAGCCCGAGTACAAACTCGAGGCGGGCGATGAAGTGCGTATTCCGCCGGTGCGCGTTGCGGAACGTGAAGAAGAGACCGTTTCACCGAAGCTACAGAAAGTGGCGGCCCTGAGCGATGTGATCCTGTACGAAGATGACCACATTCTGGTGCTCAATAAACCGTCAGGAACAGCTGTTCATGGCGGTAGCGGCCTGAGCTTCGGCGTGATTGAAGGGCTGCGAGCCCTGCGCCCGGAAGCACGCTTCCTTGAACTGGTGCACCGTCTTGACCGTGATACCTCTGGCGTACTGCTGGTGGCGAAAAAGCGTTCTGCGCTGCGTTCGCTGCATGAACAGCTGCGTGAAAAAGGGATGCAGAAAGACTACCTGGCGCTGGTGCGCGGTCAGTGGCAGTCCCATGTAAAAGTAGTGCAGGCGCCGCTGCTGAAGAATATTCTGCAAAGCGGCGAACGTATTGTCCGCGTAAGCCAGGAAGGGAAACCGTCTGAGACACGCTTTAAAGTTGAAGAGCGCTATGAGTTTGCCACGCTGGTGCGCTGCAGTCCGGTGACAGGTCGTACCCATCAGATCCGCGTGCATACGCAGTTTGCAGGGCACCCAATTGCCTTTGATGACCGCTATGGCGACCGCGAGTTTGATAAGCAGCTGGCGGGGACGGGGCTGTCGCGTCTGTTCCTGCATGCGGCAGCGCTGAAGTTTACCCATCCAAATACGGGGGAAGTCATCCGTATTGAAGCGCCGCTGGACGAGCAGTTGAAACGCTGTCTTAAGGTTCTGCGCGGCTGATTTTGCTTCCCCCCTCTCCCTGTGGGAGAGGGCTGGGGTGAGGGCATCAGGCCGCAACCTTCCAGTCATATGGTCAGCGGATTACACTCTTCTCGTCTTAACATCTGACACAGGGCAATCAGCGGTAACCCCACCAGCGTGTTGGGATCGCGTCCGTCCAGCTTGTCGAACAGCGCAATCCCCAATCCTTCACTTTTAAAGCTTCCCGCACAGTTCAGCGGACGTTCCCGGCGCACATAATCCACGATCTCTTGCTCGCTGAGATGGCGGAAGTGTACGTCGAACGGCTCGCATTCGGTTTGCAGATGACCGGTGGCGGAGTTATAGAGCGCCAGGCCGGTATAAAAGGTCACGATAGTGCCTCGCGCACGCAGAAGCTGCTGACAGGCGTTCTCCTCCGTATGGGGCTTGCCGGTGATTTCGCCGTCCAGCACGCAAACCTGGTCTGAGCCTATAATCAAATGTGCGGGGTAACGTGCGGCCAGCGACTGCGCTTTCTCTTTAGCAAGACGCATCACCAGATGACGCGGTGATTCGCCCGGCTGTGGCGTCTCATCCACCTCTGGCGCGGCGCATTCAAACGGGATCCCGAGCTTTTCCAGCAGCGTTCGGCGGTAGGGAGATGTGGAAGCAAGGACGAGATTTGGCATATTTTTATCACCAGATATAGCGTATCGATGCCAGCCATTTTAAACTACAGGCCGCAATGTGTGCGAATAATTGGCAAAAGGCAGCTCTGGTTGCCTTTTTCTTTGACTCTATGACGTTACAAAGTTAATATGCGCGCCCTATGCAAAAGGTAAAATTACCCCTGACTCTTGATCCGGTTCGTACGGCTCAAAAACGCCTCGATTACGAAGGTATCTATACTTCCGATCAGGCTGAGCGTATTGCCGAATCCGTAGTCAGTGTGGACAGTGATGTAGAATGCTCCATGTCGTTCGCTATCGACAACCAGCGTCTCGCCGTTTTAACCGGTGATGCAAAGGTGACGGTAACGCTCGAGTGTCAGCGTTGCGGGAAACCGTTTGTACAGCATGTTCACACAACGTATTGTTTCAGTCCGGTTCGTTCTGACGAACAGGCTGAAGCACTCCCGGAAGCGTATGAGCCGATTGAGGTTAACGAATTCGGTGAAATCGATCTTCTGGCTCTGGTTGAAGATGAAATCATCCTCACCTTGCCAGTGGTTCCGGTGCATGATTCTGAACACTGTGAAGTGTCCGAGGCGGACATGGTCTTTGGGGAACTGCCTGATGAAGCGCAAAAACCAAACCCATTTGCCGTATTAGCCAGCTTAAAGCGTAAGTAATTGAGGAGTAAGGTCCATGGCCGTACAACAGAATAAACCAACCCGTTCCAAACGTGGCATGCGTCGTTCCCATGACGCGCTGACTGCAGTTACCAGCCTGTCTGTAGACAAGACTTCTGGTGAGAAACACCTGCGTCACCACATCACCGCTGACGGTTTCTACCGCGGCCGCAAGGTTATCACTAAGTAATCACGCGCAAGCGTGATTAGGCTTAGTGAGGATTTCCCCGTGCAAACGGGGAATTTACCGAACCAGGCTGCGACGATACCTTGACACGTCTAACCCTGGCGTTAGATGTCATGGGGGGGGATTTTGGCCCTTCCGTGACAGTGCCTGCAGCATTGCAGGCACTGAATTCTAATTCGCAACTCACACTCCTTTTAGTCGGCAATCCCGACACAATCACGCCATTACTCGCAAAAGCTGACTTTGAACAACGTTCGCGTCTGCAGATTATCCCTGCGCAGTCAGTTATTGCCAGTGATGCCCGACCCTCGCAGGCCATTCGCAATAGTCGTGGCAGCTCTATGCGGATAGCGCTGGAGCTGGTGAAAGAAGGGCGAGCTCAGGCTTGCGTCAGCGCGGGGAATACCGGCGCGCTGATGGGCCTCTCGAAATTGCTGCTCAAACCTATTGAAGGTATTGAGCGTCCGGCGCTGGTAACGGTGTTACCGCATCAGCAGAAGGGCAAGACGGTAGTGCTCGATTTGGGCGCTAACGTCGACTGTGATAGTACTATGCTGGCTCAGTTTGCCGTGATGGGATCGGTGCTGGCAGAAGAAGTTGTCGGAATCAACACTCCCCGTGTTGCGTTACTGAACATTGGTGAAGAAGAGACCAAAGGCCTGGACAGCATTCGCGAAGCGGCTGAATTGCTCAAACAGGTTCCCTCCATCAACTATATTGGTTATCTCGAAGCCAATGAGTTGTTGACGGGTAAAACGGATGTTCTGGTGTGCGATGGCTTCACCGGGAACGTCACGTTGAAGACCATGGAAGGGGTCGTACGCATGTTTCTTTCTCTGCTGAAATCTCAGGGAGAAGGTAAAAAAAGCGCCTGGTGGCTGATTTTATTGAAGCGTTGGTTACAAAAGAGCCTGACGCGGCGATTCAGTCACCTCAACCCCGACCAGTATAATGGCGCCTGTCTGTTAGGATTGCGCGGCATCGTGATTAAGAGTCATGGCGCCGCCAATCAGCGAGCATTTGCTGTCGCGATTGAACAGGCAGTGCAGGCGGTGCAGCGACAAGTCCCTCAGCGGATTGCCGCTCGCCTGGAATCTGTATTAGCTAAAAGTGACTGAGCGTACATGTATACGAAGATTTTAGGTACCGGCAGCTACCTGCCAAAACAAGTGCGTACTAACGCCGATCTGGAAAAAATGGTAGATACGTCTGACGAGTGGATTGTCACGCGCACAGGTATCCGTGAACGTCGTATTGCCGCGCCAGACGAAACCGTGTCGACCATGGGTTACGAAGCCGCACAGCGTGCTATCGAAATGGCGGGCATTGATAAAGAACAGATTGGTTTGATCGTGGTCGCCACGACGTCTGCCACACATGCTTTCCCAAGCGCGGCATGCCAGGTGCAGAACATGCTCGGTATTAAAGGCTGTCCGGCGTTTGACGTCGCTGCCGCGTGCGCAGGCTTCACCTATGCGCTGAGCGTCGCCGATCAGTACGTGAAATCCGGTGCCGTTAAATATGCGCTGGTGATCGGTGCTGACGTGCTGGCGCGTACCTGCGATCCAACCGATCGTGGAACGATCATTATTTTTGGTGATGGTGCGGGCGCGGTGCTGCTGGGGCAGTCCGAAGAGCCGGGTATCATCTCTACGCATCTGCATGCTGATGGCAGCTACGGCGAACTGTTGACCCTGCCTAACGCCGATCGCGTTAATCCGGACAACTCGATTTACCTGACTATGGCAGGGAACGAGGTGTTCAAGGTGGCGGTAACCGAGCTTGCACATATCGTTGATGAAACGCTGGAAGCGAATAACCTTGAGCGTACCGCGCTCGACTGGCTGGTGCCGCATCAGGCGAACCTGCGTATCATCAGCGCGACCGCGAAAAAGCTGGGCATGTCGATGGATAACGTTGTCGTGACGCTGGATCGTCACGGCAACACCTCTGCGGCGTCGGTACCGTGCGCATTTGATGAAGCGGTACGCGATGGACGAATCAAACGGGGCCAGCTGGTCTTGCTTGAAGCCTTCGGTGGCGGGTTCACCTGGGGTTCCGCGCTGGTTCGTTTCTAGTATAAGGAATAAAAAATGACGCAATTTGCTTTTGTGTTCCCGGGCCAGGGCTCTCAAACCGTTGGGATGTTGTCTGAAATGGCAGCACACTATCCGGTAATTGAAGAGACTTTCCGTGAAGCTTCTGATGCACTGGGTTATGATTTATGGGCGCTGACCCAGCAGGGTCCGGCCGAAGAACTGAACAAAACCTGGCAGACTCAGCCAGCGCTGCTGACCGCGTCCGTTGCGCTGTGGCGCGTCTGGCAGCAGCAGTGCGGTAAAGCGCCAGCGCTGCTCGCGGGTCATAGCCTGGGTGAATACTCTGCGCTAGTGTGTGCCGGCGTGATCGCGTTTGCTGACGCGGTACGTCTGGTGGAACTGCGCGGTAAATTCATGCAGGAAGCGGTGCCGGAAGGTACGGGCGGCATGTCTGCCATCATCGGTCTGGATGATGCTGCAATTGCAAAAGCGTGTGAAGAATCTGCTGAAGGCCAGGTTGTCTCTCCGGTAAACTTCAACTCGCCGGGCCAGGTGGTTATTGCCGGTCATAAAGAAGCGGTTGAACGCGCGGGTGCGGCCTGTAAAGCAGCGGGTGCTAAGCGTGCGCTGCCACTGCCGGTCAGCGTGCCGTCTCACTGTGCTCTGATGAAGCCTGCCGCCGAGAAGCTGGCGGTTGAGCTGGAAAAAATAACGTTTAACACACCGACGATTTCCGTTGTGAACAACGTCGATGTGAAATGCGAAACCGCACCGGAAGCTATCCGCGACGCGCTGGTTCGCCAGCTCTACAGCCCGGTACAGTGGACCAAAACCGTTGAGTTTATGGCCTCTCAGGGCGTTGGGCACCTGTATGAAGTCGGCCCAGGTAAAGTCCTCACCGGTCTGACAAAACGTATTGTTGACACCCTGACAGCCTCGGCGATTAACGAGCCGGAAGCGATGTCAGCGGCACTCTCGCAATAAAAGAGGAATACCATGAGTTTTGAAGGAAAAATCGCCCTGGTCACTGGCGCAAGCCGCGGTATCGGGCGTGCAATTGCTGAAACACTGGTTGCGCGCGGCGCGAAGGTGATTGGTACAGCAACCAGCGAGAATGGCGCTCAGGCCATCAGCGAGTATCTGGGTGCAAACGGTAAAGGTCTGGTACTGAATGTGACTGAACCTGCATCTATTGAATCTGTTCTGGAAAATATTCGCGCAGAGTTTGGTGAAGTGGATATTCTGGTAAACAATGCCGGGATCACTCGCGATAACCTGTTAATGCGAATGAAAGACGACGAGTGGAACGATATCATCGAAACCAACCTGTCATCTGTATTCCGTCTGTCAAAAGCGGTAATGCGCGCTATGATGAAAAAGCGTCATGGTCGTATTATCACTGTCGGTTCTGTGGTTGGTACCATGGGAAATGCTGGTCAGGCTAACTACGCTGCGGCGAAAGCAGGTCTGATTGGTTTCAGTAAGTCGCTGGCGCGTGAAGTTGCGTCCCGCGGTATTACGGTAAACGTTGTTGCTCCGGGCTTTATTGAAACGGACATGACGCGTGCGCTGACTGATGAGCAGCGTGCGGGTACGCTGGCGGCAGTTCCGGCGGGTCGTCTTGGCGACCCTAAAGAAATCGCCAGTGCGGTTGCATTTTTAGCCTCTGACGAAGCGGGTTACATCACTGGTGAGACCCTCCACGTCAACGGCGGGATGTATATGGTTTAACCACGATGAAAAATATTTGCGTTATTAGGGCGAATGGCCTCAAAATAACGTAAAATCGTGGTACGAACTGCCGGGATTTAGTTGCAAATTTTTCAACATTTTATACACTACGAAAACCATCGCGAAAGCGAGTTTTGATAGGAAATTTAAGAGTATGAGCACTATCGAAGAACGCGTTAAGAAAATTATCGGCGAACAGCTGGGCGTTAAGCAGGAAGAAGTTGTGAACTCCGCTTCCTTCGTTGAAGACCTGGGCGCAGATTCTCTTGACACCGTTGAGCTGGTAATGGCTCTGGAAGAAGAGTTTGATACTGAGATTCCGGACGAGGAAGCTGAGAAGATCACCACCGTTCAGGCTGCCATTGATTACATCAACGGTCACCAGGCGTAAGTGAACATCTCCAGGCGGTCATTCGACCGCCTGAGTTTTATCTTTATTTAGTCCCACGAATCTCTTTTTTTTATCCCTCCCTGGAGGACAAACGTGTCTAAGCGTCGTGTAGTTGTGACCGGACTTGGCATGTTGTCTCCTGTCGGCAATACCGTAGAGTCTACCTGGAAAGCTCTCCTTGCCGGTCAGAGCGGCATCAGCCTAATCGACCATTTCGATACTAGCGCCTATGCAACAAAATTTGCTGGCTTAGTAAAGGATTTTAACTGTGAAGATATCATCTCGCGCAAAGAACAGCGCAAGATGGATGCCTTCATTCAATATGGAATTGTCGCTGGCGTTCAGGCCATGCAGGATTCTGGTCTTGAAATTACGGAAGAGAACGCAACCCGTATCGGCGCCGCTATCGGCTCCGGGATTGGCGGTCTTGGTCTGATCGAGGAAAACCATACATCTCTGATGAATGGCGGCCCGCGTAAGATCAGCCCGTTCTTCGTTCCGTCCACGATTGTTAACATGGTGGCGGGTCACCTGACCATCATGTTCGGCCTGCGTGGGCCAAGCATTTCAATCGCGACTGCCTGTACGTCTGGCGTACATAACATCGGCCAGGCCGCGCGCATTATTGCGTACGGCGATGCAGATGCTATGGTTGCGGGCGGTGCTGAAAAAGCCAGTACCCCACTGGGTGTCGGCGGTTTCGGTGCGGCGCGTGCGCTGTCTACCCGTAATGATAATCCGCAGGCGGCGAGCCGTCCGTGGGATAAAGATCGTGACGGCTTCGTGCTGGGCGACGGGGCGGGCATGATCGTACTGGAAGAATACGAACACGCGAAAAAACGCGGCGCGAAAATTTATGCTGAAATCGTTGGTTTCGGCATGAGCAGCGATGCTTACCACATGACGTCTCCTCCTGAGAACGGCGCGGGTGCTGCGCTGGCGATGGAAAACGCGATTCGTGATGCGGGTATTACCCCAGCACAAATTGGCTACGTGAACGCGCACGGTACTTCTACACCTGCAGGCGATAAAGCTGAAGCTCAGGCGGTTAAGTCTATCTTCGGCGAATCTGCCAGCCGCGTAATGGTGAGCTCAACCAAGTCCATGACCGGTCACCTGCTGGGTGCGGCGGGTGCGGTAGAGTCAATCTACTCCATCCTTGCGCTGCGCGATCAGGCTGTTCCGCCAACCATCAACCTGGATAACCCGGATGAAGGTTGCGATCTGGACTTCGTTCCTCACGAAGCGCGTCAGGTTAGCGGTATGGAGTACACCCTGTGTAACTCCTTCGGCTTCGGTGGTACCAACGGTTCTCTGATCTTCAAAAAGATCTGATCCTGACGTCCCTGTCGCATTTAAAAAGGTCCGCTTGCCGGGCCTTTTTTATTAAGCCTAATCTTCTTGTCGGCTGCATGACATCCTGCCAGACTAATTGCCCACGCATAAGGAGCCACCATGTTTTTAATCAATGGCCTTGAGCAGGACACGCTGCCTGCCAGCGACAGGGCGATACAGTTCGGTGATGGTTGCTTTACGACGGCGCGCATTCTGGACGGCGATGTCTGCTTGCTGGAGGCGCACATTCGACGCCTGCAGCATGGCTGTGAAAAGCTCATGATCCCCTTTACGCACTGGGACACGCTGCGTCAGGAAATGTGCGAGCTGGGAACCGGGAAGGACAGCGGCGTACTCAAAGTCATCATCAGCCGCGGCAGTGGTGGCCGGGGTTACAGCGCTGCATCGTGCCTCAACCCAACGCGTATCCTCTCCGTTTCTGCTTATCCCGCGCATTATTCTCGCTGGCGAGAAGACGGCGTCACGCTGACGCTGAGCCCTGTACGAATGGGACGAAACCCGATGCTGGCCGGGCTTAAGCATCTCAACCGCCTCGAGCAGGTGCTCATTCGTACTCATCTTGAACAGACGGACGCCGATGAGGCGCTGGTTCTTGACAGCGAAGGGTTCATTACGGAATGCTGTGCGGCTAATTTACTCTGGCGGCAGGGGGAAAAGGTGTTCACTCCGTCGCTGGAATACGCTGGCGTAAATGGGTTAATGCGTCAGTTTTGTCTGCAACAGCTGGCACGCTCTGGCTTTCGCGTTGTCGAAGTTAGCGCAGGAGAAGCGGCGCTACGGACCGCCGATGAAGTCATCATCTGCAATGCGCTGATGCCTGTTGTACCCGTCCGTGCGTATGGTCAACAACGCTGGTCTTCGCGCGAGCTGTTTCAGTTTTTAGCCCCGATATGTGAGCAAACCAGATAGTCATGAAAAAAATGTTGCGCTTTGTCCTTATTCTCATCGTTGCGCTGGGCGTCGCCGGCGGAGCGGGCGTATGGAAAGTTCGCCAGCTGGCGAACAGCAAGATCCTGGTTAAAGACGAAACGATCTTTACCCTGAAAGCGGGAACCGGCCGTCAGGCGCTTGGGGAACAGCTCTATGGCGACAAGATTATCAATCGTCCACGGGTATTCCAGTGGCTATTGCGCGTGGAGCCTGAGCTGTCACATTTCAAAGCTGGTACCTATCGCTTTACGCCGGGAATGACCGTCAGAGAGATGCTGCAGCTGCTGGAAAGCGGTAAAGAAGCCCAGTTCCCACTGCGGTTTGTGGAAGGGATGCGCCTGAGCGATTACCTCAAACAGCTGCGTGACGCGCCGTATATCAAACATACCTTAAAAGACGATAGCTATCAGACGGTGGCAGAAGCGCTGAAGCTTGAACATCCGGAATGGGTGGAAGGCTGGTTCTGGCCAGACACCTGGATGTACACGGCAGGCACGACCGATGTGGCTATCCTAAAGCGGGCGCACAAAAAAATGGTTGCCGCCGTAGATGCCGCCTGGGAAGGGCGGATGGAAGGATTGCCTTACAGCGATCCGAACCAGTTCGTGACCATGGCCTCGATCGTCGAGAAAGAGACTGCCGTCGCTGCTGAGCGCGATCGGGTGGCGTCGGTATTTATCAACCGTCTGCGCATCGGCATGCGCCTGCAAACCGATCCTACCGTTATCTACGGCATGGGAGAGAGCTATATGGGCAAGATTTCCAGAAAAGATCTGGAGACGCCAACGGCGTATAATACCTACGTGATAAGCGGTTTGCCGCCAGGCCCGATTGCCACGCCGAGCGAAGCGTCGCTGAAAGCCGCCGCGCATCCGGCTAAAACACCGTATCTCTATTTTGTGGCTGATGGAAAAGGGGGGCATACCTTTAACACCAACCTTGCCAGCCACAATCGCTCTGTTCAGGACTATCTGAAGGCACTTAAGGAAAAAAATGCGCAGTAAATACATTGTCATTGAGGGACTCGAAGGGGCGGGTAAAACCACTGCCCGCAACGTGGTGGTGGATACGCTCAAAGCGCTTGGCGTGGCGGACATGGTATTTACCCGCGAGCCGGGCGGCACGCAGCTGGCTGAAAAGCTGCGCAGCCTGGTACTGGATATCAAATCCGTCGGCGACGAAGTTATCACTGACAAGGCCGAAGTGCTGATGTTCTACGCGGCGCGCGTTCAGCTGGTTGAGACGGTGATCAAACCCGCCCTGGCCGAGGGCAAGTGGGTGATCGGCGACCGTCACGATCTGTCGACTCAGGCGTATCAGGGCGGAGGACGCGGCATCGAGCAGACAATGCTCGCAACGCTGCGTAATGCCGTATTGGGTGATTTTCGCCCCGACCTGACGCTCTATCTGGATGTGACCCCGGAAGTGGGCCTCAAGCGTGCCCGCGCGCGCGGCGAGCTGGACCGCATTGAACAAGAGTCGTTTGATTTCTTTAACCGCACCCGCGCGCGCTATCTTGAGCTGGCCGCACAGGACAGCTCAATTTGTACCATTGATGCGACGCAGTCCCTGGACGACGTCACGAGCGACATTCAACACACCATTACGCAGTGGGTGCAGGAGCAGCAGGCATGAAATGGTATCCATGGTTGCGCCCACACTTTGAACAGCTGATCGGCAGCTATCAGGCGGGTCGGGGGCATCATGCGTTACTGATTCAGGCATTGCCAGGGATGGGTGATGATGCGCTGATTTATGCCATCACCCGTTTTCTGATGTGTCAGCAGCCGGAAGGGCACAAGAGCTGTGGTAAATGCCGTGGCTGCCAGCTCATGCAGGCGGGGACGCATCCAGACTACTACACCCTTGAGCCTGAGAAGGGCAAAAGCGCGCTCGGTATTGATGCCGTGCGTGAAGTCAGTGAAAAATTGTATGAGCACGCGCGACTGGGCGGCGCTAAAGTGGTCTGGCTTAAAGACGCCACCTTGCTTACCGAGGCGGCGGCTAACGCCCTGCTTAAAACCCTGGAAGAGCCGCCGGTTAAAACGTGGTTTTTCCTCTCATGCCGTGACCCGGGACGATTACTGGCGACGTTGCGCAGCCGTTGTCGTCTTCATCACCTGGCGGTACCTCAGGAATCGTGGGCGCTGAGCTGGCTTGAACGAGAGGTGACAACGTCACCAGAGGGTGCGCTGTCCGCCTTGCGCCTGAGCAGCGGCGCGCCCGCAGCGGCGCTGGCACTACTGCAGCCTGACGTCTGGTCAGAGCGAGAAACGCTCTGCCGGGCCCTGGATGCCTCACTGAACAGTCAGGACTGGCTAAGTTTACTGCCTGCGCTTAACAGCGATCGGGCCGTTGAGCGTCTGCACTGGCTGGCCTCCTTGCTGTTGGATGCGCTCAAAATCCAGCAGGGGGCTACGCTTCTGACCAACCCGGACGCGTTGCCGCTGGTGAATACACTGGCGAACCGCCTCTCAGTGAAGATTCTTCACGCGATGCTCCATGACATCTGCCAGAGCCGTGAACAGCTTTTAACCGTGACGGGTCTTAATCGCGAGCTTTTACTGACCGACCAGTTACTGCGTATCGAACATTACCTGCAACCCGGCGTCACACCGCCTGTTTCCCATCTCTGAGAGAGACATTATGTTTTTAGTCGACTCACACTGCCATCTTGATGGCCTGGATTATCAATCCCTGCATAAAAACGTGGATGACGTGCTGGCAAAAGCCGCTGCCCGCGATGTGAAATTCTGTCTTGCGGTGGCGACCACGCTGCCGGGCTACTGCTCCATGCGTGAGCTGGTGGGCGTTCGCGATAACGTGGTGTTCTCCTGCGGCGTGCATCCGTTGAATCAGGACGAGGCGTACGACGTTGAGGATCTGCGCCGACTGGCAGCCGAAGAGGGCGTGGTGGCGATGGGCGAGACCGGGCTGGACTATTTTTACACGCCGGAAACCAAACCGCGCCAGCAGGAGTCCTTCCGCAACCATATTCGCATTGGCCGGGAACTGAACAAGCCGGTTATCGTCCACACCCGCGATGCGCGCGCGGATACCCTGGCTATCCTCCGGGAAGAAAAGGTGACGGATTGCGGTGGCGTACTACACTGTTTCACAGAAGACAGAGAAACGGCGGGGAAGCTGCTTGATTTGGGGTTTTATATCTCGTTTTCGGGGATCGTGACGTTCCGTAACGCTGAGCAGCTGCGTGATGCTGCACGTTATGTTCCGCTCGATCGTATTCTGGTGGAGACGGATTCTCCGTACCTGGCACCGGTACCGCATCGCGGTAAAGAGAACCAGCCCGCTATGACGAGAGATGTGGCTGAGTACATGGCCGTACTGAAGGGCGTCAGCATCGATGAGCTGGCCCGCGTGACGACGGAAAACTTCTCCACGCTGTTCCATATCGACCCCGCCCGCCTGCAATCTGTCTGATACACCTGTTTTTTTTAGGCTCGTAATTAATAAGTAAAACGAGTAAAGTTCACCGCCTCATTTGGGGCGGTGAGTGTGTATTTAGACACATCCGGACATGCTTTTTGTAAATAACTGAAAGTTTTTCGACCGCCTTAAGCTGAAACGTGATAGCCGTCAAACAAACTCAGAGGGAATTATTTTACTCTGTGTAATAAATAAAGGGCGCTTAGATGTCCTGTCCACGGCACGGTACTCCCCCCGGGCCAATGCGTGAAAGCGTAAAAAAAGCACAAATACTCAGGAGCACTCTCAATTATGTTTAAGAATGCATTTGCTAACCTGCAAAAGGTCGGTAAATCGCTGATGCTGCCAGTATCCGTACTGCCTATCGCAGGTATCCTGCTGGGTGTCGGTTCTGCTAACTTCAGCTGGCTGCCAGCCGTAGTGTCCCACGTGATGGCCGAAGCAGGCGGTTCTGTCTTTGCTAACATGCCACTGATCTTCGCGATCGGTGTGGCTCTGGGCTTCACCAATAACGACGGCGTTTCTGCGCTGGCTGCAGTGGTTGCCTACGGCATCATGGTGAAAACCATGGCTGTGGTTGCGCCGCTGGTTCTGCATTTACCGGCAGAAGAGATCGCCGCGAAACACCTGGCGGACACCGGTGTTCTGGGCGGTATCATCTCCGGTGCGATTGCAGCGTATATGTTTAACCGCTTCTATCGCATCAAGCTGCCTGAGTATCTGGGCTTCTTCGCGGGCAAGCGTTTCGTTCCGATCATCTCTGGTCTGGCAGCGATTTTCACTGGCGTGATCCTGTCCTTCATCTGGCCACCAATCGGCTCTGCTATCCAGACCTTCTCTCAGTGGGCTGCTTACCAGAACCCGGTTGTGGCGTTTGGTATCTACGGCTTCATCGAGCGTTGCCTGGTGCCATTCGGTCTGCACCACATCTGGAACGTTCCATTCCAGATGCAGATTGGTGAATTCACCAACGCAGCAGGCCAGGTATTCCACGGCGATATCCCACGTTATATGGCGGGCGACCCAACTGCAGGTAAACTGTCTGGTGGCTTCCTGTTCAAAATGTACGGTCTGCCAGCCGCGGCGATTGCTATCTGGCACTCTGCTAAGCCAGAGAACCGTGCAAAAGTGGGCGGTATCATGATCTCCGCAGCGCTGACCTCGTTCCTGACCGGTATCACCGAGCCGATCGAGTTCTCCTTCATGTTCGTTGCGCCGATCCTGTACGTTATCCACGCGATTCTGGCGGGCCTGGCGTTCCCAATCTGTATCCTGCTGGGTATGCGTGACGGTACGTCCTTCTCTCACGGTCTGATCGACTTCATCGTTCTGTCCGGCAACAGCAGCAAACTGTGGCTGTTCCCAATCGTGGGTGCGTGCTATGCCGTTGTTTACTACACTATCTTCCGCGTGCTGATTAAAGCACTAGACCTGAAAACTCCGGGTCGTGAAGATGCGACAGAAGACAGCAAAGCTGGCGCTACCAGCGAAATGGCTCCGGCACTGGTCGCAGCGTTCGGCGGTAAAGAGAACATCACTAACCTGGACGCGTGCATCACTCGTCTGCGTGTGAGCGTTGCCGACGTCGCGAAAGTAGACCAGCCGGGTCTGAAAAAACTGGGCGCAGCGGGCGTAGTTGTTGCAGGTTCTGGTGTACAGGCAATCTTCGGTACCAAATCCGATAACCTGAAAACCGAAATGGATGAGTACATCCGCAGCAACTAAGTTGTGACCTGGGGAGACTAAGGCAGCCGAATGGCTGCCTTTTTTATTTGTGTCTTAAAAAACGCCACTGAGACGCGAGAGCGGTCACTCTTCAGTCAGCTGATGAACATTCAGGAAAGAAATCGAGGGAGGAGGTTGAAAGGACAGGAGAAACTCGCTCATACTCTTGGATTGTGTCACACACCGATTCCGGGAGTGTGTTTACAGCGGACGCATTGCGCCAGATTAAACAAAAAAGGAAAAGGTCATGGCTGAAGAAACGATTTTCAGTAAAATTATCCGCCGCGAAATTCCGTCAGATATCGTCTATCAGGATGAACTGGTGACGGCTTTCCGGGACATTTCCCCTCAGGCTCCGACGCACATCCTTATCATTCCCAATATTCTGATTCCGACTGTAAACGACGTAAAAACCGAGCATGAAGTGGCGTTAGGTCGTATGCTGACGGTGGCTGCCAAAATCGCTGAACAGGAAGGGATTGCAGAAGACGGTTACCGTCTGATCATGAACTGCAACCGCCATGGTGGCCAGGAAGTTTATCATATTCACATGCATCTGCTGGGTGGACGTCCTCTGGGGCCGATGCTGGCACATAAAGGTCTTTGACATGCTGAAAGGGCGTATTGCAGCGCTGGTAATGGCGATGATGATTGTGGGGTGCAGCTCGCGTCCGGCGATCCCCGTGAATGATGAACAGACGCTGGTCATGGAATCTTCCGTGCTTGCTGCGGGCATCACGGCGCAACAGCCCGCGTTGACTATCAGTGAAATCAACTCATCTGCCTCCTCTACGCTCTTTAATGAAAGACATGAACCAGTGACGGTCCACTACCGTTTTTTCTGGTATGACGTAAGAGGTCTTGAAATGCATCCGCTGGAGGCGCCGCGCAGCGTCACCATTCCGGCCAGGTCGTCGGTAACGCTCTATGGCAGCGCCAACTATCTGGGTGCGCATAAGGTGAGACTTTATCTTTATCTCTGAGGGGTGAACCTTGATTAAAAATTTGAGCCGCTATGCGCTCGTGACAGCTTTCGCTCTGTTTCTCGCAGGGTGTGTGACCCGAACTGAACAGCCTGCGCCTGTGGAAGAGGCTAAACCGGGTACTGAACAGCCGACGCCGCCAACGCAGCAGCAGCCAACCGTGCCGTCTGTACCGTCTATTCCGGCGCAGCCAGGCCCGATTGAGCATCCGGACCAGACGTCACAGCCCACGCCGCGCGTGCGCCATTACGACTGGAACGGGGCAATGCAGCCGATGGTAGGCAAAATGCTGCAGGCGCAGGGCGTGACGGCGGGCAGCGTGTTGCTGGTCGACAGCGTCAACAACCGTACCAACGGTTCGCTGAACGCGGGTGAGGCGACGGAAACCCTGCGCAATGCTCTGGCTAACAACGGTAAGTTTACGCTGGTCTCGGCTCAGCAGCTCGCGGTAGCCAAACAGCAGCTGGGCCTGTCGCCGCAGGATAGCCTCGGCACCCGCAGCAAGGCGATCGGCATTGCCCGTAACGTTGGTGCACAGTATGTGCTGTACTCTAACGCCACCGGTAACGTGAACACCCCAGCCCTGCAGATGCAGCTGATGCTGGTTCAGACAGGCGAAATTATCTGGTCAGGTAAAGGTGCGGTTACGCAACAATGACAGCACGCGTGAAGAGATTCTGACGCGCTATTTTCCTCAGTACCGCCTTATCGCGCCGCAGGCCCATTCCGGGCTTGGCGGCGCGAGTTGCATTATAGAGCAGGGCGAACGACGTCTGGTCTTGCGGCAAAATCACGCCCCCTCTGCTCCTGCCTCTCATTTTCGTCGTCAGTTTCGTGCCCTGAGACGTCTTCCGGCGGATCTCGTACCTGCCCCTCGTTTTTTCAGACAGGGCTGGATCGCCGTGGACTATCTGGAAGGTGAAGTTAAAAGCGCGCTGCCGGACACGCCGGAGCTTGCGGCGATGCTGTATCATCTGCACCGGCAGCCACGCCTGGGGTGGCGAACGACGTTATTCCCTCTACTGGAACATTACTGGCAGCAAGCCCTGCCAGACAGACGTACTCCAGTGTGGCTGGCACATCTCAAGCGGCTGCGTAAAACGGGCGAGCCGCAGCCGATTCGGCTCGCGCCGTTGCATATGGATGTTCATGCCGGGAATATTGTTCATACGCCAGCGGGCATCAGGCTTATCGACTGGGAGTATGCGGGAGATGGCGATGTGGCGCTGGAGCTGGCGGCAGTCTGGACAGAGAGTGAAGCCGCGCGGCAGATGCTCATCAGGGGCTACGCCCGGATGGCACATATTGACCCCGACGCGCTGAGGCGTCAGGTCAAACGCTGGCGGCCCTGGGTCGTCATGTTAATGGCTGGCTGGTTTGAAATGCGCTATCGGCAGTCCAGAGAGAAACAATTTATTGCGCTGGCAGACGATGCCTGGCGTCAGTTACAAACTAAAGGATAAGAGAGGTGGATGTGGGTCCAGTCATGTTGGATGTAGAAGGGTTTGAGCTGGATGCGGAGGAGCGTGAAATTCTGGCGCATCCGCTGGTGGGTGGACTGATCCTGTTTACCCGCAACTATCACGATCCGGCGCAGCTGCGTGAGCTGGTGCGTCAGATCCGCGCCGCATCGCGCAATCATCTGGTGGTGGCCGTCGATCAGGAAGGCGGACGCGTGCAGCGTTTTCGCGACGGTTTTACCCGTCTCCCGGCAGCCCAGTCATTTGCCGCGCTGCTCGGCACAGAAGAGGGTGGAAAACTGGCGCAGGAGGCCGGCTGGCTGATGGCCAGCGAAATGATTGCCATGGATATCGACATCAGCTTTGCCCCGGTGCTGGATGTAGGGCATATCAGCGCTGCCATTGGCGAGCGCTCATACCATGAAGACCCGCGTATTGCGCTGGCAATGGCGACCCGGTTCATCGACGGCATGCACGATGCCGGGATGAAAACCACCGGGAAACACTTCCCGGGTCACGGGGCGGTGACG
Source organism: Enterobacter cloacae complex sp. SHL009 (assembly GCF_049237205.1). Taxonomy (NCBI): domain Bacteria; kingdom Pseudomonadati; phylum Pseudomonadota; class Gammaproteobacteria; order Enterobacterales; family Enterobacteriaceae; genus Enterobacter; species Enterobacter cloacae complex sp. SHL009. The sequence goes on from NZ_JBMKIW010000001.1 coordinate 410,126, forward strand.
GCGGATTCTCACAAAGAGACCCCGCGCGATCCTCGCCCGGAAGCGGAGATTCGCGCCAAAGATATGTCGGTTTTCCAGTCGCTTATCACCGATAACAAGCTGGATGCCATTATGCCCGCGCACGTGATTTACAGCGACGTCGACCCGCGTCCTGCCAGCGGTTCTCCGCACTGGCTGAAAACCGTTCTGCGCCAGGAACTGGGCTTCAACGGCGTGATTTTCTCTGACGATTTGTCGATGGAAGGGGCCGCGATCATGGGCAGCTACGCTGAACGCGGTCAGGCATCTCTGGATGCAGGTTGCGATATGATCCTGGTCTGCAATAATCGTAAAGGTGCCGTTAGCGTGCTGGATAACCTGTCGCCGATCAATGCAGAGCGTGTTACACAATTGTATCATAAAGGTTCATTTAGCCGTCAGGAGCTGATGGATTCGGCGCGCTGGAAGACGGTCAACGCCCGGCTTGAAGACCTGAATGAGCGCTGGCAGGCACATAAAGCCAGCCTGTAAACCCTCCCGGAAGGCGTAGCGTGGTGAGAAGACGATGATCATCTATTTACACGGTTTTGACTCAAACAGTCCTGGTAATCATGAGAAGGTGCTGCAGCTGCAGTTTATCGATCCGGATGTACGGTTGATCAGCTACAGCACGCGCCATCCGAAGCATGATATGCAGCATCTGCTCAAAGAGGTGGACAAGATGTTGCAGCTCAACGTCGACGATCGGCCGTTGATTTGCGGCGTGGGGCTGGGCGGCTACTGGGCGGAGCGGATTGGCTTCCTGTGCGACATTCGCCAGGTGGTGTTCAATCCTAATCTGTTCCCGAACGAGAACATGGAAGGCAAAATTGACCGCCCGGAAGAGTATGTCGATATTGCGACCAAGTGCGTGAGCAACTTCCGTGAGAAAAACCGCGACCGCTGCCTGGTGATCCTTTCGCGTAATGATGAAGCGCTCAACAGCCATCGTGCAGCAGAGCTCCTGCATCATTACTATGAGATCGTCTGGGACGAAGAACAGACCCACAAGTTCAAAAACATCTCTCCGCATCTGCAGCGTATCAAAGCGTTTAAAACGCTGGGTTAATCAATTACCCGCATGCATCAAAGCCCGGCCGCGAAAGCGTACCGGGCTTTCTTTTTGACCAGAATTGTCTACTTTTAAGCCATCAAAACTTGATGCATATCAATTTTGGTATGACCAATGCGCCTGACGTGGTATTCTCAATGCACCTGAATGGTTTCAGTGCTGTAACCTGTTGTTAACTAAGGGTTATTTTTATAACTTTTAATTAACAATTGGTTAATAATTTGAGGGGGTCACGTTGACTACGCCATTGAAAAAGATAGTGATTGTAGGCGGTGGTGCTGGCGGGCTGGAGCTGGCTACACAGCTGGGCAAGAAGCTGGGTCGCGGTAAAAAAGCCAAAATTACGCTGGTCGATCGTAACCACAGCCACCTGTGGAAACCGCTGCTGCACGAAGTGGCGACCGGTTCTCTGGATGAGGGCGTGGACGCGCTCAGCTATCTGGCGCACGCGCGCAACCATCATTTCCAGTTCCAGCTGGGCTCGGTGGTGGACATCAACCGTGAAAGCAAAACCATCACCCTGGCAGAGCTGCGCGATGATAAAGGGGATCTGCTGGTTCCCGAGCGTAAACTGGCGTACGACACGCTGGTCATGGCGCTGGGCAGTACCTCCAACGACTTCAACACGCCGGGGGTGAAAGAGCACTGTATCTTCCTCGATAACCCGCACCAGGCGCGTCGTTTCCATCAGGAAATGCTGAACCTGTTCCTGAAGTACACCAGCAATATGGGTGCGAACGGTAAGGTGAATATCGCTATTGTCGGCGGCGGCGCGACGGGCGTTGAGCTGTCAGCGGAGCTGCACAATGCGGTGAAACAGCTGCACAGCTACGGTTATAAAGGGTTAACTAACGAAGCGCTGAACGTCACGCTGGTTGAAGCCGGTGAACGCATCCTGCCTGCGCTGCCTCCGCGTATTTCCGGTGCGGCGCACAATGAGCTCACCAAATTGGGCGTGCGGGTGCTGACGCAGACCATGGTGACCAGCGCCGACGAAGGCGGCCTGCATACCAAAGACGGCGAGTATATCAAAGCGGATCTGATGGTCTGGGCGGCAGGTATCAAAGCGCCTGACTTTATGAAAGAGATCGGCGGTCTGGAAACCAACCGCATTAACCAGCTGGTAACCGAGCCAACGCTGCAAACCACGCGTGACCCTGAAATCTTTGCTATCGGTGACTGCGCCTCCTGTGCGCGTCCTGAAGGCGGATTCGTGCCGCCGCGCGCGCAGGCCGCTCACCAGATGGCAAGCCTGGTGCTGCACAACATTCTGGCGCAGTACAAAGGCAAGCCAATGAAAGCCTATGTCTACAAAGACCACGGTTCACTGGTGTCGCTGTCAAACTTCTCTACCGTCGGCAGCCTGATGGGCAACCTGATGCGCGGCTCAATGATGGTAGAAGGGCGCATTGCCCGCTTCGTGTATATCTCCCTGTACCGCATGCACCAGATTGCGCTGCACGGCTACTTCAAAACCGGGCTGATGATGCTGGTGGGCAGAATCAACCGCGTGATCCGTCCGCGTCTGAAGCTGCACTAATCTTTCACTCCCTCCGGGCCCTCCGGAGGGAGTTTTTAGCATTTCATGCTGTAGATCACAGTTTGACTGCTTAAGAGTTCTCCTAAATACAATATATCTCCTCTTAACGCTCCTTTTTTGATCCTTTATCTTATTGGCGAAGCCGTGCCTCCATTGCAAAATTGTTACCAATAGCAACAAAGGAGGAAGTCCCGTGAATAAATCAATGTTGGCGGGTATAGGGATTGGCGTCGCGGCTGCGTTAGGTGTGGCTGCCGTTGCCAGTCTCAACGTATTAGATCGCGGCCCGCAGTATGCACAGGTGGTTTCTGCTACACCGATTAAAGAAACCGTAAAAACCCCTCGTCAGGAGTGCCGCAACGTTTCCGTGACGCACCGTCGTCCGGTGCAGGATGAAAACCGCATTGCCGGTTCTGTTCTGGGTGCGGTAGCGGGTGGCGTAATTGGTCACCAGTTCGGCGGCGGCCGGGGTAAAGACGTAGCGACCGTGGTCGGCGCGCTGGGTGGCGGTTATGCCGGTAACCAGGTGCAGGGCGCGATGCAGGATAATGATACCTACACCACGACTCAGCAACGCTGCAAAACCGTCTATGATAAGTCGGAAAAAATGCTGGGCTATGACGTGACGTACAAAATTGGCGATCAGCAGGGCAAAATCCGCATGGATAGAGACCCGGGCACGCAAATTCCACTGGATGGAAACGGCCAGCTGGTTCTGAATAACAAAGTGTAAAAAAGATGTTCTCTGAATTTAGCTCCTCATGCGCTCAGGCTGAGGAGCTTTTTTTTGCTTTAGATTTTGAGTAGCTCAGGCCACAGCCGCAGCGTGGTTTCGCTAATATTCTGCAGTTTTTCCAGCGTGGCCCCTTCACGGGCGCTGATCGACATCCCCTGCAAAATACAGCTCAGGTATTGTGCCAGCAGCTGAGGGTTGCATTGCGCGGGGAGTTCACCGCGCTGCTGGCGCTGAGCCAGAAAGGCGCTGAGGGTCTCCTCCTGCATCGCATGCCGCGATTTCACCGTATTGGCAATCTCTTTGGAGGACGCCGCAAGGGTGGCAGAAGTGTTAATCATAAAGCAGCCCGCAGGCGTCTCTTTACTGGTAAAGCAGGTCGCGACGGCGGTGAAATAGTCGCGAAGCGCCTGTTCAACGCTTTTCTCTTCGCAGAACAGCTGGGCTTCATGTTTCGCCGCAAAACGCGAAATGTATCTGTCCAGCACCGCCCTGAACAGTCCCTCTTTATTGGTAAATTCGGCATACAGCGTCGGCGCTTTGGCTCCGGTGGCTTCTACCAGATCGGAAAGCGAGGTTGCTTCATACCCATGTTGCCAGAAGAGAGTCATGGCCTTATCAAGCGCTGCATCCCTGTCAAACACTTTTGGTCGGCCACGGCTTTTCTTCGCACAACTCGTGACATCGGTTGTCATTTGCCGTTGGTCCTCTGTTGGTTTGGTGAATGACCATTATAAAAATAAACGCAACCCACCACCAGTGCAGAATGCTTAAAAATAAATTAATCATATATGTATGAAAAATAACAATTTTAAAATTAAGTTAATGGTCGTTATAAAATTATGTTGACGCGTGACCTGGATCACGTTTATGATTTACCTATCGATCGTTAACTAAATGATTAACGACCTCCAAATTCATCTGCTAAAGGTAAACATCATGAAAAACGTAAAAACCCTCATCGCTGCTGCTGTTCTGAGTTCACTCTCTTTCGCAAGCTTTGCTGCTGTACAAGTGCAATCCACCCCTGCTGACCAGCATAAAGTCGGGACAATCTCCGCGTCTGCCGGTACTAACCTGGGTTCACTGGAAGATCAGCTGGCACAAAAAGCGCAAGAGATGGGTGCTAAATCTTACCGCATCACCTCTGTGACCGGTCCTAACACCCTGCACGGCACTGCGGTCATCTACAAATAAGCCGGGCATAAACCCTCATTTATGCCACTGCAATAAAAAACGCCCTGCTCAGCAGGGCGTTTTTTTATTTCTGATTTACATCGACTGCTGGTCGACGTCGTGATGCCGGGTGACATCGGTCGGCATGCCTGACCGGGCTTCCATCGCTCGCTCCATCACCACGCTGTTGGTATTCGCATTCGTTTTAAAGCTTACCATCGCGGCATTCAGGTTAATGGGCAGCGTCTGCGGATCGTCGCCAATGTTTTTCGATAACGGCTGATGAATCTCAACCAGCCGCACGCCGCCGGGCTCCTCTGAAACCTTAATCGGCGTATTGATAATATTCACTTTGGTTCCAGGCGTAACGACGTTAAACAGCGTTTTGATATCGTCATCGCGCAGACGAATACAGCCGGAGCTGACGCGCATGCCGATGCCAAAGTCTGCATTCGTTCCGTGCAGCAGGTAGACGCCGCCGTATGCCGCGAGGCGTATCGCGTGATGCCCCATCGGGTTATCCGGACCAGCCGGCACCACGGCAGGAAGATCGATCCCCTGGGCCTTATAGCGGGCACGAATGTTGGCCGTCGGGGTCCAGGTTGGATTCGCGCGTTTATCCGAGACGGTGGTGACCATCGTCGGCGTCAGGGTGTCGCCGCCCAGCTGACCAATACCGATAGGGTAGACGGTGACTTCATTTTTACCCGGCGGATAATAGTACAGACGCAGTTCGGCCAGGTTTATCACCATCCCCTCGCGCGGGGCGTCCGGCAGGATAGTCTGTAACGGGATGGTCAGTACGCTGCCCGCGCGCGGGACGTACGGATCGACGCCGGGGTTCGCCTGCAGCAGGGCCAGAAAACCGACGTTATATTTTTTGGCAATCGCTTCCAGCGAACCACCATTGTTTTCAACCACATGAAAGCGGTTTTCGCCCACGACATTGCTGCCGGGAGGGGGAAGGGGCCAGGTGTTTGCCCGAGCGGGAAGCGCAACCGCGACGGTGGCTGCCAGCGCAAACAGGGTCATCCAGCGAGTAAAACGCGAAGAGGTCATCATTACCATAGTCCATACAAATGATAAGGTTATTGTTTTATAAAGCGTTAATGATAATTATGGCGAATGGGTGTGTCGGGAAGATCGGGTGAAGTGCAAAGAGTTTGTAAATTGTCCCCCCGTAGCGCCGGGCTAACAGGGGAAGGGATCCCCATAAAATAATGCCTGCACGGACGACCCCCTCTCCCTTGAGGGAGAGGGCTGGGGTGTGGGGGAACATACGACTCTGGTGGTCATTCCGTTCACTTTATGTTCCTTAGTACTCTGTAACGACATGACCTGTGAACGTGCCAGGGTGGCTCAGTCGCCACCACCCTGGCGACCCGGGCTCCCGGCGGTAAATCGCCGCTACGCGGTACCTTCGGCTTATTCCTTCCGGCTTTTCGGGGACGGGCGGAGGTAACATCCCTGTAAAGCCCGCCCTCTCGGCGCATCCCTGCGCCTCGCCCCGGCCTGCAGGAAACGCCTCAGCGATTTACAGCCGGACCAGGGTGTCGCTGTAAGCTATTCATTTTCCGGAAGCAACTTTTATCGCTTCTGGTTAATAAACTACATGAAATTCCTCAGTTAAGAGGGGAATGGAGGTCAGGCGATCGCGTTCTCTTCCAGCTGGCGCATAAAGTTACGCACCCAGTCCATACGGGTTTTGCGCTCCGTCAGTTCCTGGGTAAATTTCAGACGGGTTGGACCATCCAGACGGAAATGCTGCGGCTGTTTTTGCAGCAGGCCGATCAGCCACATCGGGTTGACGTGATTCTTCTCGGCGAATTCAATCACGCCGCCTTTTTCATTGCCTTCGAGCTTGCGGATCCCCAGCTTTTGCGCCTGCTGGCGCAGCCTCGCGATATCCAGCAAATTTCTCGCCGGATCGGGCAGCAGGCCAAAGCGGTCAATCAGCTCCACCTTAATCTCTTCCAGCTCGTTCTCCTTCTTCGCGCTGGCTATGCGCTTGTAGAACGACAGTCGGGTATTCACGTCCGGAATAAAATCGTCCGGCAGCAGGGAAGGCATACGCAGCTCGACCTCGGTCTGCTGGCTGGTGAGATCTTCCAGCGACGGCTCGCGTCCGGCCTTCAGGGCATCAACCGCGTTTTCCAGCAGCTCCATATAGAGCGAGAAGCCGATGGTTTCCATGGAGCCGCTCTGGTCTTCACCCAGCAGCTCGCCGGCACCGCGGATCTCGAGGTCGTGCGTGGCCAGCGCAAAGCCTGCGCCGAGGTCTTCCAGCGAGGCGATGGCTTCCAGACGCTTTTGCGCGTCGGTGGTCATCGCTTTCGGATGCGGCGTCAGCAGCCAGGCGTAGGCCTGATGGTGCGAACGCCCGACGCGGCCGCGCAGCTGGTGAAGCTGCGCCAGGCCAAAGTGATCCGCACGCTCAATGATGATGGTGTTTGCCGTCGGAATGTCGATCCCGGTTTCAATGATGGTGGTACACACCAGCACGTTAAAGCGCTGGTGGTGGAAGTCGTTCATTACCCGTTCCAGTTCGCGCTCGCGCATCTGCCCGTGACCGATAGCGATGCGCGCTTCCGGCACCAGCTCCGCCAGCCTGTCCGCCGCTTTCTGGATGTTTTCCACGTCATTATAGAGATAGTAGACCTGACCTCCACGCAGCACCTCACGCAGAATAGCCTCCCGTACCACCAGATTATCGTACTCGCGAACGAAGGTTTTCACCGCCAGACGGCGCGCCGGCGGCGTGGCGATAATCGACAGATCGCGCATGCCGCTCATCGCCATGTTGAGTGTTCGCGGGATTGGCGTTGCGGTCAGGGTCAGGATATCGACGTCGGCGCGCATCGCTTTGATGCGCTCTTTATGACGCACCCCGAAGCGGTGCTCTTCGTCGACGATCAGTAGCCCCAGATCTTTCCACTTCACATCGCTTTGCAGCAGCTTGTGGGTGCCGATCAGAATATCGATTTTGCCTTCGCTTGCCTGTTCGAGGATCTGCGTCTGTTCTTTGGTACTGCGAAAACGCGAGAGCATCTCGATACGTACCGGCCAGTTGGCGAAACGGTCGCGGAAGTTGTCGAAGTGCTGCTGAGCGAGCAGGGTGGTCGGCACCAGCACCGCCACCTGCTTGTTGTTTTCCACCGCAAGGAAGGCGGCGCGCATCGCCACTTCGGTTTTACCGAAGCCGACGTCGCCGCAGACTAAGCGGTCCATAGCCAGCGGGTGGCACATGTCGCTCAGCACGGCGTTGATGGCCTGGGCCTGATCCGGCGTGGTTTCAAACGGGAAGCTGTCGCAGAACAGCTGGTACTGTTCTTTATCATGCTTAAAGGCGAAGCCCTGTTTAGCCGCGCGCTGGGCGTAGATATCCAGCAGCTCGGCCGCCACGTCGCGCACTTTTTCCGCCGCCTTCTGGCGCGCGCGCGCCCAGGCGTCGCCGCCCAGCTTGTGCAGCGGCGCATTCTCTTCGGCGCCGCCCGCGTAGCGGCTGATCAGATGCAGGGAGGAGACCGGGACATACAGTTTGGCGTCGTTAGCATAGGTGAGCATCAGGTATTCCCCTTTTATGCCGCCCGCTTCCAGCGTGGTCATCCCCTGATAGCGCCCAACGCCGTGTTCCAGGTGAACAATCGGCTGGCCCGGGTGCAGCTCGGCCAGGTTACGGATCAGCGTGTCCGGGTTGATGGTCCGACGGCTGTCCTGACGGCGGCGCGCGACGCGCTCACCCAGCAGGTCGCTTTCGCAAATCAGCGCCAGGTTGTTGAGCGTGTCGATGAACCCGTGCTCGGCGGCGCCAATCATCAGATAACGACCGTTTCCGGTCGCTTCGCTCAGGCGCAGGATGCGCTTCGGCGCCACCTTAATGCGTCCCAGCAGTTCACCTAACGCTTCACGGCGGCCTTCACTCTCAACGGAGAACACCACCGGGCCGGTGAAGGACTCCAGGAACTTGCGCAGATTATCCAGCGGGGATTTCTGCTGCGCCTGAACGGCCAGGTCCGGCAGCGTCCGGAAGGCGAGGTTGGTATTGGCGGCCTTATCGGCAAGCGAATCGGTTTTCAGCTGCATGCGCGGCCAGCGCTTCAGCTCGGCGTTGAGCTCGTCAGTGCGCAGCCACAGCGCTTCCGGCGGCAGCAGTGGACGCATTGGGTCAACGCCACGGTTTTCAAAGCGGGCGCGGGTTTCGCTCTCAAAGCGGCTGGCGCTGGCGTCGATATCCCCGGTGTTGACAATCAGCGTATTCGCCGGGAAGTAGCTGAACAGGGCAGGCAGCGGCTCGTTGAAGAACAGCGGCTGCCAGTATTCGATCCCGGCAGGAAGCGTGCCTTTACTGACCTGCTGATAAATATGTTCCGCGTCGCGCTTCACCTCGAACTTATCGCGCCACTGGCTGCGGAACAGTTCAATAGCGGTTTTGTCCGTGGGGAACTCATGCGCGGGCAGTAAATTGATGGACTCCACCTCTTCCAGCGTGCGCTGCGTGTCGGCGTCGAATACGCGCAGGCTGTCGATTTCATCATCAAAAAAATCCAGACGATACGGCTGGTCGCTGCCCATCGGGTAAAGGTCGAGCAGCGCGCCGCGGGTGGCGTATTCCCCGTGCTCCATCACCTGGTCGACGTGGCGATAGCCGGCACCGTCAAGCTGCGCGCGCAGGGCGTCACGGGACAGGCGCTGGCCTTTTTTCATCACCAGCGCGTGACCGTGCAGATAGCTGTGCGGACAGACGCGCTGCATCAGGGTGTTCACCGGCACAATCAGCACGCCGCGCTGCATGGTCGGCAGCTGATAGAGCGTCGACAGGCGCGAGGAGATGATCTCCTGATGCGGAGAGAAGCTGTCATACGGCAGCGTCTCCCAGTCGGCCAGGCTGAACACCAGGCTATCGGTGAACTGGCGAATTTCATCGTGCAGGCGCAGGGCGTTTTGCATATCCGGGGCAACCAGAATCACCGGGCCTGGATGACGCTCGGCGATTTCCGCCACCAGCGTGGCGCACGCCGCGCCCGTGAGTTCACCCAGCTGGCGCTGGTCGCCCGCTTTGACAGGCAAGGAATAACGATAGTGTTCAGGCATGGCTATGTCAGAGTCTCTTATGGATATACCAACAGTATTGGGGCATATCACTGATACGCAATGTCTTTATTATCCTCGATCGTTTTACATAAGCAAATCGTAACCGCACGGCAGGGCTAAACGCCCCCAAAACGGGGGCGGAGAGGGCATTAACGCGTTGAAGGTGACAGGGTCAGCGTAGACGGAGGAGAGAAGAAAACGTCCCCAAAAAGCGCGGTGGAGATCTTACGCACCCCGAGCCCGGCAAGGGTACAGATAAACAGGCTGGCAAACGGATAGACCAGCACCAGGGTGAGCTCTGCCCAGACCGGCCACGAGGCAGCATTCATTTCGCCAATCAGGAACAGGCTAAAGGCCTCAATCAGGATGCGGTGGGTGGTATAAATCGCAATGGTATTTGAGCCAATCACGTTCAGCAGATTGTTCGGGTGAACGGCATAGCGCTGCTCAAGGCTGTAGAACAGCTTCATGATCAGCACAATCGACAGCAATGAGAGCAGCAGCGGAACGTTAGCAAACCACAGCACCACGGAGACGGCGGCGAAAGCCCCGGTTGCCAGCCAGATGCGGCGCAGGTTGACGCTTTTCATCCACGCCATCAGCTCTGCGCCATACCACGCCCCGAGGCTGTAGTAGATCATGTTGCGTACCACGCTGTTCATTCCCCACCACGGCAGCGGCAGGAAGTTAATCGCGATGCTTGCCAGCGCCAGCAGTCCCAGTACCGACAGCTTCCAGCGGCTCAGCAGTTTACACAGCGTGAAGTAGACCACCAGAGCATACAGATACCACAAACTGGTGCTGGCGGTGATCATCCCCAGCACAAAGCCTGAGAACGAGTCGGCGTAGGCCGCGTTCGACGAGGTGGCAAGCTCACGCTCGGGCGCCAGCCAGGCGTTCAGGTGGGTCAACGCCTGCCATTGCAGGACGCCCCACAGCGCCAGGACCCAGACAATGCTCCAGATCCGTTTATCGAGACTGGTTCGCCAGTCCACTTCGTCAATATAACGACGGATCAGGTAGCCGGAGATAAAGAAGAAGACCGGCATACGAAACGGTGCGAGATAGAGGTTAAAATAGACCCAGCATTTGGCGAGAAGGCCGGAGAGCGGGTGTTGTAGCCCGATCAGATGCGGATAAAACGTGATAACCGAATGATAGATAACCACCAGGCAGATACACAGCCCTTTTATCTGGTTAATCCATAATGCTTTTTGCTTCATTGTTCGCCACTACCTTATTGCCATAAACGAACGAGCAATTGTTGTAAAACGACACCAGGATGTAATGGGTAACAGTCTGTATCAGGAGGTTTTTCGGAAAAGGTGGAGGTTGCGAGGTGAGTATTCATACAATAGCACCCTGATTTATCTGAATTTTTCGGAAAAATGATTACCAAAGCTTACTGTTTCAGTCATTTACGCTTAACGGATTCGCTTATATACTCGTGGGTCTGCTATCAGCAAACAGACGGATTTCATGTATCAACCTGTCGCACTCTTCATAGGCTTACGCTACATGCGTGGGCGCGCCGCGGACCGCTTCGGTCGCTTTGTCTCCTGGCTTTCGACTATTGGCATTACGCTTGGCGTGATGGCACTGGTGACGGTGCTTTCCGTCATGAATGGCTTCGAACGCGAGCTGCAAAACAATATCCTGGGGCTGATGCCGCAGGCCGTTCTTTCATCATCCAACGGTTCGGTTAACCCGCAACAGCTGCCGGAAAGCGCGGCGAAGTTACAGGGCGTCACGCGCGTAGCGCCGTTGACGACCGGCGACGTGGTGCTGCAAAGCGCCCGCAGCGTGGCGGTCGGCGTGATGCTGGGTATTGACCCGGCGCAAAACGATCCGCTGACGCCGTATCTGGTTAACGTGAAGCAGTCCGATCTGGAAGCCGGAAAATACAACGTGATTCTGGGTGAACAGCTTGCCGGCCAGCTTGGCGTCAACCGTGGCGATCAGCTGCGCGTGATGGTCCCTTCTGCCAGCCAGTTTACGCCGATGGGGCGCCTGCCAAGCCAGCGCCTGTTCAACGTGATTGGTACCTTTGCCGCCAACAGCGAAGTCGATGGCTACCAGATGCTGGTGAACATTCAGGACGCTTCACGCCTGATGCGCTACCCGGCAGGGAATATTACCGGCTGGCGCCTGTGGCTCGATGCGCCGCTGAAGGTCGATACCCTCAGCCAGCAAAAACTGCCGGACGGCACTAAATGGCAGGACTGGCGCGAGCGTAAAGGCGAACTGTTCCAGGCCGTGCGGATGGAAAAAAACATGATGGGGCTGCTGCTGAGCCTGATCGTGGCCGTGGCCGCATTTAACATCATTACCTCGCTGGGCCTGATGGTGATGGAGAAGCAGGGCGAAGTCGCCATTCTGCAAACCCAGGGGCTCACGCCGCGCCAGATCATGGCGGTGTTTATGGTGCAGGGGGCCAGCGCAGGCATCATCGGCGCGCTGCTCGGCGCCGTGCTGGGGGCCTTGCTTGCCAGCCAGCTTAATAACTTAATGCCGATCATCGGCGCCCTGCTCGACGGCGCGGCGCTGCCGGTGGCTATCGAGCCGCTGCAGGTGGTCGGTATTGCGCTGGCCGCGATGGCCATTGCGCTGCTTTCTACGCTTTATCCTTCCTGGCGCGCTGCCGCCACTCAACCCGCTGAGGCTTTACGTTATGAATAAGATCCTGTTGCAATGCGACAACCTGTCCAAACGCTATCAGGAAGGCACTGTGCAAACCGACGTGCTGCACAATGTGAGTTTTAGCGTGGGCGAAGGCGAGATGATGGCGATTGTTGGCAGCTCCGGCTCGGGCAAAAGTACGCTGCTGCATCTGCTGGGCGGGCTGGATACGCCAACCGAGGGCGACGTGATTTTCTCCGGCCAGCCGATGAGCAAAATGTCCTCCGCGGCGAAGGCCGAGCTGCGCAACCGCGAGCTGGGCTTTATCTACCAGTTCCACCACCTGCTGCCGGATTTCACGGCGCTGGAAAACGTGGCGATGCCGCTGCTGATTGGTAAAAAGAAACCGGCAGAAATTAACGCCCGCGCCAGCGACATGCTGAAAGCGGTAGGCCTGGGCCATCGCGGTAACCATCGTCCCTCTGAGCTTTCCGGCGGCGAGCGCCAGCGCGTGGCGATTGCCCGCGCGCTGGTCAACAACCCGCGCCTGGTGCTGGCGGATGAGCCTACCGGTAACCTGGATGCCCGCAATGCGGACAGTATTTTCCAGCTTCTGGGCGAGCTGAACGCCTCGCAGGGCACCGCGTTTCTGGTCGTAACCCACGATCTGCAGCTGGCAAAACGCATGGGGCGTCAGCTTGAGATGCGCGACGGCCATCTGAACGCGGAACTGACCCTGATGGGAGCAGAGTAATGGCGTCACCGTTATCCTTACTCATCGGTTTACGTTTTAGCCGCGGCCGCCGTCGCGGCGGCATGGTGTCGCTGATCTCCGTCATCTCGACCATCGGTATTGCGCTCGGTGTGGCGGTGCTGATTGTCGGCCTGAGCGCCATGAACGGCTTTGAGCGCGAGCTGAATAACCGCATTCTGGCGGTGGTGCCGCACGGGGAGATCGAGCCGGTTAACCAGCCGTGGACGAACTGGAGCGATGCGCTCGCCAAAGTCGAAAAAGTGCCGGGCATTGCCGCGGCCGCGCCCTATATTAACTTTACCGGGCTGGTGGAGAGCGGGGTCAACCTGCGCGCCATACAGGTGAAAGGGGTCAACCCCGTCCAGGAAGCGCGCCTCAGCGCGCTGCCAAACTATGTGCAGAACGGCGCGTGGGCCAACTTTAAGGCTGGCGAGCAGCAGATCATCATGGGTAAAGGCGTGGCCGATGCCCTGAAGGTGAAGCAGGGCGACTGGGTGTCAATAATGATCCCGAACGCCAGCGCCGACCACAAGCTGCAGCAGCCTAAGCGCGTGCGCCTGCACGTCACCGGTATTCTTCAGCTGAGCGGTCAGCTTGACCATAGTTTTGCGATGGTGCCGATGGAGGATGCGCGCCAGTATCTCGACATGGCTGACAGCGTGACGGGCATTGCCATTAAGGTGAACGACGTCTTTAACGCCAATAAGCTGGTACGCGACGCGGGCAGCGTGACCAATAACTATGTCTACATCAAGAGCTGGATCGGCACTTACGGGTATATGTACCGTGATATCCAGATGATCCGCGCCATCATGTATCTGGCGATGGTGCTGGTGATTGGTGTGGCGTGCTTTAATATCGTCTCGACGCTGGTGATGGCGGTCAAGGACAAGAGCGGCGACATCGCCGTGCTGCGTACGCTGGGGGCGAAAGACGGTCTTATTCGCGCCATCTTCGTCTGGTACGGTTTGCTGGCGGGGCTGTTCGGCAGCCTGTGCGGCGTGGTGATTGGCGTGGTGGTTTCCCTGCAGCTGACCCCGATTATCAACGGGATCGAAAAGCTTATCGGCCACCAGTTCCTGTCGGGTGATATCTACTTTATTGACTTCCTGCCGTCTGAACTGCACTGGCTGGACGTTTTTTATGTGCTGGTTACAGCACTTTTACTGAGTCTGCTGGCAAGCTGGTACCCGGCGCGTCGCGCAAGCCGAATTGATCCGGCGAGGGTATTAAGTGGCCAGTAATTACGTCATGATCTAGCGGCTTTCGGGCCGCCAGGTTAAAGGAGGAATGCGTTATGTATTACGGATTTGATATTGGCGGCACCAAGATTGCGCTCGGCGCGTTTGATAAAGACCTCAAACTGCAGTGGGAAACCCGCGTTCCCACGCCGCGCGAAAGCTACGACGAATTTTTAACCGCGATTGCCGCGCTGGTGTCGCAGGCCGATGAACGCTTTGGCGTCAAAGGCAGCGTCGGCATCGGCATTCCGGGTATGCCCGAAACCGACGACGGCACGCTGTATGCCGCCAACGTGCCTGCCGCCAGCGGTAAACCGCTGCGCGCCGATCTCTCTGCTCTCCTTGAACGCGACGTGCGTTTAGACAATGATGCTAACTGCTTTGCGCTCTCCGAAGCCTGGGACGATGAGTTCCGTCAGTATCCGCTGGTGATGGGGCTGATCCTCGGTACCGGCGTCGGCGGGGGGATCGTCGTCAACGGTAAGCCCATCACCGGTCGCAGCTACATTACCGGCGAGTTTGGCCATATCCGCCTGCCGGTGGATGCTCTCGAGGTGGTGGGGCGTGATTTCCCGCTGACCCGCTGCGGCTGCGGCCAGCACGGCTGCATCGAGAACTACCTTTCCGGCCGCGGGTTTGCATGGCTTTACGAACACTTCTATCATCAGAAACTTGAGGCCCCTCAAATCATTACCCTGTGGGAGCAAGGGGATGCGCAGGCGCGTGAGCACGTCGAGCGCTATCTGGATCTGCTGGCGGTGTGTCTGGGAAATATTCTCACCATCGTCGACCCGGATCTGCTGGTGATCGGGGGAGGGCTGTCAAACTTTACCGCGATTACGGAACGGTTGTCCGGGCGTTTGCCCCGACACTTATTGCCGGTTGCCCGCGTGCCGCGTATCGAACGCGCGCGACACGGGGATGCAGGAGGCATGCGCGGAGCCGCATTCCTTCATCTCACCGATTAGTTTACGAGGTTTCTATGCTGTCGCGTCGCCAGGGTCGACTCAGCCGTTTTCGCAAAAACAAACGCCGCTTGCGTGAGCGCTTGCGCCAGCGGATCTTTTTCAGAGACAGAATGATGCCAGAAGCGATGGATAAACCCAGAGTGGTGGTGCTGACCGGGGCGGGGATCTCCGCCGAGTCAGGAATTCGAACCTTCCGCGCGGCGGACGGGCTGTGGGAAGAGCACCGCGTGGAGGATGTGGCCACGCCGGAAGGCTTTGCCCGCGATCCGGATCTCGTCCAGGCGTTTTACAACGCCCGCCGACGTCAGCTTCAGCAGCCTGACGTTGCGCCGAATGCGGCGCATATGGCGCTGGCGAAGCTGGAAGAGGCGCTGGGCGATCGTTTTCTGCTGGTAACGCAGAATATCGACAACCTGCACGAGCGGGCCGGTAACAAGAACATCATTCACATGCACGGCGAGCTGCTCAAGGTTCGCTGCGCCTGGAGCGGTCAGGTGCTGGACTGGCAAGAGGACGTGCTGCCTGAGGATAAGTGCCACTGCTGCCAGTTCCCGTCGCGCCTGCGTCCGCACGTGGTCTGGTTCGGCGAAATGCCGCTGGGAATGGATGATATCTACAGCGCGCTGGCGATGGCCGACGTATTTATCGCCATCGGCACATCCGGCCATGTTTACCCGGCGGCGGGGTTTGTCCACGAAGCGCGGCTGCACGGCGCGCATACGGTAGAACTCAATCTTGAGCCAAGCCAGGTGGGCAGCGAGTTTGAAGAGAAACACTACGGTCTGGCAAGCACGGTCGTCCCGGAGTTTGTCGACAAGCTGCTGAAAGGGCTGTAACGGCAATCGCGTGAAAAGGCACCCGTCCAGCGGGTGCCTTTTTATTTATGAATGGAAGAACGCCAGCGTCTTCTCGAGCGATTTAGCCTGCTCATCCAGCGAGAGCGCCGCCGCAGAGATCTGCTGAACCAGAGAGGCATTCTGCTGGGTCGTGCTGTCCATCTGGTTAACGGCGGTGCTGACCTGGCTAATCCCGCGATTTTGCTCATCCAGCGCCTGAACGATATCGTTGATGACCAGATGCACATGCGATACCGCTTCAATCACCTGTTTCATCATCACCCCCGTTTCATTGACCAGCTCAACGCCTTTGCTCACGCGCCCTGAGGACTCGGCAATCAGCTGAGAGATCTCTTTTGCCGCGTTAGCGCTTCGCTGGGCAAGATTGCGCACTTCCCCTGCGACGACCGCGAAGCCGCGCCCCTGTTCGCCAGCCCGTGCCGCTTCAACGGCAGCATTCAGCGCCAGGATATTAGTCTGGAAGGCGATGCCATCGACAATGCTGTTAATCTCGCCGATCTTACGCGCGCTCTCGTCAATCTCCCCAATCACCACGACCACGTCGTTCACCAGCGTTTCGCCATGCCCGGCGAGGCTTGCGGCGCGATCGGTCAGCGTGGTCGCCTTGTGGGCGTTGTCGGCGTTATTCTTCACCGTGACCGAAATCTCTTCCATGCTGGCTGCCGTTTCAACAATCGCAGCCGCCTGTTCCTCGGTTCGCGAGGCGAGGTCAAGGTTGCCCGCCGAAATTTCGCTGGTGCCGCCGTGCACGGAGTGGCTGGCTTCGCTGATATTGTCGACGATGCGCTTGAGCTGCATCTGCATGGTGTGCAGGGCATAAAAAATGCTGTGGGTATCTCCGGAACGAACCGGGATGGTGTTGTTCAGATCTCCCCGGGCAACGGCCAGGGCGATCCCGGCGGCCTCCGAAGGTTCGCCCCCAACCGGACGGTCAACTTTACGGGTGAAGATCTGTGCCATGACCAGGCTAACCGCCACGATGCTTAACACCATCATGATGATGGCTTTCAGTAAAAATGCGCGCGCTTCGGCCATCACTTCGCTGACCGGCGTGATAATGGCGAGTTTCCACGGCGTCTGGCTGTTACCGACGGCGATGTCCTGCCAGGTGATGAACACGTCCTCCTTCAGCAGCGGATCGTTTACCCGGGTGACGTCATGACCGGCAATCTGACCGGCGTAAGGCTTGCCCGCCGCGCGTTTGTCCGGGCTGGACACCACGTTATTAGCTGCGGAGAGGAGCAGGGCGTAGCCTGTGCCGTTCCACGGTTTAATCGCGCCGATCGTCGATTGCAGCGTGGCGAGGGAGAAGTCAGAGGTGACCGAACCCAGAAACTGACCGTCGCGCATGATGGGGGCGGCAATCGAGGTGAGCATCACGTCCACGCCGTTGTAGGGATAGATATAGGGCTCGATGATCACATCTTTATGGCGTTGTTTCGGCAGCAGATAATAATCGCCGCTGCCGGGCGTTTCGATGTCCGTCAGCAGGTGTAATGCCGGTTTGCCGGTGGCGTCCCGGTCGACGTAGCGGGCGTAGCGCCCGGCAGGATCTTCACCGCTCTGACCGGCCCAGACGGCATCTTTATCGTCGAACGCGTTAGACTCAAAGGCCATCGACATGGAGAGAAACTGTGGGTGAGCCGAAAGGTAGTGGATGAGCAGCTGGTTCAGGCTCTGGCGTTCGGTCACGCCCGCCTCGCGCAGCGCCAGGGCGCTGTTGCCCATGTCCCGGGCGGCAGTCAGGGCAGAATCCAGCTGTTTGCTGACCTGCAACGCTTGCACCTCGGCAATCTGGCGGATATGTTTTTTGGCCAGAACCTCCTGCTGCGCCATCCACTGCCACATCATAAACCCGATCGTTGCCGTAAAGCCCACCGTTACGGTGAGGAAAATGGACAACAGCATCAACGTCTTGACGCTTATTTTTTTTCTTCGGACCATGGCGTCTTTCATTCTCATCTCCCGTAATATCGTGCATGTCGGGCAGGCACATATTCCTTATCGGATATTTTCTCCTCTTTCTGTAGATCGTCAGGAATATTTAATTTAAATTTTGTTTCGTAAATCCAGTTAATTAGTGTGGATGCTTTTATTTTGTGCATTCAATCAAAATAGTGCTCGATAAAGCTCGTTATCGTCGTGTAGAAAGAGGATGCTAATAAATATAAAGTTGTAGAGGAGGATGGGATATGTACGGATTTATTGCGCGACAACCCATTTTTAACCCTGAGATGAAGACGGTGGCCTACGAGCTGCTGTTCAGAGATGGGATGACAAACCGTTTTCCGGATGTGTCGGCAGAATATGCCACCTCCAGGATGATCTCAGATCAGTTTTTATGCGTGCCGTCCCAGCGCATCGCCGGGGCACATACTTCGTTTATTAATTTCCCGTCGCGAATGGTCATAGACCGCAGTGGAGAAGCGCTGGATAAAGAAAGCGTGGTCATTGAGATCCTGGAAGATGCTGTGCCGGGAGCGGAGCTGTTGCAGGCTGTCAGGGAGATGAGTGCGGATGGTTATCAGTTTGCGCTTGATGATTTCACGCTTGCGCCAGAATGGGATGTTTTTTTACCCTATATTTCAATACTGAAGTTTGACGTCAGGAATTATACCTTAGCGCAAATTAAACAGTATCTGAAAGAGCGTAAACATTTAACCGGGCATATTAAATATCTCGCTGAAAAAATTGAGACTAAAGAGGAATTCAGCGAATACAGGGAAGAGGGATTCTCGCTGTTCCAGGGCTATTTTTTCTGCCGTCCGGAGGTCATTAAATATAAACGGCTATCGCAAAATCAGCTGGCGATTTTTCGGCTGCAAATGGAGGTCGGACGCAATAAACCCGATTTTCGGATCGTCGAGTCGTTGATTAAAACCGATCTCACGCTGTCCTATAAGATTATGCGCTACATGAAGCACACCGCATTTAAACATATCGGTGCCTGTAATTTCAGCAAGTTAACCCTGAGCGAAGTCCTCAGATACCTCGGGGAAAACCAGCTGAGACGGTTTGTTGCGGTCGTGGTCCTCGCCAGTGCGGGCAATGACACCGTCAGCGAGCTTTACCCGCTGAGCATGATGCGCGGCAAGTTCTGCGAACTGATCGCCGAGACGATGAACGAACCGATGCTGGCTGAAAATGCCTTCATGTGCGGCCTGTTTTCTCTGCTCGATACCCTCCTTGAGCTGCCGATGGCCGAGTTGATGAAGCAAATTGCGGTCCCGCAGAGCGTGAGCAATGCCCTGTGCCACCAGGAGGGACGGTTAGCCGATATGGTGAGCCTGTGCCGATACTATGAACAGCAGCAGTGGGACGAGGCGACCCGGGTTCGTCAGGCGCTGGGTCTGTCGGATGAGGATGTGGTTGAGGCGATGAGAAAGGCGACAATCTGGGCAGGGGAGAATGCGGTCAGTTAATCCTCCTCACGCCGTACGGGCGGCGTGAGGAAGAACGCGATACCGTTACCGGCCCGCTTTTAATTTCTGGTAATACTCTTCGTAGAGGCGGCTGGCGTCACCGACATCGTTCTGCCATTCACCTTTGCTGATGGTTTCGGCATCCGGATAGAGCGATTTATCGTTAGCTACCTCAGGCTTCAGCAGCTTGCGTGCGGCGAGGTTTGGCGTCGGGTAGCCAATCGTCTCGGCAACCTGTTTCGCTACGTCCGGGCGCAGCAGGAAGTTAATCAGCTTGTGCGCCCCTTCAGCGTTTTTCGCGTTGGCGGGGATCGCAAGGCTGTCCATCCAGAAGATCCCGCCTTCTTTCGGCCAGACCACCTCAAGCGGCGTACCGGCCTGGCGGGCGACATACGCGGAGCCGTTCCACACCATCCCCAGGTTCACTTCGCCTTCCATATACGGATTTGCCGGGTTATCAGAGTTGAACGCCGCCACGTTAGGCATTAGCTTTTTCAGCTCGTTATACGCCGCTTCAATCTCTTTCGGATCCGTCGTGTTGCCCGAGTAGCCCAGCTTGCGCAGCGCGACCTGGAACACTTCACGCGCGTCGTCGGTTAACAGCAGGCTACCCTTGTACTCTGGTTTCCAGAGATCGGCCCAGCTTGTCACCGTTTTTGGATCGACGGCCTCGCTGTTCACGCCGATCGCGGTTGCCCCCCAGATATACGGAATGGAGTAGTCGTTATTCGGGTCGAACGGCTTGTTGAGCATCTCAGGATCGAGGTTTGCAAAATTGGTTAGCTTCGTTTTGTCGATCTTCTGGATCATGCCCTCTTTGCGCATTTTGTCGACAAAGTAGGTGGAAGGCACGACCAGATCGTACGCGCCGTCTTTGTAGGTTTTCAGCTTGGCGTACATGGTTTCATTCGACTCGTAGGTCGAGTAGATAACCTTGATGCCCGTTTCCTTTGTGAACTGTTCCAGCAGGCCCGGCGGCACGTACTCGGTCCAGTTGTAGAAGTAGAGCGTTTTGCTGTCATCAGCGTGCGCGGCACCCATGCCAAGCACCAGCGCCGCAGCGGCGAGCATTTTTTTCATTTCATTGTCCCCTGAGATTTTGTTTTATCACGAGCAATAACCTGGCTGGCAATCACCAGAACCAGCGAAAACACCAGCAGAATGGTCGCCAGCGCGTTCACCTCCGGTGAGACGCCGACTTTCACCATTGAATAGATCTTCAACGGCAGAATTTCATAGCTCGGACCGGTGACGAAGGAGGACACGACCACGTCATCCATCGACAGGGTGAAGCTAAGTAGCCATCCGGCCGCCACGGCGGGCATCGCCAGAGGCAGGATGATTTTGCGCAGGATGATCATCTCGCTGGCACCCAGATCTTTCGCCGCCTCCAGCATGCGCACGTCGAACCCTTTCAGGCGCGCGAAAACGGTCACCACCACAAACGGCAGGCAGAAGGTGATGTGCGAGAACAGCAGCGACCAGAAGCCAAGCTGTACGCCCAGCAGCATAAACAGCACCAGCAGCGAAATGGCCATCACGATGTCCGGCGACATCATCACCACAAACAGCATGCCGCTGACGAACGGTTTGCCGCGAAAGCGATAGCGGTAGAGCGCCACGGCGGTGAGCGAGCCAATCAGCGTCGCGAAGGTGGCGGAGAAGATCGCCATCGTCAGCGAGTGCTGCGCGGCCTGCAGCAGGCTATCGTTGTTCATCAGCAGGCTGTACCAGTTGGTGGTAAAGCCCTGCCAGTTAATCCCGAAGCGTGAGCTGTTAAACGAGTTCACGATCAAAATAACGATCGGGATATACAGGTAAGCGTAAATGGCGGTCATAAAACCGCCGCGAAGCAGTCGACCGATCATTCGAGTTCCACCTTCTTGTTCAGCAGCCGTGAAGCGCGCCAGTAGACCAGCAGCATCAGGCCCATGACCACCGTCAGCGTAATGCTCGTCGCGGATCCGAACGGCCAGTCGCGGATGTTCAGGAACTGGCTCTTGATTACGTTACCGATCAGCAGGTTTTTCGCGCCGCCCATCAGATCCGACACGTAGAACAAACCCATCGCCGGGAGCATTACCAGCAGACAGCCCGCGATAATGCCGGGCATGGTCAGCGGGATAATAATGCGGATGAAGGTCTGCATCTTATTAGCGCCCAGATCTTTTGCCGCCTCCAGCAGCGGTTTATCCAGCTTCTCGATGCTGGAGTAGAGCGGCATCACCATAAACGGCAGCAGGATATAGACCAGGCCGACAATCACCGCGCTCGGGGTAAACATGATGCGGATCGGCGTATCAATCACTCCCAGCCACAGCAGAAACTCGTTGAGATAGCCTTTAGTGCTAAGGAAGATCTTCAGCCCGTAGATGCGGATTAACGAGTTGGTCCAGAAGGGAACAATCAGTAAAAACAGCAGCAGGGGGCGCACCTTTTGCGGCAGGCCCGCGAGGAACCATGCGAAAGGATACCCCAGCACCAGACAGGCAAGGGTGGCAATCAGCGCCATGTTGAGCGAGTGCAGCAGCACGTCAAAATAGAGCGGATCGAGCAGGCGCGCGTAGTTGTCCAGCGTAAAGACCAGCGAAACGAAGCTAGCGTCGTCGCGGGTCAGAAAGCTGGTGGCAACGATCATCAGGTTGGGCAAAAAGACAAACAGCACAAGCCAACCGACGATCGTGGCGATCACCACATTCTGGAATTTACTTGTGTTCTTCATCAGCCAGCACAACCTCCCAGCTTTCTACCCAGTTAATAACCATTTTCTGGTCGAGAGAGTGGTCGAAGTCAGGGTCGTCTTCGTTAAAGAACTCGCTGACCATCACCATTTTGCCGTTCTCAAGCTCGACAACGGACTCCAGCGTCATCCCTTTGTAGTTGCGCTCGCGGATATAGCCAATCAACCCTTCGGCCTCGGTATTGCCGTGAATTTCATCGACGCGCAGATCTTCCGGGCGTAGCAGAACGTTGAGCTTTTGTCCCTTTTCGACGGGGAAATTGACCGTGATATTGCACTCGCGCCCTTCGACGCTGGCTCGCACGCGCTGGTCGTCCAGACGCTCAATCACCGTGGCGTCGAAGATATTGATCTCGCCAATGAAGCTGGCGACAAACAGATTCTTCGGCTCTTCGTAGATTTCGCGCGGCGTGCCGTCC
This sequence comes from Enterobacter cloacae complex sp. SHL009, assembly GCF_049237205.1. Lineage (NCBI taxonomy): Bacteria > Pseudomonadati > Pseudomonadota > Gammaproteobacteria > Enterobacterales > Enterobacteriaceae > Enterobacter > Enterobacter cloacae complex sp. SHL009. The sequence continues at coordinate 432,776 of NZ_JBMKIW010000001.1, forward strand.
TGCTCGATTTTGCCGTCGCGCATCACCACGATGCGGTCGGACATGGTCAGGGCCTCTTCCTGATCGTGGGTAACGAAGACAAAGGTAATGCCGAGCTTGCGCTGCAGGGCTTTTAGCTCGTTCTGCATCTGCTTGCGTAGCTTGTAATCCAGCGCGGAGAGGGATTCATCCAGCAGAAGCAGACGCGGCTTGTTGACCACGGCGCGGGCGATGGCCACGCGCTGCTGCTGGCCGCCGGAAAGCTGATGGGGTTTACGCTGGGCAAACGTCTCAAGCTGCACCATGCGCAGGGCGTCGGTGACGCGCGGTTCAATCTCGTTCGCCGGCGTTTTTTGCATCCGCAGGCCAAACGCCACGTTTTCAAACACGGTCATGTGCGGGAACAGGGCGTAGCTCTGAAAGACGGTATTGACGTGGCGATCTTCGGCGGGAACCCGGGTGATGTCCTGGTTCTCAAGATGGATATGGCCGTTATCGACGCTTTCCAGCCCGGCGATAAGGCGCAGAACGGTTGTTTTGCCGCAGCCCGAGGGGCCAAGCAGCGTCAGAAACTCACCGTCATTGATGGTCAGAGTGAGGTCGGAAATAACGTCTTTACCATCAAAACTTTTACGAATTCGTTCCAGTTGCACCAGCGGTGAACGTGAACGGGATTGTGTATTCAATTTTTGCGCTGTCCCATATAGACGCCTCAGGCAGCAGACTGAAGCGGGGTTTGTGTGTAACCACCTTGGTGACTCGTAATGAGGGCGGACATTCTACGGCAATCCCCGGTAATCGCCAATCCTTGTCACTGATTCATAAGCTACATTTACTAACGCATAACGATATAAACGGAAAATATTCTCGTTTGCGGGATAAAAGTGACCTGACGCAATATTTGCGTTTTGATGCTTATTGATAATGTTGTCACAAAAAGTGAGGGTGACTGCATGGATAAATTACTTGAGCGTTTTTTACAGTACGTTTCGCTGGATACCCAATCTAAACCGGGTGTTCGCCAGGTGCCGAGCACCGAAGGTCAGTGGAAGTTATTAAACCTGCTGAAAGAGCAGCTTGACGCCATGGGGCTGGTCAACGTCACGTTAAGCGAGAAAGGCACTGTGATGGGAACGCTGCCGGCGAATGTCCCGGGTGACATTCCGGCGATTGGCTTTATCTCCCATGTCGACACCTCTCCTGATTTTAGCGGTAAAAATGTGAACCCGCAGATTGTGGAAAATTACCGCGGCGGCGACATTGCGCTGGGCATTGGCGACGAAGTGCTCTCGCCCGTGATGTTCCCGGTGCTGCATCAGCTGCTGGGCCAGACGCTGATCACCACCGACGGGAAAACCCTGCTGGGGGCGGATGACAAAGCGGGGATCGCGGAAATCATGACGGCGCTGGGGGTGCTGAAGGGCAAAGATATTCCGCACGGCGACATCCGCGTGGCCTTTACGCCGGATGAAGAGGTCGGCAAGGGCGCGAAGCATTTCGACGTGGAAGCCTTTAACGCGCAGTGGGCCTATACCGTCGACGGCGGTGGCGTCGGTGAACTGGAGTATGAAAACTTCAATGCCGCGTCCGTCACGATCAAAATTGTCGGCAACAACGTTCATCCTGGCTCGGCGAAAGGTGTTATGGTGAACGCGCTGTCGCTGGCGTCCAGAATTCATGCAGAAGTCCCGGCGGAAGAGAGCCCTGAACAGACCGAAGGGTATGAAGGTTTCTATCACCTGACCAGCATCAAAGGCACCGTGGACAGCGCGCAGATGCACTACATCATCCGCGATTTCGACCGCAAAGCCTTTGAGGCGCGCAAGCGCAAGATGATGGAGATCGCGAAGAAGGTCGGTAAAGGATTACACCCAGATTGCTATATTGAGCTGATCATTGAAGACAGCTATTACAACATGCGCGAGAAGGTGATGGCGCATCCGCATATTCTCGATATTGCCCAGCAGGCGATGCGCGACTGCGATATTGAACCGCAGCTCAAGCCGATTCGCGGCGGCACCGACGGTTCTCAGCTGTCGTTTATGGGGCTGCCGTGCCCGAACCTGTTTACCGGTGGCTACAACTACCATGGCAAGCATGAGTTTGTGACGCTGGAAGGGATGGAAAAAGCGGTGAAGGTGATAGTACGGATAGCGGAGTTGACCGCGAAGCGGTAAGAAAAAGCCCGGTGGCGCTACGCTTACCGAGCCTACGATAGGAATGTAGGCCGGGTAAGGCGAAGCCGCCACCCGGCAAATATCACGACTCAGTCCTCAAAGAACCAGTATCCGCTGTTGACCAGCGCGGCCAGCATCGCGAGGAAGGAAGGATCTTCCAGCGCATCGCCAAAGGTGTCGGCAGTCAGCACCAGATGGCTGGCAATGGCTTCCAGCGCCGGACGGTGCGGAGAGTCCAGCTTCTCGCCGTTGACGAACACCTCCTCACCAATGCGCAGCACGCGCAATCCGCCCAGACGCGCCAGCTTATCGCCCTGCTGGAGCGCATCGTAAATCTCGTCAGCCTGATAAGGCGGCTCCGGCGGCGCAACGTCCAGCTCATGACGAGACTGGCTGATAAACTCACCAAACCACTGTTTGAAATGTTCCGGCTCGTTGATCAAATCCAGCATCATGCCGCGCAGCTTATCGAGTTCTTCTGGCAGAATATCCGCCGGATGCTCGCGCGCAGGCACATCAGGATCGCTGTAACGATAGCTGCCCAGCTCGCGCTGCAGAACGTAGTCGGCAAATCCGCTGATCATCTCGCGGCCGCTCGGCGCGCGGAACCCCACGGAGTAGTTGAGTGAGTTTTCCAGGGAGTAGCCTTCGTGAGGGAATCCCGGCGGAATATAGAGAATATCGCCCGGCTCCAGCTCTTCGTCGATAATTCCTTCAAACGGGTCAACCTGAAGCAGGTCAGGATGCGGGCAGTGCTGCTTCATCGGCACTTTTTCGCCCACGCGCCAGCGGCGGCGGCCCGTACCCTGAATGATGAACACGTCGTACTGGTCAAGATGTGGACCTACGCCGCCGCCCGGCACGGAGAAAGAGATCATCAGATCGTCCATGCGCCAGTCGGGCAGGGCGCGGAACGGACGCATTAATGCGGCAGTGGGCTCATGCCAGTGGTTGACTGCCTGCACCAGCAGCGACCAGTTGTTTTCACCGAGGTGATCGTAGCTTTCGAAAGGACCGTGGCTAACCTGCCATTTCCCGTCCTGGTGGCTGACCAGACGGCTGTCGACTTCGTTTTCCATGGCCAGACCTGCCAGCTCGTCAGGCGAGATAGGGTCGACAAAATTGCTGAATCCGCGTTTCAGAACCACCGGGCGTTTTTGCCAGTAACGTTCAATAAACTCGGGCCAGTTAAGCGTTAAGTGATAATCCATAATTTTTTTATTCCGCAGGCTCTTACTGACTCGGATTATAACGGAAGCTCAGTCCCCCGGCTGCGAGATCCTCGCATTTTTCACATAACGGGTTAACTATCGTTCAATGTGGGCTGCTGGCGACCAAAAATAACCTCCATTCTGGCGCCGCCCAGCAGGCTTTCACTGGTTTCTATTTTCCCGTCGTACTGGTCGACAATCTCACGGGCGACGGCCAATCCTACGCCCTGGCCAGGACGTAGCGTATCGGCGCGCTGACCGCGATCGAACACCACGTCACGCTTATTGCGCGGGATGCCCGGACCATCATCCTCAACGATAATATGCAGTTCGGTTTCCGTCTGACGCGCTGACACTTCCACGAACTCCAGACAGTATTTGCAGGCGTTATCCAGCAGGTTACCCATCACTTCCATGAAGTCATTTTTTTCACCCACAAAGCTTATCTCTGGCGAGATATCGAGGCTGATGTTCACCCCTTTACGCTGATACACCTTATTGAGGGCGGACGTGAGGTTATCCAGAAGCGGGGCTACCGGGTGCAGCTCGCGGCTCAGAAGCGCGCTGCCGGAACGCATGCTGGCGCGGTGCAGGTAATAGCCAATTTGCTGGGAAATACGGCTGATCTGCTCCAGCATCACCGGCTCGGCATCATCGACGCTCAGCTTCGAACTGCGCATTGAACGCAGGGTACTTTGCATGACGGCCAGCGGAGTTTTCAGGCTGTGGGTCAGGTCGGTAAGGGTGGTACGGTATTTATCGTAGCGTTCACGTTCACTTTTCAGCAGGCGGTTGAGGTTACGCACCAGGCTGGTGAGCTCACGGGTGGTTTCCGGGTTTAGCTTCTCACGATGATGTTCTTCCAGCTCACGAACCTCTTTCGCCAGTGATTCAATGGGGCGCAAGCTCCACCACGCCGCCACCCACAGCAGTGGGATCACCAGCAGGAGATTCGCAGCCAGAACGTAGATGAACCAGCTCCAGACCATATAAGAACGCTTCAGCTCGACCGGAATGGTGTCGATCACCACGATGGTCAGCTGCGGCATATTCAGCGTCGCTGGATAGAGGTTGATCGCGACGGAGTGCGTCATCTCCGTCTCGGCGTTGTCGGCGCGGATCTCGTTCAGCTTTTGCTGCAGGGAGCGATCTTCATGGATCAGCGAGCTGGTGGTGTTGAGATCGGCTTCAATTTCGTGAAATCCGTTGGTTTTGAGCCATTCCGGGCGAATGCTTTTGACCAGCCAGGGAATATCACGCTGCGCCCACAGTAATTTCCCCTTTTCGTTATAAATCAGGGCCAGCGTTGGACTCTGCTGGTTGAGGTTTTCCGGCATTTCGACGGTGATTCGGTTGTTTTCCCACTTCGCCAGGGTATAAAACAGATTGCTTTCGCCACGCAGCAGCCGAAAGGTGGTTTTATCAAAGCTGACGCTGTAGCCCACCAGGGCGACCATGCCGTAGGAGAGCGACAGCACCAGCACGACGGCGGCTGTTGCCAGTAAGAAACGAACCCGCAGCGAGAGGGGCAGTATGTGGCGTAAAATCCCTCTCATTTAGCGTAATTCGAACAGGTAGCCCTGGCCACGGACGGTGGTAATCACATCCTGCGGATACTGCGCCTGAATTTTCTTACGCAAACGCCCCATCAGCACGTCAATGGTATGGCTCTCGCGCAGTTCAGCATCAGGGTAAAGCTGGAGCATTAAGGAATCTTTGCTCACCACTTTGCCATTGTTACGGATCAGCGTTTCCATGATGGTGTATTCGAAGGCGGTGAGCTTAATCACTTCATCATTGATCGCTAATTCCCGGCGGGAGAGATCGACCTGGAAAGGCGGGATGGAAATAACCTGTGAAGCCAGCCCGCTGTTGCGGCGTAACAGCGCCTGCATGCGCGCCGCCACCTCTTCAATATGAAACGGCTTGGTGACGTAATCGTCTGCACCCGCGCTGAGCACTTCAACCTTATCCTGCCAGCCTTCACGGGCGGTCAGAACCAGAACCGGCAGGGAGACATCGTGGCTGCGCCAGCGGCGAATTAGCGACAGACCGTCTTCGTCAGGCAACCCTAAATCGACAATGGCGATATCCGGCAGGTGTTCATTGAGATAATAATCGGCTTCTTTTGCATCTTCAGCATCGTCCACCTGATGTCCCATCTCCTGAAGCTGAACCTTCAGGTGATGGCGTAGTAATGCGTTATCCTCAACAACCAGTACGCGCATCATCTCTTCTCCCTAAAAAATTGGTATGAATAGTTTAACGCTGATTATGGAGTTTGAAACCAGCGTCATGAAATTAAATGACTTTTTTAATACTCCCAATACCTTGGGGGCGTCCTGGGGGCACAGCTGTCGGCATCTGGTTGTTCAGCATGTTGACCTGGTCCTGGTTCATATCGCCGATCCACTTCGAATAAACCTCATACACCATGCGCGCATCCTCATGGCCCATCTGGCTGGCGATAAAGGAAGGGTTAGCACCGGCCATAAGCGTCCAGCAGGCGTATGTGTGTCGGGACTGATAAGGATTTCTCTCACGTATTCCCGAAAGTTTAGTGCCCCGTTTCCATCCATACGAAATCGAGTTTTTGGAAAAAAAGCTCTCATTCACTGAAGATTTCTTTTCAGGGGAAAACACAAACCGCAGATTTTGTGGCTCTGTTTTGCCGATTTCCCGGTGATGGAAAATGATCTGCTGCCTTGGGTTATTGCCTGTGATTTCGAACTGCTCCAGCAGCGCATCATGTGCAGGCTTAAGCAGGGTGATCGTTCGTATACCAGCATCTGTTTTCGGCGGCACAAACACCCGCTTGTTCGTCAGGCTTCTTGATACGTGAATTTCACCTTTTCTCAGATCGATATCCTCCCACGCCAGGGCACAAATCTCGCCGGGCCTCATTCCCGTGTGGACGGCTACAATGATGATCAAAGCCAGTTTTCGGGGAAGGGCGGCAATCAGTGCCTGGTACTCATGAAGTAGAAGCGGATCGGGGTCTGCCTTAGATAGCTTGAGCCGGGATACGCCCTCATAAGGAGCGTGTAATATAAACTGACTTCGATTCGCAAGCTTCAGCATTTCTGATAAAACCGCCATCTGTTTATTGACTGTTGAGGGCGCGCGTCCCTTTTTAACCAGGTTAGGCATTGAAGGGTTTAATACGCTGCCGGTCAGTAGCTCTTTGCGGTAATTCAGAATATCGGCGTGCTGAATATCAGCCAGGGGAGTATTTTCTCCCACAACACGTTTCAGTGTGTTAACGGCAGATGTGAGTGAATGCAGCGTAGCCCCCGAGACCTCCAGTGCCTTTGTATCAATGAAAAAATCGCTCAGCTCTTTAAATGTCGTGATCCGCTTTATTGATGAGAATTTTTTAAGAGCCTTTGATTCAGGGAACCGCGCCGCGTAGTCGAACTGGCCGAACTGGATCTCACTCACGATGACGGCGCGAAGGTTTCCCGCCTTCTTGATGTTGCTGCTGTTAACCACCCAGCCACGGAGAACTTCGCGGCAGCGAATGCCGCGATAGGTAAACGTGATTCTGATTTTTCCGTTATGAAGTTCAACGCCGGTTGGAAAGTTCATCATGCTTCCTGAATAAATCTATTAATCAGCGGAAAGTTGTACCAGACCAAAGCGCGTTTGCTTTCTCCACCGGGTACCGCGGGTACTCGCTTAAAATGAACCCCTTCAATCCAGCTTCCGAGGCGATAAGCTTTTATTTGCCTGTCATCCAGCCCCGTTTTCTCAGTCAGCCTTCCCGCCACCATCCACTCTTCATCAAAAATGATTTGCGCCATGCTTAACTCCATGACACCGCCACGATACCGTAGCGGCAGATAGTATATTGATTGCCAAAAATCACCGGCCAAGCCCTGGGAGACATTGCAGATGTCGGGCCCGGGTCATTGCCGTGGCCACGTAACTACGTGGGCGGTTTACAACCTCAACCGTAATTTTTCTCCCCTGGATCCTGATGGTGTAAAACGTCTGTTTGTCGCTGCGACCATGCTCGCCATATTTCTCAAAATGGCATTTGAGCGCGGCGGCGCATGCTGGCCCGCCGATGCTGTCTCCCTTGCTACGGTTAATCAGACGCACTGAGACCTTCCTGATGGTTGATCACGCTGCGGGCAAGCCCGGCGGCCATAGCCGGTAATTCCTCATACTGATTGCAATATGCCGGGTTGGAACATAACCCCTGCAACGCTGCAATGGTCAGCTGTTGCTGGTAGGTAATCAATGAAAGCGGCGCGTTTGTTTCAGCCACCGGTTCGGGCTCGGCATCCGGCTTTGCAGTAACTGCCGGCGGATCGAGCACGACAGATTTTGGTGGTGCCGGGCGGCGGTATTCCACGATCGCATCAAGCGCTATTTTCTGACGAACGCTGATATCGTCAGACCACTGCTCAAGAATCGTAGTAGCAACGTCCTGTACTTCTTCATCACTGAAATCAGGCGACAGACAGAGTTCAGTCGTGGTGATATCTGCAATCAGCAACGGGAAAATATGCTTGATGTCTTTACCTGTGGTGGTGATGAGATTTTCGATATCATCCTGGTCACCGATGTTTGTGCGCCCGGACATCAGCTCGTGTAATGCATGGGCGATTTCAATCTCGCGAACACTTAGCGCTGGTGGCACTTCCTGTTTTTCGACTTCATTTGAGGGGGCGGTATTTATCAGTGCATCGACAGAAAAGACGCCTCCGCCCAGGTTCTCAACTTTCGGCTGGTCCGTGGGCTCCTGCACTGGCGCTGAGCTCTGAGCGAATGCCTCATTGAGTTCTTTGTCGAGCTGCGCAGCTTTGGCAGGGCAAACTGCTGGTGGCTGAGTTTCGCCAAGTACAGGCGGTTTGGCTTTATCATTTTCGTTTACCTCAGAGGTGGCGCGGGATTTTGGGCGGCAAGCCGCATCAACCGTTTTCTGATCTGGGTGCGCGTGGTCAAATTCAACCAACTCGCGATTGATGTACTCGCGCAGCGCGACAGGATCTATCCAGAGTTCTTCCGGAGCCGATTTAATCAAGGCGATGATGGCTGCCCGGGAATAATCCAGAATACCGGGGGTGCCGCGCAGTTTTTTCCACCATGCAGTAAAGCGGGGGTCCTGTTCTGCTTCGGCCATGGCTTTCGCCGGAATAAATAATCTATTCGGGATCCCGTAAATATCGATCTCGTCGTACATGCCCAGAATCGCAACAGCAACCTCGATCTTCAGCGTAGACAGGTTGTGTGCCAGATCCGGGCTACGGTCTGTCTTGTTTCCTCCGCCCAGAGTGGAGTCAGTGTCCGTGCGGTTTTCTTCGGTGTTAGTGCTAGCAGGCTGAGGTCGCTTATCAATCGGCGTATCGATCCATTTAGTGATCTGCTTTTTAATGTCCGGCCACTGTGCAGATTCCTTTGTGTTCTCACGTACCCAGGCGAGTAATTGCTCCTGCCGTTCCGGTGCCAGGGCCAGCGATCGTGTTTCTTTGGATAGTGCTTCGGCCAGCTCGCGGGCAAAGCTGGGTTCATCATCATTCTTCAGATCGACGATCTGGCCGTACTGCGCTGAAGTGATTCCAGGGACCGGGCCGAACAGTGCCAGACAAGCTGCCCGGAATGCCTGGTCGAGCTGCGCAACGATTTTAATTTCTTCCTGTACCTTATTGTTCTTCCACTCCGTCCTTTCTTCAGATTCAGGCTGTGGTGCCGCAGCTGGTTCGCCTGCATTCACATTCCAGATAGCCACTGTGTCGAAAAAATCAGGTGAGAACACATCAAGCTCAGGGCACGGTAAACCTTCGCGGTGTTCCCAGATCTTTACTTTGAAGAAATCATCAATGTGTTCTGGATGTTCTGCTGCCAGCTTGCCGAAAATAACGGCTTCAGCAATGGTTTTTGTGACCGCATTAACAGCTGTGGCAAGCGGTTTTAAATCCGAATGTTTTTTTAATGCTTTATCCTTCGGGAAATAAGCACCGCCGAAAGTTTTTAATTCAATAGACATAATTACCTCTTAAATCTTTTGGGGGGTGATGTTTAGCGGTATGGTTTACGAATAACGCGTTTTACAGTTTTTAACGCGTCACGCCTCTCTCTTTTTTCATTGCATTGCTCACATAAGTAAATCGTGCGCTTAAATGGATATATGTTTGTTTTCCTTTCGTGCATTTCCGATTTTTTATATTCGCGGCAGCAAACAGCGCAATGACAAATGATGTCATCCATATCAGTTAAGTAGTTGGCGTTTGTGATCGTAATAGGACATACCGCAGGCGTTCTGTGCTTCGGCGAACTTCACAGACAGCAAGCTAATGTGCTTAACAGCGCATACTGGACAATGAAACTCGCCCAACACATAGCCACCATCAAGCACAACGGTAACAGGGCCAGAGGATGGCAAATGAACCACGCCTGAAATAATCCCGTTAATATTAAATGTCGCAATTTCTTTGTTTACTATTGCCAGACCCATTTCAATGGTTGTTACTTCTAATTTCATTTCAGACACCTTGTTTTAGGTTGAGAGAATCCCTGCCGTTTAAGGCATGGTTTTTAATCGTGTATAATTAAATGACAGTCAGGTTATTGCGTTTTATCGACGCTATTAACCTTCAGAGTTCAGGGTTGCCTTTTTGAGCAAGCAAATAACAAAGTTTTCGAAGTTTTATTTCAAACCAGTTAAGTCGGACTGCCTGTTGCCGCGATGGTTGACGATTAAAGTCTGTCATAATGAATCCCCTATAAGGTTATTAACAGCCATCTACAATTTCGATTGCCCACAACTGGAAGCGCATTCCGCCAGTTAACAAACCGATCCCCATCAGTGAAAAGAGGAATGCGCTTACATGTTGTGGACGATTCATCTGCCCTGGTTCGGCGGCGCCACCTCGCCAGAGCAGATGTAAAGGGCAGTTACGCTGCTATGCGGCTTATTGGTCTGTGCAGTTATTTCAAGTCCTGCATCGCGGGGTTTGCTCTCCGCCCCAGGTTCTCCCCGCTATGCTTTAGCGCGCAACCTGAGAAAACCGCCTTCAAGCCTTTGGCTTACGCCACATTCAAGAAACTGCCTGTACGAACTCGGAATAGCTCAGTGCTTCTTCACCCTCCGCCAGACTGTTGAAATACTCTTCGTATGCTTTTTCCATCTCGAACCCCTGTTTGCTGCTTTGCTTGGCTAATCACCCTTATCGCCGGGTAGGCGGAACGTTTACTGATTACTGCTGTTAAGTTTTGATAACGCTGATTGTTATTTAAACCTAACAAATCGTCAAGTATAAATTTAGCAAAACCTAACAGGAGGGGGCGGAAAACGCAAAAAGGCCGCTGTTGGAGCGGCCTATGAGTGTGAAAATTATTTGATGTCGAGGTTTTTGAGGATCTGCAGGATTTCTTCTTTGCTTTTGGTTTTTATGAGGTCATTGAACGTTTCATCATAGTCCTTGACCTTATCCCGCAAATTGATGATGTGTTGTTCTTTCTCTGCATTAGGAAGCTTGTCGAAGAGCTCTAGAAGCTGATGCTGCTGTGGGGATAACAATCTGTAGGATTCGGCTGGTGGTGGTTCATACCCCTCATCACCCTTAATAATCCAGCCCGGCTCTACGTTCAGTGCTGCAGCTAGTTTGAATAGGTTATCGCCTCTCGGTGAGGTTTCATCACGTTCCCACTGAGAGATTGTGACATGGGCAACCCCAGCCTGTTTACCTAGGCTGCGCTGGGTATATTTCAAGGCAGAGCGTCGCTCTTTTATACGCTGACCGATCGTTTTCATAGTTCGGAAATCCTAACGCGCATTGACTCTCGTTTCCTTAACATATAAAGTTAGGAAAACTTACCAAGGAGAACCCAATGAAAACCGAAGATGTAATAAAACACTTTGGGAAAAAAGCCAATGTGGCGAGAGCTCTCAACATTGCTCGATCCTCTGTCAGTGAATGGGGGGAGTTGGTCCCTGAACGACGAGCCGCGCGACTGGAAAAGATAACGGGTGGTGCATTGAAGTACGACTCAGTTTTGTATGAGCACAAAGATAACCCAAAAGATTCAAAGGAGTCTGACTGATGGAAATCAAAAAACTAGCATGTGAGCTGGAGTCCTGGGCTCAGGAAAAGGGCTGGAAGACGGTTACACAGCTGATAACCCCGCATCACTTTGGCGATCTGCTTCAGCCACTGGATAACGTGACGGACTCAGACGAGTACGCGCGCCGACTGCACAACAACAAGCAGATTATCCAGCGTGCATTCCGCAACGATACGCCTAACTACCTGAAACAGGCCGAAGCCCTGAGCTATGCCATCCGCACCGCCATTGATAACGAACTGGAGCAGAAAGACTGCATGCTCTACCGGGCTGCCAGGGTTAACAAAGAGTGTATCGAAGCCACCAACGCGGTATTCACTGGGAAACCGCAACCGGTAATCCGCCGCGAGACTCTGGAAGCAATCGACGCGCTGGCGCAGCTGGTCGGCGTCAAAGTGAAGTTGGTTTCTACTTGTTCAAACGTAGTCTAGTTCAGCTGTATCGAGGTGTTCTATGAGCATGGAACTGATGGTTCAGGCGATGAAGGTCAAGGTAGGAAACCCGCTTCGTAAGCTGGTCCTGCTTAAGCTGGCCGATAACGCAAGTGACCAGGGCGAATGCTGGCCGAGCTATCAGCATATCGCTGATCAGTGTGAGATCAGTCGTCGTTCCGTCATGAATCATGTTGCCGCGCTTTGCGAGTCTGGACTGATGCGAAAAGAGACCAGATCGGGGCCGAAAGGCAATGGCAGCAATTTCTACCGACTAACCCTGAGCGGTGCAAATACCAGTGTGAGGGTAGTGCAGGAGATTCACCATGATGGTGAAGCAAATTCACCAGGGGCTGGTGCAGGAAATTCACCAGATGGTGCAGAACATTCACCAGGGGATAGTGAAGGATATTCACCCAGAATCAGTCACTCTTCTGAACCAGTCAAAGAACCAGAAAATAATTCTAGTCCGGATGCTTCGCAGTCCGACGGGAAGATTTCAAAAGCAGAATTTTTAAATCGTCACCCAGAAGCAGTGGTTTGTAGTCCTGCTAAACGCCAGTGGGGTAGCCAGGAAGATTTGACCTGTGCGCAATGGATTTGGAAACGCGTGCTGAAACTCTACGAGGAGGCCGCAACCTTTGACGGCGAGATCGTTCGTCCGAAAGAGCCGAACTGGACGGTCTGGGCGAATGATGTTCGTCTGATGCGCACCCTTGATGGCCGTAGCCACAAGCAAATTTGTGAAATGTTCAAGCGCGTTCAGAGCGATACGTTTTGGGTTCGCCAGGTGAAATGCCCGGCCAAACTCCGCGAAAAATGGGATGACCTGATTATCCGCCTGTCGGCACCGGGCACAGGGCATTACCAGGCTGGTGGACGGGATATCAATCAGATCTCCCGTCCAGATAACACCGTTCCGCCAGGATTCAGGGGGTAAGCATGCAAAACGCAGGTTCCATTCTCGATCGCCTTCGCCGCGTAATTCCGCAAGGCGTAGAACCCAAATTCAAGAACGCTGCAGAACTGATGGCCTGGCAGCGTGAGGAAGGGCAGAAACGTGCGGCTGAGGTGGACAAACTCAACCAGCAGGCACGAGCAGAGAAAATTTTCGGGCGATCCGGGATCCAGAACCTGCACCGCAGCTGCAGTTTCGCGAATTACATGGTGAACGGCGATGGACAGCGCCATGCCCTGAGTATGGCAAAGAGTTATGCGCAAAATTTTGGAACCGGCTTTGCGAGCTTCGTTTTCACCGGAAAGCCCGGCACGGGGAAAAACCACCTCTCAGCGGCGATCGGAAATTATCTGCTGAAACAGGGGCGAACGGTTCTGATTGTTACCGTGCCGGACCTGACCCTGCGCGCCAGGGCCTGTTATGACGAAGAGCGTTCTGAAGCTGCGCTGCTGGATGACCTCTGCAAAGTGGATCTGCTGGTGCTCGACGAAGTAGGCATTCAGCGCGACAGCCGCGGCGAGAAAGTTTTATTGAACCAGATTATCGATCGCCGCCTGGCCGCAATGCGCCCGGTTGGCGTTCTGACCAACCTGAATTACGACGCGCTGGTAGAGACCCTGGGGGCAAGGGTTATCGATCGCCTGCGCATGGATAACGGCATTTGGGTGAATTTTGACTGGGAGAGCTATCGCGGAAACGTTAGCCACCTGAGACCTGTTAAGTAAATTTTGAGGAGAAAATTATGGAATCAGTAATCGACGCACTGAAAGCAATGGGTAAAGCAACCTACCTCGATGTAGCAGCCCGCCTGGATATAGAGCCCGTAGAGGCACTGAAAATGCTTCGCGAGCAGAAGGAAGAGGGATTGTGCGATTTCTTCGATGGATCATGGTCGGTGGGTACCGCGAAAGAGCATAAGCCGAAGCGTATCCGACTCAAGCAGCCATCGCCGCTGGTGGAAAGGGTGCTGTCAGCAATGCAGGGCCAAGGAGCCATGACCGCTAATCAGGTCGCAGAAAAGCTGGGTAAAGGTTCGCGAGCCCTGAATGCATCGCTGGGTGCCATGTGCAAGGACGGTCTGGTCCTGCGCCATGTGGACGGGAAAAACATCACCTGGAGCCTGGCGGGGGAACCGGTAATACAGTCAGAGCAGCAGGAGCCCGTAGCATCGGAAGCCAAGGCCGCATCGGCTACGGAAAGCAAAACCCTGGAGGAAATTATTGGGGATATCCCGGCTTTCGCCAGCCGTCCGGATGATCTGATTATTCCGTCATCGCGTTATATCTCGACTGAAATCCGCCGCACGAAAGCGAAGCTGGCGAACCTGCAGCGTCTTCAGGGTGCCGTTCGCGAGCTGCGCCGCTACAAACATCTGCTGCAGGGGTTGGGGAATGACTGAATTACCAAAATGCCCTGTATGTGGCATGTCTCCTGCACTGAGGGTTCGCAGCCGGGGAATGAATTGGGGGTCCGCAGAAATTAGGTGCTCTAACGGTTGTTCAAAATGGCGAGTTGGATTCTCTTTTCCTCCAGGAGGGGAGAGGGAGGCACGAAGAGAGCTTGAAGATAACTGGCGTAAGCTTGTGGAAAAAACTTAACGTTCTAATTGTATTATTTGCTCTTATGCATGAAAAAGGTCAACAACACCTACAAAATGGATCGTCAAGCAAATCTGCAATATAATTATTTCATTATTCAATCCACTGACTAAACTCAGAGGGACAAGTTCCAAACACAGGGTAGGTGATATGTATATGAAGCAAGATGAATCAATGAATATGACAAATATTGCTGTAAGAAGGATGTATTATATTTTTCTTGTCGGGGTTATACCTTTGATTGTGATTTTTTTATCATATGCTAACAACCAAGGGAGCGATTCTCTAACTTATTTATATGCGTTATCTGGTAAAGTTCCTGAGTTGATTTCAGCCAATAACCCAGCATTAAGTAGTGTTATGAGTTTTTATGTTAAAATCGCTCCTTTGTTAGGTGTTTTGTTTTTCTTGATTGCACGGAGGAAATTAACTTTAAAAACCAATTTTTCTTTCACAAAAGGTATTTTGGCTTTTATACTATTCACCGTTTTTTATATTGCAATTGTTTGTTATTTGTTGGTGTCGAATGTGGAGCTAACTGAATCAGGAAGATTGTTGAGGTTTTTATCAGGGAACGATTATCTTCTTACTGTTTTTTTCATTAGCGTATTATATTTGTGTTATATCCTCACCTGCTATTACATCAGCTATGCTTATGCAGTTTTCTTGGTATTAAAATTAAAAATTAAGCACCTGTGATGGTTAAGGGGCAGATAACATCTCTGCCCCATTTTAGATCAATGAGCTGGTCTGATTATTTCATTGTTGATTTTATCAACGATTTTATCGTCAATGAATGAAGCCAGGTAACTAATACCGATAATTCCTGCAATTGTTAATGCAGTAATTGGTAGCCCGACGGTTATCGCAACAAAAGACGCCAGGGCGCCAAAGATTCCCATTGCTACACCGACAGCAATACCACTAATAACCCAGGACTCAACCTCAAGCATCAATGGACCCCAGTTTCCTGTTTCATAGCCTTGGATGCTTTTCTCTCGGATTTTTTCGACTTTGATCACCAGATCTGCAGTCTTAAATGCTTTGCTTAGATTGCCGAGTTTGTTTGCCATGTCACTCGCATTCAGGCTTTTCCAGGCGTTAACAATCGCAGTTGTATCACCTTGATTAATTTTCATCCCCGGATTAGAAATAATCTTATTCAGAGAGGCCATTGCATCATTGTAGTTACGAATTGTTTTACCTTGGAAGTTTTTAATGTTACCCGCGATTTCCCTTGACACATCCTTGTATTTTTGACCCAAGAAACTACCAACTTTTTCCCCCATGTCAGCAATAATTTCGCTGGCTTTTTGTAATGCTTCAATTTGATTATCTTCATCGAGCATCTTCTGGACATTTTCGCGCAAATTACCCCGGGCTGCTTTGGGTATACTTCCATCCCGCACTGCTTGCTCATATAAGTTCTTAAGCGCTTTTCGGGAAACTGTATCATTGGAGCCATAATACTTTGCCGTCCTATCCCAGGTAGATGGAGCACTCGTAGTGTTATTTCCATTTTGATTCTGGGAGTTATTACTACCAGACTGTGAACCTGAGTTACCACCATTACCACCAGAACCATTACCTGAATGACTGCCTACTCCGGAACTGATAGCAATTGCACCACCGGCAGAAAATACTCCAGCCGCATCACCTCTGTTAGCAGCATTCACCTGTGCACTGTTGTTTGGATCCACAGAAAATCCATTAATATTCTGTGTACGGCCACCATTCCCACCATTCCCCGATGTACCGGAATTACTGCCAGAACCAGAGTTACCGATGCCAGGATTTTTGCCACCACTGAACGCATTGTTGTGTGCGTTGTCGCCACCATTACCACTCATAGTTAATTCCTCTTTGACGATTAAAAGTTAGATAAAACTGCATACAAACAACTGGGTATATATACAGTGATTCGAATCCTACGCCGCTGTTTTGACCGTGTCAATGACAGATTTTGGGGTATGACTGTGAGTGAAAAATCCTGATAAGCTACTGATGGGAATGTTTTTTACTGGAATGGAGATCTCCATGAATAAATCTACCGGAGTATTAGTGTGTGCATTGTTAACATCATCCTTGATGAGCAGCGCATGCACCCCTCAAACAAGTGCAGAACGCCATGCACGCCAGTATGTATATGCCGCAGATGACGGGTTTGACCCGAATGTACGCGTTATAAAAGCCGACAGTATTAAGATGGCGGTGCCATTCTTTAAAACTTTTCATGATCTGGGAGCAAAAGACCGCTCATCAGGCATGTCTGTAGAGGACGCTAACAAGCGTGCAGATAATTTTCGTAGCGAGTCATTTCTGAACTCCATTCAGAGTGAAACAATTTTCGCGGGCACTCGTTATGTCGATAATAAATCATGGTCTGCTAAACAGCGTAAAGCCATGAGCGACGCTATCTCTGAAGCTTACATTGATGGCTATGAAGGAAGAATGTGAGTAGTAATAACAGAACATTTCGGTACTAGTTTCTGCATTACATTCACGAACACACCTGGTTGTAGTTCATTAACGCAAAATTTTAGTTAGAGATGATTTTGTATGGTTCCTCTTAAGTTAGAGAATGGCGTTTAGTGCTTTTTTATTAACCACTTACCCGCGCGTGCGGGTTTTTTTGACCCAAATTCTTGACCCTCATTTTTTTAGTGATACTGTATAAATATACAGTTAAGTGCTAAGGGGGTTATCATGGGATATCAATCACCAGCATTAGACCTCGCTGAGCAGATTCTCACTATTACCAACCTTTACGGTAATGACGACAACTGCCGAACCATCGAAACATCAGCTGGATACGTGATAATAAACATTGCCAGAGAGCCGAAGAAAGGTGACACCATCTTAATTGCGTTCTGCGGTAGTCTGGATTTCGCAAAAGTTCAGGGGAGGGCATTAATAACTCAGGATGGGGAGGCTATTGAGGGTGATTCCCTTGATGATGCGACCATAATGGGAGTTGTGACGTACTTTCTGAATCGAGTGACAGATACCGATGATCGGCCTGTGATTTAAAAAGCCGGACCTGAGTACTGTGTTTTGAAAGCAGATCGGTTAGACAGGTCAATTATGGTTAATTGATCTTTCTAACCTATTAGACATCTGGTTAGCGGAAACCTAAATGAAATCAGTTCACAGGGAGAAAAGGACCGCCCCGCAAGGGGAAATCCATTTTTAGGGAATTGCCCATGAAATTGAATGAATTTGCTGCCGGTCTCACCAAAGACGGAATGCTTGTTTTATGTCTTACTGATGGTGAAATAACAGACTACCTGGTTACCAGCAAGGCATTGCGCACACTGATTCGCCGGGAAGGAGGCGGGCTTTCAGCCCAGATTCTGGACGATGAAGATCGGATTATCAATTTGAACTCCCTGCCAGAAGCACTTAAGGTTCTCAAGCAGTAGGTGTTGATTTATAATAATCAAACGGGCTGAACACCCACTGATTACTGCGCCAACCTGAGGAATCAAAATGGCGCAGAGCATTACCCTAAACAACTCTCACCGCCCGTCTATGTGCGGTGTTTCTGCTTATGCTGGTGGTCCAGCATGAAGAAAGCAGATAGCCTCCATCTTTCGTGTGTGGCCGCACTGGGCTGCATCGTGTGCAGAAATCAGAGCCTGTGCGAAACGCCTGCGGAAATCCACCACATCCGAACTGGGCAGGGCGCAAGCCAGCGCGCTGACCATCGGAAATCAATTCCTCTGTGCCATATGCACCATCGCAACGGCGGATATGTTGTTGCGATTCATGCTGGCCGCCGCGCTTGGGAAATGAAGCACGGCACAGAAGCTGAGCTGCTGGTGCAGGTTCTCTATTTGCTGGGAGAGCCTACCGATGAATAAGCCTGTCAGTTATGGCTCAGTGTGCAGCGGCATCGAGGCCGCCAGCGTCGCATGGCACTGCCTGGGCTGGCAGCCAGCATGGTTCGCTGAGATAGAAAAATTCCCCTCTGCTGTTCTGGCGTACCGCTGGCAGGACGTCATCAATCTCGGTGATATGACAAAAATCGCCGCGGCAATTCGTGCCGGAAACATTGAAGCGCCCGATCTGCTGGTGGGGGGAACCCCTTGCCAGGCGTTCAGCGTTGCGGGTTTACGTAATGGGCTGGCTGACGAACGCGGCCAGTTAACTTTGGCTTTTGTGGAGCTGGTTAATGCAATCGATGGAAAGCGCAGAGAACAGGGAAAACCTCCCGTCATCGTCGTCTGGGAAAACGTCCCCGGTGTATTCAGCAGCAAAGATAACGCTTTCGGATGTTTTCTTGCAGGGCTTGCCGGCGAAAGCTGCGCGCTGGAATCACCAGGGAAGCGATGGGCAAACGCTGGTTATGTGCTGGGACCAGAAAGAGCTATTGCCTGGCGAGTGCTCGACGCTCAATTTTTCGGAGTGGCCCAACGACGCAGACGTGTGTTTGTTGTCGCAACAGCTCGAGGGGATATCGATCCCGCAAAAATTCTTTTTGAGTCCGAAGGCCTGCGCCGGAATTCTCCGCCGCGCAGAGAAACGACGGAAATCGTTGCCGCCCTTACTGCGCGAGGCGTTGGAACATGTGGCGCAGACGACAATCAGGCACAAGCCGGCCATCTTCAGGCAGTAGTTGGCACTATTGCCGCTCATTCATTTACTGGCGGCGCGGGTGGGAGACCGGAAGGGGCCGCAGCTGGACATTACATCCCCGTAGGAGCTTTTCGCATGAGGGCGTTTGGCGAATACGTGAATGATGGAACGGGATCAACCTGCAAAGCCCGGGACCATAAAGACGCAACCGATTTGGCGGTTATGTCGGTGCACGGAACTCAGGACCCCGACATACTGAAAAACATGGCCCATACGCTGGGGCGTAATCATGGTCAGGAAAATGCGGTTATCGCGTTCAGCTCTAAGGATAGTGGACACGATGCCTCCAGCGAAATTTCACCAACACTTCGCGCCGGCAACAGCGTACATGGAAACCAAAATGCTGGGTCTCCTCCCGCAGTCACTTACGCATTCAAAGGCGGGCAGGGCGCAAAAGCCCATGGAATTGGTTATGCCTGCGAACAGGCACCTACGCTTACCAGCGCCAATAGCGGGAGCAATCAGGCTCCTGCAATCATGCAAAATATGGCTGTTCGCCGCCTGACTCCTGTCGAGTGCGAACGCCTGCAGGGCTTCCCAGATAACCATACCCTGATCCCCACACAAAAACGTAAGCAGCTCACAGCTGAAGAATACGCCTACCTGCGCCACCACCGCCCAGAACTAACTGCAGAACAGGCTTACCGCCAGGCCGCTGATGGCCCGCGCTATAAAGCGATCGGAAATTCAATGGCGGTACCGGTTATGCGCTGGATTGGCTCCCGCATACAGGAGGCGCTGCGTGCCTAAATACATCATCACCCCAGTCGGAAAACCCCGCATGACTCGCCGCGATAAATGGAAACAGCGGCCGCCGGTGATGCGCTATCGCCTGTTTTGCGATGAAGTCCGTCTTCATGGAATCCAGGTGCCTGAGAATGGAGCTCATATCACTTTCGTTTTGCCAATGCCGAAGAGCTGGAGCAAGAAGAAGCGCACAGCTATGGACGGCCAACCCCATCAGCAAAAGCCCGATCTGGACAACTTAACAAAATCTCTTTTGGACGCCTTGTTTGAGGATGATTCCCACATTTGGGACGCCTGGACATCAAAAATATGGGGCAAAACCGGAATGATAATTATCGAGGATATTGGAGACAAAAATGCGTGATATGTACGAGGTAATGGACCGCTGGGGAGCATGGGCTGCAGCTGATAGCAGTGGAGTCGACTGGCAACCAATAGCTGCTGGTTTTAAAGGTCTACTGCCGCACGGTAAGAAATCACGCCTGCAATGTGATGATGATGAAGGGATCTTGATTGATGGTTGTGTTAGCCGTTTAAAGAGTTTTAAAAAGGAAAGGTACGAATTAATTATTGCTCATTTTGTATTTGGCGTTTCTCTTCGCACTTTCGGGAAAAAAAGGAAATGTTCTGACGGTACCATCAGAAAGGAGTTGCAAGAAGCTCTTGGCTTCATTGAAGGCGTATATTGTTTGCTTAATGAAAAAGGGGCGTAAGCCCCTATAAAGCTACAGCTGCAAATTTAACTTCAACATTTGGCGCTGGAGTTAGACAATTGTTTATAGCAACTATCCCAAATTTGTTGTTCCGGTTGGAAAAAGATACTGAACTCTTCATTTTTGTAAGGATTTTCAACGCATCGGAAGTTTTTGAAGATGTTTTATCTTGATTATCGTTACATTTAGGCATTGATGTGCAATATAATGCGGACGACTTAGACTTATAGAGATCAATCATATCCTGTCGTGGAAGTGCTGATTTATCGTAGGTCGTCATAACTGAGATTGGGCCTTTCTTAATTAATTTATTCCATGTATCTTCGTGATAACCAGTTTTAGAACCATGATGAGGTAATTTGAATAGGCCAGCTAAGTTTGGTTCAGGTCTGCTAATTGCATTACAAACAGAATCCCAGCCAGAATTTTTACTAACTTCAAGATCAGCACCCAATAGAATCTCATTATCGCTGGATGTAGGGGAAAAAACCCTAGTTACTACACAATAATGATTCGGATTAACTAGCCTCGCGGAAGTCGCAATTTCACTAAAGTTTGATGAAATTTTTGTCGAGTTAGCAAAATCTAGATTCGAATTGGTAATATCGACATCACTTGGTGATAGGGAGTGTACTTGTACACTGGCACGACTTCGGTAGAGAGTGCAATCCTTTTTGGCGTGTACTAATCGATCATTATCATGTAAATTTGGAAAAAGAGACATTACCTTATTTATCTCTTTTGTTTTGGCCATCTCTTCGCCATTTGCACTCAATGCCGCAATATAGCTTCGAAACTCTTGGGTATTTAAAGCTGCGCTTATAACGACTTTAGATTCTGGGCATTGTTGGATAATATCGTAGATGCCTTTTATATGATCGTCGTGAAAATGGCTAATAATTATTAATTTTACTTGTTTGGGATCAATCTTGCGGGAGATTAAATAATCCAGAGCGGCCGGTTTATTATCATCATTCAAACATGAGTCAATTATCATCCATTCTTCTAAACCAAGGCGAACTGCTATAGATTCACCTATCCCTTTTCCAAAAATAACTGTTTCACATGCAAACTGTTGAACCGTGGACACCTACATTCACCATGTTTTTTATATGTTTTTCAGGGAGTTATGACCAAAGACGCGTCTAAGTCTGAATTCGGAAACTCTTTTCTCCTGACCCAGCAAAGTTCTTTCAACCCCAACATACCAATAGAAAATTGCGCTCTCGACTAATCTTTTTTGATCGCTTTTACTAAATTCATCCGATGAAAAGCTTATTTCATCGATAATTTCATGAGAGCTAATGTCGTAAATTCGAGCATGAAGCTCCTTATGATTTTTACACGATGTGATTTCGTCTATTACACCGTAAGCATCTAATGCTTTATCTAGAAAAGTTATTTTTTCTTTCGCTCTGGCTTTTAACTTTCTATAAAAATCACTGCTCGCTGAGTTTCTTTTTCTGTCAGAGGATTTAGGTTGTGAAATTGTTATTTCAGCAATGCTGGTTGAGTAGGTAAAACCACTTGATGAAAAATTATTGTCAATTTTAGCTTTTTCTAACGTTTGAGAAAAATTACCAAGTATAGTTTTATGTATAGGTTCGTTATTTATATTGAGGCTTTTTACAATCTTTTCTATGTTTCCTTCTTTTTTAGTAACATTAATTGTATCGCTAGGGTTTTGAACATCCTTTAAACCTGTTAATGTGCTCATGATAGAATCCGATTGAACATTTGTTCGTGGCTTACCATATCGTTTTTAACTGCTTCAGCGATATGCCGTTGAATTGCTTCTGGCAAAGTTTGAGTAAAATCAACTGCGTCCTTACGGTCTTCTACAACCAAATCATGATTGTATTGAACGTTCAAACCTAGAGTTTTAGGATTACTGCTTCTGTATGGTGCGTAGGTGACATTTATAGTTTCATTAAAGATTGAATCTTCGCTTTTATTTTTGTTTTGAATCGCTACGATGAGAGTCCTCATACCATAATAATATTCTGGATTTTCCTGTAATATTTTGGAGTTGTTAGTTTCAATCCAAGGGGTTTTAGGAACTAATGTATCTCCAAGTTTATTCCATTTTTCCTCATCACTAAAATGATAATCGAAGAGAGTGTTAATACCCACAGCTTGAGTTTCTGCATGTGGAAACATAGAGAAAATAGAAGAGGTTAAGTCCGCTAAGGCGCTTTCTAAGCCTGTCTTGGTAAGTTGAAAAACTGCTTTAGTAGGTGTGCAGTTTATTTCCACCCAACCATAATCAGTAGTAATAGAATCTCCATCGAATGTAGTCGCACAATTAGAAAGATCCTCTTCTCTTAATAACTCATACCTTTTAAACCATTCTGGCGAAAATAATAAAGGAGTAATTATATTTGAGATCCATACAACGTTAATTGTATGTTTGATAAGCTTAAAAGTCATAAATACATTTGTCCGCGAAATGGACGCCCAGTTTCCTTAAGGCATAGCTACCGCACGATTGTTTTAACAAAACAACCCCATTGATAAGTTTTGCCTATTGATTTTTATCCCTATAGGCTGGATGAAACATAGCAAAAAGCTAACGCGTACGCAAAAACTATCGTAACCTGTTAAGAGTAGTTGCTTCGTCACACAACTTAATCATCGAAACCCTGCCAATTTGGCGGGAGTTGTCTTTTAAGGCTGCCTTAGGGCGGCCTTTTTTATTTCCCCTCACACAGCACCCGCACACAGCGAGGTGAGAGACGATGAAAATGAACGATTCAGGGAACATCTTCACGCAGTTCTTCGCGTGGGTGGCGGCTCTGGCTTCTGCCATTGGATTTACCACTCAGGATCTGGTGTTCATGTTCTTTGGTGCTGCTGGTTTGCTTATCTCGCTTGCCTCCTACATCAACGGGCGTGTAGATGCACACCGCATGCGTAAAGAGGATGAGAAGCGAACAAAAATGGTCAATGACTACCTGAAAGGCGTTGGTGACAAATCTCTTCACGAACGTCCCGCAGCGGCAAGCGTGGTCGTTGAGGCATTACAAAAGGAAGGTGACTGATGGGAACCAGAGCAAAATTGAGTGCTGCTGTTCTGGGACTGTTACTAGCTGGTGCTCCGGCATCCGTCATTCTCGATCAGTTCCTGAATGAGAAAGAGGGGAATAGCCTCACTGCATACAAAGACGGTGGAGGCATCTGGACGATTTGCCGTGGTGCCACGATGGTTGATGGTAAACCGGTTGTGCAGGGCATGACGCTGACTCAAGCGAAATGCGACCAGGTAAGCGCCATCGAACGGGATAAGGCGCTTGCGTGGGTTGAACGTAATATTCACGTTCCCCTAAGTGCTCCACAGAAGGCTGGGATTGCTTCCTTTTGCCCCTATAACATCGGACCGGGAAAATGTTTCCCTTCCACTTTCTATAAGCGCATCAATGCTGGTGACCGGAAAGGGGCTTGTGAATCTATCCGCTGGTGGATTAAAGACGGTGGGCGTGATTGCCGCCTGACCAAAGGCCAGAAGAATGGCTGCTATGGTCAGGTTGAGCGACGGGATCAGGAAAGCGCGCTAGCATGCTGGGGGATAGACCAGTGATTAGGTTAACAGCAATCATCTGCGCTGTAGTTACCTGCCTTCTGGCTTCGATGGCCTTGGCGATTAACCACTACCGCGACAACGCCATTACCTTCAAAGACCAGCGCGATAAAGCAACTGAACAGCTCAGCCTGGCGAACGCCACCATTAAAGACATGCAGTCCCGCCAGCGTGATGTCGCTGCACTGGATGCCAAATACACGAAGGAATTGTCCGATGCGAAAGAAACCATTGAGCGTCTGCATAGCGATGTCATTGCTGGCCGTAAGCGCCTGCAGCTCAACGCAAACTGTCCCGCGAACGGAGCGACCAGCACCGGCGGCCTGGGCGATGCTTCCGGCCCCCAACTTACTGACTCCGCTGAACGGGATTATTTCACCCTCAGAGAACGAATTGAAACAGTGACCAAACAGGTTAACTACCTGCAGGACTACATCCGGCAGCAGTGCTTAAATTAAAGTTATCCTTCTTTTTGTCGATAAAAAAATCGGTAAATACTGAGGTGATTTTGATGACTAAGATTTATGCGCGAATGATTTGCCACCATAGCGGAAACTTGACGTTTCAAGTCAGGGAGATTGGCAACACAATGTGGACAGACAAGCAACGCGGATTCATATCAGTGCCTAAAGATAATGAGGAATTTATGTGTCGTGTTAATGCTGATTTAGCGTCTTTCGCTAAGTCAGGAGTTGAGGTCATCTGGTCAACATGAACATAGCCGCCTCCGGGCGGTTTTTTATTGCCATTACCTGGTAATGTTCATTGTAATGGCAATGTTGGGCATTATTACCAAATTTTTATTGCTACTGCGGGTCCAAGATTTCAACCGTACTACTATCGATTTCCTGTAATGTGTGTTCAATCTGGTTATTGAAGCCCTTGAATTTAATGATGCGCTTGGTGATTTTCCGTCCCTCGCCATTAAGTCCAAAAGAAACTTTCTCTGTTGATGCTTTAGCGCCTATTTCTGCCGAGGCAGAACCATCATAGAACTCTTCGATTTCAACTTCTTCAGCTGCGAGAATTCTTCTTGCGATAGCAAGCTCTTGTTGGACTTTTGCCTGAGACTGGAAAACTAAAGATTGAAGCTCTGCCTTTCTTGCTTCATCTGATAGTTGCGCCGTGGTCTGCGCGACATCAGTTGATTTTTTACTAAAGGCTTCAATAGCTTTCTTAACTGCTAATTCGATAACTAAACCTGTTGCTCCGCCATAAAGTCCTAACATCAGTTTTTCCTTTTAAAGTGGGATTAACAGAGATATCGGCAAGATCATTAGATAATTTAACCGTAACAGACTAATTTTTTGAATTTATTGGGCGAAGCGGATAAAGAGGCTATCAATGTCCGACATCTACCAAATCACGCTAACCACCCAAACAGGTGAAACCTTCACGGGCAAGATGTCACGACGTCAACCTGAGCTGGTGAACGGTTTCGTTATGCTGGGTACAGTAACGATAGAGGGGATGGTGTGACAGGGTAAACAATCTACCTGACTGATCTCGATTTTGATGTGATGGACCGCCAGACGAAGAAAGACATCCTGGCGCATAACAAAGCGTGGCAGGCGAACTGCCAGAAAGAAACCAGAGCCTCGCAATAGCGGGGCTTTTAACGCAACAAAGGTAAAGACGTGGATGAACGATATCGTAAAGACCTACAGCTTTGGTTTGGGCTTAGATATTGAAGTTGGATTGACGTCATGGTCAGTAAAAACAGATGTTTACATGTAATTTATGGTGTGTTTAGCTAGTCTCTCAACTACACAGGAGAGAACGCATGACTCAGTCTAAGTTAGCTAAATTCTTGGACCTTACAGATGAACAACTGGAAGAGTCGGGAATTGATGAAGATCTGATCCAAGAGGATACTGGCAATTCTGGCGATATGGTTTATTCATACTACTTCAACGTTCCCGAAGAGACATCAAAAGAAGTCTTGGATGAAAAGCATTGGGAAGTTGGCGATCGAATTGAAATACCACTTTGGTTCTTCGAAGATGAAGATGGTTCTGATGATGGTTGGGAATCGCTACCTGATTTTGATCCTGAAGAAGCTCAGCGTGAAAGAGATCGAAGCGACAGGGAAATCGAAGCTGACATAAAGCGAAGAGAAGAACCTTAAATTTAGCCGCCTTCGGGCGGTTTTTTATTGTCCTCACAATGGTGAGGACCATCGTAATGGCAATATCCCTTACCGAGGATAACCAAGCAAATATCCTGTACGCGAAAGCGATCTGTTCATATCCCTTCAGACTGAGATAGCTGCTCAGGCAACATCAACTGTTGACCTGCAACAGGCACTGAATGACGCAAAGGGCGATGCTCTCCGCAAATGATTTAGGGCGGGAGGCGCTATCTAGTCAGTCAATCGATGAGGCTTGAACGTTTGGACGTCCAAATGGATACTTGTGCGCTCGATTTTGTGCAAATGATATTCATTATCATATTGGGTCCTTTCCGGCAATTCGGCCTGCTACGGTGCGGCGTCCGCCTAGGCTCTCGCTGTTCATGAGGTTCTGACAGCAACCTTTGCTTCCTTTCTACTTGTGATTATGTCTTACCCCTTACTGCTGATAACTCAGCAATTATCCCCACCAACGAGAAAGCGAGTCTCTCTGGAATCGCTATATATGAACAAACTCAAACATAAGGTTGGTCGTTAGGTATGCCCCCACGTATCAAAAGGCCATGCAGGCACAAAGGTTGTGCTGCTCTGACAAATGATTCAAGCGGCTTTTGCGATGAACATCGGCAGCAGCATGCCGGTGAAGGATGGCGCAACTATCAGAACGGCAAAAGCCGACACGAACGTGGATACGGGCGTCCCTGGGAAGTCAGGCGTGCACGTATTCTCCAGCGAGATAAACACATCTGCCAAGCGTGCCGACGCGTTGGCATAGCAAGACGTGCGAGTACCGTCGACCATATCCTCGCTAAGGCTCACGGCGGAACGGATGATGATTTCAATCTGGAAGCATTATGCTGGCCATGCCACAGAGCCAAGACCGCAAGAGAACGTCTCAGGTGAAACTCGGTCGCTCAGCGCATGGGGAGGGGGGGATAAAATCCCAAACCCCTTTCGCTTTTAAGGACTGCCGCTCCCGGTAGTTTTTTGCGCGTGTGAAATAAAAACTTTTTTTTGCTGCATTTTTTCAGGTGTTAAGTATGGGAACAGGAATGCGATCACCCGGTGGGGGAAGGAAATCTGGAAACACTGGATCACAGGTTAGTTCTGTTACTCGTGCCGTCACCCCTCCGGATGAGTTACTCGGCGATATGGCTGTCGATGCCTGGCGTCGGACATGCCGAATCCTTATCGACCGTGGCACGTTCGAAATGGAGGACTGCTATCTGCTGATGGAGTACTGCAACACCGTACAGCTCCTGTTCGATGCCAACCAGGAAATCAAAAATGATGGTCTCGGCGATGAGACAGCTGCGGGTGGGCAGAAAATGGGCGCGGCAGTAAAGGCCCGTGACAAATATATCTCACAGTTAATCCGCCTGAGCGTTGTTCTGAAGCTTGACCCAAACAGCCGGATGGTAAAACGACCGCCACTCGCCGGGAGTAAAGCCGAAAACGAATTTGACGAATTTTGATTGGGGCGATCGTCCCAATTTTTAGGGACTTATTATGGCCGCGTACCCGAGCGTCAATATGGCGAACCAGTATGCGCGGGATGTGCTGAACGGGAAAATACTCGCCTGCAAGAGCATCCAGCTGGCATGCCAGCGCCATTTTAATGATCTGAAAATTTCTCTCGATAAGGATTACCCCTACCGATTCGACCGTGAACTGGCGGAACGCGCGTGCCGTTTCGTTCAGCTATTACCGCACTCCAGCGGTGACTTAGCCGGTCAAAAACTGAAGCTGGAACCCTGGCAGGCGTTTGCATTCAGCTCAATTTTCGGCTGGGTCACGAAAAAGACCAAAAAGCGCCGATTTCGCGAAGCGTATATCCGGGTGGCCAGGAAAAACGGGAAATCGTTTTTCGCGGCAGGCATTGGCACGTACATGTTCTGCGCTGACGGTGAAAACAGCGCGGAAGTTTACTGTGGGGCCACCACGATGGCGCAGGCGAAAAAGGTCTTCACCCCGGCCAGGCAGATGGCAGACCGCCTTCCATCGCTCCGTTCAAAATTCAGTATTTCGGTCTGGGTTGACAGCCTGACCCGTCCGGACGGTTCGCTGTTCGCGCCCATCGCCGGAAAGCCTGGCGACGGTGACAGCCCGCACTGCGCAATCATCGATGAATATCATGAGCACGACACGGATCACATGTATGAAGCCATGACGCTGGGCATGGGAGCACGTTCGCAGCCGCTGACGCTCATCATTACCACGGCGGGTACGTCGCTGGAATCCCCATGCTACGACAAGGATAAGCAGGTCAAGGAGATGCTCAACGGGCATGTGCCTAACGACCGCCTGTTCGGCCTGATTTATGAGCTCGATGAAGGGGATGACTGGACCGACCCGATCAACTTCATTAAAGCGAACCCGAACCTCGACGTGTCGATATCGTATGACGATCTGCTGGCGGAGATGGAGGTCGCTAAACAGGTTCCGCGCAAGGTCAACGCCTTTAAAACGAAGCGTCTGAACATCTGGGTATCCGGTAAAGCCGCGTTCTACAACATGACGCAATGGCATGCTGCCGCCGATAAATCCCTGCGCTACGAGGACTTTGCAGGCGAGGATTATTACCTCGGCCTGGACCTTGCCCAGCGTCTTGATCTTAACGCCGGTGTTGGCGTTTTCGTCCGCGAAATTGAGGGTAAGAAGCACTACTACTGCATCAGGCCGAAATTCTGGGTACCGGAGGACACGGTCCGGAGCACGGACCCGAAAATTGCCAAAACTGCAGACCGGTATGTGAAGTTCGTCGAAATGGGGGCGCTTGAAGCGACAGATGGGGCAGAAGCGGATTATCGCGAAATCCTGGCCAGCATTATCGACCTTCAAGAAATTGATAAGGTCCGCGTCAGCGAAATCCCCATCGACCCCAGCGGTGCCACGGCACTCAGCCACGAGCTGCAGGACCACGGGTTTGAGCCCATTTCTATCCGGCAGGACTACACCAACATGTCGCCGCCGATGAAGGAGCTGGAAGCGGCGCTCGCTGGCGGTCGTTTCCACCATGACGGGAACCCGGTCCTGTCATGGTGTATCAGTAACGTTATCGGGAAAAATGTCCCCGGAAGCGACGACATCGTCCGACCGACGAAGGGCGACAAGCAGTCAAAAATCGACGGCGCGACAGCGCTGTTTATGGCTATAGGCCGCGCAATGCTGAACGGTCGGGCCAGCAATCAATCCGTTTATGATGAGGAAGACGTCGCATGTTAACGGCAATTATTACCTTTATGATCGGCCTGTTCGGCGCGGCGCTTATCTCGTTTGGCGCGTGGATGGTGTTCCCGCCTGCAGGCATTATTGCCGCAGGCGTGTTTTGCCTGTTGGCATCCTATTTTGCAGCCAGAGCCGCTGCGCCAGCGAATGATTCTCCAGGGGGTAACTGATGTTCATTCCTCAGTTCTTCCGGGGCAGGTCGCGTCCGGGAGGGAGCAACTGGACAACGGTTCTCGGGAGCGTCAGCGCCAGCAAGAGCTCATCGGGCATGCTGGTTACGCCGGAAACGGCAATGGGGATTGGGGCCATACGCGCCTGCGTAACGCTCCTTGCCGAATCCATCGCCCAGCTGCCCTGCGAGCTTTATCAGCGCGACGAAAAAGGCGGACGGCGCAGGGCAACGGATCATCCTCTGTACGATGTGATCCATTCGCAGCCAAACAGAAAGGACACCAGCTTTGAGTATTACGAACAGCAGCAGGGCGTGCTGGGGCTTGAGGGGAACAGCTATTCCCTGATTGACCGGCACGGTAACGGCGATATCGCTGAACTGATACCGATTAACCCCAAAAAGGTCATCGTCCTGAAAGGGCCGGACGGGATGCCGTATTACGAGTTGCCCGAGCTGGGTGAAACGGTGCCGATGCGCATGATGCATCACATCAAGTATTTTTCGCTAGACGGGTACATCGGCACCTCGCCGATTCAGACGAACGCGGACGTTCTCGGGCTGGGCATGGCGGTTGAGCAGCACGCCGCGCAGGTGTTCGCCCGTGGCACCACGATGTCCGGCGTGATTGAGCGTCCCAAAGAGGCGGGAGCCATCAAGAGCCAGGCTTCAATTGACAAGCTTCTGGCCAAATGGACAGACCGTTATTCCGGCGTGCGAAACGCCTTCAGCGTGGCGCTGCTGCAGGAGGGCATGAGCTATAAGCAGCTGTCGCAGGACAACGAAAAAGCGCAGCTGCTGCAGTCGCGCCAGTGGACGGTAAACGAGGTGTGTCGGCTTTACAAAATCCCGCCGCACATGATTCAGCTTCTCGACAAATCGACCAACAACAACATCGAGCACCAGGGTCTTCAGTACGTGATGTACACGCTGCTGGCCTGGCTGAAGCGCCATGAAGCGGCGATGATGCGCGATTTGTTGTTACCCAGCGAGCGTCGTGACTTTTACATCGAGTTCAACGTCTCGTCGCTGCTGCGCGGCGATCAGAAATCGCGTTACGAGTCCTACGCGCTGGGCCGCCAGTGGGGCTGGCTGTCGGTAAACGATATCCGGCGCATGGAGAACATGGCTCCGGTAGAGGGCGGCGACACGTATCTGACGCCGCTGAACATGGTCGATACCAGCACCGTTCACGGGCTGGATAAAGCCACCCCCGCGCAGATAAGCGAAATCAGCGCAATCCTGCAGCGAACTGCATAAAACCTGATTATCAGGCTCTCACAGGTATACACAATGTCGAAATTAATCAACCTGCCGCACCTGGCTGACCAGGTGTTCGGGGTGCCTCACTACGCCACGCGGCAAATCATGGACTCGGTGAAGTCAATCCTGGTTCCCCGCCTGCAGGGCATGAATGTGGCGCCGCTGGAAATGGCCCTGGGGCCGGATGAGTCACAGGAAACGAATGAACCGCAGCAAAGCGGCGGCGGCGTGGGCGTTATTCCTGTCCACGGTATCCTCGTCCCCCGGCGTGGCCAGATCGTGAATATGTGTACGGAGCTGAACAGCTACGAGCGTATTCGCGGCCAGCTGGCTTCCCTTCTGAACGACCCGGGCATTAAAGAAATCGTGCTCGATATTAACTCGGGCGGTGGCGCGGTATCGGGCTGTAAGGAGCTGGCTGACTACATTTACCAGTCGCGCAGCGTGAAACCCATTACGGCCATCGTGAACTTCAGCGCGTTCTCTGCGGCGTACTTTATCGCGTCGGCCTGCAGCAAAATCATCGTCAGCGAAACCAGCGGCGTGGGCTCCATCGGGGTCATCCTTGAGCATATGGAAGCGTCGAAATGGGAGGAGATCGTGGGGCTGAAATTTACCACGTTCTCGCGCGGCGATAACAAAAACAACGGCTCCCCGCATGAACCGCTGACGGAGCTGGCCACGACCCAGATACAGGCGATGATCGACGGCGCGTACCAGACGTTCACGTCCTCCGTCGCGCAGTATCGCGGCATGGATATTGACGCCGTTATCGGCACCCAGGCCGCGCTGTATTTCGGGCAGAACGCCGTCGCGGCAGGGCTGGCAGATGAGATGTCCGATCCTCAGTCAGCCATCAACGCGATTGCCACGAAATACAAGCCATCGCCCCAGCAGTCCAGTATCCAGTTACGTGCCGCTGTCATGGATCAGCAGGCCCGTATGTAACCCGACGCGAAGCGTCACCGTAAGCAGCCAGATGGCTGCTTTTTTTTATGCGTAAAAGAGAGAAAAACGATGAACAAAATCGAAGAACTGCGTCGCCAGCGTGCGGGTATTAACACTCAGGTTCAGGCCCTGGCACAGATTGAAATGAACGGCGGCACGCTGAGCGCTGAGCAGCTGGAGCAATTCACTGACCTGCAGGCTCAGTTTGATGAGCTTTCGGCGTCCATTGAGCGTCTGGAAGCGGCAGAACGCCTCGCCGCCACCACGGCAATTCCGGTGAAGGCTGCGCAGAACGGTCGTAACGCACCGGCGGCGCAGGTGAAAGCCGAACCGGCTCAGTACAAAGGCGCTGGCATGACCCGCATGGTGATGGCCATCGCGGCGGGTAAGGGCGACCTGCAGCAGGCCGCTTTGTTCGCTGCGGAAGACCTGAACGATCAGGGGCTGTCGATGGCTATCACGACCGCAGCCAATTCAGGCGGTGCGCTCGTTCCGCAGAACATGCAGAACGAGGTGATTGAGCTCCTGCGCGACCGCACCATTGTGCGTAAGCTCGGGGCGCGAACTGTTCCACTGCCGAACGGTAACCTGGCGATCCCGCGACTGGCCAGCGGCTCAACGGCAAGCTATGTCGGTGAAGGCAAGGATGTGAAGGCGAGCGGAGCGACCTTCGACGACGTCAAACTGAACGCCAAAACGCTGATCACCATGGTGCCGATTTCCAACCAGCTGATTGGTCGCGGCGGCTTCAACGTCGAACAGCTGATTTTAGGCGACATCATCAGCGGAATTTCCACCCGAGAAGATAAGGCGTTCCTCCGTGACGACGGCACCAACGACACCCCGAAAGGGATGAAAGCGGTAGCTACAGCTGGTAGCCGCACGCTCCCATGGGTAGCGGACGAAGAAGTGAACCTGCAGACCATCGATACCTACCTTGATGCGCTGATCCTCATGGCGATGGACGGTAACAGCAACATGCTGAAGTGCGGCTGGGGTATGTCCAACCGTACCTACATGAAGCTGTTTGGCCTGCGCGACGGGAACGGCAACAAGGTGTACCCAGAAATGGCAGTGGGTAACCTGAAAGGCTATCCGATTGAGCGCACCTCGGCTATTCCGGCGAACCTGGGTACGGGCGGCAAGGAGTCGGAGATTTACTTTGCGGACTTCAATGATGTCCTGATTGCTGAAGACGGCGCAATGGTTGTCGATTTCTCCCGCGAGGCGACCTACATCGATGCAGACGGGAACACCGTTTCCGCGTTCGCGCGCAACCAGTCCCTGATCCGCGTCATCATGGAGCATGATATCGGCTTCCGCCATATCGAAGGCCTGGCGCTGGGTACCGGCGTTACCTGGTAATATTCCGACAATCGTGATTAACAGCCCGCCCCGTGCGGGCTTTTTTACAGGTGAACATCATGGCTCCTAAAACCAAAAACACTCAGAAAGACGATACCGCCACCGACGCCAACGCCGAGCAAGCGGTAACGACTGCAGCTTCAGCTGATACTTCAGCACCTGCACCAGACGTTAACACCGGTTCTGCAGGCGATGCCGGTGATGAAGGTGATGGTACCGATTCTGATCCAGATGGCGACGGTTCAGCGCCAGGGCCAGACGCTAACATCGATTCTGCAGGCGATGCGAAACAGGACGAAACCCCAGAGGAACGTATGTCAAAACTGACTGGAAAAGTCGCTTCGGTACAAAACGAGCGCGTTGCGGTGACGTTCCTTGGTCCGTTCAGCCGCTACAGCCGTGGTGATGTGGCCTGCTTTGACAGCGCCGTCGCTCAGGACATGGTGGACCGAAATATCGCCGTCTGGGCAAAAGACGCAGAACGCGCCCTTCAACCGAATAAGGACGATGAAGCGCATGATACTGACATTGGCTGAAGCCAAAACCCAGCTACGCCTCGAGCTGGATTTTGATGAGCACGACAGCCTGCTGACCAGTCTGATTGACGCGGCTCAGCGCAGCATCGAGCGCAGCTACTACTGCAAGCTGGTAGAGAACCAGGCGCAGCTTGACGCACTGCCTGAAGGTGAGACGGGTTACATCATTGATGAAGATATCAAGCTGGCCGCGAAGATGATGGTCTCGCAGTGGTATCTGAATCCCACCGGCACGGCAGAAGGTTCGCCGTCCGATTTGGGCGTTGAGTACCTGCTGTTCCCGCTAATGGAGCATACCGTATGAGCGACCCCCTGCGCCCCGGCGAGCTGAACTGCCGGATAACACTCAGCTACGTGGAAACAGAACGCGGTGAGCTCGGCGAGACGCTTCCGGCCCGAGAGGTGATGGCCGGAAAGGCCTGGTCCAAAAAGGAGCTGGTCTCCGGTCGGAAGGTCCGGACGCTGGACCAGCAGCAGGTCGTCGAAACGTGCCTCTTCACGCTGTACCCGCGCAAGGTTGACGTGGACTGGAAGGTATCGACGGCTGACCGGGTGTATACCGTTCGCAACGTCGAGCGCCTGACTGATCGGATAATCATCACCGGAGAGGCGGATTCACGCCATGATCGAGTCAGCAATTAAATCCGCCGTCGAGCGGATTACCGAGCTGGATACTTACCCGCTGCTGCTTCCGGATACGGTGCAGGAAGGCGCGACGTTCCAGCGTATTTCCGACCCGCAGGTCGGTGACGGGCTGAGGCGGACAGGGCTGTCCGAGGTACGGATACAGCTTTCGCTTTATGTTGTCGACCGGTACACGTCGCTGCTTCAGTTCGACAGGGCGCTATGGGCTGAATGGAAGGACATTGTTCATGGCCAACTGGAAGGTCAGCCCGTTCAGTACGTTGAGCGCGGAGGCATACAGCAGGGGAAAACCACGCTTCCCAACAACCGCGTCCAGTACCGGCTGGTTCGCGACTTCATCTTCACCGTTCTGGAGTAGACACCATGCAGATAGACATTAAGTTCCCCAGCGGGAAGGAGTTTGACCGTCTGCTGGAAAGCATCGACAAAAAAGTCGGGGTGAAACTCCTGCGCGATGCGGGACGCGCCGCGCTTGCGGTCGTTGAGCAGGATATGCGGCAGCATGCCGGTTTTGATGAGGAAAGCATCGGGCCGCACATGCGCGACTCCATCAAAATCCGCAGCACCAACGTGGCAGAGACCTCGCGCTATAACACCATCGTTACGCTGCGCGTCGGTCCCAGCAAAATTCACCACATGAAAGCGCTGGCGCAGGAGTTCGGTACCGTCAAACAGGTCGCCGCCCCCTTCATACGTCCGGCGATGGACTACAACGTTCAAACAATCCTTAAAGTGCTGGCCGCAGAAATCCGGCTGGGCCTCGAAGGGCGTTAGCAATCAGGAGAGAGTAAATGGCAGATCCAGAAATCAAATCCCCGTCAGAGTACGCGGTACTCCCTGCGGGTACCGAGGTTCGCTACGGTCAGAAGGGCGCAACCATTACCACCGCCGCGCTTCTGCAGAGCGCGATGGGGATTGGGGCCACGGGGAAAAAAGGCACCTTCCTCGAAGTGACGCGCCTCATCGACACAGAGCCGAAATACATGGCCGACATGGGCGAGGGCGAAGATAAAACGTTAGTCTTCATTGACGATCCATCCGATACCGTGCAGGAAGCGCTGCTGAGCGACGCAGATGCGAAAAAAACGGTGGTCTTCTTCATGAAGTTCCCCAACAAGCGCATTTCAGAAGTCGAACTGGTGCTGGCTGGCTGGAGCCTGCAGGCTGTTGACACGCCGAAAGGCAAAGTGCTGCAGGTTGAGGTCTACGGCAAGCAGAACAGCGTTAAATGGTCCGTTGAGAAGCCAGCCGGTGGCGGCGAGTAACCCTCTATTTCCCCGCGCCGGTCGCGGGGCTTTTTACTGATGAAACAGGATAAAAAACATGAACTACAAATCCCTTATCAACCCACTGAATACCACCGTAGAAAAAACGCTCCTCGGCCAGAAGGTGTATCTTCGCCGCCTGACCAGCGCCGAGCTGGATGACTATAACGACAAAGTTGAAGCCGGACGCCAGGCCAAGCTTCCGTCGCGAGAGCTGTCGGCGATGGGGGTAAACCTGTTTCTGGCGGCGCTGGTCAATGAAGACGGCAGCAAGCCAAAAGCCAGCGAACTGCCCACTGCAGACCAGCTGATGGCCGCGCACTCGAACGCCGATCTTCTCGACGCGGTTACGCTCGTTCAGCGCCATTCTTACGGCACGCTGGAGGAAGCCACAAAAAACTAACCGACTCGCCCCATCTCAGGCTGCTGTTCACGCTGGCGGACCGATGGGGCGAGAAGGACCCCCGCAAAATAGCTGAGCTTCCTGCGAACATACTGACCCACTGGCAGGCCTATTTCGATCTCCTGAAAACGGAGGCCGAAACGCCAGCGCCGGTTAACTCCCCTCCGGTGACTGCTGCGCAATCTGAAAGCGACCAGCAGTTCGCCGACTGCTTCAGGATATTAGGACATGGCTGCTGACGTTGCGTCGTTGGCTGTCGCGCTGCATCTCAACTCCGCCAGCTTTAAATCACAGTTTGCTGATGCTATGCGAACGGCGGACAGCAGCGCCCAGCAATTTAACAGGAAAGTCCAGACGGACAATCAGAAAACCCGGCAGTCGTTTGAAGGGCTGGGCAAGGGGATTACCGGGCTGGACGCCGACTTTAACAAGCTTGGCAAAACGGTCGACAAACGGCTGACCGGGCTGGATGAAATGCGCGGTCTGCTGGCCAACATTTCAGCTGGCAGCACGGTTGCCGGAAGTTCTATCACCACGGCGCTGGTTTCGGCCCTCAGCGAGGGTATGAGCACCGCGCTGGATAACAGCATTACGGGCCTGAAATCCCAGCGACAGGCCCAGATTGAGTTTACCCAGGCGCAGATAAGCGCCGCTCAGGACTCGATAGAGAACGCCAGGCAGTTGCGTGCTGAAGCTATCGAGAAGCAGAACATCGCGGTAAAAACCATCGAAGCCGCCCGTGCCGACCGCGAGCGCGCCTTTGCGCTCGATGAGCATTTTGCCAAACAGGCCGAGGTGAACAAGCAGTACGGGCTGGCCGTCAGCTATGAGGCCGAGCACGTTAAAAACGCCAGAACCATCCAGGAGGCGAATCTTGCTGAAGCGAAGGCGAAGGGCAGTCTTGCAGAAGCGACGAAAACGGTGCTGGCAGCTGATATCGCCGAGTCTGCAGGGAAGCAGCAGCTGGCCACCTCAACGCGGCAGCTCGCCGTGGCCAGCCAGGAGTTATCTCTTGGCCAGCGAGCCGCTGCAGCCAGCGCGGGCCTGATGCGCGGTGCAATGGCGATGGTCGGCGGTCCTGTCGGACTTGCCGTTATTGCCGTCGCCGGTGCGGTGACTGCAATTTACTCGGCCTACTCCAACAGCGAAGCGGTCATTAAAGGGTATACGCAGGCGTTACAGAAATCCGGCCAGCAGTCCGTTATGTCGGTCATGTATTTGCAGAACCTGACCTCCAGCCTCGGTGATTCAGATCGCGCCGTTAAGGCGGTTACGGCATCCGTCTCGGCGGGATTCGGCGGCAATATGCTGGAGCAGGTCGCCAGCCTCGGCACGCGAATGGAGGAAATCGGGCAGAGTTCCGACGATCTCGTATCACTGCTGTCGAGCCTGAAAGGCGATCCGCTGCAGGCGCTTCAAAAGCTGACCGATCAGGGGATTTTGCTCAACGGCAGCATGATTGACCAGATAGTCACGCTCGAGCGCCAGGGGAAAACCTCTGAAGCAACGGCGCTGCTGCAGCAGGCGGCGATGAATGACGTTGATACCAAACTCAAGGAGCAGGAATCGAATGTCGGCGGGCTGAAAAGCGCGTGGAAATCGCTGAAAGATTTTGTCGCAGATGCGTTCAAAACGATGGGGGACGCGCATATAGCCACCGCGCAGGCGATGGCTGCCGGTGCAGGTGTTGACCTCGATACCACTCCCGACCCGGCAATCAAGCAACGTGAAGAGGCGGAAAAACAGTATCAGGCGCAGAAAAAGCAGCGTGAAGAAATTTCGAAGCGGTTGAAGGATGAAAACACGCTTTCCGGGCTGCTAAAAGCCGGTACATCGCGTGAAAAAGAGCGGGCTGATGCCGTTGCGCTTGTTAATGCCAATTTCACCAAAGGAACGGCTGAATACACGCAGGCGATGCGCGGCATCGACAAAATGTATGCCGAGCAGAAAAAATCCCGCGAGAAGGCGTACAGCGATGATGCTGCGACCACGCGCCTGAATCAGCTTCGCCAGGAAGAGGCGGCGCTGCGTTCGCAGAACGAACAAACCGAGACGCTGACACAGTCGGAAAAGAAACTGGCTCAGTTCAACCAGGAAATCGCGGACCTCAAGGAGAAGCGCATCCTGACGGCTGGCCAGCGCAGCATTCTGGCGCAGGAGACGGAGCTGCGTCACCAGTTGGAGATTAACGCCAGCCTGGATAAAGCCAACCAGCAGCGCAAACTCGGCCTTCAGATTCAGGAGCAGAACCAGGAGCTTTACCGCTCAACGCTGCAGCTGCAGCAGGAATATGCGAACAGTGTCGCCCAGATGACCATGGGCGCGGATGCGTATAACCAGATGGTTGCCGAGCAGCAGGTCCGGGAGCGCTTTGCAAAGCTGCGGGAAGAGCAGGATAAAACGATTGCCGATCACAGTTCCGAACTGTACCGGAAACAAACTGAGGTGCTGAGGGACGAAGAGCAGAAACAGTTAGAGATTGTCCGTAGTGGTGCGGAGCGGAAAAAACAGGTAGAGGGCTCCTGGTATGACGGCATGAAGAAGGGGTTGTCAGACTGGAGCCTTGACGCTGGAAATCAGTTTGCTCAAGTTCGCGACATTGCCATAAACGCGATGGATGGCATGGGTACTGCCCTCTGGAATGTTGCGTCAAAAGGAAAGGGGGACTTCAAATCGCTGGCCGTATCAGTTATCGACGATATTGGCAAGATGATCACGAAGATGCTGATGCTGAACGCCATCAAATCCGGTGCATCAGCTCTGGGCATCAGCAGCTGGTTCGGATTTGCTGACGGGGGCTATACCGGCGACGGCGGAAAGCATGACGTCGCCGGTGTGGTTCACCGCGGCGAATGGGTGGTACCGCAATCGGTGGTCAAGAAGCCTGGTATGCTCAGTTTCCTGAATCAGCTGACATACGGCAATGGTTATGCAGAAGGGGGGCTGGTCGGCGGTGGTATGCCGAAACCATCC
This sequence comes from Enterobacter cloacae complex sp. SHL009, assembly GCF_049237205.1. Taxonomy (NCBI): domain Bacteria; kingdom Pseudomonadati; phylum Pseudomonadota; class Gammaproteobacteria; order Enterobacterales; family Enterobacteriaceae; genus Enterobacter; species Enterobacter cloacae complex sp. SHL009. The sequence continues at coordinate 471,804 of NZ_JBMKIW010000001.1, forward strand.
GGTGAAACCTACTCGCAGCTGCCTGCAGGCCAGGGCAACATCCACTTTTCTTTAACTATTCCGCTGCAGGTCATTCAGCAGGGCGGCGCGAGTCAGGAACCTTCCTCAAAAAGTCAGGAGCTTCTGACCAGCGAAACCAAAGCCATATTCAAGCAGTTCGTTATTGAAACGCTTGATCGCGAACTTGCCAACGGAGGCATGATTGACACCAAAATGAGGACGGCCTGATGGCATTGCAGACGTTTACCTGGTCTCCGCGTAATGGTCCAACGGCAGACATAAAGTATCGAACCAGCAGCGTGCAATACGGTGATGGCTATGAGGCAGTAACCGGAGACGGCATTAACCCGGAGACGCAGTCATGGCCATTAACGTTCACCGGTATGAATGGGGATATGAAGCCTGTGCTCAAATTTTTGCGCGAGCATGGCGAAGACAAAGCATTTAAATGGACCAACCCGTTGGGCGAACTTGGGCTCTACCGGGCATCGCAACTGAAGGTCACAGCGCTTGATTTTGCACGTATGACCATTACAGTCACATTTGCGACGGCATATAGGGCCGAGCCAATTTAATGAGGGAACAATGATAAAACTTATAATGGCGATAATGTGCGCGGTATTTCTTTCAGGCTGCGTTAGTCCAATGACTAAATCAGAAGTTGATGCTGCAGTATATGAGCCTCTTCCACAAGATTATCAGGATCAGATAAAAGAGATAACTCAGCTCAGATTAAAAGATCCAGATTCAGCCAAATATCATTTCTTTGAGCCAAAGAAAGGCTATACAGCTGGCACACGTCATTTCGGATTTGTAGTGCCGGTAGGTATAAACGCCAAAAATAGTTATGGCGGATACACTGGTTATCAAATGTACTATTTTGTTTATTATGACCATAAATTTAAAGACGTTACCGATGGCGTAAAACTTGACGTAGTCAAATGGTCTGACGAAGTTAAGTAATATTCACTATGTCCTCTTAACCCCGCTTCGCGGGGTTTTTTGTTATGGGGTTCACTCTTCTGTATGAGAGGTTTCTATGGGCATAACTGCTGACGATCAAAAACTACAGCCCGGCAATCAGATCACCCTGTTCGAAGTTGACGGCACCGCCTTCGGTGCCGATGTTCTCTATTTCCACAACCACGCAGTAGCGTACACGGAAGAAGAAGTTCTCGCTGCCGGTGATGATGAATCGAAGCTACCTGGTAAGCCGATTTACTGGCAGGGCATCAGATACGATCTCTGGCCATGCCATATTGAGGATATTGAAGCCAACGGTGACGGAACACCTGTGTCGCCAAAATTATCCGTTGGTAATCTGGACGGTTCGATCTCCGCGCTGTGCCACCTTTTTCAGGATATGAAGCAGGCAAAGGTCACCATCCACCGAACGTATGCGCATTACCTCGATGCCAGTAATTTTCCAGACGGGAACTCACAAGCCGATCCAACTGCCGAGCAGCTGGAGGTGTTTTACATCGACAGTAAAACGGCAGATAACGAAACGGACGTCCAGTTCAAGCTGAGCTCGCCTGTTGACGTGACCGGGCAGAAGGTTCCGGCCAGACAGATGACCAGCCGTTGCGCATGGTGCCTGCAGGGACAGTATCGGGGTGCGGACTGCGGTTACACCGGAACGAAGTATTTCGACAAGTTCGGCAACCCGGTTGATAACCCAGCAGACGATGTTTGCCCCGGAACGGTCGCAGGCTGCAAGCTGCGCTGGGGGGAAGATGAGCAGCTACCGTTTGGCGGTTTTCCGGCAATTGCGATTACGAGGATTTAACCATGCTGAGCCAGCGACTTATTACCGCCATTGAAAAACACGCTGCTACAGCCTATCCCCATGAATGCTGTGGCCTGATTATTCGCGCCACGCGCCAGCGCCGGTACATCCCATGCAGTAATTCACACGAAAATCCCTCTGAGCACTTCATGATATCTGCGCAGGCCTGGGCCGATGCTGAGGATATGGGGGAGGTGCTGGCCATCGTTCATTCACATCCGGATGCGGGGCCGCACGCTTCTTCCGACGATCTGAAGTCGTGCCATGACTCCGGATTGCCCTGGGTGATTATGTCGTGGCCAGGCGGTGAGTACACGGTGACAACACCGGCAGATACACCACCGATCCTCAAGCGGCCTTTTATACACGGCAGCTGGGATTGCTACGGGCTCATCCGGGACTGGTATCAGCAGGAACGGGGCATCGAATTGCCTGATTTTCACCGTGACGACAACTGGTGGACGCGCGGCGAAAACCTTTATGTAAAACACTATGCCGAAGCGGGGTTTTATTCTCATGCCGACGAGCTGCAGATGGGGGATGTGATCCTGATGCAGTACAAAGCGGAAGAAATCAACCATGCAGGCATCTATCTCGGTGACGGGAAAATGCTGCACCACATGTACGGAAAACTGAGCGAAGTCGTTCCCTACGGCGGCATGTGGCGCGAGAGAACAATGTTGACACTGAGGTACCAGAATGGCGATGAACACAGTTGAGAAAATCGTGCTTGTGCGGCTCTATGGCAAGCTCGGCACTTTATTTGGACGTGAGCACCGCCTTTCCGTTTCCTCGGTGCGGGAGGCTATCAGGGCGCTTTGTATCATGCTCCCCGGCTTTGAGCGCTGGCTCGATACGAGCGAAGGACGCGGCGTGACCTACAGCGTGTTTAACGGCTCCCGCAACGTGACTGCAGAAGAGCTGCGCCTGAGCGGTGTGCATGACGTCATCAGGATTGCGCCGGTCATTATCGGCAGTAAAAAGGCGGGGGTGTTCCAGACCATCTTCGGCGCTGTGCTGGTAGCGGTTGGCTTTGCGCTGAGCTTTACGCCAGCCGCAGTGGCCTCGCCGTTTCTCTACAAAATGGGGGCGGCGATGATGCTCGGGGGCGTTGTCCAGATGCTCACGCCCAGCGGTACGCAGGGCATGACGATGGACTCCGGCGATACCCGGAAAAGCTATTCGTTTGGCTCCCCAATCAACCAGTCTGCAGCGGGGAACGGCGTCAATCTTCTCTACGGTAAGCGTCTTGTCGCCGGTGTTCTTATCAGCGGCGGCATCTACGCAGAAGAACAGCAATAACGCTTATCTCGCAACATGTTTAATTCTCCCGCTCAGGCGGGATTTTTTTTGCCCGGAGTTTGCATATGGCAGTAATCAGGGGTTCGAAAGGGGGCGGTGGCGGCGGTGATAAAGGCGGCAATCGCGGTACCGAAATCGCCTCCGTAGCGTACATGAAAATTCTGCTGGCGTTGACCGAGGGGGAAGCAGCAGGAGACTTTACCGGAAAAGATATTTATCTCGATGGCACGCCACTGCTTGATGATGCTGGCAACGAAAACTTCCCTGGAGTGACGTGGGAGTGGCGCAGCGGCACGGTGGATCAGGATTATATTGCTGGCTTCCCGGCAGTAGAGAATGAAATCAGTGTCGGAACGGAGCTGAAATACGGGACGCCGTGGGTTAAATCCATTAACAATACCCAGCTGTCGGCAGTGCGTTTGCGGTTTAAATTCCCGAACGGCGTTTATGCACTGCGCGACAGTGGCGGGAAGAATGGCTATCGGATTGAGTTCGCTATCGATATTTCAACCGATGGCGGCTCCTACGTTGAATTTGGTACGGATGCAGCGGATGGCATCGCAGATGCAGGGTATGAGCGGAGTTGTCGAATTGACCTGCCGGCAGCGACATCAGGCTGGCAAATTCGCGTCCGACGCCTGACGGAAAATACCAATGATGGGCGGCATGCCGATACTTCACGTATTGAATCAATGACCGATATTGTCGATGCCAAGCTGCGCTATCCGCACACGTCGCTGCTGTTCATCCAGTTTGATTCGAAGCTGTTTGACGGCAGAACACCAAACGTCACCGTGGAAATGAAGGGGATTATCGTCCGCGTACCGGCGAACTACGATCCTGTTTCCCGCACCTACAGCGGAACGTGGGATGGAACGTTTAAGTGGGCCTGGACAAACAACCCCGCCTGGATTTTTTACGATCTGGTGCTGAACAAACGATACGGTCTGGGAAAACGTATCACCGCAGATTTAGTCGATAAATGGACCTTGTACCAGATTGCACAGTATTGCGATGCGCCTGTATCAGACGGCGCAGGTGGGAAAGAGGCGCGATATCTCTGCGATTTGTACATTTCCCAGCGTACCGATGCATGGACCGTGCTGATGGATTTGGCGAACATCTTCCGGGGGATGATCAGCTGGTCCAACAATCTTCTGTCCGTTGACGCCGATATGCCCCGCGAGCTGGACCCCGATTTTGTGTTCAACAAGTCGAATATCGTGGGCGCGTTTAACTTCTCCAGCACATCGGAAAAGACGAACTACTCGTCAGCAATCGTTACCTACAGCAATCCGGCCAACGGCTATCAGGACGATCAGGCCAGCGCCTGGGTGCCGGAAGTCTCTAACCGGTTCGGCTTTAACACCATAGAGCTGTCCCGCATCGGGTGTACGCGGGAATCGGAAGCGCAGCGGCACGGGCTTTACGCTATTGAAACCAACCGAGATGACAATGGCGTGGAGTTTAAAACAGGGATGGAAGGGCGCATCCCGCGTATAGGCAAGGTGATCGGCCTCAATAATGCCCCGCTGGCCGGTCGCGAGAACGGCGGTCGCGTAGCCGCAGCTTCCGGAACGAAAGTCACGCTTGACCGTATTACTACTGCGAAAGCGGGGGACACACTTATCGTTAACCTTCCCACCGGCAAATCCGAAGGGAGGAAGGTGAAAAGCGTCTCCGGACGCGCAGTGACCGTTGAGACAGCGTACAGCGTTACCCCAAATGCTGAATCAGCTTGGGTGCTTGACCAGCCTGATTTAGCTATTCAGCTGTTCCGCGTTAAGCGGCTTATGGTTAATTCGGATAACACGGTCACCATTAACGGTCTGCCTTACAATCCGAACAAGTTTCCGCGCGTTGATGACGGCGCGGTGATTGAAGACAGGCCCGTCAGCGTTGTGCCGCCACGCGGTCAGGGAATGCCGGAAAATATCACGCTCTCCAGTGTTTACCGCGTTGAACAGGGGATAGGTATCACCACGATGGTTGTTACGTGGGATACCGTCAAAAATGCCGTTGCCTATGAGGCGCAGTGGCGTCAAAACAACGGCGACTGGATTAATGTTCCGCGCACCGGCAACACGCGCTTTGAGGTCGACAAGATTTATGCTGGCCGCTACGTGGTCCGAATCCGTGCGGTTAATGCGCTCGATATCGCCTCGCTCTGGGCAACGTCAGCAGAGACAGAACTTACGGGCAAGGTGGGAAAACCACCGATGCCAGTGAACCTCACCACGCAGCCTTTAGTATTTGGGATCGGCATTTCCTGGGGATTTCCGTCCGGGGCGCAGGACACGCAGAAGACAGAAATCCACTACAGCGCCACGGCAAACGGCGATTCACCGTTACTGCTGGCAGACGTGCCTTATCCCTCGTCGTCCTACCAGCAAATGGGGCTGCTTGCCGGAAAAACATTCTGGTACCGGGCAAGGCTCGTTGATCGCTTAGGTAACCAGAGTGATTGGACCGAATGGGTGTTTGGTCAGTCAAGCACGGACGTATCTGATATCACTGATGCCATCCTCAAGGATATGGAAGAAACAGGTCTCCTGAAGGATGTGGTTGAGAATGCCGTCGACAGCAATGAAAAAATTGCTGGCATGACGGATGACATCAAAAATCATGCCTCCGAGCTGGAGCAGCAGGCTAAAAACATCCAGGAGAACGCTGACGGGCTGGCGCAGGCCGAAGTGAAGATAGACGAGATTTCTGTGTCGATGGACGGCATGACGGGAGGCGTGAAGAACTCGGCAATTGCGATAATTCAGGCCAATCTTGCGCAGGTGGCCACGCGTAAAACTCTGTCGGCATCGGTAGCCGGTAACAGCGCGCAGCTGGACCGCATTGATGAGGTGATCGTCACAGACAGGGAGGCAACGGCACGCGCATTGCTGAGCCTGCAGACGAACGTCAACGGCAATACGGCGTCTATCAACAGTCTGAGTCAGACGGTTTCGAATTATCAGCAGGCCACGGCAACGCAGATTAACGCCATCACTGCGACCATAAACGGAAATACGGCAGCGATAACCACGAACGCGCAGGCTATTGCGAACGTAAACGGCCAGCTCAGCGCGATGTACAACATCAAGGTTGGAGTAACGAGCAATGGACAGTATTACGCCGCAGGCATGGGGATCGGGGTGGAGAATACGCCATCAGGGATGCAGTCGCAGGTTATCTTCCTGGCCGACCGTTTTGCGGTGACTCACCAGGCCGGTGCTGAGGTTACGCTGCCGTTCGTTATCCAGAATGGCCAAACTATTATCAGGGATACGGTTATTGGCGACGGAACCATCAGCAATGCCAAAATTGGCAACTTTATCCAGTCAAATAACTATGTTGCGGGCTCTGCAGGCTGGAAACTTGATAAGAGCGGAAGTTGGGAAAACTACGGCACCGACGGTCAGGGGGCAAGAAAATCCACCAATGTCACTGACAGTATCAGGGACTCGAATGGCGTTCTCCGCGTGCAAATTGGCAAACTCACAGGGGTGTTTTGATGTCATGGGGTATACAAACCTGGGATGCGTCGGGTAAACCCAACAACTACGGTATAAAGCCAGTTTCCGTTGTTGGGCGTATACAACTTGCTGCCGGACAAAACTCCGGCAGCTGGTCTTTTACGGTGCCCTCAGGAATGAAGGTCGGCTTTGTGCTCTCACTTGATGAAGGAGGTAACAGCGTAGGGAGGCGCATCACCGCGTCAGGCAGCACAATAACCGTAACCCCTGCCTCTTCTGTAGGCCTGGGTAATTACCCGGCCTCAAAATGTGAGGTGGTCGTATTCATGGAGAAAGCATAATGGCCGAATTTGGCGCGATGATATTAATGGATAACGGCAATCCCTTTGTTACGCCACAATCAACGCCTTTCTGCCTCTACGGAAAATACTCCTTCAATTCCTCTGCTAATGGCAGTTCTCAGCAGGTGGCGCAATATCTTTCGGTTCCTGTCGATTATCCGGCAATGGTCTTCATAAAAACGACTGATACTGCGCAGCCGACTCCGGTCATGTCATATCGGATAGGAGGAAATGTCTACATTAGTGGCGTAAATCCCTATAACCAGGGCTTTACGCTGACAGCATATGTATTTGCAATTTTTCCGCAAACACTTCCTGCGTGGGGATTTGCTATCTGGGATGCCTCCGGGAAGCTTGTTCTGACGAACGAATCAAAGGTGCTGTCTGATCTGCAAACAGTGGGCACGCCAGGTGCAAGCGGCGGGATTAATATTGACCAGACGCTGAGCGGGTCATGGGCTGTTGCTCCTGCCCAGCTTGGGCAGTCCATCGTTGTGAATAACTCCACCCAGCCTCCCACCATCTACACGATCAATGCTTATTCGGCGTGCAGGTTTGACGGGACCAATACAAGGATAAACGCAGGGGGAACCTCCACCGGAACAGGCTCCCCGGGAGGGGGAACGAATACTGGCATTTCATTAACCGCGATAAATACAGCTGCCTATGATTGATCGTTTTGAGCGATCAATAACAGATAATTGATCTATCTAATCAATTATACCCACCTCATTCATATTGGTATTGTCTAAGTTCATGAATACCTGTGGATATCATCAAAATGATTAAGCAACTTATCTGTATGGCTGGCGCTGTGATGCTTTCAGGCTGCGCTGGCGTACTCGAGAAACAGGAACCAATTTGCAGCGGCACGGCCATCGTTGGCGGTCAGGAAAGTACCGTTCAGATTTACGGTATTCGTAAACAAAATAACCAGACGCAGTATCGGGCCGGTTATCCCTTTAACTGGCGCTGGGTAGGTGCAAATACATTCACTGGCACTACCTGTAAATAACCCACCTCATTAGAATACAACCCCGCTCCGGCGGGGTTTTTTATTGCCTGGAGAAAATATGCTTTATAACACTGGCACCATTGCAATCAACGGAAACACCGCCACCGGGACGGGTACGAACTGGGCTGCACCAGCCAGCCAGGTTCGCGCCGGCCAGACGATTATCGTCATGTCTAACCCGGTGCAGATGTTCCAGATTTCATCCGTGATCAGTGCAACATCCATGACGGTTACACCAGCTGCGTCTCCAGCGTTAAACGGTCAGAAGTATGGAATCCTGGTGTCCGACAATATCTCTGTCGACGGACTGGCACAGGCGATGTCGCAGCTCATCAAAGAGTATGACGAGAACATTGGCGCGTGGGAGACCTTCGCCACAACCTCAGCCAATCAGAGCATCACCGTTACAATCAACGGCACCGCCATAACAATCCCTGGCATCGGTAAACTGGTTCAGAAAGGGAGCAATGGAGCGACCCCGATTACGCAGGGCGGGACAGGGGCAACGAATGCCGTTGACGCTCGTACAAACCTGGAATTAGGAAATGCTGCAACCAAAAATACTGGTGAGGGTGATAGTCATGTGCTGGCACCAGGGTCATTTGGTGTGGGTTCTAAAAATTTACCAGTAATTGGCGACATCTGGGATAAAAGCCAGGGAACTCGCTTCTGCAACGTCTCTCCTGCCACGTCAGGAGGACCGGGTATTTATGGTTCGGGGATCAGGTTCTCGGACCGAAATATTGGGAGTGGGGGCACCCCAGCTGCGCAACAATCCTTTGCCGCCCTAATCCTAAGCGGCAAAGTCATTCAATTTATGGGAATGGCTGATGGCGTCGACACTGGCTGGATGAAGATTTACCACACAGGGAACACGACTCGGGCATCTGATGGCACGTTGAAGGCCGCCTCCCCGATTGTACAGTTATTCGGGGATGGTTCATGCCAGCTTAACGACGAATCAGAGGGCTGCACTGTAACCCGTCTGACCACAGGGGAATATCTTATTGAAGGGTGTGGTGGGCTGAATTCTGATGCCGCCTGGGGTGGCATTGATGGCGGTTTTGATATCCCTACCGACAGGAACAAGCAGCCGCTAATCTGGCTGGATTATGAGGTCAATGCTGACGGTTCTATCTTGGTGAAAACCTACCACCGCACACATCCTTCAGCACCTGCTTTTGCCAGAAATGAACGTGACGGGATCAATGACGGAGAGCCTATTGATATCCCGTCAGATCAGTTCGTCAGCGTTCGTGTAGAAATGCCAGCTAACAGCATCTGGAATAAAAAACTTGATGCGGCCAGAACTGCGCTTAATGACGAGCCGGAACACGCTGTTTAAAAGGTGGCCTAATTCTGCTCATCCTGGGCCATTGTCGAAAAATTTACAAAAGCCATAATTCGAAGCGTGAGAAAAGCTTAGGAGCGAAGCGGTGAAGCTTTAAACAGTCGCTGGAAAAGTGGCGTCTTGCGTACCCTGATAAATGAAACTACTGTATATAAAAACAGTATTTGAGGTGTGTGTAATGGAATTCATCAGGCCAACAGAACTGCGAGAAATTATCGCTCTTCCGCTTTTCAGTGACTTAGTACAGTGTGGTTTCCCAAGCCCCGCGGCTGATTACGTTGAACAGCGTATTGATCTCAATGAGTTACTTGTTGCTCACCCGAGTTCCACATACTTCGTTAAAGCCGCGGGTGATTCAATGATCGAAGCCGGGATCAGCGACGGTGATTTGCTGGTGGTGGACAGCTCACGGACTGCTGAACACGGTGACATTGTCATCGCCGCGGTGGAAGGGGAATTTACTGTTAAACGCCTGCAGCTGCGCCCGACAGTGCAGCTCAATCCTATGAACAGCGCCTACAGTCCGATTGTTGTAGGCAGCGAAGATACGCTGGACGTTTTCGGCGTTGTTACTTTCATCGTCAAATCGGCGAGCTGAGTATGTTTGCGCTCTGTGATGTGAATTCGTTCTACGCATCATGCGAGACTGTATTCAGGCCGGACTTGCGAGGGCGGCCGGTTGTCGTTCTCTCAAATAACGATGGCTGCGTAATCGCGCGCAGCGCTGAGGCCAAAGCCGCCGGAATTACAATGGGAGAGCCGTTCTTCAAGCAAAAGGAGCTTTTCCGGCGCGCTGGCGTTGTCTGCTTCAGCAGCAACTATGAGCTGTATGCTGATATGTCGAACCGGGTAATGACGACGCTTGAGGAAATGAGCCCCCGCGTCGAAATTTACAGTATCGATGAAGCTTTTTGTGACCTGACGGGAGTTAGGAACTGCCGGGACCTGACTGACTTCGGCAAAGAGATCCGCGCGACAGTTTTGAAGCGTACGCATCTGACTGTCGGGGTTGGCATTGCACAGACAAAAACACTCGCTAAGCTGGCAAATCATGCCGCCAAGAAATGGCAGCGCCAGACCGGAGGGGTGGTCGATTTGTCCAATATCGATCGGCAGCGTCGTTTGTTGGCTATCGTGCCTGTTGAGGATGTCTGGGGCGTTGGCAGGCGCATCAGTAAGAAGCTGAACGCAATGGGCATTAAAACTGCCCTCGACCTTTCGGAGCAGAGCACGTGGATTATCAGGAAGCACTTCAACGTGGTGCTTGAACGAACTGTCAGGGAGCTGCGCGGCGAGCCATGTCTCGATCTGGAAGAGTTCGCGCCCGGGAAACAGGAAATCGTCTGCAGCAGGTCGTTCGGTGAACGCGTTACCGATTACGAACAGATGCGCCAGGCTATCTGCAGCTATGCCGCCCGTGGTGCTGAAAAACTTCGGGGTGAACATCAGTACTGCCGCTTTATCTCTGCGTTCGTGAAAACTTCTCCCTTTGCGCTAAACGAGCCGTATTACGGTAACAGTGCGTCCATGAAGCTTCTTACCCCCACTCAGGATTCACGCGACATCATTAACGCCGCGTTAAAGTGCCTGGACAAAATCTGGAAGGATGGTCATCGCTATCAAAAGGCTGGGATCATGCTGGGGGATTTTTTCAGCCAGGGTGTGGCCCAGCTTAACTTGTTCGATGAGAACGCGCCGCGAGCTCATAGCGAAAGGTTAATGGAAGTGCTCGATCACCTGAACGCGAAAGACGGGAAAGGAACGCTCTACTTTGCCGGGCAGGGCATTCAGCAACAGTGGCAAATGAAGCGAGAAATGTTGTCGCCTCGATATACTACGAGATATTCAGATCTGCTTAGTGTCCGATAAGTATTCCTGATGTCTTGGTCCGCTTTGTGCCAGAAGCGGACGTAGGACATGTCCAGGAGCTTTAAAATAATCTATCTGATGAGTCGCAGCCCTCTGAATACGATTTTTTTGAATTCTTCACATTCGGAATGCTCAGTCTTTGTACAACATGCGACATGTTTAAGACCCCGGCTTAACAATTGGAGTTTGCGGATAGTGCCGTCGATCTCCGCTGCTCGCTGAAGAAGCTGAACGCTGTCTAATGCGAGTTTGTTCTCTGCACTAAACATTGCGCCTATTTCATCAAGAGAAAACCCCGCAGCCTGCCCAAGCGCGATTAATTGCAGTTTATTGATAACATTTTCATTGTATTGCCTTCTTAGCCCATTACGGCCAACAGGTTTGATTAGTTTTTTCTTTTCGTAATATCGCAACGCTGATGGGGTAACTCCGGTAAGGTCAGCGATTTCCCTGATATCCAGTTCTTTCATTGTTGACTTAAACCTCACTTTAAGTTGCATACTGACTATTATGTCATTTAAAAGAAGGAGTAAGTATTGGATATCATTATTTTTTTCAAAACTGTCATCACGGGTATTGGCGCAACACTGGTCATGGATTTGTGGTCGTTATGTCAAAAGCTCATTTTAAAAATTCCACCATTGAATTATGCGCTGGTAGGCCGCTGGATTTTATGGCTTCCACAAGGAAAATTCAGGCATCACACCATTCTTTCAGCGTCACAGATACGTGGGGAGAATCTTACTGGCTGGATATTCCATTATTTGACCGGGATAATTTTTGCTTTTATCCCGCTTTTGCTTAATGGAAGGGGTTGGCTCCATGAGCCTTCTCTTTCCACGGGGGTGTTGACAGGTTTGTTAACTTTGATTGCTCCGTTCTTAATTTTGCAACCCGCGCTTGGCTTTGGTATCGCCGCCTCCCGTACACCTCGTCCACGGGTGGCGCGTTTGTTAAGCCTGATTACTCACCTTGCGTATGGTATTGGATTATATGGCATTACCGCTGTTATGACGTCATCATCATAGCGACATTGAGTAGTTCAAGTGTCAGAACACCCACTTTTATTACCTGGCACTGACCCTATCGCTGTTTTGATAAGCCGGATGAACAGAAAGTTATTAATTGGCGGACAATTTCATTGTCCGCTTCTCGCTCATCGCTGCCGGCCAGATAGCAGGGGAGCAAACTGCCATGGACAGAATCACCGCAAAATCCACCAGAACAAAACGAATACTCCCCCTACATTTAGTGATGGCTACGTGCAGATTGTTCATCTATTCTGCTTGCATCAGCGGTCAGGCCGGAGTCACTCTTTGTGGATAATCCTATCCTTCAGAAAACTATCATCATCTTTATTCTCATCCTGTGGGTAATCGATGAATTCAGGGCTAGGAAAAGAAAATATTCTGACCCTGCTATTGAAGTAGCTGATGCCAGAGAACGTCATGAATGGCGCTATCTCAGATGGGGGTTCCGGACTATACAAGTGGCCGCAACAGTGTATATCTTCGTTCAGCTGATTCAGGTATTACTGAGATAAATGCACAGGCAGGTACAACTGGACAAAAACATCTTACTGTCCAGTTGAGCATCAGTGATCGCCATTATCTAGGTCACCTGAGTGCCACAAGCGGATATTGCTGGAATCACAATGTGTTAACCAACGTGTAGCTGGTCAGCAGGATTACACCATGGGGCGTTAATGGCGCAGATTGACGCACTGATGGCTCGTGTCGTACAACCGTAGTCAAAAAAGCCCAGGGGCCGGCAACAGTGTAATCACCGAACCCTGTATGACTATACCCATACAGGGTTCGGTGCTAAGTTAATAAAGAAAATAACCGTTCAATTCATGGAGGTTTACTGTGAGCGTATATGTTTTTTATTACAACGAGTCTGGCGCAAGAGTCTTTACCAAAAGTAGTGTAAATGATGAAGCAAAAGATCTTCTCAAGCGTAAAGGGTACAAAAAACATTTTTTCGAGGTTGAAGCTGAAAGTGCCAAGGAAGCTATTGCGAAGATGAAAAGCAACAACGATGAATATCTTAATGAATTAAAAGATTATTCTGACAGCCTTCTTTTTGTTGGCCTTGTTGGGGGGGTGTCATTTTTTTAAAAAGTAGTTGCGGTGATCTGCTCACCGCCAATCATATTCTGAACACATCCGGTTGTAATAACCTGCGAACTTCCGCTTCTCGCTCATTTCGGACGTGCCAGGTATCTTTTACCTTTTATCGTGCTGGCTCGATTAGCTCCGGCCCCTGATTCTTCACATTACCCAAGGCGCGCGTCACGGCGTGCCAGATAAACTTGTCGACCAGCACGGCACCGTCGGCTGCTATCTCTCCAGCTTCCTTCCCGCCTATATCCTGCCGCATCCATTCACGTGCCGCTTCCGGGGACAGAACCAGTGGCCGGCGGTCGTGAATGTCGACCAGACCTTTGTCAGCTGCAGACGTCACTATCAGAAAACCTTCGGCTTCATCGCCTCGTTCGAACGGAGTACTGCCGATCGCGGCCATGAATATGGGCTGGCCATCGGCCCGATGGATGAAGTAGGGCTGTTTCTTGTCTCCTTCTTTCTTCCACTCGAACCATCCATCCGCAAAACAGATCGCCCTGCCATGCTGCCAGAGTGGTTTGAACATTCGGCTTGTGGCCGCCGTTTCGACTCGAGCGTTAATCAGTGGCGGTTTATCCCACCACCCAGGCGCGTAACCCCAGAAAACTGGATCGAGATGCAGTTGCTCATCGCGTTCGCTCAGCAGAAGGACTTTGGTTCCGGGAGCTACATTGTAACGTCCAATTGGCTCTGGGTCGTATGCAATGTCGCGAGCGGTTTCATCGGCCAGGTACGCCAGATATTCTTCACGGGTTTGGGCTTGTGCAAAACGTCCACACATAGAAACCTCCAGTCGGATGTCAGACTGAAAGTATAAGGTAGGGAGAAAAAGTAGCGCGCGCTGGTTAAGTCTTACAAACGGATTCGAGGCGATTATGCTGATGAGTAAGAGAGGCGTAAAGCGATACATTGTGAAACTGGAAGGAGCGACGCAAAAGTGTAAATTTTGGGGGCAAATTTGGGGGCAAAATAGAGTCGGGGGCATGATTTGGGGCTTTAAAACGACCTATATTGTCCGATAAAGTCCACACAGAGTCATTTGTAAGTCACTGATTTATAATTAACTTACTGATTTCATAGTGAATGTAATTTCTACCAAACAGTCTAACGCTGATTATGTTGTTGTGGGGATAAACATTGAGTAAACCGGGGAAAAGCATCCCCCTTTTCGGGCGAAAAGGGGGAGAGGGGCGTTACTTCAGCTCGTCGACCATAGTGATGGCGCGGCCAATGTAGTTCGCCGGGGTCATCGCCTTCAGGCGCGTTTTCTCTTCTTCCGGCAGCGCCAGACCGTCGATAAACTGCTTCATGCCTTCGGCGTCAACGCGTTTTCCGCGGGTCAGCTCTTTCAGCTTCTCGTACGGTTTTTCGATACCGTAACGGCGCATCACGGTCTGGATTGGCTCCGCCAGCACTTCCCAGTTGTGGTCCAGCTCGTCCAGCAGACGGTCACGGTTCACTTCCAGTTTGCTCACGCCTTTCAGGGTGGACTGATACGCGATTAGCGCGTAGCCAATGCCCACGCCCAGGTTACGCAGTACGGTGGAGTCGGTCAGGTCGCGCTGCCAGCGGGATACCGGCAGTTTGCTCGCCATATGCTGCAGCACGGCGTTCGCCAGTCCCAGGTTGCCTTCGGAGTTTTCGAAGTCGATTGGGTTTACCTTGTGCGGCATGGTGGAAGAGCCGATTTCACCGGCGATGGTTTTCTGCTTGAAGTGGTTCAGGGCGATGTAGCCCCACACGTCACGATCGAAGTCGATCAGGATGGTGTTGAAGCGGGCGATGCAGTCAAACAGTTCGGCGATATAGTCGTGCGGCTCAATCTGCGTGGTGTACGGGTTCCACTGAATGCCCAGAGAGGTCACGAACTCTTCGCTGAACTGGTGCCAGTCCACTTCCGGATAAGCGGCGATGTGGGCGTTATAGTTACCGACCGCGCCGTTGATTTTGCCGAGGATCTCAATCTGCTCCAGCTGACGATACTGGCGCTCCATGCGGTACGCGACGTTCGCCATCTCTTTACCCATCGTGGATGGGGTGGCTGGCTGGCCGTGGGTACGGGAGAGCAGCGGAATGTCGCGGTATTCCACAGACAGCGCTTTTACCGCGTCGATGATTTTACGCCAGTAAGGCAGCACCACCTCTTTACGCGCGGTGGAGAGCATCAGCGCGTGAGAGAGGTTGTTGATGTCTTCAGAGGTACAGGCGAAGTGAATGAACTCAGACACGGCGTGCAGCGCAGGGACGCTTTCCACTTTCTCTTTCAGGAAGTACTCAACCGCTTTCACGTCGTGGTTGGTGGTGCGTTCGATGGTTTTAATGCGCGCGGCGTCTTGTTCGCTAAACTCAGCAACGATTTTATCAAGGTAATCGTTTGCCTTTTCGTCAAAAGCAGGAACTTCCTTGATTGCTGCCTGGGCGGCCAGCTTTTGCAGCCAGCGTACTTCAACCTGAACACGGAACTTCAGCAAACCATATTCGCTGAAGATCCCGCGCAGCGCGCTGACTTTATCGCCGTAGCGTCCATCGACAGGGGATACGGCGGTCAGTGAGGATAATTCCATAATTCGCAACTCCGGGAGGTTAACAATGAGCAAGAATTTGTTTTGCCTGAGTGGTCAGGCGATTACGAGAAAACATTAACTGCAGGCGGCCACCGCCCACCTGGTGCCACAGCACGGCGGCGCGGATACCTGCCAGCAGGGACGCGCGCACTTTTGCCTGTACCTGCGGACTTTGCAGCACGGCAGGGGATCCGGTGACCTGAATACGCGGGCCCAGCGGGCTGATGACGTCAACATAAATGCCGGCCATAGCGCTCAGCAGCGTTTCCGACTGCAGGTCAAAATGGTCGAGCTGACGCTGCAGCCCGGCAATGCGATCGCCCAGCGTATTCATTGCGCCTTTTGCGGCGTTCAGCTTACGTTCCAGCACCATCAGGCTTAACGTGTAGCGGGTCAGCTCCGCGTTTAATCCCTGACGGCTGCTGGCGTTAAGCACGCCCAGCAGAGTTTCAAGACCGAGACGAAGATTGGTTTCACTGCCGCCGAACACGCCCAGGGTCGAGCCGGGGTTGAGATCGATAACGCTGTTCAGCGAAACGTGCAGGGCGTCAGCGTCGCAATGACCCTGATGCGCGAGCTGTTGCACCAGACGGGCTGACTGGCAAATTCCCGCCAGCGCCAGGGTGATGTCATAATAGTTCTTCGCCACACGGTCTCCTTTATGTGTGCAATCGTATTAAACAGCAGGCAGCGGCAGGCGCTGTTCAATGATCCCGCCGCCCAGGCAGATCTCACCGCTGTAGAAGACAGCAGACTGACCTGGGGTGACGGCGGCAACCGGCTCGTCGAAGCGCACGTCAATGCGATCGTCATCGAGCGCGGTAACGGTGCAAGGAATATCGGTCTGACGGTAGCGTGTTTTCACCGTGCAGCGCAGCGTGCCTTTCAGCGGCTCACGATCGACCCAGTGCAGCTGTTGCGCGATCAGGCCAACGGACATCAGACGCGGATGGTCGTGACCCTGAGCAACAACCAGAATATTGTTTTCGACATCTTTGTCGACTACGTACCACGGATCTTCGCTACCTTCTTTCGTCCCGCCGATACCCAGGCCTTTACGCTGGCCTAAGGTGTGGTACATCAGCCCCTGGTGCTGGCCAATCTCTTCCCCGTCGACGGTGACAATTTTACCCGGCTGTGCGGGCAGGTAACGTCCGAGGAAATCGCGGAATTTGCGCTCGCCGATGAAGCAGATGCCGGTAGAGTCTTTTTTCTTTGCGGTGATCAGGTCCAGCTCTTCGGCGATTTTACGCACCTGCGGCTTTTCCAGCTCGCCGACCGGGAACAGGCTCTGGGCGATTTGCTCGTGGCTCAGCGTATAGAGGAAGTAGCTTTGATCTTTGTTGCCGTCCAGACCGCGCAGCAGCTGGCTTTTGCCATTCACGTCTGCACGGCGCACGTAGTGGCCGGTCGCAATATAGTCTGCGCCCAAATCTTCTGCGGCGAATTCCAGGAAGGCCTTAAATTTGATCTCTTTGTTGCACAGAATATCCGGGTTCGGCGTGCGGCCCGCTTTGTACTCTTCGAGGAAGAGTTCAAAAACGTTATCCCAGTATTCTGCGGCAAAGTTAACGGTGTGCAGCTCAATGCCGAGCTTATCGCATACGGCCTGCGCGTCGGCGAGATCCGCTGCGGCGGTGCAGTATTCCTCGCCATCATCTTCCTCCCAGTTCTTCATGAACAGGCCCTCCACCTTATAGCCCTGTTGCTGTAACAGGTAGGCGGAAACGGAGGAATCGACACCGCCGGACATGCCGACGATCACTTTTTTCTGGCTGTTATCTGACATGGAATACTCACGACATTGAACTTCAAGGCGGCGTATTCTATCACGCCCCCCCACCATTGGCACCCTCTGTAAACGGCCAGTTAAATGCGCCGATAACATCCAGCGGCAGGCGTGCGCCTGACTGCCAGCAGCGAATGCTTTCCGCAACCAGCGGCGAGCGCAGGTTTGGCGCGTTCAGGATCTCGTCGGCAGTGACCCACAGACAGCGGTCGATATCGTCATCCTGCGGCTCTGTGGCGCACGTTTCGCTAAGCTCAACGGCGAATAAAAAGCGCAGGAAGGGCGTGTGGTCAGGTGCGATCCACTGATGCATGCGGATGAGGTGCTGAGGCTCAGCGTGAATACCGGTCTCTTCCCACAGCTCGCGTTTCGCTGCCTGCAGCAGGGTCTCATTGGCTTCAAGGTGTCCGGCAGGCTGGTTCCACAGCGCTTTGCCGTTAATGCTCTCTTCGACAACAAGGAATTTACCCCGGGCGTGGACCACGCAGGCAACCGTGACATGAGGTTTAAACATAGTGACTCCTTAAGGGGTAACGTCGCGCCATTCGCCGTTTGCCAGCGTTTCCAGGGTGTAGCTGCCCATGGCGTAGCGAATCAGACGCAGGGTAGGGAAGCCGACGTGTGCGGTCATGCGCCGAACCTGGCGGTTGCGGCCTTCATAAAGGGTGATTTTGAGCCAGCTTGTTGGAATGGATTTGCGTTCGCGAATCGGCGGGTTGCGCGGCCACAGCCACTCCGGTTCATTCACGCGTTCAATACCCGCCGGC
Source organism: Enterobacter cloacae complex sp. SHL009 (assembly GCF_049237205.1). Classification (NCBI taxonomy): domain Bacteria; kingdom Pseudomonadati; phylum Pseudomonadota; class Gammaproteobacteria; order Enterobacterales; family Enterobacteriaceae; genus Enterobacter; species Enterobacter cloacae complex sp. SHL009. The sequence continues at coordinate 490,184 of NZ_JBMKIW010000001.1, forward strand.
AGGGTTGGGCCGTCGTTCAACGTCACGCCGCTGCGTAGCGCTGCCAGCGTCGCGTCATCCGGCTCGCCTTCCACCTGGACGAAGTAAATTTTGCCGGTGCGTTTGCCCGGCTGCGTGAGCTTCGCCTGCAACGCGCCGTCGTTGGTTAAGACCAGAAGGCCTTCGCTGTCGCGGTCCAGGCGCCCGGCCGCGTAGACGCCCTGAACAGGGATATAATCCTTCAGCGTGCTGCGTCCGGCTTCATCGGTAAACTGTGGCAAAACATCGTAGGGTTTATTGAATAAAATAACCCGCTTCGGCTGGGTTTCCTGCGGTCTTCTGGCGGCTTGTCGCGAGCTGAATCGCTCAACCCGGTGTTTTGTAAAAGAAGTTTTCTTCATGGTATTTTCAGGCGTTATCAATTGCCGCATTATAGCCTAATAACGAAGACCTTTCATGGCGCAGGACAATCAGGTACTATCGAAGGGCTCATTACAATTTATTAACATAAGATCAGTAACAACCAGAAGCGCTCGAAGGAGAGGTTAATGGAAAGCAAAGTAGTTGTTCCGGCGGAAGGTAAAAAGATCACCCTGCAAAACGGCAAGATTAACGTTCCTCACAATCCGATTATCCCGTTCATCGAAGGTGACGGTATCGGTGTAGACGTTACCCCGGCGATGCTGAAAGTGGTTGATGCCGCTGTTGAGAAAGCCTACAAAGGCGAGCGTAAAATTTCCTGGATGGAAATTTACACCGGTGAGAAATCTACTCAAGTTTATGGCCAGGACGTCTGGCTGCCAGCAGAAACGCTGGATCTGATCCGCGACTACCGCGTTGCTATTAAAGGCCCACTGACGACGCCAGTTGGCGGCGGTATCCGTTCCCTGAACGTGGCACTGCGTCAGGAGCTGGACCTGTACGTGTGTCTGCGCCCGGTTCGTTACTATCAGGGCACCCCAAGCCCGGTTAAGCACCCTGAACTGACCGATATGGTTATCTTCCGCGAAAACTCAGAAGACATCTACGCGGGTATCGAATGGAAAGCGGACTCTGCTGACGCAGAAAAAGTGATTAAATTCCTGCGCGAAGAGATGGGCGTGAAGAAAATTCGCTTCCCTGAGCATTGCGGTATCGGCATCAAGCCATGCTCTGAAGAGGGTACTAAACGTCTGGTGCGTGCGGCTATCGAATACGCGATCACCAACGACCGTGACTCTGTGACCCTGGTTCACAAAGGCAACATCATGAAGTTCACCGAAGGCGCGTTCAAAGACTGGGGTTACCAGTTGGCGAAAGAAGAGTTCGGCGGTGAGCTGATCGACGGTGGCCCATGGCAGAAAATTAAGAACCCGAACACCGGCAAAGAGATCATCATTAAAGATGTGATCGCCGATGCGTTCCTGCAGCAGATCCTGCTGCGTCCTGCAGAATACGACGTGATTGCCTGTATGAACCTGAACGGTGACTACATCTCTGACGCCCTGGCAGCACAGGTTGGCGGTATCGGTATCGCCCCTGGCGCGAACATCGGTGACGAGTGCGCTCTGTTCGAAGCGACCCACGGTACTGCACCAAAATACGCGGGTCAGGACAAAGTGAACCCAGGCTCTATCATCCTGTCCGCAGAGATGATGCTGCGCCATATGGAATGGTTTGAAGCCGCAGACCTGATCGTTAAAGGTATGGAAGGCGCGATCAACGCGAAAACCGTAACTTACGATTTCGAACGTCTGATGGAGGGCGCTAAGCTGCTGAAATGTTCAGAGTTTGGCGACGCGATTATCGCGAACATGTAATCCAGATTCTGGATTAAACAAGAGCGGGGGCCTGAGGGTTCCCGTTTTTTTTGCCTCTGCCTGCGGGAGACAACACGATGTTAGCCACCGTCCTTATCGCTGTCGTTGCTTTCATTCATCTCTACATTCTTGTGCTGGAAATGTTCCTGTGGGATACGAAAACAGGGCACAAGGCCTTTAATCTGCGTCCTGATTTTGCGCGCGAGACCCGCGTGCTGGCCGCAAACCAAGGGTTGTATAACGGTTTTCTGGCTGCCGGTCTGCTCTGGAGCCTCTGGCTCGGCGAAAAGGGTATTCAGGTGGCCATCTTCTTCCTGACCTGCGTATTGATCGCCGGGCTCTTTGGCGCAGCCACCGCCAGCCGAAAAATTTTGTATGTCCAGGCCGCGCCCGCTCTCGCAGCGCTGCTTGCGTTACTCATCTGAAGCAATGCTTTGGTTGAGATTAGGCGTCCGATATACTGATGGCTTTACCCGTAAAGATTAGCGACGAGACAGTTATGAACAACGATATCCCACTGAAATATTATGACATTGCCGATGAGTACGCGACGGAAGCCGCAGAGCCCGTCGCTGACTCAGAGCGCGACGCGCTGGCACATTATTTCCAGCTGCTGCTCACCCGTTTATCGAATAATGAGGAGATTAGCGAGGAAGCCCAGCAGGAGATGGCCGCTGAGGCCGGGATCCGTGCGGGTCGCATCGATGATATTGCGAACTTCCTCAATCAGTGGGGAAATGAATAGCCTGCTTCAAAAGCCGTTATGTTGATGCTTTGCGATACAGCTTAGCATCACGCTATCGGACCACATGCATTTTTTCCGCAGAATATGCGACGCGGGGGCGTCTATAAACAGCGCGAAAATAACGGTCAGACAAAAGAGTACCACTGGTAATAGTAAGGATAATTTCACGTTTTTAACCAAAATATGAGTGTGCTTCAGGGTAATCTACCGTCTGAATGTGACGACTATATGTTTTTGCGTAAAAAATAGAAATGCCCGACTGGAAAAAAACGGACGCGCAAGGCTTCGGATTACGGTGCGACCCCGGTGAGTCGCTTCGCCAGCTCGCTTCGGGTGAGTGCTTTTGAAAAATACCATCCCTGAATCAGCGCATCGGGATATCTGCTTGCAATAAAGCGATATTGAATTTCATTTTCCACGCCCTCGAAAACAAGCGTTTTATTCAATCTTGCAAGGGCATCGCTGAAGATTACAAAAATGTTTTGCTTATAATGCTCGCTGATGCCGTCCACCAGCGACTTATCGATTTTGATTTCATCATATTCAAGCAGCGAAAGGCGGGCGAGGTTCGAGTTCTGCACGCCAAAATCATCTATTGATATTTTTACGCCGAGCGATTTCAGCTCCTGACAGAATCCCTCGAGGATATCTGCCGTGGAAACGGCTTTTTCGGAGAGTTCGACCTTCATCAGGGAAAGGGGAAGGTGATTGGCAAAACACGCACGGCGCAAAATGGTAATGAACTGTCCATCTTCAATTTCCTTGTGCCCAACGTTTATTGAGACTATCAGCTGGTGTTTTATCGCCAGAGGGGCAATTTCGGAAAGGGATTTTTCGATAATATTACTGTAATATTTTTTATACAGACCGATCTTCTTAATTAATGGGATAAACAGCTCCGGAGAGACGTCCCCGTGCTTTTGATCGCGCCATCTCGACAGAACTTCGACGCCCACGATTTTTTGATCGTGAATGCGAATAATGGGCTGATAGTTAACGCTGATGGTATTCGTGATGACGGCTTTTATCAGCGTACGTTCCAGAGAAAAACGGTCTTCATAGATACGGAAGATAAATAACGTTATCGCAATCCAGATAAAACAGAGAATGACTGCGAGAAGCGCAAAGATAAACGGAGGCAACGAGGCCAGCCCGGCGTCGTGATGCTTCACGATGACGCACAGGTCCCAGAAGGTGCTGCACTGTGTCAGAGTCAGGGTAAACAACGTCGAATGCAGCCAGCTCTGCTGATTTAGCTCCGTGGCGGCCGAAAAAAAGACTCTGCCGAAGTCTTTGGTGGTAGCACTGAGCGAATAGCTTGCGGTAACCGGGGTGAATTTATCGTAAGCATAGCGGGAGGTGAAGATAATAATATTATTATAAATTGCCGCATTGCCCGTGAAAAAGTCTTTTCTCGAAAACTGGGCCAGGAGAAAGCCCCTCGGCGTTTTATGCAGTTCTGCAGGAAGTGCAACGGGCGTCGCGAGTTTTCCCCAAAAAGCGGTACAGACAATTTTTCCCTTCTCAATATAGCCGATATCGGCAAAATAAAGATTATTAAGCTTAATTTGTCTGTAGCGATCGAGGCTGGTTTTATCACATCCCTGCGTCGTGATGCTTTTGAGACCAAGCGCCACGCTTTGGGACACGTCTTCTGAATAATGTAAAAGGGTACGGGATATTTCACGCTGTTTGCTCTTCTGCTGACCGATGATTACAACATTGACCGCATAAAGAGACAGGAAAACCAGAAGCGTTGAAGCAATAGCAACGGCAATGAGCTTTTTCATTTTCCAGTTATCCAGTCCGCTCCCTGATTTCACAAATCTTAACACAGCCAGGGCAAGGAACAAGCCTGATAGTCACGTCATGTGAGTAAATGACGGCAGGTGAAGTCATACGAAAGTATCAGTTTTTTAAGACAATTCTCAGCTACGCTATTTTCATTGTTATAAGCAATACCGGGTTAGCACAGGCTCTTCAACCAGAACACCCATGCTTGATTTTTCTATTAAGGAAAACATCGTGCGCAACGTGATGATCCCTATTCTTAGCGCTCTGTTTCTTTTTCTGAGCGGCATTTTGATTATTAACTGGCAGCTATGGCAGATGGAGAAGCTGAGTAATAGTCATACCGCCACGGCCAGCACCCAAAAAATAGAAAACATTCTGGCTGAAGCAGTCAGTGCGGCCAGCACGGCGAAGCGCGTTGCGGCCCAAGGGTGTACCAGTAGCGGACAGCTGGCGCTGGGGACAGAGGCAGCGCTAAAACCGCATCTGCGCGCCATCATGATCGAGCAGCAGGGTAAGATCATCTGTACTTCCCTTCCCGGGAATGGCGTGTTGATTATTCATCCTGAGACGTTACCTGCCGAAAAATTGGTGCTGTTACCGGGCAGTCGACTGGTGAACGGCATTCCGGTGCTTGTCTTTCAGATGCCCATCGTGGGAGGGCGCGTCATCGTCAGCATCAGTGATGCGCATTTACAGGACGTCATTGCAAGCGCATCGAACAGCATGGATCTGGGGCTGGTTGTCGGCGAAAGCATGCTTGTTCGCAACGGTGCAGTGAGGGGCTGGAAAGTGGCCTCCTGGGCGGGGGCGCTTACGGCATCAACGCAATTTCCCTTCAGCCTCGTCTGGCAACCTCCTGCCTTTTTCAGCCTGACGCGGCTTTTGCAACAGGGATTGAGCCTGATACTGCTTATTCTTGCGCTATCGGTGGCGTTGGGTATTTTGATCCGCCGATACAAGGGGAAAAGTACCTCATTTGAAGACGACTTACGTAAGGCCATTTTGCAGGGGGAGATCGTGCCTTATTACCAGCCGATCGTGAACGGCGATACCGGCGGGTTATATGGCGTTGAGGTCCTGGCAAGATGGAAGCATCCAAAGTCAGGCTTTATCCCGCCGGATGTTTTTATTCCGATTGCCGAACGTAGCGGGTTGATTATACCGCTGACCAAAGGGTTAATGGCAAAAGTGGTGGCCCAGCTTAAGCCGCTTTTGCCTAAGCTACCGGACGGGTTTCATATCGGGGTAAACATCAGCGCCAGACATATTAATGCGCCTTCATTTATCGGTGACTGCCGCGTCTTCGGGAAGGGGTTTCAGGGTAAAGAGGTCAAGCTGGTTCTCGAGGTGACCGAGCGTGAACCGCTGATCGATAATCCCCACCTCGTGCAAAACCTCAACATGCTGCATAACGCCGGCTTTGTTATTGCCCTGGATGATTTTGGTACGGGTTATTCCGGGCTGTCATGCCTTAATGCGCTGGCCATTGATTATATTAAAATTGATAAAAGCTTTGTGAACCGGGTTTCAGAGGAAAAGGACTCAACGATCCTGCTGGACTGCGTCATTGACCTGGCGAAAAAACTCTCTTTACGCATTGTTGCTGAAGGCGTAGAAACAAAAGAGCAACTGGAGTATCTCAACCGTAATGAGATAACCCTGTTACAGGGATATTATTTTGGTAAGCCCGTCTCCTATATCGATTTTATTAAAGTCATTTTATCTAAACCCAGGGAGACCGTTAGTTTGTAACACGAAATAAAGACGAGCTTCAGTTGCATGCTTAAGTGCAATTCATTTTCCTCTTATCCCGAGCTTTGTTACAGTGACAAGAGTTGTCAGCCAGGGATGTCAGGCGTGATAAGGTGGAAAAGCTCGTGCATGTGAAAAATACTTTTTACACAACAACCATTACCGTCATCATTGTCTCATTGATCATCTCGCTGTCGCTTGCCGTCCAAATTGCCACGTCCAGACAGCAGTCAATTCAGCAAATTAATACCAGCGTTGCTAACCTGAGCCATACCCTTGATGTCTACACCGAGGGGATCATGCGCCAAAGCGAAATGTTAATTACTACCGTTTCCGACATAATCGAAATTTATGGCATGACGCCGCAACAGGCGACCAATATTCAGCGGATGATAAATAATCAGGATAATCTTCTTACCCAGATTAATAATGTGGTTGTTTACGACGCTCAGGGCGATATCTTTACCGCGTTGCATGAAACTTTTACAGGCCCACGCAAAGGATCGGACAGGTCATTTTTTATCTATCACAAGGAAAATAAAAATCAGCAGATTTTTATTGGTGAGCCCGTGGTAAGCAGAACCAATGGCAAATGGGTCATTACCATTAGTCGTCGCCTTGAAACCCACACCGGGACATTTAACGGTGTTGTGGTGGTGACGCTGGGTATCGAGAATTTTCTCGCGCTTTACGGGCAGATTAATATTGGTCACCTGGGCGTCATTGGCTTAACGACACAATCCGGCGTGCTGCTGGTCCGGTATCCCTTTAAAAATACCTATATTGGCACGATTGTTTCTGATTCACCGCTCTTCAGGAAATATCTCAAGGTACAAAATACGGGGATAGCCAGCTCCATCTCGCGGTTTGATAAAATCGAGCGCATCTATGCTTATGAGAAAAACAGACGCTACGGACTGGTCACCACCGTGGCCGTCAGCATTGATGAAGCCCTCGCTCCGTGGCGTAAGCAGGCTATTCAGCTGGCGCTGCTCATTTTCGTTTTCACTGCGATACTTATTGTCGCGTCATACTTCCTGTATTCCGACTTATCCAGAAAAACCAGAGATAATAAGGCGCTGAAGATTATCGCCTCTGAGGATGCGCTAACCGGGCTTTACAACCGTCGCATTTTTGATGAAAAAATCCTCTCGGAAATCGCGACGTGTGCCGCGCATGACGCAGCGATTTCGATACTGATTGTGGACGTGGACTACTTCAAAAAATACAACGATAACTACGGCCATCCGGAAGGGGACCGTTGTCTGGCGCTGCTGGGAAACAGTCTCAGGGAGAGCCTTACCCGTGATAATCAGATTGTGGCGCGCTACGGCGGAGAGGAGTTTGCGATGATATTACCTGATACGGATATCCAGGAGGCGCTTCGACTGGCGCAGACGATCATTCGCAACGTGTTTTCCCTGCAAATCGCGCATGCTTTTAGCCCCTTTCGACGGGTGACGGTAAGCGTCGGGATTTCCACCGCGCGTGCGGTCGACATCGCGGGCAGCCAGCAGAATATCATTATTGCCGCTGACCAGGCGCTCTACCAGGCAAAACGCGCAGGACGTAACCGGTACGCGTTTGTTGGGGTATGAACAGAAAAAAAGCCCACTCAGGAGTGGGCAAAAAATACTGGAAGCAATGTGAGCAATGTCGTACTGAATACCTGAGTGTTACGCTCAACCATTCAGTGTTGAGAAAGATAATCTTTCTCAACAAAAGATGCAACCCCACAGTTTATGCGGCAGGCTCTTTTTGTTGGTGAATAATTGCGCACTCTCTCATTGTGATGCCTGTCACAAATTTCCTTTCTGAAATCCTGTGCTATTCTTTTTTGTGTCGTTGATTTAATGACAAAAACCATACAGAGAGGAAAGTTATGGGAATTTTATCCTGGATTATCTTTGGGCTTATTGCGGGTATTCTGGCGAAGTGGATTATGCCGGGCAAAGATGGCGGTGGTTTTATCGTCACCGTAATACTGGGTATTATCGGCGCGGTAGTCGGCGGCTGGATCAGTACGCTGTTCGGTTTTGGCAAAGTCGATGGCTTTAACTTCGGCAGCTTTGCCGTCGCGGTCATCGGTGCGCTGGTTGTTCTGTTTATCTACAGAAAAATCAAAAGCTAAGGCTTAAAAGCGTTAAAAAAGGCTGCCAGATGGCGGCCTTTTTTACGTGGCGGGTTTACCACCAGCCAAGCTGCGCGCCGGCAAACGCCGCGATGGCTACGATCAGCATAATGAGGGTCGTTTTTCTCATTTATGCCCCAGGCGCCGCGTAACCACCGACAAAAAACCATGCTAAAAAAATCACCGCCGTTATAAAAATAACGACCGGGAAGAGGATCCCTATTCTCATATCATCACCTGTTTCGGTTTTTGTAACGCCGTAGAGTGTACGGGGTTAATCCATAGTGAGAAAGCGTGTTTTGCTTTTTCCTTTCTTATCCTGATACATCGCGACATCCGCGTCGCGTAATGCGCTGTCCGGATCGGTTACCCCAGGGTCTACTTCGATAACGCCGACGCTGGCTCCGGGGTAAATGAGGTTGACGCTACCCAGCCAGTATTCACCGGCAATACAGGCGCTGAGGCGCGTTTTAAGCAGCGTGACCTGCGCGTTATCTCCTTCACTGTGGGATGTGCTCAACGACGCCACCAGAAATTCATCCCCGCCCAGACGACCGATAATATCGTCCTGCTGTTTCTCTTCGGTCAAACGCTTGCCCACTTCTATCAGGAACTGGTCGCCAGCCTCGTGGCCGTAACGATCGTTAATCAGCTTGAAATCATCCAGATCGATGAACGCGATGACGGTGTTACGCTTAAGGTGCCGCGCCAGGGAAAACAGCGTGGTCAGATCTTCAAAAATGGCGCGACGGTTAGGTAAACCGGTAAGGGCATCCGTATAGGAGTGCGCGATGAGGGCCGCATTGGCTTCGCGAAGCTGGGTCACCAGCGACTCTTTCTGAATGGACTGGGCAATCAGCCCGGCGAAGAGCTTCAGCACCTGTTCAGCGCGCTCGCTCAGCGGCTTTCTGGCCGTGCTGGTGGCGCAGAGCGTTCCGTAAAGTGAACCATCGGCAAGATGGACAGGAATACTCATGTAGGTGGTAATGCCGAGCGCTTTTGCGGCTTCACACTCGGGCCAACGTTCAGGCACGTCATTGCTGAACATCGTGTCACTATCCAGCGCGCGTTTGCACAGCGTCTCATCCCATGGGACGCTCAGCCCCTCCGGGATCGTCATCTGTTTGCTGTTGCGGGCGTAGAGGATGTGCTGCAGCCGCGCCTCGATATCCACCTTCGTCAGGTAGGTCGACTCCATGTCGGTGACAATTTCCAGCATCTCCAGCAGCTGGCGAACGAGACCTTCAAGGGATTGTTCAGTGGCGAGGGTTTCTGAAACACGGGCAAGGATAATATCCGACATGACGTAGAATGACTCCCAGGCAGAAGACGTCTGCATCTGCATGTTATGCTGAGTTTTTAGGCTTCAGGCATAGTAAAACATGAATACAGAAAATTTAATATATGCAGGAAGCGGGGAGCAGGCGCGAAAAAAAGCCCCGTTGTTGAGACCGGGGCAAAGACATCTTGATTACGGAATGATGTTCTCTGGTCATATCGAGAACATGCCACACTATAATGCTGAAAAGTGCAGTTAAAATGGAGAAATCATGGAGAACGCGGCGATGACCCGTTACCCTTAGGGTGTAATGACGTCAAAAGGATCAATGAGATGAGATTTCTGCTTCTGGCGCTGGCGCTTCCCCTGGCCGCCTGCACCGCAAAACCCACGCCACCCGATGCGCCGAAACCGCCGCACGCTATTGGTATGGCGAACCCGGCCTCCGTCTACTGCCTGGAGAAAGGCGGGGAACAAATCCCGGTTCAAAGCCCGCAGGGCGTTCGCACCGAGTGCAAATTACCGGGCGGCGAAGTGATCGATGAATGGACGCTCTATCGTCGCGATCGTCCGCAATCCACCAGGTGACAGACGGATACCGCCTGCGATACACTTTTCTTTAGGATTAATCTTAGCCAGTTTCTGGCATTCGTTTCCGCGAGAGAAGTATGTTTCAGCTAAAACCGGGCAGCATGGCGATGATCATCGGTGCCCGCACGGCGTCAGGCCGTCGCAATATTGGTAAATCTGTTGAGCTGTTTGGCCTGTATCAGCCCGGCCTGCGTTTCGTTAACCCGGTCAACGGCGTGATGACGCAATTACCCGCTACCGCCGATCGCGCGCTTTGGCTGGTGACTGGCGATGTTTATGCCTTTGACAATCAGCACGGCTTTGCCTTTGTCCGCGCCGAACATCTGATGCCGCTCACCCCCGATGAAGCGCCGCAAATGCTTGACGAGCTGGCGATCGGCTGATCAGAGATGGCGCAGCCAGTCGGCTAATACCAGGGCGTGATTTTGCTTCGTGTCTTTGGCTGCAAAGAGCAGGGTGACAGTCTGCCTGTTCGCCAGCGTCGCCAGACGCATTCCCTCGTTAGCATGCTGCGCCAGCTCTTCCTTATAGGCCTTACTGAAGGCGGCGAAATCAATGGTTTCGCTATGAAAGGCCTTGCGTAATTCATTCGAGGGCGTGAGTGCTTTACACCATTCATCATACGCGAGGTCCGTTTTTTTAACCCCGCGCGGCCACAGTTTGTCCACCAGCACCCGATAGCCGTCGTCCGGGCCAGCCTGCTCGTATACGCGTTTGCATTGAATCATAATTCCACCCTCCCAATTTAAGGTATTGTGATAATTGCAGAAGATCGGTAGTCTGAGGTTCCTTATGTTATCTGATAATACTCTGGCATAAGGAACCTTTCATGGAACACCTCCCGGTTAAAACGACGCTGCGTATTGCGCTGGTTGGCGATTACAATCCCAGTGTTATTGCGCATCAGGCGATCCCGCTAGCCATTGACGACGCCGCCGCAGTCCTTGACCTCACCGCCGATTACGACTGGCTTGCCACCACGGAGCTGACAAGCTCTGAAGATCTGGTGGGCTACGATGCCATCTGGCTGGTTCCTGCCAGCCCCTACAAAAACACCGAGGCCGCTTTTATTGCCGCGCGCTACGCCCGTGAAAACAGCATCCCGTTCCTGGGCACCTGCGGCGGGTTCCAGCATGCGCTGATTGAGTATGCCCGAAACGTGCTTGGCTGGGCTGATGCGGCACACGCTGAGACGGATACCGAAGGCACCATGGTGATTGCGCCGCTGACCTGCTCGCTGGTGGAAAAAACCGATGCGATTGAACTGCGCAGGAATACATTGATTGCCAAAGCGTACGGCAAGCCGGAAATAGAAGAGGGATATCACTGTAACTATGGCGTGTCTCCAGCGTTTGCACAGGCGCTCGAAAACGGAGATATGCATGTGACGGGCTGGGACGATCAGGGTGAAATCCGTGCCGCGGAACTGGTCACGCACCCGTTCTTCGTGATCACCTTATTCCAGCACGAGCGTGCTGCGCTGGAAGGACGTCCGGTCGTGCTGGTACAGGCGATGCTGCGCGCGGCGCGCGGATAAAAAAGGCAGACCCGAGGGTCTGCCACACTGTTTAACGGGGCGCGATCTCCCGGTCTCGCCCGGCAAGCACGCCGCAGAGCGCCATTATCACGGCGGCCAGGGCGCAGCCCAGAAGCGGGATTTGCCAGTCTCCCGCGCTATCGTGAATTTTCCCCATCAGCGGAGGGCCGCAGGCGGCGAGCAGATAGCCAATCGACTGCGCCATGCCGGACAGCGCCGCAGCCTGGTGCGCAGAGCTGGCGCGCAGGCCGATGAACGTCAGGCCGAGGATCATCGTTGCTCCGGAGCCAAAGCCAAACACAAGCGTCCACATCACCGCCATGTCAGGCATAAACCATAGCCCCGCCGCGCTTACCGCGCACATCAGCGCCACCGCACCTGCGATCCCCCGCTGATCTTTCAGACGGTGGAGTACCAGAGGAACGGCAAGCCCCGGCACGGCCGTGGCCAGCTGCAACAGCCCGTGCACCGAGCCGGCCTGCGCTTCGCTGTAGCCGTGGCTGAGCAATATCGCCGGCAGCCAGCCGATGATGACGTAGTAAATCAGCGAGTTAATCCCCAAAAAGAGCGTCACCTGCCAGGCAAGGGCCGAGCGCCAGATGGCGCGGTTATGCAGCGCGCCAGCGCCCGTTACCGTCGCAACGTGTTTCTGACGCCACTGCGGCAGCCATAGCAGCAGCGCGACCAGCGGAAACGCCATCAGCATCAGCAGCGCGCCATGCCAACCCGCGCTACCCTGCGCCAAGGGAACAATCATCGCTGAGCCAAAGGCCGCCGAGACGCCCATCGTCAAGGAATAGGCTCCGGTGAGTCGGGCTACCTGGCCCGGGAAGTCACGCTTAATTAATCCGGGTAACAGCACGTTACCGAGCGCAATCCCGCAGCCGATGACCGCCGTTCCGATGAAAAGCAGCGCGGCGGAAGGCAGCGAGCGAAGTGCAATTCCGGCGCAAATCAGCAGCAGGGCGACAAACAGGCTGCGCTCCATGCCGATACGTCGGGCAACGCCTGCGGCAAGCGGTGAGACAAGGGCGAAAGCCAGCAGGGGCAGGGTGGTCAGCAGACCGGTTTGCGCCGTGCTTAAGCCATAATCAAGACGAATAGTGTCGAGCAGCGGGGCTGCGCCGGTAAAGGTGACGCGAAGCGTAGTGGCAATCATCAGGATGCCTGCAATTAACAGCGCGCCGTGTTTTCCTGAGGTGCGAATAGCAGTAGTCATTATGTTCTCATACGTTCAAGCGAGCGCACACAATACCGATTTTCCAGGCGGTTGAAATCAGGCTAAAATGACAGTTTATCGCTAAAATCGGACAAACTGATGATTGGTCTGGGACTGGACGGCTATGATCCCGATAGCCAGCACGATGCGGCCGTCGCATTTCGCATCCGCGTGGTGGCGGAGGAACAGTATATTCCCCGACATCATCACCGTAAGGGGCAGCTCATTCTGGCCCTCGGCGGCGCGATCACCTGCGAAGTGGAAAATGCCATGCTGATGGTTCCGCCCCAGTACGCCGTCTGGATCCCCGGCCAAATGCCGCACAGCAACAGGGCTACCCCGGGGGCGCAGCTCTGCTTTTTGTTCATTGAACCGGGGGCGGCAAGCTTGCCCGACCGCTGCTGCACCCTGAAAATCCCCCCTCTGGTGCGGGAACTGATTTTATCCCTGGCGGAAAAATCGCGTGAACAGCTCTCTCTTGCGGCCACGTCGCGCCTGGTGGACGTTCTGTTTGACGAGCTGCCGCTCCAGCGTCAGGAGCATCTGCAGCTGCCCGTCTCGCCCCATCCTAAAATTCGGCTGATGAGCGAGAAAATGGCGGAAGAGCCCGCCGCCTGGCAGACGCTGACGCAGTGGGCGAGCCACTTTGCCATGAGCGAACGCAGCCTGGCGCGGCTGGTGGTGAAAGAGACCGGTTTAAGCTTTCGCCGCTGGCGCCACCAGCTGCAGCTGATTGTGGCCTTACAGCATTTGATTGGTGGGAAATCGGTACAGCAGGTGGCACAGTCACTCGGCTATGACTCGACCACCGCGTTTATCACCATGTTCAGGAAGGGACTCGGCCAGACGCCGGCGCGTTATATGGCCAGCCTGACTACGACTTCCCGATAAACAGAGAGACAAGGCCTGCCGCAATCAGCGGCCCCACCGGAACGCCGCGAAAGAGCGCCACGCCCAGCACGGTGCCCACCAGCAGACCCGCCACCAGCGAGGGCTGGCTGCTCATCAGCGTAACGCCGCGCCCGCCCAGCCACGAAACAAAAATCCCCACCGCGATCGCCACCAGCGATTTCCAGTTTACAAACGAGTGCAGCAGGGTTGAGGCGGGAAGCGTGCCGCTGGCGATGGGCGCCATTACCCCGATGGTTAAAATGATGATCCCGATGGTGAGGCCTTGTTTTTCTATCCATGGGAAGAAGGTATTTAACGGGGTCACGCGAACAATAATCAGCACCAGAATCGAGATGGCGACGGTGGTGTTATGGCTGACAAAGCCGAGCGCGGCGAGTGCCAGAAGAATGAGCAGAGTAGGGTCAAACATAGGGAATCCTTGCCAGAAAAATTGTGCTGTTTACTGTACGCGCAAACGCGGCAGAGAACAGTTTTAAAAAGATTTTGTCGTTGTCATAACCTTGTCATTTACGCGGATTAAAACGAAGGCAGATATCGCAAAAGGGGTCGCCATCATGAACGATCACATGTTTGTGGAAACGCTGATTATCTCCTCATCGTTTTTCGCTATTGCCGTTATTCTCATCGCCTCCGTGCTGTTTCTGGAAAGAAAAGGCTGACAGGTCGTCAGCCATCACGGTTACGCTTTGTGGAAGGTCACCAGCTCAGGACGGGCGATGCGCAGGTAATCCTGGGTATCCATAATCACGGATTTCTCCAGCAGGCCGGCGTTAAAGGCGATTTCGTCAAAACGCTCGAACAGCAGCGGGTCGGCAACCAGCGCCAAATCAGGATGGAAGCTAAAGGGTGGGATCGCGCCGAAAACGCAGGCGGTCAGGGTATCGACCTCAGCCGGGCTGGCGAGGGAGGCCTTCAGCCCGCCAAAATGGCGGGCAAGCTGGCTCAGGTCGGCCTGCAGATCGGCGGCGAGGATAGCCAGAACGTGTTTTTTTACGCCGTTTCCCTTCACCTTGCAGACGAGGGCCTTTGCGCCTTGTCGCAGATCGGTCCCGCGAATTTCACTTACCGCTTCACATTTTCCGACCGCCTCGTGCTCCATGACGCGAAACCGCGCGCCCTGCTCGGTGAGTAAGGTAATCAGCTGCTGGTGGGTGCCTGTTCCAATAACGTCGTCAGTCATAACGATTTTCCCGGTGATAATCCAGTATGCAGCGTTCTACATTAGCACGGGATGAACGGGGTCGAAAGAAAACAGCCAGCGCGTTCGCTGGCTGTTGGATTATGCGTTGCTGGTAGCAGATTGCTTGTGGAACAGCTCCCTGAACACCGGATAAATATCATCCTGGTCACGGATATGCTGCATGGCAAAATTATCGAACATTGCTTGCAGATGTTCATACTCCCGCCACAGGGTCTGGTGCGCGCGACGGGTAATTTCGATATAGCTGTAGTAACGCACCACCGGCAGAATTTTCTTCGCCAGAATCTCGTGACACAGCGGTGAGTCATCGGCCCAGTTGTCGCCATCGGACGCCTGCGCGGCATAAATGTTCCACTGCGCCGGGTCGTAACGCTCTTTGACCACTTCATCCATCAGCTTCAGAGCGCTTGATACGATGGTCCCGCCGGTCTCCTGCGAGTAGAAGAACTCATGTTCATCTACTTCTTTCGCCTGAGTATGGTGACGAATATAAACCACCTCCACGTTCTTATAGGTTCTGCTCAGGAACAGATAGAGCAGAATATAAAAACGCTTCGCCATATCCTTCGTGGCCTGGTCCATCGAGCCGGACACGTCCATTAGACAGAACATCACCGCCTGGCTGGAGGGCTCGGGGCGTTTTTCGTAATTCTTGTAGCGCAGGTCGAAGGTGTCGATAAACGGTACCCGTTCGATCTTCGCTCTTAGTTCCGCAATCTCTTTACGCAGGCGCTCCTCTTCCAGCAGTTGCGCCGGTTCCGTGTTTTCCACGACCTTCAGGCTGCTCTCCAGCTCGCGCAGCTCGCGCCGTTTGCCCGCCGTCATGGCCGTTCGTCGCGCCAGTGAATTCTGCAACGAACGCACGACGCTGATATTGGCGGGCACGCCGTTGGCGGTATAGCCCGCGCGATGGGTTTTATATTCATTAAGCTGACGATGCTGATTCTTTTTTAGATTCGGCAGCGCCAGGTCTTCAAACAGCAGGTCGAGATATTCGTCTTTCGAAATCTGGAAGACAAATTCGTCCTGACCTTCACCGTCCTGGCTGGCCTGTCCCTGACCGCTTCCTGAACCACCGCCGCCGCCCTGAGGACGCTCAATTCTGTCGTTCTGAACGAAGTGGTCATTACCTGGGTGTACGCGATGGCGCAGGCCGCCTCGCCCCTGATGAAACATCGGTTCGCTGATGTCATCGGTGGGGATGGAGACAGACTCGCCGCTGTCGACGTCGGTCACCGAGCGTTTGTTGATGGCCTCGGAGATAGACTGTTTAATTTGCGCTTTATAACGACGCAAGAAGCGCTGGCGGTTCACCGTGCTCTTGTTTTTGCCGTTAAGACGCCGGTCAATAAACCAGGTCATATACCCCCCGTACTGCATTTGCCAACTTGCATTTTGTAGGCCCGGTCAGCGCTAACCGCCACCGGGCACTTGTTTTTAAGACGATTTACGCACGCGCAGATACCATTCGCAGAGCAGGCGGACCTGCTTGCGGGTGTAGCCTTTTTCCATCATACGGTCGACAAAGTCGTCGTGCTTTTTCTGCTCATCGGTTGAGGTTTTGGCGTTAAACGAGATCACCGGCAGCAGCTCTTCGGTATTGGAGAACATTTTCTTCTCAATGACCGTGCGCAGCTTCTCGTAGCTGGTCCAGTTCGGATTGCGCCCGTTGTTATGCGCTCTGGCGCGCAGGACGAAGTTCACAATCTCGTTACGGAAGTCTTTCGGGTTGCTGATCCCGGCAGGCTTCTCGATTTTTTCCAGCTCCGCATTCAGGGATTCACGGTCAAACAGCTGGCCGGTATCCGGGTCGCGGTACTCCTGATCCTGGATCCAGAAGTCAGCATAGGTGACGTAACGGTCGAAAATGTTCTGCCCGTATTCTGAATAGGATTCCAGGTAGGCCGTCTGGATCTCTTTGCCAATGAACTCGGCGTATTTCGGGATCAGGTAACCTTTGAGGAACTCAAGGTAGCGTTCAGCCTGCTCCTGCGGGAACTGCTCGCGTTCGATTTGCTGCTCCAGCACGTAGAACAGATGAACCGGGTTGGCCGCCACTTCCGCATGGTCGAAGTTAAAGACGCGGGAGAGGATCTTAAACGCGAAACGCGTGGACAGACCGTTCATCCCCTCGTCGACGCCAGCGTAATCGCGGTACTCCTGATACGACTTCGCTTTCGGGTCGGTATCTTTCAGGCTTTCACCGTCATAGACGCGCATTTTCGAATAGATGCTGGAGTTTTCCGGCTCTTTCAGACGCGAAAGGATGGAGAAGCGCGACAGCGTTTCCAGCGTTCCCGGTGCGCAAGGAGCGTGCACCAGCTCGCTGTGGTTAAGCAGTTTCTCGTAAATTTTGATCTCTTCGGAGATCCGCAGGCAATAAGGCACCTTGACGATGTACACGCGGTCAAGGAAGGCCTCATTGTTTTTGTTATTACGGAAGGTCACCCATTCAGATTCGTTCGAGTGGGCGAGAATAATCCCGTTAAACGGCAGGGCGGAGATACCTTCCGTCCCGTTGTAGTTGCCTTCCTGGGTAGCCGTCAGCAGAGGATGCAGCACTTTAATCGGTGCTTTAAACATCTCGACGAATTCCATAATCCCCTGGTTCGCACGGCACAGCGCGCCTGAGTAACCGTAGGCGTCCGGATCGTTTTGCGCGAAGTTTTCCAGCTTACGGATATCGACTTTACCTACCAGAGCCGAGATATCCTGGTTGTTCTCATCACCCGGTTCTGTTTTGGCGATGGCGATCTGCTCAAGGATAGACGGCCAGACCTTCACCACGCGGAATTTGGTGATGTCGCCACCAAACTCATGCAGGCGTTTTGCCGCCCACGGCGACATGATGGTCCCGAGATAGCGACGCGGGATGCCATACTCTTTATCCAGAATCTGCGCGTCTTCCTGCGGATTGAACAGGCACAGCGGATGGTCGTTCACCGGGCTGCGTTCACCGTTGGCGCTCAGCACATAGATAGGGACGCGCTGCATCAGCGACTTCAGGCGTTCAGCCAGCGAGGATTTACCGCCACCCACCGGGCCGAGTAAATAGAGGATCTGTTTCTTCTCTTCCAGACCCTGAGCGGCATGCTTCAGATAGGAGACAATCTGTTCGATGGCATCTTCCATACCATAGAACTCTTCAAACGCCGGGTATCGGGCGACCACCCGATTTGAAAAAAGACGGGAAAGCCGAGGCTCCAGGGCAGTGTCAACCATGTTTGGCTCACCAATAGCCATCAATAGCCGTTCTGCCGCATTGGCATAGGCACTGCGATCTTGCCGACAGATGGTAAGAAACTCCTGCAGTGTGAACTCTTCGTCCTTGGCAGCTTCATAGCGCTGGCGATAGTGATCGAATATATTCATGGCATGCCGTCCTTTCGTTTTTTAGCACAGGATAAGAGCCGTTCGTATGAGTAGTGGAGGCTCCCGGAAGAGAATCTCTCGCACCTCACTGCCAGAGCAGCAACCTGTGTGCCAGGTCAGACGCTAAGAACCGCAGGGTGTTCAGGAAAACTCTTCTTAAATTAAAGCGTAGATGGCATTTGCAAAACTTGCATGCCCAGAAAATCTACTTTCAATGACATATCAATAACTCATCCAAAAATTTCCACTGTCGTTATAAGACAAATGCACGTTTTTCATTCAGTGGTCATATAAATGAAAGCGGGTTGTCATCTGAAAAGTTAAAAATAACGGGTTAATCAGACTGATTAGCAGGCAAAAAATTTTGGGATGTACGGGAATGGCGGTTACACTTCATCCGCTGATTATTTGACTACAGGAAAGAATGGATTGTGACCAAACTCAAACTTCTGGCATTAGGCATCTTTGCCGCGACCGCAGTGAACACCGCACAGGCGGAAAGTCAGTGGACGGTTGGCGCGGGTGTTGGCGTCATTAACAGCCCGTATAAACAGTATGACCGTGATGTTTATCCTGTTCCCGTTATCACCTATGAAGGCGACAACGTCTGGTTCCGCGGGCTCGGCGGCGGTTACTATCTCTGGAACGATAAGGCCGATAAGCTCTCCATCATGGCCTACTACGATCCAACGCACTTCAAGCCGGGTGACAGCGACAGCCATGCGCTTCGCCAGCTCGACAAGCGTAAAAGCACCATGATGGCCGGGCTCTCCTATGTACATAACACCGAGTATGGCTTCCTGCGTACGGCCCTGGCGGGTGATACGCTGGATAACAGCAACGGCTTTATCTGGGATCTGGCGTGGTTGTACCGCTACACCAACGGCGGGCTCACCCTGACGCCGGGTATCGGTGTGCAGTACAACAGCGAGAACTACAACGACTACTATTACGGCGTCTCTAAAAACGAGTCGCGCCGAAGTGGTCTGAAAAGCTACAGTGCAGATGACGGCTGGGATCCTTATCTGGAGCTGACCGCGAGCTACAACTTCCTTGGCGACTGGAGCGTGTACGGTACCGGCCGCTATGAGCGTCTGAGCGACGAAGTGAAGGATAGCCCGATGGTCGATAAGTCCTGGGCAGGCATCTTCTCTGTGGGTGTGAGCTACAAGTTCTGATTGCGCACTAATATCGTGCAATTGATGCATTAAAACGGGGCGCTTGCGCCCCGTTTGCTTTAGCGTGGTGCAGAGAATTTATCGCTTAACAATGCGAATCGTCTGCCCTAAACGAGACGGTTTTTCTTCACTCGCTTTCTGCGGGTTGGTCACGCGAGCCGTTTCCACGCAGACAAACGTTTTATACCCATCATCCGTCATGTCGGCCATGCTGACGGACAGCGCCGGACCCGGGTTCCAGCCCACCACGTCGCTGTGATGATGATGAACCACTTCAATGCCGCGGTTCAGGGCGCCGTCGTGGATCACGCTGCACGCTTCCGGGTGCAGGTAAACGCGGTCGGTACGGTCAGGGAATGCCTGAACGCCGTCGCTCAGTTTGCCTTCTTTCGCGTTATCGACTTTATCAATATAGGTATCGCCAAGGCCGCTCACCTTCACGGCGCTGATATCACCCACGTTGAAATAGGTGTGCAGGGCAGAGGTGGTTTCGAACTCGCCGTGAGCTTCCAGTTCGATTTCACAGATTTTACCCAGTTTGAAGCGGGCATACAGGGTGAAATCGTGCGGCCAGAGGGCGCGGGTTTCATCGTTTGCCTGCAGCTCAAAGGTCAGCGCTGCGCCGTTGTCATCTTCGTTATGCGCTTTCAGAGTCCACTGCTGGTTGCGGGCAAAACCGTGAGACGGCAAACCCGGCTGTGCGGACGGGCCAAACCACGGCCAGCAGATCGGCACGCCGCCGCGAATTGCGGCCCCTTTTTTGAAGGAGGTCGCATCGCTCAGCCATAAGCCTTCAGCTTCGCCTTCCGGTTTCCAGGAGAGCAGGTGCGCGCCGTTCAGCGCCACGGACGCTTTAACGCGTGGATGGTCAACGACGATAACGTCGGCACCGTCAATCTGACGGCGGGAGAGTACAGGGGTAAGTTGTTCGACTACCGGAAGTGCAAAAATTTTATTAATCATTAAGCAATCCTCTGTCTTATAAATAAAAAAAGGCGACCGAAGTCGCCTTTTTGGATCAAGCACTCATCTCAACTTATTTAGAGATGTGAGCGATCAGGTCCAGTACTTTGTTAGAGTAGCCAGTTTCGTTGTCGTACCAGGAAACCAGTTTAACGAAGTTGTCGTTCAGTGCGATACCTGCTTTAGCATCGAACACGGAAGTGCAGATTTCGCCGTTGAAGTCGGTAGAAACAACGTCGTCTTCGGTGTAGCCCAGAACGCCTTTCATTGCGCCTTCGGAAGCAGCTTTGATTGCTTTCTTAATTTCTTCATAAGAAGCAGCTTTTTCCAGACGAACGGTCAGGTCAACAACGGATACGTTAGGAGTTGGAACGCGGAACGCCATACCAGTCAGTTTGCCATTCAGTTCTGGCAGTACTTTACCTACAGCTTTAGCAGCACCGGTAGAGGATGGGATGATGTTCTGAGCCGCGCCACGGCCGCCGCGCCAGTCTTTGTGAGACGGGCCATCAACGGTTTTCTGAGTAGCGGTGGTTGCGTGAACGGTAGTCATCAGACCTTCGATGATGCCGAAGTTGTCGTTGATAACTTTAGCCAGCGGTGCCAGGCAGTTGGTGGTGCAGGATGCGTTAGACACGATATCCTGGCCAGCGTAAGTTTCGAAGTTTGCACCACGAACGAACATTGGTGTGTTGTCTTTGGAAGGACCAGTCAGAACAACTTTCTTCGCACCCGCAGTAATGTGTTTACGTGCAGTTTCGTCGGTCAGGAAGATACCGGTTGCTTCAGCAACAACGTCAACACCGATTTCGTTCCATTTCAGGTTAGCTGGATCTTTTTCAGCAGTAACGCGGATGGTTTTGCCATTAACAACCAGGTGGCCGTCTTTCACTTCAACGGTGCCGTCGAAACGACCGTGAGTTGAGTCGTACTTCAGCATGTACGCCATGTATTCAGCGTCCAGGAGATCGTTGATACCAACGATTTCGATGTCAGAACGTTTCTGAGCAGCACGGAAAACAATACGGCCGATACGGCCAAAACCGTTGATACCTACTTTGATAGTCATATATTCCACCAGCTATTTGTTAGTGAATAAAAGGTTGCCTGTAAAATTACAAAAACCTTACGCAGCGTCAAGCGGAATCGTGTCAATCATTGCGACAAATCAATCCTGTGACTAACGTTTGTGCGACTGACTCGCCTCACTTTCCCTTTGAGCTTGCACCCATATGGGGGCTGAGCCGGGATTTTAAAGTCCTCGCAGGATAAAAATGTGAACATGATCACAATTGCCTGACCGCTTATTCGCGACACATAAGTTTAGATCAAAAGTGCACGCAAGGGTGTTAATGTTTTGTTAGAATCCGGGTTGAAAGATGTCTGTTTCTACAGCGAGATGTAAGCATATGTCGAACCAACGTAACCCTGACGATTTGAAAAAAAACCTCACAGAAATGCAGTTTTACGTGACGCAGAATCACGGAACGGAACCGCCGTTCACCGGGCGTTTACTGCACAACAAGCGAGACGGCGTCTACCACTGTCTGGTCTGTGATGCCCCGTTGTTCAATTCACAAACGAAATTTGATTCTGGCTGCGGCTGGCCGAGTTTTTACGAGCCGGTGAGCGATGAGGCCATCCGCTACCTGACCGACTCGTCGCACGGCATGGTGCGCACGGAAATTCGCTGCGGCAACTGCGATGCGCACCTTGGGCACGTCTTCCCGGATGGCCCACAGCCTACGGGCGAGCGTTTCTGCGTAAACTCTGCCTCAATGAGCTTCACCGATGATGAGAACGGTGACCAGATTAAGGGTTGAAAAAACGATTCAGCAAATTATTCCTTTGAAAGGGCGCGAGTGTGAATATTGATGACATGATTAGCGGCATGACGCCGGAAATTTATCAGCGTCTGGTGACCGCCGTAGAACTGGGAAAATGGCCCGACGGCGTCGCGCTGACGCCGGAGCAAAAAGAGAACAGTTTACAGCTGGTGATGCTGTGGCAGGCGCGCAATAACACCGACGCGCAGCACATGACGATCGACACCAAAGGCCAGATGGTGATGAAGAGCAAGCGCGAGCTGAAAGAAGACTTCGGCATCACGCCGAAGCCGATTGCGACGATGAAAATGCAATAACGGTGCGGGTTGATGCCCTCTCCCACAGGGAGAGGGCGTAAAAGACTACGCCTGCGTTTCCAGCCAGTCTTCGAGCGTATACAGCGTTGCGCCTTCCGCAGCCATATCCATAAACGCCTGAGCGCTGTCCTGCGGATGAATGTTTACCCCGCGGCAGCCGTCGGTGATGACGCTGACGGTATAACCTAACTGGAGCGCGTCCAGCACGGTAAACCTCACACAGTAATCCGTCGCCAGGCCCAGCACGATCAGCTCCGTGATTTCGTGATGACGTAACCACGCGTCCAGCGCCGTTTTCTGGCGATGCCCGTTATCAAAAAACGCGCTATAGCTGTCGATAGCCGGGTTTTCACCTTTATGGAACACCGCGTCGACGGCTTTCTGATTCAGGAGCGGATGCAGCTCCGCGCCTTCCGTCTGCTGTACGCAGTGATCCGGCCAGAAGGTTTGCGCCAGCCCGTCGAGTTCACCCTGAGTGAAAGGCTCGACGTTGTGCTGGCTGGCAAAGCTGCCGTGGTTCGCCGGGTGCCAGTCCTGGCTTGCGACAACCGCTTCGCCGCGGGCTTTGCACCAGTCAATTAGCGTGTTTGCCACGTCAACGGTGCTGTCACCTTCGGCGACGGCCAGCGCACCGCCCGCGCAGAAATCATTTTGCAAATCGACCAGTAGCAGGGCGCGTTGCTTCATGAGCACTCCTTATTCGTCCGGGGTCAGCTCGCCGCGCAGGTTTTGCATCATCGCGCTGCGAATGGACTGAATGTCCAGATCCTGACTCAGTAAATAGTGAAGTTTAGTCAGCGTTGCCTCAACGGTCATATCGAAGCCGCTGATGACTCCCGCATGAGCCAGCGCGTTGCCGGTGGCATAGCCGCCCATGTTGACCTTTCCGGACATGCACTGGGTCAGGTTCACGACCACAATTCCGCGCTCGCTGGCTTCCTGGAGCTCTTTCAGGAATTCGCCGTTCTGCGGGGCATTACCTACGCCATAGGAGCGCAGAATCAACGCTTTCACCGGCTGGCGGAGGAAGTTACGCACTACGTCGGCAGAGATACCCGGGTAGATAGTGACCACGCCAATCGGTTGCGGAGTGATCGGATGCACGATCAGCTCGCCGGCGGTGTTCGGCGCAGGCGGCGTGCCCAGACGACGGATATGAATTCCGGCCTCCAGCAGCGGCTGCAGGTTAGGGGAGGCGAAGGCGTCAAAACCGTCAGCATGGGCTTTTGTGGTGCGGTTGCCGCGATACAGACGGTTATTAAAGAATAGCGACACTTCGTTGATCGGATAATTCGCCGCCACGTACAGGGAGTTCAGCAGGTTGATCTGCCCGTCCGAGCGCAGCTCCGCCAGGGGGATTTGCGACCCGGTGACGATAACCGGCTTGCTCAGGTTCTCCAGCATGAAGGAGAGCGCCGAGGCGGTAAACGCCATGGTGTCGGTGCCGTGCAGGATCACGAAGCCGTCGTACTGGTCGTAATGGGCTTTAATGTCATCCGCGATGTGCTGCCAGTCTTCCGGCGTCATGTCGGAGGAGTCCATCAGCGGCTCGTATTCGTGGATGGTGAAGTCAGGCATTTCCGGACGGTGGAATTCCGGCATCAGCGCAAGCTGACGCTGAAGGTGGCCGGAGACAGGGATATAGCCGTTTTCAGAGCGCTGCATACCGATGGTACCGCCAGTGTAGGCTACATAAATCGATTTCTTCTGCATGGTAGTGAGTTCTTGTTCTTCAAAAGAAAAAAATCCCCTCTTCGCGGGAAGAGGGGACGGTTTTTAACGGACGTTAGCGCAGGTCAGGCAAAACGCGTAACGACTCTGTGGATCGTTAAAGGCCGCGAGCTTATCGCTTTCCGCCTTCATCGCTTTCGCTGCCGTGGCGACCGGCGCAGGCAGGTAAGCCTGCATCGCCTCCGGCAGCATGGCACGTACCGACCCGGACATGCTGTCCATGACCATATCGAAGAACGACGGCTCGTCCTGGTAATACTCGATATGCCATTGCTTGAGCTTCGCCAGCTCGGCGGCTTTTTTCACCGCGTCATCGAAGTCGCCCAGGCTGTCCACCAGACCGTTGCTCTTCGCATCCTGGCCGGTCCAGACGTGGCCCTGCGCGATCTGGTCGATCTGCTCAGGCGTCTTTTTACGCGAGTCCGCTACCAGGGTGATAAAGCGCTTATAGCCGTTCTCAATGCTGAGCTGCATCATCTCAGAGACTTCTGGCGGCAGGGATTTGGTCACCGACACATCCGCCAGCGGAGAGGTAGCCACGCCATCGGTATGCACGCCCAGAGAATCCAGGCTGTTTTCCACGGTGTTGATCACCCCGAAGATGCCAATCGAACCGGTCAGCGTGCTTGGGTTGGCCACGATGTAGTTGGCTGGCGTTGAGATCCAGTAACCCCCGGAGGCGGCCATTCCGCCCATGGATACGACGACCGGCTTGCCGGCGGCACGCGCCGCAGCCAGTTCAGCGCGGATCACCTCGGAGGCGCTGACGCTGCCGCCAGGGCTGTTCACCCGCAGGACGATCGCTTTCACTTTCGGATCCAGGCGAGCATCGCGGATTTGTGACGCGGTAGTATCGCCGCCCACGTTCCCCGGAGTCTCCTGGCCGTCCATGATGGCGCCGTTGGCAAACACCACCGCGACGCTGTTACCGCTGTCATCAGGCTTTTTCGTCGAGTAATCATACATGCTGATGGCGCTGTAATTTTTGTCCTCTTTGCTCCAGCCAAACTGTTTGCTAAGGGATTTTTCAATCTCGGCGCTGGTGCCCAGGGCATCAACCAGTTTGTTATCGAGCGCATATTTTGCGGTATCACCGTCAACCTTACGCAGGCCATCCAGCACGCCCTGTGCGCCCGGGAACGCCTGCTCAGGCGTAATCTGGCGGTTGGCGGCAACGGTGCCGAGATAGTTCTGCCACAGCTCGCCAATCCAGCGGCTGTCCGCTTCACGGGCGGCTGGAGACATGTCGTCGCGGATAAACGGCTCGACGGCGGATTTGTACGTGCCGACGCGGAAGACGTGGGTGGTAACCTTAAGCTTGTCGAGCAGGGATTTATAGTACAGGCCGTTGGTGGCAAAACCGTGCAGATCCACCGTCCCCTGTGGGGAGAGCCAGATCTTATTGGCGAAGCTCGCCAGATAATATTGCCCCTGGCTGTAGCTGTCGCCTACGGCAATCACCGGCTTGCCGCTGTCGCGGAATTCGCGCAGCGCTTTACCGATGTACTGCATCGACGGCTGATCGCCTCCGGCAAAATCTTTCAGATCCAGCACGATACCGGTAATGTTGCGGTCATCTTTCGCCTGGCGGATGGTATCGACGATATCGAACAGGGAGTTTTCCTGCAGACGGTCTGACGTCGCGCCAAACAGCTGGCGGCTGATTGCCCCCAGACGGTTGCTGGCGGACGGTTTATCAACGATAACGCCGGTGATATCGAGTAACAGGGCCCCGCGAGTCGAATGCTGCGCCTGATTCGCGTTGCTGATATGCATCCAGATGCCCGCGCAAACCAGAACCAGGAAGATGAAGAAGATGTTCATCACCAGGTTGCGGACGAAGTTGAGCAGTCGCCACGTCCATTTAAAGAAACCGGCAATGATTCGCCAAAGGGTTCGCATGTATTCTCCCTAACCAGAAAATGACTGTTTCCGTCGCCACTGGACGGTAATGTTGGGTTATCGTAATGACCCAACCGCCACTTGTCAGCAGGAATCGCCTGCCAGGCTGTAACAAAATCTGCCGTCGTGTTAATTTTGTGAGTAAATTTCAAGAAAGGAGTTAACCAATGGACGCACTCGAA
Source organism: Enterobacter cloacae complex sp. SHL009 (assembly GCF_049237205.1). NCBI lineage: Bacteria > Pseudomonadati > Pseudomonadota > Gammaproteobacteria > Enterobacterales > Enterobacteriaceae > Enterobacter > Enterobacter cloacae complex sp. SHL009. Next base: position 516,594 of record NZ_JBMKIW010000001.1, read on the forward strand.
CTGCTTGTTAACCGCCGTAGCGCTTCCCGTCTGGCCGAACCTGCCCCGGCAGGCGAGCAGCTGGAGAATATTCTGCGTGCCGGCATGCGTGCCCCCGATCACGGCACGCTTCAGCCGTGGCACTTCTTTGTGATTGAAGGCGAAGGCCGAGATCGTTTCAGCCAGCTGCTGGAGCAGGGCGCGATTGCCGCCGGGCAGGATGAGAAAGGTATCGACAAGGCGCGCAATGCCCCGTTCCGCGCCCCGATGATTATCGCCGTCGTGGCGAAATGCCAGGCTGACCATAAGGTGCCGATCTGGGAACAGGAAATGTCCGCAGGCTGTGCGGTGATGGCGATGCAAATGGCCGCCGTCGCGCAGGGCTTTAACGGTATCTGGCGTACCGGTGCGCTGACCGAAAGCCCGGCGGTCCGTGACGGTTTTGGCTGCGGTGAGCATGACAAAATTGTCGGTTTCCTCTATCTCGGCACCCCGCAGCTTAAAGCCTCCAGCACCATCAGCATTCCGGACACCACGCCTTTCGTCAGCCATTTCTGATAACGCACCTGAACTGTCTGGATTCTGAGCATCTGCCGCAGAATTCAGACAGTCATACTTACCTCTTTATGGAATGAGCGCTACCATAGCGCGATTGAGATGACAGGAGACGTCCATGAGCGAGCAAACCATTCGTTTAACGCAGTACAGCCACGGAGCCGGTTGCGGTTGTAAAATTTCGCCGAAAGTGCTGGAGACCATCCTGCACAGTGAACAGGCGAAGTTTGTCGACCCGAACCTGCTTGTCGGCAACGAAACGCGTGACGATGCTGCAGTTTATGACTTAGGTAACGGCACCAGCATTATCAGTACTACCGACTTCTTTATGCCGATTGTCGACAACCCGTTCGACTTCGGGCGCATTGCGGCCACCAACGCCATCAGCGATATCTTCGCGATGGGCGGTAAGCCGATCATGGCGATTGCCATTCTGGGCTGGCCGATCAACACCATCCCGCCGGAAGTGGCCCGTGAAGTGATTGATGGCGGTCGTTTTGCCTGCCAGCAGGCGGGGATTGCGCTGGCCGGCGGTCACTCTATTGATGCGCCCGAACCGATCTTCGGCCTGGCCGTCACCGGCGTAGTGCCGACCGAACGCGTAAAGCGCAACAGCACCGCGCAGGCGGGCTGTAAATTGTTCCTTACCAAGCCGCTGGGTATTGGCGTGCTGACCACCGCCGAGAAAAAATCCCTGCTGAAACCGGAGCACAAAGGTCTGGCAACCGAAGTCATGTGCCAGATGAACCTCGCCGGTGCGGCGTTTGCCAATATCGACGGCGTGAAGGCGATGACCGACGTCACCGGTTTTGGTCTGCTGGGGCACCTCTCTGAAGTGTGTCAGGGCGCGGGCGTGCAGGCGCAGGTCTGGTATCAGGACGTGCCGAAGCTGCCGGGCGTGGAGGAGTATATTGCTCAGGGCGCGGTGCCGGGCGGTACCCAGCGCAACTTCGCCAGCTACGGTCACCTGATGGGCGAAATGCCTGCGGAGTGGCGCAACCTGCTGTGCGATCCGCAAACCTCCGGCGGCCTGCTGCTGGCGGTCACGCCGGAATCGGAAGCCGAGGTTCAGGCAACGGCCGCCGAGTTCGGCATCACCCTGACGGCAATCGGCGAGCTGGTGACCGCGCGCGGCGGTCGTCCGATGATTGAGATCCGTTAATTCGATGCGGTTGTTTATTGCCGAAAAGCCGAGCCTGGCCCGCGCCATCGCCGACGTGCTGCCTAAACCGCATCGCAAAGGTGACGGCTTTATCGAATGCGGTAACGGGCAGGTGGTCACATGGTGTATCGGTCACCTGCTTGAGCAGGCGCAGCCGGATGTCTATGACAGCCGCTACGCCCGCTGGAATTTAAACGATCTGCCCATCGTGCCGGAAAAATGGCGCCTGCAGCCCCGTCCCTCCGTCACCAAACAGCTCAACGTGATTAAGCGCTTCCTGCATGACGCCGCTGAGATCGTGCACGCGGGTGACCCGGACAGGGAAGGACAGCTGCTGGTGGATGAGGTGCTGGACTATCTTGAGCTGGCGCCGGAAAAGCGCCAGCAGGTGCAGCGCTGCCTGATAAACGACCTCAATCCGCAGGCCGTCGAGCGGGCGATTTCGCGCCTGCGCGCCAACAGCGAGTTTATTCCGCTGTGCGTCTCGGCATTAGCCCGCGCCCGCGCCGACTGGCTGTACGGCATCAACATGACCCGCGCCTACACCATTCTTGGGCGCAACGCGGGCTATCAGGGCGTGCTCTCCGTGGGGCGCGTGCAGACGCCGGTGCTGGGGCTGGTCGTGCGTCGTGATGAAGAGATTGAGAACTTCGTCGCCAAAGATTTCTTTGAAGTGAAAGCGCATATCGTCACGCCTAAGGACGAGCGCTTTACCGCCGTCTGGCAGCCGAGCGATGCCTGCGAATCTTACCAGGATGAAGAGGGGCGCTTGCTGCACCGTCCGCTGGCGGATCATGTGGTTAACCGCATTACCGGCCAGCCGGCTATCGTCACCAGCTATAACGATAAACGGGAATCAGAACCCGCGCCGCTGCCGTTCTCTCTGTCGGCCCTGCAGATTGAGGCCGCGAAGCGCTTTGGCCTCAGCGCGCAGAACGTGCTGGACATCTGCCAGAAGCTCTACGAAACCCATAAGCTCATCACCTACCCGCGTTCGGACAGCCGCTATCTGCCGGAAGAGCACTTTGCCGGTCGCCACTCGGTGATGAACGCCATCGGCGTGCACGCGCCGGATCTGCTCCCGCAGCCTGCGGTAAACCCGGACACCCATAACCGCTGCTGGGATGATAAAAAAGTCGATGCCCACCACGCGATTATCCCGACGGCCCGCGCCAGCATCGTCAACCTGACCGAGAACGAAGCGAAGGTCTATCACCTGATTGCCCGTCAGTACCTGATGCAGTTCTGCCCGGACGCGGTATTCCGCAAGTGCGTGATTGAGCTTGAGATTGCCAAAGGTAAGTTTGTCGCCAAAGCGCGTTTCCTCGCAGAAGCGGGCTGGCGTACGCTCCTCGGCAACAAAGAGCGTGATGAGGAGAACGACGGCACGCCGCTGCCGGTGGTCGCCAAAGATGACGAACTGCTGTGCGAGAAGGGCGAAGTGGTTGAACGTCAGACCCAGCCTCCGCGCCATTTCACCGATGCGACGCTGCTGTCGGCGATGACCGGGATCGCCCGGTTCGTTCAGGATAAAGATCTGAAGAAGATCCTGCGCGCCACCGACGGTCTGGGAACGGAAGCGACGCGAGCGGGGATCATCGAGCTGCTCTTTAAGCGCGGCTTCCTGGAGAAAAAGGGACGCTATATCCACTCAACGGAGCCGGGCCGGGCGCTAATCCACTCTCTGCCGGAGCTGGCCGCCAGGCCGGACATGACCGCGCACTGGGAATCGGTGCTGACGCAGATCAGCGAGAAGCAGTGCCGCTATCAGGACTTTATGCAGCCGCTGGTCGGGACGCTTTATCAGCTGATCGATCAGGCGCGCAGCACGCCGGTGAAAACGTTCAGAGGCATGGTTGCGCCCGGTGGCGGCGCGAAGAAACCGTTCAAGAAGAAAAAGAGCGCGGCCTGACACACGTTTTTCTCCCCTCTCCCGGTGGGAGAGGGCCGGGGTGAGGGCACCCGGCCGCACGCGATAAACCTTAAATCACGCCCTGACCAATCATCGCATCCGCCACCTTCACGAACCCGGCGATATTCGCCCCGCGCACGTAGTTGGTTTGCGACGCCTCGCCGCCGTACTCCACGCAGGCATGGTGAATATCCAGCATGATGTGGTGCAGGCGCGCATCCACTTTCTCCGCCTTCCAGCCGAGACGTGCGGCGTTTTGCGCCATCTCGAGGCCGGAGGTCGCCACGCCGCCCGCGTTAGCAGCCTTGCCCGGCGCAAACAGCACGCCCGCTTCCAGGAACAGGTCCGTCGCATCGATAGTGGTCGGCATATTTGCCCCTTCGGCCACCGCTTTTACGCCGTTGCTAATCAGGGTACGCGCGGCGTCCGCATCCAGCTCGTTCTGCGTGGCGCACGGCAGGGCGATATCCACCGGAACGCCCCACGGCTGTTTCCCTTCCAGGTAGGTCAGGCCAAACTCCCGGGCATAATCCGCCACGCGGCCATCGCGGCTGGCTTTGATTTCACACAGGCGCGCCAGCTTCTCTGCCGTGAAGCCCGCTTCATCCACCACCGTGCCGCTGGAATCAGAGGCGGTCACCACGCGAGCGCCAAGCTGCATCGCTTTCTCAATCGCGTACTGCGCCACGTTACCGGAGCCGGACACCGCGACGCGCATGCCTTCAAAGCCTAAACCGTGACGCTTGAGCATCGCCTCGGTGAAGTAAACCAGGCCGTATCCTGTCGCTTCCGGGCGGATCAGGCTCCCGCCAAACGACAGCCCCTTGCCGGTAAAGACGCAGGCGCTGTTGTTGGAGAGCTTTTTCATCATCCCGGCCATAAAGCCCACTTCACGTCCGCCCACGCCGATATCACCGGCAGGAACGTCGGTATCCGGGCCGAGGTGGCGGTAGAGTTCGGTCATCAGCGCCTGGCAGAAGCGCATCACTTCCCCTTCGCTTTTGCCTTTCGGGTCGAAATCGCTGCCGCCTTTCCCGCCGCCCATCGGTAGCGTGGTGAGGGCGTTTTTAAAGGTCTGCTCGAAGCCGAGGAATTTCAGAATCGACAGGTTCACGGACGGATGAAAACGCATGCCGCCCTTAAACGGGCCAATCGCCGAGTTAAACTGAACGCGCCACGCGCGGTTAACCTGTACCTGGTTGCGATCGTCAACCCACGTCACGCGGAACTGGATCACGCGCTCTGGCTCGATCATGCGTTCAAGCAGAGACATCTGGCGATAACGCGGGTTTTGTTCAAGGAAGGGCCACAGGGTGGTCATAACTTCACGCACGGCCTGAGCGAACTCGCTTTGGTGCGGGTCGCGCTGCTGAACATGGGCAAGGAAACTTTCCAGAGAGCGTGTCTGATCCATAGATATAAGAACCTCTTATCGTATTTTATGTGTATTACTTATGCGATTTGTGTTGTTTTTTTGACTATACCACCCGTACCGCTTTGTGAGGCAAGCAGAAATTTATGACGAAAGGGAAATTAATGAGAGGGCGGGCGTCATAACGAAAAGCGATGAAGAGATAAATTAAAGGTTCGGCTCTGGTTTACCGTTATAGTCAATATCAGGACACAACAGGAAGACAAGTCGATGAACCGTTATGTGATGACCGCGTTATGTTTGATGTTTACCGCTGGCGCTCAGGCTGACCGCATTCGTCCGGATGTGGAAGTGAATGTGCCGCCGGAAGTGTTTAGCTCCAGCGGCCAGAATCAAACGGTGCAGCCCTGCAATCAGTGCTGTATCTATCAGAATCAGAACTACTCGGAAGGGGCCGTTGTGAAAGCGGACGGCATTCTGCTGCAGTGCCAGCGCGACGAGCGCGCCATCAGCACGAACCCGCTGGTCTGGCGTCGCGTAAAATAATAAACGCTTCCAGCAGCGGAATATCCGCGGGGGCTAAGGGGTAGCCAAACGCCTCTTCCGGCGTACACCACGCCAGCGCGCTGTGGTAGTGCGCCGTGATATCGCCGCGGAAAGCAGGAACGTGCCAGGCATGCAGGTTAATCAACCGCTGGGAGACTTCCCGCTGGTGGCTTGCCACGTATTGTCCCGGCAGGGCGTCAATGCCCAACTCTTCACGCAGCTCGCGGATAAGCGCTTCTGGCTGGGTTTCTCCGGCCTCGACTTTACCGCCTGCAAATTCCCACATTCCCGGCTGGTCGGCGTGGACAGGGCGCTGCGCCAGTAAAATGTTGCCGTCTTTTTCGATGATGGCGGCAACGACATCGAGTGTTTTCAGCATGGTCGTCAATAATTGATAGCGAAAAAAGACATATTATCGTGCCCTTTCTCAGAGTCCAGTAAACAGGAGAATCAGGTGAAAGAGTCCCCCGCCTGGGTTGCCCCCCTCGAATCCCTTCCCGCCAGCCTAAAACCGATAGCCGCCATGCAGAAAAAGCATTTTGGCGCGGAGCTGAATCCCACCCGCTGGTGGGGGCGAATGCCGCGTCTGTTCTGGCTGGTGGCGCTGTTTGTCGGCTTTCTGGAGCGTCGTCGCGCGCGCCTGACGCCCGCGCTGCGCTCGCTGCTCATGACGCGGGTATCCCAGCTCTGTCACTGCGCTTTCTGCATTGATGCCAATAGCCTGCGTCTGGCCGAGCGCTGCGGCACGCTGGATAAGGTTCAGGCCGTGAGCGACTGGCAGGATTCCGCCTTGTTCACCGAGCAGGAGCGCGCGGCGCTGGCCTACGCCGAGGCGATGACCGCCACGCCGCCCCAGGCGGATGAGGTAGTCAGAGCAGCGCTGAAACGCCACTTCACGGACGATGCCATTACCGAGATGACGGCGCTGATTGCGTTTCAGAATCTCTCAGCCCGCTTTAATGCCGCGCTGGATATTCCGGCGCAGGGGCTGTGCGCCACGTTTAGCGAGACTCCCCATGCTTGACCGTCACCTGCACCCGCGGGTTAAGCCCGCTCTGAATCGTCTGGTTTCCGTGCTGGATAAGCCGGGCATCACGCCCGACGGATTAACCCTGACCGGGTTTGCCATCGGCGTGCTGGCGCTGCCGTTTCTGGCCCTCGGCTGGTATCCGGCTGCGCTGGCTGCCATCGTGCTTAACCGCCTGCTGGATGGTCTGGACGGCGCGCTGGCGCGCCGGAGAGGGCTGACCGATGCGGGGGGATTTCTCGACATCGCGCTCGATTTTCTGTTCTACGCCCTGGTGCCGTTTGGCTTTGCGCTCGCGGCACCCGCTGAGAATGCGCTGGCGGCCGCCTGGCTGCTGTTTGCGTTTATCGGGACCGGCAGCAGCTTTCTGGCGTTTGCGGCGCTGGCCGCGAAGCACGATATCGACAACCCCGGCTATGCGCACAAGTCGTTTTATTACATCGGTGGGTTAACGGAAGGGACGGAGACCATCGCGCTGTTCGTGCTGTGCTGCCTCTTCCCGGCGCACTTTACGCTGTTCGCGTGGGTATTCGGCGCGCTGTGCTGGCTGACCACCACAACGCGCGTCTGGAGCGGCTATGTGACGCTGAAGTCACTCAGCCCTTAGAGAGCGCTCTCTGGCCCGCGCTCTCCGGTGGTGACCGGGTTCTGCGGATGACTGCTCCATTCGTACCAGCCGCCGTCATAGACGGCGACATTCTTCCAGCCCATCGCCCGGGCGTACATAAAGGTTTCTGACGCCCGCCACCCGGTGCCGCAGTAAAACGCGACGTGCTGTTCCGGCAGAATATTCCAGCGCTTCCACTGGGCGGCGATATCGTCCGCGCTGCGCATGGTGCCATCCGGGTTATGGAAATCTTCCATATGGGTCGCGTCGCTGCCCGCATGACCCCAGCGGGCACCGGCAATTTCACCTTTTGGCTTGATGTAGCTGTAGCCGCTGGTTTCGCCGATGAACTCCGGCCAGGAACGAATGCTGACCAGGGAGGCATCCTGACGGTGCAGCATCCCGCGCGCCTGTTCCATATCAACCATCAGCTGCGGCTGGCCGGGGATCGGCGCGCCAAAATCGAGGGCTGGCTTCACTTTCGCGGGCGTGCCGCGTTCAACCGGCAGGCCTGCATCGGACCACGCCTTCCAGCCGCCGTCGAGAATACGCACATCCTTCACGCCTGCATACAGCATGATCTGCGCCACGCGCGCGGCGGCGTAAACGTCACGGCCATACAGAATGACGGTGGTGTCGTGACGGATCCCGTGCTTCGCCAGCATCGCTTTCAGCTTGTCGTCGGAGACTTTATTCCACAGCGGCTCGCTTTCCACCTCGTTGGTGTCGATGTAGCCCGCGCCGGGAATGTGGTTTAGCAGGTAAAACTTCGGTGCGCCCCAGGCGGCTTCAATCACTTTCCAGTCACCCGCCGGCGCGGCGGTCACGGGTTTACCCTGCTGGAGGCGGTGGATCCACTGCGGGTAAACCAGCTGTTCAAAGTGAGGCAGGCGCTGAAGGCGGTCGGGCGTCTTCAGAGCGTCGCTGAGCAGCGAGACGTGGCGGTATCCGGCTTTCTCCAGGCGCGATTTCACCGCCAGGTTATCGTTCTCGTCGCCGTACAGGGCGATGGCCGTCGCGGGCGTAAGCTGATGCTGTTTTGCCCAGCTCGCAATCTGTTCGTCGCTCATTGCACCCAGCCAGACGGCAGCCAGGTTGAGTGCGGCGGGTTCATGCCCGGAGGGGCCGCTGAGGGTCTGCGGCCAGCCGTTATAGAACGCGCTGGGGCGGGTGTCGACAGGCGTGCCGTGCTGTGCCTGAAGCTGGGAGAGCGTCATCGCGTTGGCCAAATCAGCCGCCAGAGAGGAAAAGGATGCGAGGCCGCAGAGCAGGGCCAGCGCGGTCAGTTGAGAAACACGTTTCATCGAATAACCTGACGTCAGTAAAAGAGGGGGGCATTGTCGTCTCTCCCGAAACGGAAAACATTGCGTTAGCACATTATTGCCAGCGAGAAATCTCAATCAGCTCGCCGCCGGGCGGAATATCGTCCTCATCGTGCGTGACCAGCACCACCGGGATATTGCGCGCGCGGACGGCGTCAAAAACCCATGTCCGAAACGTCGTGCGCAGCGTTTTATCGAGGCGGCTGAACGGTTCGTCCAGCAGCAGCGCCTGCGGCTCTGCGAGCAGGGCCCGCAGCAGGCTGACCCGGGCACGCTCCCCGCCGGAGAGGGTGGCCGGATCGCTGGCGTAATGACCGCACAGCCCGGCGGAATCCAGCGCCTGCTCGACCGCTTCCCGACGCGCTCTCCCGACGATCCGCTCAGGCAAGGCCAGCAGCAAATTTTGCCCGACGCTGAACTGTTCAAACAGCAGCGCATCCTGAAAGAGAATGCCCAGCCCGCGGGCTTCAACAGGGAGGCTATCGCAGCGACGCGCGTCGAGCCACAGTTCGCCCCGCGCCTGGAAATCGTCTGACAGCGCGCCGACCATCCACGCAAAAAGGGTCGATTTGCCGCTGCCGGACGGCCCCATCAGGGTAACGATCTCCCCGCGAGGAACGCAAAAATTGACCTCGCGGAAAAGCGGTTCGATGGTGAGACCTTTAACCTTCAGCATTAACGTAATCCTTGACGGTAGCGGCCCGCGAGCCGGGATATCAGGGCGGCAAGACCGAACACCGTGCCCGTGACCAGCAGTAATCCCAGCGCCCTGCTGGCGAGAACAGGGATGCTGCCCCCGCTGCTGAGCGCGACGGTTTCGGTGGTCAGCGTGGCGAAGCGCCCCGCGCCCAGCCAGAGCGTCGGCATGTATTGCGCCATGCTGACGGAAAAACCAATAGCAAAGGCCAGCAGCGCCGGGCGCACCAGCAGGATGCATTTCAGCAGTAAGAATATTTTTGCCCGTCGCCAGCCGAGCGTTCTGGCGGTAAGGATAAGCCGGGGGTCGATCCGCCGCCAGGCGGGCTGCAGAACCAGCAGCATCCACGGCAACACCCACAGCAGATGGCTCCAGAGCACGGCGGCATAGCGCCCGTCGAGCCCCAGACGCAATGCAATAAAGTATTGCCCGGTGACGAGCGGCAGCGCCGGCAGGGCGAGCGGTGACCACACCCACGCTGCGCCGCGCTGCGGTCCCCATTCCAGCCAGAGAAAAATGACGATGAGGGCGATCAGGCTCGACAGCAGGCCGAAGGAGAGGCTGGTCCCCACGGAACCCACGTCGCCCCCTTGCGCCAGCATCAGCAGTACCGCAGCGCACAGGATGCCGCACGCGGGCAGTAACCCGCTGAATGCCCGCTCAGGCAGGGCGCGCTGAGACCTTCGGCGCGTTCCCGCGAGGTCCGGAATTGTGCGACGCCATACCCTCCAGAGGCCGTATCCGAGGGCGGCAAGCGCGGCCAGCAGCATAAGAAGAAACAGGCACAGCAGCATTCCTTTTGCCTGCTGCTGCGCGTCGCCCTGGCTTAGCCACTGCCAGGCCAGCACGGCCAGGGTGGGCGGGTTGCCGGGCCCGAGAACGATCGCCACGTCCACGACCGAGAGCGACCATGCCAGCACCGCCAGCATCACCGCGCCGAGGACAGGCGCGATCGCCGGGAGGATCAGCCAGCTGAGCGTCTGATAACGCCCGTAGCCAAAGGTCTGCAGGACGATCTTCTGCTGCGCGAGCCGTTGTTCCGGCAGTACGGCGTAAATGGCCCACAGCACGAACGCGCTCTCTTTGACCGCGAGCGTCAGGCCCAGCCCGACGCCGTAGCGGTCAAACGGAGCCGTACAGACGGTACAGAGCTGATAAAACAGACCGCCCTCGGCAAACAGCAGTAACGCGCTGGTGGCGAACGCCACATGGGGGATCGCCAGCAGCCAGGGCAGCCGGGTCGTGAGGCGCCGCCAGCGTTGACCTGGCCACAAAAGGCAGACGAAGAAAAGGGCAATCAGCAACGCCCCCAGCGTGGCGATGAGCGTTGAGACCAGCGTGGCGACGGTCGCCTGCGGTAGCTGCGGATCGTTCAGCAGCCGCTGCCAGTTTGTCGCAGAAAGCGCCGGTGCGAACAGCATCACGCCGGCGGGCAGGATCGGCAGATAAATCACCGCCATCGCCAGCCAGACAAGCCCGCTCAGCGGGTGCCGTAACGACGCAGCCATTCCTGCTCCAGCGCGTTCACCCAGGCGGACTGCGGCTCTGCAAGCACCTGCGGCAGCCCCTGAGGCGTATGGGCCAGCAGCTGTTTCGCTTCCTCTTCGGGCAGCGTTTTCGCATCCAGGACGCTCGGGTCTCCCCAGATGGCAGGGTCGGCCTTGCGGATTTGTGCCTGCGGTGACAGCAGGAAATTAGCGACCACCTTTGCGCCCGCGCTCGCGCCGGCATTGGCCGGGATAGCCGCAAAATGGATGTTGCCGAGCATCCCGCTCTGGAAACCAAAGCTGTAGCTGTCGGCGGGCAGTTCGCCGCTCGCCACTTTCTGCTGCGCATGCGCCGGGTTAAAGGTCAGCGACAGGTTCAGACTGCCGCTGGCAAGCAGGGCATCCATTCGGGCTGGCGAGGGAGGGAAATCTTTTCCTTCGCGCCACAGCAGCGGGTGCAGCTTATCGAGGTAAGCCCAGAGCGGCGCCGTAACCTCAGCAAACGTTGCATCGGGCGCTTTTTGTAAAGCCTCAGGGCGATCGGTGAGCGTCAGCAGCAGCTGCTCAAGAAATGCCGTGCCGGTAAAATCGGGTGGGCGGGGATAGCTGATCTTACCCGGGTGCTGCTGCGCGTAGGCCTGCAGCGCCTGCGGATCCACCTGCGGCGTCGGCATGCTGGCTTTGCGGGCGATAAAGGTTAGCTGCGCGCCGCCCCACGGGGATTCCGCCCCGTCGGTTGGAATCGCAAAATCTTCCATGACGGGTTTACGGGTATCGACATAGCGCCAGTTTGGCAACGTCTGCGCCCATCCGGTTTGCAGCAGGTTCGCCTCTTTTAACGTGCGGAAATTTTCGCCGTTGACCCACAGCAGGTCAACCGAGCCGTTGGCCTTACGCCCCGCGGCGGCTTCCGTCTGGATCCGTTTTACCGCATCGGCGGCGTCCTCCAGCGGGACAATTTTTAGGGTAATGGCGTAGTGCGTTTGCATCTCACCGCTGACCCACTCAAGGTAGCGGTTGACCGCCGGATCGCCGCCCCAGGCGTTAAACCAGACGGTCTGGCCTTTGGCCTGCTGTTGGATAGCGTGCCAGCTTTCGGCGGCACAGAGGGGGGCTGCCAGCAGCAGACCGGTCAGGAACGCGCAAAAACGCACACGGCGCATAATGCCTCACTTTTTAACAGACGGGAGATAACGGGAAAACAGCCGGCGTGTCGCCAGCGGCAATAACCCCAGTAGTGTAAAGGCGATTAGCATGCCCGGCGACAAAATATCGCGCAGCGACGCCACTTTCCCCAGCTCGCGTCCGGCGTTCAGAAAGACCACCGTCGCGGGCAGCATGGCGACCTGGCTGACCCACCAGTAGCGATATACGCCAATGCGGGTCAGCCCCATCAGCAAATTCACCAGGAAAAACGGGAACAGCGGCATCAGGCGCAGGGCAAAAAGATAGCCCGCGCCGTCATGCGCCATACCGGCGTTCACCGTTTTCATCTGCTGAGCAAACCGCCGCTGGACCCATTCGCGCAGCAGATAACGGCTGGCGATCATCGCAAGCGTCGCCCCGAGCGTGGAGGCAAACGAGACCAGAAGGGTGCCTTCCCACAGGGGAAATAACGCTCCGCGCAGCAGGGTGAGGATAGCCGCACCGGGGATCGACAGGGCGGAGACCGCCACGTAGAGGGCAAAAAAGATCAGCGCGCTTCGCAGCGGCGCGTGGTCAACATGGGAGATGAGTGCCTGCTGGTGGGTTTTAATCCCGTCCAGGGAGAGTGTGCCTGGGGGAAGTATGACAAACGTCAGAATAAATGCGCCCAGAAGGGCGCAAAGGAAAAGTATTTTTCGAATGTTCACGCGTCATTACAGCTTGAATTTAGCCCACACCGGCGCGTGGTCAGAGGGTTTTTCCATGCTGCGGATCTCGTAGTCGATCCCGGTTTCGATGCAGCGCTCTGCCAGCGGCGAACTGGCGAGCAGCAGGTCGATACGCAGGCCGCGGTTGTCGTCAAAGCCTTTTGAGCGGTAGTCAAACCACGAGAAGCGATCCTGCGTGTCCGGGTTGGCGGTACGGAAGGTATCCACCAGCCCCCAGTCCAGCAGGCGCTGCATCCACTCGCGCTCTTCCGGCAGGAAGGAGCATTTGCCGGTACGCAGCCAGCGTTTGCGGCTGTCTTCACCGATGCCAATATCCAGATCGGTCGGGCTGATATTCACATCACCCATGATCAGCACCGGATTGTCTTTGTTCAGTTCGGTGGTCAGATAGTCCTGCAGATCCTGATAAAACTTGGCTTTAGCCGGGAATTTGGTCGGATGGTCGCGGCTCTCGCCCTGGGGAAAGTAACCATTAATCACGGTGATGTTCCCCAGCGGGGAAGGCAGTTCCGCCATGATGATGCGGCGCTGTGCTTCTTCGTCATCGCCGGGAAACCCGCGGCGGACTGAAACTGGCGTCTCTTTGGTCAACAGCGCAACGCCGTAATGGCCTTTCTGCCCATGATAGAAGACGTTGTAGCCGAGCTTAGCCACCTCTTCGAGGGGGAACATGTCGTCGTGAACCTTGGTCTCCTGCAGACCGATCACATCTGGCTGATGTTGTTCAACGATAGCTTCAAGCTGATGAGGGCGGGCGCGCAGGCCGTTGATATTAAAAGAGACAAATTTCATAGTCGCTGCCAGTGCAAGGTGAATAGTGCATGGATGGTAGCAGAATTTGCGTCAACTGTTACCGGGTTCGGCCAATAACTGCGACAGATAATGCCGGTGGTGCAATATTTGCACCATTCTGACGCGCATCGCCCTCAAACAGGGCGTAAATGACCGATAAATTTCGCGAGCGATCACAATTCCAGAATTATATTTGGCCTGTGCATACTCTTTCTGATTTTCATGCGGCAAAGCGCCGCTTGTCGTAAAAATATTCACTTTTTATGCACTAAAAGTGAATAACTCCATATTGTAACTTATTGATATTGTGTTACCTCAACCCGTTTATGCAATTTTATCGCTGGCTGGCACGAAGGCTGCAATCTACATTCACAGTGCAAACACTCAATTATTTAACATTCAAATAACTTTTTATTTACCGGATGAGGTCGCTATGTCTCTGTCAATTACGCGTGAAAATTTCGATGAATGGATGATGCCGGTTTACGCTCCGGCGGCTTTTATTCCGGTTCGTGGGGAAGGCTCGCGCCTGTGGGATCAGCAGGGTAAAGAGTATATCGACTTTGCAGGTGGGATTGCGGTCAACGCGCTGGGGCATGCGCACCCTGCGCTGCGTCAGGCGCTGAATGACCAGGCGGCGAAGTTCTGGCATACCGGCAACGGCTTTACCAACGAGCCCGCGCTGCGCCTGGCCAAAAAACTGATCGACGCGACGTTTGCCGAAAAGGTCTTTTTCTGTAACTCGGGGGCGGAAGCCAACGAAGCGGCGCTGAAGCTGGCGCGCAAATATGCGCACGATAAATTTGGTACCCACAAGAGCGGCATCGTGGCGTTTAAAAACGCCTTCCACGGGCGCACGCTCTTTACCGTCAGCGCGGGCGGCCAGCCTTCCTACTCGCAGGATTTTGCCCCGCTGCCGCCGGATATTCGCCACGGTATCTATAACGATCTGCAGTCCGCCAGCGAGCTGATTAACGACACCACCTGCGCGGTGATCGTCGAGCCGATGCAGGGCGAGGGCGGCGTGCTTCCGGCGCAAAAAGCCTTCCTGCAGGGGCTGCGCGAGCTGTGCGATCGCCACAACGCGGTCCTGATTTTCGACGAAGTGCAGACCGGCGTGGGCCGCACCGGCGAGCTGTATGCCTATATGCACTACGGCGTGACGCCGGACGTGCTTTCGACCGCCAAAGCGCTGGGCGGCGGCTTCCCGATTGGCGCGACGCTGACCACCGATAAATTCGCCAGCGTAATGACCGTCGGCACCCACGGCACCACCTACGGCGGCAACCCGCTGGCCACCGCCGTTGCCGGGCAGGTTCTCGACATCATTAACACGCCTGAGGTGCTGAAAGGCGTTAAGCAGCGTCACGACTGGTTTGTCGAGCGCCTGAATGCCATCAACGGCAAAACGGGGCTGTTTAAAGAAATTCGCGGTCTGGGGCTGTTAATCGGCTGCGAGCTCACCGCCGAGTTTGCCGGAAAAGCTAAACTTATTTCACAGGAAGCGGCAAAAGTGGGCGTGATGGTGCTGATTGCCGGTGCCAACGTGGTGCGTTTTGCGCCCGCGCTGATCGTCAGCGAGGAAGAGGTGCAAACCGGTCTGGACCGTTTTGCGCTGGCGTGTGAAAAAGTGAAATCCGGGGTGTCATCATGATGGTCATCCGTCCCGTTGAGCGAGGCGATCTCGCCGGGCTCATGCAGCTTGCCGGTAAGACGGGAGGCGGGCTGACCTCGCTTCCTGCCGATGAAAAAACGCTGTCGGCGCGCATTGAGCGCGCCCTGCAAACCTGGCAGGGGACGTTGCCAAAAAGCGAACAGGGGTATGTGTTCGTGCTGGAAGACACCGACACGGGGACCGTGGCCGGGATCTGCGCCATTGAAGTGGCCGTCGGGCTTAACGACCCGTGGTACAACTATCGCGTCGGCACCATGGTTCACGCCTCGAAAGAGCTGAACGTTTATAACGCGCTGCCCACGCTGTTTCTCTGCAATGACCACACGGGCGCCAGCGAGCTATGCACGCTGTTCCTCGACCCGGCGTGGCGCAAAGAGGGCAACGGCTATCTGCTCTCCAAATCGCGCTTTATGTTTATGGCCGCCTTCCGCGATCGCTTTAACGAAAAAGTGGTCGCGGAGATGCGCGGCGTGATCGACGACACCGGCTACTCGCCGTTCTGGGAGAGCCTGGGCGAGCGCTTCTTCTCGATGGAGTTCAGCCGGGCGGACTATCTCTGCGGCACCGGCCAGAAAGCCTTTATCGCCGAACTGATGCCGAAGCATCCTATCTATACCCATTTCCTCAGCCCGGAAGCGCAGGCGGTGATTGGCGAAGTCCATCCGCAGACCGCGCCTGCCCGCGCGGTGCTGGAGAAAGAGGGGTTCCGCTACCGGAACTATGTCGACATCTTTGACGGCGGCCCAACGCTTGAGTGCGATATCGACCGCGTGCGCGCGATCCGCAAGAGCCGTCTGGTTGAGGTCTCTGAAGGTCAGCCCGCGCCGGGTGACTGGCCCGCCTGTCTGGTGTCGAATGAAAATTACGCCAACTTCCGCGCCATGCTGGTGCGTACCAACCCGAAATGTGAACGTCTGGTGCTGACGGCTGCAGAACTGGATGCCCTGAAATGTAACGCCGGCGATACGGTTCGCCTGGTGCGTCTCTGCCCTGAGGAGAAAACAGCATGACATTATGGATTAACGGTGACTGGGTCACGGGCGAAGGCGAAGAGCGCGTAAAGACCAATCCGGTTGGAAAAGAGGTGCTCTGGAAGGGGCATGACGCCAGCGCCGCGCAGGTAGAACAAGCCTGCCAGGCCGCGCGCCGCGCCTTTCCGGCGTGGGCAAAACAGCCTTTCGCCGTGCGCCAGGAAATTGTTGAAAAGTTTGCCGGGCTGCTGGAGGCAAACAAGGCCGAACTGACGCGCATCATCGCGTCTGAAACCAGTAAACCTCGCTGGGAAGCGACAACCGAAGTGACGGCGATGATCAACAAAATCGCCATTTCGGTGAAGGCGTACCACACCCGCACCGGCGAACAGCACACCGACATGCCGGATGGCGCGGCCACGCTGCGTCACCGTCCGCACGGCGTGCTGGCAGTGTTTGGCCCGTATAACTTCCCGGGACACCTGCCGAATGGCCATATTGTGCCTGCACTGCTGGCGGGCAATACCGTTATCTTCAAACCGAGCGAGCTCACGCCATTCACCGGCGAGGCGGTGGTCAAACTCTGGGAACAGGCCGGCCTGCCGCCGGGCGTGCTGAACCTGGTTCAGGGCGGGCGGGAAACCGGTCAGGCGCTGAGCGCGCTGAGCGATATCGACGGTCTGCTGTTTACCGGCAGCGCCGGTACGGGCTATCAGCTGCACCGCCAGCTGGCAGGGCAGCCGGAGAAAATCCTGGCGCTGGAGATGGGCGGCAACAACCCGCTGATTGTGGAAGATCCTGATGATATCGACGCTGCGGTGCACCTGACGATTCAGTCTGCCTTTATTACCGCCGGACAGCGCTGTACCTGCTCCCGCCGCCTGCTGGTTAAGCGGGGCGCACAGGGGGATGCCTTCCTGAAGCGTCTGGTTGAAGTGAGCGCGCGTCTGGTGCCTGCCGCGTGGGATGCCGACCCGCAGCCGTTTATCGGCGGGCTGATTTCCGAACAGGCCGCGCTGAACGTGCTTAAGGCCTGGCACGACCACGTCGCGCGCGGCGCGAAAACCCTGCTGGAGCCGAAGCAGGTTCAGCCGGGTAGCTCGCTGCTGACGCCGGGCATTGTAGAGATGAGCGGCGCAAGCAACGTGCCGGATGAAGAGGTCTTTGGCCCGCTGCTGTGCGTCTGGCGTTACGACGATTTCGATGCGGCCATTGCGATGGCGAACAACACCCGCTACGGCCTGTCGAGCGGGCTGATTTCGCCGCATCGGGAGAAGTTTGAACAACTGCTGCTGGAAGCGCGCGCCGGGATTGTGAACTGGAATAAACCGCTTACCGGGGCCGCGAGCACCGCGCCGTTCGGTGGTGTAGGCGCGTCGGGCAACCATCGCGCCAGCGCGTGGTATGCCGCCGATTACTGCGCGTGGCCGATGGCGAGCCTGGAAACCCCGGCGCTGAGGCTGCCGGAGACGCTTAATCCGGGGCTGGATTTTACCGGAGGGGATCGTCATGAAAGCGCGTGAGGTTAACTTTGACGGGCTGGTGGGGCTGACGCACCACTATGCCGGTCTCTCTTTTGGTAATGAAGCCTCGACGAAGCACCGTTTTCAGGTCTCCAACCCGAAGCTGGCGGCGAAGCAGGGGCTGCTGAAGATGAAGGCGCTGGCGGATGCCGGTTTCCCGCAGGCGGTGATCCCGCCGCAGGAACGCCCGAACGTGGCTGTCCTTCGTCAGCTCGGCTTTAGCGGTACCGATGAGCAGGTCGTCGAAAAAGCGGGTACGCAGACGCCGCACCTGCTCTCCGCGGCAAGCTCCGCCTCCTCTATGTGGGTGGCAAACGCCGCGACCGTCGCGCCGTCAGCCGACACGCTGGATGGCAAAGTTCATCTGGCGGTGGCGAACCTGAACAATAAATTCCACCGCGCCACAGAAGCGGAAACCACCGAGCGCGTGCTGCGCGCCATTTTCAACCATGACGCCCATTTTGAGGTGCATCAGGCTCTGCCGCAGGTGGCGATGTTTGGCGACGAAGGCGCGGCCAACCATAACCGCCTGGGAGGCGACTATGGCGACCCGGGCCTGCAGCTGTTTATCTACGGGCGAGAAGAGGGGGGCCACGCCGCGCCAACCCGTTATCCTGCTCGTCAGACGCTGGCGGCCAGCCAGGCGGTTGCTCGCCTGAACCAGGTCAATCCTTCCCAGGTGGTTTTTGCCCAGCAAAACCCGCATGTGATTGACCAGGGCGTGTTCCATAACGACGTGATTGCCGTTTCTAACCGCCAGGTGCTGTTCTGCCACGAGCAGGCGTTTGCCCATCAGGAGAAGCTGCTCGCCACGCTGCATGAGCGCGTGCGCGGCTTCACGCCAATCCAGGTGCCAACGGAGGCGGTGAGCGTGCAGGACGCGGTAGAAACCTATCTGTTCAACAGCCAGCTGCTGAGCCGTGACGATGGCAGCATGATGCTGGTCCTGCCGCAGGAATCACGGGATCACAAAGGCGTGTGGCGCTACCTGACGGAGCTGGTGAAGGCCGATAACCCGATTGACGAACTGCGCGTGTTTGACCTGCGCGAAAGCATGGCCAACGGCGGCGGGCCAGCCTGTTTACGTCTGCGCGTGGTCTTGACTCAGGACGAAATGCAGGCGGTGAACCCCGCGGTCATGATGAACGATACGCTCTTTACGCGGCTGAATGACTGGGTCGATCGCTACTATCGCGATCGTCTGACGCAGGCGGATCTGGTTGACCCGCAGCTTCTGCGTGAAGGACGCGAGGCGCTGGACGCGTTATCGACAATCCTGCAGCTGGGATCGGTTTACCCGTTCCAGCGCTAAAGGAGTGGATATGGAAAATTTACTGGCGCTGACCCTGGCCGATGAGACGCCGGAACAGAAAGAGGGGGACGGCCCCTCATTTCGCTGGCGGTGGCTGGGGCGCGGGGTGCTTGAGCTGACGCCGACCGTAAAAAGCGATCTCTCGCTGCTGCTTTCAACGGGTATCCACGGGAATGAAACCGCGCCCGTTGAGATTGTTGATCTGCTGCTGCGTGCGCTGTATCGCAATGAGATCGAACTAAAGTGCCGCGTGCTGGTGGTGCTCGGCAATCCCCCTGCGCTGGCGCAAAACAAACGGTATCTGGTGAGCGACATTAACCGCATGTTCGGCTGCCGCTGGTCGCAGTTTCCGCAGAGCGATGAAACGGCGCGGGCAGAGTGGCTGGAGAACGTCGTGACCGCGTTTTTTGCCGCCGCGGGGCCGGCGCGCTGGCATCTGGATCTGCACACGGCAATCCGCGCGTCTTACCACGTACGCTTCGGCGTTCTGCCGCAGCGCAGTCAGCCGTGGGATGAAGCGTTCCTGAGCTGGCTAGGTGACGCCGGGCTGGAGGCGCTGGTATTTCATCAGTCGCCGGGCGGAACCTTTACCCATTTCACCTGTGAACGTTTCGCTGCGCTGGCCTGCACGCTGGAGCTGGGAAAAGCGCTACCGTTCGGCCAGAACGATCTGACCCGCTTTGCGCCTACGCATCTCGCCCTTCGGGCGCTGCTGGGAGGAACGGCTCCCGAGCACGCGCATGAGCCCGTTGAGCGGTATCGGGTCGTACAGCAGATCACGCGCCACAGCGATGCTTTCCAGCTCCACATGGCCGCGCACACCCTGAACTTCACCCCGTTCCGCAAAGGGGCGCTGCTGGCAGAGGATGGCGAGGAACGTTACGAGGTGCAGAACACCACCGAGTATGTCTTGTTCCCTAACCCCACCGTCGCGTTTGGCCTGCGGGCCGGGCTGATGCTGGAAAAAATATCCTGAACCTCTCCCCTCTCATCATCCGGGAGGGGGGGTAAAAAACTTTTCTTAACGATTAAAGCGCTTGCGCTTATTTTGCAGAATATTCCTGGTGAATTGCTTTATTATTGATCTGCACTTCGCTATACTTTTGCTAAATCTCTTTAAAATCATCGAATTGAATATTTTTTGTTGCAACTCTCCACGCTTTATCCTTATTTCCTCCACATTTGGCGAAAATTTGTTTTTTACACTTTCATTGTTTTACCGTTGCTCTGACTAATTGACGATAAACCCCGTAAAGTTAATCTCGTCAACACGGCATAGCGCCGAAGAATAACTGAAAGAAAGGAAATAAATTATGCGTAAGTTTACTGCACTGTTTGTTGCTTCTACCCTGGCTCTGGGCGCTACCAGCATGGCGTTCGCCGCAGATACTGCGACCACTACGACTGCCGCGCCTGCTGAAGGCAAAATGATGATGCATCATAAAGGTCCGGGTATGCACAACGAGATGATGATGTTTAAGGATCTCAACCTGACGGATGCGCAGAAGCAGCAGATCCGCGACATCAGAAAAGGTGAACGCGACCAGATGAAACGTCCTCCGCTTGAAGAGCGCCGTGCGATGCATGACATCATCGCCAGCGACAGCTTCGATAAGGCGAAAGCCGAAGCGCAGATCGACAAAATGGCCGAGCAGCACAAAGCCCGCATGCTGGCTCACATGGAAACCCAGAACAAGATCTACAACATTCTGACCCCGGAACAGAAAAAACAATTTAATGCGAATTTTGAGAAGCGTCTGACAGAACGTCCGGCGATGGAAGGTAAAATGCCAGCACCAACCGAATAATCGGTTCACACTCTTAAGACCGCCGGGATCCTGTCCACAAAAGCGCAACCGCTGTGGACAGGACCGGCGGTTTTTCTTTCCTGCCCTCTTGCCTGCCGCCGCCAGCGCGGTATCCTCCTGTAGTCGCTTCAGAGAATGTTTGCAGAGTCATAGCGTTAGAATTTTTATTAACGTTCCGCTAAGGCCTGCCCGCTCTGCTGCCGATACTGTTTCTGTGAATACCCAACGATAACAAACAAGACAGCAACGATAGCGATATCCTTGCCCTGGCACGGGTTGTGCCATTCAGGAGTGGTGATGGAGTTCTTTGATATCCGTAAGATGCCGGTCAGCCTCTGGCGCAATGGTGCTGGCGAAACGCGTGAGATTTGCTGCTTCCCTCCCGCAACGCGCGATTTTCACTGGCGCGCCAGTATCGCGACGATTGCCAGCAACGGCGAATTCTCCTCGTTTCCCGGTGTTGACCGGGTGATTACCTTGCTGGAAGGGGGAGAGGTGACGCTGGACGCGGGTCAGGCGTTCTCCCATACCCTCAAGCATCATCAGCCCTACAGTTTTGCCGGCGATTTGCCGGTGAAAGCGCTGCTTTCAGATGGGCGGATGGCGATGGACTTTAATATCATGACCCGGCGCGACTGCTGCCGGGCGAAGGTGCGCGTTGCTGACCGAACCTTTACCACCTTTGGCTCACGCGGGGGCGTGGTGTTCGTGCTAAGCGGGGCGTGGCAGCTGGGCGATAAATTGCTGACGGCCGATCAGGGTGCCAGCTGGGAGGAGGGTACCCATACGCTGCGTCTGCTGGAGGCTCAGGGTACCTTATTGTTCAGCGAAATCACGTGGCTGCCGGGTCATTGAGCACAATGATCTCAAACTTTCCTGCCAGGACCGGTTTACAGAGAATTTTGTAGCCATCGTGGTCAAATCCGGCGGGCGTGCGCAGCAGGGTTGCCGCGTCGTTGAGGTCGTCGACAGCGCCCAGCCAGAGCCAGTTATTGACGATGTGATACTGGGTCATGGCCTCGCCCACTTCTTTTAGCGCAACGGCGCTTTCCCAGGGCCAGCAGTTTACGCTGATGGCCGCCAGACCGGTGAGAAGCCGGGCGTGATGCGCCTCAACGCTCTCTTTCCCGCAGCAGGCACCGGCGCAGCGCTTCAGCGCGGATCGAAAACAGGCGCGTCCGCGGGTAGTTGCCTCCAGGCCTAAAAGGCTGTAGCAAAGCTGTAAATCGTCCGCCAGCGTCTGCAGCGCCTGGAGCGCGGCGCGTTTATTGGCGAACAGCCCATAGAGATTCGGGGCATGAGAAAAATCGACGTCGCGCGCGTAGACGACCTGCGGCTTGCCATCGTTTATCTGCAGCGAGCAGAGCTGACGGTTGCGGCGCAGGCGCTTATTGAACAGCGGCTGTTGTTCTTTTATCAACCGCGCCTCCAGCAGCAGCGCGCCCATTTCTCCCGCCGTCTGGAACCAGGTAATGCGTCGCGACTGGCGCAGCATGGCGGCCTCGTCCGGCGTACGCAGATGGGATAACACCCGGCTGCGAATGTTAACGCTCTTGCCGATATAGAGCGGCAGGGTGTCGCTTTCACCGTGAAAGATGTACACGCCCGGCTGTTTAGGCAGCGCCTCAAGCCAGGGGCGAAGGTGTTCGGGATATTCGTAGATAGCCGCCGCTTCAAACTCAAGACGCGGGGCGGATTGACGCCTGCTCACATACTGCTCCATATACTGTTCAGGTATACAGTGTAGCAGGAGTGTGGTGGTTAAAAAAGAGCCGGGTGGCGGCTACGCCTTACCCGGCCAGGACGTGCGGCCTGATGCCCTCACCCCAACCCTCTCCCACGGGAGAGGGCGCAAACATTAAAAGCGGTAACCAGGTTACCGCTTTGCTTTATTTTTTCCAGAAGTCGTCAAACACCGTAATTGGCGTATGGCGCTTGTGCTCGGTTTTCAGATACCAGCCTTCGATGATTTTCGCGGTACCTTCATCCAGCTTTTTGCCTTCCAGATAATCATCAATGTTGTCATAGGTGACGCCAAGGGCCGCTTCATCCGGCAGGGAAGGGCGATCGTCTTCAAGGTCCGCTGTCGGCGCTTTCTTATACAGATGCTCAGGACAGCCCAGCGCGGCCAGCAGCTGCTTACCCTGACGCTTGTTAAGACGGAAGATAGGGTTAATGTCGGTGCCGCCGTCGCCATATTTGGTGAAGAAACCGGTGATCGCTTCTGCCGCGTGGTCGGTGCCGACGACAACGCCTTTGGTCATCCCGGCGATGCTGTACTGCGCTTTCATGCGCTCGCGGGCTTTCTCGTTGCCGCGAACAAAATCGCTCAGCTCAATGCCCGCTTCGCGAAGCGCCTGCTCGCTTGCCAGCACCGAGCCCTTAATATTCACGGTCAGCACGCGGTCAGGCTGAATGAAGGCAATGGCATCCTGGCAATCCTGCTCGTCCGCCTGTACGCCATAAGGAAGACGCACCGCGATAAACTGCAGTTTCTCATCGCCCGTCTCTTCGCGAAGCTCTGAAATCGCCATCTGGCAGAGTTTACCGGTCAGGGTAGAGTCCTGGCCGCCGCTGATGCCCAGCACCAGGGATTTCAGGAACGCGTTCTTTTTTAAGTACGATTTTAAAAAATCCACGCTGCGGCGGATCTCTTCATGTGCATCTACCGTAGGCTTCGCGCCCAGTGCCTGAATAATCTCTTGTTGCAGAGCCATCACGCCCTCCATATGCAGTACATAAACAGAATGTGTTAGCTGTTAAAACTAACCCTTTGGGCGAGAAACGACAAGGATCACAGTTTCGAGTGCGCTAATTTGCGCCGATTTAGCAGGTTATCGTTGTTTTATTAGAATTTTCCGAAATTCGTCTGGCGTAATCCACAAAGTTGAACAATAGTACTTTTTATCCCATGCTTAGATAACACGCTGATAAACAAGAGGACGGAATATGAACAAGAACGTAGCAGGAATTCTTAGCGCAGCGGCGGTACTGACTATGCTGGCAGGGTGTACGGCTTACGATCGCACCAAGGATCAGTTTACGCAGCCCGTAGTAAAAGACGTTAAAAAAGGCATGACCCGTTCGCAGGTAGCTGCGATTGCCGGTAAACCTTCTTCTGAAGTGACCATGATTCATGCGAAAGGGACCTGCCAGACCTATATCCTGGGTCAACGTGATGGTAAGGCAGAAACCTACTTCGTCGCCCTGGATGATACCGGTCATGTGATCAACTCCGGCTATCAGACCTGTGCTGAATACGACACCGATCCGCAGGCACCTAAGGCGCAGTAACCCTGCTTGCCTGAGGATGTTAACAAACCGGCCCATGGGCCGGTTTTTTTATGCATCAGAAAATCTTATTTCTTTGCGCGAATTATTTGCCCGAAATGTGAAGGGAGTCAACAAGCCAGGTCAATGAGAGACAATTTGAGTCTATCCAGAATTATCCCCTGTCTGTACCATTGCGTATACTCACTCCAACGATAAACAACAGTACGCAAGCTACCTGTCTGCCGGGACAGCGAGTCGAGTGATAACGCGATGGCAGGTAGTTATATAAGAGGGAAATCACGATGGAAAAGAAACATATCTACCTGTTCTGCTCAGCGGGCATGTCAACGTCGCTTCTGGTGTCAAAGATGCGTGCGCAGGCTGAAAAGTATGAAGTCCCTGTGGTGATTGAAGCGTTTCCAGAGACGCTGGCGGGCGAAAAAGGCCAGACAGCCGATGTTGTTTTACTGGGGCCGCAAATTGCCTATATGTTGCCCGAAATTCAACGACTGTTACCCAATAAACCGGTCGAAGTGATCGATTCGGGGCTTTACGGCAAAATTGATGGTTTAGGTGTTCTTAAAGCTGCTGTGGCAGCCATTAAAAAAGCTGCTAATTAATTTTTATTTTTCCCGTCAAAGAGTTATTTCACACACAATACGCCGTAACATGCGTTACGGCATTTAAGGGTATTTTCCTATGAGTAAAGTCATCGCTTCACTTGAAAAGGTACTCCTTCCTTTTGCTGTTAAAATAGGAAAGCAGCCTCACGTTAATGCCATCAAAAACGGCTTTATTAAATTAATGCCGTTGACGCTGGCTGGGGCCATGTTCGTTTTAATTAACAACGTTTTTCTGAGCTTTGGTGAAGGTTCCTTCTTTTATTCATTAGGAATTCGGTTAGACGCATCCACTATTGAAACCCTTAATGGTTTTAAAGCCATTGGCGGCAACGTCTATAACGGTACGTTAGGGATTATGTCGCTGATGGCGCCTTTCTTTATTGGGATGGCACTGGCAGAAGAGCGTAAAGTGGATCCGCTGGCTGCCGGGTTATTATCCGTCGCCGCCTTTATGACCGTAACGCCTTACAGCGTGGGTGAAGCCTATGCCGTTGGCGCCAACTGGCTGGGCGGGGCCAACATCATCTCAGGTATTGTTATCGGCCTGGTGGTGGCAGAAATGTTCACCTTTATTATCCGTCGCAACTGGGTTATCCGCCTGCCGGATAGCGTACCGGCTTCCGTTTCTCGTTCATTTTCCGCGTTGATTCCAGGCTTCATTATTCTCTCCATCATGGGGATTATCGCCTGGGCGCTCTCCCACTGGGGCACTAACTTCCACCAGATCATCATGGACTCTATCTCTACGCCGCTGGCGTCGATGGGTGGCGTGGTCGGTTGGGCGTATGTGATTTTCACTTCTCTGCTGTGGTTCTTTGGCGTGCATGGTTCACTGGCACTGGCCGCGCTGGACAGCGGGATTATGACCCCCTGGGCACTGGAAAACGTTGCGCTTTACCAGCAGTACGGCTCCGTTGACGCGGCGCTGGCAGCGGGTAAAACCTTCCATGTGTGGGCGAAGCCGATGCTTGACTCCTATATCTTCCTGGGCGGTACCGGGGCGACCTTGGGTCTGATCATCGCGGTCTTTATTGTCTCTCGTCGTGCTGACTACCGTCAGGTCGCGAAGCTGGCGCTGCCATCAGGCATTTTCCAGATTAACGAACCGATTCTGTTCGGTCTGCCAATCATCATGAACCCGGTAATGTTCATTCCGTTCATTCTGATTCAGCCGCTGCTGGCCGCGATCACCCTGACGGCGTATTACATGGGCATCATTCCACCGGTCACCAACATTGCACCGTGGACCATGCCGGCGGGCCTGGGCGCCTTCTTCAACACCAACGGCAGCGTCGCAGCCTTCCTGCTGGCGATATTCAACCTCGGGATTGCCACCCTGCTGTACATGCCGTTCGTGGCGATTGCCAACAAAGCCGCCACCATTATTGATGAAGAAGAGAGCGAAGAGGATATTGCCCTCTCACTGAAATTCTAAGATTGACCGGCGCGGGGAAGCCCGCGCCAGCCACAAGGAGCTTAAACATGTTAGATTTGGATAGTATTGTCGCAGACGAAGCCGTCGAGAACGATCTCGAAGAAGTGGTGATGGGGCTTATCATCAACTCCGGACAGGCCCGCAGCCTGGCCTATGCCGCACTGAAGCAGGCCAAGCAGGGGGATTTCGCCGCGGCGAAAACCATGATGGACCAGTCCCGCACGGCGCTGAACGAAGCGCACCTGGTGCAGACAAAGCTGATTGAAGGCGATCAGGGCGAAGGGAAGATGAAGGTCAGCCTGGTGCTGGTCCACGCGCAGGATCACCTGATGACCTCGATGCTGGCGCGTGAGCTGGTGGCGGAGCTCATCGAGCTTCACGAGAAAATGCACTGAGTCGGATTTCGCAGCAGGAGGTCAGCACGATGGAAATTAAAACCGCACTTGAACAGCAGCTGTTTAATGGCAAAAATTTTCACGTGGTTATCTACAACAAGACGGAGAGCGCCAGCGGTCTGCACCAGCATGACTACTACGAGTTCACGATTGTTCTGACCGGCCGCTACTACCAGGAGATCAACGGTAAGCGCGTCCTGCTTGAGCGAGGGGATTTTGTCTTCCTGCCGATGGGGTCTTATCACCAGAGCTTTTACGAATTTGGTGCCACCCGTATTCTGAACGTGGGCGTCAGCAGACGCTTCTTTGAGAAGCACTATCTGCCGCTGGTGCCGTTCTGCTTTGTGGCCTCCCAGGTCTATCGGGTCAAAAACGAGTTCATGACCTGGATTGAAACGGTTATCGCCTCGCTTAACTTCCGCGACAATGAATTTGATGAGTTTATTGAAACGGTGACCTTCTACGTGATGAACAGGCTGCGCCATCATCGTGAGGAGCAGCAGGTGACGGATGATATTCCACAGTGGCTGCGCAGCACCGTTGAGCTGATGCATGATAAAGGCCAGTTCAGCGAAAATGCGCTGGAAAATATGGTGTCACTGTCGGGGAAATCCCAGGAATATCTGACCCGCGCGACGCAGCGCTATTATCGTAAAACACCCGTGCAAATTATTAATGAAATCCGCATTAATTTTGCAAAGAAACAGCTGGAAATTACCAACTACTCTGTTACCGATATTGCTTACGAGTCAGGGTACAGTAGTCCAAGCCTGTTTATTAAGACCTTTAAAAAATTGACTTCATTCACACCGAACAGTTACCGGAAGAATTTAACGGTAATTAATTAACTTTCGGCGGATTACCCGCCACAAATATTGCTTTAATGGCTTGCCCAAATAGCGGGAAGAGTACGCTATACCTTGCAGGCGATTAACCTGATACGCTAAGGGAGATATTATGCAGAAGAAATTAAAAGTCGTAACCATTGGTGGCGGCAGCAGCTATACCCCGGAATTACTTGAAGGTTTTCTGAAACGTTATCATGAATTACCGGTCAGCGAATTATGGCTGGTTGACGTTGAGGAAGGTCAGGAAAAGCTGAATATTATTTTCGACCTGTGCCAGCGCATGGTGGAGAAAGCGGGCGTGCCTCTGACCGTGCATAAAACCCTCGATCGCCGTCTGGCGCTGAAAGATGCGGATTTCGTCACCACCCAGCTGCGCGTGGGCCAGCTGAAGGCGCGCGAGCTGGACGAACGTATCCCGCTGAGCCACGGCTATCTCGGGCAGGAGACCAACGGCGCGGGCGGTCTGTTCAAAGGCCTGCGTACCATCCCGGTGATTTTCGACATCGTCAAAGACGTGCAGGAGATCTGCCCGAACGCGTGGGTGATTAACTTCACCAACCCGGCCGGGATGGTGACCGAGGCGGTCTATCGGCATACGAACTTCAAACGTTTTATCGGCGTCTGTAATATTCCGATCGGCATGAAGATGTTCATCCGCGACGTGCTGGAGCTGACCGACAGCGACGACCTCTCCATCGACCTGTTCGGCCTGAATCACATGGTGTTCATTAAAGACGTTATCGTGAACGGTAAATCGCGGTTTGCCGAACTGCTGGACGGCGTGGCTTCCGGTCGCCTGACGGCGGCATCGGTGAAAAACATCTTTGACCTGCCGTTCAGCGAAGGGTTGATCCGCTCGCTGAATCTGCTGCCTTGCTCGTATTTGCTTTACTACTTCAAGCAGAAAGAGATGCTGGCCATCGAAATGGGAGAGTACTATAAGGGCGGCGCGCGTGCGCAGATCGTTCAGAAGGTCGAGAAGCAGCTGTTTGATTTGTATAAAGATCCGAACCTGAACGTCAAACCGAAAGAGCTGGAGCAGCGCGGCGGGGCCTACTACTCCGATGCGGCGTGCGAAGTGATCAACGCCATCTACAACGACAAGCAGGCGGAGCACTATGTCAATGTGCCGCATCATGGCCATATCGACAATATTCCGGCTGACTGGGCCGTTGAAATGACCTGCATCCTGGGGCGCGAGGGGGCTAAACCGCATCCTCGTATCACCCACTTCGATGACAAGGTCATGGGCCTGATCCACACCATCAAAGGCTTTGAAGTGGCGGCAAGCAACGCGGCGCTGAGCG
This sequence comes from Enterobacter cloacae complex sp. SHL009, assembly GCF_049237205.1. Lineage (NCBI taxonomy): Bacteria > Pseudomonadati > Pseudomonadota > Gammaproteobacteria > Enterobacterales > Enterobacteriaceae > Enterobacter > Enterobacter cloacae complex sp. SHL009. Next base: position 545,096 of record NZ_JBMKIW010000001.1, read on the forward strand.
GCGAGCTCAATGACGTGCTGCTGGCGTTGAACCTTAGCCCGCTGGTGCATTCCGACCGCGACGCGGAACAGTTGGCCAGCGAGATGATCCTGGCGCATGAGAAATGGTTGCCAAACTTTGCCGCTACGATCGAGAAGCTGAAGTTCAAACAGCAATAAGAGGACGCACAATGGAAAACCTGCTGATCGTTAATGCTGATGATTTTGGCCTCTCGAAAGGCCAGAACTACGGCATTATTGAAGCCTGTCGCCGGGGTGTGGTGACCTCTACCACGGCGCTGGTTAATGGTGAGGCGGTTGAACACGCGGCGCAGCTGAGCCGCGAGGTGCCTGAGCTGGGCGTCGGCATGCATTTTGTATTGACGCTCGGGATGCCGCTTTCTCCAATGCCGGGCCTGACGCGCGACGGCCAGCTGGGCAAATGGATTTGGGAACTGGCGGAGCAGGGTGCTCTGCCGCTCGAAGAGATTGCCCGCGAGCTGGAGAGTCAGTTCAACCGCTTTGTTGATGTGTTTGGTAGGGCGCCGACGCACATCGATAGCCATCACCACGTGCATATGATCCCGGCGATTTTCCCGATTGTCGCTGATTTCGCAAAGCGCAACGGCGTCGCGATGCGCGTGGATCGGGAGGTGCGCGGATTGCCGGACTGCGCTGTCACCACCACTGAGGGATTCAGCAGCGCATTTTACGGAGAAGAGATCAGCGACGCGCTGTTCCTGACGGTGCTGGATGATTCCGCCGCGCGAGGGGAACGGTCGCTGGAGGTCATGGCGCATCCTGCCTTTGTCGATAAAACCGTGCATAAAAGCGCCTACTGCTGGCCGCGCCTGGCGGAGCTGGATGTCCTGACGTCGCCGTCGTTGAAATACGCGATTGCCGAGCGAGGGTATCGTTTGGGGACGTTCGGGGATCTTTGAAATAAAGCCCGGTGGCGGCTTTGCCTTACCGGGCCTACAAAACCAATCGAATGTAGGCCGGGTAAGCGCAAGCGCCACCCGGCTTTTTTTACGCCGGTATCTGGTCAATCTTGCTGCTTCGCGACCAGACGCGGTGCGCGGCGAGCAAATCAAACAGCTTCGTCATAAAGGCATCGTCAACGTTATCGCCCTCGACAATCCCGTCCTCACCCTGATCGGCTACCTTCAGCTGCGCCTTAAACCGTCGCGCGTCGCCGGACAGCGCGATCGGTTTCAGGTGCTTATAGGCTTCGAGCAGATAATACACCGCGTCGCCGTTGGTCAGCAGGCTGGCAAGATCTCCGCCCGGAACAATTACCGCATCGACTGTGAGCGATGGCGCCCCGGCAAAGGTTGCCGCCACCGGCAGCACGGAGCCGTCATCGGCGGTCACTTCCCCCATGCGGGAATAAAGCAGTTTCGCATGCACGCCCTGGGTCTTCAGCGCCTGCATAATCCCCAGCACGTCGCTGGCGCGGGTTTTGTCGTTCAGCAGGATGGCGACCACGCGGCCTTTAATTGACCCACCCGGCACGGCATACAGGCTCAGCGACGGATCTTTCTTCACGCCGTTAACCTCTTTCGGCGGGGCAATGTTGCGCTGCTCATCGGTCAGCGTAATGCCCAGGTTATCCGCAACGCTCTGGGCGAGCTGAATATCAATGCGCGCCAGCTGATCGACCACACGCTCGCGGATGTAGGTACGCACCACTTTGCTCAGCTCAAAGCTGAAGCCGCCGATGATGTGCTGCTGCTCAATCGGCGTCTGGCTGTTCCAGAACAGGCGAGGGTGGGCGTAATACTCGCCGAACGACGGGCTGCGCTCGCGGATTTTATTGCCGTCGATACGCTCCTGATACGATTCGAATCCACCGCGTTTCGGCCCCGGCGGCGTTTCGCGCGGCCAGTTATCGTTGATAGAGTTCGGCTCATAGTTCGCCGGGTTGGTATCAATATCCTGACGGTGCATCCCGTCGCGCTGGAAGTTGTGGTACGGGCAGGTTGGGCGGTTAATCGGGATTTCGTGGAAGTTCGGCCCGCCAAGACGGCTGATCTGCGTATCGGTGTACGAGAACAACCGTCCCTGCAGGAGCGGATCGTTGGTGAAGTCCAGCCCCGGCACGATATGCCCGGGGTGGAATGCGGCCTGCTCGTTTTCGGCGAAGAAGTTATCCGGGTTGCGGTTGAGCACCATTTTGCCCACCAGCTGTACCGGCACCAGCTCTTCCGGAATCAGCTTCGTCGGGTCAAGCAGGTCGAAATCGAACTTAAATTCGTCCTCTTCCGGTATGAGCTGCAGGCCCAGTTCGTATTCCGGGAAATCGCCCGCTTCAATGGACTCCCACAGCTCGCGGCGATGGAAGTCCGGGTCGCGCCCGGTCAGCTTCTGCGCCTCGTCCCACACCAGCGAGGCTTTGCCCGCCACCGGCTTCCAGTGGAAGCGCACAAACGTGGCTTTGCCCTCGGCATTGATCAGACGGAAGGTATGGATACCAAACCCTTCCATCGTGCGATAGCTGCGCGGAATGCCGCGGTCTGACATCGCCCACATCACGTTGTGTAAGGTTTCAGGCTGCAGTGAGACGTAGTCCCAGAAGGTGTCGTGCGCACTTTGTCCCTGCGGTATGGCCCAGTGGGGCTCCGGTTTTACCGCATGGACAAAGTCAGGAAATTTATGCGCGTCCTGAATGAAGAACACCGGGGTGTTATTGCCCACCAGATCGAAAATACCCTCTTCGGTATAAAACTTGGTGGCAAAGCCGCGGATATCCCGAACCGTATCTGCCGAACCGGCGCCGCCCTGCACGGTGGAGAAGCGCACAAACACCGGGGTGATTTTATCCGGATCGGAGAGGAAATCCGCTTTGGTGATGTCTTTCAGACTCTTGTAGGGCTGGAAGTAGCCGTGCGCAGCGGAACCTCGCGCGTGGACGATGCGTTCCGGAATTCGCTCATGGTCGAAATGGGTGATTTTTTCCCGCAGGATAAAGTCTTCCAGCAGGGTTGGCCCGCGCGCGCCTGCGCGAAGGGAGTTCTGATCGTCAGCAATGCGCACGCCCTGATTGGTGGTGAGCGCAAAGCCTTCGCCGCCTTTACGGTGCGGCTCAAGAGATTTCAGCTTCTCGTTTCCCGTGTCCGGCGATTTCATGCTTCCCGGTGCGGTAGGCTGTTCGCCCGGTGCGGAGGGGCCAGGGGAGGGGCGATGAGAGCCGTCAGCAGGGGCAAGAGAGTCCATACCCGGTTGAGATTCTTCAGTGCCATGAATCGGTGATTGATGTGTTTTATCTTTGTTCGACATTGCACGCTTCTCCTTTATCCATTGCTAAAAACCCTATTAAGGATAGAACAATGTCGCGAGATGGCTCGTGAACTAAGAGTTTTCACATGCCGCCATTGACGAAAGGAGCCTTCAGGCCCACTTGGGGCGCGACGGAAGGCAGCAGGATCGGCTATCATAGAATTTTCCTGCTTCAAGAATTTGCTTTAGTGAACCAGCCGCTTATGAAACCTCTTCGTCAACAAAACCGCCAGGTTATTAGCTATGTGCCCCGCGTTGAGCCCGCGCCGCCAGACCACGCCCTGAAAGTGGAGGGTTTTCGCGATGTCTGGCAACTTCGGGGGAAATACGTGGCCTTCGTGCTGATCGGCGAACATTTCCGCCGCTCGCCCACGTTTACGGTGCCGGAGTCAGCGCAGCGGTGGGCGATGCAGATCCGCCAGGATGAAGAGGTCGAAGAATAACAGCCATAAAAAAACCGCCATCAGGCGGTTTTTTTATTTCTACCGAGATTAACGATGCGCCAGCTCGGCGTCGTCTTCACTTTCCAGAATCGCTTTGTCGGTCTGCTTCAGCCACTGGCTGGTCAGCGTACCGGCGGTCATGGAGCCGCTTACGTTCAGCGCGGTACGGCCCATGTCGATCAGCGGCTCAACGGAGATCAGCAGCGCGACCAGCGTCACGGGCAGACCCAGCGCGGGCAGCACAATCAGCGCGGCGAAGGTTGCGCCACCGCCAACGCCCGCAACGCCTGCGGAGCTTACGGTAACAATCCCGACCAGCGTGGCGATCCAGACCGGATCCAGCGGGTTAATCCCGACGGTAGGGGCAACCATCACCGCCAGCATCGCCGGGTACAGACCCGCACAGCCGTTCTGACCAATGGTGGCACCAAAGGAGGCAGAGAAGCTGGCGATGGATTCAGGCACGCCCAGACGACGGGTTTGCGCTTCAACGTTCAGCGGAATAGACGCGGCGCTGGAACGGCTGGTGAAGGCAAAGGTCAGTACCGGCCAGACTTTACGGAAGTATTTCAGCGGGCTGACGCCGTTTACGCCCAGCAGGATGCCGTGCACCACGAACATAATGCCCAGGCCCAGATAAGAGGCGACAACGAAGCTGCCCAGCTTGATGATGTCCTGCAGGTTAGAGCCGGCAACCACTTTGGTCATCAGTGCCAGCACGCCGTAAGGCGTCAGCTGCATAACCAGACGCACCAGCTTCATCACCCAGCTTTGCAGGGTGTCGATCGCGGTCAGCACGCGTTCGCCTTTAGGCGCGTCGTCTTTCAGCAGCTTCAGCGCCGCTACGCCCAGGAACGCGGCGAAAATAACCACGCTGATGATCGAGGTTGGGCTCGCACCGGTCAGGTCAGCAAACGGGTTCTTCGGAATGAAGGAGAGCACCATCTGCGGCACGGTCAGGTCAGCCACTTTACCAACGTAGTTGGTTTGAATCGCGGTAAGACGCGCCGTTTCAGCGGTACCCTGAACCAGGCCTTCTGCGGTCAGGCCAAACAGGTTGGTGACCAGCACACCCACCAGCGCGGCAATCAGCGTGGTGAACAGCAGCGTACCAATGGTCAGGAAGCTGATTTTTCCCAGCTGAGTCGCGTTATGCAGGCGAGCAACGGCGCTCAGAATAGAGGCGAACACCAGCGGCATAACGATCATCTGCAGCAGCTGAACATAGCCGTTACCGACGATGTTGAACCACTGAATGGAATCTTTCAGAACTGGATTATCGGAGCCATAAATTGCCTGTAATGCCAGACCAAATACGACACCCATGGCCAGACCAACCAGCACTTTTTTCGCCAGGCTCCACTGTTTGTGGCGCGCCTGCGCAAGAAGCAATAGCAATACAACGAACACAACGACGTTCGCGATGAGTGGAAAATTCATCCCCGTTCTCCTGATTTATTATTGGGTCGGTTTTTACCGATCCTGTTGGCGGAAGGTTAGCAGAAGTGTGATGTAGCGCTTATATCCAAATGGAATGGGTTATGACAAATGGGATAATTTTGTCGGTTTACTGTTCAATCTGGTGATGAATAAAGCGATTGAACTGAAATTGCAGCGAATTAATCATCTGGGATGACCAGCGAACTGCACTGTTTTCGGGCAAGGTTTGCGGCATCCAGACGGCGTAAGCAAACAGCGCCATGCACAATACGCGCTCAAGCTGGTTGCCTTTCTGCGGTGCGAGGATCGGAAAACGGAAACGCCAGCGGCAGGGCCAAAGCAGCGGTACGCCCGCAGGCGTCAGCATATCGGCGAGAATATGGCTTAAATAGCCCAGCACCATCCCCTGGATGGCATCGGCGGGGACTATCCAGCTTTCGGGCACCTTCAAATAGAAAAGCGTCAGCAGGCCAAACACGGCCAGCAGGCTGTGCGTGAAACCCCGGTGGCCGAACGCGCGGGCGATGGGTTTCGATACCCACTTCAGGCGTTGTCCGAGGAAAGATTTGGGATGGTCAATGTCGGGCAGCAGGCAGGTCAATACGGCAGAAGGGACAATATGCCACCAGTCCCCCTGTGCCAGCACGGGGGTGAGTTCAGCGTTTTTGGCAAATACCGCGCACGCAATAGAAAAAAGCAGGTGGCCTTCCGCCGTCATGATAAAACCCACAAAACTGTCAATTCATACAGTATAGGGTTTTTATACAGTAGGCGGAAGAGGTGACGGTGTAACTGTTTGTCACAAACCAGAGAAGGGCGTTAACCGCCCTGCAGGTGATGCGCCCTGAGTTCTGCCAGTGAGTTAAGCTTCACGTCGGCAAGGGCAAACCGGGGGTCGTGACGGCCTTCTTCTGCGGGCACCACAATGGAGCGCATCCGTGCAGCCTTCGACGCCACCATACCGTTAACGGAATCTTCCAGCGCAACGCAGTTGAGGGGATCCAGGCCGAGCTTAGCGGCGCAGTCCAGATAGACCTGCGGGTGCGGCTTGCTGTAAGGCAATTTTTCAGCGGACGCCAGCGCGTCGAAACTGTCGCGCAGTTCAAACATCGTGAGCACTTTTTCCAGCATGTGCAGCGGTGAAGCCGAGGCCAGTCCGACCTTCAGCCCCTGGGCTTTACACAGCGCGACGGCCTCACGTACGCCGGGCAGCAGCGGCCTGTTCTCTTCCACCAGAGAAATGGCGCGGCTGATAATGCGTGCGGTCACCTCATCGCGACTGGGACCTACCCACGGCTGTTGGGCAAACCACAGATCCACCACCATATCGATGCGCAGGCCCAAGGTATCGGGAAGTTCATTACGGCGGCTGATATCCACGCCGAGGCTGGCCATAACGTCCAGTTCGGCGCGATCCCACAGCGGTTCGGAATCGATCAGTAATCCATCCATGTCAAAAATTGCGGCAAGAATTTGGCGCGGTGTCGACATCACAACGTCTCCTTATCCAGGGTGTTCGACAGATGATACGTGCTAAGCACAATCTGCAATTTAGCATATTGCTTTTAAAGAGCGGGCGAAATTGATGACCAGCAGGTAGACTTAGGCACAAATAACGCGTCTTTATGAAGAGGAACTGATGACGTATCAACAAGCTGGACGCATTGCGGTCTTAAAACGTATTGCTGGCTGGGTAATTTTTATTCCTGCCGTCATTTCTACGCTGATTTCTGTACTCAAATTTATGTACGATCACAGCGAAAAACAGCCGGGTATCAATGCGGTAATGCTTGATTTCGCTCATGTCATGATTGAGATGATGCGTTTTAATACGCCATTTTTGAATGTCTTCTGGTTTAACTCACCCACTCCGGATTTTCATCAACAGCTGAATATCGGCTTTTGGGTGATATATGCCCTGATCTTTGTCGCGCTGGCACTGCAGGCCTCTGGTGCGAGAATGAGTCGCCAGACGCGCTTTTTACGCGAAGGCGTTGAGGATCAGTTGATTCTGGAGCAGGCCAAGGGCCCGGAAGGAATGAGTCGTGAGCAGATTGAATCCCGCATCGTTGTGCCGCGTCACACCATTTTCCTGCAAATTTTCCCGCTCTATATCCTTCCCGTGATTATCATTGTGGCGGGATACTTCTTCTTCTCACTGCTCGGTTTTCTGTAAGCGATAAGGGTGGCGGCAAGGCCACCCTTTCTCTTCTCAGGCGGCAAGCATACGCTCGAGTGCCCGCTGCGCGTTAACAAGGTGTTCTCCGCCAAAAAGAATGGCACGGTTCATCAGCGTATAAAGCTGATACACCGGCTGGCGGTCGAGGAAACCGGGCGGCAGGGGGGAAACAGACTGGTATCCGTCGTATATTTGCGGCGGCTGCTCAGGATGAAGCGGCAACATGGCAAGATCGCACTCTCTGTCACCCCAGTAGCAGGCCGGGTCAAAGATGTACGGGCCGTTGGGACCCAGCGCGCAGTTATTGGACCACAAATCGCCGTGAAGCAGCGACGCCTGAGGCTGGTGGGATGCCAGACGCTGTTGAACGTGCTCGACGATGGCGTCGATATTGCCAAATTCCAGCCCTTTTTCGGCGGCCAGCTCAAGCTGCCAGCCAATGCGCTGCTCGGCAAAAAATGTCGACCAGCGACGCTGCCAGGCATTGGGCTGTGGCGTGGTGGAGAGATCGTTGTCAAAGTCGAGACCAAACTGCGGCTGGTCGCTCCATTGATGCAGGCGCGCTAGCTGTTGGCCGAGGATGAACGCATTATGGGCATCCAGCGGCCGGGCGGGGAGATACTCCATCACCAGGAAGCTGTAGTCGCGGTCGCTCCCCACGGCCAGAACCTGCGGGACCGTGACCGTTTTACTGCGCGACAACAGCTCCAGCTGGTCGGCTTCGGCGGTAAATATCGGAAGCAGCTCTCGCTCATCGCACTTAACGAAAAGATCGCGCCCTGCGTAGCGTAAATGCCACGCGGCGTGGATTTCACCGCCTGGCAGTTCGTTACGCAGTTCAATTTCACCTTCACCCAGCTGCTCACGTAAAAGATGACTGATAGCCTGCCACATGTTGTCTCTCCCATGTTGTCTGCCAGATCATAAAGTTAGCGCATAACTGCGGTAAAAAAATACGAACTAACGCACACCTGAGCGGTTTAAATTCATACAGCGCACTTATTGTTCTTTTTTCCGCCAGCTTTCCCAGGTATCCACGTCAATCTCGGCAGGCTTATCGGTCACGCTCTCCACCAGACTGGCGGCCAGCGCATGAACCTCTTCCTGGCTCAGGGCGCCGATCAGACCAAATGTCAGGGTGCCTAAATCATGAATATTGCCCTCGTCATCCGTCAGGGTGAGGAGAAAATTAGCCCGGGTGAAAGCATTGTTGAGCTCATTTAGCTCGGTCAGCGATGCTTCATGAAGGTTGATGGTCACGACGTAACGTGTGATGTCACCACTGCTCATAATTCACCTCATTGTTATCATGAAAGTTTTCTTAGCATAGTCGATAGTTTGCGTTTGGCGACTCAGCGAGGACATTCCCCTCCGTAAAGACGAAGGGGAACAGGGGTTAATTTCGGGACAGGTAATCGACGATTTTTTGCGTATCGGCAAGCGAACAGAGACGCGTGCCCTGGTTGATGGTGGCGGCGCTACCCGCCGCCACGCCGTAGCGTGTCATTTCGAGCAGAGACGCACCCTGCGCCAGTTTTAGCGTCATCGCGCCCACCATGCTATCGCCCGCGCCAACCGTGCTCTGGCTCTTCATCGGCGGTGGGACAACCTGAACGGACGATGATTCATCAACTGCCAGCGCCCCCTGAGGGCCAAGGGAGACGACTACGCGCCGCGCTTTGCCGCTGCGCACCAGCTCCTGCGCGGCGGTGCGCACATCGTCAGGCTGCGTCAGTTCACGGTTGACCAGCGCGCTTAACTCTTTCTGGTTGGGTTTGACCAGCTCCAGATTGCCCGGCACCAGCGCCGCCTGCAGGGCCTCGCCGCTGCTGTCGACAATGCAGCGGATGCCGCGATGCTGCGCGGCCTGAATCAGCGCCGTTAATTTTTCCGTGCTTACGCCGGGCGGCAGGCTGCCGCTTATCACCAGCAGTGCGCCGCTCTCTATCGTCAGCACTTTCTCTTCAAGCTGACGAAACTCGTCATCGCTGAGTTTCGCGCCCGGCATGACAAAACGGTACTGTTCGCCGCTGGATCCTACGTGGACATGCAGGTTTTGCCGCGTCCAGTCTTTGGCCTCAACGGTTTCAACGGCCACCTGTTCATCAGCCAGCAGAGAGACCAGGTGTTCACCGGTGGCACCGCCTGCGGGAAAAATTGCCGTGGCTTTGCCGCCGAGATGTGTAATGGCGCGCGCCACGTTGATCCCGCCGCCGCCGGGCTCAAAGACCGGGGCGCTACAGCGCAATTTACCTTCCGGGTAAATCTGCGGCGTCAGGGTGGCGGAATCCAGGGAAGGGGAGAGCGTCAGAGTATAAATAGAAACCATCATTACCTCCTTTTAGCATGGGCTCTTATTAGCCTGGCACCTTTTGTCAGGAAGGCAATGTAAATAACAGTATGATTTTAAATATGAATACTGACAAAAAGTGAGGCGGGGGATATATAAACTAAAACGCTTTTTGAGATCGTTCTTATTCAAAAAATGAAATAAGAAAACATTGCTATGTTATTTGCGGCTTTTTATAATTTGTTACCTTTCTCTGGACGCCTTGTCATTGATCCTCAAGAAAGATTCCGGGACCGTGTGGTCTCTTTTTTTGTTGTACGGACTCCTTAATAAAATGAAGCTTTTAAAGACAGTGCCCGCTGCACTGATGCTGGCGGGTGGCGTGTTTGCGGCTATGAACGCGACCGCTGATGATACCGTTTTTACTGTCATGGACGATCCTTCCACCGCGAAAAAACCGTTTGAAGGTAACCTGAACGCCGGGTACCTGGCACAATCCGGTAACACGAAAAGCTCTTCTCTGACGGCGGACAGTACGCTTACCTGGTACGGCAACACCACCGCCTGGTCTCTGTGGGGTAATGCCAGCAACACTTCCGCTAATGACGAACGTTCTTCCGAGAAATATGCGGTAGGCGGACGTAGCCGTTACAACATGACCGACTATGACTACCTGTTTGGACAGGCAAGCTGGTTAACTGACCGTTACAACGGTTATCGCCAGCGCGATGTGTTCACCGCCGGTTATGGTCGCCAGTTCCTGAACGGTCCGGTACACAGCCTCCGTTTTGAATTCGGTCCTGGTGTGCGTTATGACGAGTACACCAATGGCGATACCAAAACCCAACCCCTCGGTTACGCTTCCGGTACCTATGCCTGGCAGATGACTGACAACACCAAATTTACCCAGGGTGTTTCTGTATTTGGTGCCGACGACACGACGCTTAACTCTGAGACGGCGCTGAACGTGGCTATTAACGAACACTTTGGTCTGAAAGTGGCCTACAACGTGACCTGGAACTCTTCACCACCAGAATCTGCGCCGGATCATACCGACCGCAGAACCACGGTTTCACTGGGTTATAGAATGTAATAAAAGCGGGCCGATGATAAGGTCGGCCCGTTTATTGTCTGTGGCTTTTTGACGTCCCTTCTGATGACCTGTCTTCGCCCCTAGCCCCAAATCATTGCCGCCCAACGGAGTAGCAGCATTGCGCCGCAGATGGCAATCAGCACCAGCACCATTTTCCAGTGTTTTACGGCAAATCGTTTTGTTGGCATAACCTAATCCTTGTTTGTTGATATCCACAGTCTACCAAACAGGGCCGAAATATGCCCCTTCTTGGGATCGATTAGGTTATGCCAGCGCAGGGGTCGCCTCAGAACCAGTGGAATCGTTCGGCGAGAATCAACAATAAACCTGTGGCGGAAAGGACATTCAATATCACAACCGTTCTGCTGGATACGTTCATGGTATGCACCTTTGGGTTTAAAGACCTGTTCAAGAGTAGCCCAGCATCTTCGAAATGCGAGCGCAGGGGAGAAGCAACCTGCAAATTCGTGCGAAAGCGCCAGCCCATCAATCTGGCCGCAGAGGGTGCAATCTCCTTTCCGTTAGTGTTAACATTACGTCGCTTGCCGTAAATCCACATTAATCTGAATTCGGCTGGTGAATGATGACGAACCAATTTGACGATTGTTGGTCAGATGGTGTCGTAATCTATTGTCAAATCACGATTATTTTCTTTGTATATGCTCTTATGTGTGGGGCATCACTGCAAATAAGGATATAAAATGCCTGTAATTACTCTTCCTGATGGCAGCCAACGCCATTTCGACCGTGCTGTTAGCCCAATGGATGTAGCCCTGGACATTGGTCCTGGTCTCGCGAAAGCGACTATCGCTGGCCGCGTTAACGGTGAGCTGGTGGATGCTTCCGATCTGATCGAAAACGATGCGACGCTTGCAATCATCACCGCGAAAGACGAAGAAGGTCTGGAGATCATTCGTCACTCCTGCGCGCACCTGTTAGGCCATGCCATCAAACAGCTGTGGCCAAACACCAAAATGGCGATCGGTCCGGTTATCGACAACGGTTTCTACTATGACGTTGACCTTGACCACACCCTGACTCAGGAAGATATCGACGCGCTCGAAAAACGCATGCACGAGCTCGCCGAAACGAACTATGACGTCATCAAGAAGAAAGTCAGCTGGCACGAAGCGCGTGAAACCTTCGTGAAGCGCGGCGAGAGCTATAAAGTCTCTATTCTTGACGAAAACATTTCGCATGATGACAAGCCTGGCTTGTACCATCACGAAGAATACGTCGACATGTGCCGTGGACCGCACGTGCCGAACATGCGCTTCTGTCATCACTTTAAGCTGATGAAGATCGCGGGCGCCTACTGGCGTGGCGACAGCAACAACAAGATGTTGCAGCGTATTTATGGTACCGCGTGGGCTGATAAAAAAGCCCTGAACGCATACCTGCTGCGCCTGGAAGAGGCGGCGAAGCGTGACCACCGTAAAATCGGTAAGCAGCTTGACCTGTACCACATGCAGGAAGAAGCGCCGGGTATGGTGTTCTGGCATAACGACGGCTGGACTATCTTCCGTGAACTGGAAACTTTCGTACGCTCCAAGCTGAAAGAGTACCAGTATCAGGAAGTGAAAGGCCCGTTCATGATGGACCGTGTGCTGTGGGAAAAAACCGGCCACTGGGACAACTACAAAGATGCGATGTTCACCACCTCGTCTGAGAACCGTGAATACTGCATCAAGCCAATGAACTGCCCGGGCCACGTTCAGATCTTCAACCAGGGTCTGAAATCCTACCGTGACCTGCCGCTGCGTATGGCGGAGTTCGGTAGCTGCCACCGTAACGAGCCATCAGGTGCGCTGCACGGTCTGATGCGTGTTCGTGGCTTTACTCAGGATGATGCGCATATCTTCTGTACTGAAGATCAGGTTCGTGACGAAGTTAACGCCTGTATTCGTATGGTCTACGATATGTACAGCACCTTTGGCTTCGAGAAGATCGTCGTCAAACTCTCAACGCGTCCGGAAAAACGTATCGGTAGCGATGAGACATGGGATCGCGCAGAAGCGGATCTCGCCGTGGCGCTGGAAGAGAACGGCATTCCGTTCGAATACCAGCTGGGCGAGGGCGCATTCTACGGTCCGAAAATTGAATTTACCCTGTATGACTGCCTCGATCGCGCATGGCAGTGCGGTACTGTACAGCTGGACTTCTCCCTGCCGCAGCGTTTAAGCGCCTCTTATGTTGGCGAAGACAACGAGCGTCAGGTACCGGTAATGATTCACCGTGCAATTCTCGGTTCTCTGGAGCGCTTCATCGGCATCCTGACCGAAGAGTTTGCTGGCTTCTTCCCAACCTGGCTTGCGCCAGTGCAGGTCGTGGTGATGAACATTACCGATTCTCAGGCGGATTACGTTAAAGAATTGACGCAGAAACTACAAAATGCGGGCATTCGCGTAAAAGCAGACTTGAGAAATGAGAAGATTGGCTTTAAAATCCGCGAGCACACTTTACGTCGTGTCCCGTATATGTTGGTCTGTGGTGATAAAGAGGTGGAAGCAGGCAAAGTCGCCGTTCGCACCCGCCGTGGTAAAGACCTGGGCAGCCTGGACGTAAGTGAAGTGATTGAGAAGCTGCAACAAGAGATTCGCAGCCGCAGTCTTCAACAACTGGAGGAATAAGGTATTAAAGGCGGAAAACGAGTTCAAACGGCACGTCCGAATCGTATCAATGGCGAGATTCGCGCCCAGGAAGTTCGCTTAACAGATCTTGAAGGTGAACCACTGGGGATTGTGAGTCTGAGAGAAGCGATCGAAAAAGCTGAAGAAGCTGGAGTAGATTTAGTTGAAATCAGCCCTAACGCCGAACCGCCAGTTTGTCGTATCATGGACTACGGCAAGTTCCTTTATGAAAAGAGTAAGTCTTCTAAGGAACAGAAGAAGAAGCAAAAAGTTATCCAGGTTAAGGAAATCAAATTCCGTCCTGGTACCGACGATGGCGATTATCAGGTAAAACTCCGCAGCCTGATTCGCTTTCTGGAAGATGGCGATAAGGCCAAGATCACACTGCGTTTCCGCGGTCGTGAGATGGCCCACCAACAGATTGGTATGGAAGTGCTTAACCGCGTCCGTGACGATCTGAGTGAACTGGCAGTAGTCGAATCCTTCCCTACGAAGATCGAAGGCCGCCAGATGATCATGGTGCTCGCTCCTAAGAAGAAACAGTAAGGCCTTCAAGCAGCAAAATCTGTGGAGCCTTCGGGTTTCATAGGTTTTGTTCGCCTATGTTTCGTTTATTTAACAATGCGAAGTGGAAGTTATTAAGATGCCAAAAATTAAGACCGTACGCGGTGCTGCTAAGCGCTTCAAAAAAACCGGTGGTGGTGGATTTAAGCGTAAGCACGCAAACCTGCGTCATATTCTGACCAAAAAATCTACTAAGCGTAAACGTCACCTGCGTCCAAAAGGCCTCGTTTCTAAAGGCGATCTGGGTCTGGTTATCGCGTGCCTGCCGTACGCATAAGCCGTTAACGTTTAATTTTTTTACTAAGAATATAGATACAGGAGAGCACATATGGCTCGCGTAAAACGTGGTGTAATTGCACGTGCACGTCACAAGAAAATTTTGAAACAAGCTAAAGGCTACTACGGTGCGCGTTCACGCGTTTACCGCGTTGCCTTCCAGGCTGTTATCAAAGCAGGTCAGTACGCTTACCGTGACCGTCGTCAGCGTAAGCGTCAGTTCCGTCAACTGTGGATTGCGCGTATCAACGCAGCAGCACGTCAGAACGGTATTTCTTACAGCAAATTCATCAACGGCCTGAAAAAAGCTTCTGTTGAAATCGACCGTAAGATCCTGGCTGACATCGCAGTATTCGACAAAGTAGCGTTCACCGCTCTGGTCGAAAAAGCGAAAGCAGCACTGGCATAAGCCAGTTGAAAGAGGGGGCTTTGCTCCCTCTTTTCATTTAACACCATCAGAAGATTGACATTTATCCGTCCAGGCTTTTCAATAAGGTCTTAACGGTTTTTACCAGACAAGGTAACGCAAGCATGAATGCTGCTATTTTCCGCTTCTTCTTTTACTTTAGCACCTGATTTCAGGAGGCTAGCGCGTGAAAGATGAAACGAAAAACAGCGCCAGATAAGCCTCCCGATGGAGGCTTTTTTTGTGCCTGAATTTGAGAGAATAACTCCACCAAATCGGTGTCTGCACCGACATAATGAGGAAAATCATGTCACATCTCGCAGAGCTGGTTGCCAGTGCAACAGCCGCCATTAATCAGGCCTCAGATGTTGCCGCGTTAGACAATGTCCGCGTCGAATATCTTGGGAAGAAAGGGCACCTGACCCTTCAGATGACAACCCTGCGTGAGCTGCCGGCAGAAGAACGCCCGGCAGCGGGTGCGGTGATTAACGAAGCCAAAGAGCAGGTACAGCAGGCGCTGAACGCGCGCAAAGCCGAGCTGGAAAGCGCGGTGCTGAATGCGCGTCTGGCCGCAGAGACGATCGACGTTTCTCTGCCGGGTCGCCGTATCGAAAACGGTGGTCTGCATCCGGTTACCCGCACCATCGATCGCATTGAAAGTTTCTTCGGTGAGCTCGGCTTTACCGTGGCGACTGGCCCGGAAATCGAAGATGATTACCATAACTTCGACGCCCTGAACATTCCTGGCCATCATCCGGCACGCGCTGACCACGACACTTTCTGGTTCGACGCTACGCGTCTGCTGCGTACTCAGACCTCCGGCGTTCAGATCCGTACCATGAAGGAGCTGGAGCCGCCAATCCGTATTATCGCGCCGGGCCGCGTCTATCGTAACGACTACGATCAGACCCACACCCCAATGTTCCACCAGATGGAAGGTCTGATTGTTGATAAAAACATCAGCTTCACCAACCTGAAGGGCACGCTGCACGATTTCCTGAACAACTTCTTTGAGGAAGATCTGCAGGTTCGTTTCCGCCCGTCCTACTTCCCGTTTACCGAACCGTCTGCGGAAGTTGACGTGATGGGTAAAAACGGCAAATGGCTGGAAGTGCTGGGCTGCGGCATGGTGCATCCAAACGTGCTGCGCAACGTGGGTATCGATCCGGAAGTTTACTCCGGCTTTGCCTTCGGCATGGGCATGGAGCGCCTGACTATGCTGCGCTACGGCGTGACCGACTTACGTGCATTCTTCGAAAACGATCTGCGTTTCCTCAAACAGTTTAAATAAGGGCAGGACAGAACAATGAAATTCAGTGAACTGTGGTTACGCGAGTGGGTGAACACCACGCTGGACAGCGACGCGCTTTCTAACCAGATCACCATGGCGGGTCTGGAAGTGGACGGTGTTGAGCCGGTTTCCGGAGCCTTCAACGGCGTGGTCGTCGGCGAAGTGGTAGAGTGCGGCCAGCACCCTAACGCTGACAAACTGCGCGTAACAAAAGTAAACGTGGGCGGTGACCGTCTGCTGGATATCGTCTGCGGTGCGCCAAACTGCCGTCAGGGCCTGAAGGTGGCCGTGGCGACCGTCGGCGCAGTGCTGCCGGGCGATTTCAAAATTAAAGCGGCTAAGCTGCGCGGCGAGCCGTCTGAAGGCATGCTGTGCTCCTTCTCCGAGCTGGGTATTTCCGACGATCATAACGGCATCATTGAGCTGCCGCTGGATGCGCCAATCGGCACCGATATCCGTGAATACCTGAAGCTTGATGACAACACCATTGAAATCAGCGTCACGCCAAACCGTGCCGACTGCTTAGGTATCATCGGCGTGGCGCGCGACGTGGCCGTGCTGAACCAGACCGAACTGAACGCGCCGGAAATCGCGCCGGTTGAAGCGACCATCAGTGACGTGCTGCCTATTCAGGTTGACGCTGCGGATGCTTGCCCGCGCTACCTCGGTCGCGTGGTGAAAGGCATCAACGTGAAAGCGCCAACTCCGCTGTGGATGAAAGAGAAGCTGCGCCGCTGCGGTATTCGCTCTATCGACGCAGTGGTCGACGTGACCAACTACGTTCTGCTGGAGCTGGGCCAGCCAATGCACGCGTTCGATAAAGACCGTATCGACGGCGGCATCGTTGTGCGCATGGCGAAAGAGGGCGAAACCCTGGTTCTGCTGGACGGCAGCGAAGCCAAACTGAACGCCGACACCCTGGTGATTGCGGACCACAGCAAAGCGCTGGCAATGGGCGGTATCTTCGGTGGCGAGCACTCAGGCGTCAACGACGAGACGCAAAACGTCCTGCTGGAATGCGCGTTCTTCAGCCCGCTCTCCATCACCGGTCGCGCACGCCGTCACGGCCTGCATACCGATGCCTCTCACCGCTACGAGCGCGGCGTTGACCCTGCTCTGCAGTATAAAGCGATGGAACGTGCGACCCGCCTGCTGATCGACATCTGCGGCGGTGAAGCGGGCCCGGTTATCGACGTCACCAACGAAGCAACGCTGCCGAAGCGTGCGACCATCACCCTGCGCCGCAGCAAGCTGGATCGCCTGATTGGCCACCACGTTGCCGATGCGCAGGTAACCGACATCCTGAAACGTCTGGGCTGTGAAGTAACCGAAGGGCAGGACGAGTGGAAAGCCGTTGCGCCATCATGGCGTTTCGACATGGAAATTGAAGAAGATCTGGTGGAAGAAGTGGCCCGCGTTTACGGCTACAACAACATCCCTGACGAGCCTGTCCAGGCGGGTCTGGTAATGGGCACCCACCGTGAAGCCGACCTGTCTCTGAAGCGTGTGAAAACCATGCTGAACGACAAAGGCTACCAGGAAGTGATCACCTACAGCTTCGTTGATCCAAAGCTGCAGCAGCTGATCCACCCGGGTCAGGAGGCGCTGATCCTGCCAAGCCCAATCTCCAGCGAAATGTCCGCGATGCGTCTGTCTCTGTGGACGGGCCTGCTGGGCACTGTCGTTTATAACCAGAATCGCCAGCAAAACCGCGTGCGAATTTTCGAAAGCGGTTTGCGCTTTGTACCGGATAATCAGGCAAATTTAGGCATCCGTCAGGATCTCATGCTGGCTGGCGCCATCAGCGGCAACCGCTATGAAGAGCACTGGGACCTGGCAAAAGGCACGGTTGATTTCTACGATATGAAGGGCGATCTGGAAGCGATTCTGGATCTGACCGGTAAATTATCTGAAATTGAATTCCGCGCAGAAGCTATCCCGGCCCTGCATCCTGGCCAGAGCGCAGCTATCTATTTAGACGGCAAACGCGTTGGTTTTATTGGGGTTGTTCACCCTGAGCTGGAGCGTAAGCTGGACCTGAACGGCCGTACCATCGTGTTCGAGCTGGAATGGAACCCGGTGGCTGACCGCGTTATTCCTCAGGCTCAGGACGTCTCCCGCTTCCCGGCAAACCGCCGTGATATCGCGGTTGTGGTCGCGGAAAATGTGCCTGCAGCAGATATTTTGGCCGAATGTAAGAAAGTTGGCGTAAATCAGGTAGTTGGCGTAAACTTATTTGACGTGTACCGCGGCAAGGGCGTAGCAGAAGGTTTCAAGAGCCTTGCTATTAGCCTTATCCTTCAGGATACCAGCCGTACACTCGAAGAAGAGGAGATTGCCGCTACCGTCGCCAAATGTGTAGAGGCATTAAAAGAGCGATTCCAGGCATCATTGAGGGATTGAACCTATGGCGCTTACAAAAGCTGAAATGTCAGAATATCTGTTTGATAAGCTTGGGCTTAGCAAACGGGATGCCAAAGAGCTGGTAGAGCTGTTTTTCGAAGAGATCCGTCGTGCTCTGGAAAATGGTGAGCAGGTAAAACTCTCCGGTTTTGGCAATTTTGATTTGCGAGACAAAAACCAACGTCCGGGCCGCAACCCGAAGACGGGGGAAGATATTCCCATTACAGCCCGCCGCGTGGTGACCTTCAGACCCGGCCAGAAGTTAAAAAGCCGTGTCGAAAACGCAACGCCCAAAGCAGAGTAATATGAACTAACTAAAAAGGCCGCCCACGCGGCCTTTTTTCTTTGCGCTCTCCGGCAAACCCGCCGTAAAATCAATTACATCTCACGCTACTAAAACCGTACACATGCTTGATTATGCCCATCGCCAGCACTGTTCCGATAAGCGTCGCCTGTTTTTGCTGGTGCTGTTGCTCATTGTCGCCGCAGGCGTAAGCCTCTGCGCGGGCGACAGATGGATCGGGCCTGAAAGCTGGTGGGGGCCGGACGGGCAGCTCTTCGTCTGGCAAATTCGCATGCCGCGCACCGTCGCGGTGGTTTTGGTCGGCGCCGCGCTGGCGCTGTGCGGTACCATAATGCAGGCGTTGTTTGATAACCCTCTGGCGGAGCCCGGGCTGCTCGGCGTGTCAAACGGCGCAGGCGTAGGCCTGATTGCGGCGGTAATGCTCGGCGGAGGTGAACTCTCCGGATGGAGTATTAGCCTGAGCGCTATCCTCGGCGCGCTGCTGATCACCGCGATCCTTCTTCGTTTCGCCAGACGGCACTTATCGACCAGCCGTCTGCTGCTTGCCGGCGTGGCGCTGGGGATTATCTGCAGCGCGCTGATGACCTGGGCGGTCTACTTCTCAACATCCTTTGACCTGCGTCAGCTGATGTACTGGATGATGGGCGGTTTTGGAGGCGTTGACTGGCACCAGGGCTGGCTGATGGTGCTGCTGGTACCGGTTATCGTGTGGGCTACCCTGCAGGCGCAGCCGCTGAATATGCTCGCGCTGGGTGAAACCTCTGCCCGCCAGCTCGGCATGCCGATTGGGTTCTGGCGTAATGTGCTGGTAATAGCCATTGGCTGGCTGGTCGGCGTCAGCGTGGCTCTGGCGGGCGCGATCGGCTTCATCGGGCTGGTTATTCCGCACATGCTGCGCCTGTGTGGCCTCACGGACCATCGGACCCTGCTTCCGGCCTCGGCGGTTGCCGGGGCCGTCACGCTGCTGGTGGCCGATATCATCGCCCGGCTTGCCCTGACGGCCGCAGAGCTGCCGATTGGCGTGGTGACCGCTACGCTGGGCGCGCCGGTGTTTATCTGGCTACTATTAAAAGCTGGACGTTAAATCAACAAGCCGTAAGACAACCTGAGGGAATGCTATGCAGTCAGATATCCTGAATACTGAAGTGACCACCATTGATGGCGATAACACCACGCTGGAAGGCTACAAAGGCAACGTGCTGCTTATCGTCAACGTGGCATCGAAATGTGGCCTGACGCCGCAGTACGAGCAGCTGGAAAACATTCAGAAGGCCTGGGAGAAAGACGGTTTCACCGTGCTGGGCTTCCCGTGCAATCAGTTCCTGGGGCAGGAGCCGGGCAGCGAAGAGGAGATTAAAACCTTCTGCAGCACTACCTATGGCGTGACGTTCCCGATGTTCAGCAAAATCGATGTCAACGGCGAAGACCGCCATCCGCTGTATGCGAAGCTGATCGCTGCCGCGCCGAAGGCCGTTGCGCCGGAAGGAAGCGGTTTTTATGAACGCATGGCCAGCAAAGGCCGCGCGCCGCTTTACCCGGACGATATCCTGTGGAATTTTGAAAAATTCCTGATTGGCCGCGACGGCCAGGTCGTTCAGCGTTTTTCGCCGGATATGACCCCTGAGGATCCGATCGTTATGGAATCGATCAAGCTGGCGCTGGCGAAATAATGTCGTTGCTGATGCAACTCACGGACGTTGCCGAGAGGGGACGTCTGGAGCCGATAACCGGTACCATCAATGCGGGAGAAATTCTGCATCTTGTCGGGCCAAACGGAGCAGGGAAGAGCACGCTGCTGGCACGGATGGCAGGCATGACCGACGGAGAAGGGCAGATAACGCTGCTGGAGCATACGCTCGCCGACTGGTCACCGGTCTCGCTGGCGCATCGGCGCAGTTACCTCGTGCAGCAGCAGGTGCCGCCCTTTGCGATGCCGGTCTGGCACTATCTGATGCTGCATTTGCACGACAAACAACAGACGGCACTGCTGACGGACGTTGCCGCGGCCCTGGGGCTGGAAGATAAACTGTCCCGGCATGCCAGCCAGCTTTCCGGCGGAGAGTGGCAGCGGGTACGTCTGGCGGCGGTCATTCTTCAGATCCACCCGGCAGGTAATCCTCACGGGCGAATGCTGCTTCTCGATGAACCCATGAGCGGTCTGGACGTGGCGCAGCAGGCGGCACTGGATACGCTGTTAAGCACCCTGAGACGAAAAGGTATCGCCGTGGTGATGAGCAGTCATGACCTCAACCACACCCTGCGTCATGCCCACCGGGTGTGGCTGCTGTCGCAGGGAAAGATGATCGCCAGCGGCGCGCGGGATCGGGTGCTTACGCCGCCCCATCTTGCCCGCGCGTACAACATGTCGTTCCGCAGGCTGGATATTGAGGGACATAAGATGCTGATTTCTACCGGGCAGAAGTAACCGTTTCTTGCCTCTTAGCACAATTGCACGCTAAATTACGAAAAGAACAAAAAAAGCAGAGGATTCGTCTGAAAATGCGATTCTGGTTTCTCCTGATGGCCACACTTTTTCTTGCGGGATGCAGTAGCCATCGTGCGCCGCCGCCTAACCCACGGCTTTCAGATTCGATCACCGTCATTGCCAGCCTTAACGATCAGCTGAGCAACTGGCGCGGTACGCCTTATCGCTACGGCGGCATGAGCCGCGGCGGCGTGGATTGCTCCGGCTTCGTTCTGATGACGTTCCGCGACAAGTTTGATTTACAGCTTCCGCGCGAAACGCGCAAGCAGGCCGAAATTGGCACTGAAATTGATAAAGACGATCTTCTGCCCGGGGACCTGGTTTTCTTCAAAACCGGATCGGGTGAAAGCGGTCTTCATGTGGGGATATATGATACAGACAATCAGTTCATTCACGCCTCGACAAGCCGCGGCGTGATGCGCTCTTCTCTAGATAATGTTTACTGGCGTAAAAATTTCTGGCAGGCTCGACGTATATAGTCTTTGTCAGACACTTCTCTTATGACGGCATGGTATCTAATAAATCATGCCGTTTTTTCTCAAATAAGATGCTTAAAGTTAAATTTATCTAAAATTAGCAAATCCTGCATGTGTCTGTTTTATCTAAAACTGGCTATTATTCGGCAACCAGGATAAAATTATTTTAGATTCAGGGATAAATCTGAAAATAAATACGGAACTAATGAAATTAATCTTATTAAAATCAAGACAGTGGAATTGTGTCGGCAATTGCTCCAGGATGTCCTCTCTCATCTTTAATGTGGAGCGAGTGCAATGATTATTACGCTAGATAATGCTTACCAGTCTGAACTGCTGCTTCTGCCCGCTCGTAATAGCGCAGGGGAGCTTAAAGGTTTAGAGGTTCTGGTTAACTTTACTGGCGTCGGCAGCGATGTGCGGATCCCCACTGAGCTTGTTATCCCTCGGCTTTCAGCAGCTGAAGAGTTAGTGCTGTTTAACGAAAAATTGCAATTGCTTGATACCTGTAAACTGTTTTTTATTCAGCATCAGTTAATTGCATGGATCAATATTACACCTGCAATAGTTGAATTTTTATTAAGTAATGGAAACGCTGTTTCAATTCTTGAGCGTTATCCGTTTCTTGAGTTTACTGTTAATGAGAATTATCCAGGTTTAAATAACGGCAAGGACGATCTGCAGCTGGCGAGAATGGCAATCCATTTCCCGTTGGTGCTGGCAAACTTTGGCGCAGGCGCCGCCTCGCTCAAAGCGGTCTATGATGGATTATTTAAACGGGTTATCCTCGATAAAGGATTCATTCAGCAGCGCGCACCGGAGCTCTCTTTTGAGCCTTTTATGCGCGCCATCCTCTGGCAAATCACACCGCACTGCCAGTCAGTGATCGTCTCGGGCATTGACGACCACGGCCTGTTGCAACGCGTTTTATCCTTCAATTTTGGCGCCATGCAGGGCGCACTCTGGCCAGCCGTCTCTGCGGAGCACGTTACATCGCTGGTTCAGCAGCGATAACCCTTGCTTTCGCCCGTGTTTAAGTCCGGGTAAACCCTCTACACTAAAAGCAGGAGGACTTATGACCCTGTCTTTTACTGCTCACTGGCATGACGAGTTGCCTGGCTTTTACACCGCACTCAAACCAACACCGTTACAAAATTCACGCCTTATCTGGCATAACGATTTGCTGGCAGAAGAGCTGGCCATTCCGCCTGAGCTGTTTCAGCCTTCAAAAGGCGCAGGCGTCTGGGGCGGTGAAACGCTTCTCGCCGGTATGCAGCCTCTGGCCCAGGTTTATAGCGGACATCAGTTTGGCGTCTGGGCGGGACAGCTGGGCGACGGCAGGGGGATCCTGCTCGGCGAACAACGGCTTCCTAACGGGGGAACGGTTGACTGGCACCTGAAAGGCGCGGGCCTTACTCCCTGGTCGCGAATGGGCGACGGACGCGCGGTACTGCGTTCAACGATTCGCGAGTGCCTGGCGTCCGAAGCGATGCATGCCCTGGGGATTCCCACTACGCGCGCGCTGTCGATTGTCACCAGCGATACGCCGGTAGCGCGCGAAACGGTGGAAAAAGGGGCGATGCTGATGCGTATTGCGCAAAGCCATTTGCGCTTTGGTCATTTTGAGCACTTTTACTATCGCCGCGAGCCGGAAAAGGTGCGCCAGCTGGCTGACTTTGCCATTCGTCACCACTGGGCGCATTTGCAGGACGAGGCGGATAAATACGTTCTCTGGTTCAGGGATGTGGTTGCTCGTACCGCGAGCCTGATTGCCCGCTGGCAAACGGTGGGCTTTGCGCATGGCGTCATGAATACGGACAACATGTCGATCCTCGGGCTGACCTTTGATTACGGTCCGTTTGGTTTCCTGGACGATTATCAGCCTGGCTATATCTGCAACCACTCCGACTATCAGGGACGCTACAGCTTTGACAATCAGCCCGCGGTTGGCCTGTGGAACCTGCAGCGGCTTGCGCAAACCCTGTCGCCGTTCATCGACGTAGATGCCCTTAATGATGCGCTCGACAGCTATCAGGACATATTGCAGCGAGAATACGGCACGCTGATGCGCAACAAGCTGGGGCTGGTGACGCAGGAGAGGGGCGATAACGACATCCTCAACGGTCTGTTTGCCCTCATGGCGCGTGAGGGCAGCGATTATACCCGCACCTTCCGGATGCTAGGACAGACGGAGCAGCACAGCGCCGCCTCGCCGCTGCGCGATGAGTTTATTGACAGACAGGCGTTTGACGACTGGTTTGCATCGTACCGCGCGCGGCTGCGGCAGGAACAGGTGGATGACGCCACTCGCCAGACGCAGATGAACGCGACGAATCCAGCGATGGTGTTGCGCAACTGGCTGGCGCAGCGGGCGATTGAACAGGCAGAGCAGGGTGAATACGACGAGCTACACCGCCTGCATGTGGCGCTGCGCACGCCGTTTGCCGACCGGGATGATGACTACGTCAGCCGCCCGCCTGACTGGGGCAAGCGGCTGGAGGTCAGCTGCTCAAGTTAGAGATTTTGCCGGGTGGCGGCGTCGCCTTACCCGGCAAAAATTACTGCGCAACCCAGCCGCCATCCATATTCCACGCGGCGCCGCGAACGTTCACGGCGCCCTCGCTGCACAAAAACAGCGCCAGTTCACCCAGCTGCTCCGGGGTGACAAACTCGCCCGAAGGCTGTTTCTCTGCCAGAAGCCTATCGCGAGCCTGCTCCGGCGGGACGCCCTCAGCGATACGCTGGTCGATTTGCTGTTGCACCAGCGGCGTCAGCACCCAGCCGGGGCAGATGGTGTTGGCGGTAATACCGGTGCGGGCGGTTTCCAGCGCCAGCGATTTCGTAAAGCCCACTACGCCATGCTTGGCGGCCACGTAGGCTGACTTCTCTTTTGACGCGACCAGCCCGTGAACGGAGGCGATATTGATGATGCGCCCCCAGTTTTTCTCGCGCATGGCGGGCAGCGCCAGCCGGCTGGTGTGAAACACCGACGAGAGATTAATGGCGATAATGTCGTTCCATTTCTCCACCGGAAACGCATCAACCGGGGCGACATGCTGTATCCCGGCGTTGTTGACAAGAATGTCCACGCCGCCAAACTGCGATTCGGCGTAGCGCATCATGGCTTCAATTTGCAGCACGTCACGCAGGTCCGCATCGTGATAGCCCGGCTTTTTGCCCAGCTGCGCAATCTCTTCTCTTGCTGATTCGCTGTCGCCGAAACCGTTGAGGATCAGCTGCGCCCCGGCCTTCGCCAGCACGCGGGCGATCCCAAGTCCAATGCCGCTGGTCGAGCCCGTCACCAGCGCGGTCTTACCGTTCAGATTCATCTTTCTCTCCTTACACAATGCCGGTCAGATAGAACACGGCAATGACAAAAAGCACTGCCAGACTTTTAATGAGGGTGATAGCGAAAATGCCGCCGTAGGCCTGACGATGGCTCAGGCCGGTAATCGCCAGCAGGGTAATCACCGCGCCGTTATGGGGCAGCGTATCCATCCCGCCGCTCGCCATCGAGGCCACGCGGTGCAGCACCTCAAGAGGGATATTGGCGGCGTGGGCGGCGGCGACAAACGAGTCGGACATGGCGGCGAGGGCAATACTCATCCCGCCGGACGCCGAGCCGGTGATCCCCGCAAGCACCGTCACGCTGATGGCTTCATTCAGCAGCGGATTCGGGATGGCCGCCAGCGCTTTGGATAACACCAGGAACCCGGGCAGGGCGGCGATAACCGCGCCGAAACCGTATTCCGAGGCGGTATTCATCGCCGCCAGAATGGCACCGCTCACCGCGGTCCGGCTGCCTTCAGCCAGACGCCCCCGGATATTGCGAAAGCCAAAAATCAGCACCAGCACGATACCGGAGATCAGCGCCGCCTCGACGGCCCAGATGGCGGTGATCTTGCCCACCTCGGTCACAATAGGTTTCGCCAGGCCTGGCAGAGTCAGCTCGTGGGTCGTGCCGTACCAGCCGGGGATCCAGCGGGTAAACAGCAGGTTCAGTATGCCCACGACAAGCAGCGGGGAGATAGCAATCAGCGGATGCGGGAGGTTAATGTTATCCGGCGTCTCGGGTTCATTTTTCAGATCCGTGCCGTAGCCTTCGTTGTTATTGAACGCCTTACGACGCTGGCGTTCCAGCCAGAGCAGGCCAAAGATGATAATAAACAGAGAGCCGATAAGCCCCAGCCACGGCGCTGCCCAGGCGTTCGTGCCAAAGAAGCTGGTGGGGATGATATTCTGGATCTGCGGCGTGCCGGGCAGGGCGTCCATGGTAAACGAAAACGCCCCCAGCGCCACGGTGGCCGGGATCAGCCGCTTAGGGATGCCGCTCTGGCGGAACAGCTCCGCGGCAAAAGGGTAAACCGCAAACGCCACCACGAACAGCGACACGCCGCCGTAGGTTAACAGCGCGCACACCAGGACGATCACCGGAATAGCGTGGCGACGACCGAGGATCTGAATCGCCGCGGCGACGATGGAGCGTGAGAAACCGGAAAGCTCAATCAGCTTGCCGAAAACGGCCCCCAGCAGGAATACCGGGAAGTAGAGCTTGACGAAGCCGACCATTTTTTCCATAAACAGACCGGTAAACGTCGGGCCGACGGCACCCGGATCGGTCAGCAGCACGGCGCCGAGCGCCGCAATCGGCGCAAACAAAATAACGCTGTATCCGCGATAGGCCGCCAGCATCAGCAGCGCCAGCGCCGCCAGGGCAATTAACACACTCATTACGAATCCTCACTTTAATTATTATTCGGGTATCAACGAGATGCTTAACGCTCGACGGTCAGAGCAATGCCTTGCCCGCCGCCCACGCACAGGGTGACGAGCCCTTTTTTGACTTCACGGCGCTGCATTTCGTACAGCAGCGTCACGAGGATGCGGCAGCCGGAGGCGCCAATCGGATGACCCAGGGCGATAGCGCCGCCGTTAACGTTCACCCTACGCTCATCCCAGCCGAGCTGCTTGCCCACCGCCAGCGCCTGGGCGGCAAAGGCTTCATTGGCTTCAATAAGGTCTACGTCATCGAGCGCCCAGCCCGCCCGCGCCAGCGCCGTCCGGCAGGCGCTGACCGGTCCGATGCCCATCACCGACGGGTCAACGCCCGTCACGGCGTAGCTCACGATGCGACCGAGGATTGGCAAACCGCTCTCCCGCGCCTTTTCGCCGCTCATCAGCAGCACCGCGGCGGCACCGTCGTTGAGTGTTGACGCATTTCCGGCCGTAACCGTGCCTTCCGCCTGCAGAAAGGCGGGGCGCAGCTGCGCCAGCTGCTCAGCGGTGGTGCCAGGCCGGGGCTGTTCGTCACGGCTGACGATAAGCGTCGGTTTTTTGCCCTGTTTTACCGTCACCGGCGCTATCTCGGCGTCAAACCGACCCGCTTCGATGGCAAAGGCCGCTTTGTGCTGCGACCGGGCGGCGAAGGCGTCCTGCTGCTCGCGGGAAATGGCATTCTCCCGGGCGACGTTTTCAGCGGTGATCCCCATGTGGTAATCGTTGAACGCGTCCCACAGGCCGTCAGTAATCATGCTGTCCTGCAGGCCCGTATGGCCAAAACGCAGCCCTGAACGCGCGCCGTCCAGCAGATAGGGGGCGTTGCTCATGCTCTCCTGACCGCCAGCGATAGCCACGTCCGCGTCGCCGCAGCGGATCGCCTGCGCGGCGAGCTGCACCGCTTTTAGGCCCGCGCCGCACACCAGGTTGACCGTTGTCGCCGGCGTGCTGACGGGTAATCCGGCGGTGATGGCCGTCTGGCGCGCCGGGTTTTGCCCGCATCCCGCCGTCAGCACCTGTCCGAAAATCACCTCATCGACCGCTTCAGCAGGAAGACCGCTTTTTTCAAGCAGACGACGTACCGCGACGGCACCCAGATCAGCCGCAGAGAGGGGGGCGAGCGATCCGCGAAAACTGCCAATGGGGGTTCGCGTTGCCCCGACAATCATGACCTTTTTCATCGTGAGTCCTCAGTTGAAGCGCATCTCGCGAACGTCGTCCGCCACAATCATTTTCCCGGCCGTCTTAGCCGCAATTTCGTCGATACTGACGCCGGGGGCGTATTCCCGCAGGATGAACGCGCCGTCCTCGATCTCCAGCAGTGCGAGGTCGGTTAAGACCCGACGGATACAGCCCGCGCCCGTGAGCGGCAGCGTGCAGCGCGGCAGCAGCTTTGACTCACCGCTTTTCGACGCGTGGGTCATCACCACAATGATGTTCTGCGCCCCGGCCACGAGATCCATCGCGCCGCCCATGCCCTTCACCATCTTTCCGGGGATCATCCACGAGGCGATATTGCCCTCGACGTCCACTTCAAACGCGCCCAGCACGGTCAGATCCACATGACCCCCGCGGATCATGGCAAACGACTGGGCCGAGTCGAAAATGGCCGCGCCGGTGCGCGCGGTCACGGTCTGTTTACCGGCGTTGATCATGTCGGCGTCAAGGCTCCGCTCGTCAGGAAAAGCCCCCATCCCCAGCAGCCCGTTTTCGGACTGAAGCATCACGTCCATCCCGTCCGGAATGTAGTTCGCCACCAGAGTAGGGATGCCGATCCCCAGGTTGACGTAATACCCGTCGCGCAGCTCGCGGGCGACGCGCATGGCCATCTGTTCACGGGTTAACATCGTCAGACTCCTTCCGCGCGCAGGGTGCGCTGTTCAATGCGTTTTTCAAACTGGCCGACAATCAGCCTGTCGACGTAAATTCCCGGGGTATGAATGGCTGACGGGGGCAGCTCGCCCGGGGGAACTATCTCTTCCACCTCGACGACCGTTATCCGGCCCGCCGTTGCCATCAGCGGATTGAAATTTTGCGCGGTATGGCGATAGACAACGTTGCCGTACCAGTCCGCTTTCCAGCCCTTAATGAGCGCGAAATCACCGGTAATCGCCTCCTCGAGGATGTAGTGCTTTCCCGCAAACTGGCGCACGTCTTTGCCGACAGCCACTGGCGTGCCGTAGCCGGTGGCCGTGTAAAATGCCGGAATACCCGCGCCGCCCGCGCGCACCTTTTCCGCCAGCGTGCCCTGAGGCGTGAGTTCAATCTCCAGTTCGCCGCTCAGCACCTGCCGCTCGAACAGAGCGTTCTCGCCGACGTAAGAGGCCACCACTTTGCGAACCTGCCGCGTTTCGAGCAGTATCCCGAGACCGAAACCGTCCACGCCGCAGTTGTTTGATACCACCGTCAGATCTTTCACCCGACGGCGTCTGACCTCTGCAATCAGGTTCTCCGGAATCCCGCACAGGCCGAAGCCGCCCGCCAGCAAGGTCATTCCGTCCGTCAGCCCTTCCAGCGCCTGCGCATAGCTGCCGACGCGCTTATCCAGTCCCGCCATCCTCATTCCTCCTCTTAACCGTGGCGGTATCATTAGGGGCGGCGACTCATTTGTTAATTTTGAATTTGTGACCCACTCATTTGGTTTTTTTATTAATTTCCTGTTAACTAAATTTTTTCAATTAGTTAACAGGATAAAAAATGAGAATGAGTGTCAAACAGTTACGCGCGTTTTTAGCGGTAGCTCACACTCTCAATTTCGCGCACGCCAGCGAACGGCTGAATCTTTCCCAGCCGGCCCTGAGCCTGACGATTAAAGCGCTGGAGGATGCGCTCGGCGGGCCGCTGCTGCAGCGGAGCACGCGTAAGGTCGCGCTGACGCAGGAGGGAGAGACGTTTTTGCCGATGGCGCGTCAGCTGCTTGCTGACTGGGATAACGTCGAAGAGGCGATGCACCAGTGCTTTACCCTGCAGCGCGGTAAAATCTCGGTCGCGGCCATGCCGTCGTTTGCCGCGAATGTCCTGCCCGAGGTGCTAAAAGCGTTTCGCGATCGCCACGCCGGGATCAACGTCACCGTGCATGATGTCATTAACGAGCAGGTGATAGAGATGGTGCGGGAAGGGCGGGTCGAGATGGGCATCGCCTTTGAGCCCGCGCCAACGCACAACCTGCTGTTTACCCCGCTGGGCCTCGACAGGTTTGTTGCTATTGTGCCGAAAGATTCCCCGCTGGCAGGCAAGAAGCGCCTGTCATGGGAAGATCTGCTGACGCTGGATTTCATCACCCTGCAGCGCCCGTCGGCGGTACGTCTGATGATGGAGGAGGAGCTGGCGCGAAGCGGCAGAAAGCTGGACGTGGCGCTGGAGAGTCATCAGCTGGTGACGGTCGGGCGAATGGTCGCGAGCGGGCTGGGCGGTAGTGCCGTCCCGGCGCTCTGCGAGGCGCAGATGACGGCGCTGGGCGCGGTCTGTATCCCGCTGGATAACCCGCCGATTGAAAAGTGCATCGGGGCGATCCATCCAGGGCACACGCAGCTCTCAAAAGCGGCGCATGCCCTGCTGGAAACGCTGAAGGATTTTTACCAGCCCAATCAGGGGGCAAGAAACACCTGCGGCGCGGCGTGAGCCGGATGCCTGCCGACGATAACCTGCGCGCCGTACCAGCGCGCCAGCGTATCGGCCTGCAAAACGGTTTCCGGTTCCCCCTGGGAGACGATTTTACCGCCGTGCAGCAGCAGGATGCGATCCGCCCACAGCGCCGCTAAATTGAGGTCGTGCAGCACCGCGCACACGTGCAGATGTCCCCGGCTGGTCAGGGATTTCAGCAGGCGCAGCAGATGCTGCTGGTGATAGAGATCGAGTGCAGACGTCGGTTCATCAAGAAACAGCCAGCCGCGCGGCGCGCCGTCGCACCAGAGCTGAGCCAGCGCGCGGGCGAGCTGAACGCGCTGCTGCTCGCCGCCGGAGAGCGCGGCAAACTGCCTGCCCGCCAGCGGTAAACAGCCGGTGACGTCCATGACCTCCTCAATAACCGACGCCTCGGGCGTGCGGGTCCAGGGCGCTCGCCCCATACCGACGACCGCCTCAACCGGCCAGTCAAATGCGAGCTGCGTGTTCTGGCGCATTACCGCCCGGTAGCTGGAGAGCCTGTGCGGCTGCCAGGCCGCAAGCGGTGTGCCCGCCAGGCTGCATCGTCCGCCCGCAGGTTTAAGGTAGCCGGTCAGCAGCCGCAACAGCGTTGATTTCCCGGCGCCGTTGGGGCCAATCAGCGCCACCAGCTCGCCCTGAGATAAGGTCAGCGACACGTCGTCAATCAGCGTGCGTTGTCCGGCGCGAAAAACAAGGTTTTCAGCACAATAGCGTTCAGCCATGCGCACCTCCGCGACGAAAGATAAGCCACAGAAACCACGGCGCGCCGAGAAGGCTGGTCAGTAAGCCGACCGGCATTTCCGCCGGGGCGACCAGGCTGCGCGCCAGCGTATCGGCAACCAGCAGAAGCAACGCGCCGGCCAGCACCGAGCCGGGGAGCACGGCCCGGTGGTCGGCTCCCAGCCACATGCGCACCAGGTGCGGCACCACCAGGCCGACAAAGCCGATCACGCCGCTGACCGCAACGGCGGCGGCCACCAGCAGGGCGCTGCACAACAGCAGGATCCGCTGCACGGCGGCAACCTCCACGCCGAGGTAATGTGCCTCTTCGTCGCCCAGCTGCAGCAGGTTGAGGGCGCCTGCCAGACGCCAGATCGCGAGCGCGGTGGGAACCATCAGCGACGCGACGGCCAGCAGCGTTGACCACTGCGCCTGGCCGAGGCTGCCCATTCCCCAGAGCGAAAGCTGGCGAAGCTGGGCATCATTGCTGAGCCATGACAGCACCCCGACGGCCGCGCCGCACAGGGCGTTGATGGCAATTCCCACCAGCAGCAGGCGCGACAGGGAAGCATCACGCTGTCGGCTGAGCAGGAAAATCACGAAGGTGGCGGCCAGCGCGCCGAGAAACGCCGCCAGCATCGGGGCATACAGCATCACCAGTGCAGGCAGCGAGAGCGGAAGAACCACCCACAGCGCAACGGCGAGCGCCGCGCCGCTGCTGATGCCGAGCAGTCCCGGGTCCGCCAGCGGATTTCGAAACAGCCCCTGCATCACGCAGCCCGCCAGCGCCAGTGAACCGCCGATAGCCAGCGCCAGCAGCACGCGAGGCAGGCGGATCGTCAGCCAGATTTGACGCAGCGCCTCGTCGGTGCCGTTCCACAGCAGGCTGATCGGCAGGCGTAATGCCCCAACCCCGGTCGCTGCGAGGGTCATGACGGTCAGGATCGCGGTCAGCATCCATAACGATAAGGCTATCCGCCGGGACATCAGGGCAGTTGCTCCGCTTTGGCACGCAGCTGCTGGATGGCTTCCGGCGTTCGCACGCTGAAGCCCAGCAGCGCCATATCGTCAATCGCCAGCACCTGCTTGTTCCGTCCCGCCGGGGTTTGCGCCAGGCCGGGCAGCGTCCACAGATTTGCTTCACCGCCCAGGGCGTTGAGACCGTCCTGAGAAATCACCACCAGATCGGGTCGGCTGGCGATCGTGCCTTCCTGAGACAGCGGCTGATAGCGGGTAAACCCCTGCATCGCGTTCTGCAGTCCCGCCGCACGAATGGCAGCATCCGCGCCGGTCTGTTGTCCGGCGGCCATGGCGGTCATCCCGCCGTGGTTGAGAATAAACAGCACCCGCTTATTGAGCGGCGACGCGGGAAGCGCCGACAGCGCCTGGCGCAGGGTGCTGCGCAGGACCTCCCCCTCGGCCTCGCGGTGCGTCGCTTCAGCGACGATCCGCACCTTTTCGTCAATGACGTTCAGGTCGTTACTGGCAGGAACAGCGATCACCCTGACGTGGCTTTGCTCAACCTGCTTTAGCGCCAGAGACGGCTGCGCCTGGGCGCTGGCCAGCACCAGCGTGGGGCGCATGGACAAGATCCCTTCCGCATTGAGCTGGCGCAGATAGCCCACGTCAGGCAGTGAATTCGCCGCCTGCGGCCACTGGCTGGTGCTGTCGCGCGCCACCAGGGAAGACGCCGCGCCGAGGGCGTAGACAATCTCGGTGACGTCGCCGCCGAGGGTAACGATTTTCTCCTGCGGCGCAGCAAACGCCAGCAGGGGCAGGGCGCTGAGCAGGGCAAGCCACCGTTTCATGCGGCCAGCCCTTTCGCCGTTAAGGCGTCAATCTGGCTGCGCCACTGGCTCTGCTCCGGTTCGCCTTCCGTACGCTGGCCGTACAGCTGTGCGATTTGCGTTCCATCGGCGGCAAACAGCTCCAGGCTGGTGACATGCCCGTCAGCCGTCGGCTTGCGCGTGACCCACGTTTCCGCAATGGATCCTTCAAGCAGATGCAGAGTAAAGGTTGGGTTAAAGACGTTCAGCCAGCCTTTCATTGGCACCAGCTTTTCCACCGCGCCGGTGAAGATCTGCACGCAGCCGCGGTTGCCAACGAAGACCATGATTTCGTTACCGTCCCGACGCGCCGTCTCCAGGAGCTGCGCCAGCGCGGTGTTTTCTACCCGGCAGGCCAGATCGTCACCCACCAGGCGAAACGCCTGCTGGCGGCTGAGGTTATGGCGCTTGAGCAGGCTGAAGAACTGATGAACGTCGGTCATGGCGCGCCACTCGTTATCCACGAGAGCAGCATTTGCGTTTTCTGCATGAGCCGGGGCATCGGCCATCTTCAACGCCAGCGGAGGATTCTCGGCAAAGATAAAGCGGGTCAGCACGTCGCCCCAGGCTGAAACGTCGGTATAATCCGTGGCGTAGACCTTCAGCAGGGCATCGCCCTGGTGGTCGAAGAACTGAATGCTCTGCCGCTCGCCGCGGGCGGTGGCTTCACTGATGTGAAACGCGCTCGCCCACTGATTGAGGAACAGGCGCAGATCCAGCGCGCGCGGGTTCAGCACCAGCCCGGCGTGGCCGTTCAGGTGCTGGTTGGTAAATTTCCCGACCTGCTCGTGTACGGCGTATTCGTTGCGGCAGATACATTTGGTTTCGCCCACCGCCTCCAGCGCGCCCAGGATCTCGCGGATTTCACCGCGCAGTCGCCAGGCGTCGTGACCTACGCGGGCAAAGGTCAGCTCTGCTTCACTGATGTTCATTAACCCCGCGACGTCGCGCGCGTACTTACCCGGATTGGCTTCTTTTAGCTCAAGCCAGCGCGTGTAGTGATTCATTGTCTCTTCCTTCTGAATAGTTGCCCCGAAGGGAATTACCACTGATAGCTTACGAAAATCTTGCCGTTACGACCGTCCTGCGGAATGCCCTGAGGTGACCAGTACGCTTTGTCAAAGGCGTTGCCCAGCACCAGCGTGGTGGTCACGCCCTTGAGCTGCTCCTGGCCTTTATAGCTGACGTAGAAGTCGTTGACCGCATAGCCCGGCTGCTTGCTGTAGCTGCTGCTGACGTGGGTTGAGCGATCGGCAAAGGTGCCGATCCAGCCGACGGAGAACCTGCTTTGCGCCACCGGGATATCCAGCTTGCTGGTGACGGTGTCCGGATTAATGCTGGAGATGTACTCGCCCGTATCAGTGTCTTTCCCGCGCGTGCGGTTATAGGCCAGATCGAGGCTGAAGAGATCGGCCGAATATTTTGCCATCATATCCCAACCCCAGATTTTGGCATTCGGGACGTTGTACGACATGGTGGTCGCGGCGGCAAAATCGACGGTGGTGGAGATATAGTCTTTGGCTTTGGTATCGAAATAGCTGGCTTTAAACTCCAGCGCATCGTTGGCAAGCATCAGATCGTCAAAGCGCAGGCCAAAACCAAACTCCTGCGTTTCGTTGGTTTCCGGGCGCAGGTTCGGGTTTGGCACCCAGTAGTTGGTATAAAAGCGGCCAATGGAGAAGTGTTTGGCGTCGTTATACATTTCGCCCATGGTCGGCGCGCGGAAGGCCTGCGCGTAAGAGCCAAACAGCATCAGCCAGTCGGTTGGGCTGACGGTTAACCCGGCGCGGGATGACCACTTGTCGGCATCCACATCGTTGTAGCCGTCGCTGCTGCCGCGGTAGTTGTCATAGCGCGTGCCGCCCAGCAAGGTAACAGGCAGATCGCGCAGGGTGATCTCATCCTGCAGCCAGCCGGAGCTGAAGTCGATTTTCGCGTCCGGGAAGCCGGTGGTTGCCCCGCCCGGATGCTGCTCCTGACGATAGTATTCCCCGCCGTAGGTCAGAAGGTGTGCTGCAAAGGTGTCGCTGAACAGACGGGTGCGGTTTTCCACCTTGCCGCCTTTGGTCGTCTGCTTACGAAACTCACCGCTGCCGTCGACGTTCTGGGCATTAATGCGCGCTTCGGACCAGTAGACCTTCGCGTCGGCGTCCAGCCAGTCGTACCCTTCCGGTGCAATGTGGTAGCCAACCTGCGCATCGCGCTGGATGGTGGAACGGTCGGTCATCGGGTTACTGCTGTCCGCCCCGGTGGTTTGCGGATTTTTTGGCTCCTGGGCGGCGTTGTTGTAGTAGCGCAGGGAGCCGCTCAGGGTCTGGGCCGGGTCGATTTTCCAGCTGCCTTTCGCCAGCATGTTGTTGATGGATTCGTCGTTAGGCGCGGTAGCACCGTCGCTCTGGCGGATGTCACCGCGATCCCGGCTGGACCAGGAGACCAGACCGTCCAGCGTATCGGTGCGGCCATAGGCGCTGGCGCCCATCCCGAGGCTACGATCGCCCGTCGCGCCCGTTCCAAACACGCGGTAGCCGCTGTTTTTACCCGGTTCGAGCAGATCGTTGGCATCGGCGGTGTCATAAGAGATCACGCCGCCCAGCGCGCCGCTGCCGTACAGCAGGGCCGACGGGCCGCGGACCACCTCGATACGTTTGATTAGCGCGGGATCGAGGAAGGTGCTGTTCAGGTGGCCGGTATCGGTTCCCTGGCGCACGCCGTCAACCAGCACCAGCACGCCGCGGCGGTCATAGCCGCGCAGGTTGACGTCCTGCCCGTTGGTGCGCCCAGTGCCGTCCAGCGTCAGACCGGGGACGTTACGCAGCAGATCGGCCGCCGAGCTGGCGGTTTGTTTCTCCGGCGCGCTGGCGTCAATCACGCTTACCATCATGGGCGCTTCAAAGGCGCTGCGGGCGTTGCCCGTGGCGGTGACGGTAATGTCGTCTGTGGCGGCGAACGCGATGCCCGGCAGGGCGCTAACAATCGCCAGCGCCAGAAATGACGGACGTAAAGATGCGGAAGGCAGGTGTGGCATAGCAACTCTCCATAAGAAGTGAAAAGCGCTGGCTGCCTGGGTATCACCTGGGTGGCTGGCGTATTTTTAGGTGTTGTTTATTTTGTGAGGATCAGTTTTCCGGCATGGGTCTGGCGCAGAAGATAGCGCTGTCCGTCATGCTCGATAATGACCCGTCCCTCATCGCCGAGGAGGGTTTTGCTGTCAATGCGACGCTCGGTAAGGGCTGGTGCTGTGTCTGTTTTTGCTGGCGTTGCCGCGCTGTTATCCGTACGTGACATAATGTATATAAATAACAATCAATGTAACAATGATAATCATTATCAATAAACTGCAAATTGACGGCAAGCGTTTTTGTGAAAAAAGGGTGAGGGGATCAAATTTGGGGGTGAGGTGCGGTCTGATGCCCTCACCCCGACCCTCTCCCACAGGGAGAGGGAGAAGGGCACAATCGTAAGTCGGGTAAGCGTAGCGCCACCCGACAATAACATCAGAAGCGAGAATCTACCGCAGCTGCCAGCTTCTCCAGCAGCAGTTCGCTGTCTTCCCAGCTCAGGCACGGGTCGGTGATCGACTGGCCGTAAACCATCTGCTGTCCGGCAACGATTTTCTGCGTGCCTTCTTTGATAAAGCTCTCAGCCATAATCCCTGCAACGGCGGTCGAGCCGCTGCGGATCTGCTGGCAGATCTCATCGCAGACGTCCAGCTGGCGGCGATGCTGCTTCTGGCAGTTGCCGTGGCTGAAATCCACCACCAGATGTTCCGGCAGGTCGAACTCGGCCAGCGTTTCGCAGGCCGCCGCAATATCTTGGGCATGGTAATTGGGCTTCTTTCCGCCGCGCATAATGATATGCCCGTAAGGGTTACCGCTGGTCTGGTAGATGGTCATATGACCGCTCTTATCCGGCGACAGGAACATGTGGCTGGCACGGGCAGCGCGGATGGCATCAACCGCGATACGGGTGTTGCCATCGGTCCCGTTTTTGAAGCCGACCGGGCATGAGAGGGCGGAGGCCATCTCACGGTGGATCTGGCTTTCGGTGGTGCGCGCGCCAATCGCGCCCCAGCTGATCAGATCGGCGATAAACTGCCCGGTCACCATATCGAGAAACTCGGTCGCCGTCGGAACGCCCAGCTCGTTGACCTGTAAAAGCAGCTTCCGCGCCAGCTCGATACCGTGATTCACGCGATAGCTGCCGTTCAGGTCAGGATCCGAAATCAGCCCCTTCCAGCCGACTACGGTACGCGGTTTTTCAAAGTAGGTGCGCATCACGATCTCAAGGCGATGCTGGTACTTATCCCGCAGTTCCTGAAGTCGTTTTGCATAATCCATCGCGGCATCCAGATCGTGGATGGAGCAAGGCCCAATCACTACCAGAAGACGTTTGTCTTCACCGTTCAGGATTTTTTCAATGCGGCGGCGGGAGGCCGTCACATGTTCCGCGACGGCGGCGGAAACGGGATGCCGCTGTGCCAGTTCAGCCGGCGTGACCAGGCTGTCAATGCGCGCAGTGCGGAGTTCATCGGTTTTATTCATGGAATGTCTCAGAAAATTTTTGCTTCATCGGCAGACTACCGGGAAGTGATGGGCATCACCTTAAACCAATCCCTGCTGATTTCAAGTTCGGGGCGACACCGCCCCGTGGTTGCAGATGATGATACCTGAATCCGAGCTAATGTACTAGCATATTAGTACATGCGGCGATTAAGCCCCATGATGTCGAGAATTTTGGTGGCAATTTCTTCAACCGAATAGTTGGTGCTGTTCAGCCACGGGATCTGGTTTTTGCGGTACAGCGCTTCCACTTCGGAGACCTCCATCCGGCACTGGCGCATGGAGGCGTAGCGGCTGTTCTCGCGGCGCTCCTCGCGGATGGCAGCAAGGCGTTCCGGGTTGATCGTCAGGCCGAACAGCTTGTGCTGCAGCGGCTTAAGGGCGGCGGGCAGCACCAGGTTATCCATGTCGTCGGCGATAAACGGGTAGTTTGCGGCGCGAATGCCAAACTGCATCGCCAGATAGAGGCTGGTCGGGGTTTTACCGCAGCGCGACACGCCAAGCAGGATCACCTGCGCCTGGTCGAGATTTCGCAGCGAAATACCGTCGTCGTGGGCGAGGGTGTAGTCGATAGCGGCGATACGCGCGTCGTACTTGGTCAGGTTGCCGGGGTTCAGCCCGTGGGTACGGTGGGCAATCGGGGTCGGGTCGAGCTTCAGCTCGCTCTGCAGCGGAGCCACCAGCGCCTGTACGATATCCTGGCAGAAGCCTTCACTTTGCAGAATGATGGAGCGAATCTCCGGGATCACGATAGAGTAGAACACCAGCGGGCGGACGCCGGTCTGCTGGTAGATGGCGTCAATCTGGTCCTTCACCGCTTTGGCGCGGCTCTCGTTTTCAACAAACGGCAGCGTGATGCTGTTAATCGAGACGGGAAACTGCGACATCACCGCGTGGCCCAGCACCTCGGCGGTGATCGCCGTACCATCAGAAATATAAAAAACGTGGCGATCGACAGCACTATCCATTTTACTCACCCTGAATATCAGACCTAATTGTCTGAAAGCATAAATTAAAAAAGTAAATTACACAGCAAAGAACTTATCCTAATTATGAATGAAACGCTGTTTTTGATTTTCCTGAAAAGTGGATTTCATTTTTCAAATAGCGACTTTATTTTTGGGGTTTCTGGCTGAATATAGAGGAATCATCGGGTTAATCGTTGATGGGAAAGTATCCGAAAAGTTGAAATTTTAAATTGCTTACACGATTCACCGTTTTTTTAGCGGAAATAAATATGCCAGTATAAATACGTAGTCAGGTGTTACTTACTCCGATCAAATATCACAAAAGGATTGTTTCGATGTCCAACAATGGCTCGTCACCGCTGGTGCTTTGGTATAACCAACTCGGCATGAATGATGTAGACAGAGTTGGGGGCAAAAATGCCTCCCTGGGTGAAATGATTACAAATCTGTCAGGTATGGGTGTCTCCGTACCGAACGGGTTTGCCACCACCGCCGATGCCTTTAACCTGTTTTTAGACCAGAGCGGTGTTAACCAGCGCATTTACGACCTGCTGGATAAAACGGATATTGATGACGTCACCGAGCTTGCCAAAGCCGGGGCGCAGATCCGCCAGTGGATCATCGACACACCTTTCCAGCCGGAACTGGAAAAAGCCATTCACGACGCGTACGACCAGCTCTCTGCTGACGACGCGCAGGCCTCCTTTGCCGTACGTTCCTCTGCGACCGCAGAAGATATGCCGGACGCCTCGTTTGCCGGGCAGCAGGAAACCTTCCTGAACGTCCAGGGTTACGATGCGGTGCTGGTGGCGGTGAAGCACGTGTTTGCTTCCCTGTTCAAC
This sequence comes from Enterobacter cloacae complex sp. SHL009, assembly GCF_049237205.1. Taxonomy (NCBI): domain Bacteria; kingdom Pseudomonadati; phylum Pseudomonadota; class Gammaproteobacteria; order Enterobacterales; family Enterobacteriaceae; genus Enterobacter; species Enterobacter cloacae complex sp. SHL009. The sequence continues at coordinate 583,969 of NZ_JBMKIW010000001.1, forward strand.
GACCGCGCCATCTCCTATCGCGTGCACCAGGGCTATGACCATCGCGGCGTGGCGCTCTCCGCTGGCGTGCAGCGCATGGTGCGCTCGGACGTGGGCTCATCCGGCGTGATGTTCTCCATTGATACCGAATCCGGCTTCGACCAGGTGGTGTTTATCACCTCCGCGTGGGGTCTGGGTGAGATGGTGGTGCAGGGTGCGGTAAACCCTGACGAATTCTATGTCCACAAGCCAACGCTGGCCGCTGGCCGTCCGGCGGTGGTGCGCCGCACCATGGGCTCGAAAAAAATCCGCATGATCTATGCCCCGACCCAGGAGCATGGCAAGCAGGTTAAAATTGAAGATGTACCGCAGGAGCAGCGCGACCGCTTCTCCCTGACCGACGCCGAAGTGCAGGAACTGGCGAAGCAGGCGGTGCAGATCGAAAAACACTACGGTCGTCCGATGGACATCGAATGGGCGAAAGACGGTAACACCGGCAAGCTGTTTATCGTGCAGGCGCGTCCGGAAACCGTCCGCTCGCGCGGTCAGGTGATGGAGCGTTATACGCTGCACGCGCAGGGTAAAATCGTGGCGGAAGGCCGCGCCATCGGTCACCGCATCGGTGCCGGTCCGGTCAAAGTGATCCACGACATCAGCGAGATGAACCGTATTGAGCCCGGCGACGTGCTGGTAACCGACATGACCGACCCGGACTGGGAACCGATCATGAAGAAAGCGGCGGCTATCGTCACCAACCGCGGCGGTCGTACCTGCCACGCGGCGATCATTGCCCGCGAGCTGGGTATTCCTGCGGTTGTCGGCTGCGGTGACGCCACCGAGCGCATGAAGGACGGGCAGAACGTGACCGTCTCCTGTGCCGAAGGTGATACCGGCTACGTCTACGCCGATATCCTCGACTTCAGCGTGAAGAGCTCAAGCGTGGATACCATGCCGGACCTGCCGCTGAAGATCATGATGAACGTCGGCAACCCGGACCGCGCGTTTGACTTCGCCTGCCTGCCGAACGAAGGCGTTGGCCTGGCGCGTCTGGAATTTATCATCAACCGTATGATCGGCGTTCACCCGCGTGCGCTGCTGGAGTTTGACGACCAGGATCCGAAGCTGCAGAACGAAATCCGCGAGATGATGAAAGGCTACGACTCGCCGAAAGAGTTCTACGTCGGCCGTCTGACAGAAGGGATCGCGACGCTGGGCGCTGCCTTCTATCCAAAACGCGTGATCGTGCGTCTGTCTGACTTTAAGTCTAACGAGTACGCCAACCTGGTCGGCGGCGAGCGCTACGAGCCGGAAGAAGAGAACCCGATGCTGGGCTTCCGCGGGGCCGGACGCTACGTGTCCGACAGCTTCCGCGACTGCTTCGCGCTGGAGTGTGAAGCGGTGAAACGCGTGCGCAACGACATGGGACTGACCAACGTCGAAATCATGATCCCGTTCGTGCGTACCGTGGATCAGGCGAAAGCCGTTGTGGACGAGCTGGCGCGTCAGGGTCTGAAGCGCGGCGAGAACGGGCTGAAGATCATCATGATGTGCGAAATCCCGTCCAACGCCCTGCTTGCCGAGCAGTTCCTCGAGCACTTCGACGGCTTCTCTATCGGCTCGAACGACATGACGCAGCTGACGCTGGGTCTGGACCGCGACTCCGGCGTGGTCTCCGAGCTGTTCGACGAGCGCAACGAGGCGGTGAAAGCGCTGCTCTCCATGTCCATCCGTGCGGCGAAGAAGCAGGGTAAATACGTCGGGATCTGCGGTCAGGGTCCATCCGACCATGAAGACTTTGCCGCATGGCTGATGGAAGAGGGGATCGATAGCCTGTCCCTGAACCCGGACACCGTGGTGCAAACCTGGCTGAGCCTGGCGGAACTGAACAAGTAACGCCACGCTGACCCGAAAAGGCGAGGATATTATTCCTCGCCTTTTTTATTTCATTTCTTATTTGCTCCCCATCACAAATAAAGTAAAAAACCAAATATCATAATTTGTCTGTCAATTTAGACAATTGTTAGCGCGCAAACCGTTGCTAATACTTGAGCCTTACTGCGCATTTCCCTTAAGAAGATGCGCAACTGGTTGAAATACGTTTTAACCTGATAAAAAGGCAAATAACAATGACACTCTCCTCTGTATTGCGTACCAAAGATAAAATAGGTTATGGCTTAGGCGATATGGCCAGCGCGCTGGTCTGGCAAACGGCAACCTTATTTCTCGCTTATTTTTATACAGACGTATTTGGGCTACCCGCCGCGATTATGGGCACCATGTTTTTAGTGGTGCGCGTGGTCGATGCGTTTGTCGATCCGTGCATTGGCGCACTGGTTGACCGCACCCGGACGCGCCACGGTCGTTTCCGTCCCTGGCTGTTGTGGTTTGCCATTCCGTTCGGGGTGAGCTGCCTCATTACCTTCTATGTGCCGGACGTTGGGCCGACGGGAAAAATCGTTTATGCCTGCGTGACCTACGCGATTTTAAGCCTGATTTACTCCGCGATTAACGTGCCTTACTGCGCCATGCCCGGCGCGCTGACGCTGGATCCGCGCGAGCGTCATTCTCTGCAGTCGTGGCGCTTTGGCCTGTCGTTTATCGGCGGGCTGATCGTGACGGTTATTGCCCTGCCGCTGGTCTCACTGTTAGGCCAGGGCAACGTGCAGAAAGGCTATTTCTATGCCATGAGCCTGATGGGGCTGTTAGGCATTGTGCTGTTCTTCTGCTGTTTCCTGATGACCCGAGAGCGTTATTCTCCGCGCAATGATACCTCCGGCTCCATGCTCACCGATTTAAAACTGCTGGCCGGTAACAGCCAGTGGCGTATTGTGTTCCTGTTTAATATTTTGCTGTTAACGGCGGTGGTGACGCGCGGTTCCGCCACCATGTATTACGTGAACTATGTGCTGCTGCGTCCGGATCTGGTTTTTGCCTTTATTGTTTCCGGCATGGTGGCCTCCTTAAGCGGCGCATTATTATCTGAACGACTGCTGGGGAAATTTGACCGCGTGCGCGCCTACCAGTGGACGATTATCTCCTTCGTTATCTTCGGCGCGCTGATTTTCTTCCTGCCTCCTTCACAGGTGTGGCTAATCTTTGGCCTTAACATTGTCTTTAGCTTTATTCAAAACCTTACCACGCCGCTGCAGTGGACCATGTTCTCCGATGTGGTCGACTACGAAGAGCACCGGAGCGGCCGTCGTCTGGACGGGCTGGTTTTCTCCACCGCGCTGTTTGCCATCAAGTTTGGCCTGGCGCTGGGCGGGGCGGTCGTCGGCTGGGTGCTTGGCATGGTGGATTACGCCCCGGGCCAGGCAACCCAGTCGCCAGGCGTTCTCTCGACCATCAACGCGCTTTTCACCCTTATCCCGTGCGCGCTGTTCCTCTGCATGGTCGCGCTGCTTGCCATCTACAAGCTAAACAGCCGGCTGGTGGATTCCATCGCCCGGGAGTTGGCCAGCAAGCGTGAAGTCAGACCCGAAGCGGGGCAGCTCAGCCCGGCAACCCCTTCCGCACTACAGGAGTAAAACATGACGACTATCTATAAGGACGCGGGACGTCCCGTGCACGAGCGCGTCGCCGACTTACTGGCGCGCATGACCCCGGAAGAGAAGTTCGCCCAGATGCACGCGTACTGGCTGATCCTCGATGAAAACGGCAACCACCGCGAGCGCAGCGATCTGAGTGACGAATTCGCCGGCGTGAGCGAGCAGGCTGCGCTCAGCGAACGGCTTAAGCTGGGCGTCGGGCAGATCACGCGGCCGCTGGGCACCCACATCGTTGACGCGAAAACCGGCGTGCGCGCGGCGAATCGCCTGCAGCGCATGATGATGGAAGAGACGCGTCTTGGCATTCCGGCGCTGTTCCATGAAGAGTGTCTGGTGGGGCTGCTGTGCAAAGACGCCACCCTCTTCCCGTCGTCATTGAACTACGGTTCGACCTGGGATCCGGAGCTGGTGCAGAGGGCGGCAGAGCAGATCGGCAAAGAGGCGCGCTCCGTAGGCTGCCAGCAGGGGCTTGCGCCGGTGCTGGACGTGTCCCGAGACGTGCGCTGGGGGCGAACCGAAGAGACCTTCGGGGAAGATCCCTGGCTGGTGGGCGTGATGGCGACCGCCTACGTGAAGGGTTTACAGGGCGATAAGCGCGACCTGCTGGCAACCCTGAAACATTACGTGGGTCACTCGTTCAGCGAAGGAGCGCGCAACCATGCGCCGGTCCATCTGGGGTTCAGCGAGCTGAACGACACCTTCCTGCTGCCGTTTGAAATGGCGGTCAAGCTGGCAAACGCCGGTTCGGTTATGCCCGCGTACCACGATATTGATAACCAGCCGGGGCACAGCGACAGCTTCCTGCTGACCACCGTCCTGCGCGAGCAGTGGGGGTTCGACGGTGTTATTGTGGCGGATTACGGCGGCGTCAGCCTGCTGCACCAGCACCACGGGATTTCCCACGACGCGGCCGAATCTGCCGCGCTGGCGTTCAACGCCGGGCTGGACGTTGAGCTGCCGAAAGACGACTGCGCGCGGCATCTGGCGGAAGCGGTAGAGCGCGGGCTGATCTCTATGGCGAAGGTCGATGAGGTCGTGGCGCGTACGCTGACGGAAAAATTCCGCCTTGGCCTGTTTGAAAACCCGTACGCGGATGAAAACGGTATCGACCTGCAAAACGCTATCACCCGCCGGGCCGCGCGGGAGGTGGCGACGAAATCGCTCACGCTGCTGGAAAATAACGGCATTTTACCGCTAGGCGGCAAACCTCGGGTCGCGGTAGTGGGGCCGACGGCAGACGATCCGCTGGCGTTACTCAGCGGCTACAGCTTCCCGGTGCATTTGATCATCAGCGATATGGTGGAAGAGACCTCGCAGGTCACGACCCCGCGCGCGGCGCTGGAGCAGTATCTCGGTGCTTCGAACGTCCGCTATGCCAAAGGGTGCCACATCATCGAAAAACGGATGGCGGGCGCGCCGGTCTTCCCGGGCGACAGCGGCGGCAAACCGATGCAGCAGTCGCCGGTATCGCAAAGTACCACTCTAATCCCCGAGGCCGTGAACGCCGCGCAGGAGAGTGACGTGGTGGTGGCCTGCGTGGGCGATCTCGCCGGGCTGTTCCAGAGCGGTACCGTGGGGGAAGGTTCCGATACCGATTCCCTGAACCTGCCGGGCGTGCAGCAACAGCTTCTGGAAGCGCTGGTCGCCACCGGTAAACCGGTGATTGTGGTGATGACCGGGGGGCGTCCATACAACCTGCAGGGTCTGGAAGACAAGGTCGCGGCGCTGATGATGGCCTGGGGGCCGGGGCAGGAAGGGGGCTGGGCGATTGCGGACGTGTTAACCGGACGTGCGGAGCCGCAGGGTCGCCTGGTGGTGAGCGTGCCGAAAAGCGCCGGCGCGATGCCGTATTACTACAATCACAAGCTCAAAAGCGGCGGTACGCCGTTTGCGTTCCATTTCGGTTCGCGTTACCCGTTTGGCTTCGGCCTCGGCTGGACGCAGTTTAGCTGGGGTGCAGCCCGCGTCGCCGAAAGCAGCGTGCCGGTCGACGGAGAGGTGATACTCAGTGTCGATATCACCAATACCGGGGAGCGCAGCGGCAGCGAGGTGGTGCAGGTTTACGTCAGGGATAAGGTCGCCACCCAGGTGCGGCCGCTTCAGGAGCTGAAGGCCTTCCAGCGCGTCACGCTCTCACCGGGCGAAACCGCCACGCTCACCTTTACGCTGCCGGTTGAGATGTTCAACTTCACCCGTCGCGACGGAAAACGCATCGTTGAGCCGGGCGAGTTTGAGCTTCAGGTTGGCGCATCGTCGGCGGATATCCGCGAGGCGGTGACGGTCAATGCGACAGGAGAAACGCGGGTGCTGCCTGCTGAGTGGCGGATGCTCAGTACCTGTGAGGTCAGACGCGCGTAGTCAGGATAAAAAAAAGCCCATCGTGGGAGATGGGCAAAGACTACACACAGCAATTCGTTGTTTCACTCAGGGGATTTCCATGCTTATAAATCAAGGTGTTGATTTATAACCGTGTGCTAATAGTAGGCATTGTGTTATTTAGCGTCGATCGGATTCGTCTCAATAGTTAAAGAGACGTAAAGAATTCTTGAGGTTATTAGTAGACTTACTGCTGAAAAGGCGGGTCTGACCAGTGAGCAACGAATAAATACTTTAGCAGCGTTTAAGTATCATGCGGGAGAGTGTAGGCCGGGTGGGCGTTAACGCCACCCGGCAGCATACCTTAATGCGTGTTCTTCTCTTCCAGCTCTTCCAGTTCGCTCAAAATCACGTCCGGGTCAGTTCCCGGCGGCGGAATTTCATGCACCCAGGCAGAGAACAGACGCCAGGTGACGGCGAGCAGCACCGGGCCAATAAACAGGCCAATCATGCCAAAGGCAATCAATCCGCCAATGACCCCGGAGAGGATCAGGATCAGCGGCAGGTCTGCGCCCATGCGGATGAGGATCGGACGAATCACGTTATCCATGGTGCCGACCACGCAGCTCCAGACCAGCAGCACCGTTCCCCACGTGGTATCGCCCGTCCAGTAGAGCCAGATAATGCTGGGGACCAGCACCAGCAACGGTCCCAGTTGCGCAAGACAGGTCATCAGCATGACAACGGTGAACACGGTGGCGTACGGTACGCCGGAAATTGCCAGACCGATCCCGCCCAGCACCGCCTGCACCAGCGCGGTGACCACCACCCCCAGCGCAACCGCGCGCACGGCCTGTGCGGCCAGCAGTACCGCGGCGTCACCGCGTTTGCCCGCCAGGCGGGTGGCAAAGTGACGAACGCCTAAAGCCACCTGCTCGCCGCGCCAGTAGAGCAGGGCGCTGAAGAGCAGCATCAGGGTACAGTGCATCATAAAGCGGCCGATATGCGCCGCCTGACCGACAAACCAGGTGGTAGTGGTGCCAATATACGGGCGGACTTTTGCCATCAGCGCGCTGCCGCCCATCTCCAGCAGGCTATGCCAGCCGCTGTAGAGTTTTGAGCCCACCACCGGAATGCTGTTCAGCCAGGCGAGATCCGGCAGCGTCAGGTCACCGCTGCTAATGGCGCGAATAACCGGGCCACTGGAATCCACCAGGCTATTCACCAGCAGGGCGATCGGAATAATAAACAGCAGGAACAGCAGGAGCGTCATGACCAGTACGGCGAGCCCGCGGCGGCCAAACAGCAGCTTCTGCAAGCGCAGCAGCAAAGGCCACGTGGCAACGACTACGGTCGCGGCCCACGCAAAGCCGAGAATAAAGGGTTGAACAATCCACAGACACGCAATAATCATGAGGGCCAGAAACAGCACCGACAGCAAAATTTGCGCAACATCCCTGGGCTGGCGAAGATTGACCATAAATGAAACTTTCCTTAAAAGAACGCCAGTACGACTGGCGGGAACGGAAAACCGCGTCTCTTTAATCATTAATGATCTCAGCGGTTTTTAACAGGCGAATTCTGCCTGTAATTCAGCAGAGATTATAAGAAAAAAATGTGATAAAACTTTTAAGATACACGCAAACGATTTCATACAACTCTAATTAGGGTCGACAGTCATGATCCCACAGATTTCTCAGGCACCTGGCGTCGTTCAGCTGGTGCTTAATTTTTTGCAAGCACTGGAGCAACAGGGTTTTACAGGTGATACCGCCACGAACTATGCCGACAGGCTGACGATGGCGACCGATAACAGTATCTACCAGCTTCTTCCCGATGCCGTGGTTTTCCCCCGTTCAACGGCCGACGTCGCGCTTATCGCCCGGCTCGCCACGCAGGAGCGGTTTGCCTCGCTGGTCTTTACGCCGCGCGGCGGCGGCACCGGGACCAACGGTCAGGCGCTGAACCAGGGCATCATTGTTGATATGTCGCGCTATATGAACCGCATCATTGAGATCAACCCTGAGGAGGGGTGGGTGCGGGTCGAAGCGGGCGTCATCAAAGATCAGCTTAATCAGTATCTCAAGCCTTACGGTTACTTTTTTGCCCCTGAGCTCTCCACCAGCAACCGCGCGACCCTTGGCGGGATGATTAACACGGATGCCTCCGGGCAGGGCTCGCTGGTCTACGGTAAAACCTCCGATCACGTGCTGGGCGTGCGTGCGGTGCTGCTGGGCGGCGATATTCTCGATACCCAGCCGATGCCGGTTGAACTGGCGGAAACGCTGGGCAAAGACAACACCGCCAGCGGTCGTATCTATCGCACCGTGCTGGAACGCTGTCGCGACAACCGCCAGCTTATTCTCGATAAATTCCCCAAGCTGAACCGCTTCCTGACCGGGTACGATCTGCGTCACGTCCTTAACGATGACCTGACCCAGTTTGATTTAACCCGCGTGCTGACCGGCTCCGAAGGGACGCTGGCGTTTATTACCGAAGCGCGGCTGGATATCACCCGCTTGCCGAAAGTGCGTCGCCTGGTAAACGTCAAATACGACTCCTTCGACTCCGCGCTGCGCAATGCGCCGTTTATGGTGCAAGCGCAGGCGCTGTCGGTGGAGACCGTCGACTCTAAGGTACTCAATCTGGCCCGGGAAGATATTGTCTGGCACTCCGTAAGCGACCTCATTACCGACGTGCCGGATAAAGAGATGCTCGGTCTCAATATCGTGGAATTTGCCGGCGACGACGCGGAGCTGATTGAACGGCAGGTCACCACGCTCTGCCAGCGGCTGGATGAGCTAATTGCGCAGGGTGAAGGCGGCGTCATCGGCTGGCAGCTCTGTAACGATCTGGCCGGGATCGAGCGTATCTATGCGATGCGTAAAAAAGCCGTGGGCCTGCTCGGCAATGCGAAAGGGGCGGCGAAGCCCATTCCCTTTGCCGAAGATACCTGCGTGCCGCCCGAGCATCTGGCGGATTACATCGTGGAGTTTCGCGCCCTGCTGGACAGCCACGGCCTGAGCTATGGCATGTTCGGCCACGTCGACGCCGGGGTACTGCACGTGCGTCCGGCGCTGGACATGTGCGACCCGCAGCAGGAGATCCTGATGAAGCAGATCTCCGACGACGTGGTGGCCTTAACCGCCAAATACGGCGGCCTGCTGTGGGGAGAGCACGGGAAAGGGTTCCGCGCGGAATACAGCCCGGCATTCTTTGGCGAACAGCTCTACGCGGAATTGCGTAAGGTGAAAGCGGCGTTCGACCCGCACAACCGCCTCAACCCGGGTAAAATCTGCCCGCCTGAAGGCGTAGACGCGCCAATGCTGCAGGTGGATGCCGTCAAGCGCGGCACCTACGACAGGCAGATCCCGATTGCGGTGCGCTCGTCCTGGCGCGGCGCGATGGAGTGCAACGGCAATGGCCTGTGCTTTAACTTTGATGTGAAAAGCCCGATGTGCCCGTCGATGAAAATCACCAGCAACCGTATCCACTCGCCGAAAGGGCGGGCGACGCTGGTGCGCGAGTGGCTGCGTCTGCTGGCCGACCGCGGGGTGGATCCGCTCAAGCTGGAGCAGGAGCTGCCGGAAAAACGGGCCAGCCTGCGCTCGCTGATTGAGCGCACCCGCAACAGCTGGCATGCCAACAAGGGCGAGTACGATTTCTCCCATGAGGTGAAAGAGGCGATGTCCGGCTGTCTGGCCTGTAAAGCCTGCTCTACCCAGTGCCCGATTAAAATCGACGTGCCGGAATTCCGCTCGCGTTTCCTGCAGCTTTACCACACCCGATACCTCCGCCCGGTGCGCGACCATCTGGTGGCGACGGTGGAAAGCTACGCGCCGCTGATGGCGCGGGCGCCAAAGACCTTCAACTTCTTTATCAACCAGCCGCTGGTGCGCAAGCTCTCCGAAAAACACATCGGCATGGTCGATCTCCCGCTGCTGTCGGTCCCGTCTCTGCAGCGCCAGCTTGTCGGCCACCGTTCGGCGAACATGACCCTCGAACAGCTGGAGGCGCTCGCTCCGGAGCAAAAAGCGAATGTGGTGCTGGTGGTGCAGGATCCGTTCACCAGCTACTACGATGCGCAGGTTGTGGCCGATTTCGTCCGTCTGGCGGAGAAGGTGGGTTACCAGCCGGTGGTTCTGCCGTTCTCTCCCAACGGCAAGGCGCAGCACATTAAAGGTTTCCTGACGCGATTTGCGAAGACCGCGCAGAAAACGTCTGACTTCTTAAACCGCGTGGCGCAACTCGGGATACCGATGGTCGGCGTCGATCCGGCGCTGGTGCTTTGCTATCGCGATGAATATAAGCAGACGCTGGGCGATAAGCGCGGCGATTTTAACGTCATGCTGGTGCACGAGTGGCTTCCGGTGGCGCTGGCAGATAAGGCCGTTCAGGACGTCAGCGGTGAACCGTGGTATCTGTTCGGCCACTGCACGGAAGTGACCGCGCTGCCGGGTGCCCCCGCGCAGTGGGCGTCCGTTTTTGCCCGCTTCGGTGCGAAGCTGGAGAGCGTCAACGTAGGCTGCTGCGGGATGGCCGGAACCTACGGACACGAAGTGAAAAACCACGCCAACTCGCTCGGCATCTATGAGCTGTCCTGGCATCAGGCGATGCAGCGTTTGCCGCGAAACCGCTGTCTGGCGACGGGCTACTCCTGCCGCAGCCAGGTAAAACGGGTAGAAGGTAACGGTGTGCGTCACCCATTGCAGGCTTTACTGGAGATAATTGGATGATCTGGAAACGTGCCGTCACGCTGCAGGCGCTGAACGCCATGGGCGAGGGGAATATGGTGGGGCTGCTGGATATCCAGTTCATCCGCATTGGCGACGATGAGATTGAGGCCACCATGCCGGTCGATAGTCGCACCCACCAACCGTTTGGCTTATTGCACGGCGGGGCCTCCGTCGTGCTGGCCGAAACGCTGGGCTCGGTGGCGGGGTATCTCTGTACCGAAGGGGAGCAGAAGGTTGTCGGACTCGAGGTGAATGCTAACCACATTCGCTCGGTGCGCAGCGGGCGCGTGCGCGGTGTTTGCCGCGCGCTGCACGCCGGAAGCCGCCATCAGGTGTGGCAGATAGATATTCTCGATGAGCAGGATCGCCTGTGCTGCTCGTCGCGGCTGACCACGGCGGTTGTGTAAAGTTTTCAGATGTTTTGCCTTTGGTCAAAAACTAGCCAGTCCGTTGTGATATACTGGTCAGGTTTTGTACATAAGCGAGGACATCATGGATACTGAAATAACCCCAACACAGCTGGCAATTGAATATTTACGTCGCGATAAGAGCAACCTGTCTCCGGCGCAGTACCTGAAAAAGCTGAAACAGCTTGAGCTGGAATTTACAGATTTGCTGGCGCTCTCTTCGAATGAACTGAAAGAAGAGATCTACTTTGCCTGGCGGTTGGGCGTTCACGTCCATTGAGCACATGAGAATAAAAGGGCCGCGAGTGCGGCCTTTTTTGTGTCTGAAATTCAGTATCGGGCGGCGGTGACGCCACCCGGCATTGTCTTCAGACATTCACCGCGTTAATAAGCCGCGACTTCATTGACTGATACGCCGACGCCGCAAAATCCTCCGCCCAGCGCTGGTCCTCAATCGCCTCCAGCTGTACCGCGCAGTACTTCGTTTCCGGCGTTTTGGAGATGGGGTCGAGGTTGTCCTGGGTCAGCTCGTTGCAGGCGCCAATCCACCATTGATAGGTCATATAGACCGCCCCGGGGTTGATACGCTCGCTAATGCTGGCGCGGGTAATCACTTTGCCGCGACGCGAACGCACCCAGACCAGCTGGCCCTCTGAGATGCCCAGCTTTTCCGCATCGGCTGGGTTCATTTGCACCCGGCCCGGCTCATCGGCCAGGCTTTGCAGCGCGGCGCAGTTCCCGGTCATCGAGCGGCAGGAGTAGTGTCCCACTTCACGAACCGTACACAGCACCAGCGGGAAATCCGCGTCCGGAGTTTCCGCCGGCGCGCGCCACGGGGCGGCAAAGAGCTGCCCTTTACCGGTTGGGGTGTCGAACTGATTATCTTTATACAGGTACGGCGTTCCCGGATGATCCAGCGTCGGGCACGGCCACTGCACGTGGCCCATCTCGCCCATTTTTTCATACGTCACGCCGTAGAAGAGCGGGCACAGCTCGCGCATTTCATCCCAGACCTGCTGGTTGTCGTCATAATGCATCGGGTAGCCCATCTCGGTGGCGAGCAGGCTGATGATTTCCCAGTCGCGCTTCACGTTGCCGCTGGCCTCAATGGCTTTGCCAAAACGCTGGAACCCGCGATCGGCACAGGTAAAGACGCCGCCGTGTTCACCCCAGGAGGTGGCAGGAAGCAGGACGTCCGCCACTTCTGCCGTTTTGGTCATAAAGATGTCCTGAACCACCACAAAGTCGAGCGCCTCAAAACCGCTGCGAACGAGACCGAGATCGGCTTCGGTCTGAAGCGGATCTTCCCCCATGATGTAGTAGGCCTTGACCTTGCCTTCCAGCGCCAGATGGGGCACCTCGGTAATGCGCGTTCCGACCCGATCGTCCATTTTATTGACGTCAATTTCCCAGGCATCGGCAAATTTCTGCCTGACCGCCGGATCGGTCACATCCTGATAGCCCGGGAACATATTCGGCAGAACGCCCATATCGCAGGCGCCCTGAACGTTGTTTTGTCCGCGCACCGGCCCGACGCCGACGGCAGGGCGGCCGAGGTTGCCGGTCAGCAGCGCCAGGCTGGAAAGCCCTTTGACCACATCCACGGCCTGACCAAACTGGGTCACGCCCATCCCCCACATCACGGTGGCGGAAGGGGCCGCCGCGAAGGTGCGCATCGCCTGGCGAACGTCGCGGGCGGGAATGCCGGTAAGATGCTCAACCGTCTCTGGCGCATAGTCTTTCACCGTCTGGCGATAGGCCTCAAGCCCCTCGGTAAAGCGCGCCACGTAGCTTTTGTCGTAGAGCTCCTCTTCCAGCAGCACGTAGCCAAAGGCGTTTACCAGCGCCATGTTGCTGCCGTTTTTCAGCTGCAGATGCTGGTCGGCGATGCGCGCCGTTTCAATGCGCCGCGGATCGCAGACGATAATTTTTGCGCCGTTTTCACGCGCTTTCAGCACGCGCCGGGCGACGATGGGGTGGGAGTCCGCGCAGTTATAGCCAAACACCAGCAGGCATTTTGAGTTTTCAATATCGTTGATTGAGTTGCTCATCGCGCCGTTGCCGAGCGTCTCCTGTAAACCGGCCACGGAAGGGCCGTGACAGACGCGCGCACAGCAGTCCACGTTGTTGGTGTTCAGCACCGCGCGGGCAAATTTTTGCATCACATAGTTTGTTTCATTGCCGGTTCCGCGAGAGGATCCGGTGGTCATGATTGACCGCGGCCCGTGCTGCGCTTTAATGCTGCTGAGTTTGTGCGCGGTGTAGCGGATAGCCTCTTGCCAGGTAACGGGAGTGAATGCCTCGCCTTTATGGTAGCGGATCATCGGCTGGGTCAGGCGCGGGGTGAGCAGACGGGTATCGTTGAGGAAGTCCCAGCCGTAAAAGCCTTTCAGACACAGGGTGCCCTGGTTTGTGACGCCTTCTGCGGCTTCGGCACGGATGATACGGTTATTTTCAACGACAAGGTTTAATTTACAGCCTGCACCGCAGTAGGGGCAGACGCTGGCGATCTTTTTCATCAATAACAGACCTGTTAAGAAATGAAGCAAAGTTGACTGGAAAACCCAGTCCCGTAAGCAGAGGTAAGCAGGAACCGTGCCAGGTTGGCTTTGCTGGTTTAACAGGGTGTTAAGCGGGGAAGGCGCGTGTCATCGTCAGAACATTCGTCAGTTTTGACGATGACACGAAAGCAGGATGAATGGCCGTGAAATTACAGGTCGTCCATGGTGTAGCCCACGACAATTTCCAGCGTCTTGCGAATCACATCCGCCTGAACCACGTCGTGAGTGGCTTCCAGCGTCTGAATGAGCCAGAGGATAATCGCTTTATTGGACAGATGACCTTCGGAGGCCAGAACACAGCGTACTGCAGTAGAAAAAACAGCGGACTCTTCAGCAAAACGATCGCCTGCGTGACGGAAGTATTCCGACAGCGCACTGTCTAAAAACGCAGAATGATATTCGGGTTGAAGCTGAATATTTTGTCTCATTTGTTCTCACCGTAGCTGTTAATTGCAGTCAATGTATTTTCTTTGGATCGGACGGTTTTCCACTTCCAAACAACGGCACAACATTGTCCCGGTTATCGTTGAGAGGTCCCTCTCTTTTCGTTCGTCCTTGCGCGGTTCTGCGACGTGTAAAGGCGATGCTGTTTGAGCCGATCTCGGCAATCACCACCGCAAGTGTCTCCCGCCGCCGGGGATCCTTTTCATGTTCTTTCATGATCCGCAGACGCTGAAGCAATCCTTCGGTTGTTACCGGTCCCCGCTCTTTCAAAAGAGAGAGAACGGCTTCACCGATAAGCGTGTCGATCAGTTTGTCTGCGTTACTGCTCTTCATATCCTTACCGTTCGAAGAGCAGACCAAGCAGCTTGTGGTAATGCTCTTCCTCTTCCGGGCCATCGGCCTTTTCGAGGCGGCTGAGCAGTTTGGTACAAAGCGATTTGCGATTCAGATTTCGCCCGTCGCTGAGAATTTCAACAACCACCTGGCCCAGCGTCTCCTGCTGGGTAGGAAGCACGGCTTTATCGAAGTACTGTGCGATTGCTGCTGCGGAATCTGCGACGTAACCTTTCTGCTGCATGTTTCGCTCCTGTAAAATTTTGTAATCAGTAACGTTACATTTAAGGTATACATAATTTCAAAATCTGTACATAGAAAATGTACAATTTTTTAAATTTTTTTCGATATATTTTATAAATTATTTATTTTTCATTTTGTTAGGTGTTGAGTGGGGTGCGGTAGCTATGCAGGATATATTGTACAAAAAGCGCGGCCGCTGGTAAGTTGTACAGTTGAGAAAAAAGGCCATATTAACTGCCGTAAATGATTGAGATGTAGATTATTTGTCAGGCAATTAATGTGCTATAAATGAACCTTATCCACCTCTTTTGTGGCCAAACCCCTAACCCCAGGAATCGCATGCTCACCACCATCATTTACCGCAGTCATATCTGCGAGGACGTTCCAGTGAAAGCGCTGGAAGTCATGGTTGCTGCTGCAAATAGTAAAAACCAGCAATCCAATATCACGGGGATCCTGCTGTTTAATGGCACACATTTTTTTCAGCTGCTTGAAGGGCCAGTGGAACACGTTTCTGCCATCTATGAGCAGATTTGCAACGACCCTCGCCACCACAACGTAGTGGAGCTGATGCGCGATCACGGACCTGTCCGTCGTTTTGGCAACGTGGGCATGGAGCTTTTTGATTTACGCCACTTCGACAGGGACGAGGTGCTGCAAGAGGTGCTCAACAGGGGGACGACGCGCTATCAGCTGACGTACAACGACCGCCCGCTGCAGTTTTTCCGCACCTTTGTCGAGGCCACGGAAAAAGCGAACTATTTTGAACTGCCCCCTGCGGATACCTGGGAATTCGTGCGCGAAGAGACGCGCTTGTCCGCACAGCCCGAGGTGGTCGCGAAAGGGGCGGATTGCAGCTTCGCGTTCCAGCCGATAGTCGATCCGTTTATGCAGCAGGTCGTCTCCTGGGAGGCGCTTCTCCGCACGCCTGACGGCGGCGCGCCGGGAGTTTACTTCGCCAGTCTGCCGCGTGACGACGTGTATGCCTCGGATTTACAAAGCAAGCAGGTTGCGCTCTCCATGGCCAGCGCGCTGGGGCTACAGGACCAGACGTTATCCCTTAACCTGCTGCCGATGACGCTGGTCAACATTCCCAACGCCGTGGATTTCCTGCTCACCGCCATTGAAGCAAATGGGTTTGTACCCGAGCAAATTGTGGTGGAGTTTACCGAGAGCGAAGCCATTTCCCGATTCGATGAATTCACGGATTCGGTCAGGCAGTTAAAAAGCGCGGGCATCAGCGTGACGATCGATCACTTTGGTGCCGGATTTGCCGGGTTGCAGCTGCTGGCTCAGTTTCAGCCGGACAGAATTAAGATTAATCGCGATCTGGTCGCAAACGTGCACAAAAGTGGTCCCCGACAGGCCATTATCCAGGCGATTATCAAATGCTGTGCCTCGCTTGAGATCCAGTTCTGCGCGGTGGGGGTAGAGAAGGCTGAAGAGTGGATGTGGCTGGAGTCAGCGGGAATATCCCAGTTCCAGGGGCATCTTTTTGCCAGCCCGCGACACGGCGGTATTCCCGCGATTGCGTGGCCGGAGAAAAAGTTCGAATTCTGATAAAGCTGTACACAATCCGGCAGAGTTAACTGTACGAACGGCAAATTTTATACAACAATGTATTAACAGGTGGATGGAAAAGAACCCCGTTCACCGGTTCAAAATGCGGTCTTAGTTATACAAATAGTGTGTACAATCTGATAAGGTTGGTGCAGTTAGGTATGGAAGTTCTGAGCGTGAGGGAGTTAATGGCCTATTACAGTATCGGCGAAGTGGCCGAACGATGCGGTATCAACCCCGTTACGCTGCGTGCCTGGCAGCGCCGTTATGGATTGTTGAAGCCGCAGCGCAGCGAAGGGGGCCATCGTCAGTTTGACGATGAAGATATCCTGCGTATCGAAGAGATCAAACGCCTGATGAAAAGCGGCGTCTCGGTCGGAAAAGTCAAAGCCTTGCTGGAAAACAAAGAAGTTTTGACGCAGGGCAACTGGGTTTCATTCCAGGAAGAGATGATGACCGTTCTGCGTTACGCCAGCCCGGCAAAGCTGCGTGCCAAAATTGGCGAGTTCCGCCGCGATCACGCGATAGACGCGCTGATTGACAATATTATTTCTCCCGTCCGTCAGCGCATGAACCAGGACCAAAATACCGTGCGTCATATGGCGAGCCTGTTAGATGGAGTTCTGATTGAATTCGCGATTGCAAGCCTGGCGGAGTCCCGTAAGAAAGCCGGTAAAGACGCACTGTTGATTGGCTGGGAATGCGATGACCGCACCCACCTGTGGCTGGAAGCCGCGCGCCTGGCGCAGAAGGGCTGGCACATTGACGTCCTGGCGGAACCTATTGATTCGCCGCGTCCTGAACTGTTCCCCGGGCAAAAAATCTTCGTCTGGACGGGGAAATCACCCACGCCTCGCCAGCAGGAACAGCTCGACCACTGGCGTGAACAGGGATTTGCTGTCGCATTTCATCATTGAGTATTAAGAGGCCTTAAGGGCCTTTTTTGTTTTTGGCATTTTCTGTGCAAAATCTATCTCAAAAATAGGCATTTCCGATGCATATTTTACTTTTCTTCTCTTCATTATGAATGCCGCGACGAAATGCATTATTAATCAATGCATTGAACAAATACATCCATCCTGACTGCATCCTCTCACAGGGTCTATGCTTAATAAAACCAGGCAAAAAGGGCGCTTTAGCCGAATGCCCCTGCTGACAGAGGGTTGAAGTGATAATCGTTATCACTAACATGGTGTTATGCCCTGATGGCTTATCAGATGAGGTGGACCTATGGAACTGCATTCAGAAACCTTTAATCCTGCCGATTTCGCCTGGCGCGGCTTAACGCTCACGCCAGCGGCGGCAGCACATATTCACGAGCTGGTGGCGAAAAAGCCCGAGATCCTCGGCGTGCGTTTAGGCGTCAAACAGACCGGCTGCGCGGGTTTCGGCTACGTGCTCGACACCGTCACCGAACCCGAGAAAGATGACCTGGTGTTCGAGACTGACGGCGCGAAGCTGTACGTCGCGCTGCAGGCCATGCCGTTTATTGACGGCACCGAAGTGGACTACGTCCGCGAAGGCTTAAACCAGTTATTCAAATTTCATAACCCGAAAGCCCAGAACGAATGCGGCTGTGGCGAAAGCTTTGGGGTATAGGCGGTACTATGTCTCGTAATACTGAAGCAACGAGTGATGTAAATACCTGGAGCGGTGGGCACCTCAACTATAAAGAGGGGTTCTTCACCCAGCTCCAGACAGATGAGCTGGCGAAAGGCATTAACGAAGATGTCGTGCGGGCGATCTCGGCGAAACGTAACGAACCCGAGTGGATGCTGGAGTTCCGCCTGAGTGCCTTCCGCGCCTGGCTGGAGATGGAAGAGCCGCACTGGCTGAAAGCGCACTACGACAGGCTGAACTATCAGGATTACAGCTACTATTCTGCGCCCTCCTGCGGCAGCTGTGACGATACCTGCGCCTCGCAGCCCGGCGCGGTGCAGCAAACTGGCGCTGAAAACAGCTTCCTCAGCAAAGAGGTGGAAGAGGCCTTTAACCAGCTTGGCGTGCCCGTTCGCGAAGGGAAAGAGGTGGCGGTAGACGCCATTTTCGACTCCGTCTCGGTGGCCACCACCTACCGCGAGAAGCTGGCAGAGCAGGGGATCATTTTCTGCTCCTTCGGCGAAGCGATTCACGATCATCCGGAACTGGTGAAAAAGTACATTGGGACCGTGGTGCCTTCAAACGATAACTTCTTTGCGGCTCTTAACGCGGCGGTGGCCTCGGACGGTACCTTTATCTATGTACCGAAAGGCGTGCGCTGTCCGATGGAGCTTTCCACCTATTTCCGCATCAATGCCGAAAAAACCGGCCAGTTCGAACGCACGATTCTGGTCGCGGATGAAGGCAGCTACGTCAGCTATATCGAAGGGTGCTCCGCCCCGGTTCGCGACAGCTACCAGCTGCACGCGGCGGTGGTGGAGGTCATTATTCATAAAGACGCCGAGGTGAAATACTCCACGGTGCAAAACTGGTTCCCGGGCGACGGCAATACCGGCGGTATCCTGAACTTCGTCACCAAGCGCGCGCTGTGCGAAGGCGAAAACAGCAAGATGTCGTGGACCCAGTCTGAAACCGGCTCGGCCATCACCTGGAAATACCCGAGCTGCATTCTGCGCGGGGATAACTCCATCGGTGAGTTTTACTCCGTGGCGCTCACCAGCGGCCATCAGCAGGCGGACACCGGCACCAAGATGATCCACATAGGTAAAAACACCAGGTCGACCATTATCTCGAAAGGCATTTCCGCCGGGCACAGTCAGAACAGCTATCGCGGGCTGGTGAAAATCATGCCGACGGCCACCAATGCGCGAAACTTTACCCAGTGTGATTCGATGCTGATCGGCGCAGACTGCGGGGCGCACACCTTCCCGTACGTTGAGTGCCGTAACAATACGGCCCAGCTTGAGCACGAGGCGACGACGTCACGCATTGGGGAAGATCAGCTCTTCTACTGCCTGCAGCGGGGGATCAGCGAAGAAGACGCCATCTCGATGATCGTTAACGGCTTCTGTAAGGACGTGTTCTCTGAACTGCCGCTGGAATTTGCCGTTGAAGCCCAGAAACTCCTCGCCATTAGTCTTGAACACAGCGTCGGTTAAAGGAAAGCACATGTTAAGCATTAAAGATTTACAGGTCAGCGTAGAAGACAAAGCCATCCTGCGTGGCCTCAATTTTGACGTTAAGCCGGGGGAAGTCCACGCTATCATGGGGCCGAACGGTTCCGGGAAAAGTACGCTTTCCGCGACGCTGGCGGGGCGCGAAGATTATGAGGTGACCCACGGCTCGGTCGAGTTCAACGGCAAAGATCTTCTGGAGATGTCGCCGGAAGACCGCGCGGGAGAGGGCATCTTTATGGCCTTCCAGTACCCGGTCGAAATTCCGGGCGTCAGCAACCAGTTCTTCCTGCAGACGGCGCTGAATGCGGTACGCAAGTATCGCGGCCTGGAGGCGCTCGACCGCTTCGACTTCCAGGATTTAATGGAAGAGAAAATCAAGCTGCTGAAAATGCCGGAAGATTTGCTCACCCGCTCGGTGAACGTCGGTTTTTCCGGCGGCGAGAAAAAGCGTAACGACATCCTGCAGATGGCCGTTCTGGAGCCCGAACTGTGCATTCTGGATGAGACCGACTCTGGTCTGGACATCGACGCCCTGAAGATTGTCGCTGACGGGGTGAACTCCCTGCGCGACGGCAAGCGTTCGTTCATTATCGTCACCCACTACCAGCGCATTCTGGACTACATCAAGCCGGATTACGTCCATGTGCTTTACCAGGGGCGTATTGTGAAATCCGGAGATTTCACGCTGGTTAAACAACTGGAGGAGCAGGGTTATGGCTGGCTTACCGAACAGCAGTAATGCGCTCCAGCAGTGGCACCGGCTGTTTGAAGCCCAGGGCGGCACGCGCTCCGAGCAGGCGCAGCAGCATCTGCAGCAGATGCTGCGTCTCGGCCTGCCGACGCGTAAGCACGAGAACTGGAAATACACCCCGCTTGATGGCCTGCTGAACGCCGAGTTTGTGACCCGTCTGGCGGATCTCACCCCGGCGCAGCGTGACGCGCTGGCCGTAAACGTGGATGCCGTGCGCCTGGTTTTTGTCGACGGTGAGTTCCGTCCGGAACTGAGCGACGCCCTTCAGGGGAGCGGATTTGAGATTGTGATAAACGACGATCGCCAGCCCCTGAGCGCCCCGGTTCAGCCTGAGGTTTTCCTGCACCTGACCGAGAGCCTGGCCCGCAGCGTGACGCATATCGGCGTGAAGCGTAACCAGCGTCCGGCAAAGCCGCTGCTGCTGATGCACATCACCCAGGGGCTGGACGGCGACGAAATCAACACCGCGCACTATCGCCACCATCTTGAGCTGGCGGAGGGGGCTGAGGCCACGGTGATTGAACATTACGTCAGCCTCAACGAGACGCGCCATTTTACCGGCTCGCGTTTGACGATGAATGTGGCGGCCAATGCCCAGCTTCACCACGTTAAGCTGGCGTTTGAGAATGCGCAGAGCCACCACTTTGCCCATAACGACATTGTGCTGGGTCAGGATGCCGCAGCGTACAGCCACAGCTTCCTGCTCGGCGGGTCTGTGCTGCGCCACAACACCAGCACGCAGCTTAACGGTGAGAACACCACGCTGCGCATCAACAGTCTGGCGATGCCGGTTAAATCAGAGGTGTGCGACACGCGCACCTGGCTGGAGCACAACAAGGGCTACTGCAACAGCCGCCAGCTGCACAAAACTATCGTGAGTGACAGAGGTCGCGCGGTGTTTAACGGCCTGATTAACGTGGCGCAGCACGCCATTAAAACCGACGGGCAGATGACCAACAACAATCTGCTGTTAGGGCGCCTGGCGGAGGTGGACACCAAACCGCAGCTGGAGATCTACGCCGACGACGTGAAGTGCAGCCACGGTGCGACGGTCGGGCGGATCGACGACGAGCAGATGTTCTACCTGCGTTCCCGCGGTATCGACCAGCAGGCGGCGCAGAAAATGATTATCTATGCGTTTGCCGCCGAACTGACGGAAGCGCTGAACGATGGTCAGTTGAAACAGCAGGTGCTGGCGCGTATCGGTCAGCGTCTGCCTGGAGGCGAAGCATGAGTTTTCCCGTCGAGAAAGTGCGGGCAGATTTCCCGGTTCTGACCCGTGAAGTGAACGGTCTTCCGTTGGCCTATCTGGACAGCGCGGCCAGCGCGCAGAAGCCGAATCAGGTGGTGGACGCGGAAGCCGAGTTCTATCGCCACGGCTATGCCGCCGTGCATCGGGGGATCCATACGCTGAGCGCCGAAGCGACCCAGCGGATGGAAAACGTGCGCACGCAAATTGCCGCCTTCCTCAATGCAAAATCGCCCGAGGAGCTGGTCTTCGTGCGCGGAACCACCGAAGGAATCAACCTTGTCGCTAACAGCTGGGGCAACGCGCAGGTCCACACGGGGGATAACATCATCATCACCCAGATGGAGCACCACGCCAATATCGTGCCGTGGCAGATGCTCTGCGAGCGCGTTGGCGCGCAGCTGCGGGTGATCCCGCTGAACGCCGATGGGACGCTGCAGCTCGAGCAGCTCGATGCACTGCTAGACGATAAAACGCGGCTGGTGGCGGTCACCCAGGTCTCTAACGTGCTCGGGACTGAAAACCCGGTGGCAGAGATTGTCGAAAAAGCCCATCAGGCCGGCGCGAAGGTGCTGATTGACGGCGCCCAGGCGGTAATGCACCACGCGGTTGACGTTCAGGCGCTGGACTGCGATTTCTACGTCTTCTCAGGCCACAAGCTCTATGGGCCGACCGGGATCGGCGTGCTCTACGTGAAGGAAGACATTCTGCAGGCGATGCCGCCATGGGAAGGGGGCGGCTCGATGATCGCCACAGTCAGCCTGACGGAAGGCACCACCTACGCGCGCGCGCCGTGGCGTTTTGAGGCGGGTACGCCCAACACCGGCGGGATTATCGGGCTGGGGGCGGCGGTTTCCTACGTCTCCGCAATCGGCCTTGATAGCATTCAGGAGTACGAACAGCTGCTGATGCACTATGCGCTTGCCGAGCTTGCCAGCGTGCCGGATCTGACCCTCTACGGGCCTGCCGACCGGCAAGGGGTGATCGCGTTTAATCTCGGGAAACATCACGCCTATGACGTGGGCAGTTTCCTCGATAACTACGGCGTGGCGGTCCGTACCGGGCACCACTGCGCCATGCCGCTGATGGCGTTTTACCAGGTGCCGGCAATGTGCCGCGCGTCGCTGGTGATGTACAACACAACGGAAGAGGTCGACAGGCTGGTGGCGGGGCTTAAGCGCATTCACCAGCTGCTGGGCTAACGGAGAGGCAAAAGATGGCAGAACTGCCGGACAGAGACAAATTGCTGCGCAACTTTGGGCGTTGCGCAAACTGGGAAGAGAAGTACCTTTATATCATCGAGCTGGGGCAGCGTCTGCCGCCGCTCGGTGAAGAGGCGCATAACCCGGAAAACAGTATTCAGGGCTGTCAGAGCCAGGTGTGGATTGTGATGGAGCAGTCTGACGACGGCACGATAGCACTGCACGGCGACAGCGATGCGGCCATTGTAAAAGGGCTTATTGCGGTCGTCTTTATTCTTTACCACCGGATGTCGGCGCAGGATATTGTTGCGTTTGACGTCCGCCCGTGGTTTGAAAAAATGGCCCTGACCCAACACCTCACCCCGTCACGCTCCCAGGGACTGGAAGCGATGATTCGCGCGATTCGCGCCAAAGCTGCAATCCTTAGCTAGACTTACAGAACAGCATTCATTCTGTTTCGCGAGGTGGTTCCCGCCTCGCGGTTTTTCAGCTTTCTGGCGTCCTGCCAGTGAATAAGGAATCTCAGCATGAAGCGCGCGTCTCTCATAACTCTATTACTCCTCAGTTCGCTCGGCGCACTTAATTCGGCCCGCGCGATGGACTATCCGTTGCCGCCCGCAGGCAGTCGCCTGATTGTGCAAAATCAAACCTACACGATACAGGAAGGGGATAATAAGCTGCAGACCATCGCCCGCCGGTTTAATACCGCGGCGCAGGTGATTCTGGAAACGAACAATACCATTGCGCCGGTAAACCCTGCGCCGGGAACCGTCATTACCATTCCGTCGCAAATGCTGCTGCCGGACACGCCGCGCGAGGGGATTGTGGTGAATCTCGCAGAGCTTCGGCTCTACTACTTCCCGCCGGGAGAAAATATCGTTCAGGTCTTCCCGCTCGGCATCGGACAGCTGGGGCTGGAAACGCCGGTGACGACCACGCGGGTGAGCCAGAAGATCCCGAATCCCACCTGGACACCCACGCCGGGCATCAGAGCACGCTCTCTGGAGCAGGGCATTAAATTGCCTCCGGTGGTACCTGCCGGGCCAAACAACCCGCTGGGGCGCTTTGCACTGCGTTTAGGCGTGGGCAACGGGGAATATCTCATCCACGGCACCAGCGCGCCGGACAGCGTGGGCCTGCGGGTCAGCTCCGGCTGTATGCGGATGAACGCCCCGGATATCAAAGCGCTGTTCGAACAGGTGCGGGTTGGCACGCGGGTACAGATTATCAATGAACCCGTGAAGTTCTCCGTGGAGCCGGATGGTAAACGCTATATTGAGGTCCACCGTCCGCTGGCGCAGGTTGAGGGGGAAAATCCGCAGGTCTCGCCAATTGCCCATTCCGCGGACTTTGCGACTTTTGTTTCTCAGGCGGGAAGCGATAAGGCGCTGATTGAGAAAGCCCTGGCACGTCGTGCGGGCATCCCGGTTATCGTGTCGTCGGGAAGCGGTCCGTCAGCCAGCAATAGCGTATTGTCGGTGCAGAACAGCCGGGTGTCTGCTGCGGTAGCGGAAGATGAAGGGGAGAAGGTGACGCAGTAGCCGTTTGACTCAGGCAAAAAAAATGGCGCACAATGTGCGCCATTTTATTAACAGGTACTATTACTTACGGTATTTAGTAGCCTGGTTGTCCAGACGCTGGTTAGCGCGAGCTGCGTCGTCTTTAGCAGCCTGAACGTCGGAACGCATTGCGTTCACGTCGTTGCTCAGCTGGTCAACTTTAGCGTTCAGAGTCTGAACGTCAGAAGACAGCTGATCGATTTTAGCGTTGCTGGAGCAACCAGCCAGCAGAGTAGAACCCAGGATTACCGCGCCCAGTACCAGTTTAGTACGATTCATTATTAATACCCTCTAGATTGAGTTAATCTCCATGTAGCGTTACAAGTATTACACAAAGTTTTTTGGGTTGAGAATATTTTTTTGATGGGAATACACCTATTTTTGATCGTTCGCTCAAAGAAGCATCGAATCAGCCCTTTTCGGGCAAAAATCTAAGGAAAAAAAGGCATTTATCATCGGATTCATCTTAGATAAATCGCAATTAAATAGAGAAACCCGATTTGCAATTTGAATGACTTTGGCTAATACGAGGAATAAAAAAAGCGCCCGGAGGGCGCTTTTTATCCAAATTAATTGGTTCAGGAATTATTACAGCACGTGAACAGATGCGGTATTGGTTGTGCCGCTTGGTACCAGTGCGCCAGAAACCATGACCACAACGTCACCTTTCTGTGCCAGACCGCGATCCACCAGCTCCAGAGCTACTTCTTTACCCAGACGGTAGAAATCATCCGTAGACGCGATCTCTTTCACCAGGTGAGGGATCACGCCTTTGCTCAGCACCAGCTGACGAGCCGTGGTTTCGTTGGTGGTCAGCGCCAGGATAATTGCATCCGGGAAGTATTTACGCACCGCGCGAGCTGATTTACCGCCCTGGGTGGCAACCACGATCAGTGGGGCTTCCAGTTTCTCAGCCGTTTCTACTGCACCGCGGCAAACCGCTTCGGTGATGCGCAGCTTGCGGCTGTCGTTGTTGTAGTCCAGACGGCTTTTCATTACGCGGTCGGTACGTTCGCAGATGGTAGCCATGATGGTCACCGCTTCCAGCGGGTATTTACCCTTCGCGGATTCGCCGGACAGCATAACCGCATCAGTACCGTCGAGGATGGCGTTTGCCACGTCGCCTGCTTCAGCGCGGGTTGGGCGCGGGTTTTTGATCATGGAGTCCAGCATCTGCGTTGCGGTGATAACCACTTTACGCGCGCGTACACATTTCTCGATCATCATCTTCTGCGCGAAGATCACTTCTTCAACCGGGATTTCAACGCCCAGGTCGCCACGAGCAACCATAATGCCGTCAGACGCTTCGAGGATTTCGTCGAAGTTGTTCAGGCCTTCCTGGTTTTCAATTTTGGAGATGATCTGGATCTTCTCGCCGCCGTGCGCTTTCAGGTGCTCGCGGATTTCAACCACGTCTGAGCGCTTACGGATGAAGGAGGCCGCAACAAAGTCAACGCCTTGTTCGCAACCGAAGATCAGGTCCTGTTTGTCTTTTTCAGCCAGCGCAGGCAGCGCGATAGAAACGCCCGGCAGGTTAACGCCTTTGTTTTCGCCCAGGTCGCCGTTGTTCAGCACCTTACAGATAACCTTGTTGCCTTCGATAGCGGTGACTTCCATACCGATCAGACCATCGTCTACCAGCACGGTGTTACCGACGGACAGGTCGTTGGTGAAGCCTTCATAGGTCACTGCAACGATTTCGCTGTTGCCGACAACGGATTTGTCGGTGGTGAAGGTGAAGGTCTGGCCCGCTTTCAGAGAGACGTCGTTACCGCCTTCCAGTTTGATGGTACGGATTTCTGGACCTTTGGTGTCCAGCAGGATGGCAGCTTTTTTACCGGTCTTGCTCATCACGTTGCGCAAGTTCTGGATACGCTGACCGTGTTCTGCGTAATCACCGTGGGAGAAGTTCAGACGCATCACGTTCATGCCGGCGTCCAGCATTTTGGTCAGCATCTCTTCAGATTCGGTTTTCGGGCCGATAGTACAAACAATTTTCGTCTTTTTCATGACAGTCTTAGTCTTTAAGTTGGGAAGGATATGGAAATCTCGCTCCGGGGGCGCACCGCCGCGGAGTCAAACCTGTGTTGCAAAAGAGTATATGACACGCACTAAGGATAGGAGACATCAAATGAGCGTGCAGAAGAAAGTGTGCCTGAGTGACAGCCCAACGAAGGAGAGGAGAAGTTGTACGTTGTTTTTTGTATTCCAAGCGCTGAAACCATTCACCAGGGATTAGGCGCGCATTATACGCTGATTTTAAGATAAAAGGAAAATGGAAACGGTGTTTCAGAAATAATCTGTGCAGTTTCACATAATATTGTTATCAAGGCGTTAAGCCATGATGACAACTTATGACGGCAGGTGATTGACCTGCCGCGTTTTGCTTATTTTTGCAGCGCCTGGCTGAGATCGGCAATCAGGTCTTTCGGATCTTCAATCCCGACTGACAGACGGATAAGCTGCGGCACAATGCCGTTTGCCAGGCGTTGCTCCAGCGGAATCGAGGCGTGCGTCATGCTATAAGGCTGGCTCACCAGACTTTCCACACCGCCGAGGCTTTCCGCGAGGGTGAACAGCTTCAGGTTGCGAATCACCTCGGTGGCGCGTTGCGCATCGCCTTTTACCACGACGGAAATCATCCCACCGGGCAGGGCCATCTGCGTGCGGGCAAGCTGATATTGCGGATGCGATTCCAGGCCGGGATAGAACACTTTTTCGACCAGAGGGTGCTGATCCAGCCATTGCGCAATCGCCAGCGCGTTGGTGCTGTGCTTTTCTACCCTCAACGCAAGCGTGCGAATACCGCGCAGCGTCAGGAAGCTGCTGAACGGATCCAGTACGCCGCCTACCGCGTTTTGCAGATAGCCCAGCTTATCCGCCAGTTCCCTGTTGTCCCCGACAATCGCCAGCCCGGCCACCACGTCAGAGTGGCCGTTCAGGTATTTGGTGGCGGAGTGCACCACGATATCGAAACCCGACTCCAGCGGACGGTGGATCACCGGCGACGCGAAGGTATTATCCGCCACGCTGATGACGTTATGACGGCGGGCGATCGCCGCAATGGCCGCCAGATCCGCCAGCTTCAGCAGCGGATTGGTTGGCGTTTCGACCCACACCATGCGGGTATCCGGGCGAATGGCGGCCTCGAGACCGGCTAAGTCGTCCGGTTTAACCCAGCTGACCTGCAGGCCGGTGCTGCGCTTGCGCACGTTTTCAATCAGGCGGTACGTCCCGCCGTAAACGTCATCAATGGCGACAATATGGCTGTCTTTGTCCAGCAGTTCGAGCACCGTGGAGATGGCCGCCAGACCGGAGGCGAAGGCGTAGCCGCGCGTGCCGCCTTCCAGTTCGGCGATGGCGGTTTCCAGCGCATGGCGTGTAGGGTTGCCGCTACGGGAATATTCATAGCCGGTATGCTCGCCGGGTGACGGTTGCGCAAACGTCGAGGTGGCGTAAATCGGCGGCATGACGGCGCCGTGCTGGTCGTTGAACTCGCCGCTGTGTACGCTCAGGGTAGCCAGGTTTTTCATCATCGATTCCTTTATTGCTGAAGACGGTTGCGCCAGGCGGTCAGAACGTCGCTGCGCGTAATCAGACCGAGAAAACGGTCGTTGTCATTAATCACGGCCACCAGACCGCGGTCGAAGATGGCGTTCAGGGCGCTTTCCGGGGCGTGTTTATCAAGAAACTCCACCTGGCGCGTCATGGCTGCCGTCACCGGAAGCGCGAAGCGATCGCCGTCGCCGCCGATATGCCGCAGAAGATCCCACTCGTCGATAATACCCACCACCTTGCCGTTCTCCAGCACCGGCAGCTGGGAGATGTCATACAGGCGCATGCGTGCCAGTACGGTGGAAAGCGTGTCGTCCGGGGCGGCGGTAACGGTGGCGCCTTCATCGTGGCGCAGGGCGATGTAGTCAGAGAGATCGCCGGCCTGAGGGCGCGTGATGAGCCCTTGCTGACGCATCCAGTCGTCGTTGAACATCTTCGAGAGATACTTATTGCCGCTGTCGCAGGCGAAGGTCACCACGCGTTTCGGCGCGGTCTGCGCCTGGCAATATTTCAGCGCGGCCGCCAGCAGCGTGCCGCTGGAAGAGCCAGCCAGAATGCCTTCCGTTTTCAGCAGGTCGCGCGCGGTGGTGAAGGCCTCTCGGTCGGTGATGCGCCAGGCGCGATTCACCCCTTCAATGTGGGCCAGCGGCGGAATAAAGTCTTCGCCAATACCTTCAACCAGCCAGGAGCCCGCGTCGTGATAGCGTCCGGTTTCCACCTGGTCGGCCAGAACGGAACCGGCCGGGTCAGCCAGGACAAACTCCGTGTGCGGAGAGTGCTCGGCGAACCACGCCTGCAGGCCGCCCAGCGTACCGCCTGAGCCGACGCCCACCACGATGGCGTCGATCTGGCCGTCAAGCTGCTCGTACAGTTCCGGTGCCGTGGTGGTGCGGTGCGCCAGCGGGTTGGCCTCGTTATTGAACTGGTCGATGTAAAACGCGCCGGGCAGCTCGTTGGCCAGGCGCTGGGCGTAATCCTGGTAATAGGCGGGATGGCCCTTGTTGACGTCGGAGCGGGTCAGCACCACCTGGGCACCCAGCGCGCGCAGGTGGAAAATCTTCTCGCGGCTCATTTTGTCCGGCACCACCAGGATCAGCGAGTAGCCTTTCTGGGCGGCAATCAGGGCCAGGCCGAGACCGGTATTCCCCGCCGTCGCCTCAATAATCGTGCCGCCCGGCTGCAGCTGGCCGGTACGCTCCGCTTCGTTAATCATCGACAGCGCAACGCGATCCTTAATCGACCCGCCCGGATTTTGGTTTTCCAGCTTCAGGAACAGCGAGCAGGGACCGGTATCAAGCTTATGCAGCTGTATCAGCGGGGTACGACCAATCAGTTCGGTGACGGAGTGATAAATCGTCATGATGTTTTCCTTTCTGGATGTCATGACGGGATGATAGGGCGGTGAAATTTTCTCAATAAAGAACCATTCACTGCCGTTTAGAACAGAAAGGAATATAAATGCCATTTCTGGATGGCAGGACAGCAAGACGTAAAGTTGTCTGGATGTGAGGAAGGCTATATCGGGATGAAATGCTGCAAAAATGACCGTTTTTTGCGCCCGTCCGCCAGCGGATATGCATCCGGCAGATAATCATTGCTGAAATTGGTCTAAATGCTTCCCACCCGGTAAATCCGCTGTTTATTGCCGAAAGTTATAACACATTCTTTTTTGTTCATTTAAAAGCTGATAACGCCTGTTTACTATCGTTTGGACATCCATACTGCTAAACAGCCATGCGCGAAACGGATAAAGAATAAGAATGATCGTACTCAGGAATATTTCGAAGGTTTTTGACAACGGAAAGGTCGCGCTGACTGCCGTTGATAACGTCAATTTGACGATAGAGCAGGGACAGATTTACGGGATTATCGGCTACAGCGGAGCCGGGAAAAGCACGCTGATTCGTCTGCTAAACGGCCTGGAAAAACCCAGCGCCGGAAGCGTGACCATTAACGGGCAGGATATCTCTGCGGCAAAGGGCGAAGCGCTGCGCCAGGCGCGCCTGAAAATCAGCATGGTGTTCCAGCACTTCAACCTGCTGTGGTCGCGCACGGTAAGCGAAAACATTGCTTTTTCCATGCAGATAGCCGGAGTACCTAAAGCAAAAGTCACCGCTCGCGTCACGGAACTGGTGGAGTTGGTAGGGCTGAAGGGGCGCGAGAATGCGTACCCGTCCCAGCTGAGCGGCGGGCAAAAGCAGCGCGTGGGCATTGCGCGTGCTTTGGCTAACAGCCCTGACGTGCTGCTCTGCGATGAAGCCACGTCCGCGCTCGACCCGCAGACCACCGACCAGATCCTCGATTTGCTGCTGGATATTAACCGCCGCTTCAGGCTGACCATCGTGCTGATCACCCACGAGATGCACGTGGTGCGCAAAATCTGCGACCGCGTGGCGGTGATGGAGAACGGTAAAGTCGTGGAAGAGGGCGACGTGCTGAGCGTCTTTACCCATCCGCAGCAGCCGATTACGCAGCAGTTTGTCCGTCAGGTAAGCCAGTACGCTGAGGAAGAAACCTTCAATACCGAACTGGCAAACGATCTGGAAGGCACGGTCATCAGGCTGACCTTTACCGGGCACAGCACCCATAAGCCGATTGTGGGTGAACTGACCCTGCGCTACGGCCTGCCGTTTAACATCCTGCACGGGAAAATGACGCAAACCGCCCACGGCGTGTTTGGCCAGCTCTGGGTGCACGTGGTGGCATCCGATGAACAACTGAACAATATCCTCGCCGACCTGAAGCACAGCGATATTGAAGGCGAGGTGATTAAACATGGCTGAGAATCTCTTTCCGCATCTGAAGTGGGATCAGCTCTGGGCGGCGACGCTGGAGACGCTGTACATGACCGCGCTGTCCGGCGTGGCGACCTTTGTGCTGGGCATCGTGCTGGGGCTGGCGCTGTTTTTAACCGCGCGCGGCGGATTGTTCCACAACCGCACGGTTTACAGCGTGATTTCGATTGTGGTGAACGTGTTCCGCTCCATTCCGTTCATCATTTTGATTGTCCTGCTGATCCCGTTCACCAAGACCGTCGTCGGCACCATTCTTGGCGCCAACGCGGCGCTGCCGGCGCTGATTGTGGGCGCGGCACCGTTCTACGCACGCCTGGTGGAAATCGCCCTGCGTGAAGTGGATAAAGGCGTCATCGAAGCAACGCGCTCGATGGGCGCACGACTGAGCACGTTAGTGTTTCGGGTTTTACTGCCGGAATCATCACCCGCACTGGTATCGGGTATTACGGTGACGCTCATTGCGCTGGTGAGCTACAGCGCAATGGCGGGGGTGATTGGCGCCGGCGGTTTGGGAAATCTGGCTTATCTGGAAGGATTCCAGCGCAACCATGGTGACGTCACGCTGGTGGCAACGGTGACCATACTGATCATCGTTTTCATTATCCAGTTCTGCGGCGATGTCATTACTTCACTGTTAGATAAAAGATAATCTCTAATAACACACAGGAACCACATCATGAAAAAAACACTGACACTGATCGCCGCCGCAACCCTGAGCGCCCTGAGCTTCGCGTCCTGGGCTGACACCCTGACCGTGGGCGCATCCAACACGCCGCACGCCGAAATTCTGGAGCAGGCAAAGCCAATTCTGGCAAAGCAGGGTATTGACCTGGAGATCAAACCGTTCCAGGACTACATTCTGCCGAACACCGCGCTGGCGGGTCATGACATCGACGCGAACTATTTCCAGCACATTCCTTACCTGAACAGCGTGCTGAAGGATCATGCGGGCGATAAGGACTACGATTTTGTCAGTGCGGGCGCGATCCACATTGAGCCAATCGGCATCTACTCCAAAAAATACAAGTCGCTGAAAGACCTGCCGGAAGGTGGCAAGATCATCATGCGTGACGCGGTTTCTGAAGAGGGGCGTATTCTCTCCATCTTCGAGAAAGAGGGCGTGATCAAGCTGAAGCCGGGCATCGATAAAGTGACCGCGCGCATCAGCGACATCGTTGAGAACCCGAAAAAGCTGAAGTTCACGCCGAACGTGGAAGCGTCTCTGCTGCCGCAGATGTACAACAACAACGAAGGCGATGCGGTGGTGATTAACGCCAACTACGCGATTGACGCGGGTCTGGATCCGGTTCACGACCCGATTGCGGTAGAGAGCGGTGAAAACAACCCGTACGCCAACATCATTACCGTGCATCGCGGCGACGAGAAGAAGAAAGATATCGTTGCGCTGGTGAACGTGCTGCACTCGAAAGAGATTCAGGACTGGATCCGCACCAGGTACAAAGGCGCGGTCATCCCAGTAAACAACTAAATTACTGATTTTACAGATGAAGCCCGGCGAGTCTCTCGCCGGGCTTCTTTTTTGTATCCGGCAGGAGAATCATTTAAGCTCAACGTTTAACAGGCAATGGAGTGATGACGATGGGTAACGTGACCAAAGATGATGCGTTGTACCAGGAGATGTGCCGGGTGGTCGGAAAGGTGGTGCTTGAGATGCGTGATTTAGGGCAGGAGCCAAAGCATATTGTCATTGCCGGAGTCCTGCGTACCGCGCTGGCGAACCAGCGCGTGAAACGCAGTGAACTGACAACCGAAGCGATGGAAACGGTGGTTAAAGCGCTGGCCGGGTAATGCGCCAGCGTTTCGCAAGCTGTTCGAGCGAGCAGCAGAGCAGGTAGTAGACCACGCCCGTAAAGATAAAAATGGCTGCCGGGTAGATTTGCACCCGGTTGTTGACCTGTCCCGCCACCGTGGTCAGCTCCGGTACGTTCACGATAAACGCCAGCGACGTATCCTTCAGCAGGCTGATAAAAATCCCCACCAGCGACGGCAGAATATTCCTCAGCGCCTGCGGCAGCAGCACGCGCAGGAGTGTTTGCTGCGTGCTGAATCCCTGTGACAGTGCGGCCTCGTACTGCCCGGACGGTAGCGCGTTAAGCCCGGCCAGTACCGAGTGCATTACGGTTGCCGCGGTAAACCAGGCCAGGGCCAGCGTGACGGTCAACGCTCCCGGCAGATCGCCCCCGGTCATAAGCGGCAGAAGATACCACATCCAGAAAATTACGAAGATGAGCGGGATACCGCGAATCAGCTCTGCCCATAAAAAGAGGACCTTTCGCACGAGCCCGGTAAAGCGCCAGGCCAGACATGCGAGCACTATCCCTCCGGGCAGAGCGATAACGGCGGCCCCGGCAGCCATCATTAACGACAGCAATACTCCCCCCGGTTCACCCGTTGCCGCGCGTCCCCACAGCAGATAGTCGAGGTTATCGGTGATGACGTTAAGTCCGGCAATCATGTTTTTCACTCCGAGTGGCGGCGGCGCCTGGGCGTTTACGTTTCGCGTCAGGTCCGATGCGAACCAGCACCATCCCCATGACCAGGCCGGTCAGCAGATAGAGCGCGGTTCCGAGGGTAAACGCCTCCAGCGCGTGCGCGTTATAGCTCTCGATCTGCCTGACCTGATAGGTCAGCTCGGCGAAGCCAATCCCGCTGGCGAGCGAGGAGAGCTTCATCAGATTAAGATACTGCCCCACAACGGGCTGCCAGGCGTTGGCCAGCCCCTGCGGCAGAAGGATGTAACGAAACAGACGCCACGCGGAGAATCCCTGCGCGAGCGCCGCCTCCCGCTGTCCGGCAGGCACGGAACGTAAGCCCGATTCCACCTCTTCGATTAAAAACGCCGAGGTAAAGACGCCCAACCCCCAGGCAGAACATAAAAATTCGGGCGTAAACCACCAGACGTTACCAGGCAGAATTGACCAGCTGTGATCCGCGTTCACCGCGTCGCGGAACGCCTGCGGTAGCCCGTTCCAGGCGGCAAAATACCAGAACAGCAGTTGCACCAGCAGCGGCGTATTGCGAAACAGCGACACCCAACTGCTGACGACCGCGTTCCCGGGGCGTCCGCCGGAAAGGCGCAGGAGCATAAAAAACAGTGCGAGCAGGCTGGCCAGCAGCATCCCGGCAAGCGTGATCCACAGGGTGGTGAGGAATCCGGAGAGTATCCACTGCAGAGGCTGTCCGGTCAGTACCCCCTGCCAGTCGAGCGCGGGCATTACAGATGCTCCTGATGCAGCGGGTTGAGCACCTTCTGCAGGAACCGCTGCGCGCGCGGATGCGACGGCTGGCTGAAAAACTGCGCCGGCGGCGCGGTTTCCAGAATTTGCCCGCCGTCGATAAAGACAATCCGGTCGGCAATTTCCCGGGCAAACTGCATCTCGTGGGTCACCACGATCATCGTGATCCCGCTGTGGGCGAGGGCTTTCATCACGTACAGCACTTCACCAATCATCTCCGGATCCAGCGCGGAGGTGGGTTCATCGAACAGAATGATTTGCGGTGAGGAGGCCAGGGCGCGGGCAATCGCGACGCGCTGCTGCTGTCCACCGGAAAGTTCTGCCGGGAAATGGTGGGCTTTTTCCAGCATCCCGACCTTCTCCAGCAGGGCCAGCGCGCGCTCCCGGGCAGGCTGCGGCTTCCAGCCGTGAACCTGCTCCAGCGCCAGGGTGATGTTCTGGCTGGCGGTGAGGTGGGCGTAAAGATTGAACTGCTGGAACACAAACCCCACGCGGCTGCGCAGCTGGCGCAGCCCGGTACCGGAGAGCTTTGCGGTAGGCTTGTTGTCGACCAGAATCTCTCCGCCGCTCAGGGTTTCAAGCTGGTTGATGAGACGGATCAGGGTGGATTTACCGGAACCTGAAGGGCCGAGGATGGCGACCACTTCACCGGGCGTGATGGTGAGGTTAATGTCGTTTAAAACCTGATGGTCACCGTAGCGTTTGTCCACGTGACGAAACTCGACGCTGGCCTGTTCCAGATGTGAAAAATCCGCGGCACCGGCCGCGGAGTGTGAAAATAAACCTGAGAGCATAATTATCTGGCTTCTATTTTAAAGGCGCGAGGCTGTGGGGAAGGCGTGTTTGGGCCAAACCAGACATCGTAGATTTTTGCTGCCTGACCGTTCTTCTCGAGGTTAACCAGCTCGTCGTTAACGGCCTTCAGCAGCGCCGTTTCGCCTTTTTTCACCCCAACGCCAATCTCTTCTTTGCTGAGCAGGTCGGGCAGGATTTTAAAGTTCGCTTTATCCGGCGCCTGCGCCAGCAGACCGGCCAGAATGGTGCTGTCCTGGGTGATGGCCTGTACGTTACCGTTGCGCAGTGCCGTCAGCGCCAGCGGAATATCGTCATAAGAGAGCACGCGTGACTGCGGGAAACGCTGGTGAAGCGCCTGCTCGCCCGTCGTTCCTTTGACCGCGCCAATACGCGCCCGGCTATAGTCATCAAGCTTGTCCGGTGATTTAGCCGGCACGAGGAACTGCTGGCCGGTGACAAAGTAAGGCGTCGAGAAATCAATCACCTGCGCGCGTTCCGCGGTGATAGTGATATCCGCCACGATCAGATCGGCTTTTCCGGACTGCAGCAGCGGAATACGGTTAGCCGGATTGGTGGCAACCAGTTCAAGCTTCACGCCGAGCGATTTTGCCAGCGCTTTGGCGAAGTCCACGTCATAACCGACGATCTCGTGCGTTTTGGCATCAATAGAGCCAAACGGCGGGTTGGCGTCAAACGTGGCCACTTTCACCACCCCTGCGGCCTTAATATCCGCCAGCTGATCGGCCTGTGCCTGCGCTGAAAGCAGGCTGCCCGACGCCAGTAATCCCAGAACCAGTGTCCGTTTTGTAAACCCTTTCATGTTTGCTGCCATAGTCATTCGCCATCTCGTTGTTTTTGTTTTACCCCTCTACGCTCCCATAAGCGAAAGCTATCGCCAAATAAGAAATCGTTCTTTGCTATGAGCAAAAAAGCATTAGTGAACAAGGTGTTAATGAAGAGTGAAAAGAACGGGAGGCTATTTGCAAATCCTGCACATCGACAGTGGATTTTGGTATTTCCCCCGCGCGGCATTTGAGTGCTTAACTGAGATCAGACACGGCGAGAGAGGGTAAGACGATGAAAAAATGGATCAGCACGTTACGGCGGTTTTTTGCGACCCGACCAGTGAATGCGGAGAACAGCGCGCAACGTGTTCTTGAGTCAATACTGCCTGTCGCCAGCCTGTATGGCGTCGACGTCGCCAACATTGACCCGGAGTGGTTCCATGATAAAACGTCACGCTGAACTGCGCCGCACGCGCGAAACGTACTGGAACGAGGTGTGCGTGACGTGTAACGAGTGAAATAAAAAAGCACCGGCTTCCCGGTGCTTTTTTATTAGATCTTGCAGGCGTCGCCGCAGTCGTCGTCGGCGACAATCGCTTGTGCTTTTTTGTCTGCATCGTCCAGACGTTCCGCATTACGCTCTTCGGCTTCATCCAGACCGTTAAAGACTAAGTTATCGAGATCAATTTCCATGTGGCACCTGCTCTGTTCAGTTTTTGATACTGGCACAGTATAGGGCAAAAAAAGCCAGCAATGTACCTCGCAGCACATAAGGATAATCCCTGCCATACTCAGTGCTTTATCGCTGAGGAGAGCACATGATTACACTCTGTAAAACCTGCGGAACCGCCTACGATGCCCGCCCGGACAGATGCCCAATTTGCGAGGATGAACGCCAGTACGTGCCCGCCACGGGCCAGGCATGGACCGATCTCGACACCGTCACCGCCACGCATAGCAATAAATGGCAGCAGCTGGAGCCGCGGCTGTTTGGGATCAAAACGGTGCCCGCGTTTGCGATAAACCAGCGGGCGCTGTTCCTGCAAACGCCCCACGGGAATATCCTCTGGGACTGCATCGCCAACCTCGACCCCGCAACCAAAGCGCTCGTTACCGCCCTCGGCGGCATCAGCGCGATTGCTATTTCACATCCGCACTATTACACCACCATGCTGGAGTGGGCTGCGGCGTTTGATGCGCCGGTGTATCTGCACGCCAGCGACAAAGAGTGGGTCATGCGCGACAGCCCGGCCATTCATTTCTGGGAGGGGGATGCGCTGGATATTTTCCCGTCGGTCACCCTGCTGCGTCTGGGAGGGCATTTTACCGGTGGAACGGTGCTGCACTGGCAGGAGGGGGGCGGGGTATTGCTGGTGGGCGATATTCTGCAGGTCACGCCGGGTAAAGACGCCGTCTCGTTTATGTGGAGCTATCCGAATTATCTTCCGCTGCCGGCCCGCACCGTGGCGTCGGTGGTGAGTCATCTCGAAGGCAAAACCTTTGAACGTCTTTACGGCGCGTTTGAAGGGCAGAACATCCAGGCCAGTGCGGACGAGATTGTGCAGCGGTCGGGCCAGAAATATATTGCTTGTCTGAAGTAAACCACGATGGGTAAACTTTACGAGTGTGATCTCGATCATGCCTAAACTAAAACAGATAAAAGAGACATTGCTATGCAACATATCATTGAAGGTTTTCTCAGCTTTCAAAAAGAGATTTTCCCGCAACGTAAAGAACTCTTCCGCAGTTTAGCGTCCAGCCAGAATCCCAAAGCGCTGTTCATCTCATGCTCCGACAGCCGTCTGGTCCCGGAACTGGTCACCCAGCAAGAGCCAGGACAACTCTTTGTCATTCGTAATGCTGGCAACATCGTACCGCCTTTCGGGCCGGAGCCTGGCGGCGTGTCCGCCACTATCGAATATGCCGTGGTGGCGCTGGGCGTCACGGATATCGTGATTTGCGGTCACTCCAACTGTGGCGCGATGAAGGCGATTGCCGATAACGCGAACCTGGAGCCGATGCCTGCTGTGTCACACTGGCTGCGCTATTCAGACGCGGCGAAAGCCGTGGTTGAGAAGAAAACCTGGGATAAGCCGATCGATAAGGTCAATGCGATGGTGCAGGAGAACGTGTTTGCGCAGCTGAGCAACATTAAGACCCACCCGTCCGTCGCGGTGGGCCTGCGTAATAACTCCATCCGACTGCACGGCTGGGTGTACGACATTGAAAGCGGCAAAATTCTTGCCCTGGATAAAGCGACGAAAACCTTCGTTTCGCTGTCTGAAAATCCGGAAGTCTTCTTCGAGTAATCCGCGACAGCAGGGCATGGAAGCCCTGTCAGTTCTCGATATACGGTAATCTGCGCCGCGATCGAGACGCGGGTTTTTCCGCCGCCTTCGCCATTGCTTCCGCAATCTCTGCACACTCAGCCAGCCCCTGAACGAAGGGACGATCGTGCATCAGCCACGGTATCGCGCCGAAGGCAATGCGCCCGCGAACGGCGTCAGGCGCATTTAAGGTGTAATCCTCACCGACGTCCGGTATCTCTTCGCCCGTGGCTTCCAGCTGTTTGCGCAGCGTCGGAAAGGGCAGATCCTTCGTTTTGAGCGGCTTCTGCCCGCGCGCATCAATAAACACGTCGAAACGGTAAACGGTCTCTTGTGTAGTGATTACCGTTCGATCGCTGCCAATATCCAGCGCGTAATCGTCGCCGAGCGTCGCCACGCTAATGATGCCGGCTTCGCGAAGCGCGAGCAGCCTGCGGATAGACTGCGGAGGGATGGCCGCATAGTTGTCGATGAATACGCGGGCGAGGCCTTGCTTAAAGCGCTCTCTGTCCCGTTCGTTGAGGTGGGGAACAATCTCCTGAACCACCTCATGCAGCCGAAGCACGGTATAGCGCCAGGCTACGGTGCGCCGCTCGCGTTTGTTCCGCTCAACCTCGTTGAGATTCTCCTCTGCCCAGGTAAAGGGGCCGTGCCGTTTACGATCCTCAAACCAGGCCTCACGAATGCTGTCCGCATTCTGCTTATGCAGGGATATTTTCTCACACCACGTCGGGTCAGCCAGCTGAAGCTCTTTGACCATCAGGGTAAATATACGGTCGAGCAGGCCATCCGATCCTTGGGCAATCTCGCTTTCAGCCGCGCCTTCGGTCAATACCGACAGCGGTTCGTAAGGAATAGGGCAGTAAAAATCGGCTTCCGGCAGAATACCCGTTCGGGACATCAGGACAATCTTCAACGCGTCGCTGCCTTTATCCAGCACGAATTTATCATCACGAAATTCACCGTGCTGCATCACCACCGCCATGGCCGCGTCGAGACCGCTTAACGATGTCCCCATGATACCGACGCGGCAGGGAGGGATACTGGCGTCCATCAGACCGGACCACGGGCTTGGGAAGAACGTGCGCGTGGATTCGTCCTCGTCTGGCCAGACGTGGCCGGTGGCGATAACCGCAAGGTCGAATTGTTCAGGCAAGACGCTGCCGTTGACGGAAAGCGTAACGCCGGTTGTCGCGGGAATGATGTCTGTGACCTTCGCAGATTCATGGACATCAACGTTGAATCCCAGCCTTTTTGCCTCTTTTACGATGGAAAGAAAGCTGTCGCGGAAATATTGACCCAGCAGAAGCCGCGGCAGGAACTGCCGGTCATGCAGGCGGGTTTTATCAACCTTAAAGCGCGCAATATGGGCGTCACTCTGTTCCTTGAGCCAGTCGAGGTAGGTGATAAAAATGGGCGGGATTTCAATGCTCGCAATGTTCGCCAGCATTAGCCGGGAATTATCGTCGTCGTTATAGGGCATACCCACGCCAGCGTCTTCGGATTGTTCGAAAACGGAAACGGAGAGCGGCGTGCTGTTCTTGAGGAGGTGATAAAAGGTGTAAATCCCTGTGGGGCCGGAGCCGATAATCGCGATCTTCTTCATCAACACGTTTCCTGTGTTTTTTTCCATAAGAAAAGCGTAGCAGGAGAATAATGATGAAAATAAGGGATTAGGATAATTCAGGATATCAGAAGAGGATTTGCACCATTTCAGGACTGAAATGGTGCGTCCGAGTGGACTCGAACCACCGACCCCCACCATGTCAAGGTGGTGCTCTAACCAACTGAGCTACGGACGCAGAATGGTGCGTTCAATTGGACTCGAACCAACGACCCCCACCATGTCAAGGTGGTGCTCTAACCAACTGAGCTATGAACGCAACGTGTTGTCGGTGACAACGGGGACGAATATTAGCGGCACAGCACCGAGGTGGCAAGAGGGAAAATGCAATTTTCTCTCTGATTTCACGCGATTGCTGTATTACCGCGCAAAGTGAAGAGAAAGTAGCCGCCGGGTGGCGGCTACTGCGTATTTAACGGGCAGCGCGTTGCAAAATGATCGTTGATGGCTGGCGCTGCAGGAAGCGCATTCGCATCATCATCATAATCGCCGCCGACGTCAGGCCGATGATAAAGCCCATCCAGAACCCTGCCGGCCCCATGCGCTCAACCACTAAGTCCGTCAGGGCCAGAATATAGCCACACGGCAGACCCAGCACCCAGTAGGCGATGAAGGTGATAAAGAAGATGGAGCGCGTGTCTTTATATCCACGCAGCACGCCGCTGCCAATCACCTGGATGGAGTCAGAGATCTGGTAAATCGCGGCCAGCAGCATCAGGTGCGATGCCAGCGTGACCACTTCCGGGTTGTCGTTATAGAGCAGGGCAATCTGCTCGCGTAATGCAACGGTAAAGAGCGCCGTACAGACAGCCATGCAGACGCCGACGCCCAGCCCGGTCCGGGCGGCCGTTTGCGCATCCAGCGTTGAGCCCTGGCCCAGGCGGAAGCCGACGCGAATCGTCACCGCCGCCGCCAGCGACATCGGTAGGACGAACATCAGGGAGCTGAAGTTCAGCGCAATCTGGTGCCCGGCCACGTTCACAATGCCCAGCGGGGAGACCAGCAGGGCAACCACGGCAAACAGGGTCACCTCAAAGAACAGGGCGAGGGCGATCGGTAACCCTAACTGCACCAGACGCGTCATGATGTTCCAGTCCGGCGTGCTAAATCTTTTCTCGTTACGAATGTCGCGCATGGAGCGGGCGCGTTTTACAAAGGCGATCATGGAGAAGAACATCACCCAGTAAACGGCTGCCGTCGCCACGCCGCACCCGACGCCGCCGAGCTCCGGCATCCCGAAATGACCGTAAATAAAGACATAGTTCACCGGAATGTTGACCAGCAGGCCGATAAAGCCCATCACCATCCCGGGCTTGGTTTTCGCCAGGCCCTCACACTGGTTACGCGCCACCTGGAAAAAGAGGTAGCCGGGCGCACCCCAGAGCAGGGCGCGCAGATAGCCCACGGCTTTATCAGCCAGTGCCGGGTCAATGTTATGCATAGCGCGAATGATGTGGCCCGCGTTCCAGAGCACGACCATGATCAGCAGGGAAACAAACCCTGCCAGCCAGAAACCCTGACGAACCTGATGGGCAATGCGCTCGCGACGACCCGAGCCATTGAGCTGAGCGATAACCGGCGTGAGCGCGAGCAGCAGACCGTGGCCGAACAGGATGGCCGGAAGCCAGATTGACGTGCCGATAGCCACGGCCGCCATATCGGTGGCGCTGTAGCCACCTGCCATTACCGTATCCACAAATCCCATTGCGGTCTGGGCCACTTGCGCGACGATCACTGGTATAGCCAGTGCCAATAGCTGGCGCGCTTCATTCATGTACTTCTGCACGTGAACACCTTTATTTTGTAGTTATTTGAGAGACTAAAAAAGCCGCCGAAACGGGCAGCAAGAAGAAAATGCAGGGGGGTGCCAGCTATTGTAGCGGGCTTTAGCTATTTATCTAGTGAAAAAATCGCCAGAAAATGCGCTCCGCTGGCAACCTCTTTTTCCAACTGTTATTGTGGTGGGATTAAACGGTGTCACCACCGTCCGGAAAAAACAGGAGTTGTAAGCATGTTTACTGGTATTGTGCAGGGCACCGCCAAAGTGGTGTCCATTGATGAAAAACCTAATTTCCGTACTCATGTTGTTGAGCTGCCGGAATATATGCTTGAGGGTATTGAAACCGGCGCGTCGATTGCTCACAACGGCTGCTGCCTGACCGTTACCGAAATTAACGGCAACCAGATTAGCTTTGATTTAATGAAAGAGACGCTGCGCATCACCAACCTGGGCGAACTGGCGGTAGGTGATACCGTTAACGTTGAGCGGGCGGCGAAGTTTAGCGATGAGATTGGCGGCCACCTGATGTCCGGGCACATCATGACCACCGCCGAAGTGGCAAAAATCGTGACCTCGGAAAATAACCGTCAAATCTGGTTTAAAATGCAGGATCCTTCATTAATGAAATACATCCTCTATAAAGGATTTATTGGCATCGATGGGATTAGCCTGACGGTGGGTGAAGTAACGCCAACGCGTTTTTGCGTGCATTTAATTCCTGAAACGCTGCAGCGCACCACGCTGGGTGCCAAAAAACTGGGGCACCGCGTGAATATTGAAATCGATCCGCAAACCCAGGCGGTGGTGGATACGGTTGAGCGCGTGCTGGCAGCAAAAGAAGCGGCAATAATAAAGACCGCCGCAGAAGAAGAATAAAAAATAACCCCGGGCATCCGGGGTTATTTTTTTAGCGTGCGACACGTAGTCCGTGTTCAATCCCACGGCTGAATACCACCTGCCAGAGCTGAATATCCCGTGCGCGAAACGCCCCCGCGCAGGCATTCAGATAATAGCTAAACATCCGCCTGAATCGTTCAGAATAGTTGTCCGCAATCTCAGGCCAGGTCTCCTGAAAACGCGCATGCCATGCCATCAACGTGGTGTCGTAATCCGCGCCAAAGTTATGCCAGTCTTCCATCACGAAATGGGGTTCACTGGCGTTGGCAATCTGGCGGACGGAAGGCAAACAGCCATTCGGAAAGATGTATTTGTTGATCCACGGGTCGACGTTATTGTCGGTTCGCTTAGAGCCGATGGTGTGCAGCAGGAAGATGCCGTCCGGTTTCAGATTCCGATCCACCACCTCAAAATAGGTAGCGTAGTTTTTCGGCCCTACGTGCTCGAACATGCCGACGGAGACGATCCGGTCAAACTGCTCGTTCAGGTCACGGTAATCCTGCAGCCGGATATCCACGTCAAGACCCTCACAGCGCTCCCGCGCCATTTTTTGCTGTTCCGCTGAGATCGTCACGCCGACCACGCTGACGCCATAGTGTTTCGCCATAAAATACGCCAGCCCGCCCCAGCCGCAGCCGATATCCAGCACGCGCATGCCGGGCTGTAGCTGCAGCTTTTCGCTGATCAGACGCAGCTTGGCCTGCTGGGCCTCTTCAAGCGTCGACGCGTCTTTCCAGTAGGCGCAGGAGTATTGCATGAAAGGGTCCAGCATACGGCTGAACAGGTCGTTGCCCAGATCGTAGTGTTCTTTGCCGACGATCCACGCGCGTTTTTTACTTTGCAGATTAAACAGTCGGGCTGAGGCGACACGCAAAGTGTCTTTCAGATTGCGAGGGAGTTGATTTTCAAGACCGGCACGCAGCACGCTGGCAAAAAAGGTGTCCAGACGTTCGCACTCCCACCAGCCGTCCATATAGCTTTCTCCCAGGCCTAACGATCCCTCTCGCAGCACGCGTTTAAAAAAGTCGGGATGTTTAACCTGAGGATCGGATGGCGATGATCCATTGATAGTGATGCCTGCTCGACCTAACAGTTCACTGACGATCCGGGACCAGTTGTCGTCCGGAACGCTGACTTCTTCTATACACGATGAACTCATAGCTTCTCCATCACCCTACTGTGATCAGAACCTTAAAACAGCGTAGACGCTTTTTTTGGTTTGTGAGAAATCTCACGGTAAATACCGCGAGGCTAATATCCGACGTAGAACAGAGGAAGGGAGATAACCCTTGCCGAAATGCCTTCCATGGTAAAACGGGAGCACTCCGGCTCCCGTTAACACTTAATATTTATCGTATTTAATCGAACCAAATTTAGTATAGGCCTCAAAATTTGGTGATTCAACAGAAAATTCTTAGCAACCTAATCACTGAAAATTAACATAGTTTCTGGCGCGATTAGGCATGCGAGGTTTCTACCTGCGTGCTCTCACCCTGCGCGGAAGCCTGCATGCGATAGCCTATGACGGCCAGCGCAACGGTAGCCAGCATCACGCTGGTTGTCGTCAGCAGCGGCGTGGCAATCAGCGCGGAGACCACCAGGCTTGCCAGGAAGCACAGCCCCAGCTGCAGGGTGTTCTGCAGCGCAGCCGCGCGGCCTGTCGCCTGCGGGAACGGACGCAGTGCCTGGGCTACAACG
Organism: Enterobacter cloacae complex sp. SHL009; assembly: GCF_049237205.1. NCBI lineage: Bacteria > Pseudomonadati > Pseudomonadota > Gammaproteobacteria > Enterobacterales > Enterobacteriaceae > Enterobacter > Enterobacter cloacae complex sp. SHL009. Next base: position 627,486 of record NZ_JBMKIW010000001.1, read on the forward strand.
ATAGGGTAGATCGCCCCGTTGGCGATGGCCATCACGCAGAATGGAATCAATATTTCGGCCAGACCCGCGCCCGGAATAAAGCCAACGGCCCAGGTCCCGATAACGCTCAGCGCATAGAGCACCAGCAGCCACGGCAGCATCTGCTGGCCTTCCCATTTTTGCAGCGCCGCGCGACAGCCGTACCCGCCCACCAGGAACGCGATGGTCTGCGGAACGTAGCTCAGGCCAATGGCCGCCGGGCTATAGCCCATATCGTGCAGAATAAACGGCGAGCCGGTCAGCCACGCGAAGAAGCTTGCCGAGCAGGCGGCATAGATCAGGACATTCCCGCGATACGCTTTGGCGCTGAGCAGGGAAGTAAAGGTAATCGGCTTCGCGTCAGTATGCGCTTCTTTTTTATGCGCGGGCTTGAGGGCGAACGCCGGCAGCATCAGTACCAGAGTAATGGCAAACAGCGTGGCGAAAATGGCCTGCCAGTCGAAATGCGCGAGGATCCAGCTGCCCAGCAGGGGAGCGAGGGCAGGTGAGAGACCCACCAGCGGCATAATGGTGGCGAAAATACGGTTTGTGCGGTTAGCCGGGTAATAGTCGGTGACCAGCGCCTGCCAGGTCACGGCCGCGGCACAGACGCCCACGGCCTGAATAAACCGCAGCACCAGCAGCCAGGTGGCATCGCGTACCCATAACATTCCCAGGCAGCCTACCGCAAAAATGGCCAGGCCCAGCAACAGTACCGGTTTACGACCAAAGCGATCCGAGAGCGGTCCCCAGAGCAGCTGAGCGAAGGCAAAGCCGGCGAGGAATAAACTCAGGCTGGCGCTGATGGCGGCAGCAGGCGTTTGTAAATCTTCCTGCATGGCGGCAAACGCCGGCAGGTACATATCGGTGGCCAAAAAGCCCAGCACGCTCAAGCCGCCGAGCCAGACTAAAAAACCGTTCCTGGGTTGCACTGTTTTATTCTCCTGAGGAGGCAGGTATACATTGGCGCTGAGTGTAGGGAGTGCAAAGCCGCTTGTGAAACGCTAATATTTGGCGGATGCATTCAAAAATTTTGCAGGCAGAAAATGTGGTCAGATTATTCTCTTGAAGTGGTCGATGCTGTTGCGCGTAACGGCAGCTTTAGCGGTGCGGCGCAGGAGCTGCACCGCGTCCCTTCGGCCATCAGCTACACGGTGCGCCAGCTGGAGGAGTGGCTGGCGGTTCCGCTGTTTGAACGGCGGCATCGTGATGTGGAATTAACGCCCGCAGGCGCGTGGTTTTTGAAAGAAGGGCGTTCTGTTATCAAAAAAATGCAGATCACCCGCGAACAGTGTCAGCAGATCGCTAACGGCTGGCGGGGACATCTTTCCATCGCGGTGGATAACATTGTTAAACCCGAGCGCACCCGGCAGATGATCGTCGATTTCTACCGTCATTTTTCTGACGTCGAGTTGCGGGTCTCGCAGGAGGTGTTTAACGGCGTCTGGGATGCGCTGGCGGACGGCAGGGCAGAGATGGCGATTGGGGCCACGCAGGCGATCCCGGTCGGGGGACGTTACGCTTTTCGCGATATGGGAATGCTGAGCTGGAAATGCGTGGTGGCAAGCGATCATCCGCTGGCGGCGATGGAAGGGCCGCTGAGCGATGACACGCTGCGCAACTGGCCGTCGCTGGTGCTGGAGGATACGTCCCGTTCATTGCCCAAGCGTATCACCTGGCTTCTCGACAACCAGCGGCGGGTGGTGGCCCCTGACTGGGAATCGTCGGCGACGTGCCTCAGCGCCGGGCTGTGCGTCGCGATGGTGCCCGTTCATTTCGCGCGTCCGCGCATCGATACCGGAGAGTGGGTTGAGCTGACGCTGGAGAATCCGTTCCCGGATGCGGCCTGCTGCCTCACATGGCAGCAAAATGATGTCTCGCCTGCGATGGCCTGGCTGCTGGATTATCTGGGAGACAGCGAAACGCTGAACCGGGAATGGTTACGGGAGCCAGCGTAGCTGGCCCCCGTAAAGCGATTAACGACGGTAGTCGCGGAACGGACCATCCGCAACGGAACGGCGTTCGATAAGACGCGGGTGAACTTCAATGGACTGCGACTCTTCACGCTTGTTGACGATTCTGTCCATCAGCATGTTAAAAGCCGTTTCGCCCAGCGAGTCTTTTGGCTGGTGAATGGTGGTCAGCGCCGGGGTGAAGAAGCGCGCGTTACGCACGTTGTCATACCCGATCACGGAAATATCCTGCGGTACGCGCAGGCCCAGCTCGTCGGCAGCGCAGAGCGCGCCCATGGCCATGATGTCGCCTCCGCAGAACACGGCGGTCGGACGGTGCGGCTGGGAGACGATCTGCTGCATCGCGCGGTAGCCCGATTCCGGCTCAAAGTCGCCCTGCACAATCCAGTTTTCCGGCACGTTGATCAACGCTTCTTCCATCGCTTTCATAAAACCGGCCAGACGGCCCGCGCCGGTGTTGCGCTCCAGCGGACCGGGGATCACGCCAATCTCGCGGTGACCGCGTTCGATCAAATAACGACCGGCCATATAGCCGCCTTCAAAGGCGTTATCGATAACGGAATCGGTGAAGTCTGCGCGCGCTTCGCCCCAGTCCATCACCACCATCGGAATATGGCGATACTCTTCCAGCATCGACAGCACTGACTCCGGATACTCGGAGCACATTACCAGCAGGCCATCAACGCGCTTTTGCGCCATCATCGACAGGTAGGCACGCTGTTTTTCAATGCTGTTCCACGCGTTGCCCAGAATCAGGGTATAGCCTTTCTGGAAGCAGTTCTTTTCGACCGCTTCAATGATCTCGGCAAAATAGGCCGCTTCACTGCTGGTTGCCAGCAATCCAATGGACTTGGTGTGATTAACCTTGAGGCTACGTGCAACCGCACTTGGCGAATAGTGCAGCTCTTTGATCGCTGCCCAGACGGCGTTGCGCGTCTCTTCCGCCACAAAGCGGGTTTTGTTAATTACATGTGATACGGTTGTAGTGGAAACGTTTGCGCGTTTTGCTACGTCTTTAATTGTTGCCATTAAATGTCACTCCAGACCATATCCTAAGCTCCTGAAAAACTTGAAGGTAAACGTTTGCCTTCTCTCACCCTTATCTCGCAATGTTGAATTGCGGCACGCCGGGAAAACGACACGGGACGTCAGGAGGGGGTCAATGGCCGGTACGCTAATAAATTTAGCGTGGAATTTTGTCCTATCTTGATGAAAAGGGGAAGAGGTAAAGTGGTTATCAGTATAAATCCAGGAAGATTTTTGACGTAATCTGTGCAAAAATGAGCAAGCTCACTTTTCGTGTGGGGATTAAAAGGAGAAAAATTGATGAGTTCCGATCTTAAGTTTTCGCTGTTCACCACCGTTGTTGTGCTGGCTCTGATTGTTGCGGCCGGTCTGACGGCTGCGCTGCACTGATTTACGCGGAGGGAGAGCCTTCTCCCTCCCGACTCCCCGGATTGTTACTTCTCTGGCAAAAATCTTTTGCCATTTTGTTAACTTCTCATTTTTTGTGATTGATGTCATGCTTTCCGCTTCTTTGTTCTGTGTCACCACATGACACGGCATCCGGAGTTGACGCATGAAAATCAATTTTCCCCTGCTGGCCCTGGCGATTGGCGCTTTTGGGATTGGCACCACTGAATTCTCCCCGATGGGGTTACTGCCTGTTATTGCCCGGGGCGTAGATGTCTCTATCCCTGCGGCAGGGATGTTAATTAGCGCCTACGCTATCGGCGTGATGGTCGGGGCGCCGCTGATGACGCTTCTGCTTTCGCACCGCGCGCGCCGCAATGCGCTGATTTTCCTGATGGCGATTTTCACCCTGGGCAACGTGCTTTCGGCCATTTCGCCGGACTACACCACCCTTATGCTATCGCGTATTCTGACCAGCCTTAATCACGGCGCATTCTTCGGGCTGGGATCGGTCGTGGCAGCCAGCGTGGTGCCAAAACACAAGCAGGCGAGCGCCGTGGCGACCATGTTTATGGGGCTAACGATTGCCAACATCGGCGGGGTGCCTGCGGCAACCTGGCTGGGCGAGGTTATTGGCTGGCGAATGTCCTTCCTGGCGACGGCCGGACTGGGCGTGATTGCGATGGTGGCGCTGTTCTTCTCCCTGCCGAAAGGAAGCGCCGGAGAACGTCCGGAAGTGCGTAAAGAGCTGGCAGTGCTGATGCGCCCGCAGGTGCTCTCCGCGCTGCTCACCACCGTGCTGGGGGCAGGGGCGATGTTTACCCTCTACACCTATATTTCTCCCGTCCTGCATGACATCACCCACGCAACGCCTCTCTTTGTGACCGCGATGCTGGTGCTGATTGGCGTGGGCTTCTCGATCGGTAACTATCTCGGCGGGAAATTTGCCGACCGTTCCGTGAGCGGGACGCTTAAGGGCTTCTTAACCCTGCTGATTGTCATCATGGTTGCCATTCCGTGGCTGGCGCGCAATGAGTTTGGGGCCGCGATTGCGATGGTCGTCTGGGGAGCCGCCACTTTCGCCGTGGTGCCGCCGCTGCAGATGCGCGTGATGCGTGTCGCGCACGAGGCGCCGGGACTTTCATCTTCCGTGAATATCGGTGCGTTTAACCTGGGTAATGCCCTGGGCGCCGCGGCCGGTGGGGCCGTGATTTCAGGTGGTCTGGGATACAGCTTTGTGCCGGTGATGGGGGCGATTATTGCCGCGCTCGGCCTGCTGCTGGTGATGATGTCGGGTCGTAAACAGCCTGAAGCAGCCTGCGCTGCGGAATAAACCAAAAACGCAGAAGGGCGAACCCTTCTGCGTGTCTCTTACGCGGCGAAGTTCTTCGCAACAAAGTCCCAGTTAACCAGTGCCCAGAAGTGCTCCAGGTAGTTCGGACGCGCGTTGCGGTAGTCAATGTAGTAAGCGTGTTCCCATACGTCCACTGTCATCAGCGGCTTAGCGCTGGTAGTCAGCGGGGTACCCGCGTTTGAAGTGGACACGATAGCCAGTTTGCCATCCGCCTCTTTAACCAGCCACGTCCAGCCAGAACCGAAGTTCTTGATGGCTGCATCGGTAAATTTCGCTTTGAAATCCGCGAAGCTGCCAAATGCGGCGTTGATAGCGGTAGCCAGTTCACCGGCAGGTTCACCGCCGGCATTCGGCGCCAGGCAGTGCCAGTAGAAGGTGTGGTTCCACACCTGAGCCGCGTTGTTAAAGACGCCACCCTCTGAGCTGCGGACGATCTCTTCCAGCGTTTTGCCTTCAAAATCGGTGCCCTTGATCAGATTGTTCAGGTTGGTGACGTACGTCTGGTGATGTTTGCCGTAATGATATTCCAGGGTTTCCGCAGAAATGTGCGGTGCCAGGGCGTCTTTTGCATATGGTAGTGCAGGTAATTCGAACGACATTGCTTCTCTCCTTATTGTATTTTGTGTTGCCAATAACCACACAGACAACATGGACAGGATAGCAAATTGAAAGGGTATGCAAAAGAGGAACTTACCCTGCCACGGATGTGGCAGGGCAGGGGTTAGCGAATGGTTTTCGGCGTCATCACGCGACGCGCGCCGACGTAGTGGCGTACCCAGTAGTCTTCACTGAGAGAGGTGATCTGAATATCCTGGCCGCTACGTGGAGACTGGATGAACTTCCCGTTGCCGACATACACGCCAACGTGGTCAGCCGTGCCGCGACCCTGAGTGCGGAAGAACACCAGATCGCCGTTTTCCAGCTCACCGCGGTCAACCGGTGAGGCATCGCGCAGGTGGTACATCTCATTGGCGGTACGAGGGATGCGGAATTTGACAAGATCTTTATAGGCGTAATAGACGAGGCCGCTGCAGTCAAACCCGGTACGCGGCGAACTGCCACCCCAGTGATAAGGTTTGCCAATCTGGCCCATCAGTTTGTTCATCGCGGTTTTTTGCGCTTTCTGTACACGCACTTTATGCACTTCAGCTATTTTCGTGACCTTCGTGCATTTCGCCTTGTGGCCTTTACGCGTGATGCATTTTTCAGTAACGAGGTTAGCAGCGGTTTGCGAAGCTTTACTTTTAGCGGAGTGGGCAGTGCGGGAAGGTTTTGTTTTCGTCTTGCTGGAAGCGGTCTGTTTCGTCTGAGCCGGTGTTTTTTTCTTGTCGTTCTTAGCGGTGGTTTTTTTCTTACGTTCTGTGGCTTTCACCAGATGGTTTTTTTGTACAGCAGAATGCCGCGCCTGCTGAGAGGCGTTTGCCACTGGCGTGAAAGTGAGTGAAGTAAACAGTAAAGCACAGAGCGTGATCGAGATTTTATTTATCCGCGCCACTGGGCAGTCCCCTGATAAATGCAGGTCATCAATAATACCCGCGTGTGATTTACAAAGCCCGTCGATTCTAATCTATAAAAACCCAGAAAGTTAATAGCATTTTTCAATCTACAATCGTGTTTCGTTAGCAAGTGCAAAAAAATTCATCGTTCTGTCGCACATTTGCCCACTCCCTAAGCAAAACCCTGACCGCCGCAGGGGTAAACACCATTTGCAATGCAACTTTTCGTGACTCGGGGTAGAATGTATAAACGTGACAAAAATGTTATTTTCCGATGCCAGTCTGAACCGCTACAATGTCAGACGAATGCCGTAACAGAAGTTAAAGGAAGCAAGACATGAGCACCACTATTGAAAAAATCCAGCGCCAGATCGCTGAAAACCCAATTCTGCTGTATATGAAAGGTTCTCCGAAGCTGCCAAGCTGCGGCTTCTCCGCACAAGCGGTTCAGGCGCTGTCAGCCTGTGGTGAGCGTTTTGCTTACGTTGATATCCTGCAGAATCCGGACATCCGCGCTGAGCTGCCTAAGTACGCTAACTGGCCGACTTTCCCACAGCTGTGGGTTGACGGTGAGCTGGTTGGCGGCTGCGATATCCTGATTGAAATGTATCAGCGCGGCGAACTGCAGCAGTTGATCAAAGAGACGGCGGCGAAGTACAAAACCGAAGAGCCGGACGCAGAGTAATTTTCTGCGCAAATAAAAAAGCGACCTGATAAGGTCGCTTTTTTTTATTCTTCGCTGTCGCCCATCGGCAGCGGCCAGCCGCCCAGACGCTTCCAGCGGTTGACGATCTCACAGAACAGCTCTGCGGTGCGCTCCGTGTCGTATAAAGCGGAATGCGCCTGCGTACCGTCAAAAGGTATACCCGCCGTGATGCAGGCTTTTGATAACACCGTTTGTCCCAGGGCCAGGCCGCTCAGCGCGGCGGTGTCGAAGGTCACAAAAGGATGGAAGGGGTTGCGTTTAAGCGCGGCGCGCTCGGCGGCGGCCATGGTAAAGCTGTGATCGAAGGTGGCGTTATGGGCCACCATAATGGCGCGGCTGCAGTTACTCTCTTTCATGCCTTTACGCACCATTTTGAAAATGGCGTGCAGCGCATCATATTCACTGACTGCACCACGCAGCGGGTTATGCGGATCGATACCGTTAAACGCCAGCGCTTCCGGCTGTAAGTTTGCCCCTTCGAAAGGTTCAACGTGGAAATGCAGCGTGGTGTCCGGTGTAAGCCAGCCCTGTTCATCCATCTTCAGCGTGATGGCGGCAATTTCGAGCAGCGCATCGGTTTTAGCGTTAAATCCGGCTGTTTCTACATCAATGACAACGGGATAAAAACCACGAAAACGGTCGCACAGACCGCTAAATTGAGCGTTATCGGACATCAGGGTCTCTTACCAGGGGAAAAAAGCAGAGCGCATTATGGCAAATTTTGCAGGGTGATGCAGTAAAACTACGGGCGCATGTTGCGCCCTGAGGGATCAGTTGCCCAGACCGCGACCCGCGTCTTTGGCTTCAATCAGCTCGATTTTGTAACCGTCCGGGTCTTCCACGAACGCAATCACGGTGGTGCCACCTTTTACCGGGCCCGCTTCGCGCGTAACGTTACCGCCGTTGCTGCGAATGCGCTCACACGCTTCGGCCGCGTTGTCCACTTCCAGCGCGATGTGGCCGTAGGCGGTGCCCAGCTCATAGCTGTCTACGCCCCAGTTGTAGGTCAGCTCGATCACCGCTTCATCCGTTTCCGGGCCGTAACCCACAAACGCCAGCGAGTATTTGTATTCCGGGTTTTCGCTGGTGCGCAGCAGCTTCATGCCCAGGACGTTAGTGTAGAAATCAATGGAACGTTGCAGGTCGCCAACGCGCAGCATGGTGTGAAGTAGGCGCATAATTTCCTCATTAACCAATGGAATAGACTGTCTTTTTGAACAGAAACGATGTTTTAGTATAGCGGCGAAGTATCGCCGCTATCAATGAACAACGGCGAGATTACAGAGAAGGGTAGTCGGTGTAGCCTTCCGCGCCGCCGCCGTAGAAGCTTTCCGGGCGCTGCGGGTTCAGGGCCGCTTTTTTCTGCAGACGGGCAACCAGATCCGGGTTGGCGATATAGTCGCGGCCAAACGCGACGGCATCGATCAGCCCTTTGCCGATCAGATCTTCGGCTTTCTCCGGGGTATAAGCCCCCGCACCGATGATCACCCCGTGGAAACGCTCGCGCACTTTCTGACGGAAAGCGTCCGTGTAAGGCTTACCGCCAGCCCAGTCCGGCTCGGACATGTGCAGATAGGCGATGCCGCGTTTAGCCAGTTCTTCGATCAGGTACAGGGCATCGGCTTCTTCGTTCGGACCGTTGTCGACGTTCTGGAAAGAACCGATTGGAGAGACGCGGATCCCGATACGATCCGGGCTCCACTCCTGGCATACGGCGTCAACCACTTCCAGCACCAGTCGAGCGCGGTTTTCAACGCTGCCGCCGTACTGGTCGGTGCGGTGGTTAGACGACGGTGACAGGAACTGGTGCAGCAGGTAGCCATGCGCGGAGTGCAGCTCAATCAGGTCAAAACCGGCTTCACGGGCGTTGGCCACGGCCTGGCGGAAGTCGTTCACGATACCCGGAATTTCATCCAGCTCAAGCGCGCGCGGCATAGAGGTATCCACGCGGATCGCATTGCCGTTTTCATCACGCAGGGACGTACGGGTATTTGCGCTCAGGGCCGAAGCGGAGACCGGAGCCTGGCCGCCAGGCTGAATGCTGCTGTGGGAGATACGACCGGTATGCCACAGCTGGACCGCAATGCGACCCTCTTCAGCGTGAACGCCCGCGGTGATTTTCTGCCATGCGGCGATCTGTTCCGGGCTGTGAAGACCTGGCGCACCCGCATAGCCTTTAGCCTGAGCGGAAATCTGCGTGGCTTCCGTGATGATCAGGCCAGAGCTTGCGCGCTGACGATAGTATTCACCCATCAGTGGGGTTGGGATGTCGCCCGGCTCAATGCTGCGCAGACGGGTAAGCGGAGCCATAAACACGCGGTTTGGCGCAGTGACGGCACCCACTTTCAGTGGGGTAAATAATTTTTCAGCTGACATAAAGACTCCTGAGTAGACCAGTCGACTAGTAGTTGGGTAAATAAAAACGCCTGCTAAATGCCAGGCGCAGTAATGCTGTTTTTCACATGTGCCAGCGCGCTTTCCAGCGGCACGGCATTGCGCGAAATTTTTGCCTGCAGGTTAGCGCCTAGCCAGAGCGCATATAATACCTGCGCCTGGGTTAACGGTTCGCCGGAAAAGGCCAGCGTTTTTTCATCGCGGCCTTTCTCCAGCGCCTTGGCCAGCAGGGCGATAACGCCGCGGGCACCTTTATCCATCGCCGTGCGCATATCTTCAGAAAGATCGCACACTTCTGCAGACAGTTTAACGGTCAGGCATCCGCTAATAATGCCCTGCTGACAGAACTGGTTCAGCGTTTCCTGATAGTAGTTCAGAACACGATCCCGGTAGTTACCTTCACCCGACGCAAAGTGGGTCGCCAGACGCTGGTGGTAGCCAGCATAATGACGTTCCAGCATCGCTACGCCAAAAGCCTCTTTGGACCGGAAGTAGTGATAAAACGACCCCTTCGGAACCTCAGCGGTTTTTAATAGCTCGCTCAACCCCATACCGGTAAACCCGCGATGCATGCAAAGTCGCTCGCCGGTTGCCAGTAAATGTTCGCGGGTATCGTGTTCAGTATTTCTGCTCATGGCCGCACTCTAATAGACCGTTCGGTCTAATGCAAGCGAGTTTACTGACGACATGCGCTCAGTATATCCAGCTGCGGTTGATAAACCGTTGATTTCACGTCCATCATACCCAATACGGTTGAGAATAAATTGTCCTGGGAAACCGCATTTTTTGCTGCATGGTCACGCAAACACTGTTCGTTGATGCCAAAGTTTTTCGCGTAATCCGGTGACAGCCAGAACATAAACGGAATATGCGTTTGCTGCTCCGGCGCCAGCATATAAGGCGTACCGTGCAGATAAATACCGCTTTCGCCCAGCGATTCACCGTGATCTGAGAGATAAATCAGCGCGCTGTTCATGCTAGACTGGCGCGCTTTCAGCGCATCAATGGTTTTGCTGACCATGCTGTCGGTATAGAGGATGGTGTTGTCATAGGTATTGATCAGCGCCTGATGATCGCAATCCTGAATTTCATTGGTGTCGCAGGTTGGGGTGAATTTACGGAAGTTGTCCGGGTAACGGCGATAGTATGCCGGACCGTGGCTCCCCATCAGGTGGATAACCAGCACCGTATCTTGCTTCACGCCATCCAGCACGTTATCCAGACGGTAGAAGTTCACATCGTCAATACAGGATTTGTCTTTGCAGAACTGATCCAGCTGCCACTGCGTCATATCGGTATGTGGCACGCGATCGCAGGCACCTTTACAGCCGCCGTCGTTGTCGCGCCACAGCAGGTTGATACCCGCATGCTTCAGCACATCGAGCAGACCTTCCTGATGGTGAGCCAGGTCGGCATCGTATTTGCTGCGCGTCATGCCGGAGAACATGCAGGGAACGGAAACCGCGGTTTCGGTACCACACGAGGAGGCCTGCGGGAAGTTAATCACGTCCTGCTTTTTCAGTTCCGGGTTGGTTTCGCGCCCGTAACCGTTCAGGGAGTAGTTTGCCGCGCGCGAGGCTTCGCCGACGACAAGCACCAGAACGGTTTTCTTCTGTTGACCGGTAATCAGTGGCCCTTTATGGGCATCTTCACCAATGCGCACCAGCGTTTGATCGCCGGCAAACCAGCGCATCTTGCTGTACTTCACCACGGCGCTGACATAGTTCGCCGGGGTGACCATTTTGACGATGCTTTTGTTATTGCGGAACAGCGATGCGTAATCTTTATAAAACAGCGCGGCAATCAGGATAATCACCAGCAGAGCACCGAGCATCGCGGCAACGCGCGTCAGCAGCGCGTACCACCATTTACCGGCACGAATGCGGGTCAGAGCCAGCACCACGGAAGGCACAAGGCCAGCAATAACAATCCACAGAATCATCTGCGGCGTCACCAGGGCTGTCGCTTCCTGAGAGTTGGTTTCGAACACGTTCACTATCATGTTCTGATCGATCACCGCGCCATAGGTGTACATAAAGTAGGTTGCCGCAGCGCATCCGATCGTCAATACAATCAGCAGCGGCTTACGGATATAGGGGATATTCAGCAGGCTAAAGACAATCACCCAGCCGCAAAACAGCACCAGCGGTACGGACGCGGCAAAGAGGATGTCGTGCAGGTGCGAAGGGGCAATAATGGCCCAGCTGCGCTGGATAAACAGCCCGTTGATTAGCGTAAAAAAGAGTGCACAGCTCAGAGTAAATTTAATATCGTTACATTGTAACTTTTTGATTAACCACATCGATCGGTAAACCCGTTATTGTCATGATGGGCCGAGTATAGAGAGGGAAGATTAGTGAAACCTTAATGCCACAAATCTGTGATATAGGCCTTGCACGTGGTGCGATTAACGTCTTCACTGTAGGTGAGAGGAGCTTTCGGGAGGTGAGTGTGGCAGAGCAGCTGGAGTTTTTCCCCATCCAGAGCCCGTGCCGGGGTATTTGTCAGGTCGATGAACGCGGATATTGCCGCGGGTGCATGCGTACCCGCGATGAGCGTTTTAACTGGCAAAACTTTAGCGACACGCAAAAGCAGGAGGTGTTACGCCTCTGCCGACAGCGTCTTCTGCGCAAAATACGCGCAAACAAAGCGGGTGAAACCGAAGAACCCCAGCAACCTTCACTTTTTTAAAACGGTAATTGCGTATACTCATGACATTACGTCCTTGAGGAAAATGTTATGGTTCAGCGAATTACCCTTGCCCCGCAGGGGCCAGAATTCTCCCGTTTTGTTATGGGCTACTGGCGCCTGATGGACTGGAATATGTCCCCCCTCCAGCTGGCGAGCTTTATTGAAGAGCACCTTGATTTAGGCATCACCACAGTCGATCATGCGGATATTTACGGTGGCTACCAGTGCGAGGCCACGTTCGGCGAGGCGCTTAAGCTGGTTCCAGCCCTGCGCGATCGCATGGAGATCGTCACGAAGTGTGGGATTGCCACCACGGCAAAACCTGAACACGCCCTCGGTCATTACATCACCGACAGCGCACATATCATCAAGAGCGCCGAGCAGTCGCTGGTCAATCTGGCGACCGATCGTATCGACCTGCTGTTAATCCACCGCCCAGACCCGCTGATGGATGCTGATGAGGTAGCGGAAGCCTTCCTGAACCTGCATCAGAGTGGGAAAGTGCGTCACTTCGGCGTTTCTAACTTTACCCCAGCACAGTTTGCGCTGCTTCAGTCTCGTCTGCCGTTTACTCTGGCCACCAACCAGGTTGAGATCTCCCCGGTACACCAGCCGCTGCTGCTGGATGGCACGCTCGATCAGCTGCAGCAGCTGCGCATTCGCCCGATGGCGTGGTCCTGCCTGGGGGGCGGACGTTTGTTTAATGATGATGAGTTCCAGCCGCTGCGCAACGAGCTTGAAACCATCGCCCGCGAACTGAACGCGGAGAGCATCGAACAGGTGGTTTACGCATGGATCCTGCGCCTACCGTCAAAACCTCTGCCTATTATTGGCTCCGGCAAAATAGAACGCGTGCGTTCTGCGCTGGCCGCTGAAGAGCTGCAGATGACCCGTCAGCAGTGGTTCCGCATCCGTAAGGCCGCGCTGGGTTACGACGTACCATAAACCGCCTGAAGGTGACTTTCCGGTGAAATCTTTGCCCCTGGTATACACTTAAGGGGCAAAAAATAACCCGCGGAGGTCATATGAAGCGTTTTGCTCTGGCACTGGTCACGCTGGTTGTTTGCGCAGGGGCGCAGGCAGCCAGCGACGAAGTTGAAATGAATCTCGTCACCCCACAGGGTGTGGGTCAGTCCATCGGAACGGTGAAAATCACCGAAACCGATAAAGGACTGGAGTTTGCCCCCAACCTCAAAGCCCTCCCTCCCGGTGAACATGGTTTCCATGTTCATGCCAAAGGCAGCTGTCAGCCCGCTTTAAAAGAAGGTAAACCGTCTGCGGCGGAAGCGGCAGGAGGGCACCTCGATCCTCAGCATTCCGGCAAGCATGAAGGCCCGGATGGAATGGGGCATTTAGGCGATCTGCCAGTGCTGGTGGTGAATAACGACGGTAAAGCCACAGACCCCGTCGTCGCACCGCGACTGAAAAAGCTGGATGAGGTGAAAGGCAGAGCGCTGATGATCCATGTCGGCGGCGACAATATGTCCGATCGGCCTAAACCGCTTGGCGGCGGCGGGGCACGCTATGCGTGCGGCGTGATCTGATCCCCAATCGTTCCCGGTGGCGGTGCCTGTTCCAGCTGCGACAGCGAGCAGTGCAGGCGCCAGATTATCGAGGCCAAATCACGGGCTGCGGGCAGATGATGCTGTGCCAGCGTATCGCAGATCCGCTGCAGTTCATTCAGCGTGGCTTCGAGTGGCCGCTGCTGGACACCGCGCTCGCTCATTACATCGCGCAGCAGGGAGATGCAAACATCACGAACCTGCGACAGTGGATCGGAGCGCGTTTCCCACGCGCGAAGCTGCCAGACCACGTGCGAGCAGTTCAACAGCACCACGCCCCAGCGCAGCAGCCAGCGTCGGGACAGCGCGTCCTGGCTGTTATTCAGCTGGCTGACGTGATGATAGACCAGCGATTCATACTCGTTTTCACCCAGATGCGGTTTACGGCTGAGCTGGTCGACAAAACCTCTGCGTAACTCCCGAATATGCCTGCGGCTCTTGCGTGCATCGGAGCCGGGACGTAACACCGCAAAAGCCAGCCACGCTAGCCCCACACCCAGGATCTTCGCCAGGTTGTCATTGAGAAAATCGGCGTAATCATAAACCGGGGGATTCGTCACGGAGATAAACGAGCCCATAAAGACAATCAGCTGTCCCCAGAGGCCCGCCAGCTTAGGCATTTGCAGCTTCAGAAGCTGCATGGTGGTCAACAGGGGAAACAGGAACAGCAGGAACTGCCACAGATCGCTTATCTGCACCATCAGGCCAAACTTCACCACAAAGCTGAACAGCGACAGCAGCACCAGCGTGCGCAGCAGGAGCGTAAGCGAGTTGAACGGCGAGGCCGCGACGGAGTAAAGCACGCAGCTGATGGCGGCAAGCGTCAGGGCCGCCGTACCGGACTCCCACTGCGTGGTAATACTCCACGCCCCCACCAGCATCAGCGCACAGAAGGTGCGAAAACCGCTCCACAGCGCTTCCAGATAGTCGGTATGGCGCGCGAGTGCCGGGCTGCCGGGGACGTTGAACTCCGTCAATGGGGTCGCGTTTTCGATGGCCGTAATCCAGCGGCTGCTGCGCAGGTACAGACGGCAGAAGTAATTCAGGCGCTGCCAGAAGGCGCGATGGCGGTAGTCGTACTCATCAGCCGGGGCGAGCGGAGCGATAATCCGCGCTACGGTGTAAATGTCCGCATCCGGGCGCGCAAGGGCCGCGAGCAGCGTTTCAATCACGGCACGGGTGTTTTCAGGCGGCGTTGGCCAGTTGAGCAGCATCCGGCGAAGGCTGGAGATGGCGCTGGTCATGCGCAGCTGCTGGTGCAGCAGATAGTTAAGAAGTGTGTTCTGGCGGCGAAAGCGGTAGTGGCTCCAGAACGCCTGAATGCGCAACAGATTCATCGTCAGGATCTGTCCGATAACCTTTTCATGCGCGAGGCGGATATTGTCGCTGGTATCCGGTTGCCACAGCAGGCTCGCGTGTTCCAGTAACCGGGTATGCATGGTTTTCAGCGCGTTGATGAGCGCGGTGCCGTCGGATGTGCTGGGGAGGATCATCATCATGAAGCCACCGCTGAGGATCCCGACAATCACTTCACAAACGCGCGCCTGGGCAATATCCCACAGCTCGGTGGTGTCGAGCACGTTAACCACCGGAAAGGCGATGATGGCGGCGGTATAGCCCGCCAGCTGGAATGCGTAGGCGACGTTATTTGTAAAATGGGCGCAGGCCCAGGTACAGCACCCCAGCCATGCGGCCATGCTCAGCAGGAACAGCCACGGATCGTTCAGCGTATGGCCGGCGATAATTAGCGCCGCGGTGGCGCCCAGCAGGCTGCCTGCGATGCGGCCAAGACTTTTACTGATCACTCCGCCGACCGTCGGAAAACTGACCACCGCCGCAGACGTCATCGCCCAGTAGGGTTCATCCAGGTTCAGGTAATAAGCCACAGTCAGCGCAAGACACATGGCAATGCCGTTACGCAGCGCGTAGCGCCACTGGGGACGCGTCGCTTTCATCCACGGCGTGTTTTGCCAGGAGAGACTCTGCAGCTTCATCACCGGTTGCCGATGGAGACAGTGCAGGTGGTGCCGGACACAAGGGTAATGTCCTGCGGTAAACGGTCAAACTCCACGCGAACCGGAACGCGCTGGGCCAGACGCACCCAGGGGACGTTCGGCTTTATGTCCGGCACCAGACCGGAATCCGTTTCGACGCTTTGATCGTAAATGGCGCGGCCAATGCTGGATACGTGACCCTGTAACTTCTGCGAGCCGCTGTAAAGCGTAATGGCGGCAGGCGATCCCTCGCGAATATGGCGAAGCTTGGTCTCTTCAAAATAGCCCACCACGTAGAAGGAGTGGCTGTCGACGAGGGCAAAAACGGGTTGTCCCGTGGTGGCATAATTCCCCACGCGAGCGGAAAGGTTGGTTACCCACCCGTCAACCGGCGCGGTAATCACCGTTTGGGTCAACTCCCACTGGGCCTGCTTCAGCGTGGCTTCGGCTACGTTGACGCTCGCCTGCATGGCCTTTACGGTGATGTTGGCGGTGTCTAAATCTTCCGCTGAGATGTAGTTTTGCGACAGGTGGCGGCGGCGGTTGGCCTCGTTGTTAGCCTTTGCCAGATCCGACTGGGCTTTAGCCAGCTGCGCCTGGGCGTTCAGAATCGCAATGTGGTACGGGGTGTCGTCGATGCGGAATAAAATGTCTCCCTTTTTGACGAACTGGTTATCCTTAACCAACAGCGCCGTAATACTTCCCGACACCTGAGGGGTAATGCTGACCTGCTCAGCGCGAACTTTGCCGTCACGCGTCCAGGGCGATTGCATATAAAAATTCCACATCCACCAGCCCGCCACCAGCGCAAGGGCAAGGACAAGCAGGGTGGAAAAGTACTTTAGCGTTTTAAGGGACATATTCACCACACAGTCAAAACGGCAAGGCCCAGGCATACGGAAAGGGCAAACAGGGAAAGATCCATCAGCATGGGATGCCAGATTTCGCCGGAGTACATCCAGTCGCGGAGCAGGCGATGCGCGATGAGCCAGAGCATAAAGCCGACCAGAACGGCCTTAAACAGGGGAGGAAAATAGACTGACGCACCGAAGATCAGATCCTGAAGGGGTAAACCCTCTGAGCGATGAAAAAACGTCACGGGCAGAAATCCTTTGCAGTGAACAGAATGCCGCGTCGGCTTGTCTTAGTATGATGAAGCATCACAATTCAGTGTAAGTCATACTTTTAAGTTGGATGAATGCAGTATTGCATTTGTTTTGGCAATACAAATGCTGCACACTATTCTAAAATCAGTATAATAACTTAGCAAGCTAATTATAAGGAGATGAAATTGGAATCGCCATTAGGTTCTGATCTGGCAAGGTTGGTACGCGTCTGGCGTGCTCTGATTGACCATCGCCTGAAACCTCTGGAACTCACACAGACGCATTGGGTCACGCTGCACAACATTCACCAGCTGCCGCCCGATCAGTCGCAAATTCAACTGGCAAAAGCGATAGGCATTGAGCAGCCGTCGCTGGTGCGCACGCTTGACCAGCTGGAAGAGAAGGGGTTGATCTCGCGGCAAACCTGCGCCAGCGATCGTCGCGCCAAGCGGATTAAACTCACCGAGAAAGCGGCGCCTATCATCACGGAAATGGAAGCCGTGATTACGAAGACGCGCGGTGAGATCCTGTCAGGCGTTTCACCGGCGGAGCTGGAAATGCTCATCAGCCTCATTGGGCGCCTCGAGCAAAACATCCATGAACTGCAGTCGCGCGACTGACAAACAACCAGGCCTTGCAGCAGCAAGGCCTTTTTTTTATTTAAAGACCACCACGCGGTTACGGCCGGTCTCCTTCGCTTCATACATCGCTTTGTCGGCATTTTCCACGCACGTTTCTGCGGCTACTGCGGCTGACGTCGCCGTAAACACCCCCATGCTGATGGTGATTGGCTCAGGTAGTTGACCGCCGCTGCTGGCGTTATCGAAGCTGCTCAGATTTAACCGAATGCGTTCCGCCACCTGGTACGCCGCGTCTGATGAGGTGTTGGCCAGCATCAGAACAAACTCCTCACCACCGATACGGGCCGCGATGTCCTGGGGGCGCACGGAATCCATCAGCAGATTAGCAACAAACTGCAGGACCTTGTCGCCCTGAAGATGTCCGTACGTGTCGTTGATACGCTTGAAGCGATCGAGATCGCTGACGATGACGGAAACCGGACGGCTGGGTTTGGCGATATCCAGCGCCTGCTTTAATGATTCATAAAAATAACTGCGGTTATACAGGCGCGTGAGCGGGTCGCGAATCGAGTTCTGGTAAGACTGCTGGTATTTTACGTGCGAGTCGCGATACAGCCTGAAGACATCGTAGAGCAGAACAAAAATAATCAGCAGCGTGGCGGCCGTTTCAAATAAGCGGGCGCGATACCAGGAGATACCTTCGGCATGTCCCCCCATCAACAGCATTGAGAGCGTGACGATATAGCAGACGCACAAAAAATTACCGCCCACCCAGAATAAATTGCGTACGCGCGTAATAAACATCAGAGTTGCTAATGTCACTACCCACAGAGCAATTAATGAAATATTAATAAACTGGCTCCAGAGAACCATAAACTGACGCGTTTCATTATCAACCAGGTCAATTGATAAGAGTTGTGAATGACTGGAATAGAACCAGGCCAATCCCACCGCACAGACCGTAAAGAGAAATTCGCCGCTCACAATCGCGATATGTGCTAATCGTGAAAGGGGAGAATTGCGCATGGTATAAAGTATTGCCGCAACGATGATGAGCACCGCCATTATTAGATGGCGGAACATATAGTAGATCATCGCATCGTTGTAGTTCACGACGTTAAACTGGTAGAGGTCCAGCCAGGCGGGAAAGCTGGACAGCGTTCCGACCATCAGCAGTGCGGAGCCCGCAAAGGCGAAGGCGAATGCCACCAGATACAACCGTTTTCTGTCGCACCAGTATTTCATCGCCATGAAACAGGCAATAAACAGGTGGAACACCAGCAGAAAAATGGTAAGCGTAGGGAATAGCAGCGGTGAAAAGGAGGGAACCCATTCAACGAGTTTTAAAAACAGAGTTTGTAATATCCCGATGACAACAATGCAACCAAGGCAGAACGCGATATAACGACTCTTTAAAGAACGACGATTCGCAAGCATATACGTTTTTAACGACTTTATAATGAATGAAGGTAAGAAGATTGCGAAGAGTTTAATAAATTAGCGCGCTAAATACTTTGCGCAGAAACAATATATGACGTGGTAAATAATAGGCGTGATGAATATATTTTGTAAATATATTTTTGGAAGTGATATATATTGTAAATGGATGTGGCCTAATGACCACATCCATTTTTAATTAACGTGGAGAAACGGTCACCTGACTTCCGTTGCTTGCCAGAACAACGCGCTGGCCTGCAGAGAAGCGAGTGCTGCCTTGTTTCTGTACAACCATGATCGTGCTGCCGTCGTCTTTACGAATTTCCAGCTCTACGCCCTGGGTTTTGTTCATCGCACCCTGAACGCCCTGGCCGGCTACGCCACCCGCAACGGCGCCTGCGGCTGTTGCCAGCGAGCGACCTGTACCGCCACCGACGGTATTACCGAGGAAACCACCCAGAACGGCACCGCCGATTGCACCCATTACGTTGCTTTCATCACCACCCTGGATCTGTACAGGACGTGCGTTAACAACGGTACCGTAAGTCACGTTCTGAACCTGTTTCGCTTCAGAAGCGCTGTAAACGTCGCCAGAAAGTGAACTGTCATTCACACAGCCAGCCAGAGTTAAACCAATCAGCGAAACGCCCAGTACACGTAAAATCATTTGAATCTCCTGTTCACCAAAAACGCCCAATTGGGGGCATCCGTTATGGCTAAATTATATGGCATAAGGAGCCATAGTTCATATCTTTGCACTAACAATAAGAAAATTGTACTTGAATTTGACTTAACGAGACATAAACAGGATCTGCCTGTGCTACCCGTCTGACATTGTTAAAAAATATTATCGCCGGATGGCAAAGCGGCGCCGTTTATGGTTGAGTGGGTATCCTTAGCCCACGCAACGTAAGGAAAGCGCATGAAATCGGGTCGCTACATTGGTGTGATGTCAGGCACCAGTCTGGATGGGGTAGATGTCGTACTGGCCGCCATTGACGAAAACATGGTGGCGCAGCAGGCGAGCCTGACCTGGCCAATCCCCATTTCACTGAAAGAGGATATTCTGAGTATCTGTCAGGGGCAGCAGCTTACCCTCTCCCAGCTTGGACAGCTTGATGTTCGCCTGGGGGCGCTGTTTGCGGATGCGGTGCAGGCTTTGATGCAAAAAGAACATCTTCGCCCGCAGGACGTGGTGGCCATCGGGTGTCACGGACAAACGGTCTGGCATGAGCCAGGCGGAGATGCCCCGCATACCCTGCAAATCGGCGATAACAACCAAATTGTGGCGAAGACGGGCGTGACGGTGGTTGGCGATTTCCGTCGTCGCGATATCGCCCTTGGCGGGCAGGGCGCGCCGCTGGTACCCGCGTTCCATCAGGCGTTACTGGCGCACCCTTCAGAACGGCGTATGGTGCTCAACATTGGTGGGATTGCCAACCTGTCGATGCTCATCCCGGGGCAGCCCGTACGCGGCTATGATACCGGCCCGGGCAATATGTTAATGGATGCCTGGATCTGGCGGCAGTGCGGACAACCGTATGATAAAAACGCTGAGTGGGCGAGCGGGGGGAAAGTGATTATTCCGCTGCTGCAGTCGATGCTGAGCGATCCATATTTTGCCCTGCCAGCCCCTAAGAGCACGGGGCGTGAATACTTCAACCTGGGCTGGCTTGAGCGTCAGCTGGCACCATTCCCGGCGCTCGCGCCGCAGGATGTCCAGGCGACGCTTGCCGAGCTGACGGCCGTGTCGATCTCCGAACAGGTTCTGCTCAGCGGCGGATGTGAACGCCTGCTGGTGTGCGGCGGAGGAAGCCGCAACCCGCTGGTGATGGCGCGTCTTGCGGGGCTACTGCCGGGTACCGAAGTGACCACGACCGATGAGGCCGGCATCAGCGGGGATGATATGGAGGCGCTGGCCTTCGCCTGGCTTGCCTGGCGCACCATTGCGGGACTGCCGGGCAACTTGCCGTCGGTAACCGGCGCGCGTGAGGCGAGCGTCCTCGGGGCGATTTTCCCGGCAAATCCTCGTCATAATCAGAGTTAACTGAAATTCAGCGCGGCGCGTCGTCGTTAGAATGGAACGAAACAGGAGGGCAGCCATGCCCTCCAGGACCAGGAAAGTCTTCGGAATACGCCCATGAAAAAACTTCTTCTTATTGCCGCTCCTTTGTTGCTGTCAGGATGCAGCGTCTACAACCAGCTCCTTGAGCGCATGCAGACCGATACGCTGGAGTATCGCTGTGACGAAAAACCGCTGACCGTAAAGCTGAACAATCCACGCCAGGAAGCCAGTTTTGTTTATGACAATAAATTGCTGACGCTGAAGCAGGGGATGTCAGCCTCCGGCGCGCGTTATTCCGACGGTATCTACGTCTTCTGGTCGAAAGGCGACAGCGCCACGGTCTACAAACGCGACCGCATTGTGCTGAACAATTGCCAGCTCGAAAATCCGAAGCGTTGAGATTTTTACAGGGGCGGCGCACAATAGCGCCACCCACTCTCAATGTCAGCTAACGCCATGTCAGATAACGACGAACTGCAGCAAATTGCGCATCTGCGCCGTGAATACACTAAAGGCGGCCTGCGTCGCCAGGATCTTCCCGCTGAACCCCTCGTGCTTTTTGAACGCTGGCTGAAACAGGCCTGCGAAGCGAAACTCGCCGACCCCACGGCCATGGTCGTCGCAACGGTGGATGAAAACGGTCAACCGTATCAGCGCATCGTATTGCTCAAGCATTATGACGAGAAAGGGCTGGTGTTCTATACCAACCTCGGCAGCCGCAAGGCGCACCATTTAGAAAACAATCCGCGTATCAGCCTGCTGTTCCCCTGGCACATGCTGGAGCGTCAGGTAATGGTCACCGGCAAGGCGGAACGTCTCTCGACGCTGGAAGTGGTGAAGTATTTCCACAGCCGCCCGCGTGACAGCCAGATTGGCGCCTGGGTATCCAAACAGTCCAGTCGAATTTCTGCTCGCGGCGTGCTGGAAAGTAAATTCCTGGAGCTGAAGCAGAAGTTCCAGCAGGGGGAAATTCCTCTGCCAAGCTTCTGGGGCGGGTTCCGCATCCCGATTGAGCAGATGGAGTTCTGGCAGGGGGGCGAACATCGCCTGCATGACCGCTTTTTATACCAGCGCGAGAATGGCGGCTGGAAAATCGACAGACTGGCACCATAATCCCCGAAATTTGTTGATTTAAGCGCTAGCGCACACCGCGCTTGCGCTTTATTCTATGGTCCTTTCGCATCAGGCGAAAAGTCGTGTACCGGCAAAGGTGCAGTCGTTTATACATGGAGAATTTGATGGCAAGCAGTAACTTGATTAAACAATTGCAAGAGCGGGGTCTCGTGGCCCAGGTGACGGACGAGGAAGCGTTAGCAGAGCGACTGGCGCAAGGCCCGATCGCGCTCTATTGCGGCTTCGATCCCACCGCTGACAGCTTGCATTTGGGGCATCTTGTTCCATTGTTATGCCTGAAACGCTTCCAGATGGCGGGCCACAAGCCTGTTGCGCTGGTGGGCGGCGCGACCGGCCTGATTGGTGACCCAAGCTTTAAAGCCGCTGAGCGTAAACTGAACACCGAAGATACCGTGCAGGAGTGGGTGGATAAGATCCGCAAACAGGTTGCACCGTTCCTCGACTTCAACTGTGGTGATAACTCTGCCATTGCCGCGAACAACTACGACTGGTTTGGCAGCATGAACGTGCTGACCTTCCTGCGCGACATCGGCAAGCACTTCTCTGTTAACCAGATGATTAACAAAGAGGCCGTTAAGCAGCGTCTGAACCGTGACGACCAGGGTATCTCCTTTACCGAGTTCTCCTACAACCTGCTGCAGGGTTATGACTTTGCCTGCCTGAACAAGCTGCACGGCGTTTCCCTGCAGATTGGCGGTTCCGATCAGTGGGGTAACATCACCTCCGGTATCGACCTGACCCGTCGTCTGCACCAGAACCAGGTCTTCGGTCTGACCGTTCCGCTGATCACCAAAGCCGACGGCACCAAATTCGGTAAGACTGAGGGCGGCGCAGTATGGCTCGATCCGAAGAAAACCAGCCCGTACAAGTTCTACCAGTTCTGGATCAACACGGCGGATGCCGATGTTTATCGCTTCCTGAAGTTCTTCACCTTCATGGATATCGCAGAGATCAATGCTCTGGAAGAAGAAGACAAGAACAGCGGTAAAGCGCCGCGCGCGCAGTACGTGCTGGCGGACGAAGTGACCAAACTGGTTCACGGTGAAGAAGGTCTGGCCGCGGCAAAACGCATTACCGCAAGCCTGTTCAACGGTACCCTGAGCGATCTGAGCGAAGCGGACTTCGAACAGCTGGCGCAGGACGGCGTGCCGATGGTTGAGATGGAAAAAGGGGCTGACCTCATGCAGGCGCTGGTGGACTCTGAGCTCCAGCCTTCGCGCGGTCAGGCGCGTAAAACCATCGCGTCTAACGCTATCACCATCAACGGTGAGAAACAGGCCGACCCGGAATACACCTTCGTTGACGGTGACCGTCTGTATGGCCGCTACACGCTGCTGCGTCGCGGTAAGAAAAACTACTGCCTTGTCTGCTGGAAATAATTAACAGTCTCCAGGGGCGTGGGAAACCACGCCCCTTTTGTTTTTTCAGGGTTTGGTAAGAAAAAAATGAAGAACATCCTCGCCATTCAGTCCCACGTTGTTTTTGGACACGCTGGCAATAGCGCCGCGGAATTCCCGATGCGTCGCCTCGGCGTCAACGTCTGGCCCCTTAATACCGTACAGTTCTCTAATCACACGCAATACGGCAAATGGACCGGCTGCGTAATGCCGCCTTCGCACCTCAGCGAGGTTGTGCAGGGGATTGCCGATATCGACCAGCTTAAACGCTGTGACGCCGTGCTGAGCGGCTACCTCGGCTCAGCGGAGCAGGGGGAGCATATCCTCGGCATCGTACGCCAGGTGAAAGCCGCAAACCCGGCGGCAAAATACTTCTGCGACCCCGTTATGGGCCACCCGGAGAAAGGCTGCATCGTGGCGCCTGGCGTTGCAGAGTTTCACGTCCGCCACGCGCTGCCCGCCAGCGATATCATTGCGCCAAACCTGGTCGAACTCGAAATTCTCTGCGAGCATCCGGTTAACAGCGTTGAAGAGGCGGTAAGCGCGTCTCGTGAGCTGATCGCTCAGGGGCCTGAAGTTGTGCTGGTAAAACACCTTGCGCGCGCAGGGCTGAGTCAGGACCATTTTGAGATGCTTCTGGTGACGAAAGATGACGCCTGGCATATCAGCCGTCCGCTGGTGGATTTCGGCCTGCGCCAGCCGGTTGGGGTCGGGGATGTCACCAGCGGTCTGCTGCTGGTGAAATTACTGCAGGGGGCGACGATGCGCGACGCGCTGGAGCACGTTACCGCGGCGGTGTACGAAATCATGATTGCGACGAAAGAGATGCAGGAATATGAACTGCAGGTGGTTGCGGCACAGGATCGTATCGCGAAGCCGGAGCACTATTTCAGCGCAACCCGGTTATAACCGGCCAAAACGTGTAGGCCGGGTGAGCGTCAGCGCCACCCGGCAACACAGGCCGCTCGGTTAGTTCAACCCTTCCGCTTTCAGCGCCGCAGCTACTGCAGGACGCTCTGCCACGCGTTTCATATACGATGCAATATGGTCTAACCCTTCCAGGTTCAACTTAACCGCGCGCGCCCAGCGCAGCACAGTAAACAGATACGCATCGGCAATCGTGAAGCGCGAACCACAAATCCACTGTTCGTCTTTCAGCGATTCGTTAACGTACTGCAGCTTTTTCTCAAGAAGCGCACGCAGGGTCGGCTTGAACTCCTCTGGCGTATCCGGGCGGAACAACGGCGTAAATCCTTTGTGCAGTTCGGTCGCAATGTAGTTCAGCCATTCCAGCGTCTTATAGCGAGAAATGGTACTGACCGGTGCCAGCAGCTGACGATCGGGTACGCTATCGGCCAGGAACTGCATAATCGCGACGCCTTCGGTCAGCAGAGTACCGTCATCCAGCAAGAGAGCCGGAACTTGTCCCTTGGGGTTAATGGCAAGAAAATCATCGCCATTTTCCAGACGCTTTTTCATCAGATCAACGCCATCCAGCGTGAAATCTTTGCCGCTCTCGCGCAGGGTGATATGGGAAGCAAGAGAGCACGCGCCCGGTTTGTAGAACAGTTTCATCGGTAACTCCTTTTTGCTGAGGTTTCAGCTATGTTAGTGCGCCAACGGACAAAAAAAAAGCCGCTAATATGCATTAGCGGCTCGTCGTTTCTCAATAATCTTACGCGGTAGCGGTTTTGGTCGCTTCAGCCGTCTTGTCGTCGTCCTGAGTCATACGATTCAGTTTCGGCGCGGTCAGCAGCATCAGAACTGCAATAACCGCAGTCGCGATACCAATCTGCATGAACACGGTGCCGTAGACGTTAAGGGAGACCAGTGGGTCAGTGACGTTTTCAGGCACAGCCATCAGGTTCGCAATTTTACCCGCAATGATTGCCGCACCGGCAGTGGTCAGGAACCAGCTACCCATAATGAAGCCCATCAGACGCTGCGGCACCAGCTGTGCAACCATCGCCAGACCCAGACCGGAGATCATCAGCTCACCGATAGACTGCAGCGCGTAGCTCAGGATCAGCCAGTTAACGGACACGATACCCGCGTCGGTGGCAAATTTGGTACCCAGCGGCAGCACCAGGAACGCGCCGGAGCACAGCACCATACCGATCGCAAACTTGTGCGGCATCGGCAGACGGTCGCCCATCTTGTTATAGATAGCGGCCAGAATCGGGCTACCAATCATGATCCAGAACGGGTTCAGCGCCTGATACTGTTCCGGTTCGAACGCGATGCCCAGAATTGAGTGCTCAACGTTACGAATGGCGAAGAAGTTCAGTGAGGTTGGCATCTGGCTGTACAGCACGAAGAAGATAATCGCTTCCAGCATCAGAATGAACGCCACAATCATCTTGCGACGGGCAGCACCCTGCATGGCGAACGCTTCTTTCGCAAAGATAACCACGATACCCAGCGCAACCACGCCCAGAACGGCACGGGCGATACCCTGGTTGTGCAACAGCCAGGTGGCAATTGCCGCGAGGACAACAACGCCCACGATGGTGGCCAGCAGTTTGCCCATATGAACAGGCTCGAAGTCAGGTTTTGAACCGTAGTCTTTAACCCAGCTGCGGCAGAACAGGAAGTTCACCACGGTGATCAGCATACCCACGAAGCTCAGCGCGAACGCCACGCTCCAGCCGAACTTAGCTGCGAGCCATGGGGTTGCCAGCATC
The DNA here is from genome assembly GCF_049237205.1 of Enterobacter cloacae complex sp. SHL009. Lineage (NCBI taxonomy): Bacteria > Pseudomonadati > Pseudomonadota > Gammaproteobacteria > Enterobacterales > Enterobacteriaceae > Enterobacter > Enterobacter cloacae complex sp. SHL009. The sequence continues at coordinate 653,491 of NZ_JBMKIW010000001.1, forward strand.
GAGAAGAACGAACCGATGTTGATGGACATGTAGTACATGGTAAATGCACCGTCCAGACGCGGATCGTCTTTGCTGTAGCAGGTAGAGAGCAGGGAGGACGGGTTTGCTTTGAACAGACCGTTACCGACGGCAATCGTCGCCATACCCATATACACGACAGCGGCATCGTGCCCTGACCATGCAACCAGACCATAGCCAATCGCCAGGACAATGGCGCCCAGCATGATGACACGTTTAGTCCCGAGGACTTTATCACCCAGCCAGCCGCCAATTGCGACCAGACCGTACACCAGAGCACTAAAGGAAGAGAACAGCGTGATGGAATCGGCTTCGGACATACCCAGCTGTTTTACCAGGTAAACCGCCATGATCCCTTGCAGGCCGTAATAACCAAAACGCTCCCATAACTCGATAGAGAAGATGAGATAGAACGCTTTAGGCTGTTTAAAAGCGTTAAGACTTACGCTTTCATCTGTTGGTTTATTGTTTGCAGTAGACACATATACCTCTTTTTTTACATCCCATATTAACGGGGGTGTTCATAGCGTGATGGCCGTCGTCCATACGCCTTATAGTTATATTGGGAGGAGAAACGGCGGGTAATGTTCACTATCCTGCCCCATCTGGCAATACATTTGTAATAATCTGTTACATATATCTGAAGTGGTATAATCGTCGGTTCATATAAATGTTATTCAGCGTTAAATTTCATACGATGATTAAAGGTAGTTTTTTCGACTGGCAATAACCCACTTCAACCGGCCTTTGGCGATATGTTCTGCTATTTGCCGCTTATCGCAGTGATATAGCCCATATTCTGAAAAATAGCTGGTCTTATCTTCGGCAATGGAAGGAGAGTATCTTGTCAGACAAAGGGTTTAGGCGGGTTTTGACAACAAAAATTCAACATGAAGTTATCAGGGTGATCGCGATCACAGATGTATAGAAATTTTTGGCTATGAAAAAAGTATTAACCTGTTTGAGCGTTAAACAACCGAACAAGTGACAGGTCAGGGGGAACGAAAGACGGACAAATAACGGCCAAAAGAAGGGTGCCTGGTAGCCCTTCTTTTGGTAAGGGTTGTGACGATCAGGGATACACTTTTTCTTTGTATTCGCAGAGATCTTCAATAATGCAGGAGCCGCAGCGAGGCTTACGGGCAATACAGGTATAGCGACCGTGCAGAATCAGCCAGTGATGGCAATCAACCTTAAATTCGGCCGGAACCACCTTTAACAGCTTCTCTTCGACCTGCTCAACATTTTTCCCCGGCGCGAAGTTAGTCCGGTTAGACACGCGGAAAATATGCGTATCCACGGCGATGGTCGGCCAGCCAAACGCGGTGTTGAGCACCACGTTCGCAGTCTTACGCCCCACGCCCGGTAAGGCTTCCAGCGCGGCGCGATCTTCCGGTACTTCGCCCCCGTGCTGTTCCAGCAGGATCCGGCAGGTCTTAATGACGTTCTCGGCTTTGCTGTTAAACAGGCCGATGGTTTTGATATAGGACTTCACGCCTTCCACGCCCAGCTCCAGCATGGCTTTTGGCGTATTGGCGACCGGATAAAGCAGGGCAGTGGCTTTATTGACGCTCACATCGGTCGCCTGCGCAGAGAGCAACACCGCGATCAGCAGCTCAAACGGGGAGGTAAAGTTCAGCTCCGTCGTCGGATGCGGGTTCTCGTCCCGCAGACGGGTCAGGATCGCAATGCGCTTTTCTTTATTCATGAAGCCTTCTCGGGTGTCCCTTCCAGAACGCTACGCTCAGCCGCGCGGCGCTTACGTTTCTCATCAATCAGGTATTTTATCGCCAGCATCATGCCAAGGCCAATAAACGCGCCAGGGGGCAGCATTGCCAGCAGGAATGGCGTATCGGTGTGGAACACTTCAACGCGCAGCGCTTTGGCCCAGCCGCCCAGCAGCGCATCTGCGCCGTCAAACAGCGTACCGTTACCGAGGATCTCGCGCAGCGAGCCCAGCACGAACATGGCGCAGGTGGCGCCCATTCCAATGGAAAAACCATCCAGCGCCGACATGGCGGGACTGTTTTTCACCGCGAACGCTTCCGCACGGCCAACGACGATACAGTTGGTGACGATAAGGGGAATAAAGATCCCAAGCGACTGGTACAGGCCGAATGCGTAAGCGTTGATGAGCATTTGTACGACGCTAACAACAGACGCAATGATCATGACGTAAATCGGAATACGAATTTCCGACGGCGTCCAGCGGCGCAGGGCGGAGATGGAGAGGTTGGTCAGGGTCAGCACCAGCGTGGTTGCCAGACCCAGACCGAGCGCGTTGGTGGCGGTGGACGTTACCGCCAGCAGTGGGCACATCCCCAGAAGCTGGACCAGCGCGGAGTTGTTCTTCCACAACCCCTGGACAATAACCTCTTTAACCTGGCTCATGATTACTCCCTACAGGCCGGAAGATTGTTGATTTGCGCGGGCAGCGTTTCGGCATACAGCCCGGCTCGTTTTACGGCGTTCACCACGGCGCGCGGCGTGATGGTCGCGCCGGTGAACTGGTCGAACTCGCCGCCATCTTTCTTCACCGCAAACGCGGTATCCCCTTCGCCATGGATAACTTTACTGGCGAAGTGCAAAATCCAGTCGCTCAGACGGGTTTCAATTTTATCGCCCAGGCCCGGCGTTTCATGATGCTGCGTCACGCGGGTACCCAGTATTGTGCCGGAGAAATCGCTGCCGACGAGCAGTTGAATGGCGCCGGAATAGCCGTCGGGCGCCGTCGCTTCCATCACCGCGCCTACCGGTTTATCCCCTTTGCGGGCAATAAAGAGGCGGTGAGAGCCTTTCCCAAGCTGCGGCGCGTCTACCACAAAGCAGCTCTTTTGCAGGTCATTATCGTAGAAATCTGATGGGATCACCTGATCGAACAGCGCCTTTTGCTGCTTTGAAGCCTGCTCTTCGATGGTCGTTTTGGTTAACGAGTTAACCAGGGCCGTCAGCCCGGTCAGGACCGCGGCGAAGACAGCCAGCGTGACGCCGTGTTTTTGCATCGTTTTTAACATGGCGAAACCCTTAGCGATGGCCGTACACGCGCGGACGCGTGTAATAGTCGATGAGCGGAACGGTAATGTTGGCGAGCAGGACGGCAAACGCGACGCCGTCCGGGTAACCGCCAAAGCTGCGGATCAGCCATACCAGCAGGCCTGCCAGCGCGCCGAAGATCAGGCGGCCGCGGTTAGTCGTTGACGCCGTAACCGGGTCCGTCAGGATAAAGAAGGCACCCAGCATGGTCGCCCCGGAGAGCAGGTGCATCTGCGGGCTGGCGAGTGATTCAGGAGAGAATACCCATCCCAGCGTGGCGCAAACCGCCAGCGTCACGAGGAAGCTGACCGGAATATGCCAGCGAATGGCTTTCTGCTGCAGCAGGAACAGGCCGCCCAGCAGATACGCCAGGTTGACCCACTGCCAGCCTGCACCCGCCAGCATGCCGCTGTAAATCGCGGATTTCATAATCTGCTCAACGCTGTGCCCGGCATGCAGGGACGTTTTAAAGGTATCGAGAGGCGTCGCTTGGCTGATGCCGTCCACGCCCATGCGCAGCGCGTTCATGTCAGCGCCCGGCGCCGTATGGCCGGTAAAGATAACGTGCAGGGCATCCATAAAGCCCGGAACCGTGGCCGCAATCTCGTGCGGCGGCAGCCAGCTGGTCATCTGCACCGGGAAGGAGATCAGCAGCACCACGTAGCCAATCATCGCCGGGTTAAACGGGTTATGGCCGAGCCCGCCGTACAGCTGTTTGGCAATGATCACGGCAAACACGGTACCGAGCACGACCATCCACCACGGGGCAAACGGCGGAATACTGATGGCGAGCAGCAGGCCGGTCAGCAGCGCGGAGTTGTCAGCCAGAATGCGTGACACCGCCATCTTACGCAGCTTCAGGACGAGTGCTTCCGCCGCGACGGCGCTGGCGCAGCCCAGGGCTATCTGGAACAGGGTTCCCCAGCCGAAAAACCAGCACTGAACGGCAATGCCCGGCAGCGCGGCCAGGCAGACCAGCATCATAATGCGTGATGTCTGACGCTGGTTGTGGGTGTAGGGGGAACTTGCGATTCTGAAAACCATTTAATCCTCGTTTACGGCTTGCTGTGCGGCTTTCTTCGCCTGAACGCGCGCAATGGCGGCGGCGACGGCGGCCTTGCGCGGGTCATCGTTGGCGGCCTGCGGCTGCTCTTCCTGCTGCGCTGCCTTACGGGCTTTGGCGCGGGCAATCGCTGCTTCTACGGCGGCTTTACGCGGGTCGACCTGTGGTGCTTCTGCTTCTGATACTACCGTTGGTGCCTGCTGCGCAGCCTTACGGGCTTTAGCCCGTGCAATTGCCGCTTCTACGGCGGCTTTACGCGGGTCGACCGGTGGTGCTTCTGCTTCTGATACTGCCTCTGGCGCCTGCTGCGCAGCCTTACGGGCTTTGGCCCGGGCAATCGCTGCTTCAACGGCGGCTTTGCGCGGATCGACCGCATCCTGCTCGATGACCACGCTTTGCTCACCCGATTTGCGGGCTTTGGCGCGCGCAATCGCCGCTTCAACGGCCGCTTTACGCGGGTCGATCTCAGTATCTGCCTGAACCGTTTGCGCTTTTTCCGCCTGACGCGCGCGAGCCGCAGCCTTTCGCGCTTCGCGAGCGGCAATCGCTTCGCTGTTATCCGGTTTTTCCCCGGCCTGGATCACTACCGTCTGGGCGGCATCGGCTTTTTTCTCACGAACGCGCGCCAGTGCGGCGTTAATCGCATCCTGATCTTTCCCGGCAGGCTGAACGGCGGCCTGCTTATGGCGTTCCTGACGGGCGATTTTTTCGCGCTCCAGTCGCGCCTGACGCGCTTCGAAACGTGCCTTGGCTTCCGCGGCGCGTTTTTCTTCCATGGAAATGGCATAAATCTCGGCCTTCTCCTGACGGAAGTATTGCACCAGCGGAATGTTGCTTGGGCAGACCCAGGCGCAGGCGCCGCATTCAATGCAGTCGGCCAGGTTATGGGATTTTGCCTTGTCGTGCAGCTGGCCTTTGCTGTACCAGTACAGCTGCTGCGGGAGCAGATCCGCCGGGCAGGCATCGGCGCAGGCGCTGCAGCGGATGCAGCCTTTCTCTTCCTGTTCTTCACCCATTTCGGTTGGGGAAGGGGCGAGCAGACAGTTCGTGATTTTCACTACCGGAACGTCCAGCCACGGCAGCGTAAAGCCCATCAGCGGGCCGCCCATGATCACCATCTGGTCGCTGGTCGGGCAAAATTCAGCCTGTTCCAGCAGATGGCGCACCGGCGTACCCAGACGCGCCCAGACGTTGCCCGGACGGGAAACCGACTCGCCGGTCAGCGTCACCACGCGTTCGGTCAACGGCTCGCCGTCAATCACCGCGCGTTTCACCGCATAGGCGGTGCCGACGTTTTGCATCAGCACGCCGATATCCGAAGAGCGTCCGCCGTGCGGCACCTGCTTGCCGGTGAGAATTTGCGTCAGCTGTTTTGCGCCGCCAGAAGGGTACTTGGTCGGGATAACGCGCAGGCTAATATCGTGACTGCCCGCCAGCACGGCGCGCAGCATCGAGATGGCCTGCGGTTTATTGTCTTCGATACCAATCAGCACTTCCCGCGGCTTAAGAATGTGCGCCAGGATGCGGATGCCTTCCACCACCTGAGCGGCGCAATCCTGCATCAGACGATCGTCGGCGGTGATATAGGGCTCGCACTCGGCGGCGTTGATAATCAACGTCTGGATGTTATCGCCACCGCCGCGCAGCTTGACGCCGGTCGGGAAGCCCGCGCCGCCCAGCCCGGCGACGCCGAACTGATGAATACGCTCGATAAGCGCTTCGCGGCTCTGGCTGCGGTAATCGCTCCAGCCGTCACGTTCAATCCAGCGGTCTTCGCCGTCGGCTTCAATGATCACGCTCAGCTCCGACAGCGCGGACGGATGAGCCACCGTATGAGGGGCAATCGCCACCACTTTACCGGAGGTAGGGGCGTGTATCGGCAGCATGCGTCCACGGCCAAAGGTCAGCGGCTGACCGCGAAGAACCGTATCGCCTTCTTTCACGCACAGCTCGCCCTCAGCGCCAATATGCTGTTTGAGCGGCATGACGTAACGCGTCGCCAGCGGAATTTGACGCAGCGGCGTGCCGTTGGACTGGGTTTTCATCTCCGGCGGATGGATACCGCCGTCAAAGTCCCAAATCTTATCTTTTCTGAAAGCAGAAAATAACTTAAGCATGTTGTTCCACAGGAATGATGCGAACCGGAATGGTTTGAAGATCCCACTTCCAGCTTTCGGTAGTCGTTTCAACCGGGCGCAGCTCAATACATTGCGTCGGGCAGGGGGCCACGCAGAGGTTACAGCCGGTGCACAGATCCGCCACGACGGTGTGCATGGCGCGGGTGGCGCCAACAATGGCGTCAACCGGGCAGGCCTGAATACATTTGGTACAGCCGATGCAGTTTGCCTCGTCGATCACGGCGAGGGCGCGAACCGGCTCCTGCACCTCCGCATCGCCATCAACGGGCTGTGGATCGACGTTAAGCAGGGCCGCAATTTTCAGCATCACCGCTTCGCCGCCGGGGGCGCAGCGGTTAATTTTTTCACCCTGAATGCCTACCGCTTCAGCGTAGGGACGGCAGCCCGGGTAGCCGCACTGCCCGCACTGGCTTTGCGGCAAAAGCTCATCAATTTTTTCAACAACAGGATCGTCCTCTACCGCGAAACGGCGGGAGGCGTAACCCAGGATAAGGCCAAACACCAACCCCAGGACGCTGATAGAGGCGATGGCAATCCAGATAGCATTCATTACAACTTCACCAGACCACTAAAGCCCATAAAGGCCAGAGACATTAAACCCGCGGTCACCAGCGCAATCGCGTTACCGCGGAAGGGAGCAGGGATATCCGCTGCCGCCAGACGCTCGCGAATCGACGCGAAGAGGACCATAACAAATGAGAAACCGACGGCGGCGGAAAAACCGTACAGCGCCGACTGCATGAAGTTATGGCCAAGGTTGATGTTCAGCAGCGCAACGCCGAGAACGGCACAGTTGGTGGTGATCAGCGGCAGGAAGATACCCAGCAGGCGATAGAGGGCCGGGCTGGTTTTACGCACCACCATTTCAGTAAATTGCACAACAACCGCAATGACCAGAATAAAAGCCAGCGTACGAAGATAGATTAACCCCAGCGGGATGAGGATCCAGGTATCAATCAACCACGCGCAGATGGACGCCATCGTCATGACGAAGGTTGTCGCCAGCCCCATGCCCATCGCCGTTTCCAGCTTTTTGGACACGCCCATAAACGGGCACAGGCCAAGGAACTTCACCAGAACGAAGTTGTTAACCAGCACGGTGCCGACAAAGAGCAGTAAGTAATCGGTCATTATTTAGCCTGAAATAAAAAAGCCGCCTATTATCGGACAAACTCACGCAGGCGACAACAGGTTATCTGTAAGGTTATTACGGGTTCACGAAGGTGTTTTTTACCCGCGTCGAACGCTTGAAATAGGGGACCAGCAGCGCGGCGGCCAGTAACGGGAAAAGCAGCTGACGAACGGCCAGAGCGTCTGATACGGGCGAAAAAGCAAAGGCTTTCACCGCCAGCAGAACCGAAATCAGCAGCCAGATAATGTAGTGTTTAGGTACACTTTTGCGGCGCTTAAAGAAAGCGATGGTCAACCACAGGGTGTAGTACCACATTCCAATTGCGAAAACGAACGACACAAACCACATCGCAATATTCAGCACGCTTTGCGACATCAGTGTCTGGATGGCGTGAGGGGTAATCAGTGCGGTGGTATACAGCAGCAGCGCAAGCGATGCGCTTAATAAGGCAACCAGCAGCCATGCCAGTGGGGCGATTAACCAGCCTCCAATGCGTTCTCCAGGCGTTGCGGTCATGAACTCTCCCATAATCTGCGCGAAATGTTGTACAGCCAGTTTGCAGGGCGGAGAGTATATAACATTTCGCGCGGATGGCTACTTTCTTATAAAACGTAACGCCATACGGACTTAGGCACTTCACCCACGTTGAACAAACGACCTCCGGAAACCAGCTCCGCACGGCGATGGTCAGCGGCGCGATACATATTAATGATGTCCTGATTATCCGACAGGGTGTAGTTCAGATGGTCAAACAGTTTTTCCAGGCTCTCAAGCGAATTGATCTTGCGAAATTTTAATAAATAGTCCTGAACTGTCATATTAATAAGTTTCCATATAAAAGTGAGTAATACCAGTTAAGGTAATTCGTTCGAATAATAAACGGATTAATAAAGACGTAAACAGCCCACTCAGGTAACGCGACGAAATTAGGAGTTTTCTTTGCTGAAATTCAGGCATCAGACGATGCCTGGAAGAGAAGGTTAACCGTGTTCACCAGGGCTGGCAATAAGTAACTGACATATTATGTCACTCTTTATTGCAGTAACCGGTTACTTAGGTTGGGCGACTGTGACAGGCTCCGGCGGCTGGTAGTTATCGATATGGCTGGCAACACCCAGCAAAATGACCGAAACCCCAAGAACAATCCATCCCGCTAATTCAATGATTCGATTAATAATTGACGTCATGATTCGTAGTTGTACTTTATCCATAAATACAGGTCGCAAATGTTACAGCGACGTTTCCCCGACGGCAAGCGCTTTGGGAACGGTTCCCTTAAACAAAATCAGTGGGTTAATACTATGTAACAAAAACAACCCGTACAACCTGCTATTTTAAGTCATATGGCACATTATTAATCTGTGGTAATGCCAGGCTAGCCAGTGTGAAATAAGAACGTCATAAAAGAGGACGGCACTATGAGTGATAATATCCGCGTTGGGCTTATCGGCTACGGGTATGCAAGCAAAACGTTTCATGCGCCTCTGATAGCCGGAATGCCGGGGATGACCCTGGCTGCGGTATCCAGCAGCGATGCCGCTAAAGTCCATGCCGACTGGCCTTCCGTGCCGGTTGTCTCTGAGCCAAAACACCTTTTCAACGATCCGAATATCGATTTAATCGTTATCCCCACCCCGAACGACACCCACTTTCCGCTGGCAAAGGCCGCGCTGGAGGCCGGTAAACACGTGGTGGTCGATAAGCCCTTTACCGTCACGCTGTCTCAGGCTCGCGAGCTGGATGCGCTGGCAAAGAGTCTCGGCAGGCTGCTGTCGGTGTTTCATAACCGCCGCTGGGACAGCGACTTTCTGACGGTAAAAAGGCTTCTCAGTGAAGGCACGCTAGGGGAGATCCTCTTCTTTGAATCGCACTTTGACCGCTTCCGTCCGCAGGTACGAAACCGCTGGCGCGAGCAGGCTGGTCCAGGCAGCGGCATCTGGTACGATTTAGCCCCGCATCTGCTGGATCAGGCGGTCAATCTTTTTGGTCTGCCGGTGAGCATGACGGTCGATCTGGCCCAGCTCCGGCCCGGAGCGCAGACGACCGATTACTTCCACGCGGTGCTCAGCTACCCGCAGCGGCGGGTTGTGCTGCACGGCACGATGGTCGCGGCCGCGGAATCGGCCCGCTACATTATTCACGGTACGCGCGGGAGCTACGTGAAGTTTGGCCTCGATCCGCAGGAGGACCGGCTGAAAAGCGGTGAACGTTTGCCGCAGGAAGACTGGGGCTATGATATGCGCGACGGCGTGGTAACGCGGGTGGAAGGTGAGGAACTGGTAGAGGAGACCTTGCTGACGATCCCGGGCAACTATCCGGCCTATTACGCGGGCATCCGCGATGCGCTGAGCGGCACGGGCGAAAATCCTGTTCCGGCCAGCCAGGCGATTCAGATTATGGAGCTGATTGAGCTGGGTATTGAATCTGCCAAACATCGCGCCACGCTCTGTCTGGCATAATTTTAAATATTTTTGTAGGCCGGGTAAGGCGTAGCCGTCACCCGGCAAATGCTCAACCGCGAGCCACTTTATCTTTAAGCGCCTGCTTCTCTTCAGGCGTCAGGAAAGCGATCTCCAGCCCGTTGATCTGCGCCTGACGGATCTGCTCGCGGCTCAGCCCCGCCTGCGGTGCGGCGATGTTGTACTCGTGGATGATATCCACGCCCTGTACTGCCGGATCGTCCGTGTTCAGCGAGGCCAGCACGCCGTGTTCAAGGAACGTTTTCAGCGGATGATGCGCCAGCGTTGCGACGGTGCTGGTCTGAATGTTAGACGTCAGGCATGACTCAATCCCGATGCGCTGCTCCGCCAGGAAATCCATCAGGGCGCGATCTTCTACCGCCTTCACGCCGTGACCAATACGCTCGGCGCCCAGCTCTCGGATGGCCTGCCAGATGCTTTCCGGGCCAGCCGCTTCACCCGCATGCACGGTAATGTGCCAGCCGGCATCGCGCGCGCGGTTGAAGTGGGAGAGGAACAGACTGCCCGGGAAGCCCAGCTCGTCACCGGCGAGATCGACGGCGGTGATGGCATCGCGATGGGCCAGCAGCGCTTCCAGCTCCTGCAGGCAGGCGGCTTCGCCGAACGTACGGCTCATAATGCCAATCAGACGGGCCTGAACGTCGAAGGTTTTACATCCTTCGCGGACGCCTTCAATCACGGCTTCCACCACGCCTGCAACGGGCAGGTTGTGGGTCATCGCCATATAGCCCGGCGAGAAGCGCAGCTCGACGTAATGCAGGCCGTTACGGGCCGCATCTTCAATGTTTTCAAACGCCACGCGGCGGCAGGCATCCAGCGAGGCCAGCATCTTCACGCCCCAGTCGAGTTTGCTCAGGAAGCTGACCAGGTCCGGTTCATTGGAGGTCACCTGTACGTGAGGGATCAGCGACTCAAGCGTCTGCGCAGGAAGCGTTAAATTGAACTGGCGGCCAAGATCGAGGATGGTTTGGGCACGAATGTTACCGTCAAGGTGACGATGAATATCAGTTAAAGGCAGGCGTGTATCAATCATGGTCGCACTCTTTTCTGGTTAAAGTGCGCCATATTATAAAAACAAAACGGGGTAAAAAGCTATTTGCGCAAGGGAATATTCCGTTGCGCAAATTGATTACAGGAGCGTGTTAATCCCGGCAATGAGGCGTTGCACCCCTTGTTCCAGCTTGCTGCGTGGACAGCCGGCGTTCAGGCGAACAAAGCCGTTTCCCTCTTTGCCGTAGGTATATCCCGGCATGATGGCGACTTTTTGCTGCTCGATTAGCACTTTTTGCAGCGCCCGATCGTCAATGTTCAGCGGGCGCAGGTCAATCCAGGCCAGGTAGGTCGCTTCGGGCGGCTGCCAGTTCAGTTTCGGAAAGGCGCGGTTTACTTCCTGCGCGATATACAACAGATTCTCTTCCAGATATCCCCGCAGGGCATCCAGCCACGGCCCTCCCTGCTGATAGGCGGCGATATGCGCCGTTAGCGCCAGCACGGAAGGAGAAGAGAGCCCGTCCCGGCCTTTTAGTGCGCTGAGATAACCGTTACGGCTCTCCTCATCACCAATAAGGCCGTAAGCGCCCGTCAGCGCCGGAATATTAAAGCTTTTCGAGCCGGAGGTGAGAAGCGCCCATTTGCCGCGCGCCACCGCGCTCCACGGCGTGTGACGATGCTCTCCCCACACCATGTCCATATGAATTTCATCGCTGATAACCGCCACGTCATTGCGTGCGCACAGTTCAGCCATCTGCGTCAGCTCGTCCCTCGTCCAGACCTTGCCGGTTGGGTTTTGCGGGCTGCACAGCAGCAAAATTTTGTTTTCAGGTTTTGCCAGGGCCGCTTCCAGCGCAGCCATATTTCCCTGCCAGCCTGCGGCGTGCTTTTCCATCTCCACGGGCACCACATGACGCGCATTCCCTTCAATAGCTTTGTAAAACGCGTCGTATGCCGGGGTGTGAACCACTACGCCGTCGCCTGGGTGTGACCAGAGACGAATCAGCTCTGACACCATGTAGATAACGGAAGGACCATAAACGACGGTTTCCGTATCAATCGTGCTGTTAAAGCGCTGCTGGAACCAGTGCGCGACGGCGGCGAGAAACTCCTCGTTCTTCCAGCGGCTGTAGCCCAGCACGCCGTGATTAATGCGCTGATGCAGCGCGTCGGTAATGCTGGGCGCGGTGGCGAAATCCATATCCGAGATGGTGAAGGGCAGCAGATCGGCCGCGCCAAAGCGGTCGGCGACGTAGTCCCACTGCGTACACCAGGTGCCGTGTCGATCCACGACGGTAGAAAAATCAAACATGACGTGAGTCCTTAAAGTAAAACCCCCTCATGAGAGGGGGCTGAGGCATCAGGCTTCAACTGTTCGCATCAGGGTTGCCAGCTCATCCTTCACCGACTGGACCTGCGGGCCGATAACCACCTGCAAATTGTGCTGATTTAACTGTACCACGCCGATGGCCCGGTTGGCTTTCAGGGCGTTGGTATCCACTTTTGACATATCCGCCACCGACAGACGCAGGCGGGTGATGCAGTTATCGAGCGAGGTGATGTTATCCGCACCGCCCAGCGCCGCCAGAATGGCCGGTGTGTTGTAGCCGGATTTGCCCACGGTCCCGGCAACCGCCTGTTCAACGCTGCTCGCCGTATCGGTATCGCGGCCAGGCGTTTTCAGGTTAAAGCGGGTGATGGCGAAGCGGAAGATGCCGTAGTAAACCGCAAACCAGATAGCCGCCACGACCGACACCAGGTACCACTTGGTGGACAGGCCGTGCAGGATCCCGAACACCACGAAGTCGATCACGTTGCCGTCGGTGTTGCCGATGGTCACGCCCAGCACCGCCATCACGGTAAAGCCCAGACCGGTCAGCACCGCGTGGATGAGGTACAGCACCGGTGCGACGAACAGGAACAGGAATTCGATTGGCTCGGTGGTTCCGCCCACGACGCAGGCGATCACGCCGGAAATGAGCAGGCCTTTAATTTTATGACGGTTTTCCGGGCGCGCGCAGTGGTACATCGCCAGCGCGGCACCTGGCAGGCCGCCGAGGAAGGCAGGCATTTTACCCTGAGACAGGAAGCGGGTGGCGCTTTCCGAGAAGCCGTGGGTGGTCGGACAGCTCAGCTGCGCCTGGAAGATGGTCAGCGCGCCGCTCACGTCGTGACCGCATACCTCCATCGTACCGCCCGCTTCGGTGAAGCGAATCAGGGCCACCAGGATATGCTGCAGGCCAAACGGCAGGAGCAGACGCTCGCCGGTGCCGAAGATCATCGGACCGAAATCTCCCGCGCCGTTGATGATGCGGCCGATGCCGTTGATGCCCATCGCGAAGACCGGCCAGATCAGCGGAATGATCAGACCAAACAGGCCCATCACCACCAGGGTAACAATCGGCACGAAGCGGGTACCGCCGAAGAAGGCCAGGGCATCCGGCAGCCGGATATTGTGGAAGCGCTCGTGCAGCATCCAGATAATCACACCCGCGATCACTGCCCCGAGGATCCCGGTATCAATAGACTGGATGCCGATCACGCTCTGAATGTTGTTGGCTTTCAGCACGGCGGCGTCGGTGGTCGGCAGAATGCCTTTCGCGGTCAGCCAGAAGTTAACCGCCAGGTTCATCACGGCGTAACCCACAAACCCGGCAAACGCCGCGACGCCTTTATTTTCGCGCGCCAGGCCCAGCGGGATAGCAATACAGAACATCACGGGCAGGAAGCTAAACGCAAAGGAGCCGACTTTACTCATCCAGATGAAGATCGCCTGCAGCACCGGGGTACCGAGGAACGGGATCAGCGTGATGACGTCTTTACTGCTCAGCGAGCTGCCGATCCCGAGCATGATCCCGCAGAACGAGAGGAGTGCCACGGGCAGCATAAAGGTTTTACCCAGTTGCTGGAAAAATTCCCACAGCGATATTTTTTGTGCTGCTTTCGCCGTCATAAAACGACTCCTTTATTGTTAAAATCAGTTTGCCTGCTTCAATGCTGCGAGAAGATAAAACGTTTTATCAAAGTTTAGTGCGCGCTAAATCACATTCTCAGGCTTTGACTGGTAGTATAAAGATAACGTATTGATAAAACGTTTTACCGATCTCATTTCAGGGAGTCACGCCAACACATGGCTGTAGCGAAAAAAATCACCATCAACGATGTCGCGCTGGCGGCGGGCGTTTCCGTCAGCACCGTTTCTCTGGTGCTAAGCGGAAAAGGGCGCATCTCTCCTGCGACCGGTCAGCGGGTTAACGAGGCGGTTGAGCAGCTGGGTTTTGTGCGTAACCGTCAGGCGTCGGCGCTGCGCGGCGGGCAAAGCGGAGTGATTGGCCTGATTGTTCGCGACCTGACGTCACCTTTCTATGCGGAGCTGACCGCCGGGTTAACCGAAGCGCTTGAAGCGCAGGGGCGGATGGTCTTTCTTCTGCACGGCGGTCGCGAGGCCGATCAGCTTCTTTCCCGGCTCGATATGCTGCTGAATCAGGGTGTTGACGGGGTAATCGTCGCCGGAGCGTCGGGCGTGGGCAGCGAGCTGTGCGAGCGCGCCGCCGAAAAAGGCGTGCCGCTGGTGTTTGCTTCGCGCGCCAGCTACCTCGACGAGGCCGATACGCTGCGCCCGGATAACATGCAGGCCGCGCAAATGCTGACCGAGCATCTTATTCGTCGCGGACACCAGCGCATTGCGTGGCTCGGTGGGAAAAGCTCGTCCCTGACCCGCGCCGAGCGGGTCGGCGGCTACTGCGCGACGCTGATTAAATACGGCCTGCCGTTCCACAGCGAATGGGTCGTGGAGTGTGAATCCAGTCAGAAGAAAGCGGCGGAAGCGATAGGCGCGCTGCTGCGCAGCAGTCCGACGATCAGCGCCGTGATTTGCTACAACGATGTGATTGCCATGGGCGCCTGGTTTGGCCTGATCCGCGCCGGGCGTCAGAGCGGCGAGGGCGGGGTGGAAACCTTCTTCGGCCACCAGGTGGCGCTGGGGGCGTTCGCCGACGTCGGTGAAAACGCGCTGGACGATCTGCCGATCGTCTGGGCCACTACCCCCGCGCGGGAGATGGGTTACACCCTGGCGGACAGAATCATGCAGCGTATCGAAAATACGGATGTGCAGGCCGGGCACCAGATTGTGGCGGCGCGCCTGGTGCCGGTAAAATAGTATCAGGTGAGTTGCGTTAGCGGATTGAGCAACAGTTCGGCTTCCAGTGCCTCCACAAATTTTCGTACTTTTGCCGGGATCAGCCTGGAGGTCGGATAAACCGCCCAAACGGCCAGCGATTCCGGCCGGACATCCTCCAGGACGATCCGCTCGAGTTTACCCTCTCTGAAGGCCGGTTCTACGTACCAGCGAGATAAATTGGCGATGCCCAACCCTCCCAGGCAGGCTTCGAAAATGGCCTCAACAGAGTTCGCGGAGAATCGGCCCGAGACCTTTTGCCTGTAGCGCTGTTCGCCCTGTTCGAATGACCAGTGGACGGTATCTGACGTGGTCAGACAGCTGTGTGCCGCCAGATCGTTAAACGATTTTGGATAGCCATTTGCGGCAAGATACGCCGCGCTGGCGCAGAGATCCCGTGGGTTGTGACACAGGCGATGGGCAACTAATCGGTTGTCTCGCAGCGGAGCAATGCGTAACGCCACGTCTATGCCTTTTCCGACAATATCCACCTGTTCGTCGGTGGCGAGTAAATCAACCTGCAGGGCGGGATGTTGCTGCATAAACCGGGTCAGCATAGGAGCAACGATCTTACGGCCAAACCCTGCTGAGGCGGTAATGCGCAGGCGTCCGGTAAGATGCGTCCCCTCGGGAAACAGATCGGCCAGCGCATTATTTTTATCTTCCAGCAGCGCCTGCGCATGGGGTAAAAAAACGTCCCCATCGCTGGTGGGTGAGAGGGAACGCGTGGTGCGGTGCACCAGCCTGACCCCCAGTTCCGCCTCAAGATTATTAAGAGACCGTGATGCCGCCATGGCGCTCACAGAGAGCCGACGCGCGGCGCCCGCCAGGCTACCCGCCTTGACGGCTTCGACAAACACTTCAACGTCTTCCAGCTTCATTGTATCGCTTTTCGTTATGCTGACCTATCAAAGTACATGTCTACATTATTAATCGTTACGCTGCCATAGTCTCTTCACAACCTGAAAAAATATCAGTCTGGAGTGAAGATGAAAAAGTTGAAAACGGTTCTGGCGTTCAGCGGCCTGCTCTTTGCAAGCTCATCATGGGCAGATGCCCCTGCGCAGGTGAAACAGCAGGTCCCGGGGTATTATCGTCTGGCGGTCGGGGAATATGAGGTGACGGCGCTTTTCGACGGCTATAACGATCTTTCGCCTGCCTTGCTACACGGGCTCTCAGGCGACAAGGTTCGCGAACTGCTGGCTCAACACAAAATTGATGCCGAACGCATGCCTACTGCCTTCAACGCCTTCCTGGTGAATACCGGTAAACACCTAGTGATGATTGACAGCGGAGGAGGCAACTGCATGTCGGAAACGGCCGGCCAGCTGGTCAGCAATATAAACGCATCAGGGTATCGTCCCGATCGGGTCGATACCATTTTCCTGACCCACCTGCATCTTGACCACGTGTGCGGCCTGAGCGATGCAGACGGTAAGGCGCTGTTCCCCAATGCCACCGTCTACGTACCGCAGGGGGAGGCCGACTACTGGCTTGACCCTGCAAAAGAAGCGAGCGCGCCGGCTAACGCGAAGGAGTATTTCGCTATCGCCAGGAATGCTCTGTCTGCGTATAAAGCCACCGGGCATCTTAAAACCTTCGTCCCGCCAGCTTCGCCGATCCCGGAAGTCCAGACGACCTATGCCACTGGTCATACGCCTGGCAGTACCGTTTATCGCTTTGCGTCGCAGGGGACGGCTATCAACTTCATTGGGGATTTGATTCATGCGCCTGCCGTCCAGTTCCCGCACCCTGAGGTGTCTATTCGCTTTGATGTCGATCCGAAAAAAGCCATCTCATCCCGGGCGAAGGAATTTAACGCGCTGGCGAAAGACGGTGAGTGGATGGCCGCAGCGCATTTGCCTTTCCCCGGTATCGGGCATATTACCGCCGGGCAGCAGGGCTTTAGCTGGAACCCGGTAAATTACGGTCCTTATCAACGTGCGGCCAACGTGCCTCTGCTGAAATAATGTGAGGTCACGAACATGCAAAGTTACACTGTAACGGCAAACGGTATCCGTCAGTATGTGGTCGAAGAGGGTGAAGGCGCACCGGTTATTCTCCTGCATGGTTTCCCTGAAACAAACTATGCCTGGCGCTACCAGATACCTGTATTGTCCCGGCACTATCGCGTGATTGCGCCAGATTTACGCGGGTATGGCGAAACGGATAAACCTGCTTCTGGCTATGATAAACGCAACATGGCGCGGGACATCAGGGAGCTGATGCGTGTGCTGGGTTTACAGAAAGTGGTACTGGTGGGGCACGATCGCGGCGCGCGCGTCGCGACGCGGTTTGCAAAAGATTACCCTGAACTGGTGGATCGACTGGTGGTGATGGATAACGTGCCAACGCGCATTGTGGCGCGCGATCTGAATGCGTCGATTGCGCGTGCATACTGGTTCTTTCTGTTTCATCTTGTACCAGACCTGCCGGAAGCGCTGATTGCGGGTCGGGAGCATATCTGGCTGCGCCACTTTTTCTCGGACTGGACCTACGATCCGTCTACCATCAGCGGTGAGGCGTTTGATACCTATGTTCGGGCGTATCAGGCGCCGGGTGCCGTGCGTGGCGCAATGGCTGACTATCGCGCCAACGCAGAGGATGTGGCGCAGGATATGGCTGACGCTGAGGTGAAAATCACCTGCCCGGTAATGTCGCTGTGGGGTAATGATTTTCATGCGGTCGGCAAGCTTTTCGATATGGAAAGCGTCTGGGCCGAAATGGCGGAGAACCTGCGGGCGCAGGGGATTGATGAGTGCGGCCATCTGCCGCAGGAGGAGCAGCCAGAGAAAGTGAACGCGCTTCTGCTGGATTTCCTGACGGGATGGAAAAGTTAGCGGGCAATAAAAAACCCCTCATGTGAGGGGTTTTGCTGTTTACTGCTGCGGTGCCGCCGGTTCGGCTGGCGCTGCCGGTTCAGCCGGTTCCGGCATCCCCAGAGTCGGCATACCAAACATGCCGACGAACTCTTCCAGCGGCATCTTGTCGCCGTTGAGCGTTACCTGGCCGTTGCCGTACTGCAGGCTGGTGGAGATCGTGTTGTTTTCCACTTTGGTGATGCGGAACATCTGACCCATGGCCGCCAGACCTTTCACCTGCTGGCTCGCCAGCTTGCCGGCGTCTTCATCGCCGTAGCCTTCCAGCTTCGCAATCTGGGTCATAAACTCGGTCGCCATATCCATCGGGATGGTCAGCTTGCTGTCGAGCGACTTAACGCTGCGATCCACTTCCTGCGCCAGCGTCTGCGGTTCACCCGTTGCGGTTGCCGGATCTTTCAGGAACAGCGACAGGTTAAAGCTGGTTTCGCCTTTGCTGTTTTTCCAGCTCAGCGGCGCAACGGTGATCACCGGCTCGCCTTTCAGCAGGACAGGCAGGTTGTTGAACAGTACCGCCATCGCCTGCTGCTGATACACCTCAGGGTTCTGCTGGAGTGCGGCATCGGTCAGCAGCGCCTGGCTCTCTTTGCTGTATTTCTGGCTAAACTCGTGCCACGCCTGGCCGTCGATATTGCCGATCTTCAGCGACAGTTTGCCGGTGCCCAGATCCTGATTCTGCACCTTCAGGCTCTTCAGGGTGTAATCCAACTGGGTGTTGATGCTCTTACCGTCTTTGGAAACGTCTGATTTGCCGTTGACGTCCATGCCTTCCAGCACGGCCATCTCTTTTCCTTCAACCGCAATGGCAACCTTGTCGAGAGACAGTTTTTGATCGCCGATACGCTCCTGGAAATCGGTCATTCGGCTGTTGCCGTCGGCTTTCAGGTTGTTGAAGGTGAGCTGAACCTTTTGGTTATATTCGTTCACGGCATTGACCAGGCCGCTTTCCGCTTCACCCGTCAGGGAGAACACGTTTCCGTCGCGGTCAGCGTCAAGTTTGAAGTGACCGCCGCTGAAGGCGACTTTCTCATTCTCTTTCTCGTAGTTCAGCGCTTTCAGGGCAATATTGGAACTCGTGTCACCGGCATAGCTAATTCGGGTATTAATGTCGAAAGGCGATTCATTCTTCGCCAGGTCAAACAGCGGTTTGGTGACGTCGTTATTCACCAGCACGGTATGAACGGACGCCATCGACGGGATCAGGTTAAAGGACTTCAGCTGCGCCAGCGGCAGCGGACCGTGGCTCACCACCTCATCCAGCACCACGCTCTGGCCCGGTTTCAGCCAGCCGTTTTCAGCACCGGCAATCGGCTTCACCACCAGCTGCATACGGCTGGTAAACACGCCACGATGATAATTCTGGTAGCTCAGCTCAAGGCCCGCCTCCGGCGCGCTGCGCTTAATCTCTCCGTTAGCCTGCGCCACCATCTCAGCCAGACGGCCTTCCAGCTGTTTCCCGGTAAACCAGGAGGCACCCGTCCAGACCACGCCTAACGCTACAATCACTCCAACCGCTACGACCGATTTTTTCATTGCGACTATCCCTAAAATGAAACCAGGCGGTAAAAACCGCCTGGAGATATTAAGCCTGCAACTAGCTTAGCAAGAGTTGTTAAAAAATTCAGTAAGTGCTTAAAGCTTATTGAAAACGCGCGCCAGACGACCGGTGCCGCTTACGCTGACCGGAGACTCATTGGCTGCAACGAATGCTGACTCACCGGGCTTAAGCACCAGACGCTGTTCGCCTTTGCGCAGCGTCGCTTCGCCCTCGGCGCAGAACAGAATCGCCGCGCTTTCCTGCGCGATGGCGGTTTCGGCCTGGCTCAGGTCGTGCAGGGAGAAAGCAAAATCTTCAACCGGAATCGGGAAGTCCAGCTCTGCGCCGTTTTTCACCGGCTGAGTCAGCAGCTCCGCGGCAGGTTTCGCCACAAACTTCACGTTGGCAACCAGCTCAGGAATATCGATGTATTTCGGCGTCAGGCCCGCGCGCAGCACGTTATCTGAGTTGGCCATTACCTCCAGCGCCACGCCCTGCAGGTAGGCGTGCGGGGTTTCGGCAAACAGGAACATCGCTTCGCCCGGGTTCAGCTTCACCACGTTCAGCAGCAGAGGGGAGAACAGGCCGCTGTCGTCCGGGTAGAATTCGGAGATCAGACGGATAGTCTCCCACGGTTCACCCTGCTGGCTGCCCAGAGCCGCTTTCAGTACCGCCAGCGCGTGAGATTTCTCTTCACCCTGCATATTCAGCAGGCTGGCAAACAGCTGGCTCAGCGCGTCCGCGTTCGGGTTTTTAAGGAAGTGGGCGATAGCCTTGTGGGCACCCGCGACCGGTTGCAGCAGGGAGACGATCTCTGAAAACTCGCGGAACGCGTTCATCGCCAGGAACGGCGTCAGCGCGAACACCAGCTCCGGCTTGTGGTTAGGATCTTTGTAGTTACGCTCGGCGGCGTCCAACGGAATACCCGCCGCGTTCTCTTTCGCAAAACCGATTTCAGAGGCTTTCTTGTTCGGGTGAACCTGAATGGAGAGCGGCTGGTCGGCGCACAGCACCTTGAACAGGAACGGCAGTTCCCCAAAGCGCTGAGCCACCTTGTCGCCCAGCAGCGCGGCTTTATCGGCATCAATCACGTCACGCAGGCTGCGTACCTGGCCGCTGGCGTCTTCAATTTTTGAGCTGCTCTTCGGGTGTGCCCCCATCCACAGTTCTGCCATCGGCAGGTTGTTCGGGTTCGCGATACCGTAGAGATCCGTTAACGCAGTTTTACTTCCCCAGGCGTAGTTTTGCACTGAGTTAATGAGTTTTTGCATTATCAAGCCCTGATTCAATTGTGGAATTAACTCCGGGTATTAAAGCAATAAACCTCATGGAAGTAACCTGTGGATGTAAAAAGTCGTACTAGTCTCAGTTTTTGTTAAAAAATTGTGTAGGATAAGCTGACTCGCTTTTAAGCCGGGCAGCGGAACATCTGCCCTGAATAAACAGACCGAAGCAGTAAGTGAGAGACCAATGTCGAATAAACCCTTCCATTATCAGGATCCTTTCCCCCTCAGTAAGGATCGGACCGAGTATTACCTGTTAACCCGCGATCACGTCTCCGTCTCTGAGTTTGAAGGACAAGAGATCCTCAAGGTCGATCCTCAGGCGCTAACGCTGCTGGCGCAGCACGCTTTCCACGACGCCTCGTTTATGCTGCGTCCTGCGCACCAGCAGCAGGTTGCCGATATCCTGAGCGACCCGCAGGCCAGCGAAAACGATAAATACGTTGCCCTGCAGTTCCTGCGTAACTCAGACATCGCCGCGAAAGGTATTCTGCCTACCTGTCAGGACACCGGCACGGCGATCATCGTCGGTAAAAAAGGCCAGCGCGTCTGGACCGGCGGCGGTGACGAAGCGGCCCTAGCGCACGGCGTCTACAACACGTACACCGAAGATAACCTGCGCTATTCCCAAAACGCGGCGCTGGATATGTATAAAGAGGTCAACACCGGCACCAACCTGCCAGCACAGATCGATCTCTACAGCGTGGATGGTGACGAGTACAAATTCCTCTGCATCGCCAAAGGCGGCGGTTCAGCCAACAAAACCTATCTCTACCAGGAAACCAAGGCGCTGCTCACCCCGGGCAAGCTGAAGAATTACCTGGTTGAAAAGATGCGCACCCTCGGCACCGCGGCGTGCCCGCCGTACCATATCGCGTTTGTGATTGGCGGTACGTCGGCGGAAAGCACGCTGAAAACCGTCAAGCTGGCCTCAACCAAATACTACGACGGCCTGCCTACCGAAGGTAACGAGCACGGCCAGGCGTTCCGCGACGTGCAGCTTGAGCAGGAACTGCTGGAAGAGGCGCGCAATCTGGGCCTCGGCGCGCAGTTTGGCGGCAAATACTTTGCCCACGACGTGCGCGTGATCCGTCTGCCGCGTCACGGTGCCTCCTGTCCGGTCGGGATGGGCGTGTCCTGCTCTGCGGATCGAAACATCAAGGCCAAGATCAACCGCGAAGGCGTGTGGATCGAAAAACTGGAAAACAACCCGGGCAAATACATTCCGGAAGAGCTGCGCAAAGCGGGTGAGGGTGAAGCGGTTCGCGTTGACCTGAACCGTCCGATGAAAGAGATTCTGGCGCAGCTTTCGCAGTATCCGGTCTCGACCCGTCTCTCGCTGAACGGCACGATCATCGTGGGCCGCGACATCGCGCACGCGAAGCTGAAAGAGCGTCTGGACAACGGCGAAGGGCTGCCGCAGTACATTAAAGATCACCCGATCTACTACGCCGGCCCGGCGAAAACGCCTGAAGGCTACGCATCCGGCTCGTTAGGCCCAACCACGGCAGGGCGTATGGACTCGTACGTTGACCAGCTGCAGGCCAACGGCGGCAGCATGATCATGCTCGCGAAAGGCAACCGCAGCCAGCAGGTTACGGACGCCTGCCACAAGCACGGCGGCTTCTACCTCGGCAGCATCGGCGGCCCGGCTGCGGTTCTGGCGCAGGGCAGCATTAAGAGCCTGGAGTGCGTGGAGTACCCGGAACTGGGTATGGAAGCGATCTGGAAAATTGAAGTGGAAGACTTCCCGGCGTTTATCCTGGTGGATGACAAAGGCAACGACTTCTTCAAGCAGATCCAGTCGTCCCAGTGTTCGGCGTGCGTGAAGTAATTCTGTAAATTGTCGGGTGGCGGCTGCGCCTTACCCGGCCTACGAGTCTGGTAGGTCGGGTAAGCGTCAGCGCCACCCGACATCAAAAAGAGCGCACAAAGCGCCATATCGTTTCTCAGAAGTCATCAATACTTATTCCTTAAGCATGTGAGCAATCCCTCTTTTGTTATCAAGGAGAAAGTAATGACCACGGTACGCCATGAGAAAGATTCGATGGGCGCCATCGACGTCCCGGCCGATAAGCTATGGGGCGCGCAAACCCAGCGTTCGCTGGAGCACTTCCGTATTTCGACTGAAAAAATGCCCGTCTCGCTGATTCAGGCGCTGGCGCTCACCAAACGCGCCGCCGCTAAAGTGAACCAGGATTTAGGCCTGCTGCCGGCAGAAAAAGCGACCGCCATCATCAACGCCGCCGACGAAGTGCTGGCGGGTAAGCATCCCGACGAATTCCCCCTCGCCATCTGGCAGACCGGTTCCGGCACTCAGAGCAACATGAACATGAACGAAGTGCTGGCGAACCGGGCCAGCGAACTGCTGGCCGGCGTGCGCGGCATGGAGCGTAAGGTCCATCCGAACGATGACGTCAACAAAAGCCAGAGTTCCAACGACGTCTTCCCGACGGCGATGCACGTGGCGGCGGTCATCGCTATACGCGAGCAGCTTATCCCGCAGCTTAACGTCCTGAAAGCCACACTCAACGAGAAAGCGCAGGCCTTCCGCGACATCGTCAAAATTGGCCGTACGCACCTGCAGGACGCCACGCCGCTGACGCTCGGCCAGGAGATTTCCGGCTGGGTGGCGATGCTGGAACATAACCTGAAGCATATTGAGTACAGCCTGCCGCACCTGGCGGAGCTGGCGCTCGGCGGAACGGCGGTCGGGACCGGGTTAAACACCCATCCTGAATACGCGGTGCGCGTGGCGGAGGAGCTGGCAAACATCACCGGGCAGCCGTTCGTCACGGCGCCCAACAAGTTCGAAGCGCTGGCGACCTGCGATGCGCTGGTCCACACCCACGGCGCGCTGAAAGGGCTGGCGGCCTCGCTGATGAAAATCGCCAACGACGTGCGCTGGCTGGCCTCGGGTCCGCGCTGCGGCATCGGTGAAATCAGTATTCCGGAAAACGAGCCGGGCAGCTCCATCATGCCGGGTAAAGTGAACCCGACCCAGTGCGAAGCCATGACCATGCTCTGCTGTCAGGTGTTGGGCAACGACGTGGCCGTCAACCTGGGCGGTGCGTCCGGCAACTTCGAGCTGAACGTCTATCGCCCGATGGTGATCCATAACGTACTGCAATCGATTCGTCTGCTGGCGGACGGGATGGAGAGCTTTAACGAGCACTGTGCGGTAGGGATTGAGCCGAATCGCGAGCGTATCAGCCAGCTGCTCAATGAATCCCTGATGCTGGTGACGGCGCTGAATACCCATATCGGCTACGACAAAGCCGCCGAGATCGCGAAAAAAGCGCATAAAGAGGGGCTGACGCTGAAAGCCTCCGCCCTGGCGCTGGGCTATCTCACGGAGGAGGATTTCGATGCCTGGGTGCGCCCTGAGGCGATGGTCGGCAGCCTGAAATAGTCATCCCGCCACGTACAGGTGCAGCCGCGGAATAATCAGCTGCAGCGGCTGCGCCTGAGGTCGGTAACGGTGCTGGACATTTTCAGCATCGTAATTCAGCAACTCACCAATATCCGGCACGATAGCTCCCCGGTCGGCATCATAAAGCGCAATCAGCGGCGTAGGGCAGGCATACTGAACCTGTTTTTGCTGGCCGGAATACCAGACGCGGGCGATAGGCTGCACCTTCACCGGGCGCTTTATCTTGAGGCGCGCGTCCGCCGGAAGCGAGGCGATGCTGTGGTACTCCTGCTCCAGGCGCTCAATCCACTGCTCGCGCGACCACGGTGCGACGGTGCGCGGCGTCTTCAGGCTTTTTTCCAGCTGCGCCAGAATCTCATCCCGGGTGAAGTTTTTAATGATGTGCTTATTCGCCCAGCCGAAGCGCAGCGTGGCGGGGTGACGCAGTACCGTCAGCGTGCGATAGGCGTTCAGGGTAATCAGCCCCGGAAGCTGACGGTGCACCCATTCAAACCGGGCGGCAGGGGCGAGGCCGGACTCTTCGGTAACGATCTTTTCAAAGGCCGCTTTCAGGGTGTTGAGATGGGTAATCTGGCTTTCCAGCGCGTCACGCGTTGTCGCATCGGTTTGCAGGCAGATCACACCGGGCAGACGCACGGCGGCCTTACTGCTGCGGTTTTCTGACTGCTGCTGGATAAACAGTCGGCGATAGTGCTTCAGCGCCAGCTCAAGGGCGGCGCTGCCGATGTGCTGTTCAACCTCGATGGTGTCCAGCGGGTCGTGCTCGGCCCCTTTAGCCACCTCGGGCAGGGTAAAGACGCGCGCGGCCAGCAGGCGGCAGTTCTGCAAACGTTCGGTCAGGGTCAGGAGCTCGTGTTCTATTTCCCGAAACGTGCTGTTCAGCCGTTCGAGGAGATCGTAGGTCGCCATAAGCACTCTCGTTAGTTACAACATACTTATCATATAGCACAGCACGCCGGGTCAGGCCAGCGTGCGGTTGAGGTCAGGCAGGGACGGGAAGGGCGATGTTATGATACACCGGCCAGCTAAAGCAGAAGCGCGCGCCGCCGAGCTCGCTCTCTTCGCAATGCACCGTGCCGCCCATCGCCTGCGCGATAGAGTAAACAATCGCCAGCCCCAGGCCGCATCCGCCAGTGGCGCGATCGCGGCTGGGGTCGAGGCGGACAAACGGTTCAAACACGGTTTCTCGCGCTTCCGGGGCAATCCCCGGACCGTCATCCTCCACCGTCAGGCTGGCCTGGTTGCCCTGCAAATCCAGTCCGATCTGTAGCGTACTTTCGCTGTAGCGCATGGCGTTGTTCATCAGATTGTCCAGCACGCGCTCCATCAGGCGCATATCGAGCGCGCCGTAATCACCCGGCGTGACGCGCGTTAACAGCGTGCGCTGCGGGTTTACGCTCTGAACGTCGTCAATATGGGTTTGCAGCCACGCGGGCAGATCCGGCGTGCTGAGGTTCAGTTCGTTTTGCGGACGATCGAGGCGCGCGTAGGTCAGCAGCTCCTCAATCAGCGCCTCAAGCTGGCCGATGTCGCGGTTAAGCGCCTGAGACTCCGCGTCAGTCAGATTCTCGCTCATCTCCAGACGATAGCGCAGACGAACCAGCGGCGTGCGCAGCTCGTGCGCAATCCCGTCGATCAGCTGTTTCTTGCTGGCGATCAGGGCATTGATGTTATCGGCCATCTGGTTAAAAGCCACGCCCAGACGTTCAAAGCTGGAACCGCTGTCGAAGTGAATGCGTTCGGTAAAATGCCCCTCGCCAAAACGCTGCGCGGCGGATTCCAGCTTCAGCATGTCCTGCCAGTGCGGGCGCATCCAGATAAAAACCGGAAACGCGAGCGAAATGGCGATAAAAGCCATCAGCGCCATGTCCAGCAGACGCATCTGGTGGAGATAGTAGAGATAGGGCACCGGCCCGACGGCCAGCACGTAATGGCTGCGCGGTATGCGCTGGATAAAGGTGTATTTCTCATCCAGCGCGACGATGTCCCCATCGCGCAGACGCTGCATGGCGGGCGGATCCAGATCGAAATCTTTCAACGGCTCGATGCGTAAATCGAACGACAGATTCAGGTCCAGCTCTTTGAGGGTTTTCGCCCAGTCGTGTGGCGGGATCTCTCTCAGCTCGCTGCGCATCAGGTAGAGCGAGCTTTTCATCAGATCGTCCAGCGACTGCCTGCCCGCACGTTCGGCGGTGAATTTATAGACCAGCCCGACCAGCATGGTCATGACCAGGAAGCAGACAAACAGTAAAAGATAAAACTGCACAAACAGCTTTTTCATTGGGTCTCACCGAAAAAACGCTATGTGCAGAATATACATGAAAACCCTTCGCGTTTTTCACGTCTGTCGCGCGTGTTACATGGCTTTCGCGCTGTTTTTTACCTTGGCGATGAGTTTTTCCGTCACGGCCAGGCCTTCTGCAATGTGCGTATCAATCACATCGGTACCGAATTCGTTAATTAAATCCAGGAGTATTTCGAAATACTGGATAAGTTCCAGCAGGTCAAAAAGCGCTTTTTGATCGGAGCGCGAGGGAGAGGCGCGCCTTAAAGCTGCCTGATTAACAATCCACTCGAGATTGGTTTTGATGGCTTCTACCTGATTGTAGCTATACATATGCCATAGGCTTAAATCCTCATTTCAAGATTGTATGGGAGAGATATCGTAACGCTTCGCGGTGAAAGCGAGTCTACATGCAGTCGGGGCGAGCTGAAGAAAGGAGAGTGGGAGACTTAATTATGGAATAGTTCGCGTGCTTAGCAAGTCAATTGTTGCGCAAACGGATAAATAAACGCGCGAAAGAGAGGGCATCGGTGTTTAATCCCTTCATTTCGCGCAGGTTATGCTAACCGGATAACGGAGTCAGGTTTCCCAGGCGTGCGGGGCAAACAGATAACCCTTGTTACGCACGGTTTTAATGCGGTAGGGCTCGGTAGCGTTATCCTGCAGCTTTTTGCGCAGACGCGAAATCGCCACGTCAACGCTGCGGTCCATTCCGTCATAGCTCACGCCACGCAGGTTTTTCAGCAGCGCGTCGCGGTCCATAATTTGCCCTGCGTGCGTTGCCAGCTCCCACAGCAGGTCAAAGTCTGCGGTGGAGAGGGCGATAAGCTCGCCGGAGAGCAGCACCTGGCGGTTAATAGGGTCGATAGACAGCGTACCGAAGCGCATCGCTTTGTGCGGCGTCAGAGAAGGCGCGGGCGCTTCGCGTTCGATGCTGGCGTGCTGGCGCAAATGCAGGCGCAGGCGGGCAAGCAGGACGGCAGGCGGTGTGGTTTTCAGAATGTAGTCATTTGCGCCCATCTCCAGCGACAAAATGTGGTTCATATCGCTGTCCAGTGAGGTGAGCAGAACGATAGGGCCCTCCCACCGGGCGCGCAGGTCACGGCAGAGCGTCATGCCGTCTTTGCCTGGCAGCATGATATCCAGCAGCACCAGATCCGGGTTTTCACGGACGACCACCTCTTCGGCACGATCGCCGCGAGGTTCAACAATGACGTCCATATCATGTTTACCCAGATAGGCGGCGATCAGTTGCCCGACCTCGGGTTCGTCTTCAACATAAACAATCTTATTCATACAGCGTCTGTTTTCGTGAAAAAAGCCAACATACACCGCGGAACCTTAACCTTCCATTAATCTTTCAAAATTAACGCCGGTTCCGTTATTCTGGCTCTTAATGTTATTTGATTGTTATAGGAAAAAGTATGGGGCTGGCGATCAAAGCCGCGCTGGGCGCGCTGGTGGTGTTACTGATTGGCATTCTGGCAAAAACGAAAAACTACTACATTGCCGGGCTAATCCCGCTGTTCCCGACCTTTGCGCTGATTGCCCACTATATCGTGGCTTCTGAGCGGGGCACGGAAGCGTTACGCACAACCATCGTGTTTGGCATGTGGTCTATCATTCCGTATTTTCTCTACCTGCTTTCGCTGTGGTATTTCACCGGTTTTCTGCGTCTTCCCCTGGCGCTGAGCGGGGCGGTAGTCTGCTGGGGACTCAGCGCCTGGGTGTTAATTTTCTTCTGGAGCCGCTTTCACTAGCGCAGCGGTCGGCCGCCGTCCACGGCAAAGGTTCTGCCGGTGACGTAGCAGCTGGTGAGCAGATAATCCACAAGATCGATGACCTCTTTCTCGCCCGGGGCGATTTTCATGAGCGACTTATTCAGCGCCTGCTGACGATACTCTGCATCATCGTTTTCGTTAAACAAAATCATCGCCGGGGCGATGGCGTTCACCTTCACCTCGGGCGCGAGCTTGCGGGCAAACGAGCGTGTCATATTATCCAGCGCGGCTTTGCTGGCCGCGTAGGCGATGTGCTTGTCGCTGCCGCGCTCAACCACATAATCGGTAAAGTGAATAATGTCGCCCGCCGCGTGCCCATGACCGCGGAGCAGATCCTGCAGAGCGTGGTTAAGCAGATAAGGGGCATTGACGTGGATCTGCAGCATGGAGGAGAGCGTTTCGCTGAGTGACGTACCGGGTTTTTCGGCTTGCCATGCGCTGGCGTTATGGATCACGGCGCGCAGTCCCGTCGTGGCGGCTTTTACCTTTTCCGCGAAAGCCAGAATGCCTTCATCGGTCGAAAAATCAGCCTGAATGCAGACCGCCCCGGCTTTGCGTAACCCTTCAATCGACGGGTATTCCGTACGGTAGCTGACAATGACCGGATGGCGAAGGTTGAGAAAGTGATGGGCGAGGGCGAGGCCGATACGGCGGCCTCCACCGGTAATCAGTATTGGGCGAAGCGGTGCATTTCCCATCGTATTCTCCTTTACAGTTCAACAATGGGAAAGGCGATGCTAACCCATTAACATCCAGGTTGCCGGCAGGGCAGCAACCAGTAACAGTCCAATTAATGCCATTTCACGGCGTTTCAGCGCGTTCTCCAGCTGATGCGTGCGGCGGGCGTAGATAAACACCAGCAGACCCGGTGCGTACAGCACCACCGACAGCAGCAGATGCATAGGCCCGGAAGCATACAACAACCACAGGCCGTAAATACAGGCTCCGACACCCACGACATAATGCGCCGGGCGTGTGGCAATTTTTGACAGATACGCACCCACTAAGAAATAGGGTACCAGAATCATCTCCGAGGCGATGGTCAGCAGGGTGTTATAGTCAGAACCTGTGAGCCAGATCAGCACCAGACAGACCTGAACGCTGATGTTGGTCAGCCAGAGCGATGCCGACGGCGCGCTGTTTTGGTTTTGACGGGCGAACAGGCGTGGAAACGCCTTGTGCGTCGCGGCCAGGAACGGCACTTCAGCCGCCATGATGGTCCAGCTCAGGTAAGCGCCGCAGACGGAGACGATCAGCCCTGCGGCAATCACCACGTCGCCCCAGGGACCGAGCATTTTCACCATCAGGCCTGCCATTGACGGGTTACGCATTTCAGCCAGTTCAGGACGCGCCACCACGCCCAGCGACAGCAGCGTCACCAGCAAATAGACCCCCAGCGCGGCCAGTACAGCCAGCAGCGTGGCGCGGCCCACATCGCGTTTATTTCTGGCCCGGGCAGAAACCACGACCGCGCCTTCTACGCCGATGAACACCCACAGGGTAATCAGCATCGTGTTTTTCACCTGCTCCCAGACGGGAACGCCCAGCGCAACGCCGCTGAAATCAAGCCTGAAAACGTCCATACGGAACGCAATAAAGGCCAGAACGATAAACAGGCCGAGCGGAACCAGTTTCGCCAGCGTCGCCACCAGGTTGATGCTGGCGGCCGTTTGTACGCCACGCAACACCAGCCAGTGGACGAACCACAGCAACACCGAGGCGCCCACAATAGACTGCCAGGTATTCCCGTCGCCAAAGAGGCGCAGCTCAGGCGTATCGGTAAAGAAACTGAGCGCCGAGAAGACGATTACAAGATAAGAGACGTTGGCGATAACGGCACACAGCCAGTATCCCCATGCGGAACAGAAGCCAATCAGCTCGCCGAAACCTTCACGCGCATAGGTGAAAATGCCGCCGTCAAGATCCGGGCGAATGCGGGTGAGCAGCAGCATCGCGAAGGCCAGCAGCAGTATGCCGACACCCGTAATGCCCCAGCCAATGATGAGCGCGGAAGGGCTGGCGACGGCGGCCATATTTTGCGGCAAACTGAATACGCCTGCACCCAGCATTGAGCTTAAAACGAGTGCAGTCAGAGCACTCAGGCCAAGTTTCTTTTCCATTGGCTTCCTGTTATGAAAGGTCAAAATCCAGAATAATTATTTCGCTCAGGCGCATAAAAATGGTGGATCACACTAAGGCGCGGGATTTTACGGAGTGTAACGAATGCATGCAATGACGTGAGGCAGAAATTCAAAAAAAGTAACAAAAAAAGGCGGCATTGCGCCGCCTTTCGTAAACGATGTTGTTACTTGTACAGATCGGCGCTGATGGTTACGTTGTTACCACGTTCCTGCCACTGGCGGGTGATGTGGTAGTACTTCGCCCCTTTCTTCGCCGCACGCTTGGCGACCTGGTAAGAGACTTCCGTCATGTTGCCGTAGTTGCCGGTAAACTTGATGCTGTCGAACGGCACCATCTGCGCTGCAGTGGCGTTGTTCAACTCTTCAATTTTGGTACCGTCCGGCAGCGTAACGGAATAACGGCCACCTTTCGTGGACTGCGTTTCGAAGAAACGGCCCACTTCAGCGCTTGGAGCAGCCGTCGTTGCTACGCCTGGAATTTCAACTTTCTTCGCTTCTTCGCCGCCTTTAGCTAGCGCCGCGCGACCTGCTTCTGAATTCGCCGGGATGGCATCCGGGCTCTGCAGAACACGTTTTTTCGCATCTTTTTTATAGATGAACGCGGTAATACGCTGGTTGCCACCCTGGTTAGCATCGACCTGACGCACGATGAAGAAAGAGTAGGCACCTTTCTCTTTCGCGGCTTTGGTAATGGCATCGTTCACTTCAGGCTGGCTGCGATAGAAGCCCTGAACGGTGACGGTGTCGTAAGGTTCCAGCTCAATCGCCTGATCTTTCGGCAGTTCAACAACACCGTTGATCACGCGGTTTTTTGGTGCGTCAGCTTTCGGCGCATTGTCTTTGAACAGCGCAATGGTCACGCGCTGGTTACCGCTGTTGCCGTAATCGGACTGGTCAACCACATAAAACGAGGCCGCTCCGTTTTTATCTGCGGCTTTTGATGCAGCGGCGACGGCGTCGCCAATAGAATTATAACGACCCACAATGACCGTATGGTCAAAAGGTTTTAACGCTGCCGCTTGCTCCGGCGTTAACTCTGTTGCGGCATTCGCAGACAGGGCGGTCGCGGAAAGAAGTGCGGACGCCAGGAGTGTGTTCTTAAGCTTCATAAAAATGATCCTTCGCCTTGCGCAAACCATGTACTGGTATTGTTGTTAATTTGAGACGGTCCCGATTATTGCATTTAAAACCCGTCGCTGTCTGCGCCATTTTTCACTGCCTGTGCTTACTGAATCACCGAATTCGATAACATTTAGTGATATGTTGAAAAAACACGCGTTTGACAAGTAAAACTGATAAAGCATATGACTTTTACAAGTTAATTTAATGTTAACAAGTTGTTCTCTTATGGCGCTATATCATGTTTTTACCGCTTCGCTTGCGCGTTTTATCGGTTCTGGCAGTGAATTTAAGGTAAATATCACTGTCAGTGACGCCGATCGCTTATTTTTCACAGATAAAGTAAGAAATAGTGTTTTCTGGCGGTAGATCACGGGCGCTATTTTCAGTAGGTTATAGACAGTTTGTTACTGTTTTATTTTCCGGGGTTAATCATCTCTCGTCGCTTGCGCGATGGCGAAAATTGATACAAACCGCGGGCATTTATCGATAAACCATCATCAAAAACCGATGGAAGGGAAAACTATGCGTATTGGGGTACCAAAAGAACGGTTAGCCAATGAAACCCGCGTAGCGGCAACACCGAAAACGGTGGAGCAACTGCTTAAACTGGGTTTTACGGTCGCGGTTGAAAGCGGCGCGGGCAAACTGGCGAGTTTCGATGACGAGGCCTTTATCCAGGCCGGCGCGGAAGTGGTCGACGGTGCTGACGTCTGGCAGTCGCCGGTGATTCTGAAGGTCAACGCACCGGAAGAGAGTGAGATTGCGCTGCTCAATCCGGGAACGACCCTGGTGAGCTTCATCTGGCCTGCGCAAAACCCGGAGCTGATGGAGAAGCTGGCGGCCCGCGGCGTGACCGTGATGGCGATGGACTCCGTGCCGCGCATTTCGCGCGCGCAGTCGCTGGATGCCTTAAGCTCCATGGCAAACATTGCCGGCTACCGCGCTATTGTTGAGGCGGCCCACGAGTTTGGTCGCTTCTTTACCGGTCAAATCACCGCCGCGGGTAAAGTCCCTCCGGCGAAAGTGATGGTGATTGGCGCAGGCGTGGCGGGCCTTGCCGCAATCGGTGCGGCAAACAGTCTGGGCGCTATCGTACGCGCCTTTGACACCCGTCCTGAAGTAAAGGAACAGGTCCAGAGTATGGGCGCCGAATTCCTTGAGCTGGATTTCAAGGAAGAAGCAGGCAGCGGCGACGGTTACGCGAAGGTGATGTCCGAAGCCTTTATCAAAGCCGAAATGGAACTCTTCGCCGCCCAGGCGAAAGATGTCGACATTATTGTCACCACCGCGCTTATCCCGGGTAAACCGGCGCCGAAGCTGATTACCCGTGAGATGGTTGACTCCATGAAGCCGGGCAGCGTGATTGTCGACCTGGCCGCCCAAAACGGCGGTAACTGTGAATATACCGTTCCAAATCAGGTAACCACGACCGCTAACGGCGTGAAGGTGATCGGCTATACCGATCTGCCGGGCCGCCTGCCTACGCAGTCTTCTCAGTTGTACGGCACCAACCTCGTCAACCTGCTGAAGCTGCTCTGCAAAGAGAAAGACGGCAACGTCACCGTTGATTTCGACGATGTGGTTGTGCGCGGCGTCACGGTGGTTCGTGAAGGTGAAATTACCTGGCCTGCGCCGCCTATTCAGGTTTCTGCTCAGCCTCAGGCGGCAACGAAAGCGGCACCTGAGCCAAAAGAACCCGCCAAACCGGCTTCTCCGTGGCGCAAATACGCGATCATGGCGCTGGTGATTATTCTGTTCGGCTGGCTGGCTGACGTCGCACCAAAAGAGTTCCTCGGCCACTTTACCGTCTTCGCGCTCTCCTGCGTCGTGGGCTACTACGTGGTGTGGAACGTCTCCCATGCGCTGCATACGCCGCTGATGTCGGTAACCAACGCCATCTCGGGGATCATCGTGGTGGGGGCGTTACTGCAGATTGGTCACGGCGGCTGGATCAGCTTCCTGAGCTTTATCGCGGTGCTGATCGCCAGTATCAATATTTTCGGTGGTTTCACCGTGACTCAGCGCATGCTGAAAATGTTTCGTAAAGGCTAAGGGGTAGCATATGTCTGGAGGATTAGTGACAGCCGCATACATTGTTGCTGCAATCCTGTTTATTTTCAGTCTGGCGGGGCTTTCCAAACACGAAACGTCTCAGCAGGGTAATAACTTTGGTATCGCCGGGATGGCGATTGCGCTGATTGCCACCATCTTCGGGCCGGATACCGGCAACGTGGCGTGGATCCTGGTGGCGATGATCATCGGCGGCGCGATTGGTATTCGCCTGGCAAAACGCGTTGAAATGACCGAGATGCCGGAGCTGGTTGCCATTCTGCACAGCTTCGTGGGTCTGGCGGCGGTGCTGGTGGGGTTCAACAGCTACCTGTATCACGAACCGGGCCTGGAACCGATTCTGGTGAATATCCACCTGACGGAAGTGTTCCTCGGTATCTTCATCGGTGCGGTGACCTTCACCGGTTCCATTGTCGCGTTCGGCAAGCTGCGCGGGAAGATCTCCTCTAAACCGCTGATGCTGCCAAACCGTCATAAGCTGAACCTCGCGGCGCTGGTGGTGTCGTTTGTTCTGCTGGTGGTCTTCGTGCGTACCGAAAGCGTGGGCCTGCAGGTACTGGCGTTGCTGGTGATGACCATCATCGCGCTGGCGTTTGGCTGGCACCTGGTGGCGTCCATCGGCGGTGCGGATATGCCGGTGGTTGTCTCGATGCTGAACTCCTACTCCGGTTGGGCGGCAGCGGCGGCAGGCTTTATGCTGAGCAACGACCTGCTGATCGTCACCGGTGCGCTGGTGGGTTCTTCCGGTGCGATCCTGTCTTACATTATGTGTAAGGCGATGAACCGCTCGTTCATCAGCGTTATCGCCGGTGGTTTCGGGACCGATGGGTCTTCTTCCAGTGCGGATGAAGAAGTGGGTGAGCACCGTGAAATTTCTGCGGAAGATACCGCAGACATGCTGAAAAATTCGCACTCCGTGATCATCACTCCAGGCTACGGCATGGCGGTGGCGCAGGCGCAGTATCCGGTTGCGGAAATCACCGAGAAGCTGCGCGCGCGCGGCATCAAGGTTCGCTTTGGTATCCACCCGGTGGCAGGGCGTCTGCCAGGCCATATGAACGTGCTGCTGGCGGAAGCGAAAGTGCCTTACGACATCGTGCTGGAAATGGATGAGATCAACGATGATTTCGCCGACACCGACACCGTGCTGGTCATTGGCGCCAACGATACCGTTAACCCTGCGGCACAGGACGACCCGGGTAGCCCAATCGCCGGTATGCCTGTTCTGGAAGTATGGAAGGCGCAGAACGTGATTGTGTTTAAACGCTCCATGAATACCGGCTATGCCGGGGTTCAGAACCCGCTGTTCTTCAAAGAGAACACCCACATGCTGTTCGGCGATGCTAAAGCCAGCGTGGATGCGATTCTGAAAGCGCTGTAAGTTGCGCTGAAACGAAAAAACCGCCGAATTCGGCGGTTTTTTTATTGCCGGGTGGCGCTGACGCGCACCCGGCCTACGGGTTTGTAGGCCCGGCAAGCCTGTGCCGCCGGGCGTCAGGCGTTAATCGTCTTCCGGATCGTCCAGCTCAACCGGCGTCTGGTAATCATCCGGCTTAATGACCAGCAGGTCGCAGCGCAGATGGTCGATCACCTGTTCGGCGGTGTTGCCGAGGAAGGCGGCAGAAATACCGGTCCGGCCGATGGTACCCAGCACCACAATCCCCGCCTGCAGGTGTTCCGCCAGATCCGGGATCACCTCTTCAGGCAGCCCTTTTTCCACGTGGGTCATTTTCTCATCGATGCTGAATTTCTGACGCAGCGTTTTCATGGCCAGCAGATGCTGACCCCGGATCGCGTCGTTGTACACGCTCGGGTCAAATTCAGGCAGCTCAATGGCGATATTGATCGGCGTGACCGGATAGGCGCCAACCAGATGCACTTCGGTATGATTCACCTGGTCGGCAAGCTGGATGGTCTCCTTCACCAGCTTCTCGTTCAGCGAGTTGTGGTAATCCTCTTCGCTCGCGAGGTTTACCGCCACAACGGCTTTCCCGCCTTCAGGCCACGGCTGGTCTTTCACCATCCAGACCGGGCAAGGACATTTGCGCAGCAGGTGCCAGTCGGTCGGGGTGAAG
The DNA here is from genome assembly GCF_049237205.1 of Enterobacter cloacae complex sp. SHL009. Taxonomy (NCBI): domain Bacteria; kingdom Pseudomonadati; phylum Pseudomonadota; class Gammaproteobacteria; order Enterobacterales; family Enterobacteriaceae; genus Enterobacter; species Enterobacter cloacae complex sp. SHL009. The sequence goes on from NZ_JBMKIW010000001.1 coordinate 689,127, forward strand.
ATCACGGATTCCAGCTTGTCGTGCTGGTGCGCCATCTTCAGCAGCAGGTCGTGCCCGCCGGCGACAATTTCCTGGATGATGGCTTCGAAAGGTCGGTTATGCCAGACCACTTTAATATCAATGGGCACGCCCGCTTCCAGATAATACTTCGCCTGTTCACGGATCCACGCGGTACGCTGGCTGATGACGCCCTGACGCATAGCGGTGCGCTCGTCAGGCGACAGAAGGGTGGTCATCTCATACGAGAAGTCATAGATCGGCAAAAACGCTTTGATTTTGCCACCAATCCGTTGATGTAAATACACAGCACGTCGTAATGCCGGCTGATCGTCCTGATTCGGATCGATAGCTACCAGCATGTTTTGATACTTGGCCATACAGGTCTCCTTACTACTGTCACCACAGTCTGTAATTAAAAGAGTAACCTATATATCCTGAATGAAACAGAGGGGAGGTTTTGCCAGATCAATAATTCATGAAAATTTATCAGAGGAAAAGCACCGTAGTCGTCACCGCGATAAACGCAATAAACAGCAGCACCATCACCGCTATCGCAAAGGTCGTGGAGTCCTGAACGTAGGTTTTTTCCTCCCCCTTCATTGGGCCGACAAGCATGATCCAGATGAAGAGAAAGGTCACAGAGGCAATCACGACTGAAACGAAAAACAAACTTTCTCTCAATTCATAACCTCAACGAGAACCTTTTGGGCGCTGTGTGGGGACGTGCTACGGTGAAAATGTTCTGAAACGGGAGTGATTATACCAGACCAATAAATCACAAGATTTATTGGTCTGGTGATTGATATGCGGAGAGTTACGCCACGTTGCGGGCGTGCCCGGCAAGAACGGCCAGCGCCTCACCGTTTTCGATAGTGATGTATTTACCTTTAACGGCCAGCATCCCGCTTTTCTGGAAACGGCCCAGCAGACGGCTGATGGTTTCCACGGTCAGGCCCAGGTAGTTACCGATATCGCCACGCGTCATCGTCAGACGGAACTCACGCGGCGAGAAGCCACGCTCGGCGAAGCGGCGGGAGAGGTTGTAGATAAATGCGGCCAGGCGCTCTTCTGCGTTCTTTTTAGAAAGCAGCAGAATCATGTCCTGATCGCCTTTGATCTCACCGCTCATCAGACGCATCATCTGCTGACGCAGGTTAGGCATCTTGCCGGACAGATCGTCCAGGGTTTCAAACGGGATTTCGCAAACCATTGAGGTTTCGAGCGCCTGAGCAAAGCTCGGGTGATGGCCCGTGCCGATGGCATCAAAGCCCACCAGGTCGCCCGCCAGATGGAAGCCGGTGATCTGCTCATCACCCTGTTCGGTGATGGTGTAGCTTTTGATGGTGCCAGAACGGATAGCATAGAGCGATTTCAGTTCGTCTCCCGCTTTAAACAGCGTCTGCCCTTTCTGAATAGGCTTTTTGCGCTCAATGATATTATCAAGCTGATCGAGTTCATGCTCATTCAGGGTAAACGGGATACAGAGCTGGCTGATGCTGCAATCCTGGCAATGGATAGCACAACCGCCAGACTGAATGCGTCGTATAATTCGCTTTTCCGGGATCATAGGTTTGCTCAAGCCTTAATTGATATTGGTCAATTTTAACATCTTTTTGGTAAGTACGTAAGCCTGACAAACCCTCAATAAGGGCAAGTGGCGACATTGTGTCGCCATCTTCTTGAAATTCCACAGCTTGATTATGGATTTTTAGCCTAACCGGAAGAAAATTAAGCACAAAAAGCCTGGAAGCTAGAGCAGGAGATACCCTTCGTGACGCAGCAGCCACTCTTTGCGCTGCACGCCGCCGGCATAGCCTGTCATGGTGCCGTTGCGGCCAATGACGCGATGGCAGGGCACCACGATGCTGACCGGGTTAGAGCCGTTAGCGGCACCCACCGCGCGTGCGGCGCCCGCGCGGCCTAGCTGTTCCGCGAGCTGGCCGTAATGCATGACCTGCCCGCAGGGAATGGACCGCAGCGCCTGCCACACTTCGCGCTGAAAAGGCGTGCCTGCCGTGGCGGTCGGCAGAGTATCGATGATGCTGAGATCGCCTTCGAAGTAGGCCGTAAGCTTGTCGCTCAGCCCGCCCGGGTTGGTGGCGCGGATACGTTCATACCCCTGTGAGCGGTAGTGAACATGGAGCAGTTCTTCCATGCGGTCGCTGTGCTCTTCCCATTCGACGGCGCGCAGGCAGAACTGCTCGTCCGCGATCACCCACAGCGGCCCGAGCGGCGTCGCAATCTTATCTTCGAGTAATCTCAGCATCCTCATTCCTTTAGTTCAGCCTCGGGTAAATCCCCGGCCCAATCGGCAGGCCGACAAGATACCATGCCACCAGCATCACCAGCCATACCCCTAAAAAGATAAGCGGGTAGGGTAAAACCAGCGAATAGTAGGTACCCAGTTTGGCCTCGGGTTTATAGCGCTGCAGGAAGCCTAAAAACAGCGGAACAAACGGCGAAACCGGCGCCAGCGGAATCACCGAGGAGTCCGCGATGCGGAACAGGATCTGGGCAAATGCAGGATGAAAACCCAGCATCATAAACATCGGCACGAAGATGGGGGCCAGAATCGACCAGATGGCGGAGCCGCTGGCGATAAACATGCACAGCAGGGATGACAGCAGCGCCAGGCCGACAAACGCCGGTACGCCGCTTAGCCCGGCCGTCTCCAGCGCGTCGGTCAGGCCCACTGCCATAAACTTGCCCATGTTGCTCCAGTTAAACATCGCCACAAACTGCGCCAGCGGGAACACCATCACGATAAAGCCCGCCATCTCTTTCATCGGCTCGATCATCAGCTGCGGCAGATCGCCCTGACGGCGGATTTTGCCGGTAGCGATACCGTAGGCGAGCGAGACGACAAAGAAAAACAGAATAATCAGCGGCACGATGCCCTGAATAAACGGCGAGGGCAGGACGGTATGTTTAACCGGATCGCGCAATATGCCGTTTTCCGGCACCACCATCAGCGCCACCAGCGCGATAAAGGCCAGCGAGACCACGCCCGCCACGCGCAGGCCGAAGCGCTGCTCTTTGCTCAGGGTCTCCAGCTTTTCATCGCTACGGCCTTCCCATTTACCCAGCCGCGGCTCGATGATTTTATCGGTAATCAGCCCGCCGACAATCGTCAGGACAATCACCGAGCTGGCCATAAAGTACCAGTTGTCGATCACGCTGACGTGCATTGCCGCATCGATGGTCTTTGCCGCCTCCGTGCTGATGCCAGAGAGCAGCACGTCGGTGGTTACGATCAGCAGGTTGGCGGTAAATCCACAGCCCACGCCCGCAATCGCCGACAGCAGGCCCGCCACGGGGTGACGCCCGACGGCGAGGAAAATCAGCGCCCCCATCGGCGGCATGATCACCAGCGCGGCGTCGGAGGAGATATGGCTGAAGAAGGCGATAAACAGCACCATATAGCTGGCGTAACGCGCGCTGACGTGAGAAGCCATCTTCACCATTAATGCAGGCAGCAAGCCCACGCGTTCAGCAAGCCCGGCGCCCAGCACCAGCGCCAGAATGGCGCCCAGCGGGGCGAAGCCGCTGAAGTTTTTAATCACGTTGGGTAAAAACCAGTGCAGCCCGTCAACGCTGAGCAGGTTTTTTACCGCCACCAGGCTGCCGTCAGCCGGGCTGCGCACGCTCACGTCAAAGGCGGAGAGCACGGCGGTGGCGACCATTAAAATCACAATCAGATAGATAAACAGCAGGAAAGGGTGCGGCACTTTATTGCCGATCCTTTCAACCCAGCCATAGAGCTTACCGGATGGGGAATGCGAAGGTATGGAAGACATACTCATGGGCGTTCCTCGAGAGTGTTGTGTTGTTGTGTTGTGTTTTTTTATTTTAAAGGTGACGGTGTCACGCCCTGTGGGATCGGACACACGTACGGTTTTTCTTGTATTTGTTGTTCGAACTCTTCACGGCATTTTTTCAGTAGCGCCGCGTCCTGCAGCAGGTTAAGCGCGGTTGCGCCCATCACTTTTCCGGCCAGCAGCATGCCTTTGTGGGCAATGGAGGTACGTCCCTGCGCCACCAGCTGCCAGGTGTGCAGCGGCGTGCCGACGGTAAAGCAGGGGCTGAAGCACTGGGCGACCGGCATTTTCCAGCTTACGTCGCCCACGTCGGTTGAACCCGCCAGCACGTTGTCGGTGATGGCATAGGGCGCGACTTCATCCACCAGCAGCGTCTCCTGATGACGCCGGGCAAAGGCTTTACCCGCATCACCGCCCGTTGCAGCAATATTTTTCAGGCTGTTTTGCAGATCGTTGGGCGTCAGGGTGGCGCGGATCTCGCGGGCGAAGGTGCGTTCTTCCTCCGTCCAGAGCGGCGTGCCGTAGTGCTGCAACGCGCGATACATCGCCGCTTCAAGCGTGCGGTTCGGCAGGTAGCTGGAGCAGGCTTTATCAAAGCGGCACTCGACGGTGGTTTCGGTCATCATCGCCGCGCCCTGAGCGATTTTTTCGATGCGTTCGTAGATCTGCTGCGCATCGGCCATCTCCGGGGCGCGGATCAGATACAGCACCTCGGCCTGCGCCTGCACCACGTTGGGCGAAATCCCGCCGGTATCGGTGATGGCGTAATGGACGCGCGCTTTCTCAATGATGTGTTCGTTGAGGAAGTTGGTGCCGGTAGTCATCAGCGTCACGGCGTCCAGCGCGCTGCGCCCCAGATGAGGGGAGTTGGCCGCATGCGCCGCCACGCCGTGAAAACGCCAGGCTGCCTGAATATTCGCCAGCGTGCTGACGTTAAACATCCCGGCGAAGGCTTCCGGGTGCCAGGTGACGGCGGCATCGACGTCATCAAACAGACCTTCGCGCACCATAAAGGTTTTCCCGGAGCCACCTTCCTCGCCGGGACAGCCATAAAAACGCACCGTTCCGCTGCCGCCGTGCTGCTCCAGCCAGCTTTTCACCGCCACCGCGCCCGCAAGCGCCGCGGTGCCTAAGAGGTTATGCCCGCAGCCATGGCCGTTGGCCCCCGGCGTGGCGGATTGCGCCGTCGCGCAGTGCGCCTGCTGGCTTAGCCCGGCCAGCGCGTCGTATTCGCCCAGCAGGGCAATGACCGGTTTCCCGCTGCCGAAGCTGGCGATAAAGGCATTTGGAATACCGCCGGCCTCGCGCGTCAGCGTGAAGCCCTCGGCCTCCAGCTCGCTGGCCAGCCGTTCGGCGGACCAGAACTCTTCGAAGCGGGTTTCAGGACGATCCCAGATCGCGTCGGCAATATCGGTTAACGTCCGACATCGCGTGTCGATCGCATCGGCAATAAAAGCGTAGTTCTCCTGCATTACACACCTCGCGTCCACGGGAAATTGAGCGCAGTTCGCGCCAGCGTTTCAATGGCAATCGCCATGACCTGTTCATCGAAGTCGAATTTTTCGTTGTGATGTCCGGCGCTCAAATCCGTGCCGAACACCATATAGGACGCCATGCCGCCGTTCTCCTGCACGCGGGCCATCATCAGCGTGGCGTCTTCGGAACCCGCTGGCGCCTTCACCTTATCGATGGCGTGAATAATCCCGGAAACCCGGCTCGCCTGTTCGCGCAGGTAATCAACCCACGCCGGTGTCGGCGCGCTGGAGGTTGCGGCGCCCATCAGGCGCATCTCGGCGCTCACGCCGTAGAGCGCCGCTGCGCCGGTAATAACCGCCTGCGCGCGTTCAAAGACATACTGATTAATCGCTTCGCTTTCGCCGCGCGTTTCAACCTTTATCAGGGCATTCGCGGGCACCACGTTGCGTCCGCTGCCCGCCTGCATCACTCCGACGTTCACCCGGGAGGCGCCGTCGCTGTGCGGGGCGATGCTGTGCAGGGCGAGGGCGGCCTGCGCGGCGGCGAGCAGGGCGTTACGTCCGTCCTCCGGTTTACCGCCCGCGTGTGCGGCAACGCCGGTAAAGTTCACGTCAAACTTGGTGGTGGCCATAAAGTTATCGCTGCCGCAAATCACCGTTCCGGCAGGGACGCCGGTACCAATATGGATGGCCGTGTAATAGTCCACGTCGTCCAGCGCCCCGGCGGCAACCATGGCGCGCGCGCCGCGGGTACCTTCTTCGGCAGGCTGGAAGATCAGCTTGATGGTGCCGTTGAGCTGCGTGTCATTCTGCTTAAGCACCTGCGCCAGCCCCAGACCAATAGCGGTGTGGCCGTCGTGCGCGCAGGCGTGCATCATGCCCGCGTTGCAGGAGGCAAACCCGTCGCGGAACGGGCGATGGCTTTCATCCAGCGCTTCGCTTAAATCAAGGGCATCCATGTCGACGCGAAATGCCAGGGTCGGTCCAGGACGTCCGGTATTGAGGGTCGCCACAATGCCGGTAAACCCGCCCTCAAACGGCGCCAGCCATTTCTCTGGCGCGCCCTGCGCCCGCGCGCGGGCAAACTCTTGCGCCAGGGTAGCTGCATCGGGCAGCCCCATCCGGCTTTCGGCATCGACGACGTCGCGGCCCATCGCCAGTTCGTAACCCAGCGAATCGAGGATTTCCGCGACTTTCGCGGCCGTTCGAAACTCTACCCAGCCGGATTCCGCGAAATGGTGAAAATCGCGACGCCATGCGCTCAGCTGCGGGGATAATGTCTGGATGTACTGCGCCAGTGTGTCCATATCTGTTCCTGTCATCATTAAAATATGTGAACTGCTTCACGCTGTGATAGTTTTTACTTATCACTAACCGTTTTTTCACAGTTTTAACCGTTCAGGAATTACCCTCGCACATCCCTTTCCATTAAAGTAGATGACAGTTTCTTTACTCTGATAAACAACGGTTATCGGTCGGGCTATGACATTCCAGATTAAATTTCATCAAATCCGGGCGTTTGTTGAGGTTGCGCGTCAGGGCAGCATTCGCGGTGCCAGCAGGACGCTGAATCTTTCCCAGCCGGCGCTGACCAAATCCATCAAAGAGCTGGAGGAGGGCATGGCGGCGCAGCTTTTCGTGCGCAGGAGTAAAGGCGTCGCGTTGACCGAATGCGGTGAGGGCTTTTACCAGCGCGCCAGGTTGATTCTGGAAGAGCTGCGCGCGGCGCAGGATGATATCCGTCAGCGGCAGGGGGAGCTGGCCGGGCAGATCAACATCGGGATGGGGGCCAGCGTTTCACGCACGCTGATGCCCGCCGTTATCACCCGCTTTCATGCGCAGCATCCGCAGGTCAAGGTGCGGATTATGGAAGGGCAGCTGGTGTCGATGATCAATGAATTACGCCAGGGCGAGCTGGACTTCACCATCAATACCTATTATCAGGGGCCTTACGACCAGGAATTTACGTTTGAAAAGCTCTTCGAAAAACCGTTTGCGGTATTTTGTCGGGAAGGTCACCCGGCAATGGGGGCAACGTCAATTAATGAACTTCTGCATTATAACTGGACAATGCCGACGCCGCGGGGAAGTTATTATAAGCAATTAGAGGAGGTATTTAGCGATCGTTCGCAAATACCGCGAATTGGTGTGGTTTGCGAAACATTTTCTTCCTGTATTAGCCTGGTCGCGCAAAGTGATTTTTTAAGCATATTGCCGCAGGAGCTAGGCTGTGACCCGCTGCTGGCACACCGTCTGGTCATGCTGCCGGTTGTCGAATCGCTTCCTAAAGCAACCTATTATTTAATTCAGCGTCGTGATTCACGTCAGACTCCCCTTGCTGAGTCATTAATTACGCAGTTCAGAAGGGAGGTGAGGAAAATAGTCGTCGCGTGAAATACAGACTAAAAAAACAGGATCTGCCCGACATCAGACAGACCCTATAGTACACACAGCAGTACGTCCTTTCGCCAATCCTGAGTATTATTTCCATGAGGCAGGTATATTTAGGTATAACACCTTTCCCGAAAAATGAAAGGCGGGCGAGTGATTGATTTCACGAAATTTTAACATAAATCACGTATTTTACCTTTGCTGAAATTTTAGTTAAGTCTGATTTAAGTTTATTTAATAATTACTATATATATTCATCAGGTTAATATTATTGCCACGCATCGCACTGTAACGGTGATTGAGGCCGGTCTCTGGCGCAGGTATAGTACAGTCCTCAGATGTAGCCGGAGGATGTCCATGAACCCTGACGACAAATCATTTTTTCTTGACGCCATGGAAGATGTCCAGCCCCTGAAGCGCTGCGCGGATATTCACTGGCAGCCCAGCCGCAATACGCGGACGCGCGAGGAGGTGGATAGCGAACAGCTGGATAACTTCCTGACGCTGGATTTTCTTGACGTGCTTCCCCTGGAAGAACCGCTGGCGTTCCAGCGCGAAGGGGTACAGCAGGGCGTTATTGATAAGCTGCGCACGGGTAAATACGCCCGTCAGGCCAGCTTAAACCTCCTGCGTCAGCCCGCCGAACGCTGCCGTCAGATGCTCTATTCTTTTATTCGCCAGGCCGGACGAGACGGGTTACGCAATCTGATTATCATTCACGGGAAAGGGCGCGAGCAGAACTCGCATCCCAATGTGGTGCGCAGCTATCTTGCGCGCTGGTTAACCGAATTTGAGGAAGTGCAGGCCTTCTGCGTGGCGCTGCCGCATCACGGCGGCAGCGGGGCATGTTACGTTTCACTGCGTAAATCCGGTGAAGCAAAACAGGAGAACTGGGAGCGGCACGCCAAGCGCAGCCGCTAGCGGGCGATATTCTCGCCCGCCCGAAACTCAAAAGGTTTCCCAGTTGCTGTCGGTGGAGGCGTTTGCGGTTGCCGGGTGCAACAGCTGGGGCGTTTTCACGCTGGCCGGGCGCGGGGCTACCGTTTTTTCTTTGCCGTTCAGACGAAACGCGGCTACCGCCTGGCGCAGCTGCTCGGACTGATCTTCCAGTGCCGCAGCCGCCGTGGCGGACTCCTGCACCAGCGCGGCGTTTTGCTGCGTCACGCTGTCCATCTGCGAAACGGCCAGGCTCACCTGCTCAATACCGCGGCTCTGCTCGTCAGAGGCAGATGAAATCTCACCCATAATATCGGTCACGCGGCTCACGGCGGCGACAATTTCCTTCATGGTGGTGCCAGCCTCGCTGACCTGCTCAGAACCGGTATTCACCCGGCTGACGGAGTTCTCAATAAGCCCTTTGATCTCTTTCGCCGCCTGCGCGCTGCGGCTCGCCAGCGTACGGACTTCACCTGCAACAACCGCAAAACCACGGCCCTGTTCCCCGGCGCGTGCCGCTTCCACCGCTGCGTTAAGCGCCAGAATGTTGGTCTGGAACGCGATGCTGTCGATCACGCCGGTAATATGCGCAATTTGCTGCGAACTGTCGGCGATTTCGTTCATGGTGCGAACCACGTTATCCACGACGTGACCGCCGCGCGCGGCCGTTTCAGAGGCGTTTTTCGCCAGCAGCGTGGCCTGACGGGCGTTATCGGAGTTCTGTTTAACCGTCGCGGTCAGCTCTTCCATGCTGGCGGCGGTCTCTTCGAGCGAGGCGGCCTGCTGCTCGGTGCGGGCGGAAAGATCGTTGCTCCCTGCGGCAATTTCGCCTGCGCCGGTGTAGATGGAATCTGTACTTCCACGTACGGCGCTGACTGTGGTCACCAGCGACTGCTGCATCTCATGCAGGCCCGCGGCCAGCTGGCCCATCTCATTGCGACCGGAGATAGCGATCTCCTGCGTCAGGTCACCCCCTGCAATGGCGCGAATATGGTTCATAATGGAGTGGAGGGGTTTTAACAGCAGGTGTTGTAAACCCTGCCAGATGACCACCAGAACCGCGATAACGGCCAGCAGAATAGCCGCCAGCGTCCACTGCATCTGCGTGAAGCTGCTCTGGTTCTCTTCGGTTGCGGCCTTCAGCAGGGTGTTGTTTTCGGCGCGCCAGCGGTTATAGACCGCTTCCATCTCGTCCTGCGCCTGCTGCGCGTCCAGATCGCCATAGGCCTGGTAGTTGTCGGCACGCAGATACTCAATCGATAAGCGCATCACTTCGTGCATCTGGTTCCAGGACTTCTGCATCTCGTCGGTTAATACCGCCTCCTGGCCGTTAACCTGCGGCAGCTTCTGCCACTCTTTGTTATAGGCTTCGGCTTTTGCCAGCGAGTCGGCTGCGGTGCCAAGCAGTTTATTGATCGCCGCAAGTGAAGCCGGGTCACGCTGGTTTTTCAGGTAGCGGATCGCCACGCGGGTGACGGTGACGCGTGTTTTCACCAGCGTGTTTACGCTGTCGCTCAGGCTTTCCTGCTGGGCATTGAGCACGCCGGAATTCTGGAAGTTATGGCGATCGTTGCTGACGGCAGAGTAGAACAACCCTCCCGTCACAACTTGCAGCAGACAGAATATGGTGAGGGCAAAGATAATACCGGTAATCACGTGCAAATTTTTCAGCATAGCGGTCGTCCGTTAGAAAGGATGCAGAGGTACACCAATACTATCGTCGTATAGAATTTAAACTTTAATTTAACTCGCGCTTAACTAAGGGCTCCGGTGAGGAACCTGTTGTAAATCCGGATCATTTTTATGAGGAAGGTTAACATGAGCAGCATTGATAAAAGCGGGACGTACGCGCTCGGGACGCGGACGGTAAAACGACTGGGCTACGGTGCGATGCAGCTCGCCGGGCCGGGCGTCTTTGGCCCACCGAAGGATAAGCAGGCCGCGCTGGACGTGCTGCGCGAAGCGGTGGCGGCGGGGGTGAACCACATTGATACCAGTGATTTTTATGGTCCCCATGTCACTAACCAGCTGATCTGCGAGGCGCTTCACCCATACCGGGACGATCTGACGCTCGTCACCAAGATTGGTGCCCGCCGCAACGACAAAGGTGCCTGGCTGCCGGCCTTTTCCGCGCAGGAACTGACTCAGGCGGTGCATGACAACCTGCGTAATCTACAGCTGGACGTGCTGGACGTGGTGAATCTGCGGGTCATGTTTAGCGCACACGGGCCGGCGGAAGGGTCGATTGCGGAACCGCTCTCCACCCTGGCCGAATTACAGCAGCAGGGTCTGGTGCGTCATATTGGCCTGAGCAACGTCACGGCCACTCAGGTTGCGGAAGCCCAGAAGATGGTCCCGGTGGTGTGCGTGCAGAACATGTACAACATTGTAAACCGGGGTGACGACGCGCTGGTGGATCTGCTGGCGCAGCAGGGGATCGCGTATGTGCCGTTCTTCCCATTGGGAGGCTTTACGCCACTGCAATCTTCCGGGCTGAAGACCGTCGCGGATTCACTGGGCGCCACGCCAATGCAGGTTGCGCTGGCATGGCTGCTGCAACGTTCCCCGAATATTCTGCTGATCCCGGGCACCTCTTCCGTAGCGCATTTACGGCAAAACCTCGCGGCGGGGGAGCTGCGTTTGCCGCCTGAAGCACTGGAAACGCTGAATTCGCTGAGGGATTAAAGGTGACACGCGCAAAGCCTGAAGGATGCTTCCGGCTTTGCGCGCTTAGGCTCCTGTCTGACTTTTCTGCCTGTGCAGCGCCAACGCTTCCGCCACAATCTCCTGCTTGCTCTTACGCGTCTCAAAGGCGGTGGTTCTGATGTACTCCATCAGATCGGGATCGATGCGGGCGCTCAACATCCTGAGATCGGCCTCCTTTGCCAGACCGCGTGCAACACGCTTGTCTGGATAGTCACGGGCTGGCATTGAAAATATTCTCCAGTAAGTCTTATTAATTCGTTCGGTAAAATATGCTTTTATCTGACTTAAAAGTCAATATTCAGTGATTTAATAGTGATTGTGTTTTTATATAAGTCATTATGAAGTATTTTGATTTGTGACTTTTTAATGACTTTTGTTGGCGCGTCTCTTATCGCACTCTGGGGAGAACCATGGGGAGGGTTATCGGCGGGCAACGTTGCTAAATTAAAACCGCTCAAACTTCAACGCGTTTGGGTTCACCTTTGGAAATGACCTTGATCCTTGTCCATAATTCGTAATACTGTATTTATATACAGTATTCGGCGAGAAAGGCATTATGGACACTCTCTTTTCTTATCACTCAAATCAAGACATTGAATTACCTTTGTTTTTAGAACGCGTGGCCTGTGGTTTTCCCAGCCCGGCGCAGGATTATGTGGAGGATCGTCTCGATCTTAACCGGCTGGCAGTCAGACACCCCAGTGCGACCTATTTTATCAAGGTGAGTGGAGACTCCATGATTGGGGCGGGGATCGGCGACGGCGATCTGCTGGTGGTCGATCGTTCGTTAAATGCCGAACACGGGGATATCGTCGTGGCGTCGGTCGCCGGTGAGTTTACGGTGAAAGAGCTACAGACCCGCCCGGTTCTGAGACTTCTGCCGCATAATGCCCGCTATCAGCCGATTACCTTTCAGTCCGAAGAGGAGCTGCAGATCTTCGGCGTCGTCACCCACACTCTCAAAACGCATAAACATGTTCGCGCTGGTTGATGTGAATAGCTTTTACGCCTCCTGCGAGAAGGTATTCCGCCCCGATCTGGAGGGGAAACCCATCGTGGTGGTGTCCAATAACGACGGCTGCATTATTTCGCTGTCGCGGGAGGCAAAGCAGTTCGGCATAAAAATGGGGGAGCCGTATTTTAAATTCAAAGAAAAGCTATACCCGTCAAAAGTTTACGTCTTTAGCTCGAACTATGCGCTGTATGCCGATCTCAGCAGTCGGGTCATGCAGACGCTGACCGATCTCGCCCCGGCAATAGAGATTTACTCCATCGATGAGGCGTTCGTGAACGTTTCAGGGGTCAGCCACTGCCTGTCGCTGGAAGCGTTCGGTCACCAGATGCGCACAGAGGTCTTAAAAAATACGGGCCTAACCGTTGGCGTCGGTATTGCCCCGACCAAAACGCTGGCGAAGCTGGCCAACTATGCGGCGAAACGATGGTCCGGCACTGGCGGCGTGGTCGATCTCTCAGGCCGAGAGCGGCAGCGTAAGCTGCTGGAAAAGGTTCCGGTAGAGGAGGTGTGGGGGGTAGGGCGGCGCATCACGAAAAAGCTCAACGCTATGGGGATCACCACGGCGCTGGAGCTGGCGGAAGCGTCGTCCTGGGTCATCCGCAAACATTTCAACGTGGTACTGGAACGTACGGCCCGCGAGCTGCGCGGTGAGCCCTGTCTTGATCTGGAGGAGTTCACCCCCACGAAGCAGCAAATCATCTGTAGCCGTTCGTTTGGACACCGTATTACCCAATATGAAGAGATGCACCAGGCTATTTGCGCCTACGCGGAACGCGCTGCGGAAAAACTGCGCGGCGAGCATCAATACTGTCGTTTTATCAGCGTATTTGTTCGCACCAGCCCGCATGCGGACAACGAAATTTATTACGGCAATCAGGCTTCTGTCACCCTGATGATGCCCACCAATGACTCGCGCGATATCATCCGCGCCGCCACGGAGGCGCTGGGGCGTATATGGCTCGACGGCTATCGCTATATGAAAGCCGGGGTCATGCTGGCGGACTTTTTCAGCAGCGGCGTCGCCCAGCTTAATTTGTTTGACGATAATCGTCTGCGCGCCAACAGCGCGGCGCTGATGGAGATGATGGACAGCGTAAATCATTCCGGTAAAGGGAAGATATGGTTCGCCGGGCAGGGTATTGAGAAATCCTGGGCGATGAAGCGTGAGATGCTGTCACCGGCCTATACGACGCGGTACGCCGATTTGCCGGTGGCGAAGTAGAAGATGGTTGCGTTATTTCTTTTGCACCAACCAGGTTGCCGCAGCCGCCAGCACGCCGATCAGCGGCATTTCGCCCGCACCGGCCAGGAAGTTATGACGATCGATCTCACTATTTTTACGGATATCGGTAAGGCGAGTAAGCGCCTCTTTTTCATCCGCGGCGCCGATCTCCTCGAACTGTTTTTCGAACCCCTGGGCGATGAGCTGTGCAGCCGCATCGGTGTTTGCGCTTTCGATTGCTATGAGGTTTGGGCCTTTTTGGAAAAAACAGTACTCCGGCATAAGTGCTCCAGAAAAAGGGGATACGGTAAAAATACTCTATTCCTGGCGGTTGAAAAATGCACGTAATTTACGGGGGGAATCATCAGCATTTCTTTAGTATTTCAGGCAGTAACTGCTCAATCACGCTGACGACCTTTCTGACGCGCTGCGGAATAAAGCGGGCGTCAGGATAGACGGCATAGAGGAAGCGATCGGGTAACCGCCAGTCGGGCAGCACCGGTACCAGCGTGCCCGCCTGCAGCGCCCTGGCCACGAGCGATCGCTGCATGCCGCCGATACCGATGCCTGACTCCAGCGCCTGCAGCAGCGCGTCGCTGGTGTTGGCACGGAAAACGGTATTCACGTTGACCTCGACCGTTTCCTCGTCAGAAATCAGGCGCAGGGGGGCATCCAGCGGAATACCGCTGAACCGTACGTGTGGCAGCGTGGTCAGTTCGCTGACGGTGTGTACCGCCTGAGAACCGGGAGCGGCAAACAGCGCGGCTTCAATACGCGCCAGCACGCGAGCCGCGTGCGCCTGCGGAGGCTCACTGCTCAGCCGTATCGCGACATCCACGCCCTCCGTCACCAGATCGGCAAGGCGGTCATCCAGGGAAATCATCAGCTGCAGTTCGGGATGCAGGCGCTGTAGCGCCAGCAGATGCGGCAAAATGATCTGCCCCAGGCCGCTCGGCAACTGGACATGGACGCGTCCCTGAACGCGATGATCGGCAGGATGTAAACGCCTTTCCGCTTCCCCCATAGCGTCCAGCACAAGCTGCATATCTCGCCGGTAACGTTCACCCTGTTCGGTCAGCTTCATCGTACGCGTCGTACGGTGCAGCAGCACCACGCCAAGCTCATCCTCAAGCGCCGCGATCTGTTGACTGACGGCGGACTGCTTAATACCGGTCTGACGGGCGGCCGCTGAAAACGAGCCCGCTTCAGCGACGCGTAGAAAGGTAGAAATGGCGGTGAGCTTATTATTCATTTAATGATTCTGCTTATAAGTGCCATCGGTTTCAGGGGATATCTCCAGAAAAAATAATAGATCACACTGCGTCTGTCACTCTTTCCGGAGAAACACCATGAATAAGATGCAGCAACACAACGTCGCCCTGGTCGCGGGCGCCAGCGGCATTGTCGGCAGACAGCTGGTCAATACCCTCCTGCACCATCAGTGGGAGGTGATTGGCCTCAGTCGCCGCGAGGTAACCCATCCGGACGGCATTCCCGTGGTGAACGTCGATTTACTGGATGCGAAGGATACCGCACGGGCGCTGCACGCCCTGAACGGTGTCACCCACATCTTTTACAGCGCCTGGGCGAATGCGGCAAACTGGACGGACATGGTTGAGCCGAACGTCACCATGCTGCGTAATCTGGTCAGCACCCTCGAAAAAACGGCGCCTTTGCAGACGGTAAGCCTGATGCAGGGATACAAAGTCTATGGTGCGCATCTGGGGCCGTTTAAAACCCCGGCGCGGGAAAGCGATCCCGGCGTGCCGGGTGCCGAATTTAACGCCGCGCAGCTCGCGTGGCTCAGCCAGTTTCAGCGGGGAAAACGCTGGCACTGGAATGCCATCAGGCCGGGCGTGGTGGGGAGCGCGGTACCGGGTAATGCCATGAACCTTGCGCTGAGCATCGCCCTGTACGCCTCCCTGTGCAAGGCGCTGGGGTTACCGCTGCGTTTTCCCGGTTCGGAACAGGCCTGGCACAGCATCGTTGACCATACCGACGCCGGGCTGCTGGCCGAGGCCACGGTGTGGGCCGCCGCGTCACCTGCGGCACAGAATCAGGCGTTCAACGTAAACAATGGCGATATCTGGCGCTGGAGCGAGCTGTGGCCGCGCATCGCACGCTGGTTTGAACTGGACTCTGCGCCGCCGGTGAGGCTGTCATTTCATCAGCTGTTTAACGACTATCGCGGCGTATGGCGCGAGCTTGTCGAAGAGCGACTGGTGGAAGCGGATATTCTGCAGCTGAGCGACGGGCGGTTTGCCGATTCTGTCTTTAGCTGGGACTACGACATGTTTGGTGACGGGAGCAAACTCCGGCGATCGGGCTTCACGCAAATGCAGGCGACCGATGCGATGTTTTTCCGCCTGTTCGCGCAGTTGAGAGCCGCGCGGATTATTCCCTGATGAGCCTGGGCGTCCTGGTGCAGGCCAGGACGCCGGGTGTTTACTCAACCGTTAACGCATTCACAACCTCGGCCACGCTTTTCACGCTGCGGATATTCCTATCTCTTTTGCGGCATTGCGGGTGATGCCCGGCATGCCTGATTTTTATCGTCAGCATCCTGAAATCGATATCATTCCGAGCAGCTCTGAACACCGCCGGGATATGTTCTGGTGCTGCCTTGACTGTGTGCTGTGGGTGGGCGAACTGGGCGACGGCGACTATATGGCCTAGTGGGAGCGAAGCTGCAAAATGCGACATCTGGCTTTTTTTGAACTGGAACTGAGTAAAAATGGCTCTTTACCGGGTATGCAGGAACAGGCGGATACAATCCCCTCGATACATTTGAGCATGTGCATCATCTACTGAAGATAGAGCGGTGATTTTGGTTAAGGTATGATGGGATATTTATTAACCCTCAAAACTAAAAGGATTTTCCATGAGCACAAACGAAAAGACCACACCGGAAGATACCGGTTATTATCGGTATGAAGTTATCGGGGACTGCACTCTGCGAACCAGCGCTGTCGGGACTGTAAAAACCGTTCAGTGCCGGCGGGTGCCAGTCAGGGGGATCGCGCTGACCGTAGGTGTGTTCTTTGACGGCACTGGGAATAACCGGGCGAATTCAGACGATCTGCGGCTGGCATATGCGCACTGCGCTAATCTGGTTGGCGAGGATCGTGCCAGGGCGTGCGAGAAGTATGAAAAGCATGCCAGAGCAGAGTTAGGGAACGCCAGCTGGCAGGGCGGCATCACTAATATTTCGCGACTGTTTGACCTTTATCAGTCTAGTGATGAACTCAACGACAGTGAGACAGAGGCGCAGGTAAAAATCTACGTCAGCGGCATCGGGACGGCGGACGGTGAAAGCGATTCTATGCTGGGAGCGGCGCTGGGCAGCAGCCTTATCCGGCAGTTTGAAGGGGTGGTGACGAAGACAGACGAGGCGCTTGACAAAATCAGCGCAGAGCTGAGCCGCTTTATCAAACTTAACCGTGACAAAGTGGCGATAGCGAAGGTGCAGTTTGATGTGTTCGGTTTTAGCCGCGGGGCAGCGGCAGCGCGGCACTTCGCCAACCGGGTGATGAACCAGGACGCGGAGATAGCGGTGGCGATAGACAAAGGATTAGACCTGACAGGGCACCATGGAAAAGCGGCGGGAGAGGTACGCTTTCTGGGGCTGTTTGACACGGTGGCGGCCATCGGGAGTCTGCTGAACTTCTACGGCATCAACGGGCGCAGCAACCCCGGCGTCAACCTCGAACTGCGTCCCTCGGTGGCGCAGAAGGTGTTTCAGATAAGCGCAATGCACGAGTGCAGATATAACTTCAGCCTGAACAGCATAGCGGGGATGTGGCCGGAGCTGGCGCTGCCGGGTGCGCACTCGGATATCGGTGGAGGCTACAACGCGGGAGAGGATGAAATATCCCTGCTGACGATGCCGGACTTTGAAGTGATACCGGAAAGCTCGGATGAAATGCAGACGGCAGTATATCGTAAGGCGAGGAAGATGCGTCAGACGCTATATTCGCTGCCGGCGCTGAAATACCTGATGCCGCACGGTAAGGTAGAGACGAAAATGATTTCGTGGCCACTGGTTAACCGGGATAAGGCACGGGCGTTTATTTTGGAGAAGAAAGCCGGCGCGGCGGTATTTATGACTCGCCGGGCGGTGCCGAACGACTGGGAAAAGGTGAGTATGCGGGTGATGCTCGATGCGGCACAGGATGCCGGGGTGATATTCGGTGATATTGATCCGCAAAATACTGACATGGCTCTTCCCGCTGAGCTTGTTTCCCTGTGTGACAAAGCGATAGCGCAGGGGCGCGCAGTCCGACGCGGTACGGACCAGGAGAGCTTCACGGCAGATGAGATGCGGACCATCGGGCGTTACCTGCACTGTTCGGCGAACTGGAACATCGATTCGGATCTGAGTCTGTGGGTGAGTCCGTCCTCAGGAGAAGTTTTTCTGAGAAACCACTATGCGCCAACGGACGAGCGCTCGTTCGTGTGGCCGATGGCTCCTGGCAAAGGGTGGGTGCGGACGGTATGGCGGATGGACGACCAGCAGCAGTGGGAAGACAGGGCGCGGGCGAATGCGGACGCGCTGGACAGACTTTTCTGAGGAGGCAGGGATGAAACGATTACCGCTGGTAGCGGTCATGTTGGGTGTCGTATTGCTCGCCGGTTGCCACGATCGCCGGGAGGGTGTGAAGTCATTGTCAGGGGATGGTGTAGAACAGTGGGGGCAGAAACTGCCTTACGATCACTGGCAGTTTAATTTTTTCTATCCCGTCAACCTGCCGGCACTGGTGACCATGGTGTATCTGGAGGATGGGGATATCCGGGAAAGTATTTTCCGGCGACTGGACCCCACGGAACCGAGCCAGAGCAGCGTGGGGACATGGAGCCAGCGCGTGGGTGGTTTTTCAGCCAATTTTAATATCGGCAAGGCGCTGCCTGTCAGGATGACGGTGTGCTGGGACTCGGTTATCGATAAAAAGGCGTACGAAACGGAGATCTGGTTCAGTCGGGAGACATGGCAGCAGATGCTCACAGCCTATCCTGATACCTATAAGCCGGGAAAGACGTATTACCGGGATAATATGATTATCGGACTGGCACCGGGTGGAACGGTGCGGGTCTGGCTGGAGAATAACGGCGATCCTGTTGTGCTTCAGCATCCTGCGCGGCAACTCACTCTGACAGGGGAGGATATGCTGATATGCAAAGGGGTAACGAAACATCCTAACGGATATATTTATTACGGAAAGACACCCGATTTCATCAAAGGGAAAATCTATCCGTATGGCAACTGGTAGGGCATAACGGTCAGTAAAATCAAAAGGATCCTCTTGAGATCCTTTTGAGCATCAATCTGATTGTTTTGATGGGTTAAACTTCAATTTTTTTAACATGTCACATTTTGCAGCTTCGCTCCCACCAGGGCTACATCGCGCGTAAAATCGGGAACATCAAAATCACGACCTGCGCCAGCCCGGACTGGCTGGCAAAACACGGTACGCCAGAAACGCCGGATGATTTACGCAAACATCAGGCCATCAACTGGATTAATAACCGCAGCAGACAAATTCATCCGTGGACGTTTACCACGCCAGAAGGCATCGCGGAAATTACCTTGCCCGGTAAGCTTGTCGTGGATAACTCCGAGGCCTACATCGCGGCAGGCCTTGCCGGGCTGGGGTTAATGCAGGGGATGAATCTCTTTCTTCAGCCTTACATAGACAGTGGTCTTCTGGTTGAAGTCCTGCCGGACTATCGCTCGCCGGACCGCAAGCTGTCACTGCTCTATCCACACCGCCACCTCTCCCGGAAGGTGCGGGTCTTTACCGAGTGGCTGGAGAGTCTGGTGTGAAAGCGGCCAGCTCGTGACACAGCGCGCCAATCTGTTCCACGGCGTTCAGCAGGCGGGGCGTGGGTTCGTTTGCGCAGTTCAGCCGCAGAAAGTGCGTTAACTCCGCGGCAGGGGAAAACAAGGGGCCAGGGCTGACGCCAATGCCCAGCGCCAGCGCGCGACGATGCACCTCCAGCGCGTTGACCCGCTGAGGCAGTTCAACCCACAGCAGGAAACCGGCAGCGGGTACGTTAACGCGCGTACCGGGCGGAAAGCTCGCCTTGACCTGCGCCACGACGGCGCGAACGCCCTCTGAGATCCGGCGCTTCAGCCGCCGCAGATGGCGATCGTAGTCGCCGCTCGCCAGAACATCGCTCGTCGCCGCTTCCAGCAGCGGGGCGCCAGCCCATTCTCCGGCCATGCGGGCCTGTAAGACCTGCGGGGAGTAGCGTCCGGCGGCGATCCAGCCGATTCGCCATCCGGGCGCAAGCGTTTTAGACAGGGAACTGCAGTAGATCACATTCCCGCTCAGGTCGAACGCCTTGCAGGCCGGAGGGCGTTGCCCCTCGCCGACCAGATCACCGTAAACATCGTCCTCAATTAAAGGAATTTCAGCCTCTTCAAGCAGGGCAACCAGTTCCTGCTTGCGCGCGACGGGCATGCTGGCACCCAAAGGATTTTGCACCGTGGGCGAGGCCAGAACGGCCGCGGGGCGGTGGCAGCGAATAGCGTCCGCCAGCGGTTCCAGCAGCAGGCCTTCTACAGGGTCGGTGGGGATCGCTAAAGCCTTCAGGCCTAAATCCTCCAGCAGCAGGAGCGTACCAAAGTAGGCTGGCTGCTCAATCGCCACGACATCACCCGGCTGGCACACGGCCCGAAGTGCCAGGCGCAGCGCCTGCGTCGCGCCTGCGGTAATAATGAGATCGTCCGCGCCGAACCGGGCTCCCCACTGGGCAGAGCGCGCGGCAATCTTGCTTCGCAAATCCCGCCTTCCCGGAGGCAGGCTGTAGCTCTGTCCATGCGCGTCCAGACGACGGCCCGCAGAGTGCAACGCCCGCTGCAGCGCATCTCCCGGCAGCCACGCGGGATCGGGCAGGGCGGCGCCCAGCGGGATCAGCCGGGCTTCTGCACTGCTGAACAGCGACCGGGCCACTGCGGACAGGGTGACGGGGACCGGGCCTGGCGTGGAGCGCGCGGGCTCTACGCGCGGTGGCAGGCTGGTCTGGCGGATGTAATAGCCTGAACGCGGGCGCGCAACGATCAGCCCCTCAGCCTCAAGGCAGCGAAGGGCCTCCAGCGCCGTCGGAAGGCTAACTCGCTCGCGTTCGGCCAGTTTGCGCGCGGAGATCATCCTGTCACCGGCGCGCAGCGCGCCGGACGTAATGGTAAAACGCAGCATATCCGCAATACGGCGATAGTGAGGAGAGGACCGGGACGGGGCAGACATGGGGAACTGTTCAGGCTAATTTTCGATAAAACTGACTATACAGCCAATGATGCGCGCCATCTATAGTGTCCGGCATGTTCAGGACAAGGAGGCATTATGCAAAGCGATAACTTCAACATTTCCACCTATTTCAAACGCATAAACTATACCGGACCGGCGGGTGCCGATACGGTCACCCTGCATGCACTCATGCGCCATCAGCTCTTTTCCGTTCCCTTTGAAAATCTGGACGTACAGGCGGGCAAAGTTGTCTCGCTGGCGCCAGACGATATCGCCGATAAGGTGTTAACGCAGGGGCGCGGCGGCTACTGCTATGAGGTAAACGGGCTTTTTGCCATGGCGCTGGAGGCGTTAGGGATCCCTTACCGCTTCGTGGCGGCGCGCCCGATGTTCTACCCCGCGCGGCGGCCGAAAACCCACATGGCGATCGTTGCTGAGGTAGATAGCCGACAGTGGCTTTGCGACCTCGGTTTCGGCAGCTACGGTATTCGTGCGCCAATGGCGCTGGACACGCTTGATGTGGATATCACGCAGGATTTCGACACGTTCCGACTGAGCCGCAGCGCGGAGGGTGAGTATTTGCTTGAGGCGAAGGTTGAGGGAGAGTGGGCCCGGCAGTACGGCTTTGATCTCACCCCTCAGGAATGGATTGATTTCGTTCCGGCCAACTATCTTAACTCCACGCACCCGGATGCCATCTTTGTGCAGAAGAGGGTGGTGGTGCAGCACAGCCCGGAGGGACGCCAGATTTTGCTGGGCGATGTGCTGAAAACCATCACGGCGAACGGCACTGAAACGCGGCAGCTGGCGGAGGATGAAATCCGCCATGTCCTGAAAGACCGTTTTGCGCTGATCGCCGCGTAATCTGCCGGGAAACGGTGGAGCCTCAGCGCAGTCCGTCTTCTGCGGCGTTGCGCTGAGCTCCCCACTGTAACAGCAGGCTAAACGACGCGGGTAACACGGTCAGCGTCACCAGCGTCGCGACCAGCAGCCCGCCGATAATGGCATAGGCCATTGGCCCCCAGAAGACCTGATGAGAGATCGGGATCATGCCCAGAATGGCGGCGCAGGCGGTCAGACAGATGGGTCTGGCCCGGTGTTCCGCGGCCGCCATAATTGCGGCATCGATTGCCATCCCCTGAGCAAGATTGCTGTCAACTTCGCTAATCAGTATCACCGCGTTGCGCACGATCATCCCCGCCAGGGCGATGACGCCCAGCAGCGCGACAAACCCCATCGGCGTGCCGCCGGGCAGCATAGCCAGCACGATCCCCGGTAGGCCAAACGGGGCCATCAGGAGGGCCAGCAGCATCCGGGAATATCGCCGCAGCTGAAGCATCAGCAGCAACAGCATGAGGACCAGCGTTACCGGAAGAACGGTAAAGACGGAGCTGTTCCCCTTGTCCGATTCGGCAACCGCGCCGCCCTCTTCAATGCTGTAACCTGCGGGCAGGCTCGCGCGCAGCTTGTCGACCGCCGGACGCAGCGCCGCGGATACCGCTTCAGCCTTCAGGCCCGGGGCAAGGTCCGTTTGCACCGTGATAAAGGGCACGCGCTGGCGACGCCAGATGACCGGATCGTCCACGCCCCAGACCGGCGTCGCGACGGCGCTGAGCGGAATTTTTTTACCGTCATTCCCCTGAATCGTGAGCGAGGAGAGGGTGGCGGTGCTGTGACGTGCATCGTCCGTGGCCCGCAGCACCACGTCGACAAGGCGGTCGTTATCCCTGATGGAGGTGACAACGCTGCCGGACCAGACGGTGTTCAGCGTGCGGGCGAGGCTTTCTGACGATATTCCCGCCGCCCTGGCCGCCGTCTGATTCACCTTAAGGGTGATGACCCTTTCAGGCTCTCCGGCCGTCTGGTTAACGTCGCGTGAGAACGGGGAGCGGCCAATCGCGTCCGTGAGACGGTTCGCCAACGCCCGAACCTGCAGATAATCTGGCC
The DNA here is from genome assembly GCF_049237205.1 of Enterobacter cloacae complex sp. SHL009. Taxonomy (NCBI): domain Bacteria; kingdom Pseudomonadati; phylum Pseudomonadota; class Gammaproteobacteria; order Enterobacterales; family Enterobacteriaceae; genus Enterobacter; species Enterobacter cloacae complex sp. SHL009. The sequence goes on from NZ_JBMKIW010000001.1 coordinate 711,884, forward strand.
CGCTCACCCGGTATTTGATGGGCCAGCCGACGGGCGGCCCCAGCTCAAGGGGCGACACGCGCGTGATGATGTCGCTAAACTGCGTCGCCAGGAGCCTGTTGAGCTGCGCATGCAGACGATCCCGCGCCTCAAGATCCTTAGCCACCACGACCATCTGGGCGATATTTTCATTTTCCAGCAGCACGTCCATCGGCAGGTAAAAACGGATGGCGCCCGACCCGACGTACGTCGAATAGCGATCGATGTTGCCGTTGCCGGCCAGCGCCTTTTCCAGCTTTTTCACCTCTCTTAGCGTTTCCGGCTGCGACGCGTTGGCCGGAAGCGTCAGGCTGACCAGCAGCTCAGGCCGATCCGAAGCGGGGAAAAACTCGCCCTGCATAAACGTCGTGCCGTACGCTGACAGCCCCAGCGCGGCAAGCGCAATCAGCACGGTAGCGAGTCGGTGGCGCAGCGCCAGGCGTAAAAGTCGTCCGTACCCGCGCGCGATCCTGCCGGGGCCTGCCGCGTGATGTCTGACTTTTTCCGGCAGCAGCCACGTGCCCGTCAGCGGCGAAAACAGGATCGCGACGGCCCAGGAGCAGAGCAGGGCAATGAGCACCACCGCAAACAGGGAAAAACAGTATTCACCGGCGCTGGAGGCCGCAAAACCAACGGGAATAAAGCCGGCAATCATCACCAGAGTACCGGTGAGCATCGGGAAGGCCGTTGTTTTGAACGCATGGGTGGCCGCATGCCGACGGGAATCCCCCGCTTCCAGCCGCGAGACCATCGTTTCAACGGCGATCATGGCGTCATCCACCAGCAGGCCCAGGGCAATGATCAGCGCCCCGAGCGAGATGCGCTGAAGGCCGATGCCGGCGAGCATCATGCCGGCAAACGTCATGGCGAGCACCAGCGGAATGGCCGTCGCCACCACCAGTCCGGCCCGTAAGCCCAGCGAGACAAATGAAACCGCCAGCACGATAATAACGGCTTCGATAAGCACCCGGATAAACCCGCTTACCGCGTCACTGACCACCGCTGACTGATCGGCAACTTTCACCATCTCGATACCGTGCGGCAGCCCGGCGCTGAGGGCCGCCATTCTGGCATTCAGCGCAGCGCCGAAACGCAGCATGTTGCCCGTTGGTGCCATCGACACCGCCAGCCCGATAGCCGGCTTGCCGTTTACCCGGTAGGCCGGGGCCGGTGGCTCGGCGATTTCCCGGGTGACGGTGGCAATGTCGGTCAGCGGAATATAGCGATTGTTCACGTGCAGCGTGACGGCGCGTAAGCTCTCTTCGGTCATGAGCGCCCCGCTGACCTTGATCGCCATGTTCTCTTTTTCGGTACGCATCGTTCCTGCCGGGACAACCGCATTTTGCGTCCGGAGGGCGTCGGCAACCTCCTGAATATCAAGCCCCATCCCGGCCAGGCGCGCCGGAGAAAAGGCGAGAACCCACTGCTCCTGCTGTTCGCCCAGCAGGGTGGTTTTGCCTATATCCGGCAGGGACATCAGCTCGCGACGAATTGTCTCTGCGCGATCCCGCACCTCCCGCAGGGTGAAGCCCTCGGGAATAAAGGCGTAAATTGTGCCGAACGTGTCGTCAAACTCGTCGTCCACGGCAGGGTCCTGCACCCCTTCAGGCAGGGACGGCGCGATGTCCTGCATTTTTTTGCGAACCTGATACCAGATATCCTGCACGCGTTGCGGGGGCGTATCGTCACGAAGGTTGACGTGGATAACGGTGCGTCCGGCCCGGGTTTCACTTTCGAGATAGTCCAGCCAGGGCGTTTCCTGCAGCTTTTTTTCAAGCGTATCGGTCAGCAGGCGGGTGGTATCCGCCACGGAGGCTCCCGGCCACTGCGCGGAGACGACGGCCGTTTTAATGGTAAAAGCCGGATCTTCATTACGCGGCAGCTTCTCATAGCAAAACACGCCCATCGCAATCACCAGCAATATCAAAAAGCTGACCATCTGCTGGTTCTTCAGCGCCCAGGCGGAGAGGTTAAATTTCGCTTCCGATCCCGTGTTCATGGCTGAACCTCTCCGGCAACCACCGGCTCGCCGGACCGCAATGTGCTCACGCCCGCCGTAATCACCCTGTCGCCCGGCTCAAGGCCGGAGGCAATCATGACGGAGGTGGCCGTATAGCTCGCGGGCACCACCGCGCGCAGCTGCGCCCGCGACTGCGGGGTAATCACAAATACGGCCGGTTTGTCGCCGACGCGGGTCAGTGCCGACGCGGGGAGGGTGTAGCCGCGCGGGGCAGACGATGGCAACGTGACGGTAACGCTGGCGCCCAGCGCCATGGCCGCCGGCGGGTTTTGCAGGGTGGCTCTGACGCGCCAGGTGCGGGTCTGAGGATCGGCCTGCGGGGTAATATCCCGCAGCGCGGCAGACGCCTGTACCGACGGGTCGCTGAGGAGTGAAACCCGCAAAACCGCCTTATCCAGAGGCGGGATCGCATCCGGAGTGGCAATATCAAACGCCACGTCGCGGGCTTCACCCGTTGCCAGCGTCAGTACGGACTGACCGTCGCTGACAACCTGTCCGGCAGAGGCGTTCACGGCGGTGATGACGCCCGCCTGCGGCGCGATCAGGCGCGTCCAGCCGAGGCTTTCGCGGGCATTTCGCCACGCGGCCTCGCTGCTTTTTAAGCGCGCGCGGGCGACAAGCCAGTCGGCACGGGCGCTGTCGAGCTGCGTGCGGGCGATAGCACCCGTTGGTATGAGCTTTTGCATTCGACTGACGTTAAGCGCGGCGACCTGCGCCGAGGCTTTGGCACCTTCATAGTCGGCCTCAGCGCCGTCGAGCTGGTTTTTCCCGGTTGTATCGTCAAGCGTGGCCAGCAGCTGTCCGGCAGTGACCCGGTCGCCAATATCAACGCTGCGCGTCAGTATTCGGCCCCCGGTCCGAAAGCTCAGGGTCGTTTCATCGTGGGCATGGATCTCACCGGTTCTTTCCAGCGCGGGAAGGGTCTGGGCGGCCCCGATGACGACGTAGCGTACCGCTCGCGCAGGGTCGGGCTTATTTTCGTGTTTATCACCGCAGCCGGTCAGCGGAAAAATCGCCAGCGCAAGCAGGGCCAGGGGAAGAAAATGCAGCCAGGAAAGGGTGCGCGCCACGCCGTACAAATGATGCAGGCAGTGGCGGAGGGAGAGAAAAAATTCGTCTGACATAACGCCGCTCCATAAAGGGAATGGCGTTATTAAATGTGCGCTACGTCGAGAAAGATTCGACGTTCTGTCAAGGCTTTATCAAGAGTGGATATTTTCATTACCGGACGGGTGCCAGGGCAAAAAAATGCGCACGGCGAGGCCGCCGGTTTCCGGCAATGACGCGCTAATCTCACCCCCATGCGCCTCGCAAATCGCCCGGGCGATGGACAAACCGAGGCCGCTGCCGCCGGAATGCCGCGCGCGGGACTGCTCCTCGCGGCTAAAGCGTTTAAACATTTCCGGTAAGAACTGGGGCGACACGCCCGGCCCGTCATCGGTAAATTCGAGGATGTAATGACCGCTGGCGTAGTGCAGCGCCACCTCGAGGTGGCCGCCCTCGCGTCCGTAACGTAGCGCATTTTCCATGAGGATGGTAACGACCTGTCCAAGACGGAACGCATCGCCTCTGAAGGGGCTGGTGCGCGGGTTGCGAAGCGTTATCCGAAAATGATGCGCGTCAGCCTCGGGCATGATCCAGGCAGCCCGCTCCTGAATCAGCTCATCGAGGCAAAACGGCTGGTCCTCCAGCACGAGGTTACCCGCGTCGGCGAGCGACAGAAGGTGAAGCTCATCGGTGAGGCGGTTGAGGTGCTGAAGCTGTTTCATCACCATGCCGAGCTGTGCCGGGCTGGCATCAAACACGCCGTCTAACATGCCCTGCAGACGCCCGATGGCGGCCGTCAGGGGCGAGCGCAGCTCGTGCGCCATCGCGACGTGCGAGGCGCGGAGCTCTTTTTCATAGCGGGCGAGCTGTCCCGTCATGGAGTTAAAGTCGGTCGCAAAGCTGATCATTTCCGCCGGCGCATCCTCGATCAGTTCCGCCTGACGGCCAAACTGCCCGTCGGCGACATCCTTTGCCGCATCGCGAAGGCGGCTGAACTGCAGCGCCAGCGGCCGGGCGTGTTTGAGCCCCATCACCACGATAAACGGGATCATCACCAGCACCAGCAGGGCCACCGTGGCCCAGTCGGCTGAGGCGATAGACGGCGTGGAATAGCTCAGGCCCCACCAGGTGTCCACAATCGAGTGGAAGCGGGCCGGATTGGCCTGCGGGTTCTGGCTGAGCGTCAGAAACTCCTGGCGGACCGCCGCTGGCATTTTGCCCATTATCCAGTAGTTCTGAACCGCATAGCGCAGCCACATGCAGGTGGCAATGACGATCACGCTGCCGATAGCCAGCGCCAGGATGCGCGCGCAAATCCAGCGCCACAGAGAGGAGTGCTGATTTTTAATCATGGCTGTCTGAACCTGTAACCCACGCCGCGAACGTTGATCAGCACGCCGGAGATCCCCGCCGCTTCGAGTTTTTTACGCAGGTTATAAATATGGGTGTCCACCACGCGCTCCAGCGCCTCGCTTTCCGGCAAACAGTGCTCCAGTAAATACTGGCGGGAGAACGGGTGCGCCGGAGAACGCAGCAGCGTTGCCAGAAGCGAGAATTCCGTTGGCGTAAGATCGAGCATCACGGGCGCGTCGCCGCCGTTATCCACGCTCGCCACAATGGCGGCCACGTCCACCTCCAGCGTTTGCCAGCGAAGGATCGCCCCGTCCGTCTCTTTTTTACTGCTGCGCCGCAGCACCGCCTGCACCCGAGCCACCACTTCGCCCGGATGATAAGGCTTCACAACGTAATCATCGGCACCGTATCGCAGGGCGCCAATGCGGTCAGGGGTATCCCCCATGGCCGTGACCATGATCACCGGCACATCGCTTTTACGACGCAGGCCAGCCAGCACCTCGGTGCCGTTAAGCCCCGGCAGCATCACGTCCAGCAGAATGAGGTCGGGCTTCCACCGCTGCGCCATATCCAGCCCGGAATGACCGTCTCCGGTAATGGTCACCTCGTAATTTTCCCGCCGTAAATAGGCCTCGAGCACGCCAGCCGCATCGGCGTCATCTTCAATAATCAGCACTCTTCTGGACAACATCCGTTCACCTTGACCATTTCTTAACACTATCCCGACGATTCATTGATTCAGCCAAATCATACTGCGCCAACGTTGTGTGGCCGCCCCCGTATCAGGAGGCGCTAGCGTCCGTATGGAGAGCAGTATGATAGCGATAAAAAAAGTCCTGTATATGTCCGTCCCGCTTCTGATGGCCGTGGTTTCCGGCGCGCAGGCGGAGGATGGCGCCGCGTCCGATTCCTTAACCGTCGGGCTTGGGGGGCAGTATGCCCCGCGTTACTCAGGCTCAGACAAGCAGGTGTGGCAGGTGGTTCCGGTGCTGCAGGGACGCAAAGGCGCTTTCTTTATTGATGCGCAAAAAGGGGTGGGATATGACCTGCAAAACGACAGCGGCTGGTATTTCGAACACACGCTGGGCTACGATTTCGGAAGGGCTGAGAAAAATTCTGGCTGGCGTGAGGGCGCAAACAATCTGAAAGGGATGGGGGACATTGATGCCACCCTGAATACCGGCCTTGCCGTGGGCTGGCAGGCCGCGCCATGGCTGAGTATGGAAGGCAAAGCGACGCTGCCGTTAACGGACAGCCAGGGGGCAAGCTATCAGGCCTCCGTGACGCTAATCCCCTTACAAAATAATCAGGACACGGTTGCCTTTCAGTCAGCGGCCCTTTTTGGCGACAGCCGTTATCTGAATACCTGGTATGGGGTCAGCGAGCGGCAGAGCCGCCGCACCGGATATCGCCGCTATGCTGCGCCGGGTGGATTCTATGGCGTCGACACCAGCCTGACCTGGAGCCATCAGTTCGATGCCCACTGGGGGACGGTGCTGAGTGCGGACTATACCTGGCTGGGCGATCGTGCGAATAACAGCCCGATCGTGATGCGGCGCAATGAGGGGGCTGCAACCGCCGCTATCACCTGGACATTTTAAATTCGAGGAGCACGAGGGGGCGAGAGGATTATTTCTTCTTATCCATCATCGCTTTTAAATCGGCAAACGGGTTAAACGTGGCGACGCCCACGTCTTTTTGCGCGTCTTCCCCGGCCACCACGGTGGTGCCGTACTGATCCGCTTCGGTGTATTTCGAATGTTCGTGATCGTGGCAAAACAGGCACAACAGCTCCCAGTTGCTGCCATCTTCCGGGTTGTTGGTATGGTCGTGATCGATATGGTGCACCGTGAGTTCACGCAGATTGGAATAGACAAACTCGCGCGAGCAGCGTCCGCAGACCCAGGGATAGATTTTTAATGCTTTTTCGCGATAGCCGCTTTCCAGCCGCGCGTAGTTTTTGGGGATCAAAGCCATTGCCGGTTTTACCTGCCATGAAAAGAGTGGGGAAGATTATATCCCATTATGGGGCGGAATGAAGAACCACGCTATTCTGTCAATTTATTTGATGCTTTCCGTTAAATAAACGGCATTTATTCTTATCGGGTAATGCGTAAAGTGGACAGAACGCAACGTATTATCAGGAAAAATGGTTATGAAAAAGATCGGATTTTTATCCTTTGGTCACTGGACGCCTTCTCCGCAGTCCGGCACGCGCTCGGCGGCAGACACGCTGCTGCAGTCCATCGATTTAGCCGTGGCGGCTGAAGAGCTGGGGGCAGACGGCGCGTATTTCCGCGTGCACCACTTTGCCCGACAGCTTAGCTCGCCGTTCCCTCTGCTGGCGGCAATAGGCGCAAAAACGAAAACCATCGAAATCGGTACCGGCGTGATTGATATGCGCTATGAAAATCCGATGTACATGGCTGAAGATGCGGGCGCGGCGGATCTGATTTCCGGCGGTCGTTTGCAGCTTGGCATCAGCCGCGGCTCGCCGGAGCAGGTCATTGATGGCTGGCGCCATTTCGGCTATGTCCCGCAGGAAGGGGAAGACGAATCGGATATGGCGCGCCGTCATACCGAGGTGCTGCTTGAGGTGCTGCGCGGTGAAGGGTTTGCCAAACCCAATCCACAGCCTATGTTTCCGAATCCGCCGGGGCTGCTGCGCCTGGAGCCGTATTCTGAAGGGCTGCGCGAGCGTATCTGGTGGGGCGCCGGTTCCAATGCGACGGCCGTATGGGCCGCAAAGCTGGGAATGAACCTGCAAAGTTCAACCCTGAAGGACGATGAAACCGGCGAGCCGTTCCATATTCAGCAGGCAAAACAGATCCGCGCGTACCGTCAGGCCTGGAAAGAGGCAGGGCATTCTCGACAGCCGCGGGTGTCGGTCAGCCGCAGCATTTTTGCGCTGATGGACGACCGCGACCGGATGTATTTCGGTGCCAGCCGCAACGACAGCGATAGCGTGGGCTATCTTGATGAGAAAACGCGCGCGATCTTCGGGCGCAGCTATGCGGCGGAGCCGGACAAGCTGATTGAACAGCTGAAAAAGGACGACGCGATTGCTGAAGCCGATACGTTATTGCTGACCGTGCCGAACCAGCTCGGTGTGGATTACAATGCGCACGTGATTGAATCTATTCTCAAACACGTCGCACCGGCAATGGGCTGGCGCGAGTAGTCGTTCCGCTATCAGCCGTGAGATCGTAATGGAAAATCTGGCCCTCTGGTATCGCCGTTTTGGCGAGCCAGAAACCGTTCTGCACTCTGAAACCGCGCCGCTGGGGGCGCTTGCGCCGGGTCATCTGCGCGTGCGAATGCTGTTTTCTCCCGTGAACGCGTCCGATCTTATTCCCATTACCGGCGCCTACCGCCACAGAACCCCGTTACCGGCGGTAGCGGGGTATGAAGGTGTCAGCATTGTCACCGACGTGCCCGCGTCCTTTGCGCATCTGCTGGGTATACGCGTCCTGCCGCTGCGCGGTCAAGGCACCTGGCAGCGCTATGTTGATTGCCCGGCAGAGTATGCTATCCCCGTTCCGGACGCTGTTGACGCACATCTGGCCGCACGGGCCTATATCAACCCGCTGGCAGCGCAGATGATGCTTACCCGCTATCCGCCTGAAGGAAAGCGGGTGCTGCTGACGGCTGCCGGGTCGGATTGCGCCATTCTGCTGGGGCAGTGGGCACGTCAGGCAGGAGCGGAAGCCGTGTACGGGATCCACCGTTCCCCCGTTCACGCTGAACGGCTGGAGGCGATGGGTATCATTCCCGTCGCGCAGCATGACGCGCAGCGGATTGGCACCGTCGCCGCGCGTGCTGACGTCGTCTACGATGCAACCGGCGGGCCGCTGGCGGAAGCGATCCTCAGCGCGATGCCCGAGCAGGGCATGTTTGTCTGCTACGGGCTGCTCTCCGGGCAAACGTTCAGACAGCAACGGCCCGCGCCGCGCGTGGCGTGGTTCCATATCCGAAACGGTCTGGATGCGCTCAGCGCTGAGGCGTGGCGCGCGGAGTTTGACCGCATCTGGCTTAATTTGCCCGCCAGCGGGTACAGCGACGTCACGGTGTATCCGCTGGCGGAATGGCGGAGGGCGATCGGTACGTATCGCGAAGGGGGAAGGACCCGCAAGCCCCTCCTGTCGATGGCGGACTGACCGCTATTTATGGCTCATATCGCTCAGCAGCACGGCGATGGTTTGCCCGCCCGCCGTCTGTTCCAGGCCAATCTTGACGATAATGGTCAGCGGGACGGAGAGCAGCATTCCAACGGGCCCGAGCAGCCAGCCCCAGAAAATCAGGGACAAAAAGACCACCAGCGTGGAGAGTCCCAGCCCTCGCCCCATCATGCGTGGCTCAAGAATGTTACCGAACACCAGGTTGATGACCAGATAGCCGGCCAGCAGGATCAGCGCGTCATAAAACCCGCTGAAAACCAGCACCTGAAGGATAGGGGGGATCGCCGCCAGCACGGAGCCGATGTTGGGAATGTAGTTAAGCGCAAACGCCAGTAACCCCCAGACAAAGGCAAAGCGAACGTCCAGCGCCAGAAGCATCGCCCAGACGACACCGCCCGTGACCAGGCTAATCGCCGTTTTCAGCACCAGATAGCGGGAGACGCTGTCCAGCGCGCGTTGAATCGCCCCCATGCCTTCAACCGGACGGACCATCATCTGCTGCAGCTTTGCCGGCAGCTGCGGCACCTCCAGCAGCATGAACACCACCGTTAAAAACAGCAGGAAAATGGAGGTCATGGCATTGGAAAGCTGCGCCAGCAGGCTGGTGACGATCGTCATGGCCGCGTTGGGGTCGATATATTTCAGGAGCTCCTCAACCGAGACTTCGATACCCGCGCGCTGCAGCCAGGGTTCCAGCTGGAGCAGCGGTATCGCCAGCGAAGAACGGTACTTCGGCAGCGTTCGCGCCAGCTCATTGAGCGAGGTCCCCAGATACGCCACCAGCAAGACCATCGCCACAATGATGATGCTGATAAGCAGCGTGATCGCCAGCACGCGCGGGATGCGCAGGCGCGTCATGCGCTGCACCAGCGGGTTAAGGATCACCGCGATAAACAGGGCCAGAATAAAGGGCACAATAATGTCGGCGGCAAAACGAACGCCTGTCAGTATGATCACCAGCATGCCCAGCATGATGACAATTTTTAACCCGTTCAGGGTAATAATGGGTTTAGCCATGGTGACTCCGAATTTTTCTTTATATTTATAATAAAGGTGAAAGGCGTTGCAATAAACTAACCAAAATCAAACGGTATGGGTAAAGAATTGCAAAGACTTTGAGTAAAATCCTGGCTTATGGTACAAATCTGGTGTGTTTAACTACCGAGGACAATTTTCATCCGCAAAGACGAGAAGCAACAACGCGGATAATTGTAATTTTATGGACAATATGTTCAGGACGTACTCTTCAAACAATACCGCTGTCTACTCCACCTCCTTCTGCCTGCTTTCTGGTGAGCAACACTGGCGCACCGCACTATAGTCATTTCTTCTGCCTGAGCTGGCGCTAAGCGCTTAGCTAACTGATTTCAATTCGTTTTTTTTTGGTTTGCTGCACGCAGCGGGCCACAATGGATTATATTCTCAAGCAGGAGAAAAACATGTTTTACTGGATCCTATTAGCGCTGGCTATCGTCGCTGAAATTACCGGCACGCTGTCTATGAAATGGGCAAGCGTCAGCGATGGCAACACCGGTTTTATTTTGATGCTGGTGATGATTTCGCTTTCTTATATTTTCCTCTCGTTTGCGGTGAAAAAAATTGCGCTGGGCGTCGCGTATGCACTGTGGGAAGGGATCGGTATTTTGTTGATTACGCTGTTCAGCGTGCTGATATTTGACGAAACATTAACAACAATGAAGGTCGCCGGATTAACGACGCTGGTCGCGGGTATTGTGCTGATTAAATCGGGTACCCGTAAGCCTGGCAAACAGCAGAAGGAGCAGAACCATGCAACAGTTTGAGTGGGTTCATGCGGCCTGGCTGGGGCTCGCCATCGTGCTGGAAATCCTGGCGAACGTTCTGCTGAAATTCTCGGATGGTTTTCGCCGTAAACTGTACGGCCTGATGTCGATTGCCGCGGTTCTGGGGGCATTCAGCGCCCTGTCCCAGGCGGTAAAAGGGATCGATCTGTCGGTGGCCTATGCGCTGTGGGGCGGTTTTGGTATCGCCGCCACGCTGGCCGCAGGCTGGGTGCTCTTCGGCCAGCGTTTAAACAACAAGGGCTGGATGGGGCTCATCTTGCTGCTTGCCGGCATGATCATGATAAAACTCGCCTGATAACGTTGCGATCCTTAGTTTCAGGCCTCCGCGCTGGCTTACTGTGTAGCCAGCGCCTCCAGCTGGTCGCGGAAACCGGTAACGGACAAGGCGCGGTTGTCGGCGCGCCACCGGTCTTTTGCCGCCGGGGCAGAGCTCTGGACACCAATCAACTGCCAGCCCTTGTCGGTTTTCAGCATCAGCGGTGAACCACTGTCACCCGGCAACGTATCGCACTGATGCGAGAGTACACTGGTTTGCGCCCAGCCCGTCACAATACAGTCGGTGTGCGTATAAAGCGTATCCAGGTGATCGACAGGATAGCCTGACTGCGTCACCTTTCGGTCGGCGGCTTTCAGCGCGGCGGTGAGGGCGGCCTTGTCGCCGTCAAATAACGGCAGCGGCGTAATGCCCGAAGGTGGGTAGCGTAAAACGATCAGGCCATAATCCCACGAGGCGGCCGCAGGTGGCACTATCCAGCCGTCGCCATCTGGCTTCAGGCGTTTGCCGAGAGAAGGATCAACCCTTCCCTCAATGCCGTGGATTTCATAGCGCCAGGTCCCTTTTTGCGACACAAACCGCAAGGCAACGGCTTTATCCGGCTTGCCGTTTGGCGGCGTTAACAGGCAGTGGCCTGCCGTCAGGGCAAGCTGCGGGGTGATCAGCGTCGCAGTACATAAGTTACCGCTGGCGGTTTCCAGCTGGCCTATAGCATCCCAGGGTGCCTGGGTGGGATCGGCGACGCGCGTACGATCGTCATGACCGAAAAAAAGCGTCTTTAGCTCTTTCGCGCTAATGGTGTCATCACCGCCATCATCCGCATGTGAGAATCCAGAAAAAAGACCAAACGTTCCCAGTAACAACACAACAGATTTACGCATATCACACTCTGGTGGGGGTAATTATGATTATTAAAAGTGAACCCTATGAAAATACTATAGACGGGACAGCGCTAAAGTGGGAGTAAAATCAGCGTGCTACAATCAGGAAAGATAAAAATGGCTGGCGATGAGCGCGCATAAAATAAGCAGGATCAGAATCAGCTCAAACCGATAGCGTCGCAGCATACGCCCTCCGGAAATAAAAAAACGGCGCGGAACCTGTTCCGGTTCAGCGCCGGTTTACCAACGTGCCCCGAAGGGCACGGTTAAGCTTGTACTCTTACGCAGCTGGCTGTGCAGCTGGTTTAGCAGCTTCGTGTTTTACTGCTTTTTTGTGATGCTTTTTAGCAGCCTGAGCTTTCTGTTCTACAGCTGGTTTGGTTGCTTTTTTGTGGTGCTTCTTAGCGGCCTGCGCTTTCTGTTCTACAGCCGGTTTGGTCGCTTTTTTATGGTGCTTTTTAGCAGCCTGAGCTTTCTGCTCTACAGCCGGTTTAGCGGTTTTTTTGTGGTGCTTTTTGGCAGCCTGAGCTTTCTGCTCGGTTGGTGCTGCGGTTGCTGGTGCAGCGGCTTCTTTTTTCGCTGCAGCTTTGTGATGTTTCTTATGGTGAACCGCTTTTGCTGGCGCAGCGGTGGTGGTTGCAGCAGGCGCGGCAGCCGGTGCAGCAGTTGCGGTAGTGTCAGCAGCAAATGCAGCAGAAGACAGACCCATAGCAGCGGCAACAACCAGAGCTAATACTTTATTCATTCTCATACCCTCGAATTTGGTTTTTCATTTAACCCCACTGCGGGGCCGTTGAAATAACTATATCCCTGTAAATTCGAGGTTTCCGTGAGTGATTGGTATCGGCGTGTAACGGAATGTACAGAGGGGAGGAAAGTGTACGAACAGGCCAAACGCCGCTGCTCGTACGGGCCTCTGTTATTTGTTCAGTGTGGCCAGAATAGCCGCCGGAGACTGACTGCCTATAATCGTCCGTGATTCAGGCTCGATCACCACCATTACCGGGGTGATGCTAATGCCCAAACGTTCTGCCAGGGCAGATTGCCGCGCGATCAGATCGGAGCAGGCTGTGGTGGTGTCGTTATCCGGTAAAAATCCCGCCATCGCTTGTTGCAGGCTTTTGACCTTATCGGTTGAACACCAGACGCGCCCCATATCTTCAATTACCGAGTCGCGAATGGCGTTGGGCGCAACGGTCAGAAACGACATCGTCAAACCGGCATCCGTATATTGCTTAACGTTTTTCACTACGTTGCTGCAGTAAATGCACTGGTTATCAATAAACACCAGCAGCTTATATTTTTCAGCAGGAGCCTGAAACGTGATGGGCTGGAGGTCTGCAAGAGAGCGGGTAATATCGTTAAACGCGTCTTGCGGGGTATTATCCGTGGCTGCGAAAGTACTTAAACTGGTCGCACACAGAATGGCTAACATCGTTTTCATTATGCCTTTCATCATTCATCCCTTTATTTTTTTAATCCTGACCTGATGGCAGTCTAATTGTGTCGGAAGGACACGCATTCATACACCCGACGCAATCATGACAACATGTGCTAAATCATATTCTTATTGAAAAGGGTGAGAAGAGTGCCGGAGCAGGCTCCGGCAGAGGGATTAAAGATAACGGGAGGTCAGATGTTCCCGGAAGTAACGGATATTCAGATCTTCGCCCGTCGCCTGGGTGATTAATTGCGACGTGCTGAAGCGGCTGCCGTGCTGCCAGATGTTCTGACGCAGCCACTCAAAGAGTGCGGAAAAATCACCTTCGGCGATGGAGGCCTGCAGACCCGGCAGTGCGGTTCTGGCGGCATGGAACAGCTGCGCGGCGTACATAGCGCCAAGCGTGTATGACGGGAAGTAACCAAAACCGCCGTCGGTCCAGTGGATATCCTGCATACAGCCGTTGCGGTAGTTGTCTTTGGTGGATAATCCGAGCCAGGCCTGCATTTTCTCATCCCACAGGGCGGGAATATCGTCCACCTCTATCTCGCCGTTGATCAGCGCGCGCTCAATCTCATAGCGCAACACCACGTGTGCCGGGTAGCTCACTTCGTCCGCATCGACGCGGATATAGCCAGGTTTGACGCGCTGGTTCCAGGCAATAAAATTCTCTTCGCTAAACGCCGCCTGGCTGCCAAAGCGGGCGTGTACCGCAGGGAGGAGATGCCTGAGGAAGGCTTCACTGCGCCCCAGCTGCATTTCAAAGAACAGGCTCTGTGACTCATGGATCGCGGTTGAGCGCGCCAGGGCAATCGGCTGTCCTGCCCACGCGCGCGGCAGGTTTTGTTCGTAGCGGGCGTGTCCGGTTTCGTGGATCACGCCAAACAGCGCGCTGAGCAGCTCATCTTCGTCATAGCGCGTGGTGATGCGCACGTCTTCCGGGACGCCACCGCAGAACGGGTGCGCGCTCACGTCCAGGCGACCGCCGTTAAAATCGAAGCCAAGCATCTTCATGGCTTCCAGGCCCAGCTCACGCTGTGTGGCCGTCGGGAAGGGGCCCTGCGGGGGAATAAACGACCGTTGAGCCTGTTTTTCCACCACGTTTGCCAGCAGGTCCGGTAGCCAGGACTTCATATCGCCGAACAGAACGTCCAGACGCGCGCTGGTCATGTCGGGTTCAAAAATGTCCAGCAGCGCGTCGTAAGGCGTACAGCCTTTGGCTTCAGACCGCAGGCGAGCCTCTTCGCGGCTGAGTTTTACCACCTCTTTCAGGTTGGCGGAAAAACCCTGCCAGTCGTTAGCGGGACGCTGGGTACGCCAGGCGTGTTCACACTTGCTGCCCGCCAGGGATTTGGCTTCCACCAGCGATTCCGGCAGCAGAGTGGCCTGCTGGTAGTGGCGCGTCATTTCGCGCAGGTTGGCCTGTTCGACATCATTCAGATCGTCACCTGCCGCCGCCGCTAACAGGTCGCCGACTTTTTTATCGGTCAGGATCTGATGTTGCAGGACGCTCATCTCCGCCAGCGCCTCGCCGCGCGCGGCGCTGCCGCCCGGCGGCATCATGGTGAACATGTCCCAGCTGGCGATGGAGGAGAGGTGAGAGAAGCGGGAGAGACGCTGGAAGGTGCGGGTGAGTTGTTGGTAGTTATTGTTTTTCATGAAGTCCTCGTGTCTGAATCAGCCGATGACAAAAATTAGCATCGGCTTGATTTAAACACGAAGGCGCTGGAATGTTAATGCAGACGTTTATGCAAACTGGTGCCCACCAGCAGCGCCGCGCACAGCATCAGCGCGATAAACCCGCCCACGCCGTTCCAGCCGTAGTAATGCCAGAACACGCCGCCGAGGGTCCCGGCGATGCTGGAACCCAGGTAATAGCTAAACAGATACAGCGATGATGCCTGTCCTTTGGCGCGACGCGCGCGCGGGCCAATCCAGCTGCTGGCGACCGAGTGGGCGGCGAAGAACCCGGCGGAGAAGAGCAGCATCCCGGCAAAGATGAACCACAGCGAGGATAATAGCGTCAGCAGCAGGCCGAGTAACATCACGCCCGTGAATACCAGCAGTACCGGCCCGCGTCCATAGCGTGCGGTCATCGCCCCGGCTTTTGGCGAGCTCCAGGTGCCGGTGAGATAGGCCACAGAAAGCAAACCGACAACGGCCTGATTCAGATGCCACGGCGAGAGCATCAGGCGGTAGCCAATATAGTTAAACAGCGTGACGAAGGCGCCCATCAGCAGGAATCCCATCAGAAACAGGCGCGGCAAACCTTTGTCGCGCCAGTGCAGGCGGAAGTTGATAAACAGCGTTTTCGGGCGTAGCGATGTCGGCCGGAAATGACGCGATTCCGGCAGAATTTTCCAGAACATCAGGGCCGATGCCAGCGCAAAACATCCGATTACCGCCAGCGCAATACGCCAGTTAAAGAAGTCCGTAAACACCCCGCTCAGCAGGCGGCCGCTCATTCCGCCAATCGAGTTCCCGCTGATGTAAAGCCCCATAGAGAAAGCAACAAAGCTCGGGTGGATCTCCTCGCTGAGGTAGGTCATCCCGACCGCCGCCACGCCGCTGAGCGAGAGCCCAATCAGCGCGCGCATTACCAGAATGCCGTGCCAGCTGGTCATCATGGTCGAGAGTAACGTACAGACCGACGCCAGCATCAGCGCGGTCACCATCACCGGTTTACGGCCAATGGCGTCGGACAGCGGCCCGGTAAAGAGCAGCCCAATCGCCAGCATGCCGGTAGAAATAGAGAGTGAAACGCTGCTGCTGGCAGGCGATACGCCAAACTCATGAGAGAGAACGGGCAGGATCGGCTGAACGCAATAGAGCAGGGCGAAGGTCGCCAGACCGGCGGAAAAGAGCGCCAGCGTGACGCGCATAAATTGGGGGGTACCACGTTTAATGAACTGGACCGGCTGCGGTGCTGCGGGTAAATCATTGATATCTCTTGCCGGATCGATATCAATAGTCGTTGTACGGCTCACACTGTTTCCTTGCTTAAACATCCCCGTGATTTCTGGTGACGGGTATGACCACATGTTCAGGGTAGGAAAATGTAAATATTCTGTCTAATATATT
Organism: Enterobacter cloacae complex sp. SHL009; assembly: GCF_049237205.1. Lineage (NCBI taxonomy): Bacteria > Pseudomonadati > Pseudomonadota > Gammaproteobacteria > Enterobacterales > Enterobacteriaceae > Enterobacter > Enterobacter cloacae complex sp. SHL009. Next base: position 728,000 of record NZ_JBMKIW010000001.1, read on the forward strand.
AATAATCTCAAATGATACTTTAAAAATATGAATATCGAGCTGCGTCATCTTCGCTACTTTGTCGCCGTTGCCGAGGAGCTGCATTTTGGCCGCGCGGCGGCACGGCTGAATATCTCTCAGCCACCGTTAAGCCAGCAGATTCAGATCCTGGAACAGCAGGTCGGGGCGCGCCTTCTGGCCCGCACCAACCGCAGCGTGAGCCTGACGGCGGCGGGTAAGCAGTTCCTGATCGACAGCCGACAAATTCTGAGCATGGTCGATGACGCCGCCGCCCGTGCAGAACGGCTCTATCTCGGAGAAGCCGGAGAGCTGCGAATCGGGTTTACCTCGTCCGCGCCGTTCATCAGCGCCGTCTCGGAGACCCTTTCGTCATTCCGTCGCCACTTTCCGGATGTTCATATTCAGACGCGCGAAATCAATACCCGCGAGCAGATTGCGCCGCTGAATGAGGGTTCGCTGGATCTGGGGCTGATGCGTAACACCCAGCTGCCGGACTCGCTGGCGTGGGAGGTGATCCTGCGCGAGCCGCTGATGGCCATGATCCCGCACGATCACCCGCTGGCGTCGCGTCCGGCGGTCTCGCTGGCAGAGCTGGCAAAAGAGCCGTTTGTCTTTTTTGACCCGCAGGTCGGGACGGGCCTGTATGACGATATCCTGGGGCTGATGCGCCGCTACGATCTTGCCCCGGTCATCACCCAGGAGGTAGGGGAAGCGATGACCATTATCGGCCTGGTCGCGGCCGGTCTGGGCGTGTCTATTCTTCCGGCCTCCTTTAAGCGGGTGCAGCTGCGTGAAATGCGCTGGGTGACCATTGCCGAAGAGGATGCCGTTTCCGAAATGTGGCTGGTGTGGTCAAAACATCGTGAACAGAGCCATGCCGCACAGCGCTTCAAACAGCAGCTAATGAGCGCCTCTGCCGGGCGGCATTTTCACGGAAAAGAGGGTAAAAATGTGCGGTAAATCACATGGCTAAGTAAATATTTGACGACGGCCATGGAAGTGCTTCACCATAGCAAACAGTTTATTTCGAAGCTCGAAAATAAGGGAGTACGAGGTGGTTGCTGATAGTCAGCCAGGGCATATCGATCAGATTAAGCAGACCAACGCTGGCGCGGTGTATCGCCTGATTGATCAGCTTGGTCCGGTTTCGCGTATCGATCTTTCGCGCCTGGCACAACTGGCACCTGCCAGTATCACCAAGATTGTCCGTGAGATGCTGGAAGCGCACCTGGTTCAGGAGACGGAAATTCAGGAACCGGGCAGCCGTGGCCGTCCGGCAGTCGGGCTGGTGGTTGAAACGGAAGCCTGGCACTACCTGTCACTGCGCATCAGCCGGGGGGAGATCTTCCTTGCGCTGCGCGACCTGAGCAGCAAGCTGGTGGTGGAAGACCGGCTTGAACTGCCGCTCAACGCGGAGGAACCTCTCCTCGACGCGATTGTCTCGCATATCGATCACTTCTTTATCCGCCATCAGCAGCGGCTTGAACGCTTAACGGCGATTGCCATCACCATGCCGGGAATTATTGATACCGAAAATGGTATTGTTCACCGCATGCCTTTTTACGACGATGTTAAAGAGATGCCGCTGGGTGAGGTGCTGAAAAATCATACCGGCGTGCCGGTCTATATTCAGCATGACATCAGCGCCTGGACGATGGCGGAGGCGCTGTTTGGCGCGTCGCGCGGCGCGCGGGATGTGATTCAGGTGGTCATCGACCATAACGTTGGGGCGGGCGTGATTACCGACGGACGTCTTCTCCACGCCGGGAGCAGTAGCCTGGTGGAAATTGGCCACACCCAGGTCGATCCGTACGGCAAGCGCTGCTACTGCGGGAACCACGGCTGTCTGGAGACCATTGCCAGCGTGGAAAGCGTGCTTGAGCTGGCGCAGGTCAGGCTCAGCCAGTCCATGAGCTCCTCGCTGCACGGACAACCCTTAACGGTGGATTCCCTCTGCGCCGCCGCGCGCCAGGGCGATCTGCTGGCGAAGGACATTATTACCGGCGTGGGTAATAACGTTGGCCGCATTCTGGCCATTATGGTGAACCTCTTCAACCCGCAGAAAATCCTGATTGGCTCGCCGCTCAGCCAGGCGGCGGAGATCCTTTTTCCGGCGATTACGGCCTGTATTCAGCAGCAGTCGCTTCCCGCGTACAGCAAAAATATCGCGGTAGAAAGTACCCAGTTTTCCAACCAGGGAACCATGGCCGGCGCGGCGCTGGTCAAAGATGCCATGTATAACGGCTCGCTGTTGATCCGCCTGTTACAGGGTTAACTCTTTTCCGCTGATGTAAGAAAAATTGCGCTATCTCAAGCCGGGTAGCGCATGCATCCCGTAGACTTACTCCACTGAATTATTTACCTGGTTTATATTTTCGAAGCATACCCAAGAGGTGGAGTGAGTCATGCTTAAGCGTTTCTTTGTTACTGGTACAGATACCTCTGTCGGCAAGACCGTCGTATCCCGCGCATTGCTGCAGGCGCTGGCAGCAAGCGGTAAAAGCGTGGCAGGGTACAAACCGGTCGCAAAAGGCAGTAAAGAGACGCCAGAGGGATTGCGTAATAAAGACGCCCTGGTGCTGCAAAGCGTCTCGTCGCTGGAACTGCCTTATCACGCGGTCAATCCCATTGCCTTAAGCGAAGAGGAGAGCAGCGTAGCGCACAGCGGTCTGATTAATTATCCCCTGTTGTCCGACGGACTGGCGAACCTGAGCGAGAAGGTTGATCACGTGGTGGTGGAAGGGACGGGCGGCTGGCGCAGCCTGATGAACGACCTGCGCCCGCTTTCTGAATGGGTCGTGCAGGAGCAGCTTCCGGTGGTGATGGTGGTGGGTATCCAGGAAGGGTGCATCAACCACGCGCTGCTGACGGCCCAGGCGATTGCCAATGACGGCCTGCCGCTGATTGGCTGGGTGGCAAACCGCATCAACCCGGGCCTGGCGCACTACGCGGAGATTATCGACGTGCTGAGCAAAAAACTGCCCGGACCGCTGGTGGGTGAACTGCCTTATCTGCCGCGCGCCGAGCAGCGCGAGCTAGCGCAGTACATCGATCTCTCTGCCCTCGGTGGCGTGTTGACCGTAGACCGAGTCGTGGCGTAACGTCCGCGACAGCACGGACGCGACCACGCAGGCGACCAGCAGGCCGGGCAGTAAAAGATATTGCCCGGTCATTTCACAGACCATCAGCGCCGACATAATGGGCGCATGCGTGGTCGCGGCAAGTAGAGTTGCCATCCCCGCCAGCCCCAGCAGAATCGCCGTCTCAGAACCCGGTAGCCACAGCGCGAACAGCTGCGCAAACAGCATCCCTGTTGCCATCCCGACAAACAGCGTAGGTGTAAACACCCCTCCGGGCGCGCCCGATCCGCTGCTCGCCAGCACTGCCAGCAGCTTACAGATGAACACCCCGGCAATGACCGTCAGCAGCGGCGGAGCGAGCAGAAAAGCCTGAACCACGCTGTAGCCATTCCCCCACACCTTCGGCGTGAGGAGAGACAGCAGCCCGACGATCGCACCGCCCAGCGCCAGCTGCCACGGCGGCGAAAGCTTGAGGCGCAGGAAAAGCCCGTGGCTGAAGTCCATCAGCCACATCAGCAGCGGTCCGCAGAGGCCCGCCACCAGCCCCATCGCGACGAGAAGAGCATAATCGGCCGCGGTAAGGATGCCGCTCAGATGGACCGCGTAGAGCGTACCCGCGCCCGGAGCCAGGAGCTGCGTCGTAAGCAGCGCCACCACCGCCGCAATCACCACGGGGCCGAGCGAGGCCAGCATCAGCGTGCCAAACAGAATTTCCGCGATGAACAGGCTTCCGGCAAGGGGGGCGTGATAGGCGCTGGCCATCCCGGCGGCGGCGCCGCAGGCAATCCATAATTTCCACTCGGATTTGGGCGTAAAGCGCCGGGCGAATAGGGAGGCGGCGAGGGCGGCAAGCAGGATCATCGCCCCTTCACGCCCGATGGCGCTTCCGCTGGCAACGACCAGCAGCGAGGCAAGGGATTTCACAAGGCTGGCGCCGTAGTCAAACTGGCCGTCTCCGGTCTCCAGCGCCTCCATGTAATCGGTAGGGGCATGAGGCCGCTGCGCGGTCAGACGCTGCCATCCCCATAGCAGCAGTCCGGCGGCCAGCCCGCCCAGCGCTGGCGTCAATGCGCGCCGCCAGGGCGAGAGCGACGCGGCGGCATTCACCAGGCTGCCGCTGTCGTTGCTGAGAAGCAGCCACTCCAGCAGGTACATGCTGTGGCGGAATACCGCAACGGCCAGCGCGGCCAGCACGCCGGTGACGGTGGCAATCAGCAGTCGGCGAAACATCGCGCGGATGTCGGGGTAGGTATGAAGACGTTGCATGGGGTGCGTTTTTACGGGGACGATACGATATTGTGGCGGGAAATCGCAGGGTTAGCAAAAGGTCTGCGTGCGAAAAGGCCGGGCGATGCCCGGCCAGAAGGGTTAGGTGTCGCTATGAATATTCAGCGCCCGGCGCGTGCGTCCGGAGCTCAGGTACTCGGCAATATAGTCCTGCGAAATCTCGCCGTTGTAACGACCGTCCTCATCCACGATCGGCATCCAGCTGGTATTACTCTCATACAGACGTGAAAGCACCACGCGCAGGTTGTCTTCCGCTTTGCCGGTCATGCGGAACGGATGCAGGATGTCGGCGCAGGTACCGCTCGCGTTACGCGCTTCGCGACGCTTCACAAAGCCCAGGGGTTTGCCGTGCTCGTCGACCACCGTCACGGCACGAATGTCGTTATCATCCATGGTCGCAAAGGCTTCGGGAAGCGGAGTAGAGCCCCGCACCGTAATGGTCGGCTGCTGGTCGGTGACGTCGCCCGCCGATACCAGCAGCAGACGCTTCAGCGTCCGGTCCTGGCCGACAAACGAGCCGACAAACTCATTCGCCGGTTTCGCCAGCAGTTCATCCGGGCTTGCGCACTGCACGATTTTCCCCTGACGGAACACCGCAATACGGTCGCCGAGCTTCAGGGCCTCGTCGATATCGTGGCTCACCAGCATGACGGTTTTTTTCAGCTTGCGCTGCATCTCCAGGAACTGGTTCTGGATCACCTCGCGGTTGATCGGGTCCACCGCGCCGAAGGGTTCATCCATCAGCAGTACCGGAGGATCAGCCGCCAGGGCGCGGATCACGCCGATACGCTGCTGCTGGCCGCCGGACATCTCGCGCGGGTAGCGATTCAGGAACTTATGCGGATCCATCGCCACCATATCCATCAGCTCTTCGGCGCGGGTTTTGCAGCGCGCTTTATCCCAGCCCAGCATGCGCGGCACGACGGTGATGTTCTCTTCGATGGTCATGTTCGGGAACAGGCCAATCTGCTGGATCACGTAGCCAATGTTGCGGCGCAGGGTGACGGTGTCCATCCCGCTGGTGTCCTCGCCGTTGATCAGGATCGTTCCGCTGCTTGGGGTAATGAGGCGGTTAATCATCTTCAGGGTGGTGGTCTTCCCGCAGCCGGACGGGCCGAGCAGAACGCACATTTCCCCTTCGGGTACGGTCAGGTTAACGTTGTCGACGGCCTTAAAGGTCTGGCCGTGCTTCTGTGAAAATTGTTTGGTGAGGTTTTCCAGTTTTATCATTATCGAATCCCCTTCGGAGTCAGAACCACCTGCAGACGATGCAGCAGCCAGTCAAGCACAATTGCTAAAAGACAAATCATCAGCGCGCCCGCAATCAACATGCGAATATCGCTTCCGCCGATGCCGTTGAGCAGCAGCAGGCCCAGGCCGCCCGCGCCAATCACCGCGGCAATCGCCATCACGCCGATGTTCATCACCACGGCGGTGCGGATGCCGCCGAAAATCACCGGCAGCGCCATCGGGATCTCAACCCAGCGCAGCCGCTGCCAGAAGGTCATGCCGATACCGCGTCCGGCTTCACGCAGGCCCGGCGGCAGGCTGTCGAGCGCCGTATGGGTGTTACGCACAATCGGCAGCAGCGAGTAGAGAAACACCGCCGTAATCGCGGGCAGGGCGCCAATTCCCTGACCGATCAGCGAAAACAGGGGGATCATCAGCCCAAACAGGGCGATGGACGGAATGGTCAGCACGATAGTGGCTATCCCCAGCACCGGCGTCGCCAGCCACCTGTGGCGGACAATCAGAATGCCCAGCGGTACGCCGATGATGATGGCTAAACCTACGGCCAGCGCCACCAGCCACAGGTGCTGAAGGGTGAGGGTTAAGAGGTAATCCCAGTTGTCCAGAATGTAGTGAATCGTCTCCATAGCGCCTCCTACAGCAGCTGTTTGCTACGCAGGAAATCGCGGGCGACCTGCTGCGGTGACTGATGGTCGATATCCACCTTCTTGTTCAGCTCGGTGATAACGTCGTTGTTGAGCTGCGCCGAGAGGGTGTTGAGCGCCTCTTCCAGCCCGGGGTTGGCCTCCAGCGTGTCCTTACGCACCACCGGCGTCACCGCGTAGCTCGGGAAGAAGCCTTTATCGTCTTCCAGCACCTTGAGGTCGAAGCCTTTCACGCGCCCGTCGGTGGTGTAAATCAGACCGGCGTCGACGAAGCCGTCGCGCACCGCGTTATAGACCAGACCGGGGTCCATTTGACGGATTTGCGGGCGGTCCAGGTCCATCTTATAGGCGGCCTGAAGCGGCTTCATGCCGTCGCTGCGCCCGGCAAACTCCAGGTCTAAGCCCAGCAGCCAGTTTTTGTCCGGGTTGGTTTTACGGATCTGCTCAATCTTCGCCACCATCTCCGACATGGTGTTGATATGTTCCGCCTCGGCGCGCTTGCGCTGCATGGCGAACGCATAGGTGTTGTTCATGTCGGCGGGCTTGAGCCAGACCAGACCGTGCTTCGCGTCCAGACGTTTCACCGTCTCGTAAGACTCCTGCGGCGACATGCGCTTGTTGATGTGGTTAAAGATGATTAATGACGTGCCGGTGTACTCCCAGGTCATGTCAATCTGCTTGTTGATCATCGCGTTGCGGGAAATCACCGTGGCGATATTGGTTTGCGGCTGGACCTGGAAACCTTTTTTCTGCAGGTACTGCACGGTCATCGCCGAGAGAATGTGCTGCTCGGTAAAGCTCTTGGTCGCCAGAATCAGCGGGGCCGCCATCGCCTGGCTGGTGAACAGCGCCGCGGCACATAGCGCCGTCAGGCCGGAAAACAGTCTCATAAAAGCTCCTTGTTATTGTTATCGAGCGAGATGGGGACTCATCGCGCGACCCAGCGCCGCCAGCAGGGTATCGAGGATCAGTGCGAACAGGGCGGTAGCCGCCGCGCCGAGGATCAGGGTCGGGAAATCGTTCAGGTAAATGCCGGGGAAAATCAGCTCGCCGTAGCTGCTGGCGCCAATCAGGAACGCCAGCGGTGCGGTACCGACGTTAATGGCGGTGGCGATGCGGATCCCCGAGAGCATGACCGGCCAGGCGGCAGGCAGCTCTACCTGGCGCAGACGCTGCCATTTGGTCATCCCGATGCCGTTTGCCGCTTCCAGCAGCGACGGCGGGACCGAGCACAGCCCGGCGTAGGTATTGCGCACGATCGGCAGCAGCGAGGCGAGGAACAGGGCGATGATGGCGGGCGTATCGCCAATGCCAATCACCACCATCGCCAGCGCCAGAACGGCCAGCGGCGGCAGCGTATTGCCGACGTTGAAGATTTGCATCACATATTCGGCGATACCCCGCGCGGCCGGGCGGCTCAGCAGAATACCGGCTGGAATACCCACCAGCAGGGCAAAAAACATCGATGAGAAAACCAGAATCATGTGCTGTTGCCCGAGATAAACCAGGTCAACCTGGCGCGCCCTGATCGTTTCCAGCCCAATGCCCCAGACGAGGAGGGCGAGAACCACGATAATGGCGCCGACAAACAGCAGCGAACGTTTGAGTAATGGATGCATTGCGGTGTGTCTCCCTGTGCGCATGCGTTATAGCAACCATCGGTTGCCTGTTGTTATGCCATGTTTCGGCAGGGGTATTTCACCTATAGCAAGCGTTTGGGAAGGGTTCCAGCGAAGGGGTAAAATCAGTAACCCTATGAAAACAGTGACAACATTGTGTTAGGCCTGATGGCATAAGGGCTGATTGAGGGTCAGGCAGAATAGTCCTAAAGCGAATCTTTAGATGTGACGGTGTCACATCTAAAGGGCTCATACGCCGGATATCGGTCATTAACTTCACAGAGAGGCACGAACCCGTCGAACCCGCGTCGAGACGGTGATAATTGAAACGATAGCGACCACGGCGAGCATCAACCCGAGCGCCAGCATGGCGTTAAACCCGATCCACCTGAACAGCAGCAGCCCCGTGATACCGCCCGTAATAAACGAGAAAAGGGTGGTTAAGTGGGTTTTCAGCTGGCTTTTTTGCGCCGCCGTATCTTTGGAGTAATCCCTGCGCAGCATCGCCACCAGTACCGAGGCCAGGGAGATCCCCGCGTCCGTCAGCGTGCCGGTAATGTGCGTCGATCTTACCCGTCCGCTGGAAAGCTGCGTGGAGGTAGAATTATGAATGCCCATCAGAAAGCAGAGAAAAAGAATTATCTCGCGGTTGCTGGTGAGGGCATGAAAATACATTTCGTAGAAAGAGACGCCGGTCAGTAATATCCCCTCGACAAACAGGATCTGGCAAAAAACCAGCCTGACGTTATGGATAATCCCCCATATCACGATCGCGCGCGCAATAATGGCGCCGGCCACAAAAGAGAGAATAATCGAGCCGAAGAAAATAATATCGCTGAGATCGGTGGAGGAGACTTCGCTGGATAACTGTGAGGTGTTGCCGGTCATGTGTGAGGGGAAAAAACCAAATGCCCCGAGGGCGATGGCGTTTAGTAAACCTGCCGAGGTCGCCAGCCAGAGAGCAAGCCGGCGATCTTCCTTATGCGTTCGTTCTTTCTTGAGTCTAATCAGCAAGAATACCTCCAGGTTGAGCGTTGCCTGACTATTCAGGCTAGCAAAGCAGTGCAACGGGCTGTCCAGGATATGGCTTAATTATTATTCCCTCTGACGACTTTCAGGGTTTCGTAATTAAATAAAATAGTCTTGCTCAACATGGGGGCGTAAATTTCAAATCATGCCGTTATTGCCGTGACGCAAAAACGCCGGTCGCTGGTTAAGACGTTCAAACCAGGCCTCAATCGCCGGCACGTCAGGTTTATCAAACGGCGTCATTTTCCAGCGATTCACCGACAGCCCAAGCACCACGTCCGCTAGGGTAAACGTCTCGCCCGCCGCAAATGCGCCGGTGCGCTGCAGCTGGTTTTCCAGAATGGTGATGCAGTGGTTCCACTCTTTTATTCCCGCCGCAATGCGCTCAGGGTCGTTAAAGTCCGGGTTTTTACGCCCCAGCGCCGGGAAGACATAGCGCCAGGCGTTGTTAAATTCAGTGGCCTGCCAGTCCATCCAGCGCTCAACGTTAGCGCAGGCTTGCGGTTCTGCGGGCAGCAGATCGTGACGTTCGGGCTTGCGCGCCAGATAGCGGCAGATGGAATTGGACTCCCACAGCACGAAATCGCCATCAATCAGCACCGGCACCATGGCGTTGGGGTTCAGGGCGCGGAAGGCGTCCGTTTCCGTCGAGGCGAAACCGCTGCCGTAATCTTCCTGCTGATAGGTTATGCCCGCTTCTTCGCAGGTCCAGAGCACTTTACGAACGTTGATGGAGGTGGTTTTGCCGAGGATGGTGATCATTGCGCAGGTGTCCTTTAATGGATGTTATTGTTTAAAAACAATACACGAACGGTGAAGAAAAGCGTCAAAAATCATCCGGCGCGTTATTTGTGAAGACGCGAAAGCAGAAACGTTAGCGCTGCCGCAAAGAGGAGCACTATGCCACTCAATGCAAACGTGCTCTGCCATCTATAACGATCGAACGCTATACCGCCCGCCGTTGAGCCGAGCGCAATGGCGAGCTGGATCACCGCAACCATCAGTCCACCGCCGGCTTCAGCATCCTTCGGCAGCGTTCGCGCAATCCACGTCCACCACCCCGTCGGTGCTGATGTTGCCAGCATCCCCCATAGGCCTGACAGCAGGGCCACAATCCACACGTTATGCCCGGCGAGAATCAACGCGACTGCGATGGCCGCCATCAGTAGAGGGATCGCGATCAGCGTTATGTAAAACGCGGCATTAAGCACCAGGGCAACGAAAAGGGTGCCCACAAAACCCGCAACGCCTATGGTGAGCAAAATCAGCGACAGCCCGGCTCCGCTCACCCGGGTGACGGTTTCAAGGAACGGGCGCAGATAGGTAAACAGCGCAAACTGCCCCATAAAGAACAGGCCGCAGGCCAGCAGACCAACGGAAACGGCAGGCTGGCGGAATAACCGAAAAACACTTCCTCGTGATTTACCGTTTTTACGCGCGCTCATGTCAGGCAGGCTTAAACACTGCCAGATGAACGCGACTATCGCCACGGGCACCAGACAAAGAAATGCGCCGCGCCAGCCAATAATGCCCCCAAGATAGCTGCCAAGCGGGGCGGCCACCACCGTTGCCAGCGCGTTACCGCCGTTGAAAATGGCCAGCGCGCGCGCAACCTTATGCGGCGGAACAAGGCGAATGGCCGTTGCGGCAGACATGGACCAGAACCCGCCTATAGCGATACCGATCAGCGCGCGGCCTGTCATGTAAACCAGATAGTTTGGGGCGAAAGCGATAATCATCCCCGAGAGCGCCATCAGGAGCGTCATGCCCAGAAGAAGGTGTTTGCGGTTTATATTCCCGGCAAGCCGGGAAAGGAAGAGGCTGGTCAGCACCGCCAGCGCGCCGGAAATCGCGATCCCCTGGCCAGCGAGACCCTCCGTAACGCCCAAATCTCTGGCAAGGGGGGTAAGCAGGCTGACGGGCATAAATTCCGAGGCAATCAAGATAAATACGCACAGGGTCATGGCAAAAACGCCACTCCAGTGTGCATGCTCTGTGTTCTGTGATGTGGTGCGGCTCAGTGTAGACATAGTCAGATTTCACAAAGAGCCACCCGTATAGGGCGAGTGGCGTAGAGATTTATTTCAGGTTGGTTTTGAAGAACTGCTCAAACTGGCCGAAGGGGATCTTCCCGGCAGCATTATCGTAGAGATCGACATGGTTTGCGCCCGGAACAATCACCAGTTCCTTCTGCTTGCTGCCGACCGCTTTAAACGCATCTTCAGCAAAGTAGCGGGAGTGTGCCTTTTCACCGGTTACGATAAGCGTTGGAATAGTAATTTCCCCGGCGTAGCTCAGCAGCGGCATATTCATAAATGATAATGGCGTGGTCGCGGTCCACGCGCCGGTGGAGTTGACGGAGCGCGCATGGAAGCCGCGCGGCATACGGTAGTAGTCAAAGAACTCTTTGAGTACCGGATTCGGGTTGTCAGGTAACGTCTCCGGCAGAATACGTTCAGCTGCCGTCACCTTACCGTTCTCATCGACATAAATGTCATGGCCGCCGTGCGCGAAGGTACCGTTCTCAGCATCTTTCCAGCGCTGTGCGTTCAGATACTGCAGAACGGCACGGCGGTCAGACGTTGAATAGCGATCTTTCCCGTCGCCCACGCCGTGGCCCATCGCCCGGCTCATGTCATACATCACGCTGGTGGCGACCGCCTTCACGCGGGTGTCCATGGATGCTGCGTTGAGCGCCATACCGCCCCAGCCGCAGATGCCGAGAATACCAATGCGGTTACGATCAACCTCTTTCTGCAACCCAAGGAAGTCCACCGCCGCGCTAAAGTCTTCGGTGTTGATATCCGGAGACGCTACGTTGCGCGGCTGGCCACCGCTTTCGCCCGTATAGGACGGATCGAACGCCAGGGTCACAAACCCATTTTCTGCCAGGGTTTGCGCATACAGGCCGCTGGACTGCTCTTTGACCGCGCCAAATGGCCCGCTGACCGCAATCGCCGCCAGCTTGCGGTCGCCGCGGTTTTTGGGAAGATACAGATCGCCTACCAAAGTGATCCCGTATCGGTTCTGGAAGGACACCTTACGGTGATCGACTTTGTCACTTTCGGCGAAGGTTTTATCCCATGTGCTCACCATCGAAACAGGCGCGTTTGGGTTGGTGGTTTCTGCATAACTCATTGTTGTCACTCCACTTAATGATGCACATAGCAGCATCGCAACGGACAGTTTTTGGGTAAATGTTTTCATAGAAATGAACCCTGGGTTGTTGTGTTGCGGTCATTATAGTTAGCAGAAATAGTGCTGATTAGAGGGCGAAAGCTGCTAGGATTCATATCATATTGTTATAAATGGGTGGGGATGATGGCGAAACGGGAAAACTATAATGAGCTGTACCTGTTCATGCAGGTGGTACGGGAGGGGAGCTTCACGGCGGCCGCGCTTCGGCTTGGGCTGGCGCAATCCGGGATCAGCCGCTCGGTTCGCGAGCTGGAAGAGCGATTGGGCGTTCAACTTCTGGTCCGCACCACGCGCAAGCTCTCGCTCACCCATGCCGGGGAACAGCTTTATCAGACCGCCGAGTCTGCATTCGATACGCTCGATACGGGTCTGGCGACCCTGGCACACTATCGTCAGACGCCGTCCGGCACGGTGCGTATTAATGCCAGCCAGCACGCTATCGATAAGTGTCTGCTGCCAAAGCTCGCCATTTTTAAACAGCGTTACCCGGACATCAGGCTGGAACTGATGAATGAAAGCCGCTTCGTTGACATTATCGCCGAGCGGTTCGATGCGGGTGTCAGACTGGGGCCGGAAGTGGGGCAGGGAATGATTGCAGTGCGTATCACGCCTGATATGGAAATGGCCGCGGTGGCTGCCCCGGAACACTTCAGACGCTACGGTTTTCCGCAGACACCAGCCGATTTAGTGGCTCATCCCTGCATTGCTTACCAGTTTGCCGACGGTAGTGACTATCAGTGGGAACTGGTGCAGGACGGGAAAAAAATCACCCATCGGCCAGAGGGGCAATGGGCGCTGTCTGACAGCTACATGGAAGCCGAGGCCGCCCGGCTGGGGCTTGGGCTGGCCTATGTCCCGGTGGAGCTGGTGGCTGACGATCTGGAGCGCGGAACGCTTGTCCGGGTGTTGCAGCGCTATAGCCTGCGCATGGACGGGTTGTATCTCTATTATCCGCACCGCAACGTGTCGCCTGCCCTGAGGGCTGTGATCGATACGCTGAAAATTTAGGGCGGCATAACATCACGAGAGCGGACATTCAAATTGCCCGCCGGTGAGCTAAGCCTAAAAATAAATCAGGACCGCTGTGGTGAAGCAAGTTTTGCAGCAATCATTTCAGATGTGGGCTGTATTCCCCCAAGACTCCACTGTTCCGGTTCATGCTCGTCAATACGGATCAATACTGAACGCCGGAATTCAGGGTCGCCGTTTCCCTCAATTTCAACAATAAGGTCAGTCATACGACGTAGCAGTTCTTTTTTTTGCTCCGAATTCATAATTCCATTAATGGTTTGCACATTTACGAAGGGCATTGTATTCTCCTTAAATAACTGAGTCTTTAAATCATACTCAGGTTACGAGGCAAACGAAGAGATGTCAAAAAATAAATCATTACCGTACTTATTACCTGAGCTTTGTGGGTTAGCGGCGGCCGCTGAGCTTCTTGGCGATCAATGGGTTTTGTTGATTCTGAGAGAGGCGTTTTATGGGGTAACACGCTTTGAAACGATACGGGATCATACAAAAATCACCAGGCAGACGCTGGCGAACCGGTTAAAAAAAATGACTGAACTCGGCCTGCTTTGCAAAATCCCTTATCAGGAAGAAGGGGCGCGTGAACGGTATGAGTATGTTCTCACCGCCAAAAGCCGCAGCCTTGCGCCGATTCTTTTCTCTTTGATGGAGTGGGGTCATAAAAACATACTGCACGACGCACCGCATATTGCGTTAACAGACAAAGAAAGTGGAGAAGTGGTTAATAGCGCCTATGTTACCGCCGACGGTAAGTTCGTTGACCCTAAAAACGTTCGGTTAACGTTTCACGACAGCCAATACTTAGCCGCCATGCCCCAGGCGCCTGACCATACTGACGCTTAAAGCTGCGGTTGAAGGACTGCCGGGAGTCAAAGCCCAGCGAGAGCGGTGATTGATACCCTTAAAATTTAGGGCAGCGTTGTCATTCTGGAAGGCGCCTCGCAAACCGCAAAGTAACCCTCTGTAACCAAGGGTTATGTCTTTTATTCATTTCTACGGAGTCGTAAAGTGCCTGCGTTGCGGCATATCCGCAATCGGGCGTAGGAACCCGTATCTACCATATAGTGACATTTCGTATGTCGCGGCAGCACCGATCCCGTTACAATTGCGGTGGCGCTGGCGGAGCAGCCGTAAGGCTGGCCGTTTTTCTATATGGGCGGTATTCCTACCTCTGTCAGCGCTACCCCCCGAGCGTAGGAACTTACTGGGTGGCTTAATGAACTGCATATAGAAGGAAGCCTTGTATGGCTACTATCCCAACCCTCACTTATTTTCCGTCTGACGAAAGCGTTATTCAGCACCTTATCTCCCGGCCGCTTCCGGCTGATGCCGATCTTTTTGACGTCGCTGACAGCTGCGCCGCGCTGGTGAGCGTGCTGGTCGAAATCGAGGATGCGAAGCTGTTTACCGTGCTTTGCGAGCGTCTCCTTCAGTCTTTGCGCAAGCTGCGCGAACTCTGCGATGTCGATCTTCCGCCGGACCTGATCGCGCAGTTGATCATGGGGGAGAAAATGAACTCCTGCGTGCCGGACTGCTGGCAGGACACCGTTACTCAGGTGGACTATGCACTGGCGCTGACGCAAGCGGTTATGGGTGGAACGCTGCCCGCTCACGTAGCGAAAGAGCTTACGGGCTTGCTGCACGATATGGTGTGGCTGCTGGCTGAGTTTGTGAAGGAGCCGCGCATTACTGCGCATTAAGTACGCTGACGTGGAGGGGCGGTAGCGCCCCTTTGAAAGCGTGATTAACGTGATGCGTTCCCCGTATCCAGAAGCGACGTTCCGTGGGAGTTGTCGATGGTACAAAGCCAGCGACCGTCGCTTTCCTGTCGAAAAACATAGGTTGCGCGGCGGGACATTTCCGTTATCCCACCCTGACCATCAGGAAAACGCAGAACGGTTTCCATGATAACGAGGGCATTGTCACCGCCTTCGATCACCTGCATCTCTCCTTGTTCCACAATCAATTGGTCCTGGAAATAATCAGAAATGGCAATAAACGCGCTGCGAATATTTTCTTTTCCGTTAACCGTCATGCCGGGCTTGACCACCAGAGCCGCGTCGTCGGCGTAGTACTCCATCAGGGCGTCATAGTTTTTGGTCGTGATGGCGCGATCGCAGGATTCGATGATCTGGCGTAGCGGATGTGGGGTCATGCGAGTTTCCTTGTTAAGGGCTAAACAGGTATTAACGTAACAGTCTGGCGTGTTTGTATAGCTACCAGGTCTTATGGATGGTGCTGTGGGTTTGAAGTGGAGGCGCTAAGTAACGTTACGTTTGCAATGAGTGGGACGCAAACATAGCTAACACATTCCGCAGATATCACGGCGATAATTGTTCAGTTGCCTAAAAATAGACCAGCACTAATGGCAGAGTTTACCGGAGGATTTAGTTTAAGCTGGAAAATTTCTCTAAAGTTTTTCGCGGAATAGCCGTTCAGTTAATGAGAACTTTGGTCAACAGATATTGTGGTCAAATAAAGTGTAGCATCTTGTAGTTAATTATATTTTTTTAGTTGCTATAAATAAAATTTATTTAATTAGGGGTAGTGATGATTAAAATCTTAGGGTTTATATTCGTAATGCTTACTGCCGGGTGTTCAACGCCAGGGAAGCCGGCGTTCTATTATACCTGGACACAATATAAAACTGGTGTTGAAGTGATGCTGGTTAATGAACCCCAGTATAAAGATGGTTTTGATGGAATTCTCCGCCTCGACGATAAAGGTGAATACGCAGTAATGACCGTTTACTACGGTGGGGATTTGTCTGGTCATTTTGGTTACGTCACCAAGGCCAGCCTCGAACATTGGATAACTTTGTACACTAACTTTTTAAAATGGGATCCGACAAAACCAGCACAGACGACGAAATTCAATATTCCGGATAATCTCTCGTGGACTCATAAAAGCTACGATGTTGAGTATCAATTTATGAACGGCAAAAAACTATTTATCATAAGGAAGCACGGTAATGGTAACTGGTTTGTAGACTTCTCAGTGCTCTCGATGGATGAAGCCAATATAACGAAATTGAATGAAGTCTATATCGAATTGAGAGAGAGGCTGAAATAGCCCGTGAAGTATTACTCTACAAGCCTCCGTTGGGAGGCTTTTTTCTTTCTGGCAGAATAAATCAGGCCGCTTTCACCGCCCTGATTTTTTTCGTGTCAGCCGCATCGGATTCAGTTTTATCCGCTGCAGCTGGGGCATTGAGATCGGGAAGCTTGCTAGTACGCAGAATATGCTGCACGGTCTCTTTCTGCTCGGCGAGATACAGGCCAAGATTTTCAGCCTGCGTTTCATCCATCTGCATTCCGCTTTGCAACAGCCAGTCGGTGAACGCATCTGCCATATCGAGCAGCTTGTCGTGAGCGTCAGCCTCTTTCTTACTGGCAAATGTCATTTTCTCTTCACCTTTTCTTATGACAACATATTTTGTTTCAACAGCCATCGTGCACCTCGCTATACTGTATTTATATACAGTGTAGCAGCAACAGATGGACGTTGCAGCAAAATATGCATTACTGGCGAAGCTGCTGTGTTTCCGGGCCACCCATACTCCGCCGCCATGCCCCAGGCGCCTGACCATACTGACGCTTAAAGCTGCGGTTGAAGGACTGCTGGGAGTCGAAGCCCAGCGCGATCGCCACGTTTAGAATAGGCTCATCGCTGCGGGTTAAGCGCTCAACCGATTTTTGCAGCTTTTGCGCGCGAATATACCCGGCGAGGGGATAGCCCGTATGCTCTTTGAAGAGGCGCTGGAGGTGCCATTTTGAGTAGCCGGACCGCCTGGCGACGGACTCAATGTCCAGACGGCTATCCAGGTTGTTGTCGATCCAGTCGAGTAAATCATGCATAAATGCGCCAGTGTTCATCTGGTTACTCCCACGCTGCCTGTCAAAAAGTATCTTTGTCTGTTGCATTAAAAGGTGGCGCGTTTTTGTATTAATTGCAAGTTTTATTGTTGCATTTAAATCCCTGACCGAAACGGGTCTTTTCACATCCGCTCAAATAGCACATAAAGTGCAACAATTATTCTTGCACTTAGTTAAGCGCCTTCCTACAATCGCCGCGATAGTGTATTCGCAACTGTTACAGTTTTGTGGCGATGAACGACACAAATGGCCTTGAGATAGCCACCGGACAAAGGAAGTGGCGCAGTGCCTCCTGCTGCGTCTTGCCCGGCGGCGACAATTACCGGAATAAAAATAATGAGCCTGCAAAAAACCTGGGGTAACTTTCATCTGAACGCGCTGGGGGCCATGTTGCTCTCCGTGCTGCTCGTCGGATGCGACAACAGCGTCGCGCAAAACGCCGCGCCGCCTGCGCCCGCCGTCAGCGCTGCTGACGTGGTGGTGAAATCCATTAGCCAGTGGGATAGCTTTAACGGCCGGATTGAAGCGGTGGAGAGCGTTCAGCTCCGTCCGCGCGTTTCCGGCTACATTGATAAAGTGAATTACACCGACGGCCAGGAAGTGAAGAAGGGCGAGGTGCTATTCACGATTGATGACCGAACCTATCGCGCGGCGCTGGAACAGGCGCAGGCGAACCTGGCGAGAGCTAAAACGCAGGCCAGCCTGGCGCAAAGTGAGGCTAATCGTACCGATAAGCTGGTCAATACCAACGTTGTCTCCCGCGAAGAGTGGGAGCAGCGTCGTTCGGCCGCCACTCAGGCGCAGGCCGATATTCGTGCCGCGCAGGCAGCAGTTGACGCCGCGCAGCTCAACCTGGACTTCACCAAAGTCACCGCGCCTATCGACGGTCGCGCCAGCCGGGCGCTGATCACCAGCGGAAACCTGGTGACGGCGGGTGACACCGCCAGCGTTCTTACCACGCTGGTCTCGCAGAAAACGGTTTACGTCTACTTTGACGTGGACGAGTCGACCTATCTTCACTACCAGAATCTGGCCCGCAGCGGGCAGGGGGCTTCCAGCAATCATACG
Source organism: Enterobacter cloacae complex sp. SHL009 (assembly GCF_049237205.1). Classification (NCBI taxonomy): domain Bacteria; kingdom Pseudomonadati; phylum Pseudomonadota; class Gammaproteobacteria; order Enterobacterales; family Enterobacteriaceae; genus Enterobacter; species Enterobacter cloacae complex sp. SHL009. The sequence continues at coordinate 746,083 of NZ_JBMKIW010000001.1, forward strand.
GCGCTTCCGGTTGAGATTGGCCTGACGGGCGAGGAGGGATATCCCCACCAGGGTAAAGTGGACTTCCTGGATAACCAGCTGACGCCGAGTACCGGCACCATCCGTATGCGCGCGCTGCTGGATAACGCGCAGCGTCAGTTCACGCCGGGACTTTTTGCCCGCGTACGCCTGCCGGGCAGCGCGGAGTTCAAAGCCACGCTTATCGACGACAAAGCGGTGCTGACCGATCAGGATCGTAAGTACGTTTATATCGTCGATAAAGAGGGGAAAGCGCAGCGCCGCGACATCACGCCGGGCCGTCTGGCAGACGGTTTACGCATCGTGCGGCAGGGGCTGAACCCTGGCGATAAAGTCATCGTCGAGGGTTTACAAAAAGTGTTTATGCCGGGTATGCCGGTTAACGCCAAAACCGTTGCCATGACCGCCACCAGCGCCCTCAACTGATCCCTTGACCTGAGAATCCTACCCATGGACTTTTCCCGCTTTTTCATCGACAGGCCGATTTTTGCCGCGGTGCTGTCGATTCTGATTTTTATCACAGGGTTAATCGCCATCCCGCTGCTGCCGGTGAGCGAATATCCTGACGTCGTGCCGCCAAGCGTGCAGGTGCGCGCGGAGTACCCGGGCGCCAACCCGAAAGTGATTGCCGAGACCGTGGCGACGCCGTTGGAAGAGGCGATCAACGGCGTTGAGAACATGATGTACATGAAGTCCGTCGCGGGCTCCGACGGCGTGCTGGTCACCACTGTCACCTTCCGTCCGGGAACCGACCCGGATCAGGCGCAGGTGCAGGTGCAAAACCGCGTCGCGCAGGCCGAAGCGCGTCTGCCGGAAGACGTGCGGCGCCTGGGCATTACCACCCAGAAACAGTCCCCGACGCTGACGCTGGTGGTGCATCTGTTTTCGCCCAACGGTAAGTACGACTCCCTGTATATGCGTAACTACGCCACGCTGAAGGTGAAGGACGAGCTGGCGCGTCTGCCCGGCGTCGGCCAGATCCAGATTTTCGGCTCGGGCGAGTACGCGATGCGCGTCTGGCTGGATCCCAACAAGGTGGCGGCCCGCGGGCTGACCGCGTCGGACGTGGTCACGGCGATGCAGGAGCAGAACGTTCAGGTATCCGCCGGGCAGCTTGGCGCCGAGCCGCTGCCGAAAGAGAGCGATTTCCTGATCTCCATTAACGCCCAAGGGCGTCTGCATACCGAAGAAGAGTTCGGCAATATTGTCCTGAAAACGACGCAGGACGGTACGGTCGTCCGCCTGCGCGACGTGGCGCGTATCGAAATGGGGTCCGGCAGCTATGCGCTGCGCTCCCAGTTGAACAATAAAGACGCGGTCGGGATTGGTATCTTCCAGTCGCCGGGGGCGAACGCCATTGATTTGTCTAACGCGGTGCGCGCGAAAATGGACGAACTGTCCACGCGCTTCCCGGCAGATATGAAATGGGCGGCACCTTACGATCCAACCGTTTTCGTGCGCGACTCCATCCGTGCGGTCGTGCAAACGCTGCTGGAAGCGGTGGTGCTGGTAGTGCTGGTGGTGATCCTGTTCCTGCAAACCTGGCGCGCGTCGATCATTCCGCTGATCGCGGTGCCGGTTTCGGTGGTGGGTACCTTCAGCATTCTCTACCTGCTCGGCTTCTCGCTGAACACCCTGAGCTTGTTCGGGCTGGTGCTGGCCATCGGTATCGTGGTGGACGATGCCATCGTGGTGGTGGAAAACGTCGAGCGAAACATAGAAGAGGGGCTTGCTCCGCTTGCGGCGGCGCATCAGGCGATGCGCGAAGTGTCCGGGCCGATTATCGCGATTGCGCTGGTGCTGTGCGCGGTGTTTGTGCCGATGGCGTTTCTCTCGGGCGTTACCGGTCAGTTCTACAAGCAGTTTGCGGTGACGATCGCGATATCTACGGTGATTTCAGCGATTAACTCGCTGACGCTCTCTCCGGCGTTGGCGGCACTGCTGTTAAAACCGCACGGCGCGCCGAAGGATTTCCCGACCCGGCTTATCGATCGTCTGTTCGGCTGGATTTTCCGTCCGTTTAACCGCTTTTTCCACCGCAGCTCGAACGGCTATCAGGGGCTGGTGGGCAAAACGCTGGGACGACGCGGCTCGGTATTTGTGGTGTATCTGCTGCTGCTCTGTGCCGCTGGCGTCATGTTTAAAGCGGTTCCCGGCGGGTTTATTCCGACGCAGGATAAGCTGTACCTGATTGGCGGCGTGAAAATGCCGGAAGGTTCTTCGCTGGCGCGCACCGACGCGGTGATCCGCAAAATGAGCGAAATCGGGATGAATACCGAAGGCGTGGACTACGCGGTTGCGTTCCCGGGGCTGAACGCGCTGCAGTTCACCAACACGCCGAATACCGGGACGGTCTTCTTTGGCCTGAAGCCGTTCGATCAGCGCAAACATACTGCGGCGGAAATTAACGCTGAGATCAACGCGAAAATCGCGCAAATTCAGGAAGGTTTTGGCTTCTCCATTCTGCCACCGCCGATTTTAGGGCTGGGTCAGGGGTCGGGCTATTCTCTGTACATTCAGGATCGCGGCGGTCTGGGGTATGGGGCGCTGCAAAACGCGGTGAACACCATGTCCGGTGCGATTATGCAGACGCCGGGAATGCACTTCCCGATCTCAACCTACCAGGCTAACGTTCCGCAGCTGGACGTGCAGGTAGACCGTGATAAGGCGAAAGCGCAGGGCGTATTGCTGACCGATCTTTTCGGTACGCTGCAAACCTATCTTGGCTCGTCGTACGTGAACGACTTTAACCAGTTCGGCCGTACCTGGCGCGTGATGGCGCAGGCCGACGGACAGTTCCGCGACAGCGTGGAAGATATTGCGAATCTGCGCACCCGTAATAGCCAGGGCGAAATGGTGCCGATTGGCAGCATGGTGAAAATCACGACCACCTACGGCCCGGATCCGGTGATCCGCTACAACGGCTACCCGGCGGCAGATCTGATTGGCGATGCCGACCCGCGCGTGCTTTCGTCTGCGCAGGCGATGACGCAGCTGGACGCCATGTCTAAGCAGATCCTGCCAAACGGGATGAACATTGAATGGACGGACCTGAGCTTCCAGCAGGCGACGCAGGGCAACACGGCGCTGATCGTCTTCCCGGTCGCGGTGCTGCTGGCGTTCCTGGTCCTGGCGGCGCTGTATGAAAGCTGGACGCTGCCGCTGGCGGTGATCCTTATCGTGCCGATGACCATGCTCTCCGCGCTGTTTGGCGTCTGGCTGACCGGTGGCGATAACAACGTCTTCGTGCAGGTGGGGCTGGTGGTTCTGATGGGGCTGGCGTGTAAAAACGCGATTCTTATCGTGGAGTTTGCCCGCGAGCTGGAAATTCAGGGCAAAGGCATTATGGAAGCCGCGCTGGAGGCGTGCCGCCTGCGTTTACGTCCGATTGTGATGACCTCCATCGCCTTTATTGCCGGGACTATTCCGCTGATCCTCGGCCACGGCGCGGGCGCAGAAGTGCGCGGCGTCACCGGGATCACGGTCTTCTCCGGGATGCTGGGCGTGACGCTGTTTGGCCTGTTCCTGACGCCGGTGTTTTACGTGACGCTGCGTAAGTTCGTGACGCGCGGGAAAAAAGAGGAAAGGGACGTTCTGCCCGCGTAGGAATGCTGCAGATAATAAAAAACCGCCTTCACTGTGAAGGCGGTTTTTTTTACATCTGAATATGGGCCGGGTAAGCGCAGCGCCAGCCGGCAAGATCGTTAAGACGTTTTTTGATACTGGGCAATAAGGTCGGGGAGCGGATCCCATCCGCTGCTATCGGCGTTTTTGACCGCTTCGAGGGCGCTTGCCACGGTATGGCGGGCCAGTACCGCTAACGAAGCCTCCTCGGCTTCTTCGGATATCGATTTGAAATACCAGCAGGCGTTAGCGCTGACCACGCAGCGGGCCGGCACGTCAGGGCGCGACGCCCACAGCTTTTTATCTTCGATTACCGAAAGGTAGATGTCGCGCAGGGTGATCTCTTCCGGCGGGCGACCAAGATGAATTGAGCCGTTACGGCCAAGCGTTGAGACGATAATGCCGTCACGCGTCAGCGGAACCATCAATTTGCGGATGAAGCTCGGGTTCGCTTCCAGGCCGTAGGCCAGAATCGCACTCGTAGAACGTTCACCCAATTGCTCCGCCATCGCTACGCTGAGAACCATCTGCAAAGCTGTCGGGAAGCGGTAATCTAACATTTCTCTGTCCTGGGTTGCGGTGAATCTTGTTCTTTTTGGCACCGCAGAGGTGAATAAGCAATAAACAACAATATAACAAATACGGTAATTATTTTGAAGCAATCTGCGGCATTTGCGATCGAACCCCCCGTTCTGATTTAGCAAAACGTGCGGTTCGGGAAGTCAACCGTCACCATCAGGCCACCTTCAGCGGAAGTACTCAGGTTTACGCTGCTGTTGTGTTGCTGCGCCACCGCCTTGACGATGGCAAGCCCCAGCCCGCTCCCGCTTTGCACCTGATTGGGGTCGCGGAAAAACCGGTCGAACACGCGCTCGCGCAGTTCAACCGGAATACCGGGCCCTGCATCTGAAACGCGAAGCCGCGCGAAGCCATCTGCTATGCAGACATCGACCTGAATCCGCCCGCCCTCGGGACTGTACTTCACGGCGTTCTCAATGAGGTTATCAATAAGCGACACCAGGCGTTCCCTGACGCCGGGGATCCAGATGTCATCCTCGGCGAAGAATTCCAGTTCTATCCTGCGCGCAGAGGCCAGCGGTTCCAGCTCGGCCATTCGCTCCTGGATGAGCGTCGTCAGCGGCACGGTCTCCATTTCCGTATCAATGCGCGCTTCGCTGTGCATCATCAGAAGCAGCTGGTTGACGAGACGCGCTGCCCGGCTGTTGCTGCGAATCACCCCCGCAAGCAGCTCCTGCTGGCTCTCTCTGATGACCCAGGACTGCAGCGCTTCCACGTTGATGCGCATCGCCGCGAGGGGGGTACGCAGCTCGTGCGCGGCATCCGCAATGAAAACCCGTTCCCTTTCCGCGCTAAACGGTTTCGTATGTTTTACTGCCCGTGAGGATGGGAGGGCTGCGCAGGTCCTCCCACAGAATGAAGGTTAGAAAAAGACACCACAGCAGGGTCAGCAGCATCTGGGCGATGATAATTCGGCGCACCAGCGTCGGGCGCCTCAGGTGATACCAGACGTTTTGCATTAACCGGTCACCTTTTGAATGGAGACGGTATCAATGACGTACCCGACGCCCCGCACCGTCCGCACATAGCCGTCGCCGATTTTTCGCCGCAAGTTTCCCATATGCACGTCGAGCGCATTGCTGAGGTTCTCTTTGTTGCCGAATATCCGTTCTTCCAGAAACCGTCGCGTAATCACGCGGTCGGCGCGCAGCATCAGCGTTTCCAGCAGCGCATATTCACTCGCCGTCAGGTCTACGTGGCGCGCGCTGACCGTCACGCGGCGCGTCGGAACATGAAGCGATAAGCCTCGAATTTCTATCGCTTCATTCTCGAAGCCGTAGCTGCGCCGCGCCAGGGCTCTGACTCGCGCCAGCAGTTCGGCGAGAATAAAAGGCTTTACGAGATAGTCGTCTGCACCTGCATCCAGCCCGCACAGGCGATCCTGCAGCGTACCTCGCGCCGTCAGGATGATGACCGGGATCCCCTTGAGCTGCTGACGCAAACGCGCCATCAGGCTCATGCCGTCGCCGTCGGGCAGCCCCAGGTCGAGCAAAATAAGTTCCGGCACGCAGACGTCCAGCTGATGCAGCGCATCCTCTTTGCGGCGTACCCATATGACGTCAAATCCTTGATCCGAGAGGGCGATACGTACGCCGTTGCCGAGATCCAGGTCGTCTTCGATTAGTAAAATTTTCACACTGGCAACTGTATCAACCGTGAATGAAGAACATCTTAAGAAAAAAACGGTATCAGGAAACCTGCCCGGTTTACAGCGCCTGCTCGCGCTTCAGTGTTTCTTCATGTTCGGCTCATAAGAACCTTAGGGTCGGTATTCAAAATGGGCGTTCTGGCGGTTAACCGCATGCATCGTCATCATTTGAATCCAGAAGGGCTTCTTTAATGAGAAACATTGAACTGCGTCATTCGTTCCCCCATTTACTTCCGGGCCGCAGCCTGAAAAACCTCGTGCCGGGCTTCGTTCTGGCGTTACTGGCCATGCCTGCGCTGGCGACAGAACAGAGTCAGGGTAACGTCTTAACGCTGGGGGGCGGCGTGGACGTCGCGCCGCGCTACTCGGGTTCCGATAAAACCCGCCTCAGTGCGGCTCAGGTGGTGGAGCACGCCATGGCAAACGGCTTTTTTATCGGCACCACGAGAGGGATCGGTTACGGCAACAACATTGGCAACCTGGACTACAGCGCCGCGCTGAGCTATCGAGTTGGGCGTAAAGATAAAGACGTGAGCAGCGATTCCATCAGCTCCGGCAGCGACGAGCTGCGAGGAATGGGCGAGATAAAAGGCTCGGCAATCATTGTGCCCGGGCTGGAGTACAGGGTGACCGACTGGCTTCACCTGCAGATGCAGGCAGAGGTACCGGTTTCAGAAAGAGACAACGGTGAAGCGGTTCATTTCGGCATTTCCAGCCCGTTCTACACCTCATCAAAAAATGAGGTGACGCTGGCGCTGACCGGTAGCTGGGGATCCGACAAGTACATGCAGACCTACTATGGGGTCAGCGCCGCCCAGTCGAGCGCATCGGGCTTTGCCCAACATGACGTCGGGGCCGGGATTTATAGCTACTCGATGAATCTGGACTGGACCCACAGGCTCACCTCGCGCTGGAGCGTCCTTGCCTCAGCGGGCGTTACGCAGCTGACGGGGGATGCGGGTGATAGCCCCATTGTGCAACGCAAAACATCGCCCACGGGGAGTTTGAAGGTGACGTACAGTTTTTGATGTTGGCTGCGGTGGCTTAACGTTTTGAGCACGCATTTGCGGTAATTTAAGCCGCTCCGGTTGAGATGGCGGGGCGGTTCCCTTTGCAGAAAGTTACAGCACTGCACACGTGGTTGACGGATTTATCTAAAGCTCCATTGTGCCGTAATGACAAACACGGAAGGTATGATAATACCCACATCCATTCCAAAATAAGACGTAAAATTATACTGGAACCCATGATATATATAGGGCGAAAATCCTATTCCCGTTGCTTTTTTAAAATCATGGTATGAACCATGGTCACCACAATCATCGAAAGTATCAAAGAAAAATTCACCTACATAGCCATAGATTCCTTTAAAAACCCAACCGTTATCCCATCCAGCCCAGTCTCTTCTTACGCCGGCAGCCAGGCATCTGTCATTAAAGCTGTTTTTCATTGTCCCTAGCACAAGACTGTATTTCGACGTATCCGAGAATTTCCTCTCAACGGATATGAACTTATTTTCAAAGTTCTCCGTGTATTGTCCTCGATTATGCGTCAGATGATAAACGTATGAGCCGGTATTTATTGAATACAGATTTATTTCATCTGCAGAGCAATGCAACGTAAAAAGATAAAAACTTCCGCACCACAGCCATGTGGGCCATCTTTTCCGATCTGTCTGCTTATGTGGAATATTATCCATATTCGCTCACTTTGGCTAACGAACTGAAATTATAAGGACTATTTTCGGTCTTCGGCTGGATAAATTTTAGCATACATACCAAAACTCGAGATATTCACGTCACGGATTGGGGGCTGAAATTACGATAGAACATGTTCTGCGAACCCTTACCCCAAGCGCTTACACGAGTGAAAATCAGCCTTTTTGCCGCCGCTAAAATCATAGCCTCTGAGGTATAATCGCTGTTCAGAAAAAGGCAAAGAGGATGTGACAAGATGCTGACTTATATCACTATAGGTACAAATGATCTTCAGCGCGCCGCGGCGTTTTATGACGCGATTTTTAAAGTACTTGGCTATTCACGTTTGCCTGCCTGGACCAAGGACTGGGCAATGTGGGGAGATGAAAATAATCCAGATGAGGGGTTTAGCTTCTGTATTTGTCCTCCCTTTGACCGACAACCCGCAACGGCGGGAAACGGGACCATGTTCGCATTCCGTGCAGCTAACGCGGAGCTTGTCAGACGTTTCCATGCAGCAGGCCTTCTTGCGGGAGGAAAGAGTGAAGGCATGCCAGGGACACGAACCGCGTACGGCCCCGATTTTTATGTTGCCTATCTGCGCGATCCTGACGGGCATAAGCTGGCATGCGTTTGTCAGCATTATTCTCCTGAAGCCGATACGTTCCCATGCGAAGAATAGTCACAAGCGGTCGTTTTTGAACTATGTTTAACACCAGTCAGGATAATAAATAGTTGAACTGTTATTAGATTCTGAATAGTGGCGGCCTTAATCCGGAGCATTTGAAAGCCAGAACCTCACTGAGAAGTGTGCCAGCATGACGTGGCTAATATTCCTATCCGGAGAACAACGTGTTCGGAAAACAATTGTTAAACTACATGCCAGGTTTACAAACTTTGTTAGCCTACGATAAAAGCTGGCTAAAAAATGATGTTAAAGCTGGCTTATCCGTTGCGGCTGTCGCGCTTCCGGTGGCTATTGCTTATGCTGAGTTGGCGGGTGTTGGGGCAATAGTGGGGCTCTATTCCTGCGTTTTACCGATGATAGCGTATGCACTCTTTGGTTCTTCACGTCAGCTTATTGTGGGCCCTGATGCCACGACCTGCGCGGTGATTGCGGCCGTCGTGTTTCCTCTTTCTGCAGGTAATCCCGAACTGCACTGGCAGCTGACCATTATCATGACGTTGATGATGGGTGGGTGGTGCCTGCTTGCCAGTAAATTCCGCCTGGGCGCACTTGCCGATCTGCTTTCTCATCCCATCCTTACGGGTTTGCTTAATGGCGTTGCCGTGACGATTATTGTCGGGCAATTAGGCAAGGTGTTGGGGATAAAACTCGACGAAGCGCAGGTTATTGAGAAAATAATGGCCTTGCCAGGCCGTCTTTCAGAAAGCCATTTATTAACCGTTGGCATATCGCTTTTAACGTTAATTATTTTAATGGCGATCAAAACGTATCGCAGCCACTGGCCAGCACCGTTGATTGCCATTGTGATGACAACGTTACTGGTATGGGCGACATCTGCACAACAGTATGGTATTGCCACTATTGGGGGAGAAGGCTTCCAGCCTGGTTTACCCGTCGTTAACTGGGCCGCGTTCCAGCCCGGTCCGATGCGTGATTTAGTGATCCCGGCGCTGAACCTGGCGTTGGTCAGTTTTGTCAGCCTGATGCTGACCGCCCGCAGTTTCGCCGCGAAAAATGGCTATGAAATTAATGCTGATGCAGAGTTCCGGGCGCTGGGGATTGCGAACCTCATGTCGGGATTATCTCAGGGGTTTGCTATCAGTGGAGCCGATTCCCGGACCGCGGTTAATGATTCAGTGGGTGGGAAAAGCCAGCTGGTTTCCATCGTCGCAGCCTTACTCATCGGTATCGTAGTGGTGTTTTTCACTCAGCCATTACAATTTATTCCGGTATCTGCATTAGGTATTGTTTTGATGTACGCATCCTGGTCATTAATTGATCTGCGCGGGTTATGGAACCTGAGGCGTAGAAATAAACAGGCATTTCGCCTGGCCTTCTTCACGTTTGGCTGTGTGTTAATTATCGGCGTTATCCAGGGGATCGGCCTTGCGGTGTTGCTTGGCCTGTTACAGTTCCTGCGTACGGTGTTTCGTCCCTCTGAGCACTTACTGGGAACTGACGACGATGGCATGATTCACTCATTAGGTAATACAACCGATATTAAAATGGTCCCGGGGGTGCTGATGTATCGATTTAACTCACCGTTGACCTATTTTAACGTGGCTTATTTTAAACGTCGGGTATTGAACCTGGTTGATGGTGCAGCAGTACAGCCTAAATGGGTGGTCATTGATGCCGTTGCTTGCTTCACCTATTCAGACATCAGCGTTCTGGCAACCATAAATGAGTTAAAGCGCGATCTGAAAGGTCGACAGATTACGTTAATCCTTGCGGGCAGAAAAACGGAATTAACGCGCTGGTTTAAAGATAGCCGGCCAACAATGAATGATGATGACATGATTCTGGCGCCAGACCTCTATCTGGCACTTCGGTTCATTCAAAGCAAAGAGAGTGCGAGTGAATCAGGTAGCGAGGTATAAGCTAAAGGCTTGCCCGCCAACCGCGAGCAAGCCGCATCCCTTAACGATACAGCGTTTTTTCCGCAACCGGAATAAGCAGCCCGGCTCGCCAGTCCGCGAGCGTCAGCTGAGCAAGCCTGCCCAGCGCGGTATAAAAGGGATGCCCGGCGTTTTCCACAAACACCGACAGGAAGCGGGTGCTCCACGGCAGCAGGTGCCACGCCAGAAGCTGAGCGCACTCTGCTTCGTGGCCATTCTCGGCCAGCCACGCCGCCAGCAGCAGCAAAGTACCAAAATGATCTTCCGGCTCATTCTGCTGCATCTCAAACGCGATATTGTTCTCACGCATCCACTGGCGCAGCGCGAGGGTCGAGTCGCCAAACAATACGGACTCACGGTCCAGCCAGACGGAACCCCACGGCGGAGCGGGCAGGGCATACGGACCAATAAACAGCCGTTGCCAGGCGTCCGCCAGCGGCTCATCGGAAGATGAGGCAAACGTATCGGCAACGGGCTGCAGCGTTTCTGCAGGCAGAGGCCAGTCCTGAACCCATTCGCCAGCGGTGAGCGCTTTCACCAGCGGCGCGGCCTGCTCGCTGTCCGGAGCGAAATAAAACAGCGCGCCCAGCACCCGGGCGCTGAACGCGAACGATTCACTATGTGAGACGTCTTTCATTAAACCTTCCTTGCTCGCGCGGATGACGTCCGCGCGACTGTGTTAAACGATAATACTGACCACAGAATAAACCAGGGTCTCGTGTTTCACCCTCTACACTTTCTCAATCTGCACCAGATTGGTGTGCTGCGGGTTGCCTTTTGCCAGCGGAGAAGGACGATGGGTCGTCAGCGTGTTGATGCAGGAGCCGTGGTCGATACGATCGCCACTCATATTGGCATCGTGCCAGGCGCCCTGGCCCATGGCGCTCACGCCGGGCATGATGCGCGGCGTCACTTTCGCTTCAATTCGCACCTCGCCGCGGCTATTAAAGACGCGCACCGTATCGCCGTTCTTAATGCCGCGTTTTTCGGCATCGACAGGATTAAGCCACACCTCCTGGCGGCAGGCCGCTTTCAGCACGTCGACGTTACCGTAGCTCGAGTGGGTACGGGCTTTGAAGTGGAACCCGAAAAGCTGCAGCGGGAACTGCGTGCGCTCGGGTGCGTCCCAGCCGTCAAAGGTCGATGCGTAGACGGGCAGAGGGCTGATGGTCTCATCTTTTGCCAGCTCCCAGGTGGCCGCAATCTCTGCCAGCTTGCTGGAGTAAATTTCAATCTTGCCCGATGGCGTTTTCAGCGGATTGGCTTCAGGGTTCTCGCGGAATTTTTTATAGGCCACGAAGTGTCCGTTCGGATCTTTGCGCTTATAGATGCCCATTTTTTTCAGCTCGTCATATGACGGAAGCTGAGGATCTTTCGCGAGCATTTTGGCATACAGAAACTGCAGCCACTGTTCCTGCGTGCGTCCTTCGGTGAATTTCTGATGGATATCCGGCCCGAGGCGTTTCGCCACTTCGCTCATGATCCAGTAGATCGGCTTACGCTCGAACTTCGGCGCGGTCACGGGCTGGAGGAAAATCAGGTAGCCCATATTTCCCGCATAATCGTTAGGAATGATATCTTCCTGCTCGACGGTCATCAGGTCCGGCAGCACGATATCGGCATACTTCGCTGACGAGGTCATGAAATTGTCGATGACGACAATCATTTCGCACTTGCTTTCATCCTGCAGGATATCGTGGGTTTTATTGATATCGGAGTGCTGGTTGATGATGGTATTGCCCGCGTAGTTCCAGATGAACTTAATCGGCACGTCCAGCTTATCTTTCCCACGCACGCCGTCGCGCAGGGCGGTCATCTCCGGTCCGCGGGCGATGGCGTCCGTCCAGCTGAAGCAGGATATTTGCGTTTTGACCGGATTATCCGGTATCGGCATACGTTCGATGGTAATGGTGTATGTCGACTCACGCGCGCCGCTGTTGCCGCCGCTAATCCCCACGTTTCCAGTCAGAATAGGCAGCATGGCGATGGCGCGCGACGTCAGCTCGCCGTTCGCCTGGCGCTGTGGTCCCCAGCCCTGGCAGATATAGGCCGGTTTCGCGGAGCCGATTTCCCGGGCCAGCTTGATGATGCGATCCGCCGGAATGCCGGTGATGCGTGAGGCCCACTCCGGCGTTTTCGCCGTGCGGTCATCGCCCTGGCCGAGAATGTACGCTTTGTAGTGGCCGTTAGCGGGCGCGCCTTCCGGCAGCGTTTTTTCGTCGTAGCCAACACAGTATTTGTCGAGAAAAGGCTGGTCGACCAGGTTTTCGTCGATCATTACCCACGCGATCCCCGCCACCAGTGCGGCATCGGTACCCGGACGGATCGGGATCCATTCATCTTCGCGTCCGGCTGCCGTATCGGTATAGCGCGGGTCGATAACGATCATTCGCGCGTTTGAGCGCTCGCGGGCCTGCTCCAGATAATAGGTAATCCCGCCGCCGCTCATGCGCGTTTCCGCCGGATTATTGCCGAACATCACCACCAGTTTGCTGTTTTGAATATCCGAGGTGCTGTTCCCGTCGTTGCTGCCGTAGGTGTAGGGCATGGCGCAGGCGATTTGCGCCGTGCTGTAGGTGCCGTAGTGGCTCAGGAAACCGCCGTAGCAGTTCATCAGGCGCGCCACCAGCGAAGCGTAAGGGGAGGAGCGGGTGATATTGCCGCCGACAATCCCGGAGGAGTAGTTAATATACACCGCTTCGTTGCCGTATTTGCTGACCACGTTTTTAAGGCTGGCGGTGATGGCGTCCAGCGCTTCATCCCATGTGATGCGCTCGAACTTGCCTTCACCGCGTTTGCCCACGCGTTTCATCGGGTAGTTGAGACGGTCAGGGTGATTGATCCGACGGCGAATAGAACGCCCGCGCAGGCAGGCGCGCACCTGATGGTTACCGTAAATATCTTCACCTGTGTTATCCGTTTCGACCCAGTACACTTCGTCGTCGCGGACGTGCAGACGCAGCGCGCAGCGGCTGCCGCAGTTGACCGAGCAGGCGCCCCACACCACTTTATCTTCAACAGGCTGGACGGCGTTCTTCACCGCCGCGGCGGCGCTTTTTAAACCAAAAGGAAGCGAGATCCCACCGGCGGCCAGCGCCAGAGACCCTATTGCCGTAGATTTCACGAGAGTTCGACGGCTAATCCCGCCGTGATGTTCAGTATCGGACATGGCTCACCCCATCATTATAATTACGTATTATTTTTCCCGAAATGATAACCGGGCTAATGATGGGGTGAGTGTTACTGATTTGGGGGTATTAAATCTTAATCCTTATCAAATCAAAGGGGATTGAGGGTAAATTACTGTGCTTCAGCAGCCCCGTTGCCTGAACGGGTGTACAAAATTTTAAAGGTGTCGTTGGCGCAGTGGCCCACCACCTGCGTGCCCGCCTGGTCGGCCTGATCGTTCGGCACAATGCTCAGCGTAAAACCTGATTCAGGCACACCGTTGTTGATAATTTTCTGCTGAATGTCGCTTTTCACGCGCTCGCAGGAATCCGGTGCCGCCAGCGCGGCCGTTGAGACACTCATTAACAGCAGGGCGGTAATCCAGGGTAACCGTTTCATCTGTAGCTCCTTTTCTCTGTGTAGAGATTAATTTTAGCAGGCTTCGTGTAAACAACTGTATTTGCTAATATGATTGGGAATAATCTCCCTGTACGGTAATAAATGTGAAGAAATACGCAGCGATAACGCTACTGGCAGCAACAATGGTGGGGTGCGACAACAGCTCCGCGCCGCTGTCGTTTACGCCCGAAATGGCGAGTTTCTCGAACGAATTTGATTTTGATCCGCTGCGCGGCCCGGTGAAAGACTTTACCCAGACGCTGTTCAACGAGAAGGGCGAAGTGTCCAAACGGGTCACCGGCACCGTGTCTACGGAAGGGTGTTTCGATACCCTTGAGCTGCACGACCTGGAGGCCAATACCGGCGTGGCGCTGGTGCTGGATGCCAATTACTACCTTGATGCAGAAACCCAGCAGCGAAAAGTGAAGCTGCAGGGGAAATGCCAGCTGGCCGAACTGCCGTCAGCCGGGATAATGTGGGATACCGACGACAACGGATTTGTGGTGGCGGCGCACGGCAAAGAGATGGAAGTGAAGTATCGCTACGATGCGGACGGCTACCCGCTGGGCAAAACCACCGTCTCCGGGGATCAGCACCTGTCCGTCCAGTCGACGCCGTCTAAAGACGTTCGCAAAAGAATGGATTACTCGGCGATGAGCATGTTGAATGATAAGCCGCTGGGCAACGTGAAGCAGAGCTGCGATTACGATCGACACAATAATCCGGTGAGCTGCGACCTGACGATCACGGACGATAGCGTCAAACCTGCCGTTGAGCGCAAATACACCATCAAAAACACGATTGAATACTACTGAGAATAAAACCGCGCAGGTTACTGCGCGGTCGGTTTCAGCAGGCTGGCGCCTGACGGCTTGTGTCCGGCCAGGTGCTGATGCTGGAAGATGCACATGCGAATGGTATTGCGGTATTCGCCGTTGATAAAGAACTCGTGAATCAGCTCGCCTTCCACCATAAAGCCCAGCTTGCGGTAGATATGGATCGCTTTCTCGTTCTCTTTATCCACAATCAGGTAAAGCTTGTAGAGATTCAGAACGTTGAATCCATAATCCATCGCCAGCTTCGCTGCCCGTGAGGCAAGGCCTTTTCCCTGATGTTCAGGGGAGATGATGATCTGAAACTCCGCCCGACGGTGAACATGGTTGATTTCAACCAGCTCCACAAGTCCGGCTTTTTCGCCTTCACACTCCACCACAAAACGACGTTCACTCTGATCGTGAATGTGCTTATCGTAGAGATCGGACAGCTCAACAAAAGCCTCGTACGGCTCTTCGAACCAGTAGCGCATTACGCTGGCGTTATTGTCGAGCTGGTGGACGAAGCGCAGGTCTTCACGCTCCAGCGGGCGAAGCTTAACGTCGCAGGGCGCCGACATTACGGGGCTACCGTGCGGCCAGTGCGGCGATCCAGGCAGCGCAGGGTGTTTGGCTCCCAGTAGGCGTTGACGTTTGCACTTTGCTGGCACTTATCGCGCGCGTCAAAAGCGACATCTTCTTTATCCCACTCTTTCTCAGCACGTTTGTTGACCTTGTGGCGAAGGCTGCGGGTGTCATTCCATTGTTCTTTGTCCATGGCGGCGTTCTGGCGGCTTTGCGCGCTGTCACCAGACTCAATAATGAGCTTGCTGGTTTCCGCTGTCGCAGAGGCGGCAAAGGCGAACGATGACAGCGCTAGCAGGGCTGTCAGACAAAGGCGTTTGCTTAATGTGGTCATAGCGTTTCCTTTTAAACGGGTGCAGATAATCAAGTTATCCCGAACAGATTCTACACCAAAGCGAAAAGACGGCATACCCGCGGAGCAGGTATGGAAAAGTAAAGGATATCATCAGGTATGATGTCTAAATAAATCCTCACCTGACGTGAAATATGCTCAAAACGACGCTGCTTTTTTTTGCCACCGCGCTATGCGAAATCATCGGCTGCTTCCTGCCCTGGCTCTGGCTGAAGAAGGGGGGATCCGTATTGCTGCTCATCCCGGCAAGCGTCGCGCTGGCTCTGTTTGTCTGGCTGTTAACGCTGCATCCTGCCGCGAGCGGCCGCGTCTACGCCGCTTACGGCGGCGTCTATGTCTGTACCGCGCTGCTGTGGCTACGCGTGGTGGACGGCGTCAGGCTCAGCGCGTACGACTGGGCCGGCGCGCTGATTGCCCTGTGCGGAATGCTGATTATTGTGGCGGGATGGGGACGGGCCTGATCCCCCGGTTTTGTGATCGTTAGCCGATTTTATGATCATTATACTTGTATGGCAGTCTGGTTGGTGAGTAAGTTTCCAGCATCACAACGAATGATGTAAGGAAAGGAATTATGAAGATTGTCGCGGCTGACGTGTTTGTTACTTGCCCGGGGCGGAACTTTGTCACCCTTAAAATCACCACCGACGAGGGGATTGTCGGCCTCGGTGACGCTACGCTGAACGGGCGTGAACTCTCCGTTGCTTCCTACCTTAAGGACCACCTCTGCCCGCAGCTGATTGGCCGCGATGCGCACCGCATCGAAGATGTCTGGCAGTTCTTCTATAAAGGCGCCTACTGGCGTCGCGGTCCGGTCACCATGTCGGCCATCTCCGCCGTGGACATGGCGCTGTGGGACATCAAAGCCAAAGCGGCCAACATGCCGCTCTACCAGCTGCTGGGCGGCGCATCCCGCGAAGGCGTGATGGTTTACTGCCACACCACCGGTCACACCATTGACGACGTGCTGGAAGATTACGCGCGCCATAAGGAGATGGGCTTTAAGGCGATCCGCGTGCAGTGCGGCGTGCCGGGCATGAAAACCACCTACGGCATGGCCAAAGGGAAGGGGCTGGCCTACGAGCCTGCGACCAAAGGCGACTGGCCGGAAGAGCAGCTGTGGTCGACCGAAAAATACCTCGATTTCACACCGAAGCTGTTTGACGCGGTGCGCAGTAAATTCGGCTTCAATGAACATCTTCTGCACGACATGCACCACCGCCTGACGCCAATCGAAGCGGCGCGTTTCGGCAAGAGCATTGAAGAATTCCGCATGTTCTGGATGGAAGATCCAACGCCCGCGGAAAACCAGGCCTGCTTCCGCCTCATTCGCCAGCACACCGTCACGCCAATTGCCGTGGGCGAAGTGTTTAACAGCATCTGGGACTGCAAGCAGCTCATCGAAGAGCAGCTCATCGACTATATCCGCACCACCATTACCCACGCGGGCGGGATCACCGGAATGCGCCGCATCGCGGACTTCGCCTCGCTCTACCAGGTGCGAACCGGCTCGCACGGTCCGTCGGATCTCTCGCCTGTATGCCACGCCGCCGCGCTGCATTTCGACCTGTGGGTGCCAAACTTTGGCGTCCAGGAATATATGGGCTACTCCGAACAGATGCTGGAGGTCTTCCCGCACAGCTGGCGCTTTGATAACGGCTACATGCATCCGGGCGACAAGCCGGGGCTGGGCATCGAGTTTGATGAAAAACTGGCGGCGAAATACCCCTACGATCCGGCCTATCTGCCGGTGGCCCGTCTTGAAGACGGCACGCTGTGGAACTGGTAAACGAGGAGCGAACGATGAAAAGCGTAGTGATTCAACAGCCGAACGAACTGGTGATTGAAGAGCGGCCACTTCCGCAGCCAGGCCCGGGTGAAGTTCGCGTCAAAATCACGCTGGCGGGGATCTGCGGTTCGGACAGCCACATCTATCGCGGCCATAACCCGTTTGCGAAGTATCCACGCACGATCGGGCACGAGTTTTTTGGCGTGATTGACGCCGTGGGCGAGGGCGTAGACAGCGCCCGTCTGGGCCAGCGCGTCTCGGTCGATCCGGTGATCAGCTGCGGACACTGCTATCCGTGTTCCGTCGGAAAACCGAACGTCTGCACCTCGCTGGTCGTGCTGGGCGTACACCGCGACGGGGGCTTCAGCGAATACGCGGCGGTACCCGCTAAAAATGCCTGGCCTATCCCCGATGACATTCCGGATAGACACGCCGTCATGGTTGAGCCCTTCACCATCGCCGCCAACGTGACGGGACAGGCCTGCCCCACCGGGCAGGACGTCGCGCTGGTTTACGGCGCAGGGCCGATGGGGCTGGTCACCGTGCAGGCGCTGAAGGGCGTCTATAAGGTGAAGCAGGTTATCGTGGTTGATCGCATCGACGAACGCCTGAAAATGGCCCAGCGCAGCGGCGCGGACTGGGTGTTGAATAACGGCGAGCAGTCGCTGCAGGCCGCGCTGGACGAACGGGGCATCAAACCGACGTTAATCATTGATGCAGCCTGTCATCCGGCGATTTTGCAGGAGGCGATTACCCTGGCCTCTCCGGCGGCGCGCATCGTGCTGATGGGCTTCTCCAGCGAGCCGAGCCAGATTATCCAGCAGAGCATCACCGGCAAAGAGCTGGCGATCTTCTCCTCTCGCCTCAATGCCAATAAATTCCCGGTCGTCATCGACTGGCTGAAAAAAGGGCTGATCGACCCGGAAAAACTGATCACTCATGCCTTTGACTATCACCATGTAACAGACGCCATTGAGCTGTTTGAGAAAGACCAGCGGCAGTGCTGCAAAGTCTTGCTCACGTTCGGGCAATAATTATTTACGCGGTTAAGAGCCTGCGCAGACAGGCTCTATGTGGTACGCATCTTACCCTTCAGAGATAGCCATTATGACGCAAGCACAACCTCAAAGAACCACCTCCGATCTGGTGAAAGCCGCCGTTTCCGGCTGGCTGGGCACCGCCCTGGAGTTTATGGACTTTCAGCTTTACTCGCTGGGGGCTGCCCTGGTCTTTCACGAGATCTTCTTCCCGGAACAGTCAGCCGCGATGGCGCTGATCCTCGCGATGGGGACATACGGCGCAGGCTACATAGCACGCATTGTCGGCGCCTTTATATTCGGCAGAATGGGCGACAGCATTGGTCGTAAGAAGGTGCTGTTTATCACCATCACCATGATGGGGATCTGCACCACGCTGATTGGCGTCCTGCCGACCTACGCGCAGATTGGGATTTTTGCTCCCGTTCTGCTGGTGATGCTGCGTATCATCCAGGGCCTGGGAGCCGGGGCGGAGATTTCCGGGGCCGGGACCATGCTGGCGGAGTACGCGCCGAAAGGCAAACGCGGCATTATCTCCTCGCTGGTGGCGATGGGCACAAACTGCGGGACGCTGAGCGCAACGGCGATCTGGGCGGTAATGTTCTTTGCCCTCGACCGTGAAGAGCTGATTGCCTGGGGCTGGCGCGTGCCGTTCCTCGCCAGCGTCGTGGTGATGATTTTCGCCATCTGGCTGCGAATGAACCTGAAAGAGAGCCCGGTGTTTGAGAAAGTGAACGATGCGCAAAGCGTGCAGCCGGACACTTCGCTGGGTTCAATGGTGAAAAGTAAATCCTTCTGGCTGGCGACCGGCCTGCGGTTTGGCCAGGCGGGCAACTCGGGTCTGATCCAGACGTTCCTGGCGGGATATCTGGTCCAGACGCTGCTGTTCGATAAAGCCATCCCGACCGACGCGCTGATGATCAGCTCCATTCTCGGGTTTATCTCCATTCCGCTGCTGGGCTGGCTTTCCGATAAAGTAGGGCGCCGTCTGCCGTACATTATCCTCAATATCTCCGCCATTCTTCTCGCGTATCCGATGCTGTCGATCATCGTCGATAAGAGCTATGCGCCGGGGACAATCATGCTCTCGATCATCGTTATCCATAACTTCGCCGTGCTGGGGCTGTTTGCGCTGGAAAATATCACCATGGCGGAGATGTTTGGCTCGCGAAATCGCTTTACCCGTATGGCTATCTCGAAAGAGGCGGGCGGTCTGGTGGCGGTGGGCTTTGGTCCGGTGCTGGCGGGGATCTTCTGCAATATGACCGGCTCCTGGTGGCCGATTGTCGCCATGCTGGTGGCCTATTCCGCGATTGGGCTGGTCTCGGCGATCCTGATGCCGGAAGTGCGCGACCGTGATTTGAGCGCAGCGGAAGATGCAGCGGAAGCCGCGCCAAAAGAGAGCGTGGGCTACGGTGCGGTCTCCACGCGACGCTAATGGTTTATATCTTGCGTGACTTATCACACAACTTTTTGTTTATGTCACACCACATGAGCAAAAGTTAATATAAATCAAAATCTCAAACGGCAGTATCAGTATGGTTGATGGCAGTTACTTTTTTACCCCAACTGCCATTCTAGTTGGTGTAGTCAGCAGGCGCTGCCGCTTCTGAAGGCGCGGCAGCGGTCCACGGCTTTCTAATTAACGAGTCTTAATCATGGAAAACACCTTATTACAGGCCAACGCGACGCTGCCTCAGTACGATCGCGACAGCCTTCAACCACGCATTGTTCATCTGGGTTTTGGCGCCTTTCACCGGGCGCACCAGGCAGTATACGCCGACATCCTCGCCGCTGAGTACGGCAGCGACTGGGGCTACTGTGAGGTTAACCTGATTGGCGGCGAGCAGCAGATTGCCGATCTGAACGCGCAGGATAACCTCTACACCGTGGCGGAGATGTCTGCCGACGCATGGACATCCCGCGTGGTTGGCGTGGTTAAAAAAGCGCTGCATGCACAGGTCGACGGGCTGGAGTGCGTGCTGGCGGCGATGTGCGAACCGCAGGTGGCAATTGTCTCGCTGACCATCACCGAGAAAGGGTACTGCCACTCACCGGCGACCGGACAACTGATGCTCGATCACCCGTTTATCGTCGCCGACCTGCAAAACCCGCACCAGCCGAAATCCGCGCCGGGCGTGGTGGTGGAAGCGCTGGCGCGTCGCAAAGCGGCGGGTCTGCCCGCGTTTAGTGTGATGTCCTGCGACAACATGCCGGAGAACGGCCACGTGATGCGCAATGTGACCTGCGCTTACGCACGAGCGGTAGACGGCGAGCTGGCGGACTGGATCGAGGCTAACGTCACCTTCCCGTCAACCATGGTGGATCGCATCGTGCCGGCGGTCACTCCCGATACGCTGGATAAAATTGAGCAGCTGACCGGCGTGCGTGACCCGGCGGCGGTCGCCTGTGAACCGTTCCGCCAGTGGGTGATCGAGGATAACTTTGTGGCAGGACGTCCAGAGTGGGAAAAAGCCGGTGCCGAGCTGGTGTCAGACGTGATCCCGTTTGAAGAGATGAAGCTGCGCATGCTCAACGGCAGCCACTCCTTCCTGGCGTACCTGGGCTATCTGGCCGGTTACCCGCATATCAACGACTGTATGGAAGATGAGAACTACCGCCTCGCCGCACATACGCTGATGCTTAACGAGCAGGCGCCCACGCTGAAAGTGAAGGGCGTTGATTTAGGTCGCTATGCCGATCTCCTGATTGCCCGCTACAGCAATCCGGCCCTGCGCCATCGGACATGGCAAATCGCGATGGACGGCAGCCAGAAGCTCCCGCAGCGTATGCTGGACTCCGTGCGCTGGCACCTGGTGCATCAGAAGCCTTTCCCACTGCTGGCGCTGGGCGTGGCAGGGTGGATGCGTTATGTTGGCGGCGTGGACGAGCAGGGTAACGCCATCGACGTGAGCGATCCGCAGCTGGCGGTGATTCAGGCGGCGGTGAAGGGAAGTGCGGAAGGGGAAAGTCGGGTTAACGCGCTGCTCGGCATTGAGGCCATCTTTGGTAAAGAGTTACCGCAGGAGCCGCGCTTCGTTGCTGCAGTGATGACCGCGTACCGGGCGCTGCTGCAAAAAGGCGCGAAAGCGACCGTCGCGCAGTACGCGTCTCAACGGTAATTCAGCACATGCCGCCGTGCGCGGCGGCATGGCTGCGCACAGTTTAGTGCATCCCCAGGCGAATCAGCTCAATCGGCTCGAACTTACCTTCGCATCCTTCCACTTCAACCGTTTTGCTGCGGCGCACCTGCGCGGCATCCAGCCCGTCGCTGTGGATCGCTTTAATCACGCCGGTTTTGCCCGTGCCGCTAATCATGACGCGGCTGCCGGTGGTGATTGCATTGCGGTTACGGTCGTATGTCAACATGGTATTTTCTCCTCTCTAACCTGTTCGTTACGGCGCTATTTCGGGTTATGCCGTTCACGGGGCATATAAATACGCCTGTCCACGCTTCATGTTTTTGTTTTTGATCAAACTCACACTTTTTTCTTTATTTCGTCGGGCGCTGACGGTTCAGGACGGTAATTTACAAAATAGACCATTATTTTCATTAATTGATAGTTTCGACAGGGAAGCGTTGAGGGTTGGTTTATATTTCCGATGTCATCCTGTGTGCAGGAAATAACCCTTCATCGGAATAAGGAGTCAGGCTTATGTATAAGAGCATTTTGATGCCTGTAGACGTGTTTGAAATGGATTTGAGCGACAAAGCGGTTCGCCACGCGGCAAACCTTGCAAAGGCTGAGGGCGCGTCGATTACCCTGGTCAATATTCTGCCAGCCAGCAGCCGGTCTCTGCTGCGCGGGTTCAACGCCGATATAAAAAAGTTTGAAGAGTATATGACCGCAGAATCCGGTAAGAAAATGAACGAGTTAAAAAGACTGTTCGATATCGCCCCAGAGAATATTCACAGCATGGTGCGTTTTGGCAACGTCCGGGATGAAATTATCAGGCTGAGCAAGGAGGGGGAATATGATGCGATTGTCATCGGGTCGAAAAACCCGAGCATCACCACTCATCTGCTGGGTTCAAATGCGGAATCTATTCTGCGCTACGCCACGATCCCGGTGTTAGTCGTTCGCTAATCACGCCGCCGCACCCGAAAGGGGCGGCGAATATTACTCTTCGCTAAACCACTCGCTATTTTCCTGACGAATAAGCTGCACGGATTCGCTAATTTCCTGCAGATGCAGCGTCATCGCTTTTTCCACACCGTCCGGGTCGCGTTTTTCCAGCGCGCTGAAAATATCATGATGCTGTCGGAGCAGCATTTCCGGCGGGGAGACGTGATCGAGGCTCATATAGCGCACGCGGTCGATGGTGGCCTTGATGTTCTCGATGGTGTCCCAGGCCAGCTGACAATCCGCGATCTGCGCCAGCTTCTGGTGGAATTCATCATCAAGCTGGAAGAAATCATTGAGCTGCTTACGGTCAATCGCAATACGCTGCTGGTGAAGGTTCTGCTCAAGCTGGTAACACTGGTTGTCGTTGATAAGCGTTGCGGAGCGGCGCGCCACCGCACATTCAATGGCCTGGCGAACGAAACAGCCGTTGCGCACCTGAGAGAGTGAAATTTTGTTCACGTAGCTGCCGCGCTGCGGACGGATCTGAATCAGTCCGTTTTCAGCAAGCTTAATAAACGCTTCACGTACCGGCTGACGGGAAACGTCAAAACGCACGGAGACCTCTTTTTCAGAAAGCGGCGTTCCCGGTGGGATCAGGCAATGGACAATATCACGTCGCAAAATGCGATAGATTTGCTGGTTAACGGGCTGGGTGGGATTGAGTTGCGATTCAGCGGCCATGAGTTGTCATTTCTCAGAGAGTTAGCCTGAACATACTACCATTCTTTTATAACCCGAAACAGACCCGGCCCGCAGGCCGGGAAGGGCGGATTTAGCCACGATGGACGCTAAGTCCTGCAAAACTCTGGCTGACTGGCATCATTTCCACGGTATTGATGTTGACGTGTTTTGGCAGCGTCGCCACCCACCAGACCGTTTCGGTCACATCTTCCGGCGTCAGCGCGTTAGCATTTTCGTAGGTTTTGCCCGCTTTTGCGTCATCCCCTTTGAAACGCACGTTGGAAAACTCGGTGCCGCCCACCAGACCCGGCTCGATATCGGTGACGCGAATGGCGGTGCCGTGCAGGTCGGTACGCAGGTTAAGGCTGAACTGGCGCACAAACGCTTTCGTCGCGCCATAGACGTTGCCGCCTGCGTAAGGCCAGCTTCCGGCGGTGGAGCCAATGTTGATAATGTGGCCGCGGTTGCGCTCGACCATGCCCGGCAGAACCGCGCGGGTCATATAGACCAGCCCTTTGTTGTTGGTGTCGATCATGTTTTCCCAGTCTTCAACGCTAGCTTTGTGGGCTGGCTCCATGCCCAGCGCCAGACCGGCATTGTTGACCAGCACGTCGATGGCGCGCCACTCGGCGGGCAGGTTGGCAATCATCTCTTCAATGGCCGCGCGGTTACGCACGTCCAGCTGCGCGGTCAGGATGCTGTCGCCTAATTCGTCCTTCAGCTCCTGCAGGCGCTCCTGACGACGGCCCGTGGCAATAACCTTGTGCCCGTTGGCGACGAAGCGACGCGTGATGCTTTCACCAAAACCTGCCGTTGCCCCGGTAACTAAAATAATCATCTCACTGTTCCTCAACGCTTTTTGTGTTGTACTAACATAGCACGGCCGCAGAGGGTGCGTTAAGGCAACATTTGTATGACGGCGTTGCAGGGGATGGCGGCCTGGCCTACTCTGGGAGGATACCCGTACTCAGGAGCGAAAGATGACGGCCACGAATCCCTTTTTTGACATCAGCCTGCTGCCCTATCAGGCCCCCCATTTTGATGAAATCACCGACGATCACTATCGCCCGGCCTTCGATGAAGCGCTTCGCCAGAAGCGGGCGGACGTAGACGCCATTGTGTCCCAAACCGCTGCGCCGGACTTCACCAACACCGTGCTGGCGCTGGAGAAAAGCGGTGCCATGCTCTCGCGCGTCAGCAGCGTGTTCTTCGCCATGACCTCCGCGAATACCAATACGTACCTGCAGGAGCTTGAGGAACAGTTCTCCACCGAGCTTGCCGCGCTGGCGAACGACATCTGGCTGAATGACGTGCTTTTCGCCCGCGTGGAGAGCGTCTGGCAGGATCGTGCCGCGCTGGACGCCGAATCCCGTCGGCTGGTCGAGGAGACGTATCAGCGGTTTATTCTGGCCGGCGCGCGTCTCAATGAAACGGAAAAAGCCGAGCTGAAGGCGCTGAATACCGAGGCGGCGACCCTGACCAGCCAGTTCAATCAGCGTCTGCTGGCTGCCGATAAGACGGGTGGGCTGGTGGTGGATTACGCGCACCAGCTTGATGGGCTCAGCGCCAGCGAGATTGCCGACGCGGCGCAGGCTGCCGCGGAGCGAGGGCTAAACGATCGCTGGCTAATCCCGCTTCTGAACACGACCCAGCAGCCCGCGCTTTCCGCGCTGCGCAATCGTCAGACCCGCGAAAACCTGTTCAACGCTGGCTGGACGCGCACCCAGAAAGGGGATGAAAACGACACTCGCGATCTGATCCTCCGCCTTACGGCGCTGCGTGCGAGGCAGGCCCGCCTGCTGGGCTTTGAGGATTACGCCAGCTGGAGTATCGCCGACCAGATGGCGAAAACTCCGGACGCCGCGCTGACCTTTATGCGCGGCATTGTGCCTGCCGCCCGTGCCCGTGCTGAGCGCGAGCAGGCCGATATTCAGAAAGTGATTGATGACGAACAGGGCGGTTTCACCGTGCAGGCCTGGGACTGGGCCTTTTATGCCGAGCGCGTGCGTCAGGCAAAATATGCCCTCGATGAATCGCAAATCAAACCCTATTTTGCGCTCAATACCGTTTTGCACGACGGCGTATTCTGGGCCGCAAGCCAGCTGTTTGGCATCCGCTTTGTGGAGCGCTTCGATATCCCGGTGTATCACCCGGACGTCCGCGTCTGGGAAATTTTCGACCACACCGGTGAGGGCATGGCGCTGTTTTACGGCGACTTCTTTGCCCGCGATTCCAAGCAGGGCGGGGCCTGGATGGGGAATTTCGTCGAGCAATCCT
This sequence comes from Enterobacter cloacae complex sp. SHL009, assembly GCF_049237205.1. Lineage (NCBI taxonomy): Bacteria > Pseudomonadati > Pseudomonadota > Gammaproteobacteria > Enterobacterales > Enterobacteriaceae > Enterobacter > Enterobacter cloacae complex sp. SHL009. The sequence goes on from NZ_JBMKIW010000001.1 coordinate 771,459, forward strand.
TCGAGCTAGCTGCCCGTCCGGTGATCTACAACGTCTGTAACTACCAAAAGCCGGCTAACGGCGGCGTTGCGCTTCTCTCCTGGGATGACGTGATCACCCTGTTCCACGAGTTTGGCCATACGCTGCACGGTCTGTTTGCCAGCCAGCGTTTCGCCACGCTCTCCGGGACCAATACGCCGCGCGATTTCGTTGAATTCCCGTCGCAGATCAACGAACACTGGGCCAGCCATCCACAGGTGTTTACCCACTACGCCCGCCATTACGAAACCGGTGAACCGATGCCGGAGGCGCTGCGTGAAAGCATGCTCAACGCGACCCATTTCAACAAGGGTTATGACATGACGGAGCTGCTGGCTGCCGCGCTGCTGGACATGAACTGGCACGGGATTAGCGAAGCCGTTTCGAGCGTTGACGCGTTTGAAGCGGCAGCACTGCAAAAAGAGGGGCTGGATCTGCCCGCCGTACCGCCGCGCTATCGCAGCAGCTATTTTGCCCATATTTTCGGCGGCGGCTACGCGGCGGGATATTACGCCTACCTGTGGACGCAAATGCTGGCGGACGACGGCTATCAGTGGTTTGTTGAACAGGGCGGCCTGACTCGTGAAAACGGGCAAAAATTCCGCGAGGCGATTTTGTCCCGTGGTAACAGCACGGATCTGGCTGAACTTTATCGGCAGTGGCGCGGGCACGATCCGAAGATTGAACCGATGCTGGAAAATCGCGGGTTGAGCGAATAGAGCCAGTCTCGTCTGAAAAAAGAACCGGGCTTTACGCCCGGTTTTTTTATAGGCTCCAACGTGCTTGTAACGTCTTCTGCAAAAATAGTTTTAATATGCGTTCTTTATAAATAAAACAGGTGAGATTAAAACTTACTTCGAACAGTATATTTAATTTACCGAGTTTAGGTAGTAAAAGAGTTAATGATTAATAATTTGATCTGGGTTAGAGAAATCAAATATTCTTTAATCTCAGATTTTTAGCTATAAATTTTTGTTATTTTGTGCCGATAAATGAAAGTGGCATACAAATCGACGTACTAGCAGTTAAGAAGGCGAAAGATGACCCTACCTCTGAACAATCCGGGCTTCACCGACACCGAGCCTTCTAAAGGCCTGATAAATAAAACCTTTACCTATATTGTAACGTTGTTGATAAGTATTTTTATTGCGGCAATAATTTCCCTGCTAATAATAAAAGATAATGTGAATGAAATCAGCGACAAGCACGATGAATTTTTGTTAAGGAAAGCCCTGGAGACCCGCCAAGAGAGCATGCGAAGTCATTTGAAAGATAATGCCGAGTGGGGAGATGCCTACAAACATCTTCATCTGAACAATGACGTTCACTGGGCATGGGATAAGCAGAACCTGGGCAAATCCCTGTATGACAACTTTGGCTACGAAGGGGTGTTTGTTCTCTCGCCGGAAGGGAGCACGCGATACAGCGTCGTTGACGGGAAGCTGAAGCTTCAGGAGCTGGAGCGCTGGTTAGACAAATCAACCAAAGACCGTTTACTCCATGAGTTGAGTATAAAAAAGGGAGTGCCGGTTTCTGTGCTAGCGCTTATCGATTCCGTGCCGGCCATTGTTTCTGCGCAATGGATAACGACGGGCGATGATACGAGCGTGCAAACCCTACCCGGAAAACCGTCGACAATGGTGTTTATAGACAAGTTAACGGCTAAAAAACTCCTCACGATTGGGCAGGATGCCGGTATCCAGAACGTTCGTACTTCACCTGATACAGCCAGTTCTCAAATAAATAATCAGACGGAATTTACCTTAAGCACCCAGAATGGGGATGTGCAAATTATCTGGGACGGTGAAAATCCCGGCCAGGCGTTAATAATTTATTTTTTGCCATTGCTCATTCTTTCCGTCGTTCTGACGGTATTGATGACGGTGATATTAATGCGCCATATTATGCACAAGGCGAGAATGCTTGACGAAAATACGTTTCTCCTCGAGCAGGCGCGGTTGAATCTTATTACGAGTGAAAAACGATTTCGGGACGTCAGTGAAACAACCAGCGACTGGTTCTGGGAAACAGATTTATCGTTAAGGATAACGTGGCTATCGGGTCGTTTTTCTACAATAACGGGATATGAAAACAGCAAATGGATAGGCCGCAGGTTGGATGAACTCTTTCCGTCGACAAGCGGATTATCACATGACTGCGCCAGGCAGCGGGACTTAACCGAACGCTTTGAATTTAAAAACTGTCCTTATACTCACGCGCAACAATCCACCTCATATTGCACGCTTCTGGCAAAGTTTTCTGCTCAGCCTGATGGAACGGTGGTGTTGCGAGGCGCGGCAACCGACGTCTCTCAGGAAGTTGAAGCAACAAAACGCGTGGAGTTCCTGTCACGCCATGATGAATTAACCGGTCTGCCGAACCGATATCACATTAAGGAATTTCTGGCTGGCAAGTTAGCGAAAGAAGACCTTAATCATTATCCCTTTGCCATGATTTGCCTTGATTTAGACAAGTTTAAACCCGTCAATGATATTTTCGGGCACTCCACCGGCGATGCCCTGCTTGGGGAGGTCGCTTCACGTCTTAAAAATTGCGTTCGTCGAGGTGATTTTGTCGCACGGCAGGGAGGGGATGAATTTATGCTGCTCCTCGGCAACACCAGCCAGCAAGAGCAGATTGAGGAGGTGTGTCGTCGCATCGTGCAAGAACTTAACCGTCCTTTCGCCATTGAGGGCAATGATGTGGCGATAGGCGTAAGCATGGGCATTGCGCTGGCTCCCCGGGATAGCAGCAGCGCAAACGATCTTCTCCGCTACGCGGATATTGCGCTGTATCAGGCGAAACAATCCGGCAGAAACCGATGGGTCTATTATCGCCCTGATATGTCGGAAAAGCTGACTGAACGCAGGAAACTGGAATTAGAACTCAAGACCGCGATTCGCGAAGAACAGCTCTACCTGGTTTACCAGCCGCGTTATAACCTCCGGTATTCTAAAATTGAGGCCGTCGAAGCGCTGGTACGCTGGCAGCACCCGGCTCGGGGGACCATAATGCCCGATCAGTTTATTCCGCTGGCAGAAGAAACCGGGCTGACTATTAGCCTGAGCAACTGGGTCATACGCAAAGCCAGTACGGAGACGAAAGACAAATTGCCGGGATTATCGGTCTCCGTCAATATTTCTGCTATCGAATTCCAGGCAAGCGATCTTGCCGAAAGGATAAAAGAGATCCTTCACGAAACGGGGCTTGAACCCAACCGGCTGGAAATTGAAGTCACTGAAAACGTCACGCTTTCCGATCCTGAAAAAACCTTGCAGACCATGAAGTCTCTCAAAAAAATGGGCGTCCGCATTTTGATTGACGATTTCGGTACCGGCTATGCCTCTCTGAGCTATCTGCGGAAGTTTCAGTTTGACGGGCTTAAGCTCGACAAGAGCTTTATTTTTACCCTGGGGGACTCGCCGCAGAACCAGTCAGTCGTGGAGAAAATTATCGACCTGGGGAAAGCCTATTCCATGGCGGTAACCGCAGAAGGGGTGGAGACCGCCGAACAGCTGTCTTTTCTGAAAAAAAATAAATGTGATGAAGTTCAGGGCTACTTACTTGGAAAACCGGCCGCCATTACGGACTTAAATTTAAACGCTAACAGAGTAAATCTCTAAATCGCGCTTTCACTCAGGGCTGCGTAAATGAAAAACCGGGCTTCGCGCCCGGTTTTTGTTATCCGCTATCCGTTCGTATCCACGAGCGTAAACGCCGCTTTCTATCTCACGACCAGGACAGGGCATTTCGCATGCCGAACCACTGCCGCAGCGTTCGAACCCAACAGATACGTCGATATGTCAGGTTTGTGGGAAGCGATGATAATCAGGTCGGCATCGATCGTGTCAGCGAGCTTAAGGATTTGATCCTTTGGAGATCCCGTCACGGCGTGAGTCTGTACCTTGTCTGGAGGAATTTTGAATTGCTTAACGATTTCATCCAGCTTCGCTAAGGCCGCGTGCTGGAACTCTTTCAGCTTCGGCATTTCTACCGAATAGGCCAGGCCTAATGATGAATAATACGGAAGCGATGGAATGACGGTAAGAAAGTGAACTTTAGCTGTGTTAAGTGCTGTATGTGCCTGAACGAAGGGGATAACCATGTGCGTCAGGCTATCCTCCGAAATGTCAATTGGAACCAAAATTGAATTATACATTTGTCCCTCCTGAGTGTTTTTTACACAATTCAGGGTAGACCGTTAATTTCAGGAAAACAGAGAGCAAGCTGTCATAACGGGTACAAATTTCGGTTATGTGATAGGCGTACAGTGGAACCTGGCCGTCATTCCGTCATTCCGTCGTGACAATGAACATTCTCGCCTCCTGAGCGAGCTGGCGTTCAGCCTTAATCGGCGCATATTTTTCCGAATGATAGAAGGCAACGGCCTGCTCCAGGGTAGGGAATTCAAAAATGCCCGCATAGGGTAACGGCTCCACTTCCCCTTCCAGGAGCTGTGCGACAGCACCAAAATGAACGATTTTACCTCCTGCCTCTTCTAATGCAGACGTGAAGCGGGGGGCAAGGCTGGCCTGTCTGGCTGGATCAATAACGCGTAAGTTGATATGAACAAAGGCTGGCATAGGCGTTCCATAAGCATGACAAATAATGTATATACAGTATTAACTTTAGCATTGATTGTCGAGATGAAATGATGAACAACATTGATGTTGCGCTGTTGAAGACCATCCCGGAAGTCTGCCCGGCGTTTCAGGCGCGCGCTACCGCCAGGGCTATTACGCGCTATTACAATGCCTGCTTCAGACCGTTTGAGCTGACCGCGGAGCAGTTCAGCCTTTTGGTTGGCATCGGGGGTTCCCCAAATGAAACCGTTGCGGAACTCGCCGCCAGAGCCGGGGTGGATGCGACCACGCTGAGTCGAAATATCCGCAGTCTGGAATCGCGCGGCATTATCGACTCGGCTGGAGGCCGTGGACGTGCAGGGAAACGACTCATCCTGACAGCTGAGGGCTGGCGTCTGCTCGAGGAGCTCATCCCGGTCTGGCAATCCGCTAAACAAGAATTGTCCCATCTTGTGGGCAGCGAGCAGCTCTTCCTGACGACGGAAATGATGAAACGCCTGGCTAAAATCAGCACAGCTTTATGAATATCTCCGCGTCACCGTTCGTTTCCGGCTAAACGGCAAAGCCTAAACCGGGCGTAACGCCCGGTTTAGGCTTTATATTGCGTGACAGCTGACGGACGCGATAATTTTATTCCCGCCCATATTCCCCATAATCATATCGAGTAATTTTCGGTATTCCTCCCGGGTCATCACCTCCGCGCGAATTTCAGTTTTACCTTCTGCTTGCGCAGTAGCGGAATAAATCGCTTTCAGACTTAACGTCAACTCTTTCGCCATGTTTACGACGCTTTGCCGCACCGCATCTTCATGCTCATCATTACAGGTGATTTTAAGGACATAGCATTTTTCGCCTTCATGAAGCACGGGCAGTTGATTAATTCGCTGCGCGGCTTCGCGAAGCAATATGTTAGCGCAGAGAATAATTAGGCTGGCCATGGCGGCATTCCAGAACTGGCCTAATCCGCACAGTACGCCAATTCCGGCCGAGCACCACAGCGTTGCGGCGGTATTCAAACCACGAATATTCATTCCTTCACGCATAATGACGCCAGCGCCAAGAAAGCCGATTCCGGAGACGATCTGCGCTGCGATACGCCCTGGGCTATCAGGTGAAGTCGATACCGAACTTAGAATGAACACTGCCGCACCCGTGGCAACCAGTGCATTGGTACGAAGCCCGGCCATACGCTGGCGCCACTGTCTTTCCGCGCCAATAATTGCGCCCAGCAGCATCGCTGCGAGCAGATGAGAGATATAAGGGAACATCAGCCTGTCGCCTGTTAACGTTATTAAATAATAAGCGTCAGTGCTTTGCTAAGCACATCATAACGCCGTTTAAATGCTAAGCGTGTCAGGACAACGGTGGCGGAAAGAGTGAATGAGTAAACATGAACATGCGATCCCCCACAAATTGAGTGGTTCTTACTGTGTCGGGATACAATCGCTTAAAGAGGATTGCTGCCCACCGTTTCAGGTAAGCAGCGAGAAAATCGCGCTAGCTTACCTTCGTATCGACGATAAAATAACTTTCCAACGAAGGACTCCTGTGAAAATTTATTGCCAGTATAGTCAGGGGCGATAATGAGTAAAGCGAAAAAACAGACTCCGTTATGAATTGTTTAAGTTCGGAAAGCATGTTTTTTTAAGACGTCATCTGATTTTCAAAAATACCCGGTATACTACATTTTCTTTTTTACAGGCGATAACAGACAAAGGCAGGAAGTATGTCTCTTCGTTCGCTGCGGGCATTGTGCCTGACAAGTTTTTTCATTGCGGATGTCCGCGATGGCCTCGGTCCTTTTCTCGGTATTTTTCTGACCGAACGCCACTGGACCCCCGATGATATCGGCATCCTGATGACGGCCGGTGGGCTGGCGGGACTACTCGCTACGCTGCCGGCGGGATTCATTACCGACACCTCGCGCAGCAAGCGGACCGTGCTGGCGCTGGTGTGCCTGCTCATCACCCTTAGCACGCTCCTGCTCTGGTTTAGCCAGCAGAGCGGCATTGTCGCTGTTTCGCAAATCGTCACCGGTATCTGTGCGGCGTTTGTCGGTCCGCTGATCGCCGGAATTACCCTGGGGCTGACCGGTCAGGGCGGGTTCAGCGCGCAGATGGGCAAAAATGAGGCCTTCAATCACGGCGGCAACTTTGTTACCGCACTGATTGCAGGCGGCATTGCGTGGTACTGGGGCGTCGGCGGGATTTTCCTGCTGATGACCTGTACCACGCTGTTAACGCTCTGCGCGCTGCTTGCCATTCGCAACGGGGATATCGACAACGACGCCGCACGGGGACTCTCTTCTTCAGCGAGCCTGCCGGTTCCCGGATTTGCCGTGCTGATAAAAAACCGGGCGCTGTTCGTGACCGGACTGACGCTGCTGCTGTTTCACCTGGCGAACGCCGCGCTGCTGCCGATGCTGAGCATGAGGGTGGCCGCCGCGCCCGCCTCGATCAACCCCGGTTTGTACGCGGCGGGCACCGTTATCATCTCTCAGGCGGTGATGATTCCCGTTGCCATCTGGGTCGCCAACCGAATAGACCGATACGGCTACTGGCGCTTAATTATGCTGGCGCTGCTGGTGATGCCGGTTCGCGCCGCGCTGGCGGCGTCTACGGACGCGCCGCTCATGATGATCCCGGTACAAATTCTCGACGGGCTGGCCGCAGGGATTCTGGGCGTCGCAGTACCGTCGTTTATCGTGGTGCTGTTGCGCGGAAGCGGGCACGTCAATGCCGGGCAGAGCGTGGTGATGCTGATGCAGGGGGTCGGGGCATCCATGAGCCCGGCGTTAACCGGCACGATTGCGGGTCATTACTCATTTGCCACGGCATTCAGCGTCCTGAGCGCGATTGCGCTGGTGGCCGTACTGCTATGGTGGTGCTTTGCGCACCGGACCTGGGAAACTGACAGTACGCCGGGTGGGGCATAGACGCCACCCGGCGTCACGCTTACGCCAGTTCGTTAGGGCACGCTTCGCCCTTTTCCAGCTGCTGCAGGTTACCCAGCGTGGTTTCCGAAATGCTGATCAGCGCTTCGGCAGTCAGAAACGCCTGGTGTCCGGTAAACAGCACGTTATGACAGGCAGACAGGCGGCGGAACACGTCGTCCTGGATCACATCATTCGACTTGTCTTCAAAGAACAGATCGCGTTCGTTCTCGTACACGTCCATCCCCAGCGCGCCAATTTTCTGGGTTTTCAGCGCTTCGATAGCGGCCTGAGAGTCAACCAGCCCGCCGCGGCTGGTGTTGATGATCATCACGCCATCTTTCATCTGGTCAAACGCAGCCTGGTTGAGCAGGTGGTAGTTCTCCGGCGTCAGCGGGCAGTGCAGGGAGATCACGTCAGACTGCGAGAACAGGGTTGGCAGGTCGACGTATTCCACGCCCAGCTCCAGCGCAGCGGCGCTTGGATACGGATCGAACGCCAGCAGACGCATGCCGAAGCCTTTCAGAATGCGCAGGGCGGCGATGCCGATTTTACCGGTGCCGATCACGCCCGCGGTTTTGCCGTACATGGTAAAGCCGGTCAGCCCTTCCAGCGAGAAGTTGGCATCACGGGTACGCTGATAAGCGCGGTGAATACGACGGTTGAGCGACATCATCATGCCAATCGCATGTTCCGCGACCGCTTCCGGGGAGTACGCCGGGACGCGCACCACCCTCAGACCCAGCTCTTTCGCCGCGTCGAGGTCCACGTTATTAAAGCCCGCGCAGCGCAGGGCGATATACTTCACGCCCTGTTTTTTTATCTCTTCCAGCACCGGACGACTGCCGTCGTCGTTAACAAAAATGCAGACGCCTTCACAGCCGTGCGCCGTTTTGGCGGTTTTTTCGGACAGCAGAAAGTCGAAAAATTCAAGCTCAAACCCGTAAGCCTCGTTAACATGTTGCAGATACTTTTTGTCGTACTGCTTTGTGCTATATACCGCGAGTTTCATAAGACTTTCTCCAGTGATTTTGTATTCACGTTAGCATGATTAAAATAATCTTACAATTTCTAAAATATTATTGAATTCAATAAGTTCTATCAATTATTCTAGAGCATCTATCCTTAAAAATGGCATTCCCTTCAACTGACTGCCTAAACATGCGACAATGATCGGCTCTGCCGGCTTAAATCTTTCGCTAAATCAGGATATTAACTGCCCATGAAGGGTAAATACAAAGCCGCTCTTGCGCTTTTACTGCTGTTCATACTGTTGCCGCTGACGCTGCTGATGACGCTCGCTCAGTGGGTACCGACGCTCGCCGGGATCTGGCTGCCCGTCGGGACGCGCATCGCTTTCGAAGAGCGTCCGAAACTTACCCGTCACGCGCTGGTGATCCCCGATCTTCGCTATCTGGTTGAAGATTGCGAAATTGCCCGCATCGATAACGTTACGCTGTCACATCCGAGCCGCTGGAAGCTGGATGTCGGCGCGATGGATCTCAATTCCGTCTGTCTGAGCAAAATTCCCCAGTCTGCACCCTCAACGGTCGCCCCCAAAACGCTGGCGCAGTGGCAGGCGGTATTACCGAATACCTGGATCACGATTCACCGTCTGACGCTGTCGCCCTGGCAGCAGTGGCAGGGCGAGCTGCATGCGTCGCTGACGCCGTCCATTCAGGAGATCGCCTATAAAGGCGAGCAGGTCAGCATTAAAGGCACGCTGCGCGGTCAGACGCTCTCGGTCAGCCAGTTCGATGTACAGCTCCCGGACCAGCCGCAGCCGATTAAGCTGGTGGGCGAGTTTACCCTGCCGCTGGTGCCGGATGGCGTGCCGGTTAAAGGCCACGCGGTCGCGACCTTTAACGTGCCACAGTTAACGTCTCTGGTCGATGCCGATCTGGACTGGGAAGACAATCAGGGACAGCTGGTGGTGATGGCGCGGGACAATCCCGATCCGCTGCTCGACCTGCCGTGGCAGGTCACGGCGGAGCAGCTGAACATCAGCGACGGGCGCTGGAATTGGGATCTCTCGGGGATGCCGCTGAGCGGCCGGGTGTCTCTTCGCGCCGACAACTGGCAGCAGGGGCTCGATAAAACCACCCTGACCGGACGGCTGAATGTGCTTACTCAGGGTGATGCGGGGAAAGGCAACGCGGTACTGAACATTGGGCCCGGCAGGCTCAGCATGGAAAACAGCGACATGCCCCTGCATCTGAGCGGCGAGGCGAAGCAAAACGATCTTATTCTTTACGCCAAATTGCCCGCAACGCTGACCGGCAGCCTGTATGAACCGCAGCTGGCCTTTGAGCCGGGCGCGCTGCTCCGCTCGCGCGGGCGCATCATTGACTCACTCGATATCGATGAAATCCGCTGGCCGCTGGCGGGCGTGAAGCTGACGCAGAAGGGCGTGGACGGTCGATTACAGGCGATTCTGCGCGCTCATGAAAACCAGATGGGTGATTTTGAACTCCACCTGGACGGCCAGGCCAACGACTTTTTACCTGATAACGGTCTGTGGCAGTGGCGCTACTGGGGAAAAGGCGGCTTTACGCCGATGCATGCCCGCTGGGATGTCGCCGGGAAAGGCGAGTGGCGCGACAATCTTATTGAGCTGACGGCGCTCTCCACCGGTTTTGACAAGCTCCAGTACGGCACGATGGAGGTCAGCAAGCCGCGTCTGGTGCTGGATCGGCCGGTGCGCTGGCTGCGTGACCCCGAAAAACCGGCCTTCAGCGGCGCGCTGTCGCTCAACGCCGGGCAAACCCGTTTCTCCGGCGGCAGCGCGTTGCCGCCCTCGGTCCTGACCTTCAGCGTCGACGGTACCGACCCGACCATTTTCCAGTTTAAGGGCGACCTCCATGCGGACAAAATCGGCCCGGTACAGGTGAACGGACGCTGGGATGGCGTGCGCCTTCGCGGGCAGGCCTGGTGGCCGAAACAGTCGCTCACCGTCTTCCAGCCGCTGATCCCGCCGGACTGGAAAATGACGCTGCGCGACGGGGAGCTTTACGCGCAGGTCGCCTTCTCGGCGGCGGCCGATCAGGGCTTTGAGGCGGGCGGGCACGGCGTGCTGAAATCCGGCAGCGCCTGGATGCCGGATAACCAGATTAACGGCGTCGATTTTGTGCTGCCGTTCCGATTCAGCGAGGGAACCTGGTCTCTCGGCACGCGCGGTCCGGTCACCTTGCGCATTGGCGAAGTGGAAAACCTGGTGACCGCGCGCAACATTACCGCCGATCTACAGGGGGACTATCCCTGGACGGAGGACAATCCGCTGCTTCTCACCAACGTGAAGGTGGAAACCCTCGGCGGGAAGATCACCATGCAGCAGCTGCGGATGCCTCAGCACGATCCGGCCCTGCTGCGCGTGGACAATATCTCCTCCAGCGAGCTGATCAGCGCCGTTAATCCGAAACAGTTTACCATGTCAGGGCCGGTGAGCGGGGCGCTGCCGTTCTGGCTGGACAATGAAAAATGGATCATTAAAGATGGCTGGCTGACCAACCCGGGGCCAATGACGCTGCGCATCGACAAAGATACGGCAGACGCCATCGTGAAAGATAATATGGTGGCGGGCGCGGCGATTAACTGGCTCCGCTATATGGAAATTTCGCGTTCGTGGACGAGAATCAATTTAGATAATCTGGGTGAATTAACCATGCAGGCGACCCTCAAGGGGACCAGCCGGGTGGATGGCAAAAGCAGCTCCGTCAACCTGAACTATACCCATGATGAGAATGTCTTTACCCTCTGGCGCAGCCTGCGCTTTGGGGACAATCTGCAAACCTGGTTTGAGCAACATGCGGCGATACCTGCTCCCCGCAGTTTGACTGGCAAGGAAAGTGAGGAACAACAATGAAAAAGATGGCTGGTGTGCTCACCGTTGCCGTTGCCGCGCTACTGACCGGCTGTACGCCGCGCATTGAAGTCGCTGCGCCAAAAGAGCCGATTACCATCAATATGAATGTCAAAATCGAACATGAAATCCATATTAAGGTCGATAAAGACGTCGAAACCCTGCTGAAATCGCGCAGCGATCTGTTCTGAGGATACCATGAAACGATTAGCTCTGATTTTACTGGCGCTGGGGATGAACGTGCAGGCGGCTGCGCTGACCTTAAACGATGCCCGGGCACAGGGGCGCGTGGGGGAAACCCTCAGCGGCTATCTTGCCCCGATTCAACAGGACGCGGAAACGCTGGCGCTGGTCAGTCGTATCAATGCGGCGCGCGCGGAAAACTACCAGAAGCTGGCTGACAGCAATAATTTGCCGGTCGATGAAGTGGCTAAAATGGCCGGTCAGAAACTGGTTGCCCGCGCGCAGCCGGGCGAATACGTGAAGGGCATTAACGGAAAATGGCTCAAAAAGTAGTTAGCGGTAGCGCCTGCGGTATTCACCCGGCGAGACGCCAAAACGCTGCTTAAACGCCGTAGAAAAATGGCTATGGTCGGTGAACCCCCAGCTGTAGCCAATACCCGCCAGCTTTTCATCATCACCGGTAGATTGCAGTGCCTGCGCGCAGAGATCCAGACGACGGTTTTTGATGTACTGCGCTACCACCAGCCCCTTCTCGGCAAACATGCGGTAAAGGCTGCGCACGGACATGCCGCTCTCGGCGGCAATCCATTCCGGGCGCAGCGATTCAGACTGAATATGGTCGTCAATCAGCGCCACCACATGCTGGAACTGGCGCTCCTTGCGCGGCTGAATGATTTCACGCTGCTGGAAAGCGGGGCGCAGCAGACAGATCATCGCCTCGAGCGCCGCTTCGCTTTCACGGTCACTCAGGTCGGCATTGCTCATGCTCTCCATCAGCAGGCGATGGCTCAGCTGTACCGTGGGCAAGGTGCGGGAAAGGGCGGTCGCGCAGCTTATCTCCTGAAAACGACACTGCTGCTCAATAATCTGGCGGGGAACCAGCAGCGAAATCTGGCGGGATTTTTCCCGCCAGTTGATCGAGCATGGACGCGACGCGTCAATCAGCGTGATATCACCGGTTCTGAGCAGCGCGCGACGGTCATCCTGCTCAATTTCCGCGCTGCCTTCGAGCTGGAACACGGTATAGAACCAGGCATCATTACTCTGAGCGATCTCCTGACGGGAGCGGAACAGGTTAACGCCGCCTGCGGTCACGGTGCTGAGCTTCAGGCTGCGCGCATAGCTGGTCTCCAGCTCGCCGAAGAATTTCCCCCCGGTGGGCTGCGCGTTAAAACGCCCGCAAACCTGGTTAATTTGCGCCAGCCACTGCTGATACTGTTCCTGCTCGCTTGCACACGCCATCGTTTCTCTCACTGCACCGTCAACGTTTTCGCATTGTTGCATTTGTGTTGCATTTTGTCAGAGCTATGAGGCTGACTATAGGAAAGAACACTCACCGGTAACAGCGATATAAGCGGCAATTATCGCGATTTGCGGAGCCTGTCACAGGTGGCAAAGCGAATGTCACAGAGACAAAAGCGAGAACGCAAAACCCCACTTAGACTGGATGGACACCCTGCGAAGAATAACGAAGGAGTATCCTATGTCTGAATCACAGGTGGCCATTCAGCCTGCCGTACAACAATTTTTAGACCGTCAGCATGGCCTGTGGATTGAAGGGCGTCAGGCCGCGTCGGACAGTGAAAAGCGGCTGAACGTCTTCAACCCGGCCACGGGCGAGGTCATTGCCTCAACTGCCGATGCCAGCGTCGACGACGTTGACCGTGCTGTTATGTCCGGCTGGCGCGCGTTTGTCGCCCGCAGCTGGGCCGGAAAACTGCCGGCGGAGCGCGAGCGGATCCTGCTTCATTTCGCCGATCTGGTCGAACAGCACAGCGAGGAGCTGGCCCAGCTTGAAACGCTGGAGCAGGGCAAATCCATCAACATTTCCCGCATGTTTGAAGTCGGCTGCACCCTGAACTGGATGCGCTATACCGCCGGGCTGACCACCAAAATTACGGGTAAAACCCTCGACCTTTCCATTCCGCTGCCGCAGGGCGCCCGCTATCAGGCGTGGACGCGTAAAGAGCCGGTTGGCGTGGTGGCCGGGATTGTGCCCTGGAACTTCCCGCTGATGATCGGGATGTGGAAAGTGATGCCTGCGCTGGCCGCCGGCTGCTCTATTGTCATCAAGCCGTCAGAGACCACGCCGCTGACCATGCTGCGCGTGGCGGAGCTGGCAAGCGAAGCGGGTATTCCGGACGGGGTGTTCAACGTGGTGACCGGGAGCGGCGCGGTGTGCGGCGCAGCGCTGACCTCGCATCCGCATATTGCAAAGGTGAGCTTTACCGGCTCAACGGCGACGGGTAAGCAAATCGCCCGCGCGGCGGCGGATACGCTAACCGGGGTGACTCTGGAACTGGGCGGGAAAAACCCGGCCATTGTACTAAAAGACGCGGACCCGGCGTGGGTAATCGAAGGCCTGATGACCGGCAGCTTCCTGAACCAGGGGCAGGTGTGCGCGGCGAGCTCGCGCATCTATATTGAAGCGCCGCTGTTTGACACGCTGGTCAGCGGGTTTGAGCAGGCGGTGAAATCCCTGAGCGTCGGGCCGGGTATGTCGCCGGAGGCGTTTATCAACCCGCTGGTATCGCGCGCGCACTGCGACAAGGTGCAGACCTTCCTTGACGAAGCGAAGTCGCGCAGCGCGGAGCTGATCGTCGGTAACCGGGGGCCGGAAGGCAAAGGCTATTACGTTTCGCCTACGCTGGTGGTGAACCCGGATGCCTCACTGCGCCTGACCCGTGAAGAGGTGTTTGGCCCGGTGGTCAACCTGGTACGCGTCGCCGACGGGGAAGAGGCGCTCCAGCTGGCAAACGACACCGAATATGGCCTGACTGCCAGCGTCTGGACGCAGAATATCAGCAAGGCGCTGGAGTACACCGACCGGCTGCAGGCGGGCACCGTCTGGGTAAACAGCCATACGCTGATTGACGCCAACCTGCCGTTCGGCGGCATGAAGCAGTCCGGCACCGGACGCGACTTCGGTCCGGACTGGCTGGACGGCTGGTGTGAAACCAAATCGGTTTGCGTGCGCTACTAGTAAAAGCAAAAGGCAACCTGGAGGTTGCCTTTTTAGTGTTTGTTCCCTCTCCCATGGGAGAGGGTCAGGGTGAGGGCATCCAGCCGCACCGGGCGAATTTTGCAGGCCGTGTAAGGCGTAGCCGCCACCCGGCTTTAATTAAAGCGACCACCGATCCCGACCGGCCTCTTTCGCCCGGTACAGCGCCGCATCGGCGCGGGCGATGATCTCGGTGCCCGCTAACCCTTCCGCCATGCTTGCAATTCCCATGCTCACGGTGACACGATCGCTAACGGTTGACGCGCTGTGCGGTATAGCTTCTGTGCGCAGGCCGTCCTGAATACGTAAGGCCACCTTTTCTGCGATGTTTTCCGGACAGTTAAACAGGATCACTACAAACTCCTCGCCGCCGTAGCGTGACACCACATCATCAGGCGTGCGCACCGACTGCTTAAGCACCCGCGCCACGCGCGTCAGGCAGTCGTCACCCGCCTGGTGCCCGTAGGTGTCGTTGTAGCGTTTGAAATAGTCGATATCCAGCATGATCACCGAGAAGGTTTTTTTCTGCTCAACCGCGTTCTCCAGCACCACTTCCATTTTCCGGCGATTGGCGGTTTTGGTTAACGGATCCTGATGCGCCAGCGCATCCAGCCTGGAGATCAGCAGCTGATTTTGCTGGTTACGTCGCCAGGCCTCGTCAAACCAGCTCAGCAGGATGAAACGCCCGCAGATCAGGATCAGCGTAAAGACGCTCCAGATAACAAAAAAGTGAAGGTTGAGGCCATCGTTCCGTATCCAGCTTGCTACCGGCAAGGTGATCCAGAGCGGGAGCACAAAGGCGAGTAGCCCTTCAGGATAAAAATAGAGCGCCGTTAAGCCAGCGAGTAATAAAATGACGCACAGCGGCCAGACGTGCGGGAGCAGCAGCTGGGTGATAAACCAAAAGCAGGAGACCGACCAGATGGCGCTGCAGATAAACAGTACCACGCTAATGCCGGCGATGCGTCGCCAGGCCATGAGGATCAGCGCAGCAGAGAGAATGATAATGCCGAGCATGGAGGCATCGACCATTCTCGCCAGCTGCGGCGAGTGGGGATAAAGGGGATCGCTGGTATTAAGCAAAATGTGTCGCAGCAGAATCATCACCGCGAAGCTGATATTCACGAAGGCCAGCCACGGCAGGTTCATCGCCAGCCCGTGCATAACCATAGCATGGTGCGTTGGCCAGGTTGCCCGTTCAAGTGTCGGTTTTTTTCTTTTTTCCATAAAGCCCTTTCCCGACCGGGGGATAAATCATGCAGGTGAGATATCAGTAACTATAAGCAAGCCAGGACGATCCTCAAATCCAGAGGCAAAAAAAACCGGGCATTGCGCCCGGTACGTTATTTATTTCTGTTCGTCTTTCTTCTTCCCGAGCGTTGGCGTCTCGTCGAAGAAGTTCCACGGCTTAAGCAGGGTATGCACCCATTCCGTCGGCATTATCGGCCACTCCTCCGCGCGGGCGACATGGGTGGTGCCGGTGGTCATCCAGACCACGTCATCCTGATCGTTAAGCGACTCGTTATCCTTGCTGTACTGCCCCAGGCCCGTGTCGTGTACGGAGCGGTTCGGGAATTTTCCTTCAGGGTAGAGCTCATCCGGGTGGTAACGAGTCACCCACAGCTGTTTGTCCATAAAGCTCAGGCGATGGTAAATCCACTCGTCCGGGGCAAATTTCGCGCCGGTCGCCACCGGGTGCGTACCGCCCGCGTAAGGGATAATCTGGTACGAGACCGGGTTGCCCATGCGGTTCTCTTTACTGGTGTTGCTCAGCAGCCGAATGGTGCCCGGGTCGAACTTCTGCGCCGCCTGCTGCTCGGTATTAATATCGTACTGATTGATCTGCATGGTGCTGGTGCGCGGGCCCCCGGCGGTATTCGGCTTCACTTCCGGATCCATCGCCACCAGCTTGTTGTTGATGCCGTCCACGTCCATATCAAGACGGAAGTTGTAGATATGCTGGTGCGTGGTGCCCACGATGTTATGGTCGATCAGCGTGCCGTATTTGGTGTCGTCTTTGGCTGTGGCGTCGTGCATGGTTTTCGCCTGAACGCCTTTCACCGCCTCGATACCCGTTGCGCCGGCGTCAATGCCGATAGTGCCATTTTCATGGAACACCCAGTCAAAGATGTAATCGTAGTTGCCCACGGTACTCACCCAGCGCACCACCAGCTCGCGGCGCTCGGTGCTGACGTTTGGCTGACCCATCTCCTGATGTTTGTATTCCGGCCCGGCGTAGCGTTCGAAAATGGCGATCGCGCGCGGGATCTCCATCGGCGCGCCGGTGTAATCCGGGATGGTTTCATTGAGCATCACGGCGTTGGACGGTACGTCTTTACCGCGCACCAGCGGTGAGGTCAGGGTGCCCATACCGTAGTCGCCGGAGTCGAGATAGGCTTTAAAGTACCAGCCCACGTCCGGATCGCCGTAAGGGACGATCATGCCGCCGAGCGACCCCTGATACATCACCTGGCGCTTTTTGCCGTTGTCGTTATAGGTGACGGTTGAAATCATCGGACCGACGCGGGAGTCCAGGCTAAGGTGAAAATCCCAGTTCTGCCAGTGCACCATATCCCCGGTGATGGTGTAGTTCTTACCTTCCGGCTCAGTGATGTTGAGCGGTTTTTTCGGCGTCTCAACGCGGTCGCGGCCATCATAGGGACGCGGGGTCATGGGAACCGGAACAACGGCGCCTTCTTCAATCTTCTGGATCTTTTTCTGTTCAAGATCGACCACGGCCACCAGGTTCTCAATCGGGTGCGCCCAGTAGTTGCCGTCGCCCACGTCCAGATAGCTCACCACCTTCAGCAGGCGATCTTCCTGCTTCAGGCCGTCTTTACCGTCGAAATAGCCGACGGTCAGCGGCGTAGTAATCACTTTTTTCGGGTCGGTGATGCCGTGTTTTTTAAGCACCTCGGCGAACTCGGTGCTTTCGTTGATGATCTGCTGAACCGCGGTGAAATCATCCAGCAGCACCATGCCGTGCGCGTCTTTTACCGGCTCCCGGCGCAGGATTTTTTTATCCTTCAGGTCCACCACGCTTTCGATAACGTGCTTGCCATCGAGCATGACGATCTTCGCCTGGCGAGGGGCATCCACTGCCGTACCGTTAAGCACAAAGTCCCACACTTTGGCTTTCTCGGGCTCTGCCAGGGCGATCTGGGTAAAGCGGGTATTCGGTTTAAAGTCCGCCGAGGCTTTCACAATCTCAACGGCCTGCTTAATTTCGTCCGCCGTTAGCGCGTTTAACGGGTGAGGGCGTTTTTCTACCTGGAAGGTCTGGTCAAGGCCGGACTGGAACACATCGTTGATGAAGGTATCGGAAATAAAGGCTTTCTTGCCTTTCATCACCACCGGCACCTCGAGTCTGAGGGTTTTACCGTTGACGATGGCGGTTTTAGCGCCCGGTTTGACCTTCACAAAGGCACCGTCTTTCGCAATGGTGAACATCTGTGCGTAATCATCCCACTGAACGTCCGCGCCAAAGTCCTGCAGCGTTTTGTCCATCGGGATCATATGCGCCTCACTGCCGTGGGCGAAAACAGGGGATTGCCAGGCGCAACACAGCGCAACGGCCATGGCCAGCGCCGTTCTACGGGCAGAAAAAGAAGAATTGCTTCCCATCGTAGACCTCATCTTGTTGTGTTTATTGTGTTGTGACAGCCTTATCCTGACAGGCCTATGAGAAAAGCGTTTGCCTGCATCTGCCAGGTTATTTGCCAGTCTTGCCAGGTTAAAAAAAGAGCGGGGATACGTCACATCCCCGAGATAGAGGCTTCATGGGATCAGTATGGTGATCTATCCAGATAAATACGCACGTCGAACCCAACTGTAGTGAAAGAGTAAATATTTCCGCGAACGCGGAGATAAATATCTCCGTTTGTTACCGTTGCTGTGGCTTTAGCATCGTTGGTAACCATGACAGGTTTGATATCTGATACGTGAGACATAAAATCTTCAGTGCTTTTTTTCGCATCATAGAGATAAAAGTGAAACGTATCTCTGGATAAAGAACTCGCTTCAACCTGGGTTATGTAGAGAGCTAAACGATCATTAACGATAATTTTTTCCTGAAATTTTTCATACACGGTAAACAGATCGCGGAAAGGGTATAAGATAAACCCCAGAAAAATGACAACCGCCACTACGATTCGCCAGTTAAAATCCCGAACGTCGTGCATAATCTATTCCTGCCCTAATCCATAATTGATCAACAGGGTCATCTCCATAAGCACTGGCACCATGATATTTAGCAAATTCTACCGGATCGCTTGTGCCAGCAAGGATCTGCGCAGTACCTGCACCGCGTAGCAGCACTCCATCAGGAATGCCCGCCGCCGCGCCAACCGCACCGTAATGAAAATTTCCAAAGTTAGCATATTGCGAACGGCCTTGCTTATAGTCCCATGGGCCATGATTTCTCACCATTTGATAAAACCAGATGTACGTCATCATTGAGGGACCGCCATGAAATCGAGCGATGACCATATGGCTGACAACGTCAACGCCCGGGGGCGAAAATGAAGCAATATCGTATGGAGTAGAATATGAAGGCACACGCATAGTTAACGCTCTGCCCAGCTATCGGCGAATCGCAAATTACCGTCGCAATATGTCCAGGTTATTTTGTCGTACCGTAGTTCAACGACTTCAAGATGATTGTGTTTTTCTTTCGTCGGGTCTTTAGTGTCATGCATCAATGGCGTAACGGAAACGACGCGAACATTATCGAGATGCATATTGTAATATTCTACCTCTTGACCAGCGTCATTTATGCGATACCACCTGAATTCCGCTGTTTTGAGGGTTTGCCCAGTAGCAACGGCTTTCATCAGATAAGGAGAAGATGAATCAATTTCCTTTTGAAAAACGATTGGCGCATGGTTGCGTTTGCTGGTGATTTTACCGGTCAAAGGATCCGTTGGCAGGCGGAGGTTATGGGTAAAGCCGGTGACTTCAATGCTTCCCTCGCGGTCACGAATATCCACTGAGCCTGTGATTTTTGCGCCGCCGTCGTCCGTTAAGAAAAGATATACGGGTATTGCCATATTCAATTAACCTTCCATGTAATTGCACTTGAAAATATTCACGTCAGAAAATAATAGCCTTGATAATAATATGGTCAATTCGATTACTGTTTCTGGTTGTAACTTATCCAGACCAGGCTGGCTGGATGGATGGTTTGGTCTCCCAATGCCATCCAGTTTATATTTTCTCTTAACGCAACACATCTGCGGATTAAGAGTTAAGGCTCAAGATAAAATATCACCCTGCTGGCGCGCCACCAGCGTCAGGATGGAGTAGAGCGCCACGGCCTGCTGGTGCTGATTGAAGATCTCAACCGCCCATTCCACCACGCCGGTCGGTTTTTCCTCGGCGGTACGCTGTTTCTTCAGCGTTTTACGTTTGCAGGTCAGACGTACCTGAATGGTATCGCCAGGCTTAACCGGCTCGATAAAGCGCAGGTTCTCCATGCCGTAGTTTGCAATAACCGGCCCGACGCCCGCATCAACAAACAGCCCCGCGGCGGCTGAGATCAGGAAGTAGCCGTGCACCACGCGCTCGCCGAAGATCGACTCTGCCGCGCCGATCTTGTCCATATGGGCGTAGAAGTGGTCCCCGCTCAGGCAGGCAAAGTTCACAATGTCCGCTTCCGTGAGGGTGCGGCGCGGCGTCAGGAGGCTATCGCCCGGCTGTAGCTCCTCGAAGTATTTGCGGAACGGATGCACGCGATCTTCCTGCACCGCTGCGCCACGCACCCACTGTTTGCCAATGGCGGCCAGCATCGTCGGGCTGCCCTGAATCGCGGTGCGCTGCAGGTAGTGCTTCACCGCGCGCAGGCCGCCCAGCTCTTCGCCGCCGCCCGCGCGGCCCGGGCCGCCGTGCACCAGCTGAGGCAGCGGGGAGCCGTGGCCGGTAGACTCTTTTGATGATTCCTCGTTAAGGATCTGAATGCGCCCGTGGGCGCGCGCCGCGCCGGCAATAAACTGGCGGGCAATCGCCGAATCGGCGGTGACCAGCGTACCCGCCAGGCTGCCGCCGCCCGCGCGGGCAAGCTGCATCGCGTGGCGTGCGTTGCGATACGGCATCAGCGTCGCAACCGGGCCGAAGGCTTCGGTTGAGTGCACCGCCGGGGTTTCGTCCGGCTGCGGGCAGAACAGCAGGGTCGGTGGGAAGAACGCCCCCGGGGCCTGCAGATCCGCTTTGCCACCCAGACGGATCTGGCAGCCAGCGGCGATCAGCTGATCCACTTTTTCCTGCACGTCCGCGCGCTGTTCGGCGTTGACCAGCGCCCCCATCTTCACCCCTTCCTGCGCCGGGTCGCCCACCACCACTTTTTCCAGGCGTGAAATCAGCGCCTTGGTCACGGCGTCAATCTGGCTCTGCGGGACGATAATGCGGCGAATGGCCGTACATTTTTGCCCGGCTTTGGCGGTCATCTCGCGGACCACTTCCCGGACGAACAGCGCAAACTCCGGCTGTTCCGGCGTGACGTCTTCCCCCAGCACGCAGCAGTTCAGGGAGTCGGCCTCCATGGTGAACGGAATGGCATTCGCCACAATATTCGGGTGCACGCGCAGGCTTTGCCCGGTGCTGGCGGAGCCGGTAAAGGTCACGACGTCCTGGCTGTCGAGCTGGTCGAGCAGATCCCCCGCGCCGCCGCAGATCAGGCTGATGGCGCCGTCCGGTACAAGCCCGCTGTCCACGATGGATTTCACCATCGCCTGCGTCACCTGCGCGGTCGCGGTAGCGGGTTTGATAATGGCGGGCATGCCGGCAAGCCAGGTCGGCGCCAGCTTTTCCAGCATGCCCCAGCAGGGGAAGTTAAAGGCGTTGATGTGCACCGCCACGCCGGATTTGGAGGTGAGGACGTGGCGCGCCGCAAAGCCGCCTTCTTTCGACAGCGGGATTAACTCATCTTCCGGCCACAGCGTGTCATCCGGCAGCTCGCGGCTGCCCAGGCTGGCGTAAGTGAAGAGGGTGCCGATGCCGCCTTCAATATCCACCCAGCTGTCCGCCTTCGTCGCGCCCGTCTGGGCTGACAGGGCATAAAACGTCTCTTTCTCGCTAAGCAGGTGCTTTGCCACCGCCTTCAGCATGGCCGCACGTTCGATAAAGGTCATCTCGTGAAGCGCTTCACCGCCGCGCTCAATCGCATAACGACGGGCGGCCGCCATGTCCAGCCCTTCGCTGGTCACGCTCCACAGGGCTTCGCCACTGATGGCGTGATGAATAGTGCGTTCGCGGCCCCGGCCAGACTGCCAGGTACCGGACACGAAGCTGGCTAACTGCTGCATCGCTTATCTCCAAGTGTTACGTAATTTACTCATTAATAGTTTGATCATGAATCATAAAAATCAAGCTGAGTTTTTAATGAATTGTTAACGTTGTGATCTGGCCGGATGAATCTCACCGCTTGAAGGCGCTTTCTGAAAGGCCTGAGACAAAAGCCTTGAGAGCAGCATCACAAAACCAGGAAACAATTCTTGGGGTTATATTTAACCTTTGTGTAACTTTTAAAAAACAAAGTGATTCAACATTACGCTTTAATTTGCAAACTAACGAATCATAAAGGTGACGACGTGACGCAAGAACAACGGTTTGAGCAGCGCATAGCGCAGGAGACGGCGATTGAGCCTCAGGACTGGATGCCTGACGCCTACCGTAAGACGTTGATCCGTCAGATTGGTCAGCATGCGCACTCCGAAATTGTCGGCATGCTGCCGGAGGGGAACTGGATCGCCCGCGCGCCGACGCTGCGCCGAAAAGCGATCCTGCTGGCGAAGGTGCAGGACGAAGCCGGACACGGGCTCTACCTCTACAGCGCGGCGGAAACGCTGGGCTGCGCGCGGGAAGACATCTACCAGAAGATGCTCGACGGCAGGATGAAATACTCCTCCATCTTCAACTATCCGACCCTGAGCTGGGCCGATATCGGCGTGATCGGCTGGCTGGTAGATGGCGCGGCCATCGTCAACCAGGTGGCGCTGTGCCGCACCTCCTACGGTCCGTATGCCCGCGCGATGGTGAAAATCTGTAAAGAAGAGAGCTTCCACCAGCGCCAGGGCTTTGAGGCCTGCATGGCGCTGGCGCAGGGCAGCGAGGCCCAACGTCAGATGCTGCAGGACGCCATCAACCGCTTCTGGTGGCCGGCGCTGATGATGTTCGGGCCGAACGACGACAACTCGCCGAACAGCGCCCGCAGCCTGGCCTGGAAAATCAAACGCTTCGGCAATGACGAGCTTCGCCAGCGCTTTGTCGACAACACGGTGCCGCAGGTGGAGATGCTGGGCATGACGGTGCCGGATCCCGACCTGCGATTTGATGAAGAGAGCGGTCATTATCGCTTCGGCGAGATTGACTGGCAGGAGTTTAACGAGGTCATTAACGGGCGCGGCATCTGCAACCACGAACGCCTGGCCGCAAAACGTAAAGCCTGGGAAGAGGGGGCGTGGGTGCGGGAAGCCGCACTGGCGCACGCGGAAAAACAACACGCCCGCAAAGTGGCTTAAGAGGAATCACGATGAGCAACGTCTACTGGCCGCTGTACGAAGTGTTCGTACGCAGCAAACAAGGGTTATCCCACCGTCACGTGGGCAGTCTGCATGCCGCCGACGATCGCATGGCGCTGGAAAATGCGCGTGATGCCTACACCCGCCGCAGCGAAGGGTGTTCTATCTGGGTGGTAAAGGCGAGCGAGATTGTCGCCTCCCAGCCGGAAGAGAGCGGTGAGTTCTTCGACCCGGCGGAAAGCAAGGTTTACCGCCACCCGACGTTCTACACCATCCCCGACGGCATCGAGCATATGTGAGGCAAAGAATGAATTCAGTGACTGCCTATGCCCTGCGTCTGGGCGACAACGGTCTGGTGCTTTCCCAGCGCCTCGGCGCCTGGTGCGGCCACGCGCCGGAGCTGGAAATTGACCTCGCGCTCGCCAATATCGGCCTCGACCTGCTGGGGCAGGCGCGCAATTTCCTGACCTATGCCGCGGAGCGGGAAGGCCAGGGCGATGAAGACACGCTGGCGTTTGGCCGCGACGAGCGCCAGTTCCGCAACGTCCTGCTGGTGGAGCAGCCGAACGGCAGCTTCGCCGACACCATTGCCCGCCAGTATCTGATGGATGCCTGGAACGTGGCGCTGTACGAACGGCTGACCCAAAGCAGCGACGGTCAGCTTGCGGCCATCGCCGCCAAAGCGGTTAAAGAGGCGCGCTACCACCTGCGCTTCTGCCGCGGCTGGCTGGTGCGTCTGGGCGACGGGACCGAAACGTCCGCGCAAAAAATGCAGCAGGCTATCGACAATCTGTGGCGTTTTACGGCGGAGCTGTTCGAAGCCGATGACGTCGAGCTGGCGCTGATTGACTCCGGCGTGGCGGTTGACCCGCGCGTCCTGCGCCAGCCGTGGGAAAGCGAAGTGTTTGCCGGTCTGAATGAAGCCTGCCTGCAGGTTCCCGCAGAGGTGGCGTACCGCACCGGGGGCAAGAGGGGGCTGCATACCGAACATCTGGGCCCGATGCTGGCGGAAATGCAGTATCTCCAGCGCGCGTATCCCGGTCAGCAGTGGTAAAGGAGAACGCTATGCAACGCCTCGTCGACATCGCGCCCGCGCAAATCCCGCAGATCTGGTCGCTGCTAAGCCAGATCCCCGATCCGGAAGTGCCGGTATTAACCATCACCGATTTAGGCATGGTGCGCAGCGTGAAGGCGCAGGGGGAAGGCTGGGTCATTGGCTTCACGCCAACCTACTCGGGCTGTCCGGCAACGGAACACCTGCTGGGGGCGATCCGCGACGCGATGACCGCGAACGGCTTCACCCCGGTGCACATTGTGCTCCAGCTTGAACCCGCCTGGACAACCGACTGGATGACCACCGACGCGCGCGAGCGCCTGCGGGCGTACGGCATCAGCCCGCCCGTGGGGCATAGCTGCCACGCGCACGCGCCTGTGGAGGTGAGCTGCCCGCGCTGCGCCAGCACCGATACCTCGCTTATCAGTGAATTTGGCTCGACGGCCTGCAAAGCGCTCTACCGCTGCAACACCTGCCGCGAGCCCTTCGACTATTTCAAATGTATTTGAGGCTGCCATGACAACGTTTCATTCATTAACAGTGGCAAAAGTGGAACCCGAAACCCGCGACGCGGTGACCATTACCTTTGCGGTGCCGCAGGCGCTGCAGGAGGCCTACCGCTTCCGTCCCGGCCAGCACCTGACGTTAAAAACGAAGCTTGACGGGGACGAGCTGCGCCGCTGCTACTCCATCTGCCGGGGTACCGCCCCGGGTGAAATCAGCGTGGCGGTCAAAGCCATCGACGGCGGGCGCTTTTCCCGCTATGCGCGGGATGAGATCAAAGCGGGCATGGCCCTGGAGGTGATGGTTCCTCAGGGGCAGTTTGGCTACCAGCCGCGGGCTGAACGTGAAGGCCACTATCTGGCGATTGCGGCAGGCTCCGGGATCACTCCCATGCTGGCGATTATCTCCGCGACGCTGGCGACCGAACCCAACAGCCAGTTCACCCTGATCTACGGCAACCGCAGCAGCCAGAGCATGATGTTCCGCCAGGCGCTGGCGGACCTGAAGGACAAGTATACGCAGCGGCTGCAGCTGGTCTCCATCTTCAGCCAGGAGCGGCTGGACAGCGATCTGCTCTTTGGCCGCATCGACGGGGAAAAGCTGCAGGCGCTGGCGAAAACCCTGATTAACTTCCGCCAGTACGACGAGGCGTTTATCTGCGGCCCGTCGGCGATGATGGACGACGCCGAAGCGACGCTGAAGGCGCTGGGGATGCCGGACAAATCCATTCACCTTGAGCGCTTTAACACCCCGGGGACCACCGCTAAACGCGCGGTGCACGTCCAGGCGGAAGGACAGAAAGTGACCTTGCGCCAGGACGGGCGCGATCGTGAAATCACCCTGACGGCGGACGACGAAAGCATCCTGGATGCCGCCCTGCGTCAGGGGGCGGATCTTCCGTATGCCTGCAAGGGCGGGGTGTGCGCCACCTGTAAATGCAAAGTGCTGCGCGGGAAGGTGGATATGGCGACCAACTACAGCCTGGAGCCGGACGAGCTGGCCGCCGGATACGTGCTGAGCTGCCAGTCGCTGCCGTTAACCGCCGACGTGATTGTCGACTTCGACGCGAAGGGGATGGCATGAGCGAACTGACTGTTACCCGTCATGGCCGCGTGCTGCAGCTGACGCTAAACCGTCCGGCGGCGCGCAACGCCCTCAACAATGCGCTGTTGACGCAGCTTGCGGAACAGCTGGAGGCCGCGGCTTCTGACATCGAGATTTCCGTCTGCGTGATTTACGGCAGCGAGCGCTGCTTTGCCGCCGGGGCCGATCTCAACGAAATGGCTGAGAAAGACCTGCCCGCCACGCTGAACGATATTCGCCCGCAGCTGTGGGCGCGGATTAACGCTTTTCCTAAACCGCTGATTGCCGCCGTGAACGGCTTCGCGCTGGGCGCAGGCTGCGAGCTGGCGCTGCTGTGCGACGCGATCGTTGCTGGCGATAACGCCCGTTTCGGCCTGCCGGAAATTACGCTTGGCATTATGCCCGGCGCGGGCGGCACCCAGCGTCTTATCCGCAGCGTCGGTAAATCGCTCGCCAGCAAAATGGTGCTGACCGGAGAGAGTATCTCCGCGCAGCAGGCGCTGAGCGCCGGGCTGGTGAGCGACGTCTTCCCGCCAGCGCTGACGCTAGAGTATGCCCTGAAGCAGGCGGCGCTGATGGCGCGCCACTCTCCGCTGGCGCTGCAGGCGGCGAAACAGGCGCTGCGCCAGTCTCAGGAGGTGCCGCTCCAGGCCGGTCTGGCCCAGGAGCGCCAGCTGTTTACGCTGCTTTCTGCCACCGAAGACCGCCGGGAAGGCATCGACGCCTTCTTACAAAAACGCACCCCCGACTTTAAAGGACGCTAATTGTGGAATGTATTCTCAGTCATGTTGAGCAGGGCGTAATGACCATTACGCTGAACCGTCCGGAGCGTCTGAACAGCTTTAACGACGTGATGCACCAGCAGCTTGCCGAGTGCCTGAAACAGGCCGAGCGTGATGACACCGTTCGCTGCCTGCTGATCACCGGAGCGGGACGCGGCTTTTGCGCCGGTCAGGATCTGAACGACCGCAACGTCGACCCCAACGGCCCGGCGCCGGATCTGGGGATGTCCGTTGAAACCTTCTATAACCCGCTGGTGCGCCGCCTGGCAAAGCTGCCGAAACCGGTCATTTGTGCCGTTAACGGCGTGGCGGCAGGCGCGGGGGCCACGCTGGCGCTGGGGTGCGACATGGTCATTGCCGCGCGTTCCGCCAGCTTCGTGATGGCCTTCAGCAAGCTCGGCCTGGTGCCGGACTGCGGCGGCACCTGGCTGCTGCCGCGCGTGGCCGGACGCGCCCGCGCCATGGGGCTGTCGCTGCTCGGCGACAAGCTCAGCGCCGAACAGGCGCAGGCCTGGGGGATGATCTGGCAGGTGGTGGATGACGAACAGCTCTCCACTACCGCGCAGCAGATGGCGCTGCACTTTGCGTCTCAACCGACCTTCGGGCTGGGGCTGATCAAGCAGGCAATCAATGCAGCGGAAACCAACACCCTGGACGCCCAGCTCGATCTGGAACGCGACTATCAGCGCCTGGCCGGGCGAAGCGACGATTACCGCGAGGGCGTCAGCGCCTTCCTGGCGAAGCGCGCGCCGAACTTTACGGGGAAATAAGATGCTGAACATACGTACTGTCGCCGTGATCGGCAGCGGCACGATGGGCGCAGGGATTGCCGAAGTCGCCGCCAGCCATGGGCATCAGGTGCTGATCTACGACATCTCCAGCGACGCGATATCGCGGGCCATCGACGGGATCCGCCAGCGTCTGGCCTCCCGGGTGACGCGCGGAAAACTCTCCGCCGATGCCGGGAGCCAGATCCTCGCCCGGCTGCTTCCGGTCACGGATATCGAGGCGCTCGCCGCGGCCGATCTGGTCATAGAAGCGGCCTCCGAGCGTCTGGAGGTGAAAAAGGCGCTGTTTGCTCAGCTGGCTGAGATCTGCCCGCCGCAGACGGTGCTGACCAGCAATACCTCTTCCATCTCCGTCACGGCGATTGCGGCGGACGTCCACCACCCGGAGCGGGTCGCAGGGCTGCACTTCTTTAACCCGGCACCAGTGATGAAGCTGGTGGAGGTGGTCAGCGGGCTGGCGACCTCTCCGGAAGTAGCCGACGCGCTGTGCGAGCTGGCGCTGAACTGGGGTAAACAGCCCGTTCGCTGCCAGTCAACGCCGGGATTCATCGTCAACCGCGTCGCCCGTCCGTTTTATTCCGAGGCCTGGCGCGCGCTGGAAGAGCAGGTCGCCCCGCCGGAGGTGATTGATGCCGCCCTGCGCGACGGCGGCGGTTTCCCGATGGGGCCGCTGGAGCTGACCGATATGATTGGTCAGGACGTGAATTTCGCGGTGACCTGCTCGGTATTTAACGCCTTCTGGCAGGAGCGTCGTTTTCTGCCTTCGCTGGTCCAGCAGGAGCTGGTGCTGGCGGGAAGGCTGGGCAAAAAGAGCGGGAAGGGCGTCTACGACTGGCAGGGTGACAAACCCGCCGTGCAGTGGGTGCCGGCCGTGAAAGACAGCTACAGCCCGATGCGCGTGGAAAGAAGACGTGACGGTGTCACAGAAATTGATGATGTGTACCTGATCGAAACGCAGGGCGAAACCGCTCAGGCGCTGGCGCTGCGGCTCAACGGCCCGGTGGTGGTGGTGGACCGCATTGAGCGCGACGTGGCGGTGATTGCGTCGGCCGCCAGCAACCCGCACACCGCGACGCAAAAGGCCATCCGCTACCTGCAGCAGCAGGGTAACCGGGTGGTGCAAATCGCCGATTATCCCGGCCTGCTGGTCTGGCGCACGCTGGCGATGATTGCCAACGAAGCGCTGGATGCCCTGCAAAAAGGGGTCGCCAGCGAAAAGGACATCGATACCGCCATGCGCCTGGGCGTGAACTACCCGAGCGGGCCGATCGCCTGGGGCGAGCGTCTGGGCTGGCAGCGCCTGCTGACGCTGCTGGAGAACCTGCAGCGTCATTACGGCGAAGAGCGCTATCGCCCCTGTTCACTGCTGCGCCAGCGCGCGCTTCTGGAGAGTAGCTATGAGTCATAACGCCTGGCATAACGCCCGCGCGATGTACGAACGGGACGCCTGCGCGCAGGCGATGGGGATGGACATTGTCGACATGGATGAAGGCTACGCGGTGGTGACCATGATCATCACCCCGCAGATGCTTAACGGCCACCAAACCTGCCACGGCGGACAGCTTTTTTCGCTGGCAGACACCGCCTTTGCCTATGCCTGCAACAGCCAGGGGCTGGCGGCGGTAGCCTCAGGCTGCTCGATTGATTTTCTGCGTCCGGGCTTTGCCGGGGACACGCTCACCGCCACCGCGCGGGTGATGCACCAGGGCAAACTGACCGGCGTGTACGACATTGAAATCCAGAACCAACAACAGAAAACCGTCGCCCTTTTTCGCGGGAAATCTCACCGCATCGGCGGCAGCGTGACAGGAGAGGCAGATGCGTGACGCATTTATTTGTGATGGCGTTCGAACCCCGGTGGGGCGCTACGGCGGCGCGCTTGCCGCAGTCCGAACCGACGATCTCGGTGCCGTGCCGCTGCGCGCGCTGCTGGCCCGCTATCCCCAGCTCGACCTCGAGCGGATCGACGACGTGATTTTCGGCTGCGCCAACCAGGCGGGGGAAGATAACCGCAACGTAGCGCGCATGTCGTCCCTGCTGGCCGGGCTGCAGCAGACGGTGTCCGGAACCACCATTAACCGCCTGTGCGGATCGGGTCTTGACGCGATTGGTTTTGCGGCGCGCGCCATTAAGGCAGGCGATGGCGAGCTGCTGATCGCGGGCGGCGTGGAGTCGATGTCGCGCGCGCCGTTTGTGATGGGCAAAGCCACCGCCGCGTTTCAGCGTCAGGCGGAGATCTTTGATACCACCATCGGCTGGCGATTTGTGAATCCGCTCATGCATCAGCAATTCGGAACTGACAGTATGCCGGAAACGGCAGAGAATGTAGCTGAATTGTTAAATATCAGCCGTGCCGATCAGGACGCGTTCGCGCTGCGCAGCCAGCAGCGTACCGCGCAGGCGCAGCAGAACGGCATTCTGGCGCAGGAGATTGTGCCGGTACCGGTGCCGGGCAAAAAAGGGGCGGTCACGGAGTTCTGCGTGGATGAACATCCGCGCGCGGACACCACGCTCGAACAGCTCGCTGGACTCAAAACGCCGTTCCGTAAGAACGGGGTGGTCACGGCGGGAAATGCCTCCGGCGTCAACGACGGCGCGGCGGCGCTGATCGTCGCCAGCGAGAAGATGGCGCTGGCGCAGGGGCTAGTCCCGCGCACGCGGATCGTGGCGATGGCGACGGCGGGCGTGGAGCCTCGTCTGATGGGGCTCGGTCCGGTCCCGGCCACTCGCAAGGTGCTGGAGCGCGCCGGACTCAGCATTAACGATATGGACGTGATCGAGCTTAACGAAGCTTTCGCCTCGCAGGCGCTGGGCGTGCTGCGTCAGCTGGGCCTGCCGGATGATGCCGCGCACGTCAACCCGAACGGTGGCGCGATTGCGCTGGGCCACCCGCTGGGCATGAGCGGTGCCAGACTGGCGCTGGCCGCGAGCAATGAACTGCACCGACGCGGCGGGCGCTACGCGCTGTGTACGATGTGCATCGGTGTGGGTCAGGGCATTGCCATGATCCTTGAGCGTGTTTGAGCATAAAAACAATGTGAGTACCCTACAATGACAAATACAATAAAGCTTGATCCGATTGAAACGGCCTCCCTTGACGAGTTACAGGCGCTGCAGACCGAGCGTCTGAAATGGACGCTGCATCACGCCTACAGCAACGTGCCGATGTACAAACGCAAGTTTGACGCCGCGGGCGTTCACCCTGACGATTTCAAAGAGCTGGCGGATATCCGCAAATTCCCGTGCACCACCAAGCAGGACCTGCGGGATAACTATCCGTTCGATACCTTTGCCGTGCCGATGGAGCAGGTGGTGCGCATTCACGCGTCATCCGGCACCACCGGCAAACCGACCGTTGTCGGCTATACGCAGGGCGACATCGACAACTGGGCCAATCTGGTGGCCCGCTCCCTGCGCGCCGCGGGCGGCAGTGCGAAGGACAAAATTCACGTGGCGTATGGCTACGGCCTGTTTACCGGCGGGCTGGGCGCGCACTACGGCGCCGAGCGTTTAGGCGCGACGGTGATCCCGATGTCCGGCGGCCAGACGGAGAAACAGGCGCAGCTGATCCGTGATTTCCAGCCGGATATGATCATGGTGACGCCATCCTACTGCCTCAACCTGATTGAAGAGCTGGAGCGCCAGATGGGCGGCGATGCCAGCGGCTGTTCCCTGCGCGTGGGCGTCTTCGGCGCCGAGCCGTGGACGCAGGCCATGCGTCGCGAAATCGAAAAACGCTTAGGCATTACCGCGCTGGATATCTATGGCCTCTCCGAAGTGATGGGGCCGGGCGTGGCGATGGAGTGTATCGAAACCGTCGACGGCCCGACCATCTGGGAAGATCACTTCTACCCGGAGATCGTTAACCCGAACGACGGCACGCCGCTGGATGACGGTCAGCAGGGCGAACTGCTGTTCACCACGCTGACCAAAGAGGCGCTGCCGGTGATCCGCTACCGCACCCGCGACCTGACGCGCCTGCTTCCGGCAACCGCGCGCAGCATGCGCCGCATGGACCGGATCAGCGGCCGCAGCGACGATATGCTGATCATCCGCGGCGTCAACGTCTTCCCGTCGCAGCTGGAAGAGGAGATCGTGAAGTTCGAACATCTTTCGCCGCACTACCAGCTGGAGGTGAACCGTCGCGGGCATCTTGATTCACTTTCCGTGAAGGTGGAGCTAAAAGAGAGCAGTCTGACGCTGACGCACGAGCAGCGTTGTCAGGTGTGCCACCAGCTTCGCCACCGCATTAAGTCAATGGTGGGAATTTCCACCGACGTAATGATTGTTAACTGCGGCAGCATCCCGCGCTCGGAGGGCAAAGCCTGCCGGGTGTTTGATTTGCGTAAAGTCGCAGCTAACGGTTGAGTTTCCCTCACCCCAGCCCTCTCCCAAAGGGAGAGGGTGTAAAAAATTCCCTCTCCCTTTGGGAGAGGGTTAGGGTGAGGGGCTATCCCAGAATCCTGTGCTATGATTCATCCAGGACAAAAATTACAACAGAATGAATCACATGAATAAACTCGACGCCTTTATCCAGCACGCGGTCAGCTCCGTACCCGTCAGCGGGACCTCTCTCATCTCCTCGTTATACGGTGACGCGCTTTCCCATCGCGGCGGTGAGATTTGGCTCGGTAGCCTGGCCGCCCTGCTGGAAGGCATGGGGTTTGGCGAGCGCTTCGTGCGCACCGCGCTGTTTCGCCTCAACAAAGAGGGCTGGCTGGACGTTTCCCGCATCGGGCGGCGCAGCTTTTACCGCCTGAGCGACAAGGGGCTTCGCCTGACGCGTCGCGCGGAGAATAAGATTTACCGCGCGGAACTGCCCGCCTGGGACGGCAAATGGCTGTTGCTGCTCTCCGAAGGTCTCGATAAAGCCACCCTTGCCGACGTCAAAAAACAGCTGATCTGGCAGGGGTTTGGCACGCTGGCGCCGAGCCTGATGGCCTCGCCGTCGCAGCATCTGGCGGACGTGCAGTCCCTGCTTCACGATGCCGGCGTGGCGGAAAACGTGATCTTCTTTGAAGCCCACTCGCCGCTGGCGCTCTCCCGCGCCGCGCTGCGTTCGCGGGTGGAAGAGTGCTGGCAGTTAACCGAGCAAAACGCGATGTACGAGTCGTTTATCAACTCGTTCCGGCCGCTGCTGCCGCTGCTGAAAGAGGCCGCGCCCGAGGAGCTGACGCCGGAACGCTGTTTCCAGATCCAGCTGCTGCTGATTCACTTTTATCGTCGCGTGGTGCTGAAAGACCCGCTGCTGCCGGAAGAGTTGCTGCCCGCGCACTGGGCGGGACAAAGCGCCCGACAGCTCTGCATTAATATCTATCAGCGTGTCGCGCCGGGGGCGCTGGCGTTTGTCAGCGAGAAGGGCGAAACCTCCGTGGGCGAACTGCCCGTGCCCGGCACGCTTTACTATCAACGCTTTGGTGGTCTTACAAGCGCATAAGGAGCGAAGATGCCAGTTTATCAAATTGACGGTCTGACGCCGGTCGTGCCGGACGAGAGCTATG
The DNA here is from genome assembly GCF_049237205.1 of Enterobacter cloacae complex sp. SHL009. Classification (NCBI taxonomy): domain Bacteria; kingdom Pseudomonadati; phylum Pseudomonadota; class Gammaproteobacteria; order Enterobacterales; family Enterobacteriaceae; genus Enterobacter; species Enterobacter cloacae complex sp. SHL009. The sequence goes on from NZ_JBMKIW010000001.1 coordinate 804,260, forward strand.
TTCACCCGACGGCGGTGCTGATCGGGGACGTGATTCTGGGCAAAGGCGTTTACGTCGGTCCTAACGCCAGCCTGCGCGGTGATTTTGGCCGTATCGTGGTAAAAGACGGTGCCAACATTCAGGATAACTGCGTGATGCACGGCTTCCCGGAGCAGGACACGGTGGTGGAAGAGGACGGGCATATCGGCCACAGCGCCATTCTCCACGGCTGCGTGATCCGCCGCAATGCGCTGGTGGGCATGAACGCGGTGGTGATGGACGGCGCGGTCATCGGTGAAAACAGCATCGTCGGCGCGGCGGCGTTCGTGAAGGCGAAAGCGGAGATGCCCGCCAACCATTTGATTATCGGCAGCCCGGCCAAAGCGATTCGCGAACTCAGCGAGCAGGAGCTGGCGTGGAAGCAGCAGGGCACGCGGGAGTATCAGGTGCTGGTGGAGCGCTGCAAGCTCACTATGCACCAGGTGGAGCCGCTGCGCGAGGCTGAGCCTGACCGGAAACGGCTGGCGTTTGATGAGAATTTAAGGCCGAAGTCGGCGGTGTAGGACGGGAAGTTCGCGCCACGGCACTAACGGGAAGATGTTACCCGCCTCATCATGCTATTAATCCTCAATAAAGACTCATCACGACAGAGGACGCAGAGTTATGCTGAGGGGTAAAAGAGCTGTTATCACGGGTGGCGGCGGGGGATTTGGTCAGGCGCTGTGCGTCTGGCTTGCCCGAGAGGGCGTTGAAGTGGATTTTAGCGCCCGTCGGGCGGTGGATATTCAAAAAACCTGCAGCCTCATCGCGGCTGAAGGTGGTGAGGCGAAAGGGTATCTCTGTGATTTAGCCCTGCCGGAATCCATTTCTCAGTTTTCTTCGCAGATCTTACATTCAGACAGGCCAATCGATATTTTAATTCTGAATGCTGCTCAGTGGTTGTCAGGGACAATAGACGAACATTCGAGCACAGAAATCTTCAATACCGTCAGTTCAGGCCTGACAGGTTCAATCCTGCTAACCCAGGCAATGCTTCCGGGTTTAAGACGCTCAGACAGTGCAGACATCATTGCGGTTATCTCTGCGTGCGGTATTCCGAACTTTACAGATTCGATTGCCCATCCCGCTTTTTTGCCAGCAAACACGGGCTCAGCGGTTTTACAACGAAACTGTCAGAACACTTATCTAAAGAAAACATTCGGGTAACCGGATTATATCCGCCTGATTTTGAACTGACCGGTTTAGATGCGCATGTCGATAATCAATCAAGAATGGGGGAGCGTCTGGTGAATGGATGGTCAATCTGGGAAACGATTCGTTTTGTACTGACTCAGCCTCGAAGTTGCCATATTAGTACTATCTACTTTCAGGGGCCGACTCGCGAAGATCTTGCGCATCAGGCCTGAATCTGACGGCGGGCGTTCACTACTATTGCTGATAAACGCGTTTTGGGATCCCATTAATCGCAAAGCGGCTGCCAGGGCTCTGGCTGTCTTTTTTCGCCATATCCATTAATAGCGCGATGCCAATGTAATTACTCCAGTTAAAGGTATTTTGCAGCACCACCACCGCATTGCCTTTTTCTTTGTCATAGCCGATAAAGCTGGAGTAGCCGCCGATATAGCCGACCTGATAGGTGATTTTTTCCAGGCCGATAAAGTCGGTGGTCCAGGCAATACCCTGTACTCCGTCGGGGCGTTGAATATCGGTATTTCTCACTTCGGCAAAGACGCTGTCCAGCAAGGGATTATGCGTCGTCGATACGTGATAGCGGGCATAGGTCGCCAGATCTTCGGCGTTGCTGTACAAGCTCGCTGCCGCCACCATGTTGTTGGAAAAATGCCAGTCCGGGGTGAGCTGCCCGCGCGGGATAAATTTCGGCTGATCGCCCGCGTGGCCGAGCGCACGCTCCGGGTATCCTTTTAGCTGCTGGGGAATAAAGCTGCTGTTAGCCATTTGCAGCGGACGGAAAATATAGCGCGAGGCTAAACTCTGGATATCTTCGCCGGTTTTGTGCTTCAGGATATAGCCGATCAGGGCGTAGCCGGTATTGGAGTATTGCGGCACTTTATTCTTTGGCGCCCGCCAGTCGGCGAGGTAGCGCAGCACGTTATCGCTGTCCAGCTCGCTATAGAAATTATCGCCGGTGCTTAAGTAGCTGATGAATTTTCCAAGCATCGGAACATCCATATTCTGACGCGGCAGGCCGGAGGTATGGGTTACCAGTTCAAGCAGGGTAATTTTTTGTGCATCCGCGCTAAGCGGCGTGCCCGGCGGTAGCAGTGTTGCCAGGTTATCGTTCCAGTTCAGTTGCCCTTCATTCACCAGGCACGCCACCACTTCCGCCGTGATCCCTTTGCTGAGCGAGCCGAGCGCAAACAGGGTGTCAGGCCTGACCGGATAGCGATTGACCGCATCGGTTACGCCCCAGGTGTAAAACTGCGGCGAGCCGTGATTATGGATCACCGCGACCGTCATCCCGGGAACGGATTTTTGCACCATATAGTGACGCACCACGCTGTCAACGTCGCCATCCAGCGAATCATGGGTGAGAAGTTCCTGAGTACCTTCCGGGGAGGACATCTGTGAGAGCGTGCCACAACCGCTGAGGAGTGGGAGAGTAAGCAGAAGCCAGCGAATTTTTATTGTTATGTTCTGCATACCTGATAGCGAGTGTGGTGGTCATTAGCGCGCCAGGAATGTATCACAAATAGCCTGCCTGAATGTAAACTTTCTAGACGGCGGCGGCCCTGTTGATGGTCACCGCGACTTTCGGCCTGCTTTGAGGATTTCAGTATGACTCGCTTTTATCAACTTACCGCCACCAGCCTGGATGGCCGTGTTATCTCAATGGCCGACTATGCGGGAAAGGTGGTTTTGGTCGTCAATACCGCCAGCCAGTGTGGCTTCACGCCGCAATATGCTGGTCTGGAAGCGCTATACAAGAAATACTCCGATCGAGGATTAGTGGTGCTGGGCTTCCCCTGCAACCAGTTCGGCAAACAGGAACCCGGCGGCGCCGACGAAATCTCGAAAACATGTTACATCAACTACGGCGTAAGCTTCCCGATGTTTGAGAAGGTTGAGGTCAACGGCAATGCGGCGCACCCGCTGTTTCGTTACCTGAAAAACGAATTGCCCGGCGTGCTGGGAGGTCGTATTAAGTGGAACTTTACTAAGTTTCTGATCGGCCGCGACGGTAAACCACTCAAGCGTTTTGCACCGATGACTACGCCAGAGAAAATGGATCCTGCAATTCTTGCGGCACTGGAAATGTAAGGTATCTGATAGCCGAACCTTTCTCTTAGAGCATGACGAAACACTCACATCGGAGAGAAGATAACGCCCGCTCTGTGTTCCTGACGGACTAAACGCTATTTTTAACGCGTTGTGCCGGGAGCGGACGTTATTATTTATAAAAGCTGACGGCCCGCTGATGAAGAGAAACGTAGAGTGGTTGCTCCACGCTAGCATAACGAGCTTATAAATTATAATTCTATTTTTTCGACAAGAAAAATGTTTCCTGGATTCGTTGGTTATTATCCTTCAATATTTTTTCTGATGCTTCCAGTACGGACTTTAACACTGGGGTTTCTTTACCAAATTTTATGGACTGGGTATCTATTGTGAGATTGTACACCGGAATGTTTTCAGCGCGATATACATTGTAAATCTTCAGTGTAAGTGTTGCAGGGACTTTTAAAGAAAGTTTGTCGCTAGTTGTTTTTTTATCATCGGATTTATCTTTGTTATAGTCATCAATAATTGACTGAATTTCTCTCTTAATGCCGTCTTGATAAGAACCGACAGATAAATCGGTAAGTTTGAAGATTGTTGAGTTATCGCTTTCTGTTTTTAATTCAACATTGAGAAATGTATTTTCACTATAAACTTTTCCTAATGATACATGACCGTTGTCATTGCTTAAAATGTTCTGTTTCTTAAATTCTATATTTCCCGATAACATTGCAGAGGATAACAACACTGACGCGCCAATTATTACGCTTGATATGATAATTTTCATTTTTATTCCTTGATAAGTTAAATTCATTTTTCGGGGTTTGACGTTGTTAGTTTGCCAGACTCATCAATAACTAACGCCATGCCTGTAACTGATTATTTTTTGATCTTTTCGATCTTGAAATTTCGCTAAGAAAGCCCCATCCATCTTTTGTCACTTAGTGTTTGAGAGAGCATGTCACTCCTTTGTTTGTTAGCATTTGGAACCATATTACAATCTATTATTTTGAGTTAAAACTGTTATTTTTTGTAATGCGTCAGTTAAAGGAAATGAAGATGCCAGTGGGGTGGTAAATATGCAATTACTGTACTTGAAGAATCTGTCACCAACACCTGGATTGGATGGCAGGTATCCTGGGAGTGTCCCAGGCAAGGAATTAGCTTAACGTAACGAAAAAGGCCCCGTCAGGGGCCTGGTCTGCTTTAACAATGGACTGTTGTTCGCCTGGATTAGAAGCGGTATTGCAGGCCCGCTGTAATGGTATAGTTATGGTTAGAAATACCTGCCGCATCCCCGCCAATAGAGCCGGAGTCACCAGTATTGGTATCAATAATCTGCGTACCGCCTTTACCTTCTTCGTAACTGCTATAGGTAAATTCTGCAAAAACTTTGGCGTGCGGAGTGACGTAATACCCGGCATCAACAGAGGCACCATAATAGCGGGAATCTGTTGTCTTCTCGCGGAAAGTCAGATCGCGCATGTAATGTTCGTCGTTATCATGTGCACGCACCCAGTCACTGAATTTGAAGAGGGCATTAAATTCAAAGTCATTGAAACGGTACTGTCCTGCAAGGCCAATGTAGGGCATAGAAAAACGCTGGCTATAACCAATGCCGCGTTCGCCTGTCGGGAAGTTCCCTTGATAGGCACCGTTATCATAATTGTAAGTTCCACCAGTCGCCGTCCAACTGAAGCGTGTTTCCTGATAGCCTGCGGTTACGCCCGCTTTATAGTTATCGCCCTGGAGGATCCACCCTTTTACGTTGAGGTCATATTCATTGGCGTAGTTAACGTTCGTGGCCGGATGGCTTGAATGGTCTGTCCAGGAGGATTGTTTTTCATTCATCCAGTCATAGTCATCCATATGACCTGAACCTGATGCCAGGGACGTCCAGCCGCGGGCGTTCAATGTTAAAAATGAGTAAGCATCCCAGGTGATATCGCCTTTCAGAATGGCGACATTTTTTATTTTCCAGTCCAGTTGGCTAATTTTTCTTCCTGTAGCTTCGTCATAAACCATTTCGTGAGATTTTCCGCTCAGCATCCCGGCAGAGGCTGAAACCGCTAAACTATCCGGTGAAAAATCTGGTGTAACGATTGTTGGTCCTGCATATACTGCCCCTGAAAACGCGGCCATCATCATTCCCGCAACGATATTTCTTGTCATTTTTATTTCCCTAAAGCAAATTAATCAATGAGTTGCGGTAAAATCTTAAAAGTCATAACAACAATAATCAACTGCTAGTTTTGGTAATTTTTTTATTATTTGACGTAAGGAACAATATTTAACTTTGGGCAGCCTGAAAGAGGTGATTTCTAATATTTAAATGATTTCTGGCTTAATGCGAAATAACAGTCAGCTGCGGATAAGACGACCAACTTCGCTATGGTATGCACGTCTGCAACCGGCGTCACAAACACATTCCCATTTACCCCCGCAGCCACGGCGTAATCGTCAGCCCGGTAAGCAAGCCTTCCGGGCTGAGCAGGCGAGTGACGGTTTGCCCCCACGGTTCCGTGCGGTTAGCCACCAGCAGCCGATAGCCTTTTTCACTCAGAACGCGGGTAGCCCAGTCCAGATCCTGAACCTCGTACTCGACCCATCCCTGCGGTATCGGGTGCTCAACTGGCCACTGTTCCTCTCCAAAACAGGACGCAGCCGCCTGTGCGAGCGGCCAGACGGCAAAATGCTTCACGCCTTCCAGCTGACCCTCTTCAGTGAGCAGATAATCGCTGTTCCCCTCCATCGGCTTCAGCGGAAGGCCGAGTGTCTGGACATAAAACGCGGTGCTGGACTCCGTATCCCGCGAAATGGGCCCGAACCCGACGACGAACAAGACATCAATTTCCGGTAACGTCTGCGGCATATCCACTCCTGAATGAGGTGAAATTCACACTGAATTTATCTTACGATCGGCGGAAATACGACTCTCAATTCTGGTGTTGCATTCACCCTGCCTGCACGTCCACGACGGGTTTAAAATTCAGCGCGATGACGATCAGCAGCACGATTCCCGCACTCATGATCAGCCATGCGCTGGTCAGCGAGAACGAACTGTCGCGAACGATCCCCGCTATTAGCGGCATAAGCGCGGCAATCATGTATCCACCTCCCTGAACTTTAGACAGTAACTTCCCGGCCTGGGCGGGCGTTCGCGCATGATCGAACGTGACGATGAGCGACAGCGGGAAGAGGGCGCCGATCCCGGTGCCAAGCAGCAGCGTGGATAACACCGGTGTTGTACCCGGCGCAAATACCAGACACAGTAATCCCGCCAGCAACAACAGCAATACGGCGATCAGCGGCACGCGGCGGTCGGGGAATTTACCGATCAGCGCGGAGACGGCAAACCCGGCGACAACCTCGGTTAACGTTAGCCAGGCCAGCATGTAGCCGCTGCTGCGTGCGGACCATCCCGCCTGAATGTAAAGCGGGGGCAGCCAGGCCAATACCAGCGTGTAGGCGCCCGTACCCACGCCGAAAAAGAGCAACAGTAGTGCTGTACGGGAGGACGAGAGCGTGACGGTTTCGTGGGCTGTTTTTTCCTCCTGAGGATGCTTAACCAGGGTTAACCAAAGTATCAGCGCAAGCTGCGCTAACAGCCCGGCCATTGCCAGCGCGGGCTTCAGCGTGAGCCATGAAAACAACGGCTCTGCGCTGGCGGCGGCGACTGCCGCTCCGGCCATAATGCCCGTGCTGAAGAGCGACATCACCGTGCTGGCCGTTTGCGTATATTCCTTTTTTATCAGGGCAGGCATTAACGCCTGGATCGTGCCTATGCTGGCCCCGCCCAGTAACGCGGTGCCCATAAGACTCTCCGGCGAGGCGCTAAAACCGCGCAGCAAACAGGCCGCAAGCAGTATAAAGAGCCCGAGCATAATTCCCCGAACGGCGCCGAGTCGTGCTAAAAGCCAGGGACCTGACAAGGCGGCCAGCCCCATCATCGCGACCGGTAGGGTGGTCAACAGACTGAATTGCGTAGCGGTCAGCCCCGCTTCGCGCTGCAGCACGGAAAACAGCGGTCCGACAGAAGCCAGAATGGGGCGCAGGTTCAGCCCGACGATAAAAGCGATAACGGCGAAGAGTAAAGGCGACGTGCGTTTCAACGTGGAATCCTTTTCGGTTGTGAATGGCCCGCGCAAATCGGCACGAGCATTTATCTTAACGTTAAGATAAAATATGTTTTTGCGTAAGATGTACCGCACAACAGGATAAATTCGCACGCCATCAGGGGTGAAAATGCAAGACCATGTAGACTTTGTTGTCGGCCAGTGGAGCCGCGCCATGCCGGAGCTGGACGCCTCGTCGATGAAAATTTTTGGCCGAATGCTCCGGCTAATGAAGCATCTGGGAAAAGAACGGGCGCAGGCCATGGCGCAGTTTGGTTTTCGCGAGGGCGAGTTTGACGTGCTCGCCACGCTCCGCCGCGCCGGTGAGCCGTACTGCCTTTCCCCCACGCAGCTGTATAAATCGCTGTTGGTAACCTCGGGGGCGATGACGAACCGGCTCAGCCATCTAGAACAGCAAGGGCTTATCAGGCGAATTGCCGATCCGGATGATAAGCGCAGCACCCTCGTAAGCCTGACGCCGCACGGGCAGGAGCGCATCGAACAGGCGCTGATCGTCCATACGCAAACGCAAAATGCGCTGCTGAGCAGCTTATCTGACGCACAGCGCGCGCAGCTTGAGTCCCTCCTCAGGGAGCTGCTGATGACGTTCCCGTCTGAGGACCTGAGCGACAAGTCACCGAGTGCCGAAAATACAAACACTGCATAGCTAAACCTCACAGAAAGGGAACGTATGTCTTTACCGCCACTGTATGCGCTGCGCGCTTTTGAAGTTGCCGCGCGGCTGAACTCCTTCAGCAAAGCGGCTGAAGCACTGAATATCACGCCGGGCGCGGTCAGCAGGCATGTCCGGACGCTTGAACAGTGGTTCGACTGTGAGCTCTTTAAACGCCAGGGGCCGCGCGTGGAGGTCAGTGATGCCGGACGTATTCTGGCCGGGCAGCTCAGCGAAAGTTTCTCCAGTATTGAGTGGGCCTGTCGCGCATTCAGAAGTGAAAACCACCTTCTGCGCCTCAAAGCCCCCAGCACCCTGACGATGCGGTGGCTTCTGAATGTGCTTAAATCCTTTCGCGAGAACCACGCGAAGCCAAAAATTGAAATTGCCAGCGTCTGGATGGACTTCGACACCGTTGACTTCAGCCGTGAGCCCTACGATTGTGCGATCCTGCTCGGTAATGGCTATTTCGGCGAGTCAACGGAAAGCAGGCTGCTCTTCAGTGAATGGCTCATTCCGGTTTGTACCCCGTCGTTGCTTGAATCTGCCCGGCATCAGCTTGCGCAGTGCGAGCTTATTCATCCCTCCCAGGACAGACGGGACTGGAAACGCTGGCTGAAAAGAACGGGGTCATTCCCCGGACTCGACGTGAGTCGAGGGATAGTATTCGACACCCTGGAGCAGGGAAGCCTGGCCGCCATGCACGGTCACGGCGTGGCGATGGCCGATCTCCGCCTCACGCTCGACGCGCTGAAAAGCGGTCTGCTCGCGCTGCCCTTCAGGGAAGCTATCGCAACCGGCGATGGCTATTACCTCGTCTGGCCGAAAAACTCGCTCAGAAGACAGAGTATTGAACGGTTGCTGGCGTGGCTTAACCTTAATGCGCCGGTGCTGCCTTCGTTGGATATCGTCTGTCTTGATTATAGCGAAAAGCGGGTTTAATAAATGGCGGAATATTTATTGAGGGATATTCCGCAGATTGAGCGTATTTATGCGTAGGGAATATTCGCCATCTGTTTATATCGCTCCGGCAATGCGCTGTTCAGGTTGAGCAATTTATCCAGAATATAAAGCGCAGGCGTCCCCCTTGCGCGCTCTGCGTCGATCAGCGCCGTGCGTAACAGATTGGCAGCCGACGTCATGTCACGGAAATACTCCTCAGATTCACGCGTCTTAGTTTCGCCTGACGCGGCGTAACGCACCTTTGGCCAGTCCGCAAAGTCTAGCAGCGGAAGGATCCCATCTTCTTTTGGCAAGTGCGCTGAGAGCAGCTCTTCGGCGTTACCCGGATTGCTTTGGGCGAAAGCCAAAAGATGCAGTCTATGTATGAAAGGCGATAGCGCTTCTGAGCTTTCCTTTTCTGCTGAAAGTAACGTTATCAACTCATGCACATTTGCCTGGATGCTAAATTTATGAGGCGAGATAATATTCATTACAGGGAATAAAACATCGAGTGTCATAGGTGCTCCATACAGGCTTAGTATTATTTATTTTTCTATCCCAGGGGTGAATGGATGGTATTTCAGGTGCGTCACTTTATAAAAACGATAAATAGTGGGAATCAATGTGAGTTTTACTCAATGTTGCGCTTTGAAGTGCGATCATGCACCTCCTCACGTTGCAGCGTTTTGTTTCACAAACGCCATCGCTCATCGACCGTCCAGAATGGTATAACGTCGTGCGGCAATCGGGTTGCCGCCCGCTGACTCCATTCACAAAGGTGTATATGAAACAAATTACGTTCAGTGACCTGCAGCAACAAAGCGAGCAGGCTGCCAATTCTCCTCGCTTACGCGCGCACCGCAATTTACATCCCGAGCTGAGCGACCCGGTACAACGCCTGGCTATCGCGATGGAGCCTGGTACCTATGTTCGCCCTCATCGCCACCCGCACACGTTTGAACTGCTGACGGCTCTGAGCGGTCGCTTTCTGGTGTTGAATTTTGATGACAGCGGTAACGTGACCCAGCGCGTGGTGTTAGGTGAAGACTGCAAAGTGCTGGAGATGGATGCCGGTACCTGGCATGCCGTGCTGTCGCTGGATAAAGGCGGCGTCATTTTTGAGGTGAAACACGGCGGCTATCAGCCTGTTCCGGAGCACGATACCGCCCCATGGTCACCGGCTGAGAACGCGCCCGGTACCGCGGAGCTGATGAAATGGTACGCCCAGGCGCAGGTGGGTGACGGAGGTTTTACCCTGTAATGTTCTCTACTTTTCCCGACGCGCGGAAAGGCGCGTCGGGATAGAGAGAGACGATCCCGCCAACTCAACTGACCGTATTAAAATGCCAGCCGCTGGCAGTCGACAGCATCACGAACGGGCCGGCCAGCGTGCTGTTGTGATGCGCAATGATGTCAGTGGCGGATAAATGTGCGTTATCCATTGTGGTATGTGCATCTGAAATCAATACCGTCCTGAAGCCCACCTCCGGCGCGGCCCGGCAGGTGGTGTCGACACAAAATTCTGTTTTCATCCCGGCAATGACCAGCTGTTTGATGCCTCTCTGATTAAGTTCACGCAGCAATTCGGTACCCCGAAAACAGCTGGGATGGCGCTTGGTGAAAACAACATCCTGCTCCTTCACGTCCAGCTCGGGTATCAGCTGCGTTAACGGCCCCTTCTCTGAGAAGGGGGAGTCGTCTGGTCCAACATGGCGGGCAAAAAAGACGGGTACCTGAGCGTGGCGCGCGTTGGCTATTAACAAACGGATATTTGCCAGAACGGCATCGGCGGAACAGGGTGAGACCGGGCCCCGGAAGAGGCCCTGCTGCATGTCGATAATTAAGAGAGCATTGTCAGAAATCATTTTCTTTCTCCATTCAGAGGGTGGTGAACGGAGAGGTATTTCCCCGTCCAGGCTGGCGGGGATTGAGGTTCTGTTTGTCAGTAGTTCGCTACAGATACGCCCACGCCGCCGAAGGTGCCGGTGGTGGTGAGGGTGGTTGTTGGCTGAACTGACTGATACATGGAATGACCTTTGTTTATTCATTACGCTATATGCGGAATTATCACGTTAGTTATAGCGTTGCTTAACTCATTGCTTCAAGACACCAACTTGAGTAGGGGTACGATCAAGCGGCAGGAAGCTGTCAGCAAAGGCTCGTAACCTGCTGTGCACGCCTTTGCTGACTGAATAGCCGGGATTATTTAAGGCCCTCTAGTCCCTTCAGGAACTCCTCCACCTGCTCAGGCGTCGCCGCGTCTGCCTGGTAAAGAATATCGAGCTTAACGTTCTTCAGCCCGCAGAAGCCAAACACGCCTTCGATTATCTGCGTCTGAATCGCCGTCGAATAGCCGTGTTTGTCGAATCCGGTGAGATCGCTGCCGCCGGTGGCAATCAGGCGGACGGGAACATCGCGTAAGCTGCCCACAATCCGGCCATCGTCGGCCACCTTATACGCCCAGTTCAGGGTTAATACGCGATCGAACCAGCCTTTCAACAGCGCGGGGACCGACCACCAGTACACGGGGAAAACAAACACCAGCATATCCGCTCGCTCGACGCGCTGCTGCTCGCGCAGAATATCTTCAGGAAGGGCGCTCGGATCGCCGTGATACAAATCGAGATCGGCGCGGGTCATCGCCGGATTAAACCCTTCAGCATGCAGATCGGCAATCTCAACCTGCGTACCTTGCTCGCGTAATTTTCCGGCAATACGGGCTGCCAGCGAATGGGATAACGAATTGTCGACAGGATGAGCCGTCACGATCAGTGCGTTATTAATGGCATTTGTAGCAGACATAGCGACCTCGGATGGGTGAGAATTGATGCCTATGTTACTATTGGTAACTTAGGTGTCAATCCGCCCCCAGCGATCATTTTGTGCTATTCACGTAGGTCTCCAGCACGCCGGTCATGGCGCCGCTGAGCGTATCTTCCGCCACGTTCCGGGCGAGCACGCCGTTGCCAGCGGCAGTGCTGAGCGCCTCCGCGGCGCCAATAATGGCCGTCAGTACCGCTTCTCCCTGAACGCCTTTCAGAGTAACAAAAGGGGAAAGCGCGGTACGCAGGCAGTCGGCACATTCGGCCACGCATGCTTCACGAAACGTCTGCAACGCGTGGGATCCGGACAGCGCGGCAGCAATCGGCCCGGTCTCAGGCCCGGCGCTAATGGCGCAGTCGATATAGGCAGCGCTGAAAAAGCGGATCGTCTTCTCCAGCGTTTTGCTGTCGACCGCCAGCGTCTCGCGGAATTTCGCCAGCTGCCGGTCGCTATAATCCTGGTACAGCGCCATCAGCAGTCCTTCACGATCGCCAAAGTGATCGTAGGGGATAGGCTTGGTCACGTTGGCGCGTTCGGCCAGGTAGCCAAGGGTCAGCGCTTCCGTGCCTTGCTGACGAACGATTCCGCGCGCAACCTCCAGCAGCTGCACGCGGCGGTCCTCTTTTCTTAAGCGCTTAACAACCATGCTTTCCTCAGAAGTGTTATCTACTCATGGTAGTTTACACGTTTTCTGCAGGGTGCTGAACGCGTTGTTCCGCAGGTCGGATCCGGAACCAGATCGCATACATCGCGGGCAGGAAGACGAGCGTGACGATCGTCCCGCCCAGCGTGCCGCCTATCAGCGTGTAAGCCAGCGTGCCCCAGAACACCGAATGCGTCAGGGGAATGAACGCCAGCACGGCGGCTATGGCGGTCAGAAGGACCGGGCGCGCGCGCTGGACCGTCGCTTCAACCACCGCCTGGAACGGCTCGAGGCCGTCCTTCTGGTTATGATCGATTTGACCGATCAGGATCAGCGTATTGCGCATAAGAATGCCGGAAAGGGCGATCAAGCCGACCAGCGCGTTGATGCCAAACGGCTGATTGAAAATCAACAGCACGGGCACTACGCCAATCAGCCCCAGCGGCGCGGTTAAGAACACCATCACCATCGCCGAGATTGAGCGCACCTGCAAAATGATGATCAGCAGCGTCAGGGCAATCATGATCGGGAACAGCGGAATCATTGCCTGCGTGGCTTTACCCGATTCCTCAATCGAACCCGCCATGTCTATTCGGTACCCGGGCGGCAGCGCATCAACAATCGGCTGGAGCTGCTTCATGACGGCGACCGACACATCCGGTGGCTGAAGATTGTTAGCGATGTCGCCCCGCACGGTAATCGTCGGGGTGCGATCGCGGCGGCGCAGGATCGGATCTTCCATACCGATCTCAATCTTGCCGATTTGCGACAGCGGAACGCGCTGTCCCGCATTGCCGACAAGGGTGAAACCCTCGATTTTTGCCGGATCGAGACGGATGTCTCCCGCCGCGCGTCCAATAACCTCTACCGAGCGAATATCCTCTCGCACGGAGGTGACGGGCACGCCTGAGAGCAGAAACTGAAGCTGATCGGCAACGGCACTGGAGGTCAAGCCGGTCGCCTGCAGGCGGTTTTGATCGAGGGTGAAATGCAGGACAGGAACGCGTGAACCCCAGTCGGTGTTGACGGTTCTCATCATCGGGCTTGCCTGGAGCACGGCTTTCACCCTGTCAGCGATGTCATGCACCTGTTCGACATCCGGCCCCGACACGCGCCAGGCAACCGGGAAGGGCGAGTACGGGCCAAACACCAGCTGCGTTACCCGTACGCGGGCTTCGGGGGCAAGGCCGTTGGCGACAGCGTCTCTCAGCCGGAGCTTGAGCGCCTCGCGCGATGTCTCGCTGTCCGTCAGGATCACGATTTTCGCAAAAGACGGATCGGGCAGTTCAGGCGCCATCGCCAGATAAAAACGGGGCGAACCCTGACCAATATAGGCCGTGACAATTTTGGCTTCGGGCTGCTGGCCCAGCCACGCTTCGATTTTTGCGGTTGCGGCGCTGGTTTGCTCAATCGAGGTACCGTATGGCATCTGCACCTCAACCAGTACTTCCGGGCGATCGGAGGTCGGGAAGAATTGTTTTTTAACCAGCCCCATACCGAGCACGGCAAGAATGAAAATGGCGACCACCGACCCGGCTACCCGCCATTTTCTGGCGATAACGCGGGCAAGCAGCTGGCGAAAACGGTTATAGCGAGGCGTGTTATAGATGGCGGCATGACCCCCTTCTACTTTAGGGATCGCCGGCAGGATCTTCACCCCAAGATAGGGCGTGAACACCACCGCGACAAACCACGATGCAATCAGGGCGAGGCCGACAATCCAGAACATATTGCTGGTGTATTCCCCTGCGGTCGACTGGGCAAAGCCATTCGGCATAAAGCCTATGGCCGTCACCAGGGTACCGGCCAGCATGGGCGCGGCGGTATGGCTCCAGGCGAAGGCCGAGGCTTTGATTCTGTCGTAACCTTCCTCCATTTTCACCACCATCATTTCGATGGCGATGATGGCATCATCAACCAGCAGGCCGAGGGCGAGGATCAGGGAGCCCAGCGTAACGCGGTCAAAGTTTATCCCCGCGGCTTCCATCACCACGAAAACGACCGCCAGCGTCAGCGGGACCGCCGCCGCAACGACAACACCCACGCGCCAGCCCATGCTGATAAAACACACCACCATGACCACAAGCAGGGCGACGAAGAATTTGATCATGAACTCATCGACCGACGAGCGAATATTCACGGACTGGTCGGTGACCTTGGTCAGGGACATGCCCAGCGGCAGGCTGTCATTTATTTTCGCCGTTTCCGCATCCAGCGCTTTCCCCAGCGCCAGACCGTTCCAGCCTTCACGCATCACGATGCCCAGCAGAAGGGCGGGCTCATGCTGATTACGTATCAGCATCGTCGGGGGATCTTCGTAGCCTCGCTCAACCGTTGCCACATCGGACAGCTTGAGCGTTTTGCCCTGAGCCACAAAAGGCGTATCGCGGATTTTCTGCAGTTCATCGAACGCGCCGTCCAGGCGGATAAAAATCTGCGCGCCTCGGGTCTCAATGGAGCCCGCCGCGGCTAACGCGTTCTGGCTGTTGAGGGCGTTGAAAATATCCTGGGGTGAGAGCCCTATCGTCGCCAGACGGCCGTGGGAGAAGGAGATGTAAATCCGCTCGGCCTGTTCGCCGATAATGTTCACTTTCTTCACGCCGGGAACGTGCAGAAGCTGCTGGCGCAGGCCTTCGGCATCGCGTACCAGCTGCCGCTGCGGTTCGCCTTTCGCTTTCAGCGCAAAGAGGGCAAAGGTGACATCCGAGAATTCGTCATTGATCATCGGGCCGATGACGCCCGCCGGAAGTCGCTGCGATTCATCTCCAAGCTTCTTCCGCGCCTGATAGAACTCCTCCTGCACTTCGGCTGGCGGGGTCTTGTCCTGCAATGACAACGTGATAAACGCCATGCCGGGACGGGTATAGGTTTCGGTACGGTCATACCATTTGAGTTCCTGCAGGCGCTTTTCCAGCGGCTCGGCGACCTGATCCTGAATTTCCTGCGCGGTGGCGCCCGGCCAGACGGTTACCACCGTCATTTGCTTTACCGTGAAGGGCGGATCTTCCGCGCGTCCGAGCCCAAAGAAGGCGTAAATTCCGGCAATCGTGACCAGAACGATCAGAAACAGCGTAATGGAACGTTCGCGGACGGCCAGCGCCGACAGGTTGAAGCGGCTTCCGCTCATGGCGTATTCTCCGCCAGGGCGGCACTGCGTTGCTCGGCAAGCCTGACGACCTCACCTTCGTGCAGAAGATGGGCACCTAACGCAACAATCTTCTCACCGGGCTTCACGCCGCCCGTGACCTGCGCCGCATCTTCACCCACGCTCAGCACCCTGACGGGCGTCCATGCGACCTTTGCCGGCTGGGCGGAAATGCGCCAGACGCCGGGACCTTTTCCTGCATCATAGAGTGAAGCCAGCGGGACCTGCATGACCTGACCTTCCGCTTTATTGTCCTGAATGTTCAGCGTGACGGTCGCCCCCAGCGGCGCGTTCGCCAGCAGGCCATCCAGCACGTAGCGGGCTTCATACGTGCGGGTCGCGGCATCGGCCGAGTCAGACAGCAGGCGCAGCGTTGCGGTGACAGGATGTTTTTCATTGCCATACAGCGTGGCCTGCGCTTCGCTGCCGACGGCAGGACGCAGCGTTTCCGGAAGCTGGACGAGCGCTTCACGCTGTCCCGCTCTGGCGAGCCTGATCGCCACCTGTCCGGCGCTGACGACCTGACCCGGCTCGGCGAGCGTCTCCATGACCACGCCGTCTGAATCCGCCAGCAGTACGGCATAGCCCGTGGCGTTTTGCGCCACGCTGGCCTGCGCCCGGGCGGCGCTGAGATCGGCCCTGGCCGTGTCGGCCGCCGCTTTGATCTGGTCATACTCCGAGGCAGACACCGCGCCGGACGCCACAAGACCGCGATAGCGCGCCTCATCGCTGGTGGCTTTGCGCGCGCGCGCCTGAGCCGCATCCACCGCGCGCTGCTGCGCCTGAGCCTGTAATTTCAGGTCAACCGGATCCAGGCGCAGCAGGGGCTGGCCCTGTTTGACGGTCTGCCCCGTGTCGACCAGCCGCTCAAGGATTTTTCCCTGGACTCTGAAACCTAAATCGCTTTGCGTTCTTGCGACCACCACGCCCGTGAAGGCGCGGGCGCTATTGTTCGCAAGCTCGACGGAGGCGGATCTGACAAGCGGTGGCTTTGTGCGCGGATCGTCACTCGCGGAAATATCGCCGCACGCCACCAGGGCAAACGGCAGAAGACAAACGGCAACGCGGGCTGAAGTGAGCCTGAGCATGGGAAACCTTTTTGACGTAACAGGACGGTATCCGCATTCTCTGACTAGTGACCAAAATTGTCAATGGTCACAAATCAGGGGGCCAGGCTTCTTAAAATCAGTGAAGAGAGTAGCACTGCCGCCGTGGGGGCCATTTCGAGGTTGTACTGCAGCTGAACGGGGTTAATGTAAGGACACATCACCATGTAGACGGCAAATGTGACCTCATCCAGCGGCGTTTTTCTTTCAAACTCGCCGGCCTGCCTGCCTTCGATAATGATGCTCTCGATCAGCTTCATCAGGCTTTCACTGTATTTTTGGGTTGACGGCCACTGCTCCTGCGCGGCGACGGCGGCAATGTCGTATAGCTTACGGTCGTGGAAAAACAGCTCGCTTCCCGCCTCGGTGAGCGCTTTGAAAAGGCGGCGTAATTTTTCGCTTGCTGACGGCGCATCCTCGATGGCGGAAAGC
This sequence comes from Enterobacter cloacae complex sp. SHL009, assembly GCF_049237205.1. Taxonomy (NCBI): domain Bacteria; kingdom Pseudomonadati; phylum Pseudomonadota; class Gammaproteobacteria; order Enterobacterales; family Enterobacteriaceae; genus Enterobacter; species Enterobacter cloacae complex sp. SHL009. The sequence continues at coordinate 821,355 of NZ_JBMKIW010000001.1, forward strand.
ACTGCCGCCATGATCAGCTCCAGGCGGTTAGCGCAGATCACCTCGCCGATAGCCTGTTTGGAATCGAAAAACTTATAGATGTAGGACTTTGAAAAACCAATAGATTTAGCCAGTTCGGCGACAGTGGTTTTTTCATAGCCGTAGTGACCGAAGTGCTCAAAAGCCGCTTCGACGATTTGCTCTCTGACAGCGTGGTCAAGGGGACCACGTGCTGATGGGGGATTAATATTTTTAGTCATTATTTAAGCTTAGCGTGACGGGCTACGATTAACAACGAGTGACCATTTTGAGATTTGGTTACCGTCATTCATCATGAAACGTTCAGACGGGACGATCAACCAGATGCGGTAAGTGTATCACTGTTTTTCGTGCACTATGGCATCTATCTGTCTGCGATAAGCGAGCATTTCAGCGCAACTCCCTTGCGCTGAACAGAGCCGTTTTTGCTTAAGCCGAGCGCGGGCGCAATATTTTTTCAACGATAAGCACCAGACGCCTGCGCGTCACGAACCGGTGTAGCTGCCCCAGAAGCCAGTTACCGCATCCGGTAATCAGGTAGCTACGGTTACTCTCCATGGCCTTCAACGCCAGGGTGACCACCTTGTGAGCGGGCATTCGTTTACCTACCGAAGCTTCCTCAGCATTCACCACATCAAAAAAGGCCGTATCCGTTGCGCCGGGGCAAAGCGCCAGGACGCGGATGCCCCTGGAGCGATATTCTCCCCACAGCGCGTTCGAAAACGAGAGCAGAAAGGCTTTGGTTGCGCCATAAATCGCCATATAGGGATCCGGTTGCATCGCGGCCGTTGAGGCAACGTTAATAATCACCCCGGAACCTTGCTGCAGCATTCCCGGCAGCAGGGCGTGAGTCAGCTCCACGGGGGGCATGCAGTTTACGTTAATCTCATCACGCTGCCTGTCGATTGACAGCTTTTCGAATGGCCCGTAGGTGGCGAACCCGGCGCAATTAATCAGAATGTCTGGGACGCGTCTTAAGGTTTCAAGCCGTTCCACAATGTGGGGAATGGCTTCCGGCTTCACTAAATCCTGCACGATAATCGTGATGGAGGCGCCGTGCTTTCTGACCAACTCTGCGGCAAGCGCCTGCAGCTTTGGCTCGCTGCGGGCGACGAGGATCAAGGCCACGCCTCGGGCGGCGAGCTGCCTGGCGAAATCACGACCGATGCCCGAAGATGCTCCGGTAATCAGCGCTGTTTTTCCTGTATAATCAAAAGAATTCATATCTTTAATCCCGTTTCCCTAATGTATGACGCACAGGATAAACCGTGCACTTAGGTACACGGTCAAGCGTGATTTTTCCAGGGTGAGGGCGACGCGATGCGAATTGGTGAACTGTGTGCGAAAACGGGATTGTCGAAAGAGACGGTGCGTTACTATGAGCGACAGGGGCTATTAGAGAATATCCCGCAGCCCAATCGCAGCAATAACTACAAAGTTTATTCCGCCGTGGATTTACAGCGTTTAAACATGATCAAGCATGCCAAAATGCTGGGCTTTACCTTAGCCGAAATTGCAGAGGTTTTAGCTGTCTGGGTTGACGACAACTTTACCGCTGAGCAAAAACAGGCTTCTCTGCGCCGCAAGCTGCAGCAGCTTGAAGAGAAAGAAGCGGCGTTAATTGAACTCAGAGCCAGGTTGAAAAACGCCCTAAATAAGGTCGGTCAGCCTTGCGTCGACACGTTTTGATCGCCGGGTGAGAGGAGGCCGCAAAACCGATGCGGCCTTATCTGTCAGGCAGCCAGTTCAGGCATCTGTTCCTTCACGAAATTCAATACTTTCCTCGCGTCGAGAGAGGCATAGGGCAGGCTCTCAATAATGGCGATTGAGCGCGTATTGCCCACCTTTTCTTTTATCTCATCGAGTTTGTACTGAATGTGCGGCGCGATGAGGAAACCATCGAAAGCGGGAGCGACGCTGGCGAAGTTATCCAGCCCAACAGCGCTAATCATCAGCGGATAGCCTTCGCGTTCTGCCAGAGACTGCATCTTTTTGGCGAGAGAGTTTGCGGTATTACCAAACAAACAACAGATCAGAAGCTTTTTCATATTTTTTACCTCCTGAAAACCGCACACAGAGTAGTCCTGAGGTTGTCAGCGAAATGCGCGCCATCTCTTATTTTGGCGAGAAATTAACCGCAGATGCCTGACGCGATTTAATTTTACTGCTTTTTTAGCCAGTCGAGAAAAAACTGGCTAAAAGCCGTGACCTGAAGCGGCTGCAGTTTGCGCTGGGGGTAAACAAGCTGCAGGCCGACATCTTTGCGATCGTATCGGCTAAAGCCGGTGAAGCTGTCGGCAAACAGTACCGTGAGCCTTCCGGTTTCAACATCGTCTTTGACGTCCCACCACGATTTCCCCGCGATGCCAGCTCCGCTGAGTGCCCACTGGCGAAGTAAAGCCCCGTCGTCGCACACCATGGCTGGCTCTACGCGAACGACGCTTTCCTCGCCATCTTTTTCAAAGCGCCATTCGTTCATCACCACGCCCTGCGATTCCAGCGCCAGGCACCGGTGCCGGGCTAAATCGGCAAACGTGGCGGGGACGCCGTGGTCGTTAAGATACGCCCCGGAGGCAACCAGCACCCGATGGTTCGGGCGGATATTTCTGACGACAAGGCTGCTGTCCGGCAGGTTGCCAAAACGCACGCTCATATCCAGCCGGTTAGCGACCAGGTCCTCAATGTGTTCTCTTAACGAGATGAAAAATTTAACGTCAGGATGGCGCCGGGAAAAATCAATGACGGCGGGGCTAAGATACTGTCTGCCAAAATCCGAGGGCGCGGAAAGGCGAATATTGCCGCTGAGCACGCCCTCTTTTTGCGTCAGTAACGACTCGGCATGATGCATCTCTTCCAGCACGCGCAGCGCGGCATGGTAAAACTCTTCCCCGGCGCGGGTCAGGGTGAGGGATCGCGTTGAGCGGTGAAACAGGCGCGTCTGGTAACGCTCCTCAATCGCCTTCAGCCTGGCCGTCATGGTCGCGGGGGAAAGCGACAGGCGTCGTCCGGCGGCGGAAAGACTTCCGGCCTCGGCAACTTCCACCAGTAAAGCCATGTCTTCGAGTTTGCCCATTATTCATATTTTCCGAAAAGTGCATCTACTTTTAGCGTAATTATCAAAATCAGATGCGGACTGTAAAGTGATGTTATCCAAACCATAAGGGATAAAATCATGCAACGTACCTCACTTTTTGAACGCTACAGGCTGGGTTCGCTGGACCTGAAAAATCGTATCGTCATGGCGCCGATGACCCGCGCGCGCTCCCTTCAGCCGGGAAATATCCCCTCCGCGCTGATGGCAGAGTATTACCGGCAGCGTGCCAGCGCGGGATTAATCATCACGGAAGCCACGCAGATTTCGCCTCAGGGCCAGGGATACTCATGGACACCCGGCATCCATTCGCCTGAACAGGTTTCGGGATGGCAACTCACGACGGGCGCCGTGCATCAGGCGGGCGGAGTGATTTTTTCGCAGCTCTGGCACGTCGGGCGAATGTCGCACGCCAGTTTTCACCAGGATGGTCAGCCCGTCGCCCCGTCAGCACTGGCGCCAGACGCGCAGGTGTGGGTGGTGAATGAGCGTGGGGAAGGCCAGATGGTTGACTGCCCGCAGCCGAGAACACTCTCGCGCAAGGATATTCACAGCATCATCGCGGACTATCGTCAGGCGGCACTGAATGCCGTCCAGGCCGGTTTTGATGGCGTAGAAGTTCATGGCGGAAACGGGTATCTGATAGACCAGTTCCTGCGTCAAACCTCCAACAAACGCACGGATGAGTACGGCGGTACGCTGGTGAACCGCATCCGTTTTGCCCAGGAGGTGTTAAGCGCCATTGCCGAGGCCATTGGTCACGAGCGCACGGGTATCCGCCTTTCCCCATTTATTACCCAGCGCGGGATGAACGACCCGCAGGTCTCTGAAGCCATACTTGCGCTTGCGGCCTGGTGTGAACAAAAAGGTATTGCATTCATCCACCTGGCGGAAGCCGACTGGGATGATGCCCCTCAGGTACCCGAGCGTTTCCGTCAGTCCCTTCGCGAGACCTTTAGCGGAACTCTTATCGTCGCGGGTAACTATGACCTTGATAAAGCTGAAAAGATCCTTGCTGCCGACTATGCCGATTTGATTGCCTTCGGCCGTCCGTTTATTGCCAACCCCGATTTGCCCCACCGGCTGGCAAACCAGCTGCCTCTTGCCCAGGTGCGCGACCCCGCCACGCTGTTTGGCGGTACCGGCACGGGATATACCGATTACCCAACGTACGCTCTACAGGAGGAAACATTATGACCCGTAAAACTTTAATTATCGGCGGCGGTTCCGGCATCGGTTTCGCCTTGGGCAGCCTGCTTGCCGGGCGCGGCGAGGAGATTATTCTTGCGGGACGCGACAGCGCAAAACTGGACGCCGCGCGACAGCGGCTTAGCGCCCACGCCGCGTCAGTTCACACCCTCGTGCTGGACATCAGCCGTGAGGAAGAGCTTGTCGCACTCGGTGAAACGCTGGGTGAGGTCAATAATATTGTCGTTACGGCGGGTTCACAGGCTCCGGGAGGGCTTCTTTCCGGGCTGGATCTCCGCGCGGCAAGGCTGGCCTTTGATACAAAATTCTGGGGAAGCATCAATGTCGCCCGCTATCTCGGCGGGAACATCGCCCCCCGCGGTACGCTGACGTTCACCAGCGGGTTCGTGGCGCGTCGCACCGTGGCGGGCGCCATTGTTAAAACGACGATGAATGCCGCCATTGAGGCCGCGACAAAAGTGCTGGCGAAAGAGCTTTCACCGCTGCGCGTCAACGTCGTGAGTCCGGGGCTGACCGACACGGAAGCGTACGCGGGCATGGATGCCGCCGCGCGGGAAAAAATGCTCGCTGGCGCGGCGGAAACCCTGCCGGCCAAAGCCTGGGGAAGGGCGGAGGATATCGCTCAAGGGTATCTTTTCGCCATTGATAATCCCTTTGTCACGGGGTCGGTCATTGATATTGAGGGCGGGGCGTTAATTAACTGACCCTCTCTGATTTGAACCGCAGGAAATCGACTGCGGGTAATGTAATACTCTATTGAGAGATATCATGAAATATACGACGTATTTTCATTCGGCTGTAGCGATGGTTATTTTTGCAGGTCTGTCGGGCAATGCGATTTCCGCGCAGGGGGAATGGCTGCAGCCGAAGCAGCTAATTGTGGACAACAGCCTGCCGCAGGCGAAATTAAAGACGAATGAAGCCGTCGCCAGAGAATATGCTTCATTCTGGAACACGGGTAATGAAACCCTGGCGCGTAATGCCCTGGCGGCAGGCTTTATTGATAAAACGCCTCCGGAAGGGCGTAAGCAGGGGGCGGAAGGCGCTATTTTAGCTTCCCGCGCGTTTCGTGCAGCCGTGCCTGATTTACGCTGTGACGTTGAGCAAATGATTATTTCAGGCGATCGCGTGGTTTCGCATTTACATTTTCACGGCACCTTCACCGGAACATTTGGCAAGCTGAAAGGAAAGGGGCAGAAAATAGATTTTATCGCCACGGATATTTATGAGATTGGTGACGGTAAGATCGTAGCTAACTGGCATATTGAGGACAACCTGACGCTGATGAAACAGCTGGGCGCGCTGTAAGGTCATCACTCCGGGGCGGCCCGGAGTGATGCGAAAATCCTATAAGCCAAGATCGCTCAGCGAAGGGTGATCGTCCGGGCGTCTGCCCAGCGGCCAGTGGAACAGCCGCTCAGAGGCTTTGATCGGCATATCGTTTACGCAGGCAAAGCGTCGCTTCATCAATCCGTCCGGCTCAAACTCCCAGTTTTCATTGCCGTAAGAGCGGAACCAGTTGCCGGAATCATCATGCCATTCATAGGCATAGCGCACCGCGATCCGATTCTCCGTAAATGCCCAGAGCTCTTTAATCAGACGATAGTCCAGCTCTTTTTTCCATTTCCGCTCCAGAAACGCCTGGGCTTCTTCACGGTTGGTGGCGAACTCTGCGCGGTTACGCCATTGGGTATCCAGCGTATAGGCAAGCGCGACTTTCGCCGGGTCGCGGCTGTTCCAGCCATCTTCTGCCAGTCTGACTTTTTCGATGGCGCTTTCACGAGTGAAGGGCGGTAAAGGAGGACGTGTGTTCATTGCGATTACCTCAGCGTTATATTATGTAGACAGGTTCGTCTACTTGCGGTAATCTATGCCTGTGAAATAACGCTGTCAACATTCTTTTTGAGGCTAGCCAAAAGTGAAAACAGAACCCGCAGGCAACGATACAAAAATCAGCGTCAGAGATAAGATATTACTCACGGCGCACGATCTGTTTTATTCCACGGGCTTCAGGGCGACGGGTGTGGATACGCTGATTAAAGCGTCTAAAGTGACCAAGGTGACTTTCTATCGTCATTTTTCGAGTAAGAGCTTGCTTATTCTCGCCTATTTGCACTATCGGCATGAAATATGGATTAACTGGTTTGAATCCACGCTGCGTCGACATCTCGATGAAGGCGAAATACCTGCTGATGCGATATCTGCAACGCTTTACGAATGGTTTATTTCGCCCGATTTCCACGGCTGCGCGTTTATTAACGCCAGCGCAGAGGCGAAATCGGAAGATATTGAAAGCGAGATAAAAGAGATATGCCGCAGTCATAAGTCAGAAACAAAGAAAATTATTGCCTTGCTGACGAAGAGTGCAGATGAGCGCGTCGTCAATGAAATCATGCTGCTCATTGACGGCGCAATTATTCATGCACAGATGGGCATGGATTCAGAAGCGGTAAAACATGCGTTAAAAAAGGGCCTGGAGAAACTGTCCGATCGGTGATATTCCCCGGTGCTTAATCAACTCGCGCACCGAGCCGATTAAGCACCCGCGTTACACTGTCGGAATGGTGCCGCCATCAATCACAAATTCAGTACCGGTGATACTCGCAGCATGCGATGAAGCGAGGAAGACGATGAGGTTGGCCACCTCAATCGGTCTGGCAGGGCGTCCGAGCGGTATTCCACCTAACGCCTTCATAATAATCTGCTTACCGCCTTCGTAGTCTGTTCCTGCCTGCTTTGCCAGCCTCTCCGCCAGTGCAACTGCCGCTTCAGTTTCGATCCAGCCGGGCGCAACGCGCACCACCCGAACGCCCTTCGGTGAGACTTCCTTTGAAAGACTTTTACTGTAGGTTGAGAGGGCTGCTTTAGCCGCCGCATAACCCGTTGTTGATTCCGGTAACGGCAGCTCGCGCTGAATAGACGTCACGTGAATAATCACCCCATTTCCCTGCGCGAGCATTCCGGGAAGCAGGGCGCGATCTAAGCGTACTGCAGGCAACAAATTAAGATTGAGCTCCTGCTGCCACTCTTCTTCGCCAAGCGCAGCAAAACCGCCACCGGGCGAGGTTGAACCGCCCGCAACATGGATAATCACGTCGACGCCTCCCATCTGTTCCTGAACCGCAGATGCGACAGCGGCACATCCAGCGACCGTCGTAAGGTCCGCGGCGACGAAAGTATCTGCTATATCTACGTCCGGCTCGTGGCGCGCAGTGGTGAATACCGTTGCACCGAGTTGTTTTAAAAGCCCGACGACCGCTTTTCCGAGCCCTTTCGTGCCAGCGGTAACAAGCACGCGTTTGCCTTTAAAATCAATATCTAATGACATAACCTTGCACTCCCGTTATTTACAGTACAGTTATATTCAACATAGACTGAGAAATTGACAAGTACGCACGAAAAAGTGAGCTACTGAATTATGAGTAAGTTATATAGTCCGGAATCTGCCGCGAGCGGCGTGGAGCAAGTGTTACGGCTGCTGGAAGGCCGTTGGAAATTAATTATTCTTTTTCATCTTTTCGACGGAAAAGTGCAGCGCTACTCTGATTTCGAAAAACTGATCCCCGGTATTTCCCAGAAGATGCTGGCGCAGCAGCTCAGGCAACTTGAATCCGATGGTATCGTTTCGCGGATGGTCTACCCTCAAGTGCCACCGAAAGTGGAGTATCGCCTCACCGATTGGGGTCAGGCATTATGTCCGGCGCTTGATGCCATGCTGAAATGGGCAGAAAAGCGCGAGGCTTACGCAAGCCAGTAAACCCGGCGGCCAGCACGCTGCAATGGGATAGCGTTGCCCGTAACCCATTTATGCAAAGGAAACGAAAAATGAGAACGCAGAAGCGATGCCTTGGCTGCGTGGCTATTGTGGTTGATGACTACGATCGTGCGATTGAATACTACACAGATAAGCTGGGTTTTACCCTCGTAGAAGATACGCCTCAACCGGGTAAACGCTGGGTGGTCGTCTCACCCAACCCGGAAAGCGACTGCAATATTTTGCTGGCTCGCGCCTCTAACGAGAGGCAGGAAAGCTTTATCGGCAATCAATGCGGCGGCAGAGTTTTCCTCTTCCTTCAGACGGACGATTTTTGGCGCGATTACCGTGCCATGAAAGACAAAGGCGTTCATTTCTGCGAAGAACCTCGTGAGGAAGAGTACGGTACGGTGGTGGTGTTTGAAGATATTTACGGCAACCGCTGGGACCTCTTTCAACATGCCCAACGCGGGTGATTACCAGGGATACCTTACATGACTCTTCGAATTCGCCAGGCCTCCGGGGCCGATTCAACGCTTTTAAGCGAGCTGGGATACCGAATCTATCCCGCCCATTTTCAGCATCTGTGGGTGTCAGACGCAGAGATGAAGGATTTTCTCGACGGCGAGTACGCGCTTTCCGTACTTGAACAGAGCCTGAAAGAGAACGCTGTTTCCTGGTATGTTGCCGAGACCGATCGGCCAGTGGGATTCATGAAAGTGACCTGGGAAGCCCTGCTCCCGGAAACGGACAAGAAGGGGGTTCTCCTCAACAAGCTCTACCTCGATCCCGCCGAGACCGGCAAGAACTATGGCCAGGTGATGTTCAACAGCATCACCGACATGGCCCGGAGCAGGGGGAAAGACTATCTCTGGCTGGAAGTGCTTGAGCAGAATGCGGGAGCGTACCGGTTCTACCAGAAGCAGGGCATGCTCTGCGTTAATAACGTCCTTTTCGAAACCGCTTCACAGCAGAGCATTCTCAGAATTATGGGGATGTCTCTTTAGGGCGAGAGCTCTCGTCGCGCTGTGCCAGCGATAGCGCGCTGGCGCTGGCGGGATCGAACAGCGAGAGGCTCTCAATCTGATTGAGTAAAATCACCTTCCGGAATGACATGGCGCTGCGGGGTTCCGAGTCGAGCGTGATGTCATGCTCCGCATACCACCTGCTGTAGTTATTCTCGATGCGAAAGTTCATCGTCTTCGCGTCTCTGTACCCGCTTAACATCGGGATCAGCACGATATTGGCCGTTTTTTCATATTCCAGCGTCGCGGTGTGGATCATGCCGACGTAAATCCGCCTCGACCGCAGCGTGACCTGCGCCAGTTCCCCTTGCTCCATACACTGATACAGCAGCTGTTCAATACCGCTCGACTGCGCCAGACGTTTGTAGAGCTTTTTCCGGCTTTCGCCGTCCAGCCTGGCGCTGCCTGCCCAGTTAGAGCGGTAGAGGCAAAACAGAATGGCAAACGCCAGCATCACGACCACCGGCGCCTGAATGCCTAAAAAACTCCAGTTCATAAAGTCGATTTGCCAGTCGGTATATTTCGGTGAGGCAAAGTGGAAAGCGTTGTTGGCGGCGGAAAGGGCGAGCAGGAGCAGCCAGAGCAGACCGGTGGCAATCACGCCCTGCAGAACGAAAATACAGCCGTACAGCGCCACCAGGAAATAGACGTCCCAGCCAATGGAGCGCTTGATTTTAAAACGGGTCGACAGGTCGCGGCTGGTGTACCAGTACCCGCATACCATCAGCACCATAAATATCGCCGTTCCCATATCAGGCCCTCTTCAGCATGTTGACGTGACGCAGAAAATCCTGCCGCACCTCGTTGCTTTTGTAGTTCACCGAGGCGTTCCCGTCCTGGTCGATAATGATGCGATCGCCATCTTCGACGGCTTCAATGATTTCCTGCTGGCTCATCACCTGCAGTAAGGATTCCGGGCTGGAGAAAAGGGAGAGAAAGAAACGTTTCATGCGGGCATCCTTATGAATAAAAAGGATAAGCCTGGAAGAAGACCGGCGAGTTTGCCTTAAGGATATCCTGAAAGTTAAAGCCGGGTGGCGGTTACACCTTACCCGGCCTACAGAATTCACTCTTTTGCCTACTACTAAGCCATTGACATATATATAAAATAAAAAATAAATCACCACAAACTTGGACAAATAACATTAATTGTGTAAGTTTTAATTATGCGATTACGCCACGTTGTTTACAGCCAGGATGTGACCCATGAGCACTTTGCCCTCTGTCGTGAGTCGGTTTGTTGAGTACTACGCCGCACTGGATAGCCAGCCGCCGTCCGCGCTGGTGGGGCTTTACCATTCGAATGCCACGCTTATCGATCCGTTTGGCGAGCATGACGGGATTTTCGCGCTTCAGCGCTATTTCACCCATCTGCTGGCCAACGTCGAGAACTGCCGTTTTTCTATCGATCCGCCGCTGTGCAGTGGGAACCGGTTTGTTGTCACCTGGGTGATGCACTGGTCGCATCCGCGCATTGCCGGAGGTGAGCCGCTCGATCTGCCGGGATGTTCGGTGGTGGACACGGAAAACGATCTCATCACGCGCCAGCGCGACTACTACGATGCGGGAGAGATGATCTACGAACATCTCCCGCTGCTGGGCTGGGCGGTACGCGGCGTGAAGCGGAGGGTTAAATCATGAAGACGGTGCTGATTACCGGCGCAAGCTCGGGCATTGGCGCCGGGCTGGCAAAATCCTTTGCCGCTGACGGCTACCATGTGATTGCCTGCGGGCGCGATCGGGCGCGCCTCGACGCGCTGCGCCAGATCTGCCCCAATCTTACCGTTCGTCTGTTCGATATGACCGACAGGGACGCCTGCCGCCAGGCGCTGACCGGCTGCTATGCCGATCTGATTATTCTCTGCGCCGGCACCTGCGAATATCTCGATGGGGGCGTGGTGGATGCGGCGCTGGTGGAGCGGGTGATGACGACAAATTTCCTCGGCCCGGTGAACTGTCTTGACGCGCTGCAGCCCCAGCTGACGGCTGGCAACCGCGTGGTGCTGGTGAGTTCCATGGCCCACTGGCTACCTTTCCCACGGGCAGAGGCATACGGCGCGTCCAAAGCGGCCCTGAGCTGGTTCGCCGAGAGTCTGCGCCTGGACTGGGAGCCCAAAGGTATTGCCGTCACGGTGGTTTCTCCCGGCTTTGTTGATACGCCGCTGACGCGCAAAAACGATTTTGCCATGCCGGGCAGGGTGAGCGTCGACGAGGCGGTGAAGGCGATCCGTATCGGGCTGGCGGCAGAGAAAATGCATATCGCGTTCCCCGCCGGGTTCGGCTTTATTTTGCGTGCGCTCTCCGGGTTACCGGCATTTCTTCAGCGCGCGCTGCTGCGCAGGATGGTGCGTTCATGAACATCGCAATTATCGGCAGCGGCATCGCCGGGCTAACCTGCGCCTGGCGCCTGGCCGGGCACCATCAGGTGACCCTGTTTGAAGCGGGCGCCACGCCCGGCGGCCATACCGCAACGGTTGACGTGCCGACGCCGCAGGGTACATACGCGATCGACACCGGGTTTATCGTCTACAACGATCGCACCTATCCGCGCTTTATGGGTCTGCTCAGCGAGCTGGGCATCAGCGGGCAAAAAACGCAGATGAGCTTTTCGGTGCACAACCCGGCGACGGGGCTGGAGTACAACGGACACACCCTGACGTCGCTGTTTGCGCAGCGCCGAAACCTTGTGAATCCGGCATTCTGGCGGCTGCTCGGGGAGATCGTCCGCTTCAATCGTCTGGCGAAACAGGCGCTGGACGGGGAGGTGGACCCGAACGCCACGCTGCAGACGTTTCTGGACCAGCACGGCTTCACGCCGTTTTTTGCGCGCCACTACATTCTGCCGATGGGGGCCGCGATCTGGTCCTCGTCGCTGCAGGAGATGAAGCGTTTCCCGCTGCCGCTTTTCTTACGTTTCTTCCAGAACCACGGCCTGCTGGATATCACCCATCGCCCGCAGTGGTACGTGGTGCCGGGCGGCTCGCGGGAGTATATCCGCGCCATGCTCGACAAGCTGGGCGACCGTCTGAATCTGCACCTCAATTCACCGGTTCAGCGGGTGAGCCGCCATGAGCACGGGGTTACGCTTCAGCTTGAAAACGGCAGCCATACTTTCGAACGGGTGATTTTTGCCTGCCACTCCGCCAGCGCCCTGGCTATGCTTGATGACCCGACGCCCGCAGAGCGCGAGGTGCTGGGCGATATCGGCTGGCAGCGCAACGAGGTCGTTTTACACAGCGATCCGCGCTGGCTGCCGGTGCGGCAGCGCGCGTGGGCCAGCTGGAACTACCGCCTGAGCGCGGAGGAACAGGCCAGCGCCTGCGTCACCTACAACATGAACATTCTGCAGGAGCTGCCTGCGGGCAGTCCGCTGTTCTGCGTTACCCTCAACCCTGACGCGCCGGTAGATGAACGCTTCGTTCTGCAACGCTTCGTTTATGAACATCCGCTGTTTAACCCGCAAAGCTGGCGGGCGCAGGCGCGGCGCGGCGAGATCAACGGTCACAACCGGAGCTGGTACTGCGGGGCTTACTGGTACAACGGTTTTCATGAAGATGGCGTGCGCAGCGCGCTGGACGTGGTCAACGCGATAGCGGCCGGAGAGGGGAACTGAGATGAACAGCTGCCTCTACCACGGCGTATTACGCCACCGCCGCCTTCAGCCGAAAACCCACGAATTCAGCTACAGCGTCTTTATGGCCTGGCTGGATCTCGATGAACTGCCGCAGCTCTCGTCCGTTGGCGTGCGGCGCAATCGCTTTGCCGCCGCTTCGTTTCACGATGCGGACTACCCGCTCGGTACGCCGCTCAAAGAAAACGTGCTGAGCAGGCTGGAGAGCCTGACCGGGGAACGTCCGGACGGGCGGGTCATGCTCCTGACGCAGCTGCGCTATTTCGGCTTTCATTTCAATCCGGTCAACTTTTACTACTGCTACGACGGGAAGGGGACGCTGCGCTGGGTGCTGGCGGAGGTTCGCAACACGCCGTGGAATGAACGTCATTACTATTCCGTCAACGGACAGGATGCGCAGCCGACGGAAAAAGCGTTTCACGTATCCCCCTTTAACCCAATGGACATGATCTACCACTGGCGCTTTAACGACCCGGACAACACGCTGCATATGCACATTGAAAATCATCAGGAAGCGAAGGTCTTTGACGCCACGCTGGCCCTGCGCCGGGAGCCTTTGACGCGCCCGGCGCTGCGTTCGCTTTTGGTTCGCGTCCCGCTTATGACCCTGAAAACTGTTTTTGCCATTTACTGGCAGGCGCTGCGGCTCTGGCTCAAGCGCGTGCCGCTGTATAACCACCCCTTCAGCAGGAGTGAACGCTCATGACCGACCCCGTCTTTGCGTTAGAACCCGATATCCCGCGTAACGTGCGCATCGCGCGCTGGCTGCTTTTTCGTCTGTTAAGCGGTATCCGCGGCGGCTCGCTCACCCTGCGTGAAGGGGCGCAGACCTTCCATTTTGGCGAGACATCCTCCGCGCTGCAGGCCGACGTACAAATCCTCACGCCCGGCGTTTACTGGCGCGTTTTAACGGGCGGTAGCCTTGCTGCCGCAGAAGCCTGGATGGACGGCGAATGGGAAACCACGCACCTTACGCCGCTTCTGGAACTGCTGGCGCTCAACGGCGAGGTGCTTGGCCGTCTGGAAAACGGGTTCCGCCTGTTCGGCAGGCCGCTGGAGCGTCTGCGCCACTGGACGCGGCGTAACTCCCGCGCGCAGGCGCGTGAAAATATTGCCGCTCATTACGACCTGGGCAATACCTTCTATGCCCATTTTCTGGATAAAGAGCTGCTCTATTCCAGCGCCTTGTTTACGGAGGACGAGCAGGACCTGACGGCGGCCCAGCAGGCCAAAATGGCGCGCCTGTGTGACCAGTTAATGCTAGAACCGAATGACCACCTGCTGGAGATCGGTACCGGCTGGGGCGCGATGGCGGAATACGCGGCCCGTCATTATGGCTGTCGGGTGACCACCACCACGCTGTCGCAGGAGCAATATAGCTGGGCGACCGAGCGGATCGCCCGCGCCGGGTTGCAGGATCGCGTTGAGGTGCTGCTCTGCGACTATCGCGACCTCACCGGGCAGTACGACAAGCTGGTCTCAATAGAGATGATTGAAGCCGTCGGGCAACGCTATCTGCCCACGTTCTTCCGGACCTGTCAGGCGCGGCTGCGCCCCGGAGGACGAATGGCGATTCAGGCCATCACCATTCAGGACCAGCGCTATCGCGACTACAGCAAAAGCGTCGATTTTATCCAGCGCTACATCTTCCCCGGCGGCTTCCTGCCGAGCATTACCGCGATGAACGAGTTGATGACGCGCCACACCGATTTCGTGGTGCGCAATCTCTTCGACATGGGGCCGGACTACGCCCGCACGCTGGCCCACTGGCGGCAGCGCTTTGTCCACGCCTGGCAGGAGATTGAAAAGCTCGGCTTCGATGAACGTTTCCGCCGCATGTGGCTGTACTATTTTGGCTACTGCGAAGCCGGGTTTAACGCCCGCACCATTAGCGTGGTGCAGCTGACCGCCGAGCGCGTATGAGACGTCATATTCAGGTCTTCCTGCTGGCCGTCGCGTTCGATCTCTACTGGGCGCTGGTGGTGCTCTTTCGCGAACAGGGCCTGATTATCTGGATCGCTCTGGCGATCCTGGCGTGCCTGCTGTTGCCGCCTGTATACCGTTTTTACGCCATTGGTCTGGCGGCGGCGGGCAGCCTGCTGGATACGCTCTGGGCGCTGACGGGGCTGATTGCCTTCACGAGCGACTCCCTGATGCCGCTCTGGATGGTGGCACTGTGGCTGATGTTCGCCACCGTCTGGACGCAGCTGACGCGCACCACCACGCTACCCGGCTGGCTGCTGACCCTGCTGGCCGCCGTGGGCGGGCCGGTGGCGTACCTGATTGGCGAGCGGCTGGGAGCCATCACATTTCTGGAGCCGACCTTTATCGTCGTGAGCTGGATGGCGCCGGGCTGGCTGGTGTTGATGCTGTTTTTCCACCTGCTGATGGGGAGACAAAAATGAGATCTGTGGTTTTGCTGCTTTGGCTGACGCTGGTTGTTCCGGTTGCCCAGGCCGCCGACTGGCTTGCCTGGCGGAAGGTGGGTGACGCCACGCTCACCTGGGGTCCGTTCACGGTCTATACCTCTCAGCTGCGCACCCCGGACGGGCGTTACGGTCGGGATAATCAGGATCAGGCGCTGATTATTACCTATGCGCGGGACATCGATCGCGATGATCTGGTTGAGGCGACCCGCGACCAGTGGCAGGCGCAGGGGATCCTGGCGCAGGAGCCTCAAAGCGAAGCCTGGCTGCGGATGCTCCAGTCCCTTTGGCCGGATGTCCGCCCGGGCTCACAGCTGGCGTTTGTGCTCAACGATAAGCAGGGACAGTTCTGGTATCGCGCGTCAGCGGCGCAAACATCGTTTATTCCACTTGGACCGCGTCAGTCGGAAGCGTTCAGCACCCGTTTTCTGGCCATCTGGCTCGATCCCCGCACGCAATATCCTGAGCTGCGTCAGCAGTTAATCGGAGGCCAAAAATGAAACGTATCCTGATGATGGCGCTGGCATTCACGATGCTGCTGGCGGGCTGTAGCACTGAAGTGGCCGAGTATCGCCAGCAGGAGCCGCGGCTTGATATCTTCCACTACTTCCAGGGCAAAACCGAAGCGTGGGGGATGGTGCAGGATCGCAGCGGCAAGCAGATCCGCCGTTTCCACGTTGAGATTGCCGGGGACGTTATCGGCGATACGCTGACGCTCAACGAGCACTTCGTTTACGACGACGGCGAGAAGCAGCAGCGGGTCTGGCATATTCGCCGCGTGGGGAACGATCGCTACGAGGGTACGGCAGGGGATATTGAAGGGGTTGCCACGGGACAGTCCGCAGGCAACGCCTTTAACTGGCATTACAGTATGAACGTGAAGGCCAACGGCAGCACCTGGCTACTGAACTTCGACGACTGGATGTATTTGCAGGATGAGACGCATCTGTTTAATAAAACCGAGATGAAGAAGCTGGGTGTCACCGTCGCCACGGTGACGCTGTTCTTTACCCGTAAGACCTCAGCTTAGTCGCGGACGCTGCCGGTTTTGCTGCTGGAGTAGATGAAGTACAGGGCAATCCCCAGGCACACCACCGCGCTCAGACGGCTCGGTGAAAACGGAATGGCGGGATTGCCCAGCCAGCCAAAGTTATCAATCAACATACTCATGGCGAGCTGGCCGAATATCACCGCCACCGTGGCGACGGCGGTGCCGATGCGCTGCACCGCCACGACCATGATCACAATGTAAGGCACGCCGAACATCGCCCCGAGGAGCTGCCATTTCGGCACGTCCAGCAGCGTGACCGCCTGCATAGGCTCAAAGAAGAAAATGAGCAGGGCGGTCACCAGCGCGCCGACGGAAAATGTCAGAAACGCGCTTTTGAAAACGCCCACGCTGCTGCCGAGCTGCCCGTTAATCGCGGCCTGAATGCTCAGCGTTGCGCCGCCGCAGACGGCCAGAAGAATCATTATCAGCGTCATATCATCACCCCTGTGCGACCAGAACCAGTGCCGCAATAATAAAAACCAGCGCCACGATACGTTTTGCGTTTATCTTCCTGTGCGGCGTACCCAGCAGGCCAAAGTGGTCAATGATCAGGCTTTTAAAAACCTGACCAGCCAGAATGCCAATCATCGTCAGAGCGATGCCGATGGTCGGCGTGGCGATCGTCAGAATGACCACGTAAACAGGGCCAAGCACGCCGCCGAGCAGCTGCCAGCCGGGCTGGGCGAAAAACGACGGGCTGTTACGCGGGCTGAAAAACAGCATCAGCAGAAACGTCAGCGCGGCGCCGACGCCAAAAATGCTGAACGTCGCCCATAAATCGCCCACTTCTCCCCCTAATGGCCCCAGCAGCCCCGCCTCGACGGAGAGGCCCATCCCGCCGGCAATCACCAGTAAAATCAAAATAAACTGCATTACGCTTCCTCCGTTTTCTGGCGAAGAAGATTACGTCGGTAGACCCGTGAGAAAAATGCCATAATGCAGGAAACACCATTGCAGGAAATGCATTAATGTCAGATGCCGGAAGCATGAACCTTCGCTCACTGCTGCTGTTTATTGCCGTCTATGAAACGCAGAACTTTTCCGTCGTCGCGCGACGAGAGGGAATTTCTGCCTCGCAGGTGTCGCGCATTGTTCATCAGCTTGAGGACGCGCTCGGCCAGCAGCTGTTCTATCGCAATACCCGGGCGGTGATCCCCACGGAAAGCGGGCATCTGTTTATCCGCTATGCCCGGGCGATGGTCGATAACTTCGAAGAGGCGCGTCGTGAGCTGGACGAACGTTCGACCGTACCCTCCGGCACGGTCCGCATAAATGGGCCGGTATTTTTTGGACAGAGACACGTTGCGCCCGGCCTGGCAGGCCTGGCCGAGCGTTATCCACGGTTAACCATTGAGCTGACGCTGACCGATGACTTTATCGACCCGCACCGGGACGCCGCCGATCTCATTTTCCGCATCGGCACGCTGACGGATTCGACGTTCCACGCCCGTGTTTTTGGGCAGCAGCGCTACCACCTCGCCGCGTCGCCCGCGTATCTGCGTCAACACGGCATTCCGGCCGACCCGACCGAACTGAGCCAGCACAAATGTCTGGTCTATCGCGGTTCGTCCGGGCCTAACCGCTGGCTCGTGCGTCGCAAAGAGGAGAATTGGGTGCATTATCCCGTCGCGCCGCTGATGACGTCCAATAATGCGGAGTCGCTGCTCATTGCCGCGCTGGGTGGGATGGGGATCGTCCTGTTTCCGGACTGGCTGATTGGCGACAGGCTGAAGTGGGGGGAGCTGGTCGCCCTTATGCCGGAAATGGCGTGCGCCATCAACACGGAGCAACTCAATATTGCGGCGATCTATCCTAACGCACGTCATCCGCCCCTGAACGTCAGGGCGGTGATTGATTATTACGTGGCGTTTTTCGGCACGCCGCTCTACTGGCAAACCTAAGGCAATTATGCGCCGAGCTCCTTGCGGATAATCTCTGCGCCGGCGCTGAGTGCTTTCAGCTTGCCGTTAGCCACCTGGCGTGAAAGCGGGGCCATGCCGCAGTTGGTTGACGGGTAAAGCTTGTCGGCATCGACGAACTGCAGCGCTTTACGCAGCGTATCGGCGACTTCCTCCGGCGTTTCAACGGCGTTGGTTGCCACATCAATCGCGCCAACCATCACTTTCTTACCGCGGATCAGCTCCAGCAGATCCATCGGCACGCGGGAGTTGTGGCACTCCAGTGAGATGATGTCGATATTCGAGGTCTGCAGCTTAGGGAAGGCCTCTTCGTACTGGCGCCACTCTGAGCCGAGCGTTTTTTTCCAGTCGGTATTGGCTTTGATGCCGTAGCCGTAGCAGATATGTACCGCGGTTTCGCACTTCAGCCCTTCAATGGCGCGCTCCAGCGCGGCGATACCCCAGTCGTTCACCTCGTCAAAAAAGACGTTAAATGCCGGTTCATCAAACTGGATAATATCCACGCCTGCGGCCTCTAACTCACGCGCTTCCTGATTGAGGATTTTGGCGAATTCCCAGGCCAGCTTTTCGCGGCTTTTATAGTGGGCGTCGTAAAGGGTGTCGATCATGGTCATCGGCCCGGGCAGGGCCCATTTGATCGGCTTGTCCGTGAGCTGACGCAGGTATTTCGCATCGTCCACGAATACCGGTTTCTGACGCGCAACGGCAGAAACCACGGTCGGCACGCTGGCGTCGTAGCGGTTACGAATGCGCACCGTCTGGCGATTTTCAAAATCCACGCCGCTCAGGTGTTCAATAAAGGTGGTGACGAAGTGCTGGCGGGTTTGTTCCCCGTCGCTGACGATATCGATACCCGCGCGGATCTGCTCATCCAGGGACAGGCGCAGCGCGTCCTGTTTACCCGCCAGGAGTTCCTGATCCTGTAATTTCCAGGGGGACCAGAGCGTTTCAGGTTGCGCAAGCCAGGTCGGCTTAGGCAGGCTGCCAGCCGTTGAAGTCGGGAGCAATGTTTTCATAATAAAAGACCTTTTTTGATGAATTAAAGCGTGTAGTTATCAGACCACTGCTCAAGAATGTGTTGGTAAGGCTTAATGAAGTATTCTTCGGTAAAGCGACCCTGTTCAATCGCCAGTCGGCTACGCTCTTCCCGGTCATAAACAATTTTGGTTAAGGAGTGATCCTGCTGGTTCAGATCCGGTCGGTAGCACAGTCCCGCCGCCGAGTTTGCGTTATAAATTTCCGGGCGATAGATTTTCTGGAACGTCTCCATCGTGCTGATGGTGGCAATCAGCTCCAGATCGGTGTAGTCACTCAGCAAATCCCCGGTAAAGAAGAACGCGAACGGCGCCACGCTGTTTTCCGGCATGAAGTAGCGAACCTTCAGGCCCATCTTCGCGAAGTACTGTTCCGTCAGCGACTCGCCATCCGGCTGATATTCAATGCCCAGTACCGGGTGCTGGTTACCGGTGCGGCGATACGTATCTTTGCTGGAGACGCTCAGGCAGATCACCGGACCCTTGCTGAAGTTCTCTTTGTATTCCGACGAGCTCACAAAATGGCGGAAAATATTGCCGTGCAGTTCGCCAAACTTTTCCGGAATGCTGAAGTGCTGCTGGTTCTTGTTGTGTTCCAGCAGGCGCACGCTGAAATCATAATCCCGCACGTAAGAAGAGAAGTTATTTCCGACGATGCCAGGGATACGCTGGTTGTTTTTCTTGTCGACAATGGTGGTTTGCAGAATCTCAATGGCCGGGAACGGTTTTTCCGCGCCAATGTTCAAATCGACAGAGATGATTTCCAGCTCAACCGCGTAGCGATCGGCGTTTGGGTTATCCCAGCGCGCCAGGGCGTTAAAGCGGTTGTTGATCATCACCAGCGTATTGCGCAGGTTTTCCTGACGCTTTTCCCCGCGCGCCAGGTTGGCAAAGTTGGTGGTCGTACGCGTATTTTCTGACGGGTTGTAATTCTCATCGAAGCAACTGCGCTTAAGGGTATATGTGAAAGCTTTGCTCATTGTGGTTATGCATCCTAAGTTCATGTTGCTAAGAAGTTACCAATGCATAATTTATGCCTGAGCCCGCGGCGCAGGGGAAGTGACTTAATTTCAATGCAACATGAGCGAAGTTCATGAACAGTGTTGCGCACATGCCAGGATAGGAAGAGTAAGGGGCATCGCGCCCCTTAGCGTTATGCTGTAGGACGTTCGTTCCAGGCGTCACTGTGCATGATGTTGCCGTCGACAATGCGCCAGGTGATTTTTTCGTACTGCAGACTTACGCTTTCAACATGGTTCATTTTATTGTTGGCAGCGATCTTCACGTTCGGCACGCTGCAGTTAACACCCGTAACCTTTACGTTCTCCATCAAGACGGTGTAATAACAGACTTCCTGTCCGGCATCATTGATATGATAGAACTTTATTTCAGCGCTTTTAAGAGCCTGACCGGTAGATGCTGCTTTATAGAGATAGGGCGTGGAGCTATCAACTTCCTTTTCAATCCGCATGGATGAGTGTTGACGCGTGCCGGTGATCTTGCCGTTAGCGCTCCGGTAGGTTTAGGCCATGACTCAGCCCTATGATCTCAATGCTACCTTCACGGTCCTGAACATCAACGGAACCTTTAATATCTGCTCCACCATCGTCTTTTAGCCACATGTAGGGAGGAATTGGCATTCTTTATTTCCTTATTTTCTTGAGTAGCAGTGTTGTTAAGCGATAAATAACCGTGGCGAGGGTCAGTACAATTAAAATATCGATATTGGTATATGTGTCATATATTGTTTCAGCATTCACGTCGCCATAAATAAAATCACATATAGATGAGGCCACGTCATGATCAAGATAGCGTTCAGCGGGTCCCAATATGCGGCCTACTATAATGCTGATGCATAGAAACCAGACCGTTTTGAATAGCCTGATGCCCCATTTACGGACAAGTGTTGGTGTAGCCACTTTCAATCACCTCAACCCAGCCGCGTGCCATCAGTGAACGCATACAGGGAACCTGAATAAGTTCCGTACTCATCAGAGCATTGCGGATCAATGCGTAATCAGAATCATGGGCAATCGTGATACATCCCTCAGATAGCGTACCCGGATGCAGCCGAAACAAACCCCGATAGACGTTATCAATCCAGGTGCCATCATCGATACCCCAGTCATCCTTGTATAAAGCAAACCACTCATCGCGGCCAAATTCTGCCCCGGATCTAACCTTGTTCCACCGATCCTGAACCTTCGCTTTTAACCCTGAAAAGAAACCTCCAGTCCCTCTGTCAACAATCCAGTATTTCCCAGGGGGAATTGGACCTGAGCCTTTAACAGCACCACATAATCCATTGTTTCTGTAAATTCCCTGCCCGGAATGGGCCATAAACACGCCAACGCCGTGCAGGTTAAAAGGCGCATAGTCAGCATCGTTAAGCAGCATTGTTCCTTTTAAGGCCATATTTTTTCCTTACTCTTTTAATAAGAGAAAAGCAGCCTACGCCTGAAGCGGGTACAGATATTCAACTCACATCATATTTATGAGTTGCTGATTTTTTTTAAGAAAATGACCTGACATTTTTTAATCAGTCTTGCGGCCGTAACGTTAGTAAACGCTGAATAAAGAATAAACAAAGCTCAGGCGACAAAGCGCCATGCCTACTTCTCTGGCACAGGCTCCGCAATTCCCGCTATAATCC
The DNA here is from genome assembly GCF_049237205.1 of Enterobacter cloacae complex sp. SHL009. NCBI lineage: Bacteria > Pseudomonadati > Pseudomonadota > Gammaproteobacteria > Enterobacterales > Enterobacteriaceae > Enterobacter > Enterobacter cloacae complex sp. SHL009. Next base: position 843,166 of record NZ_JBMKIW010000001.1, read on the forward strand.
CCAAAATTTCCAACCGGTTTAGAAACAATCATGACAAAACTCACCTTACAAGAGCAGATGCTGAAAGCGGGCCTGGTCAGCAGCAAAAAAGCGGCGAAAGTGCAGCGCACGGCAAAGAAATCACGCGTTCAGGCGCGCGAGGCTCGGGAAGCGGTAGAAGAGAACAAGAAAGCGCAGATCGAGCGCGACAAGCTGCTGAGCGAGCAGCAGAAGCAGGCCGTGCTGGCGAAAGAGTTTAAGGCGCAGGTGAAGCAGCTGATTGAGATGAACCGCATCACCGTGGCGAAAGGCAACATCACCTTTAACTTCACCGACGGCAATCTGATCAAAAAAATCGACGTCGACAAGCAAACTCAGGCTCAGCTGATCAACGGCCGTCTGGCGATTGCCCGTCTGGTCATCAACGCCAGCGGCGACTGTGAATACGCGATTATTCCGGCGGTGGTGGCCGATAAAATTGCCCAGCGCGATGCCGACAGCATCGTGTTAAACAGCGCGCTCAGCCAGGAAGAGCAGGACGAAGACGATCCGTACGCGGACTTCAAAATCCCTGACGATTTGATGTGGTAAACCGCATTCAGAACGGGGCGGCGTGACGGGCGTTAACCGGCTCTCCGCTGACGGGATGAATAAAATTCAACTCGCTTGCATGCAGCATCAGCCGGGGCGTTTCCTCAGCCCCCAGCGCTTCAAGACCGCCATATAGGTCGCAGCCCAGAATCGGGTGTCCCAGCTGCTGGCAGTGAATACGCAGCTGATGGGTTCGCCCGGTCTCCGGCGTCAGTATCACCCGCGTTAACGGCAGTCCCGTACCCTGATAAAAACGTTCCACGACCCGATAGCGGGAGCGGGCGGGTTTTCCGTTGATGGCGCAAATCGACATCAGCGGAAACAGCGCCGGGTCTTTGGCAATCGGCGCGTCTATTATTCCCTCGTCGTTTTCCACATGGCCGCAAAGCAGGGCGCTGTAGACCTTCTCCACGCTGCGCTGGCTGAACTGCTGGCACAGCGCCGCGTTGATGGCCTTATTGCGCGCAACCACCATTAGCCCGGACGTGCCGAAATCCAGACGGTGTACCAGCGTGCAGCCGGGGAACGTCTGGACCAGACGATAATGGACGGAATCAAGGTTTTGCGGATTTTTGCCCGAGAGGCTGAGCAGACCGGAAGGCTTATCGATCAGCAGCAGATGTTCATCCTGCCAGAGGATCTGAATGTCGTCGTGACACGGTGGGGCAATAAAAGAATCAATAATCGCAGACATCAGGCCGCCCGGCTGGAGAGTGGGAGCGGATGATAACGAAATGCGGGGAAAAGAAAAACCCTCCCACCAGGCGGTGAGAGGGTGAAGTCTTAGGCTGCTACCAGGCTGTCGATAGCGGCTTTCGCATCGGTCTGCGCTTTGGTCGCCACTTCCGGACCGTAAGCGATACCTTCAGCGAACACGAAGTTCACGTCAGTGATGCCGATGAAGCCCAGGAACAGGCTCAGGTACGGCGCAACCAGGTCGGTTGGGGTGTCTTTATGGATACCGCCACGGCTGGTCAGTACGATCGCACGCTTGCCTTTCACCAGACCTTCAGGGCCGTTCTCGGTGTAACGGAAGGTTACGCCAGCGCGCGCCACCAGGTCGAAGTAGTTCTTCAGCTGGGTAGGGATGTTGAAGTTGTACATTGGGGCGTTGATGACGATAACGTCGTGCGCCTGCAGCTCAGCAATCAGCTCGTCGGACAGGGCCAGAGCTTCCTGCTGACGTGGAGACAGCGGTGCATCGCTTGGGCGCAGCGCGCCAACCAGCTCGCCATCCAGCACAGGAATTGGGTTTGCAGCCAGGTCACGCACGGTGATTTCGTCAGCGGAATGCTGTTCACGCCACTGTTCAACGAAGTAATCAGACAGCTGACCAGACTGAGAGTACCCTGCCAGAATACTGGATTTCAAAACTAATACTTTGCTCATGGGTGATTCCTGTTTTTGCATTTGATTGAAGGGGGTTGCCCCGTTGCTTGTTGACACTCTATTCACAATCCTGCCACAGAGATAGCGCAATATATCGAAGCCTATGTTCGAATTTTTTGAATAAGGCGCGAAAGGCGTCGATGTGGTACTCTATAGCAATCATTAAAAAGAGAGTTTATCAGGGCGTGTACTGCCCTTTAACGCTATGACAGAACAACAAAAATTAACCTTCCCGATGCTCCTGCAACAGCTCGATTCTCTGATGCTGCGCGACAAACAGCGCTTCGCCCGCCGTCTGCACGGCGTGAAGAAGGTTAAAAATCCTGATGCACAACAGGCCATTTACCAGGAGATGGCGAAAGAGATTGAACAGGCAGCAGGGAAAGTTGTGCTGCGCGAAACCGCGCGCCCGGCGATTACCTATCCGGAAAACCTGCCCGTCAGCCAGAAAAAACAGGACATCCTTGAGGCCGTCCGCGACCACCAGGTGGTGATTGTGGCGGGGGAAACCGGCTCGGGGAAAACCACCCAGCTGCCGAAGATCTGTATGGAGCTGGGACGCGGGCTAAAAGGGCTGATAGGCCACACCCAGCCGCGTCGACTGGCGGCGCGCACCGTGGCGAACCGTATTGCCGAAGAGCTGCAGACGGAGCCGGGCGGCTGCATCGGTTACAAGGTGCGATTCAGCGACCACGTTAGCGATAACACCATGGTCAAGCTGATGACCGACGGTATTCTGCTGGCGGAAATCCAGCAGGATCGCCTGCTGATGCAGTACGACACCATCATCATTGACGAAGCGCACGAGCGCAGCCTGAACATCGACTTCCTGCTCGGCTACCTGAAAGAGCTGCTGCCGCGTCGCCCGGATCTGAAAATCATCATCACCTCCGCGACCATCGACCCTGAGCGCTTCTCAAAGCATTTCAACAATGCGCCGATTATCGAGGTGTCAGGACGCACGTATCCGGTGGAAGTGCGCTATCGCCCGATTGTGGAAGAGGCGGATGATACCGAGCGCGACCAGCTGCAGGCTATCTTCGACGCCGTTGACGAGCTGGGCAACGAGAGCGCGGGCGACATCCTGATCTTCATGAGCGGCGAACGCGAAATTCGCGACACCGCCGATGCGCTCAGCAAGCGCGACCTGCGCCATACGGAGATCCTGCCGCTTTACGCGCGCCTTTCGAACAGCGAGCAGAACCGCGTCTTCCAGCCGCACGGCGGGCGACGCATCGTGCTGGCGACCAACGTGGCGGAAACCTCGCTGACCGTACCGGGGATCAAATACGTGATCGACCCGGGCACGGCGCGCATCAGCCGCTACAGCTACCGCACGAAGGTCCAGCGGCTGCCGATTGAGCCGGTCTCCCAGGCGTCCGCTAACCAGCGTAAGGGCCGCTGCGGCCGCGTGTCGGAAGGGATCTGTATTCGTCTCTATTCCGAAGATGATTTCCTGTCGCGCCCGGAGTTTACCGACCCGGAAATTCTGCGCACCAACCTGGCGTCCGTTATCCTGCAGATGACTGCGCTGGGGCTGGGCGACATCGCCGCGTTCCCGTTTGTCGAAGCGCCGGACAAACGCAACATTCAGGACGGCGTGCGTCTGCTGGAAGAGCTCGGCGCCATTACCACCGACGAGCAGGCGGCGGTCTACAAGCTGACGCCGCTGGGCCGCCAGCTCAGCCAGCTGCCGGTGGATCCGCGTCTGGCCCGTATGGTGCTGGAAGCGCAAAAGCACGGCTGCGTGCGCGAGGCGATGATCATTACCTCGGCGCTCTCCATTCAGGACCCGCGCGAGCGTCCGATGGACAAACAGCAGGCGTCTGACGAAAAGCACCGTCGCTTCCACGACAAAGAGTCCGACTTTCTCGCCTTCGTAAACCTGTGGAACTATCTCGGCGAGCAGCAGAAAGCGCTCTCCTCGAACCAGTTCCGCCGCCAGTGCCGCGTGGATTTCCTCAACTACCTGCGCGTGCGCGAGTGGCAGGATATCTACACCCAGCTGCGCCAGGTGGTGAAAGAGCTGGGCATTCCGGTCAACAGCGAGCCGGCGGAGTACCGCGAGATTCATATCGCGCTGCTGACCGGCCTGCTGTCCCACATTGGGATGAAGGACGCCGAAAAGCAGGAGTATACCGGCGCGCGCAACGCCCGTTTCTCCATCTTCCCCGGTTCCGGCCTGTTCAAAAAGCCGCCGAAATGGACCATGGTCGCGGAGCTGGTGGAAACCAGCCGCCTGTGGGGGCGCATTGCCGCGCGTATCGATCCGGAATGGGTGGAGCCGGTGGCGCAGCATCTGCTTAAGCGCTCGTACAGTGAACCGCACTGGGAGCGCGCGCAGGGCGCGGTAATGGCGACCGAGAAGGTGACCGTTTACGGCCTGCCGGTGGTTGCCGCGCGGAAGGTCAACTACAGCCAGATTGACCCGGCGCTCAGCCGCGAGCTGTTTATCCGCCACGCGCTGGTGGAGGGAGACTGGCAGACGCGCCACGCCTTCTTCCGCGAAAACCTGAAGCTGCGCGCGGAAGTGGAGGAGCTTGAGCACAAGTCCCGCCGCCGCGACATTCTGGTGGACGATGAGGCGCTGTTTGAGTTTTACGACCAGCGCATCAGCCACGATGTCATCTCCGCCCGCCACTTCGACAGCTGGTGGAAGAAGGCCAGCAAAGAGACGCCGGACCTGCTCAACTTCGAAAAGAGCATGCTGATTAAAGAGGGGGCGGAGTCGGTCAGCAAGCTCGACTACCCGAACTTCTGGCATCAGGGCAACCTCAAGCTGCGCCTGACGTATCAGTTTGAACCGGGTGCCGACGCGGATGGTGTGACCGTTCATATTCCGCTACCGCTGCTAAACCAGGTCGATGAGGGCGGGTTTGAATGGCAAATCCCCGGCCTGCGCCGCGAGCTGGTGATTGCGCTGATTAAATCCCTGCCGAAACCGGTGCGCCGTAACTTTGTGCCTGCGCCAAACTATGCGGAAGCCTTTTTAGGCCGCGTCACGCCGCTGGAGCTGCCGCTGCTGGACGCGCTCGAGCGTGAGTTCCGACGCATGACCGGCACTACCATCGACCGCGAAGACTGGAACTGGGATCAGGTGCCCGATCACCTGAAAATCAGCTTCCGCGTGGTGGATGATAAAAACAAAAAGCTGCTGGAAGGGCGTTCACTGAGCGAGCTGAAAGAGGCGCTGAAAGGCAAAGTTCAGGAAACGCTGTCTGCGGTGGCGGACGACGGTATCGAGCAGAGCGGGCTGCATATCTGGAGCTTTGGTCAGCTGCCGGAAAGCTACGAGCAGAAGCGCGGCAACTATAAGGTCAAAGCCTGGCCTGCGCTGGTGGACGAGCGCGACAGCGTGGCAATCAAACTGTTTGATAACCCGCAGGAACAGCAGCAGATGATGTGGCGCGGGCTGCGTCGCCTGCTGCTGCTTAATATCCCGTCGCCGATCAAGTATCTGCACGAGAAGCTGCCGAACAAGGCCAAGCTGGGGCTCTACTTTAACCCGTACGGCAAGGTGCTGGATCTGATTGACGACTGCATCTCCTGCGGCGTGGACAAGCTGATCCACGAGGCGGGCGGTCCGGTCTGGACGGAAGAGGGCTTTGCTCAGCTCCATGAAAAGGTGCGCGCGGAGCTGAACGACACCGTGGTGGAGATTGCCAAACAGGTCGAGCAGATCCTCACCACCGTGTTCAATATCAACAAGCGCCTGAAGGGGCGCGTGGATATGACCATGGCGCTGGGGCTGTCGGATGTTAAAGCGCAGATGGCCGGCCTGGTTTACCGCGGCTTTGTGACCGGCAACGGCTTCAATCGTCTCGGCGATACGCTGCGCTATCTGCAGGCGATTGAAAAACGGCTGGAGAAGATGGCCATCGATCCGCACCGCGATCGCGCGCAGATGCTGAAAGTGGAGAGCGTCCAGCAGGCGTGGCAGCAGTGGCTCAACAAACTGCCGCCTGCCCGCCGCGACGATGAAGACGTGCAGGCGATCCGCTGGATGATCGAGGAGCTGCGCGTCAGCTTCTTTGCCCAGCAGCTCGGTACGCCGTATCCGATTTCGGATAAGCGTATTCTGCAGGCGATGGAGCAGATTTCCGGTTAAACCCTTGCCGGGTTTTCTCCCTCTCCCTGTGGGAGAGGGTCGGGGTGAGGGCATCAGCCCGCACAATTTTCACCCGTTCACAATCGCCAGCGTAAACCCATCCCATCCCTTAACCCCCACCGTTTGCAGCGCGGTGGCGGTTAAGCGCGGATTATCTCCTGTCATCTCAATAAAACGCCGCACCCCCAGCACGCGCGCGTCGTCGCTTTCCCCGTTGATTACCCCGCCGTCACGCACCACGTTATCGCCGATAATCACCGTACCGTGGCGGGAATAGTGCAGCGCCCACTCCAGATAGCCGGGATTGTTTGGCTTATCGGCATCAATAAAGATCAGGTCGAACGGGGGAACGTTGCCGAAATTTTCCAGCGAACTCAGCGCCGGGCCCTCAATTAATTCAATGCGTTCGTTTAACCCCGAAAGCTGAATATTCTCGCGCGCAACGCGGGCATGCGTGGGATCGGCCTCAAGCGTAATCAGCTTACCGTCCGGCGGCAGGGCGCGCGCCATCCAGATTGAGCTATAGGCACCCAGCGTCCCGATCTCAAGAACACGTCTTGCCTGCGTCATGCGCACGAACAGCGCCAGCAGTTGCCCCTGATTGGCCGCTACGTCGTGCTCGGGGAGCCCGGCGCGTTTGTTGTTTTCCAGAACCTGATTCAGTACGTCATCGTCAGGGATAAGAGAAGAAATCATGTAATTATCTACGGCAGACCATTTTTGTTGCATAGATTGACTCCTTGGATTTTTCTCCCTCTCCCTGTGGGAGAGAGTCGGGGTGAGGGCATCAGCGCGCAAGGCGGTTCACGCGCTATTCCAGCCGCCGCCCAGCGCTTTATACAAATCGATCTGCGCCAGCAGCAGGTTATTTTTCACCTGCACCACGCTGGTCTGCACCGAGTACAGCGTGCGCTGGGCGTCCAGCACGTCCAGATAGGAGGAGTAGCCGTTGCGATTGCGGTTCTGCGCAATGCGCAGCGTCTCCTGCGCTACATTCTGCTGGGCAAGCAGCTCGGTCAGCTGTTCCTGATAGCGCGTAATAGCATCAAGGCTGTTGTTCACTTCGGCAAACGCGTTACGCACGGTTTTTTCATAGGCGTACAGCGCCTGGTTACGCTGGGACTGGGAAATATCCACCTGCGCATTCAGCGCCAGGCGGTTCAGCAGCGGGGCGAGAATACTGCCTCCGACGCTCCAGAGCTGTAGCGGGTTGTCCAGCAGGCCGGACAGGGTGCGATCCTGTATCGATCCTGTCGCGGTCAGGTTGATCGACGGCAGCAGGCTGGCGCGCGACGCCGCGAGCGAGGCGTCAGCCGCCACCAGCTGGCGTTCGGCCTGGACGATATCCGGCCTGCGGTTCAGCAGCGTAGAAGGCAGCTGTGTCGGCAGCGTAAGCGGCGTCAGTCCCGCGAAGCTTTCGCTGCGCGCCACCGCGCCGGGATTGCTTCCCAGCAGCAGGCTGAGGGCATTCTCCTGCTGCGCAATCTGATGCCGCAGCACGGGAACCTGCGCCCGCGTTGAGCGCAGTTCGGAATCCGACTGCATTAGCTCCAGGCGTGAGCTGTAGCCCGTCTCAAACTGACGTTTCGCGAGGTTAAACGCCTCTTCGCGTGATTTCAGGGTGGATTCGGTCACGCGCAGCTGTTCGTCAAGCGAGAGCAGGGTGACGTAGCCGGATGCAACGGAGGAGGCAACGGTCAAATCCGCGGCCGCGGCGGCGGCTTTTTGCGCCGCCAGCGAGGCCTCGGCGGCTCTGGCCGTGCTGCGGTTGACGCCCCAGATATCCACGTCATAGCTCGCCGTCAGGCTACCTCTGTACAGCGTGCCGTAGACCGGCAGCCCGGTCGCGGCGGACTGCGAACGGGCGCGCGTCCCGGTTACGCCCGCGTCAAGCGAAGGAAACAGGCTCCCGTCAGCTGCATAGACCCGCGCCTGATACTCGTTAATTCGTTCGCGGGCGATCAGCACGTCGCTGTTATTCTTAAGCGCCTGATCCACATAGCGATTGAGGTGGTTGTCATGAAAATTGCGCCACCAGAGCTGCTCCGCCGGGCTCGCAGGCCCGGCGTCAGCTCGCCACTGGGTGGGGATGTGTAGCGTCGGCTGCGCCGGCTTGACGTCAACGGACTGGCATCCGGCCAGCATGACCGCCGCCACCAGCGCGGCTATCGGACGAAGGATCATTACTTCGCCTCCCGCGTATCAATGGTCACCTGTACCGACATACCCGGACGCAGCAGGGCGGACTCCTCAGGCTTACCGAGCACCTCGATGCGCACCGGAATACGCTGGGCAATTTTGACAAAGTTGCCGGTGGCGTTGTCCGGCGTGATGGCGCTGAACTCCACGCCGGTCGCCGGGGAGATGCTCTCGACGCGGCCCTGATACGCTTTGTTGTTCAGGGCATCAACGGTGAACTTCACCGGCTGGCCGACGCGCAGCTCCGCGAGCTGAGTCTCTTTAATATTCGCAATGACCCAGTGCTGAGGAGGCACAAGGGTGGTGAGATGGGTTCCTGCGGTCACATACGCCCCGAGACGCACGGCGATCTGGCCGAGCTGGCCGTCGCGCGGCGCCACGATGCGGGTGTTTTGCAGGTCAATCTGCGCCAGCTCAAGCGCCGCTTTCGCGTTTTCGACATCCGCCTCCAGCGCGCCGCGGTTCACAATCACCGTCTGCAGATCCTGACGCGACATCTCAAGGGCGGCTTTCGCCTGGTCGATGTCGGCACTGCCCTGGGCGGCACTGGCCAGCGCCGCGTCGCGCTCGCGAATGGAAAGCGAGCCGTCAGAGGTCAGCTCTTTCACCCGCTTTAAATCCGCCTGGCTTTTCAGGCTCTGGGCGCGGGCATTTTTCAGCGCGGCGTCATTTTTGGCGATGACGGCTTCGGCGCTTTTACGCTGCTGCAGGTTGTTATTCAGGGCGGCAATTTTCATCGCCAGCTGCGCCTCGGCCTGATGCACGCGCTGCCGATAGATTCGGTCATCGATCTGCACCAGCAGGTCGCCTTTTTTGACCTGCTCAAAGTCCTGAACCTTGACCTCAGTGATATAGCCGTTTACCTGCGGGCTTATAAACGTCGTCTGACCGCGCACGTAGGCGTTGTCGGTAAACTGTGCGTGGCGGGTGAACGGCGGCAACTGCCACGCGTAAAGGATCACCAGCACGCCAACAATACCGATGGCGGCGGCGGTAAAAACGGAAACAATGCGCACATTTTTGCGGGTGTTGGCCTGCTCTTTGGCGGCATCCTGCTGACTCATAAACTCTCCAGAACTCTTTCAATTATTTATTGCCGGTGGCGTTCTTCAGCGCCAGACGGGCAGTGATGCGCAGGCGCAGCAAGCGCCATAAAATCCAGACCAGCGTGGCGGCAGCGATGCTCGCCGTCAGCAGATAAGTATCGTTATAAGCCAGAATATTCGCCTCCAGCGTTGTGACCGTTTGCAGCTGCGTTATCGCCTGCGTTCCCAGCAGCGCGCTGTCGCCAATCAGGCTTTTATACATCTGGGTATAAAGCTGAATTCGCTCGTTGACCAGCGGGTTGAGCGTGGTGAGCTGGTCCGCCAGCAGGCTGGAGTGGTACTTCTCGCGCCAGGTCTGGAAGGTGCCGAGGATCGCGGAGCCCAGCAGGCCGCCGAGGTTCTGGCTCATGCCAAACATCACCGAGAAGCTGACCAGGTTGCGCGGGTCGGCGATCACCCCGCCAATGGCGGCCAGCATGGCGGGTGCCAGGAAGAAGGCGCTGCCGAAGCCCAGCAGAAACTGGCTTAGCATCAGCTGATCCGGCCGGGTCAGGTTGTTGGACTGGCTGTCCAGCAGCGAGGCAACAATCATCAGCGCCAGGGAGGTGATAATCGGCCACGCCAGTTTGGTCGGCTTAATCGTGAGGCAGCTGGTGACAATCCCGCAGACGATCCCGGCGAAAATGGACCACGCCAGGTGGGTCATCTGCTCGTTCTGCAACCCCACGTACTGCAGCCAGCCGATGACCCCGGTGTTTTGCTCTGCCAGTACGATACGGATCAGCAGCATGATGAGCCCCAGACGGACGATGCTGCCGCTCGACAGCCAGCGGGTGTTCAGCAGCGGGTTGGCGCGGTTATGTTCAAAGACGATGGCAGCCACAATTAGCACCAGCGATAGCGCCAGCGACCAGCCAATCCACGGCGCTTCGAACCACCAGTCAAGGCGGCCTAACGAGAGTACGGCGCAGAGCAGGGCCATTCCGGGGGCCATTAAAAAGAAGGTGATGAAGTCTTTCTTCTCGAAGACCTTGCGCCTGTCGCCCGGCGGCAGTTTTAAGGCTATCACGCAGGCGAGGGAGATCAGCGCCAGCCCCAGCTCAAAGAAATAGAGCCCGCGCCACTCGTCCAGCTGCAGCAGTTCGGTGGAAAACAGGCGGGCCAGAGGGATGGCGAGCGACGACCCGGTAATCCCGATGGTGAGCGCCTTCAGGCGGTGCTTCGCAGGCCAGGCCTGGATCTGATAGTAAATCCCCAGCGAGCTGAGCGCGGCGGCCACCATCCCGTGCGCGGCGCGCACCATCAGCGCCGAGCTGAGATCGTTAACGAACAGGTGGAAAAAGGTCACCAGCACGTACAGCACCAGAAAACCTTCGGTGAAGGCGCGCAGACCGTACTGCTGGCGGAACTTGACCAGCAGCAGGTTGATAGAGATGTTGGTCATCACGTAGACCGCGGGCAGCCAGGCGATTTCGGTCGACCAGGCCCCGAAGGTCCCCTGCAGGTTTTGCAGATTGGCGGTCACCACCGCATTTCCCAGCGCTCCCGTCAGGCACACCAGCAGGCCAACGACGCCGTAGGCAATCCGTTTTAGCGTACTGTGCTCGGGTGTGGAAGGCGAACCCAGCAGGGCGGGTTTCTCATGTGGCTGCCACTCGCGAGGAGCATAAGGGTCGCGTTCGGGCAGGCGCATAACGTCGTTTACCTTAGAAATAATTGAATAATTAGCGGGCTAGCGATTCTACGTCTGCCGCAAATGATAATTCAAGTGAATATGATTTACGCATGTTAATCAAATGTAGAAGGGAAGTTTAAGGAAAAAGAGCGGCCCGAAAATCGGGCCGACAACGATCAGAGATGTTCGGGCTGTGCCTGCAGAAGGGTCGTTCGCTTGACGCGGCTGGCGCAGAAAATCGCGATTAGGGAAATGACTACCGTGACGGCAAGATACCAGGCCACCGGAACCCAGTCGCCGTCATATTTTGCCAGCAGTCCGGTGGCAATCAGCGGCGTGGTACCGCCTGCCAGCGCGGCACCCAGCTGATAACCGAGCGTAATGCCGGTGTAGCGTACGTTTGCACTAAAAATTTCAGAGCACAGCGTGCCGAGTACCGCCGTTACCGGTGCCCACAACACGCCAAAGGCGATGACCGTCGCAAGCACAATGCCCCAGGTTGTTCCGGTATTGAGCAGCATAAACCACGGCACGATAAACAAACCCAGGATGAAGACGCTCGCGGCATACATGCGTTGACGGCCAATTTTATCCGAGAGCAGCCCCATTAACGGGATCATCACCGTGGCCACCAGGGCTCCCAGCGTCACGGCTTCCAGCGCCTGAGATTTTTGATACGTCAGCGTCGTGGTGGCATAGCTCACGACAAACGTCGAGAAGATATAGAACGGCGCGGTTTCTACCACCTTCAGACCGGCGGCAATCAGCACTTCGCGCCAGTGATGTTTCAGGGTATCGCGCAGAGGCGCTTTCGCCACCTGGCCCGATTGTTTTACCTTCTTGAAATCAGGCGTCTCGTCGATGTCCTTACGGATCCACAGGCCGAGCAACACCAGACCCGAACTCAGCAGGAACGGGATGCGCCAGCCCCAGGAGAGGAAGTCCTCCTCGCTGAACAGGGTCATCAGCGAGACGATAAAGGTCGCCAACAGCATGCCGATGGTGACGCCCGCCTGCGGAATACTGCCGAAGAAGCCTTTACGTTTTTCGGGCGCGTATTCATAGGCCAGCAGCAGCGCGCCGCCCCATTCACCGCCGATGCCCATCCCCTGAATGATACGCATCAGGATCAGCAGAGCGGGCGCCCACAGGCCAATCATTTCATACGTGGGCAGCAGGCCGATCATGACGGTTGCACCTCCCATCAAAGAGAGGGTCAGTACGAGCGTTTTTTTACGGCCGATGCGGTCGCCGATATGGGCGAAAAGTACCCCGCCAATGGGGCGAATGAAAAAGGTTAATGAGAAAGAGAGATAAGAGAGGATGAGCCCGATCACCGGGTCGACCATCGGGAAAAAGATCTTATTGAAGACCAGCGCGGCCGCCGTACCGTAGAGAAAATAGTCAAACCATTCAATGGCGCTCCCGGTAAGGCTGGCGATTAACACCTTCTTATTTTTTCGTAATACCGTCGTCGTACTTTCATGTTCTGTCATGACCTGAAACCCCGCCACGTTGATGATGTATGAGGTGTCACCTGGCGCGCTTCAGGTGCAACCTGTGATGATGAAAAAGGTTGTGAAATTGTTAAGCAACTTAGGGTTGGATGTTGTATTTAGCAAGCTAACGGGAGATGAAACTGGTCAGATCACGGTGAAATAAGCAGCGTTGGGTGCTTTTGCAGAGAGTATGTGCAACAGGATGTTTTGTATGATGGAAAACAAAAAGCATAATATGCAGGTGCAACCCGATTGTTTTTGGATGTTTCTGGTTATTTCAGAAAAATGACAATTTGGGCGATAAAACAACGTCTGATTTCAGAGCCCGCCTCTGCGTTATCGGTAAGAAGCCGCTACCCTGAAGAGACATAAATGAGGAGTTCACCATGGTTCAGCCCCATTTTCCCATCCTGCCGGATGCCACCCTGGCGGCCATCAATACTGTCGGTGAATGGCTGGCGCAGGACGACCTGAGTGACAGCCGCCTGCACTCGGACGTCGATGCGGTGATCCTGGCAGGGAACGCGGTGATCCCGACCATTGAGGCGGCCTGCCGTATTGCCGCGCAGAGAGAAATCCCGCTCCTGATTAGCGGCGGTATTGGTCATTCAACCGCGTTTTTATATTCAGCTATCGGCAGTCATCCGCGTTATCACACCTTACAGGTCGAAGAGCGGGCCGAAGCGAGCATTCTTGCCGACATTGCGCGGGAGTTCTGGCAGATCCCCGATGCGCGCCTGTGGATTGAAGATCGCTCCACCAACTGCGGTGAGAATGCGCGTTTTAGCTGGAATATGCTGAAACAGCGTCATCGAACGACCGGGCGGGTGCTGGTGGTGCAGGATCCGACGATGCAGCGCCGAACGATGGCGACGTTTGCCCGCGTTTGTCGGGATGAGCCCGTATCACCACAGTGGATAAGCCATCCCGGGTTTACGCCAACGCTGCAAAACGGAAAAGAGGGCGTGGAGTTCAGTGGGGGTAACGCCGGACTGTGGCCCGTTGACCGTTATCTTTCACTGGTTCTGGGGGAGCTGCCGCGTTTGTATGATGACGTTAACGGCTATGGTCCGGTCGGGCGGGATTTTATCGCGCACGTTGAATTCCCTGAGGCGGTGATTGCCGCGTGGAAACAGCTGCAGCAGGATCCGATCCTCGCGGATGCGTTGTCCAGGCGCTCGATTTAAGGGTGTAATCAGAAGCGATAACAACCGCTTCAGAATAACCTTTGGCTTACAGCAATGTCCTGGTCCGGCTGTATATCGCCGAAGCGTTTCCGTAAGGCCGGGGCGAGGCGCAGGGATGCGCCGAGAGGGCGTGGCCTGCAGGGATGCAGGCTCATGCCCGACCCGATAGCCTGAAGGAATAAGCTGAGGGTACCGCGAAGCGGCGATTTACCGCCGGGAGCCCGGGTTGCCAGGGTGGGGGCGATTGAGCCACCCTGGCACGTTCACCGGTTATGTCGTTAAAGAGTAGCAAGGAACATAAAGTGAACGGAATGACCACCACACCCGTATGTTCCCCTCACCCTAACCCTCTCCCACAGGGAGAGGGGATGCTTCACTGCTCATATTAGCCCTGAATAAAGGCATAGAATTACAGCGCCGCAAACTTATCCAGCGTCCGCACCAGCTGCGTCACGAAACCGTACTCGTTGTCATACCACGCTACCGCTTTCACCAGCTGTAGCTCTCCCGCTTCTGACACCTCCGTCTGCGTGGCGTCAAACACCGAACCGTAATGCGAGCCAATCACATCGGACGAGACAATCTCTTCGTCGGTATACCCGAACGATTTATTGCCCTGCGTCGCCTTTTTCAGCGCGGCGTTGATCTCCTCAACGGTGACTTTCTTGCCGAGAATCGCCACCAGCTCGGTGACCGAACCCGTTTTTACCGGCACGCGCTGCGCGTGGCCTTTCAGCTTGCCGCTGAGCGCAGGGATCACCAGACCGATGGCCTTTGCGGCACCGGTGGTGTGGGGAATGATATTCTCTGCTGCCGCCCGTGAAGCGCGAAGGTCTTTCCCGCGCGGGCCATCTACCAGCGCCTGCGTACCGGTATAGGCGTGAATGGTGGTCATGGTGCCCACCTTAATTTCAAACGCATCGTTCAGGGCTTTCGCCAGCGGAGCGAGGCAGTTGGTGGTGCAGGAGGCGACGGAGATGATGGTATCACTGGCGTCAATGGTTTCGTCATTCACGCCGTAGACGATAGTTTTCATGTCACCCGCAGGCGCAGAAATCAGCACTTTCTTCGCGCCGGCGTCCAGGTGCGCCCGTGATTTCTCTTCAGAAGTATAAAAGCCGGTGCACTCCACGACAATATCCACGCCTGCGGCTTTCCACGGAATGTGCTTCGCCTCTTTCTCGGCGTACACCGCAATGGTTTTACCGTCCACAATCAGCGCATCCTCGGTGAAGTCCACGCTCCACGGGAAGCCACCGTAGTTGGAATCATGCCTGAGCAGGTAGGCCAGCACTTTCGGGGAGGTGAGGTCGTTGATGGCGACGACGGTATTACTGTCCTGGGTTTCAAGAAGGCGACGCAGTACAAGGCGCCCAATGCGTCCAAAGCCGTTAATGCCAATTTTACTCATGGTGTTCTCCTGTAAACGTGTCGATGCGACAGTTTGAACTCATCCAGGCTTAGACCATCACGGGCAGGGCGGCAATTGAAGATGCTTCATGCGGGAGGAAGTATTTGAAAAACCATACAGAAAAGTTAATGAATTTTTAAGGAAAGGGGATTATGTTGGCGCGGTAACTGTTTTTAATCGAGAAATCACATGCGCACTAAATATACAAGCCTGCAAATCGGCATCCACTGGCTGGTGTTTCTGTTAATCATCGTCGCCTACTGCGCCATGGAGTTCAGAGGTTTCTTCCCGCGCACCGCGCGCCCGGCGATCAACATGATCCACGTCTCATGCGGGATCGGTATCCTGGTGCTGATGGTGACGCGTCTTCTGGTTCGCCTGAAGTTCCGCGCGCCACCGATTGAACCGAAGCCAAAAGCGATGGTAACGGGGATGTCCCATCTGGGGCATCTGGTGGTGTATCTGCTGTTTATTGCGCTGCCGCTGATAGGCATTGTGATGATGTATAACCGGGGCAGCGACTGGTTTGCTTTCGGCCTGGCGATGCCGCATGCGGCGGAGTCCAATTTCGACCTGGTTGATATGTTGAAAGAGTGGCACGAGACGCTGGCGAACCTGGGCTACTTTGTGATTGGCCTGCACGCGGCGGCGGCGCTGATGCATCACTATTTCTGGAAAGATAATACCCTTCTGCGCATGATGCCGAAAAAGCGTTCGTAGTCTTTAACGCTTGCCGGGTGGCGCAGCGCCACCCGGCTTGTTTTTTAACCCAGCAGCGCACGCTCTTCGGCAGTTAACGCCAGCGCCTGCGTTGACCCCGTCTCCGACGACTTCACCGCCGCTTCCAGCACGGCCATGACCGCCAGTGCCTCAACAGGGTGGACAGGGTTGGTGATTTTCCCGAGCAGCGCATCACGTACGTTGACGTAATACTGGCGCTGATCGCCTTTCGGAGTAGGGATCGTCTGCGGTGCGCCGTCGGCCCCAAAGAACACCATGCTGTCGCCGTCTTCGCCCCAGGTTTCACTGCCGGGGATCACCCCTGCGAGCAGCTGCGCTTCCTGCTGGTCGATTCTGGCTTTCACCACGCTGCCCTTGTCCCCGTGGGCGGTAAAGCGTGCCGTACCGCCAGCAACCAGCATGCTGGCGTGCAGAATGACCTTATGCTCCGGGTAGTTTAAGACCACGTGCGCCCAGTCGTTAACTTCTGCGCCGTCGCGCAGCGTGGCGATATTCCCCTGAACCGACTCCGGCAGGCCAAAGAGCTGTAGCGTCTGGTCAATCAGGTGAGGGCCCAGATCAAACCACAGACCGCTCCCGGGAACGTTCTGCTCGCGCCAGCGCACGCGCACTTCAGGGCGGAAGCGGTCAATATGCGATTCCAGGTGTTTAACCTTGCCGAGCGTACCTTGTTCAATAATCTGCTTAATGCCGAGGAAATCGCTGTCCCAGCGGCGGTTGTGGAAGACGGAGAGCAGCAGCTGCTTTTCATCCGCCAGCGCAATCAGGTCGCGGGCTTCCTGCATGTCGAGGGTAAAAGGCTTATCCACGACCACGTGTTTCCCCGAGTTCAGGGCCAGCGTCGCCAGCGGGGCGTGGGTGGCGTTGGGGGAGGCAATTACCACCAGATCGATATCAGGATGCTGAATGGCCTCTTCCGGTGTCGCAACTACCTGTACGTCCGGCAGATCGCGTTTAACTTTCTCTTCATCACGAGAAGAGACCACGGCCAGCTTAATCCCGTCCACCGACTGGATCAGCGGAGCATGGAAGGTTTTACCGACAAATCCATACCCGATCAGCGCAATGTTGATTGTTTGAACTTTACTCATGACCTTCTCCACGTTAATTCGCGCACACCGTAACCTGCAGTGCGCTATGGTCCCCAAGCTCAGGCCAGGGACGATCTAAAAAGAGTTGTTGGATGCGGGATAACCCGGAAACCAGATACGGCTCGCAGCGGTTAATTTTCAGGTGATCGGCGACAATCCAGTGCGCATGGCTTGCGTCGAGCATTGCGCGTTTAACCTCGGCATCCGCTTCTTTACCGGCGCTCAACCCGAGCTCGGCATGAATGGCGCATGCTCCAAGAATGGCGATATCTGCCCGATACCGGGACAGCAAAGACAGCGTGGCGCTGCCGGCAAACAGTCGCTGCTTGTGGTCCCATTTCCCGCCGAGCAGGATCAGCTCAATATCTTCCCGGTCGCTAAAATGCTGGGCGATATCCAGTGAGGGAGTAATAACGGTGAGCGGACCCTGAAGAAAGGTGGCGACGGCCATCACCGTGCTTCCGGCATCCAGAAACAGGGTGGAGCCTGGTGGAACCTGCTGTGCGACCTGTTTACCCAGGCGCTGTTTGGTCTCCGGCAGCAGCGTGTTGCGGCCCTGACGGTTCATGGCGGAGAGGTTGAGCGCGATGGCTCCGCCGTGGTTCTTCTGTGCAAGGCCCTGGTTTTCCAGATCGGTCAGATCCCGACGGATAGTATCCGCTGAAACCTGAAGTTTTTCGGCCAGTTCAGTGATGCTGGCCTGGCCTTGCTCGCTGAGGATATCCAGGACATAGCGTTGACGAGCGGTTTTGTGCATCGGGGTACATTCCTGCAAAATGTCGCAATAGTTTGCATAATACAGCATTTTGACGCAGAGAGAAGGGGATTGTGGTCATGACGATGTGCAGCGGTGTGATGATTCACATAGGTGATTATTAAAATTTTATTAAGCAGGTATAAGGAAGCCGTTTTGAATGTTAATCACAATGTTATTGTTATGTTTTATTTAACGATTTGGTTTATACAACCAGTGTACTGCCACTGGGTAGGTTTAAATGCTGTGTAATTAAAATTATGCAGGATTTTGTTGCTTTAATTAGTTTTTTAAAGGCGCTTAATTTTAAATATATCCCATAAGCTACGTAAGTTGACACTTCTTTGAAAATCTTTGTGTCTGACCCGCGCTGAAATTAACGCAAAAATGTGCATATTACGAATTAAGAATTTTCCTTAAATAACAGTGGTTTTATATGTTTCATTTGAAACTCCATTTTCAGAGTTTTGTCCAGAAACCCCATGTTTTTTCTTATCTGTAACACCGCGTTAACATTGTGGGTGTAGTGGGGTATACCGCATTTTGTTATGCTGCTAACCAGTTTAAGAAATAAGTAAATTCTTAATTGAAATAAGACGCAGGCAGATCTCATCTCCAATGGACATGGGTATGGGGAGTATTACCTAAAATTCGGAGAGGAAACCAAAGAAGATATTAGTCTAATTATCTGTACCTCTTTTTGGGTATTTGCATGAGTATCACTCAGAGTCAGGGAGATAAAATGACGATATTGAGAAATTCTATGTTACTTCGATATACCGCCGCGATGGCACTATTTTCGATAGCCATAAATACTGCCTGCGCCAATAGTGGGCAGGTGGGTATTGCCCCCGTTTCAACAACAACCTTAAAAGAAAGTATTCTTTTTGCTATCGATCGCGATCCGTCAATTAGCCAGCAGGCCGCACAATTAGGTATTGGCCAGGCACAAATAGATGAAGCGCGCAGCGGCTGGATGCCGCAAATATCGTTGAACGGGAGTACAGGGCACAGCCAGACCACCGATTCCAGCGGGTCGCTGAAGAATTCGGCCGCCTGGGGGCTGAGCCTGACGCAGCTGCTGTACGATTTTGGCAAGACCAATAACAGCATCAGCCAGTCTTCGGCCCAGCGCGATAGCTATCGCTATCAGCTGATGGGCACGCTCTCTGACGTGGCGGAAAAAACGGCGCTGAGCTACGTCGAGGTCAAACGCTATGCCGATCTGCTGCAGGCGGCAAAGGAGAACGTTCAGGCGTTGAAAAACGTTGAGCAGCTGGCAAAGCTGCGTGCCGACGCGGGCGTGAGTTCGACCTCCGATGAGCTCCAGACCCGCACGCGCATTGCCGGCATGCAGGCGACGGTCGCGCAGTATCACGCCGCCTTAAACAGCGCGCGCGCCAGGCTTGCGGTATTAACCGGGATGCAGGCAGAGGCCTATTCGCCGGTGCCCGCGAATCTTGCCGTGGAGCCGGACTCGCTCAACCGCATCGATTATTCCCTGATACCGGCGGTGATGGCCGCGCAGAACATGGAACGTTCGGCTCAGTATGGCGTGGAAACGGCGAAGTCCCAGCACTGGCCTACGCTAAGCCTGAAGGGGGGGCGCACCCGTTATGAATCGGACAACCGTTCCTACTGGGACGACCAGATACAGCTCAATATCGACGCGCCGCTGTATCAGGGTGGCGCGGTTTCTGCTCGCGTTCGGCAGGCGGAAGGCGCGCGGGCCATGGCCTCCTCTCAGGTCGATCAGGCGCGTTTCGATGTCCTGCAAAAAGCTTCCGTCGCGCAGGCTGACTGGACCGGCGCACGGGGACGAATGGAGGCGGGGAAGCAACAGCTGGAAAATGCTCTGCGGGCCCGCGATGTTTATAAAAATGAATACACCCTGAGCAAGCGGAGCATTAACGATCTGCTCAGCGTTGAGCAGGATGTCTGGCAGGCCACATCTGCGAAAATAATCGCTGAGTATGACGGCTGGAGTTCGGCAATTAATTATGCTTCCGCGGTTGATAATTTAATGCCGCTTATTGGAATAGAGAAAAACGCTGCCGCAAAATTACCCGACTTGAGTTAATAAAAGACGCGCAGTGTTGCGCAAAGTAAGACTGAAAATAATGGGTGTTTTTTCCCAGGGATAGCTACATCCGTCTGGTGGACATATCCACAGGAATCCGTACACCTGCAAGGAGAAGAATATGAGTAACATAAAAGTTGTTGATGTCATCATTCGCAAAACGGCGGAGAAAACTAAATTAACCGGCGAAGGAAATTTGTCGGTCTCTATTTCATCGCCGAGCGTGATTGAAATCCAGGGCTCTGCTCAGGATGTGGCGCGCTATGTCCGCCAGGGTAAAGACCTCCTCATTTATATGAAAGATGGCAGCGTTATTCGCTGCAATAACTATTTCGCAGAAGATCCAGAAACGCATAATCAGTCAGAGCTGGTGTTCAACGACCGTCAGGAACTGACGCATATTTCTTTTGCCGATGCCGGGGAAGCGTCAGGCGCTGCGGTGACTGAGTTAACCGCGCAGGCCACACCGATTAGCAGCATTCAACCTTTCCTCGAGCAGGAAAGCGTTTTAAGCGACGCGCCGTGGGGCTGGATTGCGGGAGCGGCGTTAGGCGGCGGTGCCATCGGGGCGCTGCTGGCAAACGGCGGTGACGGCGGAACTAAAACAAAAGTCATTGATAATACGAAAGAAGTTGAAAGCGCCACGCCGACCTTCTTGCTGTCGGATAAAGCGGGTGACAAGCAGGGCGTGCTGAGCGCAAACGAGATCACGGACGACAGCACCCCAACCTTTAGCGGTACCGGCCAGCCGGGCGCGACCATCCAGATCAAAGACAGCAGCGGCAGCACCATTGCCAGCACCATGGTCGGTACAGACGGCACGTGGACGGTAATATTACCGACCCAGACGGACGGGGAGCACACCTGGTCGGTCGTGCAGATCGACGGCAGTAAAACCACCTCTGCGGGCAGTATCACCGTGACGGTCTCTACCGCCGATGCCGCCATTACGCTGGCCACCACGGCGGGCGATAACGTGCTGAACGCCAGCGAGCAATCTGCGGGCTTTACGCTTTCCGGTGCCAGCAAAAACCTGGCGCAGGGTACCGAACTCACCGTGACGCTGAACGGCAAAACCTACGCGGCTGAAGTCGGGGCAGACGGCGCGTGGAGTGTTAACGTGCCTGCGGCGGACGCGCAGGCGCTGGGCGACGGAACCTGGACGGTTAACGTGAGCGGAAAAGACGCGGCGGGTAACACCGTCAGCGGAAGCCAGACGATTGGCGTGGATACCACCGCGCCAACCCTCTCTGTCGATACCCTCGCGCAGGACAACATCATTAATGCGGCTGAGCACAACCAGCCGCTGACCCTGACCGGTAAAACGAATGCGGAAGCCGGTCAGATCGTCACGGTCATCCTGAACGGTAAAAACTATAACGCTACGGTGGGTAGCGACGGCACCTGGTCCGTCACGCTTGCAGCGAACGACGTGCAGGCGCTCAACGAGGGCAATCACACTCTGACGGTTAACGTTAGCGACAAAGCGGGCAACGGTACGTCCGTGACGGGAGATTTCACGGTGGATACCGCCGCGCCGGTCGTCACTATCGATACCGTGGCGGGCGACGATACCCTCAATATCAGCGAGCAGGGGCAGGCGCAGATTATTTCCGGGCAGGCGAGCGGCGCGTCGGCAGGCGATGTGGTCACCGTGACCGTTGGCGGACAGTCTTTCACCGGCGTGGTGCTGGCGGACGGCAGCTGGAGCGTAGGCGTTCCGGCGTCCGTGCTGGGCGCGTTGGGAGAAGGTAACCATACGATTTCAGTTTCCGTGACCGACGCGGCAGGCAACACCGGCAGCGCCACGCACGGCATTACGCTGAGCGGACACCCGCCGGAATTTACGATTGACGCCATCAGCCAGGATAACGTCCTGAATGCCCAGGAGGCGATGCAGCCGCTGAGCCTGACCGGTACCAGCAATCTGCCGGACGGCACTGCCGTCACCGTGACGCTGAACAACGTCAGCTATCAGGCAACCGTCGAAAACGGTATCTGGGCGGTCCAGGTGCCGGTTTCTGACGTGTTGAATCTGGCGAACACGCTTTATACCGTCAGCGTCAGCGGGACCGACAGCGTGGGTAACAGCGGTTCTGCCGAGGCGAACCTGCTGGTGGATACCGTACTTCCGCAGGTCATTATCAATACGTTTGCGGGCGACAACCTGGTCAATAACGCCGAAGCGGGCGTCGATCAAACCCTCAGCGGTCGCGTTACCGGCGCGGCGGCGGGCGATACCGTCTCCATCACCGCAGGCGGCAAGAGCTACACCGCAACGGTTGGGAGCGATCTGACCTGGAGCGTGAAAATCCCGTCAGCGGATCTTCAGGCGTTCGGCGACGGGGATTTAACCTTCACCGCGTCCGTCACCAACGGGCACGGCAATACCGGCACCGGCGAGCGTGATATCAATATCAACGCGGAGCTGCCGGGCCTGCGCGTGAACACCATTTCCGGCGATGACGTGATCAACGCCATAGAACAGCAGCAGGATCTGAGCGTCACCGGCTCCAGCACCCATCTGGCCGCGGGCACGCAGATTATTGTCACCATCAACAGCGTGGAGTACGTCACCGCGGTTAACGCCAGCGGCAGCTGGCAGATTGGCGTTCCGGCGGCGGACCTGCAGGCCTGGACGGCGGGCGGCATGACGGTTAGCGTCAGTGCGGTAGATGCCTGGGGCAATCCCGTTGCGGCTGAACACCCGATTGAACTGGATCTGAACGCCGTGGCGGTCACCATCGATACCGTCTCCGGCGACGATCTGCTGAATGCGGCAGAAAAAGGCGCCGATTTAACAATTTCCGGCCAGACGCAGGGCGTGGAGGCGGGGCAGACCGTGGTGGTGAAATTCGCCGACCAGACCTTCACCGCGCTGGTGCAGCAGGACGGCTCCTGGAGCCTGACCGTGCCCGCCAGCGCCATGGAAACCCTGATTGACGGGCGCGCGCAGGTGAGCGTCAGCGTCACTAACGTCAATGGCAACAGTGCCGACGCGTCGCGCGTGGTCACGGTGGATACGCAGCCACCGGCGATTACGCTCGATAACCTGACCGCCGACAACATCATCAACGCGGCTGAAGCGCAGCAGGATTTAGCCTTAAGCGGTACCAGCACTGCGGAAGCGGGCCAGACGGTCACCGTGACGCTGAACGGCAAAACGTATCAGACCACGGTTCAGGCGGACGGTACGTGGCAGCTGAGCGTGCCTGCGGCTGACGTGGGTGCCCTGACGGACGGCATTGTGACCGTGACGGCCACCGTGAGCGACGTGGCGGGCAACACCAGCAGCGCCGACCGCGTGGGTCTGGTGGACGCGACCGTGCCGCAGGTGACCATCAACAGCTTTGTCACCGACACCAACACCGTTAACCAGCTCGCCCATTCACAGGCGCAGGTCCTGAGCGGCTCCGTCACCGGCGCGGCAGCGGGCGATTTGGTGACCATCACCATTAACAGCATCGATTACACCACCGTGGTGGATGCGGCGGGCAACTGGAGCCTTGGACTGCCGGCGTCCGTCGTGCAGGGGCTGGCTGACGGCACCTGGACAGTTGACGTCTCCGTGACCGACAGATCCGGCAATACCGGAAGCAGTTCGCTGGATGTGGTGGTGAATACCGTGACGCCTGTCATCGGTATCAACACGCTGGCGGCGGACGACGTGATTAACGCGACCGAGAAAGGCGAAGATCTGCAGATTTCCGGCACCAGCAACCAGCCGGAAGGCACGACTATTACGGTGACCCTGAACGGCATTCAGTACACGGCCACCGCTGACGCCAGCGGCAACTGGAGCGTGACCGTACCGGCGGCAAACGTGCTGGCGCTGGGCGAAGCGAATTACACCGTGACGGCGAACGTCACCGATAGCGTAGGCAACAGCGCCTCAGCCTCACACGATGTGCTGGTAGACAGCTCGCTGCCGGTGGTGACGATTAACACGCTGGCGGGCGACAATATCGTTAACGCGGCGGAAGTGGCGGCAGGGCAAACCCTGTCCGGTAAAGTCACGAACGCGGCGCCAGGTGACACTGTCACGATTATCCTTGGCGGCCAGACATACACGGCTACCGTGCAGGACGATATGACCTGGAGCCTGCCGTTAAGCGAGAGCCAGTTCACCGCGCTCGGCAACGGGGATCTCACCGTATCGGCAAGCGTCACCAACGCGCACGGCAATACCGGTTCCTCTTCGCTCGACTTCACCATCGACGCCCAGCTTCCGGGACTGCGTATTGATACGGTCGCAGGCGACGACGTGATCAACGTGATTGAACACGCGCAGAACCTGATTGTGTCCGGCACCAGCACCGATCTGGCGGCGGGCAGCGCCGTGACCGTGACCATCAACGGCAAAGCCTATTCCGCAACGGTGCTGGCGGACGGCACCTGGCAGGCAGCGGTACCGGCGGCGGACGTGTCCCAGTGGGCGGATGGCTCGCTGGATATCAAGGCAAGCGCGCAGGATGCTTCTGGCAACCCGGTAACCATCGGGACCGTCGTGGACGTCGATCTCGCGCCGGTCGCCATCACCATCAACAGCGTGACCGACGACAACGTGCTTAACGCGGCGGAAAAAGGCCAGGATCTGGTGCTGTCCGGCACCACTTCCAGTGTTGAAGCGGGCCAGACCGTGACCATCACCTTCGCAGGGAAAACCTACACCACGACGGTGGATGGCAACGGCGACTGGACCTGGACCGTTCCGGCTGCCGATCTGAGCGGCCTGAAAGACGGCGACGCCAGCGTTCAGGTCAGCGTCATCAACGTGAACGGCAACGCCGCGTCTTCGGCGCAGGCATTCAGCGTCGACACCACCGCGCCGACGGTTACCATCAACACCATCAGCGGCGATAACATGCTGAATGCGGCAGAGGCGGCGCAGGATCTGACCCTGAGCGGGACCTCTACTGCCGAAGCGGGTCAGACGGTCACCGTGACCTTCAACGGCAACCAATATAGCGCGCAGGTGCAGGCGGACGGCAGCTGGACGCTGGACGTGCCTGCGGCGGATCTGGCAGGCATTACCGATGGCAGCGCGGCGGTCACGGCATCCGTGTCCGATAAAGCAGGTAACCCGGCCAGCGCGGGCTCTTCGGTGCTGGTCGACACCACCGTACCGCAGATTTCGTTCAACATCGTTGCGGGCGACGACGTCGTGAATATTGCCGAGCACGGCCAGGCGCTGATCGTCTCCGGCAAGGTCACGGGCGCGCAGGCGGGTGACGTGATTACCGTGACCCTGAACGGCAAAGACTACACCGCCATGCTGGACGCGTCCGGCAGCTGGAGCGTGGGCGTTCCGGCGGCGGACGTGGGTGCGCTGGTCAACGGTGAGCAGACGATTTCTGCGACCCTCACCGACAAAGCCGGTAACAGCACCACCGCGACGCACGAGTTTGACGTCTCCCTGACCGCGCCGGTCATTGCCATCAATACCCTGGCGGCTGACGACGTGATCAACGCGACAGAGAAAGGCCAGGATCTGCAGGTGTCCGGCACCAGCAACCAGCCGGACGGAACCACCATTACGGTGACCCTGAACGGTATCAGCTATACGGCCACCACCGACGCCAGCGGCAGCTGGAGCATCACCGTTCCGGCGGCAAACGTCTCCGCGCTGGGTGAAGCAAGCTACGTGGTGACGGCGAGCGTAACCGACGCGGCGGGCAACAGCGCGAGCACCGGCCACAGCGTGCTGGTCGACAGCTCGCTGCCGCAGGTCACCATCAACCCTGTCGCCACGGACGATGTCATTAACGCAGCGGAAGTGGCTGCCGGGCAGACTCTGAGCGGGAAAGTGAGCGGCGCGGCGAGCGGTGACACTGTCACTATTTCAATCGGCGGCAATACCTGGACCGCGACGGTTCAGGACGATTTGAGCTGGTCGGTCAACGTGCCGTCCACGGTCTTAACCGCCATCGGGAACGGCGATCTGACCGTGTCAGCCAGCGTCACCAACGGCCACGGCAACACCGGAACCGGCGAGCGCGAAATCGTTATAGACGCTAACCTGCCTGGCCTGCGCGTGGATACCGTAGCGGGCGACGACGTCATCAACAGCATTGAGCACGCTCAGAACCTGATTATCACCGGCTCCAGCGAAGGCCTGGCAACGGGCGCGGCGTTAACGGTGACCGTCAACGGCAAAACCTACGCCGCAACCGTGCTGGCGGACGGCACCTGGACGGCGGCTATTCCGGCGGCAGACGTCAGCGCGCTGAATGCGGGCACGGTCACCGTGACCGTGGAAGGCCAGAGCGCGGCGGGTAATCCGGTTTCCATCAGCCACGACGTGAAGGTGGATCTGGCGGCAGTCGCCATCAGCATTGACCCGATTGCCTCGGACGACGTAATCAACGCGGCTGAGAAAGGCGCGGACCTGGTGCTGTCCGGCTCTACCTCCAACGTGGAAGAAAACCAGACCGTCACCATCACCTTCGGCGGCAAATCGTACACCGCGACGGTCGATGCCAGCGGCAACTGGACGGCGACCTTACCGTCTGCCGATTTAGGCAACCTGAAAGACGGCGATGCCAGCGTGCAGGTGAGCGTCACCAACGTGAACGGCAACAGCGCGTCGGCAGGCCGCGAGTACAGCGTGGACGCCACCGCGCCGACGGTGTCTATTGAAATTGTAAGCGACAACAACATCATCAATGCGGCCGAAGCGCAGCAGGATCTGGTTATTGACGGCGTGACCAACGCCGAAGCGGGCCAGACCGTCACCGTGACGCTGAACGGCGTGGACTACACCACCACCGTGCAGGCAAACGGCAGCTGGAGCGTGACCGTGCCGACCGCGGATCTGAGCGGCATTACCGACGGCAGCTACACCATCAGCGCCGCCGTGTCTGATAAGGCGGGCAACCCGGCCTCTGCGGATCGCGACGTGCTGGTCGATACCACCGTCCCGCAGCTGACCATCCACACCGTTTCCGACGACGACGTGATCAACAGCGCCGAGCATGCGCAGGCACTGATTGTCACGGGTTCCGTGACCGGTGCGGCGGCGGGCGACGTGGTCACCGTCACCCTCAACGGCAAATCCTACACCGCCACTCTGGATGCCTCAGGCAACTGGAGCGTGGGCGTGCCTGCGGCGGACGTTACCGCGCTGGCCGCCGGAGATTACACCATTACAGCGGCGCTGACCGATAAAGCGGGCAACAGCAACAGCGCCACGCATGGCGTGGAGGTGAATCTGACCGCGCCGGTGCTGACCATTGACACCGTTTCCGGTGACGATGTGATCAACAACACCGAGAAAGCCCAGGATCTGACGATCTCCGGTACGGCTTCCGGCCTGGCGGCAGGCGCAGTGGTGACCGTGATGCTGAACGGCAAAGCGTACAGCGCGCAGGTGGACAATAACGGAAAATGGACGACTACCGTTCCGGCGAACGAGGTCGGTCAGCTGGGCGAGGCGCTTTATACCGTCACCGCCTCAGCGACGGACAGCGTCGGCAACAATACCAGCACGTCGCACACCGTGAACGTGGAATCCGTTCTGCCGGGCGTGATCGTCAACACCATTGCGGGTGACGACGTCATTAACGCGGCGGAGCTGGCAGCCGGGCAGACCATCAGCGGTAAGGTGGTGAATGCCGAAGCGGGCAACACCGTGACCGTGACGATTGGCGGTAACAGCTACACCGCAACGGTGCAGAGCGATCTCACCTGGTCCGTGAACGTGCCGTCCGACGTGCTGACCGCGCTGGGCAACGGTGATTTGACCGTGTCAGCCAGCGTCACGAACGGCGTGGGCAATAGCGGAACGGGCGAGCGCGAAATCGTGATAGACGCTAACCTGCCGGGCCTGCGCCTGGATACCGTGGCGGGTGACGACGTGATCAACAGCATCGAACACGGGCAGAACCTGATTATCACCGGTACCAGCGACGGGCTGGCGGCGGGCGCGGCGCTGACCGTGACCGTCAACGGCAAAACCTATCCGGCGACCGTGCTGGCGGACGGCACCTGGAGCGCGGCGATCCCGGCCGCGGACGTGGGTGCGCTGAATGCAGGCACGGTCACCGTGACCGTTGCGGGCCAGAGCAGCGCCGGTAACCCGGTCTCCATCAGCCACGATGTGACGGTGGATCTGGCGAGCGTTGCCATCAGCATTGACGCCATCGCCACCGATGACGTGATTAACGCGGCCGAGAAGGGCGCGGATCTGGTGCTCTCGGGAGCGACCTCGAACGTTGAGGAAAACCAGACCGTCACCATCACCTTCGGCGGCAAGAGCTACACCGCGACGGTAGACGCCGACGGCAAATGGACCGCCACGGTGCCAGCGGCCGATCTGGCGGGTCTGAAAGACGGCGACGCCAGCGTGCAGGTGAGCGTCACCAACGTTAACGGCAACAGCGCCTCGGCGGGCCGCGAGTACAGCGTGGATGCGACCGCACCGTCCGTGACCATCAATACCCTGGCGACGGACGACATTCTCAATGCCACCGAAGCGAAGAGCGATCTGACGGTTTCCGGCACCAGCACCGCCGAAGCGGGCCAGACGGTGACCGTGTCGCTGAACGGCAAAGACTACACCACAACCGTCAGCGCGGACGGCAGCTGGACGCTCAACGTCCCGGCGGCCGATGTTGCGGCCCTGACGGACGGCAGCGTGACCGTTACCGCATCGGTAAGCGACAAGGCGGGCAACCCGGCGTCGGTGGATCACAACCTGGCGGTAGATATCACCGTCCCGGCGGTGACCATCAATACCGTGGCGGGCGACGATGTTATTAACATCGCAGAACACGGCCAGGCGCAAATCATCAGCGGCACCGCCACCGGCGCGGCAGCGGGCGATAAGGTCACCGTCACCATCGGCGGCCAGACGTACACCACCGTGCTTGACGCGGCGGGGAACTGGAGCGTGGGCGTACCGGCGAGCGTGATTTCCGGCCTCAGCGACGGCACCGTAACCGTCACTGCGTCCGTCACCGACGCGGCGGGCAACACCGGTACCGGCACGCATAACGTGACCGTTGATACCGGTCTGCCATCGGTGGCCTTCAACGCCATCAGCGATGACAACGTCCTGAACGCGGTAGAAAAAGGTCAGGATCTGAGCGTCAGCGGCACCAGCGCCAACCTGGCGGAAGGCACCGTGGTGACCGTGACCCTCAACGGTAAAAACTACGCGGCGACGACCGCGGCAGACGGCACCTGGAGCCTGACGGTTCCGGCAGCGGATCTGGCCGGTCTCGGCCAGGCCAACTATACCCTGAACGCGACCGCCACCAACGGCGTGGGCAACAGCGTGAGCAACACCGCGAACCTGCTGGTGGACACCGCGCTGCCAACGGTCACCATCAACACCGTGGCGGGCGATAACGTCATTAACGCGGCGGAAGTGGCGGCAGGCCAGACCCTGAGCGGCACCGTGGCGAACGCCGAAGCGGGCAATACCGTCACCGTCACCCTTGGCGGCAACAGCTACACCGCAACGGTGCAGAACGATCTGACCTGGTCCGTGAACGTGCCGTCCGACGTGCTGACCGCGCTGGGCAACGGCAGCCTGAGCGTAACGGCGACCGTCACCAACGGCCACGGCAACACCGGCACCGGCGAGCGCGAAATCGTGATAGACGCTAACCTGCCGGGCCTGCGCGTCGACACCGTCGCGGGCGACAACGTGGTCAACAGCATCGAACATACTCAAAACCTGATTGTCACCGGTTCCAGCGACGGGCTGGCGGCAGGCACGGCGCTGACCGTCACCATCAACGGCAAAGACTATGCGGCCACGGTGCTGGCGGACGGCACCTGGAGCGCGGCTGTTCCGTCTACCGACGTGAGCGCGTGGCCGGAAGGCACCGTCAAAATCAGCGTGACCGGCGACAGCTCAGCGGGTAACCCGATTACCATCAGCCACGATGTGACGGTGGATCTGGCGACCGTTGCCATCAGCATCAACGCCATCGCCACCGACGACGTGATTAACGCGGCGGAGAAGGGCGCGGATCTGGTGCTGTCCGGTGCGACCACCAACGTGGAAGCCGGGCAGACCGTGACCATCAGCCTGAACGGCAAAATCTACACCACCACGGTGGACGACAGCGGCAGCTGGACCTGGACCGTACCGTCTGCGGATCTGGCTGGCCTGAAGGACGGCGATGCCAGCGTGCAGGTGAGCGTCACCAACGTCAACGGCAACAGCGCCTCGGCGGGACGTGAGTACAGCGTGGATGCCACCGCGCCGTCCGTGACCATCAACACCCTTGCGGCTGACGATATTCTGAACGCCGCAGAAGCGCAGTCCGATCTGACCGTATCCGGCACCACCACCGCCGAAGCGGGCCAGACCGTGACCGTGTCGCTGAACGGCAAAGACTACACCACAACCGTCAGCGCGGAAGGCAGCTGGACACTCAACGTCCCGGCGGCCGATGTTGCGGCCCTGACGGACGGCAGCGTGACCGTTACCGCATCGGTAAGCGATAAGGCGGGCAACCCGGCGTCGGTTGATCACACTCTGACGGTCGACGTGACCGTGCCTGCGGTGACGATCAACACCGTGGCGGGCGACGACGTGATTAACATCGCTGAGCACGCTCAGGCGCATATCGTCAGCGGCACCGCCACCGGCGCGGCAGCGGGCGATAAGGTCACCGTGACCATCGGCGGCCAGACCTACACCACCGTGCTGGACGCGGCGGGGAACTGGAGCGTGGGCGTACCGGCCAGCGTGATTTCCGGCCTCAGCGACGGCACCGTAACCGTCACGGCGTCCGTCACCGACGCGGCGGGCAACACAGGTACCGGCACGCATAACGTGACCGTTGATACCGGCCTGCCGTCCGTGGCGTTCAACGCCATCAGCGGCGACAACGTGCTGAACGCGGTAGAAAAAGGTCAGGATCTGAGCGTGAGCGGCACCAGCGCCAACCTGGCGGAAGGCACCGTGGTGACCGTGACCCTGAACGGCAAAAACTACACGGCCACGACGGCGGCAGACGGCACCTGGAGCCTGACCGTTCCGGCAGCGGATCTCGCGGGTCTGGGCGAAGCCAACTACACCCTGAACGCAGCCGCGACCAACGGCGTGGGCAACAGCGTCAGCAATACGGCGACCCTGCTGGTGGACACCGCGCTGCCGACCGTTACCATCAACACCATTGCGGGCGATAACGTCATCAACGCGGCGGAAGTGGCCGCGGGCCAGACCATCAGCGGCAAGGTAGCGAACGCGGAAGCGGGCAATACCGTCACCGTGACCATTGGCGGCAATACGTACACCGCGACGGTACAGAACGATTTGACCTGGTCCGTTAACGTGCCGGAATCCGTCCTGACCGCGCTGGGCAACGGCGATTTGACCGTGTCGGCGACCGTCACCAACGGCCACGGCAACACCGGCGCGGGCGAGCGCGAAATCACTATCGACGCCAGCCTGCCGGGCCTGCGCGTCGATACCGTGGCGGGCGACGATGTGATCAACAGCATCGAGCACGGGCAGAACCTGATCGTTACCGGCTCCAGCGACGGGCTGGCGGCAGGCACCACGCTCACCGTGACCGTCAACGGCAAAACCTATGCGGCCTCCGTGCTGGCAGACGGCACCTGGAGCGCGGCGATCCCGGCGGCAGACGTCGGGGCCCTGGCTGCGGGCACGATTACCGTGACCGCTGCAGGCCAGAGCGCGGCGGGCAACCCGGTGACCATCAGCCATGACGTGACCGTCGATCTGTCAGCAGTGGCTATCAGCATCGATGCGATTGCCACCGACGACGTGATTAACGCGGCGGAGAAAGGCGCGGATCTGGTGCTCTCCGGCAGCACCTCGAACGTTGAGGAAAACCAGACCGTTACCGTTACCTTCGGCGGCAAGACGTACACCGCGAAGGTGGATGCTGACGGTAACTGGACGGCCACCGTGCCGTCTGCGGATCTCGCGGGCCTGAAGGACGGCGATGCCAGCGTACAGGTGAGCGTCACCAACGCGCACGGCAACAGCGCCTCGGCGGGCCGGGAGTACAGCGTGGACGCCACCGCGCCAACCGTGACCATCGATACGGTCGCAGGCGATAACGTGATTAACGCCAGCGAAGCGGCTGCGGGCGTGGCCATTTCCGGCACCACCACGGCGGAAGTCGGTCAGACGGTCACCGTGACGCTGGGCGGTAAGAGCTATACCGCGCAGGTGCAGCAGGGCGGTATCTGGAACGTGAACGTGCCGGGCACAGACCTGTCCGCACTGGCGGATAACGGCTACACCGTGCAGGTCAGCGTGAGCGACGCCGCGGGTAACCCGGGCAGCGCGGGCAAAGCGATTACGCTTGATACCACGCCGCCGACCGTCAGCTTTAACGCCGTCGCGGGCGATGACGTCATCAACAGCGTGGAGCATGGGCAGGCGCAGATTGTCAGCGGCACCGCAACCGGCGCGAGCGTCGGCGATAAGGTGGTCATCACCATCGGTTCGAACCAGTACACCACCACCGTTGACGCTAGCGGTAACTGGAGCGTGGGCGTGCCGGCCAGCGTGATTTCCGCGCTGAACGACGGCACCGTGACCCTCAGCGCGACGATTACCGACAGCGCGGGCAACAGCAGCACCCAGACCCACGATGTGGTAGTGAACACCGCCTCCGTGGCGCTGACCATCAACACCGTTAGCGGAGATGACGTCATTAACGCGGCTGAAGCCGGTTCGTCCCTGGTGATTAACGGCTCCAGCGCCCAGTTCGCCAGCGGTACGCAGGTTACCGTGACGCTGAACGGCAAGAGCTATACGGCCACCATCCAGAGCGACGGCAGCTGGACGACCACCGTTCCGGCCGCCGACGTGGGCGCGCTGGCCGATGGCGCGAGCTATCAGGTATCCGTGTCGGCGCAGGACAGCGCGGGCAACAGCGCGTCGGCGACGCACGGCATCAGCGTGGATACTACTGCGCCGGTCGTGAGCATTGCGACGCTGTCGGCTGACGATATGCTGAACGCCGCAGAAGCGCAGCAGCCGCTGACCGTGCGCGGCTCTTCCAGCGCGGAGGCGGGTCAGACCGTCACCGTGACGCTGGGCGGCAAATCCTACACTGCCACCGTCGCGAACGACGGCACCTGGACGCTCGACGTGCCGGCGGCAGACCTGGCCGCCCTGAGCCAGGGCGCGCTGACGGTGACCGCCTCGGTCAACGATAAAGCGGGTAATAACGGCCAGACCACGCACACCTTAACGGTAGACACCGTCGCGCCAACCGTGACCATCAGCACCGTGGCCGATGACGATATCGTCAACAACGCGGAGCAGCTGGCGGGCCAGACCATCAGCGGTACCACCACGGCGGAACAGGGCCAGACGGTGACCGTCTCCTTCAACGGGCACAGCTATCAGGCAACCGTCGGGGCGGACGGATCCTGGTCGGTCTTCGTGCCGGGCCGTGATTTCCTCGGCCTGAGCGACGGGGATTACACCATCACCGCTTCGGTGAGCGATAAGGCGGGTAACCCGGGCAGCGCAACGCACGACGTGACGCTGAACGGCGATGTCCCAACCATCACCATCAACACCTTTGCGCAGGACGATATCGTTAACGCCGCCGAGCACGGTACGCCGCTGGTCGTCAGCGGTACCACCGACGCCCCGGCGGGCCAGACGGTGACCATTACGCTGAACGGCAAAACCTACACGGCGACCGTCCAGAATGACGGCACCTGGAGCTATACGGTCGGCAGCGCAGACGTGACCGCGCTGGCGGACGGCGGTTCGTACGTGATTAACGCACAGGTCAGCAACACCATCGGCAACAGCGGCAGCGATAACCACACCGTCACCGTGGATCTCACCGCGCCGTCGATGGGCATCAGCATTGACTCGCTGCAAAACGACACCGGCCTGAGCGCGACTGATTTCATCACCAACGATGCTCAGGTGGTGGTCAACGGCTCGCTGACCGCGCAGCTCGGCAATAACGAGAAGGCGCAGATCAGCCTCGACGGCGGCACCACCTGGATTGACCTGACCGTGACCGGCACCACCTGGCGCTACACCGATGGCCGCACCCTGACGGACGGTACGTATCAGTACCAGGTGCGCGTGATCGATAACGCGGGCAACGTGGGGGCGACGGACAGCCAGGACGTGGTGATTGACCTGACCATGCCTGTAGCAACGACGATTACGGTTGATTCCATCACCCAGGATACGGGTCTGTCCGGCAGCGACTTTATCACCAGCGACAACCAGATCAGCCTGAAAGGGACGCTCGGCGCGGCGCTGGGCAGCGGCGACCACGCGCAGATCAGCCTCGACGGCGGCGTTACCTGGATAGACGTCAGCGTCAGCGGCCTGAGCTGGACCTATGTCGATGGCCGCACGCTGGCCGACGGGGATTATAACTACCAGCTGCGCGTGATTGACGACGCGGGCAATATCAGCGCCACCGCCAGCCAGGTGGTGACCATTGATACGGTTGCGCCGGACGCCAGCAAAACCATCGCCATCGACAGCATCAGCGACGATACTGGCCTGAGCAGCAGCGACTTTGTCACTAACGATACGTCCCTGACGCTGCACGGCTCGCTCGGCGCAACGCTGGCCGACGGCGAGTATGCCCAGATCAGCATCGACGGCGGCGTCACCTGGCAGAACGTGATCGTCACCGGCAACAGCTGGTACTACGTCGATAGCCGCACGCTGGGTAACCAGACCTATGACTACTACGTTCGCGTGGTGGACGCGGCGGGCAACGTGGGGGCCAGCGCCCATCAGCAGGTGACCGTCGATACGGTCGCCCCGGACGCGTCGATTACGGTGACCGTGGATAACATCACCGTGGATACCGGCTTCGACAATAACGACTTCCTGACCAGTTCGACCTCGTACACGCTGCACGGAACGCTCGGCGCAGAGCCTGGCGCGGGTGAATTCGTGCAGGTGAGCATGGACGGCGGCAGCACCTGGGTGTACGCCACCGTCAGCGGTACGCAGTGGAGCTACAGCGACACGCGTACCCTGACCGACGGCAGCCATAACTATCAGGTGCGGGTTGTTGACCAGGCGGGGAACGTCGGGGCAACCACCTCGCAGTTGGTGACGGTGGATACGCAGGCGCCGCAGTACGGCGTCACCATCGACAGCATCAGCGAAGATACCGGCCAGTCCGGGAGTGATTTCATCACCATGGACACCACGCTGACCATCAACGGTTCGCTGGGCAGCGCGCTGGCAAACGACGAGCGCGTGCAGATCAGCCTGGACGGCGGAAATACCTGGCTCGATACCACGGTCACCAACCAGCGCTGGAGCTACACCGATACCCGCGATCTGCCTGACGGGGACTACATCTACCAGGTGCGGATTATCGACCAGGCGGGCAATGTGGGTTCCACCGCGTCTCAGATCGTCACGGTAGACACCACGCCGCCGACCACGGTTGGCACGGTCGTGAGCTACACCGACGGCGAAGGCGAGCGTCAGGGCACTTTTGGCAGCGCGGTGGCAACGGACGATAACTCGCCGCTGATCAACGGGACGCTCAACCGTGCCCCGGATGACGGCGAGATCGTGCAGCTCTACCGTGACGGGGTTCTGCTCGGCCAGGTGACCATGAACGGCAGCGCGAGCTGGTCCTTCCAGGACAACGGCCTGAGCGACGGGAATCACACCTACATCGTGCGCGTCACCGACAGGGCCGGAAACTACACGGAATCCGACGGCTTTGTGCTGAACGTCGATACCAGTATCCCGACCACCACGGCGGCGATTACCGCGCAGACCACGTCGGACACTACGCCGATCGTCAGCGGTACCGTCTCCGCTGACCTGGTGAACGGCGAATATCTGGTGGTGACGGTGAACGGCAAAACCTACACCTCCCAGACCGGCGGTGCGGTGGTAGTCGACCCGGATCACAACACCTGGTATCTGCAGATCCCGGACGGCGATGCGCTGAGCGTGGCGAGCTACAGCGTGACCGCGCAGGTGAAGAGCAGCGCGGGTAACGGCAATACCACGGGTACGGCGACCGGCAGCCTGGTGATTGATACCACCTCGGTGAATACCGACTGGGCAACCACGGCGGGGAACAGCAACAACTCCACCATGACCCTCGGCATGAACAGCAGCGGTCTGTGGAATATCATCGCTAACGGCCAGTCATACTCCAGCAGCGATAGCTCGACCTATGCCGGCAATACGCTGACCAATACCCGTAACTACTACGTGGTGAGCCAGACCGCCGCCGACTTTGACCGTAACGGCACGCAGGATATCTTCGCGACCGAGAACACCTACGCCGGCTCCACGCAGGTGATGTGGACCTATGATGGCAGCACCTATAACGCCAGCCAGCTGGCGATGGGCACCACCATCTGGTACGGCGGCGTGATTGCCTACGACAAAACCGGGGATGGCTATCTTGATCTGGCGTACGGCGATGCCGGTATGGACTCACTGACCTACCTGGTGAACAACAACGGCGTTCTGTCGCCGGACGGAACCGGCGGGGAAGGCGGGTTCTACGGTCAGTTCGATTCCGGGCGCGAAATTTCCGGGGTTGACCTGAACAACGACGGCACGGTGGATATTGTTCAGCACACCAACCGCAGCGGCGCGTACTCGTTAACCGTGATCAACAACAACGGTAACGGCACGCTCTCTATCGGTCAGAACCTGACCAACGTGTTTGTGGTCAACGCCTCGAATACCACCACGGCGGCGTCCATGACGTGGGCGGACTTCAACGGCGATGGCTACATGGATCTGTACCTGGGCAGCAGCTACAACAACAACGGCGGGGTGATTTACTACAACGACGGTACCGGGAAGCTCTCTGCCACCAAGAGCGCGGTGGAAGCCTCTAACGCCACGGCAGGGTATCTGTCGGTGGCGGTGGACTGGAACGGCGACGGTCAGATGGATATCATCAAGCTCAGCACCTACGGCGGCTCGCAGACGGCGACCCTGTTCACCAACAGCGGCTACGGTTCCACCTGGACCTCCAGCCAGCTGGCGTCCGGTATTGCCTACGCGACCGGCGTGGCGGCGGTGGACTACAACTGGGACGGCGCGCAGGATCTGCTGGTCTCTCAGCAGAACGGCAAGGTGGTGCTGGTGCAAAACAGCAAAACCATTGCTGACGGCACCGCGATGCACCTGCACATTGTCGACAGCGAGGGCATCAACGCCTACTACGGCAACACGGTCAATCTGTACAACGCCGCGGGCGTGCTGGTGGCCTCGCAGATCATCAACGCCCAGTCCGGTATCGGGTCGAACGATACCTCTGCGCTGGTGAGCTTCTACGGTCTGGATCCGAATGAAACCTATTCGGCCGAGATCCTGAAGATCACCAACGGCGTGTCGGATAACGTCACCTGGAGCGGTCTGGAGGCGGGCAACGGCAAAGAGGGCTACGTCCTGACGGCCGAAGCCGCCACCGGCGGCCACAGCGGGACCATCACCGGGACCGGGTATAACGACACCTTTATCGCAGAGGACGGCACCTATACCTACAACGGCTCCGGCGGCTGGAATACCCACTCCGACTACGACACCTGGAGCAACACCGGTGGGATGGACGTGGTGGATTACCGCAACGCGACCTCCGGCGTTAACGTTGATTTGCGCCTCTCAACCGCGCAGAACACCGGGTTCGGTACCACGCGACTGTTGAACATTGAAGGCATCAACGGCTCGGATTACGACGACGTTATTACCGGCAACAGCGGTGATAACCAGTTCGAAGGGCGCGGCGGAAACGACACCTTCAACATCGGCAGCGGTGGTCACGATACGTTGCTCTACAAGCTGATTAACGCCTCGGATGCGACGGGCGGTAACGGTCACGACGTGGTGAACGGCTTTACGGTCGGCACCTGGGAAGGGACCGCGGACACGGATCGTATTGACCTGCGCGATCTGCTCTCCGGCAGCGGCTATACGGGCACGGGCTCGGCGAGCTACGTGAACGGCGTCGCCACGCTGGACAGCAGCGCGGGCAATATCAGCGATTACATCCGCGTGGTGCAAAACGGCAGCAATACCGAGATCCAGGTTGACCTGGACGGTACCGGCGGTCAGTTCTCGCCAACCACGCTGGTGACGCTGAACGGCGTGCAGACGGATCTGGCAACGCTGCTGGCGAACCATCAGCTGTTAATTGCGTAAAACAACGCCGCGGGGAGCGATCCTCGCGGCCTTTTGCGTTTCTTTACATGAATAGCCATAACCCTATATTTCACAAGATTATTTTGCGGGCTCGTTTAGAGAGTGTTCGATTTTTAATCATTCCGTAAAGGTATCATTTCAGTGCGAAATTACCGCTC
Source organism: Enterobacter cloacae complex sp. SHL009 (assembly GCF_049237205.1). Taxonomy (NCBI): domain Bacteria; kingdom Pseudomonadati; phylum Pseudomonadota; class Gammaproteobacteria; order Enterobacterales; family Enterobacteriaceae; genus Enterobacter; species Enterobacter cloacae complex sp. SHL009. The sequence continues at coordinate 881,201 of NZ_JBMKIW010000001.1, forward strand.
TGGACAGGACGTAGCATTATGAAGACACATCCACAGTACGAACCCTGGCTGCAGGGCATGCTCATCATCGCGAAGCACTACCGGCTGGATTTCTCAGCGGAGCATGTTCGGGTCACGATTAACCATGAAAGCCAGTCTCCGCGCCAGCTGGTGCTGGAGGAGATGGCGCGCCAGCTTGGGCTGGGGATGCGTATGGTGGCGGCTGAAGCGGTATCCCTCGATCCGTGGCGCCTGCCGCTGCTGGCGGAATTCACCGGCGGACAAATCGCGGTCATTAACCGCATGGACAGCGAAGGCAACGTCAGCCTGCAGTTTAGCGGCGACGCGGGGCTGGAGACCACGCTGACGCGCGATGAGCTCGGGGCGCGGTTAAAAGGGCTGATGGTGCTGCGCCCGCTCGAATCCACGCCGGATGCCCGCGTGGACGACTACATCAAACCCTATGAGAAAAACTGGTTCTGGCAGCTGGCGCTGAAGGACTGGCGACGCTACAGCGACATTATGCTGGTGGCGCTGGTTGCCAACGTGCTGGCGCTCTCCGGCATGGTTTTCTCCATGCAGGTGTACGACAGGGTGGTGCCGTCGCAGTCGGAAGCCACGCTGTGGGTGCTGTTTGGCGGCGTGATGATTGCCATCGTGTTCGAATTCATCATGCGCATGCTGCGCGTGCATATTTCTGACGTGGTGGGGAAGCGCGCCGACCTGCGCATCTCCGAACGCGTTTTTGCCCACGCGCTGCGGATTAAAAACGGCGCGCGATCCAAATCAACCGGATCCTTTATCGCCCAGATCCGCGAGCTGGAGTCGGTGCGCGAGCTGATCACCTCGACCACCATTGCGGCGATTTCCGATCTGCCGTTCTTCCTGCTGTTCGTCTTTATTCTGTGGATGATTGGCGGCCCGCTGGTGCTGGTGGTCCTGCTCGCCGTGCCGCTGCTGCTCATCCCCGGCCTGCTGGTGCAGCGCCCGCTGGGGAAACTCTCCAGCGAAGGGATGCGTGAATCCGCCATCCGTAACGCCACGCTGGTGGAGGCGGTGCAGGGCATTGAGGACATCAAGCTGATGCGCGCCGAGCAGCGTTTCCAGAACCAGTGGAACAACACCAACGACGTCGCCGCCAGCGTCGGCATGAAGCAGCGCTGGCTGACGGGCCTGCTGCTCACCTGGACGCAGGAGGTGCAGTCCATCGTCTATGCGGTGGTACTGCTGGTGGGCTGTTATCTGGTCATCAGCGGTGACATGACCACCGGTGCGCTGGTGGGAACCTCGATTCTGGCGTCGCGCACTATCGCGCCGCTGTCGCAGATCTCAGGCGTGCTCTCGCGCTGGCAGTCGGCAAAGGTGGCGCGCAAGGGGCTGGACGACCTGATGCAGCGCCCGATTGACGATCCGCAGCACGGCAAGAAGGTGCATAAAGCCCACCTGCGCGGCGACTATAGCCTTGAGGACGTCGGGTTTTATTACGACGAGGAAGAGAAACTCACCGTGCTCAACATCAGCAAGCTGCAGATCCGCGCCGGAGAGCGCGTGGCGGTGCTTGGGCGCAACGGCTCCGGTAAAAGCACGCTGCTGCAGCTTCTGGCGGGCATGCAGGAGCCGCAGCAGGGCAGCATCCTGCTCGACGATATCGCCCTCAATCATCTGGACCCGGCCGACGTGCGTCGCGACATGCAGCTGCTCAGCCAGCAGGCCCGGCTGTTCTTTGGCTCCGTGCGGGACAACATCCTGATGGGGAACCCGTTAGCCACCGACGATGAGATTCATCAGGCGCTGGTTAACAGCGGCGCGCTGGAGTTTGTGCGCAAGCAGAAAATGGGGCTGAACTACATCATCAACGAGGGCGGGGCTGGCCTCTCCGGCGGTCAGCGTCAGGCGCTGCTGCTGGCGCGTGCCCTGATTACCTCGCCGACTATCCTGCTGCTGGACGAGCCTACCGCCTGGCTGGACGAAATGAGCGAGAAGCAGTTTATTCAGCATCTTCACAAATGGCTGGGTAAACGCCGGACGCTGGTGGTGGCGACGCATCGCCTGCCGATTCTGGACCTGGTCGACCGCATCATCGTGCTGGAAAACGGCAAGGTGGTGATGGACGGCCCGCGCGATGCGATCCTGCACCAGCACGGCATGGCGCCGCAGAAAGCCGCGCAGCGTACGGTGACCATGAAGCCGGCGGCGGTTGCAGAGGAGGGCGCATCATGAATGATTTCTCTCGTTTCAATAGCCGACTGAAGGAGCCGCGCCTGCCGCGCTCGTCGCTGGTGGCATGGTCCCTGTTCGCCCTGCTGGCGGTGTTTATCGCCTGGGCAAGCCTGTTCCACCTGGATGAAGTGACGACCGGCAGCGGCAAGGTCATACCGTCTTCGCATGAGCAGGTCATCCAGTCTCTGGAAGGCGGCATCATCCACAGCCTGATGGTGCGCGAAGGCGACATCGTGGAACGCGGCCAGCAGCTTGCGCAGCTTGACCGGACAAAAACCGAGTCGAGCGTGCTGGAGAGCGAGTCTCGCCTGAATGCGGCGCTGGCAACCGCTGCGCGCCTGAAGGCCGAGGTGAACGACACGGAGCTCGCGTTTCCGGAGGAGCTGGATGACGACGTTGAGCTGGTCAAACAGGAAACGGCGCTCTATCAGTCCCGTCGTGAAAGTCTCGAAAAAGGGCTGGCCGGGTTGCGTCAGGGCGCCGAGCTGGTGCAGCGCGAGCTGTCGTTAACCCGACCGCTAGTGACCCAGGGAGCGGCCAGCAAGGTTGAGGTGTTACGTCTTGAGCGTCAAAAAAATGAGCTTGAGAATAAAATCACCGAGATGAAAAACCAGTATTACGTTCGCGCCCGTGAAGAGCTGGCAAAAGCCAATGCGGAGATTGAGGCCCAGCGTTCAGTGATGAAAGGGCGTGAGGACTCCCTGACCCGGCTGACCTTCAATGCCCCGGTTCGCGGGATCGTGAAGGATATTGACGTCACGACCGTGGGAGGCGTTATCCCGCCGAACGGCAAGCTGATGAGCCTTGTCCCGCTTGACGATCAGATGGTGGTCGAAGCGAAAATCTCGCCGCGCGATGTGGCGTTTATTCATCCTGGCCAGAAAGCGCTGGTGAAAATTACGGCCTATGACTACTCCATTTACGGCGGGCTGGAAGGGGAAGTGACCATGATTTCGCCGGACACCCTGCAGGATGAGGTGAAAAGGGATGTCTACTACTATCGCGTTTATATCCGTACCGACAGTAACCATCTGACCAATAAGCAGGGTCAGGAATTTCCGGTCTTTCCGGGCATGATTGCTACCGTTGATATTAAAACCGGCAGTAAAACCATTCTGGATTATCTGTTGAAACCGCTGAACAAGGCAAAAGAGGCGCTGCGGGAACGATAGGGGAATGGCGTTCGGAACTCCGAACGCCTGCTGGATTATACGGTTGACGTCACGTTGTGAGCGTGGCGTCGCTCTTTAGGCACAACGTTGATGTAATGCGTAACATACGCAAAATATAAACCGGCATAATTTTCGACAAGGTCGATAAACGCCGGGTATATCGACATCCGACCATCACCACGATCTTTAAGATATCCCGCCTCTTGTGCCGATTTGATAATTCGATTGACGTGGATGCGTGAAACAAAAAATTCTTTTGCGAGCGTGCTGGCTGAATAGTCAATGACCGCACCGTGAGCGGATTTATTTTTCATGGCCTGCAGATAGATATAAAGCATAATCATACGGCCGCCATCTTTATCAATAAATAATCCCACCTCAGGCAACACCTTTCTGAACGTTAATCCCCGAAAAAGATATTCAGCCGCGCGGCGGAAGAAGTTGTTTCTCAAAATATCATTATCCAGCAGATTAACATTAATATTAAATGCCGGATAAAGAATGCTGACGGGCAAAAAAGCGCCGGACATATAACGCTTAAGTTCATTGAGTCCTTTTTCAGTTGGCGCGATTCTCGTTTTGCGTCGATCATCCGTGCAGCGCCAGGTCCTGATGCGCCCGGTGGTTCTCAGTATCGTAATGATCGCAATCACGCTGTTGGGGCTGGCTATTTTATAGCGAGAGCATAGCTCTTTAATCTCTGAAACTGACTCGGCCTGATTTCCAAAAATAAAACAACACATGGAGAGAATAATGTTAAATCGTGATTCCTGCAGCATTGTCTTGTAGAACAAAGGTTGTTTTTTGTAGATGGTGTCATTAATTGTGTAGTGCTCTAATATTGCCTCACCGAATCGCGGATTGTTCTTTATAACATCCCTTCGATGTAGCAAGGCCCTGGATGAGATGTGATTATCCATAGCATTTTTCTCGTATTTGAATGAGCCGATAGATGAAGTGTCCACTCTTCTTTTCGGAATTTTCATTATACCCTGAGAATAAGATATTTGCCGTTGTTATTTGCAAAGAAAAGTACATTTAAACGACGGTGATTAACGCAAAGATGTTCCTGTGAGTTCAGCTGATATCTGTTTCTTACCCTGAGGCGGTACTGTAAAATTAATGTTTATAACAGGTGCGTTAAATTTTACGTATTCACAAATTGGAAATGGCGCCTTAGTGCCCAGGAGCAGTTTATGACCCACAAAATTTCTCTCAGAAATGAGGCGTGCGATGAACATAAATTTGTCATCTCCGCCTGCGGTTTTACGTTCCAGGGATATCGTCTGATCCTTAACCAGTACGGAATACAGGCTTCGCATATTCACTTTGACGGGGATGAGGCATCCCAACAGGATCTGGAAAATATCCTTATAAATCAGAGCGCTCATATTGTGGTGTTTCTCGGTAAAGGTATCGTCAGTCTCCTGGAGAGCCTGAAGCGACTGGCATCCGTGCTCAATGCACTTCCCGTTATTCGACGCGTCACCCTGTATGGCGACATACCGGATGGCTGGCTATATCGCACCCTGGGCACTCTTTTAAATAATAGTTATCAATTATCATTGATTCGCATAGCCCGCGTTTCAGATGTCGTCACTGGTTCTCAAACGCACCATCATGTTTTTAAAGATCGTTCGTACTTATTACGCGATCGCTACAAGGATAATCCTTCGCAAGACAACGTAAAATGGCTAACAAAAAGAGAGATTGACGTTTTATTAAATTTCTACCGCGGCATGTCCGTAAAAGAAATGTGCGATGAAATGGGGCTTTCTAATAAAACGGTTTATACGCACCGTAAGGAAGGCGTGCTGAAATTACGCTTAATTAAGCGGTGGTTACACGATTCGCACAATTTTAATGCGGAAAGAAGTATCAAGCGGCGGAGTCAAAATAAGGAGTTTACGGATAAGGAAGCAGAGATTTTCAATGCATTATATAAAAAAGAGATCTTCCCTGCTTATCAGATCATTACCGATCGTGACAAAAAAGGCGTAGGCTTTGAGATACTGATCCGCTGGAATAAAAACGGTAAAATTGTCAAGCCGGCCAGTTTTCTCACGGATATTTCAAACCATGAGATATGGTTAAAAATAACGGCGTTAGTCATCCATGCCGCCGTGTCCGGGATTAATAAGTATAACGGTAAATACTATTTTTCTGTGAATATTCCGCCTCGCCTGGCTTCCGGGAATGCATTGCCTGATATGGCAAAGAAAGCTATCGACATGCTGCTCAAACCGCAGTGGGCCGAGAAGCTGGTCTTTGAATTCGCCGAAGATATTGACGTGACGAAGGACAAGAGGATCCCTGAAACCATGCGGCATTTGCGTAATACGGGGTGTCGATTGTTCCTGGATGACTGCTTCTCTAATCATCAAACTATGTTCCCGGTGCGGCAGGTGCATTTTGATGGTCTTAAGCTGGATCGGGACATCGTTGAGCATTTTGTGGCAAACGACAATGACTATAACCTGATTAAAGCGATACAGATTTACAGCGACATGACCGGAACGGACTGTATTGCCGAGGGGGTTGATAGTGAAGAAAAGTTTGAAAAATTAGTCGCGTTAGGCGTCAAAAACTTTCAGGGATATTATTTATCGCGGGCCGTGAAAGAGGAAGAGTTAGACCGTATGGTCAGGATTTTTAGCTAAGAAAAAATAAAGCCCCGAAGGGCCTTTTATTATTTTCGACCCAGCAGCAGGCCGAGAACAATACCGACCGCACCCGCTGCGACGAGGCCGGTGAGTGGATTATTTCTGACAGCTTCAGTGACGTCGGAAACGGCATCGCTGGCCTGAGCGGCATACTTTTTCGCGGCACCTTTTACCTGATGTTTTGGTGAATCGACGAATTCACCAAACTGCTGCTGCGCTGAACCTGCGAGTTCATCAAATTTATTTTTTGCTTTATCTTCAGCAAACTGGGTGTTTTTATCAGTACCGAAATCAGACATTTTTACCTCCTTTTGTTGATAATTAAAGGATAGCCGCTCTTTCTGGATGTGGGAGACATAAGGCTAAATTCGGTACACGTCAGGGCTGTTTTCGGATATATCTCTATACCGGGAACCCGTTATTTCTCATTGTCATCCTGACCGTAATACAGTTTCCCGATGCGAATCAGCGGGCGTCCCTGAGACTTACGATGCAGGTTACTGTCCCTGAGTGAATAAACGCACCCGCAGTACTCCTGCTGGTAAAACTGCTCCCGCTTGCTGATCTCAATCATGCGTGAGGAGCCGCCCTGTTTACGCCAGTTATAGTCCCAGTAAACCATACCCGGATAGCGCGCGGCAGCACGCTGGCCGCAGTCATTTATCTGCTGCATGTTTTTCCAGCGGGAGATCCCCAGCGAGCTGCTGATGACGCTGAATCCATTTTCTGCCGCATAGAGCGCCGTACGCTCGAAACGCATATCGAAGCACATGGTGCAGCGGACGCCACGTTCGGGTTCCCATTCCATGCCTTTCGCGCGCTCAAACCAGTTATCGGTGTCGTAATCGGCATCAACAAACGGCACGCCGTGTTTTTCCGCAAACCGAATATTTTCCTCCTTCCGAATGAGGTATTCCTTCTGCGGATGGATATTGGGATTGTAGAAGAAAATCGTGTAGTCAATCCCCGACGCCTGGATAGCCTCCATCACTTCACCCGAGCAGGGGGCGCAGCAGGAATGCAACAGCAGCCTGTCGGCACCGTCGGGCAGGGTAAGTTGTGGGCGAATAAAAGGGGCTGTCGTCATGGCGTTCTGCAATATGTTTATGAAATTTATGGAAGGGTAGCATAAATTCAGAATCTGTTGAGGCGGGATAAAGGCAGGACAGAGCGATCCCGCAGGGCGGGATCTTCTCCGGTACCACGTGTCGCTATTCGGCAAATTTCAGCAGCGCGTCGCTATCAAGACGATAGCGAACCCATTCGGACTGCGGCAGCGCGCCTATGCTCAGGTAAAAATCAATGGCGGGCTGGTTCCAGTCCAGAACGCTCCATTCAAGGCGGCCGCACTGCCGTTTTACCGCGAGCTGCGCGATATGTTTCAGCAGCGCTCTTCCCGCGCCTTTACCGCGATAATCCGGAGAAACGTACAGGTCTTCCATATAAATCCCGTTGCGTCCCAGCCAGGTCGAATAGCTGGTGAAGAACACGGCATAGCCGGCTATCTTGCCGTCAAACTCCGCGATCAACGCTTCGGTTTTTGTGCCTGCGCCAAAGAGCGTTTCGCGGATCTCCTCCGGCGTGGTAACCACTTCTTCCGGCGCTTTTTCATACACCGCCAGCTCGTAGATCATGGCGTATATTGCCGCTGCATCTTCGGGGCGGGCCTGACGAATGGTGATGCTCATTGTTTTTCCTGTGTTTCGATTGATGGCGTTAAGCATACGGAGTATTGTCCGAAGAATTAAGTGCAATGAAATCAACAAATGATGAATATTATGCATCCGGTACTGAGGCGTCTTGATTTAAACCTGCTGCCCGTTTTCGACGCGATTTACCGCCACCGTTCCGTTCGGCTGGCCGCTGACGAGCTGGCGATGAGCACATCGGCACTGAGCCATGCGCTGTCGCGTTTGCGCATCACCCTTAATGACCCGCTCTTTTTTCGGGAAGGGCATCGCATGTCCCCCAGCGTGTATGCCACTCAGCTTGCGCCTTCCATTGCTTCCGCATTGTCGTTCCTCAATCATGAGCTGACCCCGCAGCCGGAGTTTGACCCGGCCAGCAGTACCGAAAGCTTACAAATTGGGATTACGGACTTTACCGCGCTGTGCATTTTCCCGGCGCTGATGCACAAACTGCAGCTTGCTGCCCCGGGTTTGCGTTTCGAATTGCGCTATCTGCCGCACAGCCCTGCGCTGACGGAACTGCTGGCGGGCGAAGTGGATCTCGCGCTGGGGTTCAGCACTCAGGATGATATCCGGCACCCGGAGCTGGAAGAGATCGACTGGTTTGAAGATGAGTATGTGGTCATCAGCAACGCGCGCCGGACGCGTCTCACGCTGGAGGAGTATCTCGCGGCCCGACACCTGGTGGTGACGCCATGGAATGAGAAGCAGGGCGTTCTGGACGTGCGGCTGGAACAACTGGGCTATACCCGACAAATCGCGATCAAAACGCCGTCGATGCTCAGCGCGCCGTTTATCGTTGCGGAGAGCGACCTGCTGATGGCGATCCCCCGTTTTGCCGCTGAGAAGCTGGCTGCGGCAGCGGACCTGAGGATTTTTCCTTTACCGTTTTCGATACGCACGTTTGAAGTGAAAATTTACTCGCATAAACGCAGCGGCCAGCGGGGCGCAACGCGCTGGCTTAAGGAGGAGCTGCAAACGCTGGCGCAGGCGCGTCATTACGGGCTGTCCGGCTCCCAGTAGAGGATGTCGCCGGGTTGACACTGCAGCGCCTCGCAAAATGAGTAGGGCGCTAAAGTCCAAACGATAAAAAGAGATGCGACCGGAGAGGAAAGTACGATATCGTAACTCTATGATTAAACGCGTAGTTCGCAGGAACACCGTCGCGACAGGACGATAAATGATTGATGACATTCGTTATCTGATAGTGTTTGCAAAGATTGCTGAGGCAGGATCCATTTCAGGTGGGGCGGAAGCGTTAGGGCTTACAACCGCAACGGCAAGCGCGCATTTATCAAAGCTGGAAAAAAATCTTGGCTGCGCGTTACTGTACAGAAATACCCGTAAACTCTCTCTGACTCACGATGGAGCCAATTTGCTGGAAACGGCCAAATCGATGCTGGCGCTTTATGAGCAGGGGGTCATTGAATTTAAGCAGCGTTCGATATCAACGGCGAATAAGCTGACTGTTTCTCTTCCTGCCGTTTTTCTGAAGAGTGCGTTTACCCGCCATCTGGCCGATTTTATAAAACGTCATCCGGGCATTTTACTGAATATCTCTTATAGCGATACGCGCAGAGATATTATTGCCGACGGTATCGATGTGGCATTTCGAATCGGCGAGCTTCCGGACAGTTCTCTTAAAGCGCGCCATCTTTTTGTGCTCCCGCGCCAGGTAGTTGCGTCCCGGGAATTGCTCAGCCATTACCCGACGATTACGCATCCTGATGACCTGGCGAAACTGCCATGGATTGGACTCAATATGAGGCAGAATAACCGGGAATTTCGACATAAAAATGGAGAAGTGGCCGTCGTAACGTATACGCCCACGGTGTATGTAGATAATGTCGAAGCCGCTTATGCCCTTGCCAGACAACAAATTGGTCTCGCAGCACCTCCTCGCTATTTAAGCGAAGAGGATGTTAAGCGCGGAGAAATGCAGGAAATACTTCCTGACTGGTCATTAGAACCGCTGAAAGTCTATGCCGTATGGCCTTCTAATATGTCGACCAGCAGTATTGCCTACAAATTGATTAATGATATTTATAACGAGATTGAGTTTCACGCGTTATAACGGGTTTAAAACGCTAAAAAGAGCATGTAACACGCCGTAATAAGCAGCAGTCCGCCCATCAACACGTTAAACGTGCGGAGCTGCCGCGTGCTCCTGAGCAGCACAGATACTTTTTCTCCCATCAAGGCCCATGCTGAAAGCGACATATAACAGACTAAAAAATAGACCGTGATAAAGACGAGAGCTGTAACAGGGCTAGAGGGTTCAGAAAACATCGCTGCCCCAGAGGCGCACGCGGTCCATGCTTTGGGGTTGATCCACTGCATGACAAAACCCTGAATAAAACCGGGTGAATCCGTTTTTGTTAATGACATATCGGACCGTGACGACGCTATCTTATAGCCCAGATACATGATAAATAAAGAACCGGCAATATTAAGATACCGGAAAAACACTGGATATTTTTCGATTGCAGCGTAAAAGCCGAAACATATAAAGATAAGTAATAACGTAAACCCTATCGTTGCACCGGAGACAAATGAGAAGGTCTTTCTAAAGCCGTGAATGGCACCAGACGATATAATCACCATATTAACGGGACCAGGAGAAAATGAAAGCGTCAGTGAAAATATAAACATTGTTAAAAATACCAGCATTTTATCTCCGTGGGTTGGTTTATCTGCATTAGAGGTACTGCGACTATTAAGTTACAACTTTACTCGTCATGTGTCTGAATACTACCTTGTAACGTATGCCAGAATAAGTGGCCTTTATCTAAAGGTGTGTTTGATTTTTTGCACCAATCGCGCAGGCGCGGATGGCCCATTAGTGACAGGGTTTCAGTTGCTATCTCAAGGAGGAACGTCAAACGCTGGCGCAGTTTGCAAGGGGGGCTATGCCGGGCAAGCTCAGCGCTACCCGGAAAAGGTGGAAGCAAGGGATAGTCAATTTAACGGCAGGTAGATATCCGTTTGCAGCGCATGTTCTGGCACCTCGTGAATGAAGTTGAGGTAGTGGAAAAATACCGGGGCATCGCGCAGCGTTTCGCCGCTGGCCGGTAGCCAGTCGCGAAACATTGCCCACACCGTGGCGGAAATGGTATCCAGAGAACCCGTGTGGCGGGCTACGGCGTAACGTCCGCCGTCGATTTCGCCACTGCAAACCCCGAATTCATTTTCTGGTATCGCTTCAGAGATACTGCCGCAGATATCGAAACGAAAGGCGTCTGCGGGCGTGGTTGCCGGGTCATCCCAGGCGATACCAAACGTGCTGCTTTCGTGTACTGGCGATAGGCCCGAGCTTTTACGCCAGGCAATAAATTTCGCCGCGCTGTCATTTACCCGATCCGGGTTGCCACGGTGCTGAAGCATTGCCACTTGGGTCTGTGGGAAATCGACAATCTTAATTTCCATCGTTTTTTGCTCCTGAAAGGTCATTTTCGGTACGCGCTGGTGCCAGTTCAGCCAGTCCGGCTGCTGCCGAAACTGACGCGGGCTTTTTCCAAACGCGTTTCTGAAGGCGCGACTGAACGATTCAGGGCTCTGGAACCCGGCATCGAGCGCAATATCAATCACCTTATCCTGAGGATTAAACGCCAGTCGCCAGGAAGCATGACGCAGACGCAGCCACTGGATATAGCGATATAAAGGCTGGCCGCTAAACGCCAGAAACTGCCGGTGAAAATGATAAGGCGAACAGCAGGCTAACGCGCTGAGCTTCTCCAGCGTGAGCGGTTCATCAAGATGTTGGGCGATATAGTCGCACACCGTCGTGAAGCGCTCGCGGTAAGCCGTTTTGATTGCATCGTTCATTGCATCCTCCTGATGACCTACTTTGCCTCACCGAACGGCCAAAATCCTGACCGATCTTGCTGATTATGGAGAGGTTATACTGGCGGTATATCGTTGTGCGGCAGCAAACGTTCCGTCGTACCTAAGATACTGCTGAATGATGAATGATGAATGATGAATGAAGACTCACTTCCTGTACTTATATTAGGTTTGTCATAATCCAAATTTTCTTAGCTACAAAATTTTATGAGAGGTAATGATGGTAAAGGACTTAAAGCCAGAACAAATCGAAATCATAAACCGTATTGTATTTGAGCAAATCGAAAAGATGCAGGCCAGCGTAGCCAAAATTGTTGCTGAAACGGAGAGAACTACGCACCAGCAGCTGCAGGATAGCGGGATTGATATGATCGATTTTTATCCGGCTAATAAGGATTATTTGATGATGACTCTCGTTCAACACTTAATAGATCAAGTACATGGCGGCAATATGGTTCTTGCCCAAAAAATGATATCGATGGAAGCAAAACGGCTGAACATCAGCGTACATGTTGAGGCAGAGTAAATAATCTCGAATAAGGAATAAATTAATGGGGCCATGCTTGTGAGCAGACAAATTCTTTGATTATCGCTGAGGCCATCAGCTGCTCGCCGCTGAAGTGCGGCCAGCAGCTGATAGCTTCTTTTTTCAATTCGCTGCATGATTTGCGCAAATTTCAGCGCAAAATTCCATAAAGGCTTCGACAGCAGCGGGGGGCAGTCGACGAGATGGCCGCGTGATATACAGCGGATAGGTTTCGCCAGGCCATTCCGGAAAAAGTTCGACCAGCATTCCGTCAGCGATCAACTGCGTGACGCTGAGTGAAAGTACCTGGGCAATGCCAACACCACTTACGCAGGATTGCACCATCAGATCTACATCGGTTGTCGTCAAATGACCATGAGTATCAATAGCCAGTACTTCGCGATCACGACGGAATTCCCACTCAAACGGTTTCCCGTGGCGAGGATCGATATACTGAATGCACTCATGCGTGACTAGTTCTTCAGGATGCTCAGGTCGACCATGCCGTTTCAGATATGCCGGTGATGCCACAGTGAGTACGCGCGTCTGAAAGAGCAATTTCGAAGAAATAGTTGAGGGGAGTTGTGGCCCGAAACGCACCGCAACATCTATACCCTCTGTCACAAGATCCCCTACGTCAGGCTGCTGCACTACTGTAAGTTCCAGTTCCGGATGACGTTCGCGCAAAAGAGGCAGTTTCGGGGCCAAAATATAACGAGCGAAGATTGGATTAACGCTGACCCGTAATGATCCTCGTACAGCAATGGCGGCACCGGATACGTAGCTTGCCGCAACTTCAATCCCTTCAAGATGTGGCGAGGCGCGCTCATACAAAGCTCGGCCTTCGTTCGTCAGGTTCATCGTACGCGTCGTACGGTTTAGCAAACGCACACCGAGCCTCTCTTCAAGGCGATCTATCGATCTGCTCACGCCAGAAGCGGACAGTCCCAGCACCTCGCCAGCGCGACTGAAACTACCCGCCTCGACAACTGCGGCCAACACGCTCAATCCTGACAGTAGCCTTCCGTCAAAACTCATAGAGACTCACCTTTGAATTTATTCAAATATAATTTGCATAAAACTACCTTTATCAAAAATGGTGCGCAACCTATTGTGTCAGCCAATTCGTTGCCAGGCGCTATTTTCCCTGTCCCCGGCTGGGCAAACCTCGCAACGAACGGCATCACTTAACCCTGAGGAATACGAAATGACAACGACGCGCACTCTTTTTAAAGGCGGCATCATCCTTACTTTGGATGCCGATATACCCAACCTCTCCGTGGGCGATGTTCTCGTCCATGGCGACCGTATCGCAGCTGTGGGTCCGGAACTGCAGGCGGATGATGCCCTGGTAATTGATGCAGCTGGCCATATCGTTATGCCCGGCCTGGTGGATGCTCATCACCATATGTGGCTTGGCGTAATGCGCCGCATGATGCCAAATGTCGACGATCTGTTTGATTACATTGATGTGGTCGCAGAGAAACTGGGCAAACATTATCGTCCCCTGGACATGTACCTGAGTACCAGGCTCACGGCACTTGCCTCACTGGATGCCGGTATTACTACCATCATTGATGCCTGCCACAACTCGCGCAGCCCCGAGCATACTGATGCAGCATTAGATGCTCTAAAGGAAAGCGGCATCCGTGCGTTACATATGGTCGGTGCAGCAATGGATAAAGAAGCTTCATCGGCGCATTTGCCTGCCGATTTGGAGCGACTCTCGCGAAGCTGGAATACAAGTGACAGCCTGGTGCACGTTGGTCTGTTTGGTCAGCTCAATCTTGACTGGTGGAAGGTCGCTCGCAAACTCGACATGCGTATTCTGACCGAATTCATCGGCGATCTCGCCAATCTAGGCCCTGAGTTTGCCACGCCGGGCGTACTGGACACACATAACATCTTCAACCACTGTTCAAGGGTTACTCAGGATACCTGGAAGCTCCTGGCCGATTCAGGAGTAAACATCACGGTCAATCCACGGTCGGATGCGCTATTTGGCTTCGACGATGAAAGTTTTGCCTACCAGCAGGCTGTCGATCGCGGCTTGACCCCGGCACTGGGCATTGACCTTGATACTGCCTTTGGCAGCGATATGTTCGGGGAAATGCACGCTCTGTTCGGGCAACAGCGATCGGCTATGCGCTACCGTCGCTTCCGTGGTGAGGACAATGTGCCGTCACCCATCACGGCCGAGGAGGTCCTGAAAGCGGCAACGGTTAATGGCGCGCGTGCGGCCGGTTTGGAGGATCAGATTGGCACCCTTACGCCAGGCAAGCAGGCCGACATTATCATGGTTCGCACCAGCGGAGCCGCTGTTTTCCCGGTAACCAACGTAATTGGTACCGTCGTGCAGGCGATAGAGCGGTCTGATGTGGATACCGTGATGGTGGCCGGCCAGCTTCGTAAACGTGCGGGCAAGTTGGTGGATATTGATCTGGCGGCGTTCAGTACAGAGATAACCGCTTCTCGTGATTACCTGCTCAACGCCAGCGGCTATCACATCGATCTTTTTAAAGCATCCTGATGACAGAGCGGCCTGATACACCGGGCCGTTCAACCCACTTAATCATATTTCATAAAGGATAATGACATGGGAGCCCTCGCCATTAAGCGGCTCGCGGAGGATAACACCCCGCGCGTCCTGCTTCCCCGCCCGGCAACGGGCGTTATTGCCGCACTTTTCTTTGGCTATCTGGCAGTCGGACTGCCACTGCCGGTGATTCCATTGTTCATCCATGGTCATCTCGGCTTCAGTAACCTCGTGGTGGGACTGGTGGTCGGCATCCAGTTTCTGGCCACAGTCCTGACCCGCGGCTATGCCGGACGGGTTACGGACCAGCAGGGCGGTAAACGTTCTGCTCTGCAGGGAGCAATACTTTCAGCGATAGCAGGGGCGCTGTATCTGGTGGCTTCGGTAACGGATTTATCGCCTGCTGCAACCCTTTGCATTGTTATCGCAGGTCGTCTGATGGCCGGTTTTGGCGAAAGTCAGTTCGTGACGGGATGTGTGTCCTGGGCCATTGCCTCAGTTGGCCCTCAGCGCGCCGGTATGTCCATGTCCTGGACCGGCATCGCGATGTTCGCGGCGCTGTCGATTGGTGCTCCTGTTGGCATGGCGTTATATCAGCATTACAGCCTCACAATGGCGATGATTGCCTGTATTGCTGCACCGATGTTGGCCGCTCTGGTTGCATTTTGTACCACATCATATATATCGCCTGGAGGTCCGCGACTGCCATTCCATCGCGTAGTAGGGCGCATCTGGCGCGAAGGGCTGGGATTAATGCTGCAGGGCGTTGGGTTGTCAGGACTAACCGCTTTTGCCTCGCTGTACTTTGCGGCACATCACTGGCAGAACGCCGGCCTGGTGATGACTGCGTTTGGTCTGGGTTTTATTTTCGTTCGCCTCGCCCTGGGGCATCTGCCAGACCAAACAGGCGGCTATCGCGTTGCGGTTTGGTCACTGGTGGTTGAAGCGCTTGGCCAGGCAATGTTGTGGTTGGGTTCAAACGAATGGATGGCACTAGCAGGTGCTCTGGTTACCGGACTGGGCTGTGCACTGGTTTTCCCTGCACTGGGCGTTGAAGCCTTAAACCGTGTTCCACAAGCCAACCGCGGCAGCGCAATGGGCGCATTCGTTGCATTTCTGGATGTCGCTTATGGAATCGCCGGGCCGGTAGCTGGCCTGATCGCCGGTCAGTTTAGTTATGCCGCTGTATATCTCTCTGGTGCGGCCTGTGCGCTGCTGGGGGCGCTGATTGCGAGCGCGTCTCGGATGCAGCAATCCTGAATAAACATTCGAGCCGGCAGCCTTTGCTGTCGGTTTACTAATCTGGAGAAATTATATGTCACGCATTTTCATCTCCGGTTCGTCCACAGGCCTTGGTCTGATGGCGGCCGAACTGCTGGTTCAACAAGGACATCAGGTTGTGTTGCACGCGCGTAATGCGAACCGTGCAGAAGAGGCCCACCGCGCCTTACCCCAGGCTGAAGCCGTCGTTGTCGGTGACCTGGAGACAATTGAAGGTGCCAGGCAAACGGCATTAAGTGTCAACGCCCTGGGACGCTTCGATGCCGTCATCCACAATGCTGCCGTTGGCTACAATGAAGTGTATCGCGTGACCCGCGACGGGCTGCCGCACGTTTTCGCGATCAACACGCTCTCGGCTTACATCCTCACCGCGGTGATTGAACGTCCGCATCGCCTCGTCTACCTGAGTTCGGGTATGCATCATCATGCCCGGGCAAACCTGGATGATATTCTCTGGCGCAAACGTCGCTGGAATGGGGCCGACGCCTATGCGGAGAGTAAATTGCACGACGCTATGCTGGCTTTTGCTCTGGCGCGTCGCTGGCGTGATGTGCGTAGTAACAGCCTCGAGCCTGGCTGGGTGCCGACAAAGATGGGGGGGCCGCATGCCCCGGACGATATGGACCAGGCGCACCTGACCCAGGCCTGGCTTGCCGCCAGCCGTGATACTGAGGCTGACGTAACGGGGAAATATTTCTATCACATGAAGCGCATGACAGCTAATCCGCAGGCGCACGACGTTGCATTGCAGGATCGTCTCATTAATATTTGTACTGAGATTTCAGGTATAGCGCTGCCGGAGTAATACGCAACGTTAACGAAATGCGCATTAACCATAAAAAACAGAGTGTTTACATATCAAGGATAAAATAGGTACCATACCCCCCTATAGTATCAGGAGGGCGTATGCCGCATTCACCCGAAGATAAAAAACGTATTCTTACTCGCGTCCGCCGCATTCGGGGCCAGGTTGAGGCCCTTGAACGCGCGCTGGAGTCGGGCGACCCCTGTCTGGCCATCCTGCAGCAAATCGCCGCCGTGCGCGGGGCTGCCAATGGCCTGATGGGCGAAATGGTTGAAATTCACCTCAAAGATGAGCTGGTGACGGGGGAAACCACGCCGGATCAGCGAGCCGTACGCATGGCAGAAGTCGGCCATTTGCTGCGCTCTTATCTAAAATAAACCCACATACCTGACAAAAAGGGAAGACATGATGAAATCTCGCGCTGCAGTTGCATTTGGTCCCGGCCAGCCGCTGAAAATCGTTGAAATCGACGTGGCACCGCCGAAGAAAGGCGAAGTGCTGATCAAAATCACCCATACCGGCGTGTGCCATACCGATGCGTTTACGCTGTCCGGTGACGATCCTGAAGGCGTTTTCCCGGCGGTACTCGGCCATGAAGGCGGCGGGATTGTGGTGGAAGTGGGCGAGGGCGTGACCAGCCTGAAGCCTGGCGATCACGTTATCCCGCTGTACACCGCGGAGTGCGGCGAGTGTAAGTTCTGTAAATCCGGTAAAACCAACCTCTGCCAGGCGGTTCGCGCTACCCAGGGGAAAGGGCTGATGCCGGACGGTACCACCCGTTTCTCCTATAACGGCGAGCCTGTTTATCACTACATGGGCACCAGCACCTTCAGCGAATACACCGTTTGCGCGGAGATCTCGCTGGCGAAGGTGAACCCGCAGGCGCCGCTGGATAAAGTCTGCCTGCTGGGCTGCGGCGTGACCACCGGTATCGGCGCGGTGCATAACACGGCAAAAGTCAAAGAGGGCGACACCGTGGCGGTGTTCGGTCTCGGCGGCATTGGTCTGGCGGTGATTCAGGGCGCGGTGCAGGCGAAAGCCGGTCGTATCATTGCGGTCGACACCAACCCGGAGAAATTCAAGCTCGCGGGTGAAATGGGCGCGACCGATTTCGTTAACCCGAAGGATCACGAAAAACCGATTCAGGATGTCATTGTTGAGATGACCGACGGCGGCGTTGACTTCAGCTTCGAATGTATCGGCAACGTGAACGTGATGCGTTCAGCGCTGGAGTGCTGCCACAAAGGCTGGGGCGAGAGCATCATCATTGGCGTGGCTGGCGCGGGCCAGGAGATTAAAACCCGTCCATTCCAGCTGGTCACCGGTCGCGTGTGGCGAGGTTCCGCGTTTGGCGGCGTGAAGGGCCGTACTCAGCTTCCGGGTATGGTTGAAGATGCTATGGTCGGCAAGATTCAGCTCGACCCGTTCATTACCCACCGTTTGCCGCTGGAGCAGATCAACGACGCGTTCGATCTGATGCACGAAGGAAAATCCATCCGTACCGTCATTCATTTCGGCGACAAGTAACTCTTCTGCCAGCGGTTTTTCACCGCTGGCGTTTCTTTAATAATCTTCTCTAAAGTGTGACCAGTGCGGCGTTTTTAGCCGTAATCTAAATTCCCACCGTGCCGATGACTATTTAACACGCATGTTTTTACGCATCTTACCTACAAGAGAGTCGACGGTCATGGACAACACTACTTCGATGCAGGCGCAGCGCAAGCTGAGCTTCTTGCATCACATCAGGCTGGTTCCGCTGTTTTCCTCCATTCTCGGTGGCATTATTCTTCTGTTCGCCTTGAGCTCGGGTCTGGCGGGGTATTTCCTGCTGCAGGCCGATAACGATCAGCAGGATGTCACATCCGAAATTCAGGTGCGTATGGGGCTGTCGAACAGCTCAAACCATCTGCGAACCGCACGTATCAATCTGATTCACGCCGGTGCGGCAAGCCGCATCGCGGAGATGGATGCGATGAAGCAGAACATCAGCGAGGCGGAAAAGCGCATAAAGCAGTCCCAGGATAGCTTTACCGCCTATATGAACCGTACGGTGCGCACCTCTTCAGACGAAGCGCTGGACGCTGATCTGAAAGCACGCTACGACGCCTATATCTCGGGCATGCAGCCGATGGTGAAATTTGCCAAAAACGGCATGTTCGAAGCGATTATCAACCACGAAAACGAAACGGCGCGCCCGCTGGATGACGCTTACAACGCCGTGCTGCTGAAGGCGATTAAGATCCGTACCGAGCGTGCCAATGCGCTGACGGCGCAGGCGCACAGCCGCACGCAGCTGGGCCTGATGTTTATGGTGGGCGCGTTTGCGCTGGCGCTGGTGCTGACGGCGATGACCTTTGTCGTTCTGCGCCGTACGGTAATCAATCCTTTGCAGCGTGCAGCGAAACGTATCGAGAATATCGCCAAAGGCGACCTGACGATGCCGGACGACGTGGCCGGGCGCAGCGAAATTGGCCGCCTGACGCGCGATCTGCAAACCATGCAGCACTCGCTGGAAAACACCGTGGGCACCGTACGTCAGGGGGCGGAGGAGATCTACCGCGGCACCAGCGAGATTTCTGCCGGTAACACCGATCTTTCTTCGCGTACCGAACAGCAGGCTGCGGCCATTGAGCAAACCGCCGCAAGCATGGAACAGCTCACCGCGACGGTGAAACAGAACGCTGATAACGCCCATCATGCCAGCAAGCTGGCGGAAGATGCCTCCGGGAAAGCCAGCCGCGGCGGCCAGATGGTCTCCGGCGTGGTCAAAACCATGGGCAATATCTCCACCAGTTCGAAAAAAATCTCCGAGATCACCGCCGTCATCAACAGCATTGCGTTCCAGACCAATATCCTGGCGCTTAACGCGGCGGTAGAAGCGGCGCGGGCGGGCGAGCAGGGGCGCGGGTTTGCCGTGGTAGCAAGCGAAGTCCGAACCCTTGCAAGCCGCAGTGCGAATGCCGCAAAAGAGATCGAAAGCCTGATTAACGAATCGGTCTCGCTGATCGACCAGGGCTCCGGTGAGGTTGTGGCTGCCGGCAACACCATGAATGAAATCGTCGAAGCGGTTAAACGTGTGACCGACATCATGCTGGAGATTGCCGCCGCGTCCGACGAGCAGAGCCGCGGTATCGTGCAGGTAAGCCAGGCGATTTCTGAGATGGATAAAGTGACCCAGCAGAACGCCTCGCTGGTGGAAGAAGCCTCTGCGGCGGCGGCGTCTCTGGAAGAACAGGGCGCGCGTCTGACCGAGGCGGTCGGGGCGTTTCGTCTGAGCGGTGCAAAGTCGGGCCGCGCGGTGACGTCTGCGCCAGTGGCGAAGAACGCGCCGTTGCGTCCGGCGGCGACGGTTTCCGGGGATAACTGGGAGACGTTCTGAGTTGTCGGCAGTGTCGGGTGGCGCTTCGCTTACCCGACCTACAAAATCTGACCTACAAAAAAGGGACCTTTCGGTCCCTTTTTCACATCTTATTGCTTATCGGGCAACGCGTACGCGATAACGTAATCACCGCGATCCGGCGACTGTCGGGCGCCCCCGGCGTTAATGATGATGTACTGCTTACCGGTTTTCGGCGACACGTAGGTCATCGGGCCGGACTGGCTGCCGACCGGCAGGCGGTCTTTCCAGATCTCTTTCCCGGTGGCGGTATCAAACGCGCGCAGGTAGAAATCCTGCGTGCCGGCGAAGAACAGAAGGCCGGACTGGGTAGAGAGCGATGCGCCCAGCGTCGGCATGCCGATTGGGATTGGCATGTGCATGCGAATGCCCAGCGGGCCGGTATCTTCCACCGTGCCGACAGGTACCTGCCACACCAGCTTGCCGGTTTTCAGGTCAACGGCCGACATGGTGCCAAACGGCGGCTTCTGGCACGGAATGCCCAGCGGTGACAGGAAGCGTTCGCGCATCGCGCCGAACGGGGTGCCGTCCATTGGTACGATGCCCATCTCGATGCCGCTGGCGTTTTTCGCCACGTTAGCGCGCGGCACCATGTAGTTTGCCAGGCCCAGGCGCATATCGTTGACGAACATCAGGCTGTTGTTCGGGTCAACGGAGACGCTGCCCCAGTTCATCCCGCCGAGAGAGCCGGGGAACTGCAGGGAACGGTCGAGACCCGGCGGGGTGAAGACGCCCTGATGGCGCATCTCTTTAAACTGAATGCGGCACAGCAGCAGGTCGACAGGCGTCGCCCCCCACATGTCGGATTCGGTCAGCGTCTGGTTGCCAATCATCGGCATGCCAACGGAATACGGCTGGGTCGGAGAGTAGCGTTCACCCTCAACGTTACCTGCCGGAACGGGACGCTCTTCTACCTTCGCCACCGGCTTGCCGGTTTCGCGGTTAAGCATGAAGATCATACCCTGCTTGCTGGTCTGCACCAGCACAGGCGTGGTGCCGCCTTTACCGTCAGGCAGATCGTACAGCAGCGGCTGGGAAGGCAGGTCGAAATCCCACAGGTCGTGATGGGTCGTCTGGAAATGCCAGCGCACCTGACCGGTGGTCGCGTCGACGGCGACGATGGAGGAACTGTACTTATCATCCAGCGCGGTACGTTCGCCCGCCCAGAAATCCGGGGTGGCGTTGCCGGTTGGCAGGTAGATCAGATTCAGCTTAGCGTCGTAGGACATCGCTGACCAGACGTTCGGCGTGCCGCGGGTGTAGGTCTGGCCTTCCGGCGGCAGGCCGGTCAGGTTCGGATTACCCGGGTCCCACGCCCACGCCAGCTTACCGGTGTGCACGTCGTAGGCGCGCACCACGCCCGGCGGTTCGCCGGTTGAGTAGTTATCCGCGACGCGACCGCCGACGACGACAACATTGCCTGCGACCAGCGGCGTAGAGGTCTGCTGATAATATCCGGGCTTGATCTCGCCCATGCCGACGCTCAGATCCACGGTACCATGGTCGCCGAAATCTTCGCAGACCTTGCCGGTATCCGCGTTGATGGCAATCAGGCGGGCGTCGGTGGTCGGCAGGAACAGGCGGCGAGGGCATGCAGCAGGCTGTGTTTCTGCCTGTGACGTTGTCACGCTGGAATGATCTTCAAAATAGCCCAGACCGCGGCAGCGCTGCCAGTTAGGCGCCGTGGCTTTGGAATCGTAGCGCCATTTTTCTTTGCCGGAATCCACGTCCAGCGCCAGAACTTTGCTGTATGGGGTACAGACGTATAGCGTGTCGCCAATCTGCAATGGCGTGTTCTGATCTTCCGCGCCGGAGCCGTTGCTCTGCGGAATATCGCCGGTGTGCGCAACCCAGGCGACCTTCAGGTCGCTGACGTTGTGCTTGTTAATCTGGTCCAGCGCGGCGAAACGGTCGCCGTGGGTGGTATTGCCCCAGTGCTCCCAGTTTTTTTGCTGCTCGCCGGGGGCGACGGGTTTCACCGGAACGGGCTCGTTCGCTGCCACGAGGGTCTGCGGCTTAAACATCCAGCCCAGGCTGACCAGCATCGCCACCGCGAGCAAGGCCGCGACGCCAAAAGCGGGAGCCTTGTTCGCGGTGCTGTGGTTTGCCGCGCGCAGGAAAGGCCAGACGATGGCGCAGAGGAAGGCCAGTACGGCAAAGGTAAACAGGCGAGAGAAGAGCGGCCAGAAATCCCAGCCGGCATCGCCTACCGCCCAGAACAGCGAGGCAATAAAGGCGATGCCGTAAAGCGCGATCCCGCTGCTGCGATTTAGGAAAATCAGGATCGCGGCAATCACCATCACCACGCCCATTATCAGGAAGTATCCACTTCCGCCTACGGTGACGAGCTTAAAGCCCAGCCCGCCGACCGCCAGACCGATGAGCAACATCAGTCCGGCAAGAAGCCACTGCAGGATACGCGGTATCCCACGTGGCGCGCTGCCAAATGCCATTTCTGTCTCCTTAAGATCCCCCCGTCGTGCTGGGTATGTACCAGTTGGGTAATAAATGCGGAGGGAAGAATGATTAATACGGGTGAATTCGGGGTTGTAAAATTATTTACGAACCATTTGGTGAATTCGTCGCTATGATAAAACTGTTAAAATGTTTTGCGCAATTGTTAATGAATGATTTCGCATTAATTGATTAGGGCGCAGGACAATGCCCTCGCCCCGCTGGGGAGAGGGTTAGGATGAGAAGAGAAAGGTGTCAGACCGGCATTGATTTACGGATAGCGCTCAGCAGCGTCTGCGCGCCCGTTGAAAGCGGCGTGTCTACGCGGGTCAAAATGCCGATAGGTTCACCGGGGCCGGGGGAGGTAATCGGCAGGGCAATCAGCGTTCCCTGACGTAAATCATCTTTCACCGCGCCGGATGGGACGAACCAGACGTAGTCATAATCCAGCGTAAGCTGGCGCGAAAGCGAGGCCGACAGCGTTTCGATACATCCTGAGGGCAGCGTACACCCCTGCATTTGCAGCAAGGTTTCTGCGGTCTGGCGGGGAACTGTCCCTTTTGGGCAGACCACTACCGGCCACTCCATAACGCGGCTTAATGTGACTGTGTCCTGCAGCAGGGGGTGATCGGGACGAACCACCAGCTTCAGGGACTCCAGGAACAGCAGTTCATAGTTGAGGCCGCCCATCAGCTCAGGGTCGGACATGCGACCGATTCCGAGATCCAGTTCGCCCGATTTCAGCCCCGCGAGCAGCATAGTGTTATTCATGGTAGCGACCTGAATCGTGGTATGCCGCTGCTGCTTGTGGAACTGGCCGATAACGGGTGGAAGGATGCCCAGCGCCGCGGTAGGCAAAGCACCCACGCGCACCACCTCACTGGTTTGCTCTTCTTTTCTGTGCAGGGACTGGCCTGCGGTATTGAGCGCATCCAGCACTTTCACGGCGTGCGTGAGGAACTGTTCGCCCACGATGGTAAGCTGCGCCCCCAGCCGGCCGCGGTCAAAAAGACGGGCACCGGTCAGCTGTTCCAGCTCGTTGAGGGTTTTTGAGAGCGCAGGCTGGCTCAGGTTGAGAGTTTCAGCCGCACGCCCCAGCGTTCCCTGTTGAGCGACGGCCACAAATGTATGCAAATGGCGCAAGCGTATGCGCTGACTGAACAGACCATTTTTTTCCATAGGCGATGTTAAAAACAGAGCGATGCGGGTGACAAGTTAAGTTGTTTAATTTTGATAACCTGATAGCAAAATATTTTTAACATTTGATCTGTTTGAGTTACAACATGTTTTTTGGCGGGGGAATAAAAGCGAACATCCTTGTTCATTTATTGCTCATAGCGGAGGGGTATCGTTTAACGGTTTAGATCACGCCGTCACCGCCATCGGAACACCACACCTGGCCGGACGTAAATGAACATTCATCCGAGGCCAGCGTGACGTACAGCGGGGCAATCTCGACGGGCTGGCCCGGACGTCCCAGCGGGGTGTCGCCGCCGAACTCCTTCACTTTTTCCATCGGCTGCCCGCCGCTGGACTGCAGTACCGTCCAGTAAGGGCCAGGGGCAACCGCGTTGACGCGAATACCTTTCGGACCCAGTTGTTTGGCTAAGGATTTGGTAAACACCGCCAGACAGGCTTTCGTCTGGGCGTAGTCCAGCAGCACGGGGCTAGGCTTCACCGCCTGAACGGACGAGGTATTAATGATAACGGACGACGCTTTCAGGTGGCGCAGCGCCGCCTTGGTGATCCAGAACGGAGCGTAAACGTTGGTTTTAAACGTTGCGTCAAAATCTTCCGTGGTCAGTTCTTCAAGCGATTCACGGAACTGCTGACGGCCGGCGTTGTTGACCAGAATGTCCAGCCCGCCCAGTTTCGACACGGCTTCTTCGACCAGATTCTGACAGAAGGTTTCGTCCCGGACGTCCCCCGGCAGCGCGATAGCCTTGCGGCCTTCGGCTTCAATCAGGTCGATGACCTCAGCGGCGTCTTTTTCCTCTTCGGGAAGGTAGTTAATGGCAACGTCAGCGCCTTCACGAGCATAGGCGATAGCGACCGCGCGACCAATCCCGGAGTCTCCGCCGGTAATCAGCGCTTTTTTGCCGGCCAGGCGGCCATGTCCTTTGTAGCTTGTTTCCCCGTGGTCGGGTACAGGCTGCATTTCGGATGCCAGTCCCGGCGGCGTTTGCGGCTGTTCCGGGAACGGGGGCTGCGGGTAAGCGTTCGTACGTTGTTTAGTATCACTCATAGCTGACTCCTTAAGCCAAGGGGTGAGATTTGATGGATAACTGCAGCGTTAACGCTTCGCTGAATTATTTCTGCAAACGATCAACACGGACGACGGCAGGAGATGATTTTTTATCAAGCGAACCGTTGATACTGATCATCTGGTCGGGTTTTACCGTTCTGCCGTCGAAGACTGCCTGGGGAATAATAACGTCGATTTTTCCGGTTTTATCCTGAAATATAAACTTATCGCCGCTACCGTCAATAAGATTACCGCGTAATGAAATTGTCGCGCCATCATGCAATTCTTTTGCCTGCCTGATGGTCATAATACGCGCGTCATCGGTTCCGCGATATCCGCTATCAAGCGCGTGTGGAGGCGGTGGCGCTTCGCCTTTTTGTAAACCCCCGTTATTATCTGCCCATGCGGCCGGTACCAGAAATATCAATAAAGCGGAAATAAGTGATAATTTCATCCGATATCCTTCATTTTGCGTCTCTTGACTTATTAAGTATTGTTGCTATTCCTTTATGTGGCAAATGTGATAAGTCCTAAAAACATTCGCGTTAGAAATCAAAATTATCGGATAATAAGCGAAACGGTGACGATGGCCATGAAGCGTGAAAATGAAAAGTTACCCGGGATAGATGAGAGTTACCGTTTGCTGACGTTTGAATACGCGTTTCGTCAGGTGGGTTTTATTGTTATGCTGGGTATTATCGTCGCAGCGATTGCCGGTTTTTTTTCCAGCGGAATGGTCAGCGACACGGTCAAAACGAATTCCGCTAAATCATTGACCATAAACTATGAACGCTTTGGGCGACGGGAGACAGAGACGCGGATGGCGCTCGCGTTTCCGGTGCAAACGGAGGGGAAGTATGTCCTCAGCATGGCCTGCGAGAGCAGCGATGCGTATGAGCCCGGCAGCGTCTGGCCGCAGCCGGACGCTATGTTCAGCCGCTGAAAGACCCTCTTTTTTGTCTATAACAACCTGAAAAAAACCGACCGCTTCTCCGTGTTATTGTTCACGACACCTTCCATAGCCGGTAAATGGAACACCGTCTTCCGCGTCAACAGCGAGCCGGAAATTAACATCTGGCTATTTATCTGTTTCTGGTGGTGGTATTTAAAGTGGCCGGGCGTCGCGCGCTGCTGCAGATGACCAGCTTCGATCTCATTCTGCTCTTGATAATTAGTGAAGCCACGCAGCAGGCGCTTCTCGGACAAGATTTTTCCGTGACCGGCGCGATGATTACCATTACCACGCTGGTGGTGGCGGATATTATTTTCGGGCTGATGAAGGAATATTTCTCGCCGGTTGAGAATATTCTGGGTGGCACTAATGTTATTCTTGTTGAGAACGGCGTGCCGTTAGCCGATAAACTGAAAAAAAGTTGACGTGTCCTGTGATGATATTCTGGTGTCCGCGCGTCAAAATAATGGCATTACGGAAATAAGCGACACTAAATATGCCATACTTGAGCGCAATGGCCATATTTCAATCATTCCTTTCGAGAAATAAGAGGCGGCAAGATGAGCAATCTTTTTCACGACAGCAATAATACCGTGGGTGAACTGACGAAAAAGCTGGCGAGCAAATTAACCGATCTCGGGCTTCGCTTAACCACCGCGGAATCCTGCACGGGCGGAAAGCTCTCGGTGGCGCTTTGCGCAGAGGAAAACACCGCCGAATTTTATGATGTCGGCCTGGTCGTGTTCAGCGATGAAGCCAAAGCGCGGATCCTCGGCGTGCGCCCTGAGACGCTGGCGCGGTTTACTGCCGTGAGCGAGCAGACGGTAACCGAGATGGCCGCCAGTATCCGCGACATCGCCCAGGCGGATATCAGCATCGCCATCAGCGGCTACGCGGGCCCGGAAGGGGGCGACGACGGCACGGCGGCGGGGACGGTCTGCTTTGCGTGGAACATACGCGGCGAGACGAAGACCCGCACCGTGTTTTTCTCCGGTGATTGTCAGGACGTGGTCGAAAAAGCGGTGCATTACTCGCTGGCTGAAGTGGTGACAACGTTGTCGGACGGGAATAACGAATAAACTCACGTGGAGGTTCTATGGCTGTCATAGTGATTACCGGCGGGACAGCGGGCGTGGGAAAAGCCACGGCGCTGCACTTTGCAAAGGCGGGTTACGACGTGGGGCTCATCGCCCGCGATGAAGCCAGCCTGCACTCTACCCAGGAGGAATTACGGCGCTTTGGCGTTAATGCCCACGCCGTGCAGGCGGACGTCGCCGACAGCCAGGCGGTGGTGGATGCCGCTAACGAAATTGAGTATCGCCTCGGCTCGATTGATGTCTGGGTGAACAACGCGATGGGGGCCGTTCTGGCACCGTTCCGAACCCTCACGCCGGACGAGTTTCGCCGCGTGACTGAGGTGACGTACCTCGGCTACGTGAACGGCACTCGCGCCGCGCTCGAACTTATGGTTCCGCGCGACAGGGGCGTAATAATCCAGGTGGGGTCCGCGCTGGCCTACCGTTCCATTCCGCTGCAGTCAGCCTACTGCGGGGCAAAAGCGGCGATCCGCGGGTTCACCGACGCGGTGCGTACCGAGCTGATGCATGAGAACAGCCGGGTTCAGCTTTCGATGGTGCAGATGCCCGGGCTCAATACCCCGCAGTTCGAATGGGCGAGGAACAAGTTTGCCTGGGCGATGCGCCCGGTGCCGCCTGTCTTTGAGCCTGAGGTGGCCGCCAGCGCCATCTTCAGGGTGGCGCAAAAACCGGTTCGCGAGCTGTGGGTCGGCAGCAGCACCATCCAGTCAATTGTCGGGCAATTTTTCTTCCCCGGTTTTCTCGACCGGCTGATGGTGAAAAAGGCGTGGGAAGGCCAGATGACCGACGATCTCAACGCGCCGGATCGCA
Source organism: Enterobacter cloacae complex sp. SHL009 (assembly GCF_049237205.1). Classification (NCBI taxonomy): domain Bacteria; kingdom Pseudomonadati; phylum Pseudomonadota; class Gammaproteobacteria; order Enterobacterales; family Enterobacteriaceae; genus Enterobacter; species Enterobacter cloacae complex sp. SHL009. The sequence continues at coordinate 908,869 of NZ_JBMKIW010000001.1, forward strand.
GGGACTACCTCAACCAGCCGGTTAACGATCTGCACATGGGGGGCGTATCGTCCTCGTCGTTATCCGACCAGAGGTAGTAATCACGATAGGGTGACGCCGGGTTACGGCGGGCCTGCTGGAACCAGGGATGCGCGTCCGACGTGTGCTGGATCAGCAGCTCGATAATGACCTGCATGCCCAGCTCGCGGGCCTGTTCGATAAAAGCGATGATATCGGCCAGCTTTCCGAAGCGGGGATCCACCTGGAGGTGGTCGCTGACGTCGTAGCCTTCATCGAGAAAGGGCGTGAGGTAAAACGGGGTGCCAGATGACCGTCGCCCCCATGCGGCGAATATAGCGCAGCTTGGCCGCGATCCCGGCGATGTCCCCGCAGCCATCGCCGTTCAAATCATAAAATAGCGCGGTATCAATCTGATAAATAATGGCTCGTGTATGCCAGTCGGTCATAGCGTTCCTCAGTGATAGCCTTCAGTATCCGACACTTTGCCCCGGAAGACGTAGTAGCTCCAGGCGGTGTACACCAGGATCACCGGAATAATCAGCAGCGTGCCTACCAGCATAAACAGCTGGCTGGCAGGCGGGGCCGCGGCTTCCCACAGGGTGATGCGCGGCGGAATAATGTTCGGCCAGAGGCTGATGCCGAGCCCGCTAAACCCGAGGAAAATAAGCCCCAGCGTCAGCAGGAAGGGGCGGGAGTGGCTGGCCGGGTTGCGGGTCAGGCGCCAGATCAGCACGCTGAAAAGCCCTACCAGCAGAGGAACCGGCAGGAACAAGAAGAAGTTGGGCAAGGTAAACCAGCGCTCGGCCACGTACTGCCAGCCGAGCGGCGTCCAGATGCTCACTACCGCAATAACCACGATCAGCGCCAGCAGCACGTGGCGGGTCAGCTCGCGCATGCGGGCCTGCAGCGCGCCTTCACTTTTCATAATGAGCCAGGTGGTGCCCAGCAGCGTGTAGGCCACAACGAGACCGATACCGCAGAAGAGATTGAAGGGGGTGAGCCAGTCAAGTGCGGAGCCAGCGAAACGCCTCCCCTCAACGTCGAAGCCGTTAATCACGGCGCCCACCACCACGCCCTGGCTGAAGGTCGCGAGCAGGGAGCCGCCGGCAAAGGAGTAATCCCAGAATTTGCGGTGCGACGGCGTGGCTTTGAAGCGGAACTCAAAGGCGACGCCGCGAAAGATGAGACCGATCAGCATCGCGGTGAGGGGGATCGTCAGCGCATCAATAATCACCGCATAGGCCAGCGGAAAAGCGCCGAATAACCCTGCGCCGCCGAGTACCAGCCAGGTCTCATTGCCGTCCCAGACCGGCGCCACGCTGTTGACCATCACATCGCGCTCCTTCGCATCGCCCACAAAGTTAAACAGCAGGCCGATGCCCAGATCAAAGCCATCCATGATGATGTACATCAGCGTGGCAAAGACGATGATGGCAAACCAGATAACTGAGATATCGACGCCCATCAGGTACTCTCCTCTTCAGGAACAGACTCAGCGGCAGACAGCGGACGGGCGGGTGTGCCCGAGGTGTTTGACGTCAGCGTATCGACAGGCTGTGGTCCTTTTTTAATCAGCCGGATGAGGTAAACATAGCCCACCCCAAACACCGACGAGTAGACGACGAAGAACGCCAGCAGGCTGATGCTCATCTGCAGGGTGCTGTGCAGCGATACCGCGTCGATGGTGCGCAGATAGCCGTAGACCACCCACGGCTGGCGGCCCACCTCGGTGGTGACCCAGCCGGCGAGCAGCGCCAGCAGCCCGGCAGGCCCCATACAGAGGGCAAACCAGTGGAACGGGCGAGAGTGGTATAGCCGATGGCGATAGCGCAGCCAGACGCTAATCAGCCCGAGGGTAATCATCAGCAGCCCCATCCCGACCATGACGCGGAACGACCAGAAAACGATGGTCGAGTTTGGCCGATCTTCTTTCGGGAAATCCTTCAGCGCCGGGACCTGCTTGTCCAGGCTGTGCGTCAGAATAAGGCTGCCGAGCGCGGGGATCTCAAGACCGTATTTAGTGCGCTCCTCGTCCATATCCGGCAGGCCAAACAGCAGAAGCGGAGTGGCCTCGCCGGGCGGGTTTTCCCAGTGTCCCTCAATGGCGGCAATTTTGGCCGGCTGATGCTCAAGCGTGTTCAGGCCGTGCATATCGCCCACGACCGCCTGGATGGGGGCGACCAGCAGCGCCATCCACATCGCCATGGAAAACATGGTGCGGACGGCGGGGGTATTGTTACCGCGCAGCAGGTGCCATGCGCCCGACGCGCCGACAAACAGCGCGCTGCTCAGAAACGCGGCGATAGCCATATGAATCAGGCGGTAAGGGAAGGAGGGATTAAAGACGATCGCCAGCCAGTCCTGCGGAATAACCTGTCCGTTTTCGATAGTGAAGCCCTGCGGCGTATGCATCCAGCTGTTGGACGCGAGGATCCAGAAGGTCGACATCAGCGTGCCGAGCGCCACCATGCAGGTAGAAAAGAAGTGCAGGCCCGGGCCGACCTTATTCCAGCCGAACATCATGACGCCAAGGAAACCGGCTTCAAGGAAGAAGGCGGTTAACACTTCATAGGTCAGAAGGGGGCCGGTAATACTGCCCGCGAACTGTGAGAACCCGCTCCAGTTGGTGCCAAACTGGTACGCCATGACCAGGCCGGAAACGACACCCATCCCGAAGTTAACGGCAAATATCTTGAGCCAGAAATGGTACAACGATCGCCAGACATCGTTTTTGGTGCGCAGCCACATGCCCTCCAGCACCACCAGATAGCTGGCGAGGCCGATGGTGATCGCAGGAAAAAGGATATGAAACGAGACGGTAAAAGCGAACTGAATTCTGGCCAGATGGAACGCGTCGAGTTCGAACATGGTCCGTACCTCTGAAACGATGGGGCACGAGAATTGCCGGGCAGTTTATGGCTGCCCGGCAAAACCGATTACGGTTTAGTCTTACCGGCACCCAGCTCGGCACCGGTCAGCGGGTCAGAATGTGGATCGGACTTCGTGCGGGCAGACATCGCCTTGACCAGGGTTGCCTGTTCGGTCGTGAGCGTGACGCTTGCGCTGCCATCGCCGCCGTCAACCGCAGGCTGGGGGGACTCAACGTAATCGAAATGTTTATCGCTGTTCCAGCTTCCGCGAACCTCTCCACCTTCAGACATATTGTAGTACTTGTTGGTGAATTCCTCGATTGGCGGCAATTTTCCCGGTGGGAAATTATTACGGATGGACTGCAGCGCCTTCTCAAAGGAGAGCTGATGCGCCGCCTCGCGCGTCATCAGAAACGCCAGGGCATCCTTTACGCCGGGATCGTCGGTCACGTTGATCAGCCGTTCATAGATGATTTTCGCTCTGGCCTCTGCTGCCAAGTTTGAGCGCAGGTCCGCCGTTGGCTCGCCGATGGTATCGACGTAGGCCGCCGTCCAGGGCACGCCCGCCGAGTTAGTGAGCGGGGTGCCGCCACCGTACAGCAGGGAGGTGATGTGGCTGTCATTGCCGTTTTCGGTCATGGAGCGATACAGCTCGGCCTCGTTTTCCACCCCTTCCGCCAGCGCGCCTTTGGCACCTTTATTAAGCATGCCGACCAGAGTACCGATGATTTCGAGGTGGCTTAGCTCCTCGGTCGCGATATCCATCAGCATATCTTTACGGCCCGGATCGTCATCGCTCAATCCTTGTGTAAAGTACCGGCAGGCGGCAGCCAGTTCACCCTGCGGCCCACCGAACTGTTCCAGTAAAAGGTTGGCGAGGCCAGGGTTCGGTTCGGCAACGCGAACCGTGTATTGCAGCTGTTTGACGTGTCGGAACATGGCGATTCTCCCGGATTATTTTTTCGCTTCGACGCCCGATGCGTCTGAACGCAACAGGAACTGTTCCGTGGTCTGCGGAATATGGCGGATCAGCCAGTCGGCCATTTCGCGCTCTTCCGCCAGAATCGTCTCGATGGCCGGCACCGAGGTGACGTCGCCTGCTTTCTTAGCCGCCGCGAGCAGGGAGGTATAACAGGCTATTTCAAACTGTTCGAAAACATAGCCGCTGATCGAGCCCTTTACGATCTCATCCGACGGGAACATGCCGCCAATGGACTGCCCGAGCGCCGCCATTTTGCTCATCGAATCTTTTAAAACCGAACGAGAAATATCATTACGGTCGAGGATTTCTTCCAGCAATGTAATTTGCCGTTTTGTCTCATTAATATGCTGCTCAATTCTGGCGCGAACATCAGGATAATTATCGATACGGCTGGCCATGGATTCCAGCATAGATTCGGCTTGCTTTTCCATCGCATGGGCATCGCGTAGCCAGTCATGGTAGTGTTCTACGTGATTCATCATTGTATCCTCATTAGGGGTTCGCTTATTTGGTCTCACTTTCAGCAGCCTGATCGGCACGCGCGGCACTGTAGCCAGATAAATGGCCGACAATATTGGCGTAAATACTGATGATAATGACCCATAGCACGCTATTCTTCCACCATATTACGGAGGGGATGGCGAGAATGAACCATATTATGGCTGCCGCTAAATGGCACCATTTAATTGTCCTGGGACTGATGCTCATTTTATTTAACCTGTATTATTGCGTCATTTCTGCGCTTTTTGGTTAATATTTCCTACGGCCAGGTTGGTGAGTTTAAGGTCGGTCTCTTTTTCTTCTTCCAGCGTTTCGGCAAGAAGCTTAACGGCTTTTTTATAGCCCAGTTGCTCTGCTAATGTGGCAAGGGTACCGTAGCTGGCAATTTCGTAATGTTCGACTTTTTGCGCGGCGGCAATAAGTGCGGCATCACGTACTTCATTTTTTTCCGTACTTTCGATGACTTCGTTGGCTTCTTCAATTAAGCCTTCCATCGCCACGCACTTCATGCGTTTGATCTTAATACCGTCTTCCTGCTCAACGATTTGGTCAATACGTTCAATCTGACCCTGCGTCTCTTCCAGGTGGGCGGTAAAAGCTGCGCTCAGCTTCTCGCTGGAGGCGGCGCGGGCAAGCTTGCTTAACGCTCGGGTAAGCTGCTTTTCTGCGCTGTAAGTATCCGACAGAAGATGAATAAAGACATCCTCGACGCTTTTCATATTCATAATAATTACGCTCCGGTAAAATAAAGAAAGGGTACTGCGAGCTTTTCAGCCCGCAGCATGCTCTCTGGTTTTATTAAAAGAGTATTAAATAAGATCAGGAGTTATCAGATTTACGGCCTCCGCCGTGACTGTTCTGTCCCCCTTTCTTACCCGCTTCAGAAGCGCGTTGCGGATCGTTTTTAAAGTTCCCACCGCTATGCTGGCCACCTTTACGTCCAGCTTCTGATGCTTTTTCACGGTCTTCAGCGAAATTACCGGAACCACCACGATGCTCTGCCATATAAACCTCATAGTCATATATTGGTTATGCCAGTACGATACGAAAATATTCCGTATCACTCGTCGTTCGAGTAATAACTCTAGTCGCTCTGCGGCATCCGTCAAATGCGTTTTGCTATTTGCGGTTGCGTTATTTTTAAATATTTGTATATTTACGCTTCGCTTAAAAGAGAAATATGGATAGACAGGAAGGACTTGTAAACAGCCATTCAGATTAATCCCAACTTCGAGCTAAAAATTTGAAAGGTGAGGATAAAAATAATGTCTTACTCGAATTGGTTAGTTTGCATTCAGGAGAGACCCAAAAAATACTCCTTTATAGCTAGAAAGCGGAGCCCTAAATAATTATAAGGAAAATCCTGGATAAAAGCGTTCAGGTTTAAAGGGCGGTTCCGTTCGGCGCTCTTCAGGGACCAGTAGCACACGGTTTGACCACTGTCGTCTTAAGATCACAATTCAGAAATTCTTCCCCCCGGAAGGAACGGGTTTCTCTACACTCCAGGTAATATTCACTGGAGGCATGACATCATGGCGAACACCATCACTGCTGATGACATTCGGGAACACTTTTCGCAGGCTATGTCGGCGATGTACCAGCAGGAAGTTCCGCAGTACGGCACCTTGCTTGAACTGGTTGCGGACGTAAACCTGGCGGTTCTGGAAAATAATCCACTATTACATGAACAACTGGCTAACGCCGATGAGCTTGCGCGCCTGAACGTGGAGCGTCACGGGGCGATCCGCGTCGGCACGGCACAGGAACTTTCAACCCTGCGCCGTATGTTTGCCATTATGGGCATGTACCCGGTCAGCTATTACGATCTCTCTCAGGCGGGGGTGCCCGTCCACTCAACGGCGTTTCGTCCGATAGAGGATGCGGCGCTGTGCCGGAATCCGTTTCGTATCTTTACCTCGCTGCTGCGTCTTGAGCTGATTGAAAACGTCGCGCTGCGCGAGCGTGCCGCGGAGATCCTGTCTCACCGCAACATCTTCACCCCGCGCTGCCTGGAACTGATCGACCTGCACGAGTCGGAAGGGGAGTTTTCTGACGCACAGGCCCATGAGTTTGTGCAGGAAGCGTTAGAAACTTTCCGCTGGCACCGTCACGCGACGGTCGATCGGGAGACCTATCTGGCGCTGCACAACGAGCACCGTCTGATTGCCGACGTGGTCTGCTTCCCGGGCTGCCATATTAACCATCTCACGCCTCGCACGCTGGACATTGACCGGGTGCAGGAGCTGATGCCGAAGTACGGTATCGAACCAAAAATTCTGATCGAAGGGCCGCCGCGTCGCGAGGTGCCCGTCTTATTGCGTCAAACCAGCTTCAAGGCGCTGGAAGAGCCGGTGCTGTTTGCCGGTGAAGATAAAGGCACCCACACCGCGCGCTTCGGTGAGATTGAACAGCGCGGCGTGGCGCTGACCCCGAAAGGCCGTGAACTGTACGATAGCCTCCTCGCCCAGGCCGGTACCGGTAAAGATAACCTGACCCATCAGCTGCATCTGCGGGAGATTTTTAACGCCTTCCCGGATAGCGAAATGCTCATGCGCCGTCAGGAGCTGGCTTATTTCCGCTACCGCCTGACGCCAGCCGGGGAAGCGCATCGGCATGCGTTTCGTCCCGGAGACGATCCGCAGCCGCTGATCGAGCGCGGATGGGTGGTTGCCCAGCCCATCACCTACGAAGATTTCCTCCCGGTCAGCGCCGCGGGGATTTTCCAGTCCAACCTCGGGAACGAAACCCAGGCCCGCAGCCACGGTAACGCCAGCCGCGATGCGTTTGAAGATGCGCTGGGATGCCCGGTGTATGACGAGTTTACGCTCTACCAGGAGGCTGAAACGCGCAGCAAACAGCGTTGCGGTTTGCTCTGAAATCGTTACTCTGCTGGGGTGTGATGGAAAAATTAAGGTCGTTATGCAAAATCCTTCCGCCCCTGTGGTTGAAACGCGCCAGGGCGCACTGTCTGGTTTAACCGATGAAAACGTCCACCTCTGGTGCGGTATTCCCTATGCCGCGCCGCCCGTTGGGGAGTGGCGCTGGCGCTCGCCCCGGCCGCCTGAACGCTGGGATGGCCTGCGCGAGGCCACGGCCTTCTCGCCCTCAAGCTGGCAAAACAGCGAGTACTGCCAGGAGCTAGGCGGCGGCGATCCGGGGCAGTTTTCCGAAGATTGCCTCTACCTTAACGTCTGGTCTCCCGCAGAGCGCGCCGAGCCGCTGCCGGTTATGGTCTGGCTGCACGGAGGCGGGTTTACGATTGGTGCCGGAGGCCTGCCGCCTTATAACGGCAAAGCGCTGGCCTCGCGCGGCGTGGTTGTGGTCACGATCAACTACCGTCTCGGCCATCTCGGCTTTTTCGCCCATCCCGCGCTGGAAGGCGAGGAAGGGCGCGTGGTGCATAATTTTGCCCTGCTGGATCAGATCGCCGCGCTCGAATGGGTACGGGATAACATCGCCGGGTTTGGCGGCGATCCCGCCAATGTGACCCTGTTTGGCGAATCCGCTGGCGCGCGCAGCGTGCTCTCGCTGCTGGCCTCTCCGCTGGCCGCAGGATTGTTCCATAAGGCGATTGTGCAAAGCGGATACACCTTGCCTGACACGCCGCGCGAGCAGGCGCTGCAAAAAGGGGAAGCGCTGGCCGCCCATTTTGGACTGGAAAATGCGACCGCCGAACAGCTGCGCGCGATCCCACCCGAGGCCTTTTGGCCGCTCAACGCGCCGCTGAACGTCGCCCCGGCGCCTATCGCTGGAGACTGTGTTCTGCCGGAAGCCATGCTGGACGTCTTTTTCGCCGCCCGTCAGCATCCGGTGCCGGTAATGATTGGCTCCAACAGCGATGAGGCCAGCGTGATGGCGGTGTTTGGCATCGATCTCGCCGGACAAATTCAGAAGCTTCGGCGCGAACGCCGCTTCGGGCTCGGGCTGATTAAATTGCTCTATCCGGGCGTGAAAGGCGATGAAGAGCTGGGCAGGCAGGTGTGCCGCGACATGGCGTTTACCACCATGGGCTACGTGGTGATGCAGGCCCAGCAGCGCGTCGGCGGATTGTGCTGGCGCTACTGGTTTGACTATGTCGCAGAGGCGGAACATGCCACGTACATCAACGGTGCCTGGCACGGCAACGAAGTTCCCTACGTCTTCGATACGCTCGGTCAGGTGGAGCCTTCACGTCAGTACGTCAATGAGCGAGATCTGCAGTTTGCTGCCCACGTGGCGGATTACTGGGTGAGCTTTGCGCGTGACGCGGGTCCTCGCGACATCCTGCCCGGGCCGACGCACTGGCCCGCGTGCCGCAAAGGTCGGGACGTTCTGTTACGCATTGGCGTGAATAAACATGCAGCGTTCAGGCTTGAAAACCGCTTTATGCGCGCCCGCATGAGCCTCTTCAAGCGGGTAATGAAGCACCACGTCAGCCTCGATTAAGCAAACAGGGGCGAAACGCCGCGAGACCATTTTCCTCGTCTGGCGTTTCGCGCAGCACCAGCCGGTAGCTTGCGCCAGTTTTTATGCTTGTCTCATAGGGCCGTACCAGCCTTCCAGCGTGAATATCTTCTGCCACCAGCGTTTCGTCGGCGATGGCGACGCCCAGCCCCTGAATAGCGGCCGTAATGGCGAGATCCATCGTGTCGAAGTGTTGATTTTTGTGCATGGCAAAGCCCGGGCCTTCCTGTTTCGTCAGCCACAGCGACCAGTCCGTCTTATCCCTTGTGGGGTGAAGGAATGTTAACGAACCCAGCGCAGCACCCGCCCGCACCGGGCTTATCACCGGGGTGAGCGCCTCTTCGAACAGCAGATCGCCTGCGCTCATGTGCGTGCCGAACACGATGGCCGCGTCGTAAGATTCGGTTTTGAAATTGACGTTGTGATCGGTGGTGGTGGTCAGCGCGATCTGCAGATCAGGATGCTCGCGCTCCACCTCCAGCAGGCGCGGCACCAGCCAGCGCATGGCGCAGGTGGGGGCCTTCAGCCGGATCACCGTGTGCTGGCTGCGGGCCTGGTCGGCCACAGACAGCAGCTGCTCGAAAGCGGACTGCAGCTCCGGAAGCAGGGCGCTACCCTGCGGTGAGAGGCGCAGCCCGCGCGCGTGGCGCTCAAAAAGCGGAAAGCCAAACCACGCCTCAAGGGAGGCAATCTTGCGGCTCACAGCCCCCTGCGTCAGACACAGTTCGGCGGCGGCATGGGTAAGATTGAGGTGACGCGCAGTGACTAAAAATGCGTCGATGGCATTAAGGGGGAGCGAACGGCGTGACATAAAAATCACCTCAGCTATGCATTTTTCTCATGGCTATTATGACAACAATTCGATTGTCCCGACAGCACAGATGTTGTTTGAATAGTTATGCAATGTCCATGAGAAGGGAAAGAGGATGACTTTACGAACGCCTGTGCAAACGCGCTCCAAACTGCCGGATGTGGGAACCACCATTTTTACCGTTATCGGCCAGCTCTCGGCGCAGCATAACGCGATTAACCTTTCTCAGGGCGCACCGAATTTTTCCTGCGACCCGAAGCTGATTGCGGGCGTCACCCGCGCAATGGAGGCGGGGCATAACCAGTACGCGTCGATGACCGGTCTACAGCCGCTCAAAGAACGTATTGCCGATAAAATTGCCACGCTCTACGGCACGCAGTACGACCCGGCCAGCGAGGTGCTGGTGACTGCCAGCGCCAGCGAAGGGCTCTATTCGGCGATTAGCGGGCTGGTGCACCCGGGCGATGAGGTGATCTACTTTGAGCCGTCCTTTGACAGCTACGCGCCGATTGTCCGTCTTCAGGGGGCAACCCCGATTGCCATCAAGCTCACCGTGCCGGATTTTGCCGTCAACTGGGATGAGGTTCGCGCCGCGATCACGCCGCGCACGCGCATGATCATCATTAATACGCCGCACAATCCGAGCGGTCAGGTCTTCTCCGCCAGTGACCTGCAGCAGCTGGCGGCGCTGACGCGCAATACCGACATCATTATTTTGTCTGACGAAGTGTACGAACACGTCGTTTTTGACGGCGAGCCACACCACGGGATGGCCACGCACCCGCAGCTGGCAGAGCGCAGCGTGATTATTTCCTCTTTCGGAAAAACCTATCACGTCACCGGGTGGCGCGTGGGTTACTGTGTTGCACCGGCGGTACTGATGGACGAGATTTGTAAAGTGCATCAATTTTTAATGTTTTCTGCCGATACGCCAATGCAGCACGCGTTTGCTGAGCATATGGTCGACCCGCAAACCTGGCTGTCGCTGTCGGCGTTTTACCAGCGCAAGCGCGATCTGCTGCACAGTCTGCTGGCCGATTCGCCGTTTACGCTGCTGCCGAGCGCCGGATCGTTCTTCATGCTGGCGGACTACAGCCAGTTCAGCGACGAGCGCGACAGTGAGCTGGTGAAACGGCTGATCGTTGAGTACGGCGTTGCCACCATTCCGCTGTCGGCGTTTTATGCGGACGGTACGGATAATAAATTGATTCGTCTCTCTTTTGCGAAAGATGAGGCGACGTTACGGGCAGGTGCCCAGGCCCTGTGTCGGGTTAAACCACGCTAAGATAGGCTCTGAGGAGTTGTAGATGAAATTACGCGCGTTAGTTGTCGGCATGGGATTGCTGTGTACTTTTTCTTCCTTCGCGGCTACCGAGCTGCGTTACGGGCTGGAAGCGGAATATCCGCCGTTTGAGAGCCGCAATGCGGCGGGCGAACTGGAAGGGTTTGACGTTGAACTGGGGAATGCCATCTGCGAAGCGGCAGCGCTGAAGTGCAGCTGGGTGGAAACCTCCTTTGATGCGCTGATCCCGGGCCTGGTGGCGAAGAAATTTGACGCCATCAACTCGGCGATGAACATCACCGAGCAGCGCCGCAAGAGCATTGATTTTACCCAGCCGATCTACCGTATTCCGTCGCAGCTGGTCGGCAAGGCAGGTATGGCGGTTGAGGCAACGCCTGAGGGGCTGAAGGGCAAAACCATCGGCGTGCTGCAGGGATCCATTCAGGAAACCTATGCCAAAGAGCACTGGGAAAAGCAGGGTGTCACCGTGGTGTCTTATAAAGATCAGAATATGGCCTGGGGCGATCTGCTGAATGGCCGTATCGACGCCTCGCTGGTCATGTCCGCGGCCGGGCAGGCAGGTTTCCTCAGCAAGCCGCAGGGGAAAGGGTTTGGCTTCATCGGCAAACCGGTGTCTGACGACACTATCCTTGGCAGTGGGATCGGTTTTGGGTTGCGTAAGGGTGACGAGGCCACCAAAAAGCAGCTTGATGCCGCGATCGATAAAGTACGTGCCGACGGCACGATCGCTAAACTCGCTGATAAGTACTTCCCGGGTATCGATGTCAGCGTAAAATAACCGCCTCATTAGCCCCGTCAGCTGATGTCCTGACGGGGCATTTTTAATACACTTCATCCTTCAAGCTGCCTCTGCGTTGGCTACGTCTGTTCACCCCAGTCACTTACTTAAGTAAGCTCCTTGGGATTCTCAGACTTGCCGCCTTGATCCAGCATGAATGATTTTGTGTATCTACTGTTTTTTACACCACTTTCGGGCCGTTCTGGTCGACAGAAAATATTTCACACTTTGTTCATATAATCACCGGCCAACAATTGGATTCTTAACCATTTTTGTTTAGGCTGTGCGTTCTTTCTTGCCGTCATTTCGCCGAGCGCGAAACACATTCACACGACCATAAGGACGTTTTTCCAGGCATGAATCGCAGACGTTTTCTAAAAGGCTCGCTGGCAGTGGCAGCCCTGAGCGGCACATCTGGCCTTGCTTCCCTGTTTTCCAAAGCGGCATACGCTGCCGACTCTGACATTGCTGACGGCCAGAGCCGTCGTTTCGACTTCTCCGTACTGCAATCCATGGCGCATGACCTGGCAAAAACCCCGTGGGGTGGCGCGCCGCGCCCGCTGCCGGAGACGCTGGCCACCATGACGCCGCAGGCGTACAACGCCATCCGCTACGATGAAAAACAGTCACTGTGGAACAACATTGAAGGGCGTCAGCTGGACGTGCAGTTCTTCCATATGGGGATGGGGTTCCGCCGCCGCGTGCGGATGTTCTCGCTGGACCAGTCGACCTCTATGGCGCGCGAGATCCACTTCCGTCCGGAGCTGTTCAGCTACGGCGAAACGGGTGTGGATACCAAACAGCTGGAAGGGCAAAGCGATCTCGGCTTTGCGGGCTTCCGCGCCTTTAAGGCACCTGAGCTGGCGCGTCGCGATATCGTCTCTTTCCTGGGCGCGAGCTATTTCCGCGCGGTGGATGACACCTACCAGTACGGCCTTTCCGCGCGCGGTCTGGCGGTAGACACCTTTACCGACACGCCGGAAGAGTTCCCGGACTTTACCTCCTTCTGGTTTGAAACCGTCAAGCCAGGCGATACGACCTTTACCGTTTATACGCTGCTCGACAGCCCGAGCATCACCGGCGCCTATAAATTCGTGATCCACTGCGAGAAGAGCCAGGTGATCATGGAGGTGGAAAACCACCTCTACGCGCGGAAGGACATCAAGCAGCTCGGCATTGCGCCGATGACCAGTATGTTCAGCTGTGGCAATAACGAACGCCGCATGTGTGACACCATTCACCCGCAAATTCATGACTCCGACCGCCTGGCGATGTGGCGCGGCAACGGGGAGTGGATCTGTCGTCCGCTGAACAACCCGCAGAAGCTGCAGTTTAATGCCTATATGGACAAGAACCCGAAAGGGTTCGGCCTGCTGCAGCTCGACCGCGATTTCTCGCACTATCAGGACGTGATGGGCTGGTATAACAAACGTCCGAGCCTGTGGGTTGAACCGCGTAACGACTGGGGTAAAGGCGCGGTTGGCCTGATGGAGATCCCGACCACCGGCGAAACGCTGGATAACGTGGTCTGCTTCTGGCAGCCGGAAAAAGCGGTGAAAGCGGGCGACGAGCTGGACTTTAAATATCGTCTGTACTGGAGCGCCATGCCGCCGGTGCGCTCTCCGCTGGCCAACGTCTTCGCCACCCGTACCGGCATGGGCGGCTTCCCGGAAGGCTGGGCACCGGGGGAAAATTACCCGAAAGTGTGGGCCCGTCGCTTTGCTATCGACTTCGTCGGTGGCGACCTGAAGGCCGCTGCGCCAAAAGGCATCGAGCCGGTGATTACGCTCTCCAGCGGAGAAGCGAAGCAGGTTGAGATCCTCTACGTTGAGCCGTTTGACGGCTATCGCATCCTGTTTGACTGGTACCCAACCTCGGATTCGACGGAGCCTGTGGATATGCGTCTGTTCCTGCGCTGCCAGGGAGACGCCATCAGTGAAACCTGGCTGTACCAGTATTTCCCACCGGCGCCGGATAAACGTAACTACGTTGACGACCGGATAATGCGTTAACGATCGATTCCCTCTCCCTCCGGGAGAGGGTTAGGGTGAGGGGCAATGACCGCAGCAAAATCCGAAATTATCCCGGTATCAGACGCTCTCGAGCTTCGCGCCGTCGAAGAGCGCTACGCCGCCGATCTGCATAATCTCGTCGTCAAAAACAAAACCTTTTTGCAAACCGCCTTTGACTGGGCGCAGCACGTGGGCAGCGAGGACGATACCCGCCGCAACGTGCAGAGTAACCAGATGCTGCACCAGCGCGGCTACGCCAAAATGTTTTTGATCTTTAAGGATGATGCGCTGGTTGGCGTACTGTCGTTCAACACGATTGAACCGACCAACAAAACCGGCTATATCGGCTACTGGCTGGATGAAGGCCATCAGGGGCAGGGGATCCTCTCCCGGTCCCTGCAGGCGTTTATGCGCTACTACGTTGAACGCGGGGAGATCCGCCGTTTTGTGATCAAATGTCGGGTGGCGAATCAGCACAGCAACGGCGTTGCCGTACGCAACGGTTTTACGCTGGAAGGGTGCCTGCGGGAAGCGGAATACCTGAACGGTCGCTTTGACGATGTGAACATCTACGGGAAGATCTACGCCCTATAACGCCCCCAGCAGCGGGGTGCGGGTGATGCGCTGGTCGCCGTTAATCACTTTTTCGCCGCGCAGGTGAATGCTCTCCCCGGTAAAGGCTTCGATGACCGCATCATCGGTGATTTCAACCCGGTGCTCGATGAGCACATCGCCGCTTATCCGCGCGCGTCCCTGGATCACCACCTTCTCGTCCAGCATGATCGGCCCGCCGCGCAGCCAGGCCTGACCGCCAATCAGAACGTGGTGCTTGATGACGCAGTTTCCCTCGACCACGGCATTCTCCGCAATCTGCGAGCTGTAGCGCACCGTTGGGATGGCATCTTCATCAAAGCCGGCAATCATGCGGGCGTTACCATAGACCTTTGCGCAGTCGCACACCCACACGTTGTTGAGTTCGTTTCCCTCGAGGATCGCGTTGTCGAAGACTTCGGCGCGGTGCTCGACAAAGGCAAAATTCACCATCGCCTCGCCGTAGATTTGCGCCTGGTGCACAATGCGCGACTGGCTGACGGTCGCCTTATCGTAGATTTGCAGGATCTGGTCATGGTCCGGCGTCAGCCCTTTGGCGGCAATGATAACGCTATTGTGCAAAATGCGGGCGTCGCCGTAGAGATGGCACTCGCCCCTTACGCAGGATTGCTGAATGGTGACGTTGTCACTTATTCGCGCCCCGTGGCTGACCTCTGCGCCGTCCAGCCAGCAGCTGTCACCGATACGGGCATCATGGCTCACGACGCACGGCAGGGTAAGACGCGCGTTGCCGGACACGGTCGCTCCGGCGAACACCACGCTGTTTTCGTCGTAGATCCAACAGTCGCCGTCCTGCGCGAGGGCGCGTTCATCGTCAATCCAGCCGCCTCTCGTCCCGACAGTCACGTCGTTAAAGTCCGCCGTGGCGATAATCTGCCGCAGCGTGACGGAGCGGGTAGTGTCGCCGTTTTTCCATTGCCAGATGCGGGTTTCGTCGCTGAGGCGATATTTGTTCATCTTTATTTCTCTGATAAGCGTCTTCACTAAACGTAGCAAATTTTTCGATTTTCGAGCGGCTGGCAACCAGACGGTAAACGCCTTAAAATAGCATCCAGGATGCACTTTCACTTTATGAGAACGCAGGAAAACAATGACTGTCGATGAGAATTACTTCACAGAGAAATATGGCTTAACCCGTACCCATTCAGAAGTGCTGTACAGCGCGGAGATTGTGAAACCCGGTAAAACGCTGGATCTGGGCTGCGGCAACGGCCGCAACAGCCTTTATCTTGCAGCTAACGGCCACGATGTCACCGCATGGGATAAGAACCCGATGAGCATCGATAATATCGAGCGCATTAAGGCGGAAGAAGGGATCGATAACCTCCACACGGCGATTAAAGATCTCAACAACCTGAGTTTTGACGACGAGTACGATTTCATTCTCTCCACCGTGGTGCTGATGTTCCTGGAGTCAAAAACCATCCCGGGACTTATCGCCAACATGCAGCGCTGCACCAAGCCCGGCGGCTACAACCTGATTGTTGCCGCGATGGACACGGCAGATTACCCGTGCACTGTTGGCTTCCCGTTTGCGTTCAAAAGCGGTGAGCTGAGCAACTACTACGAAGGCTGGGAGTTGCTCAAATACAACGAAGACGTTGGCGAACTGCACCGCACCGACGAAAACGGCAACCGCATCAAGCTGCGCTTTGCCACGATGCTGGCGCGCAAGCCCGCTTAACGGGCGGCCAGCAGGCAGATCTGCAGGGCCGTGTTGTAAGACGCTTCGAACGACGACAGCGGCAGGAATTCAAACTTCGAGTGGAAGTTATGCGCGCCGGTGAAGAAGTTCGGCGTGAGCAGCCCTTTTGCCGAGAGCGCCGCGCCGTCGGTGCCGCCGCGCATGGGCGTCGGCTTCGGCGTGATGCCGAGCGATTCCATCGCTTCGAACATCAGATCGATAGCGCGCCGGTCTTCACCAATCGCATTGCTGATATTGCTGTAGGTATCTTCAATGCGATAGTCCACCCTGGCCGTTGGATACCGGGCGGCAACCAGCGCGGCTACGTCGGCAATCTGCTGCTTGCGGGCGGCAAAGCTGTCCTTGTCAAAGTCGCGGATATTGGCCTTAAGAATGGCCTCGTTTTGCCCGGCCTGAATGCCGTTAAACCAGATATAGCCCTCACGCCCCTCGGTGCACTCTGGCGTTTGCTGGCGGTCAAAATGGTTGATGTAGTCAGTCGCCATCAGCAGGGGGTTCACCAGCACGCCTTTGGCGGACATCGGGTGCGCCGTTACGCCGGTAAAGCGGATTTCAGCCGCCGCCGCATTAAAGTTCTCGTAGACAATTTCTCCCAGCTCGCAGCAGTCGATGGTCCAGGCGAAGTCGACGTCAAAGCGCTTAAGGTCCAGCGCTTTTGCCCCGTTCAGGCCGATCTCTTCGTCAGGCACAAACGCCACGACGATATCCCCGTGCAGATGTTCCGCCGTCAGGTTTTCCAGCACCGTCATGACCACCGTAACCGCCGATTTATTATCCGCGCCCAATACGCTGGTTCCGTCGCTGAAAATAATTTCCTCATTCGGATACGCCAGAATTTCAGGGTGCTCTTTAACCCGCAGCCAGATGTCTTTCTCTTTATTCAGACAGAGATCTTCACCGGTAAAGGTTAATATTTGTGGATGAATATCCGGTGATAATCCCACGTCCACGGTATCAATATGGGTTATAAAGCCGATGCGCGGCGCGCCGGGCACGTTGCCTTTTTTTACCGCCGTTACCGTGGCGAATTCATCAATCACAATATCGTCTAATCCCAGCTGTGCCAGCTCCTGCGCCAGCTCCCGCGCCATGTCGTGCTGGCCCGGCGTTGAGGGCAGGGTTTTGACTTTGGGATCGCTCTGGCTGGTGATGGCGAGATAGCGGAAAAAACGGTGCGTTAATTGTCTGGAAAGCGGCGAGCCCATAGTGATTTGTTCCTTATTTATTTTTCGGGTGTTTGCCACATCACTTTAATGTTATTTATGAAATGGCAAAAGAATTAATTAGCCGTCGAATTAAAAAGACAGGAATAAATGATGAAAAGCAAACTCACAACTATAACGCTGGCGCTTGCTGCACTCACGGTCAGTTCCACCGTCGCCGCGAAAACGCTGGTGTATTGCTCCGAGGGATCGCCGGAAAATTTTAATCCTCAGCTATACACCTCGGGAACCAGCGTGGACGCCAGCGCCGTACCGGTCTATAACAGGCTGGTTGATTTCAAACCCGGCACCACGGAGCTGGTGCCAAGCCTGGCGGAGCGCTGGGAGGTGAGCGAGGACGGCAAGGTTTACACCTTCCATCTGCGTAAGGGCGTTAAATTCCAGAGCAATAAATCCTTCACGCCGACCCGCGACTTTAACGCCGACGACGTGATCTTCTCGTTTATGCGGCAAAAAGACGTGAATCATCCCTATCACAACGTCTCTAACGGCAGCTACTCCAACTTCGAAAGCCTGGAGTTCGGCAGCCTGATTACCGCCATTTATAAAGTCGATGACCACACCGTGCGCTTTACCCTGGCGCACCCGGAAGCGCCGTTTGTCGCCGATCTGGCATGGTATTTTGCCTCGATCCTGTCCGCGGAGTATGCCGACGCGATGCTCAAAGCGGGCACGCCGGAAAAGGTGGATATGGAGCCTATAGGCACCGGGCCGTTTAAGCTGGCGCAGTATCAGAAGGATTCGCGGATCCTGTTTACGGCGTTTGCCGACTACTGGCAGGGGAAATCGAAGCTGGATCGGCTGGTGTTTAGCATCACCCCGGATGCCTCCGTGCGGTTTGCCAAAATCGAGAAGAACGAGTGTCAGGTGATGCCGTTCCCGAACCCGGCGGACCTGCCGCGCATGAAGGCGAACAAGGACATCAACCTGATGAGCAAAGCCGGACTGAATACCGGCTTTCTGGCGTTCAATACCCAAAAGCCTCCGCTGGATAACGTAAAAGTCCGTCAGGCGCTGGCGATAGCCATCAATAAGCCGGCCATTATTGATGCGGTTTTCCACGGCACCGGTACTGCGGCGAAGAACCTGCTGCCGCCGGGCGTCTGGAGCGCAGACAGCGAGCTTAAGGATTACGATTACGATCCTGAAAAGGCGAAAGCGCTGCTGAAAGAGGCCGGTTTTGCCAACGGCGTGAGCGTCGACCTGTGGGCGATGCCGGTGCAGCGTCCGTACAATCCGAATGCGAAACGCATGGCGGAGATGATTCAGGCCGACTGGGCGAAAATCGGCGTACAGACCAAAATCGTCACCTACGAGTGGGGCGAATACCTTAAGCGCGTGAAGGGCGGGGAACACCAGGCCGCGCTGATGGGCTGGACGACCGCAACGGGCGATCCCGACAACTTCTTTGGTCCGCTATTTACCTGTACCTCGGCAAACGGTGGCTCAAATTCGGCGAAATGGTGCTACAAGCCCTTCGATAAAATTATTGCGGAAGCAAAATCAACCACCGATCGCGATAAACGCGTGGCGCTGTATAAAGAGGCTCAGCAAATGATGCATGATCAAATGCCGGCGGTGATGATTGCGCATTCAACCATTTTCGAACCGGTGCGCAAGGAGGTGACGGGCTATGAAATTGACCCGTTTGGCAAACATCTGTTCTGGCAACTGGATATAAATCAGTAATTTTTCACTGCCCGGCACGCCTCCGGGCAGTCTTTTCGCAATTTGTGCTCTCCGCATCATTTTTTGTCACAACAAACCCATCGGTCTTTTGCTATAACTTCAAATGCATACTTGCAGATAACATGGAAAACTATCATGCGTACTCAAACTTTTTTTAAAGTTGCAGTGCTTACTGGTCTGTTGGCGTTGGCGGGCTGTTCTTCAAAAGTTGCGGCTCCCGAACAATATTCTGGCTTTTTAAAAGACTATTCCGGCTTGCAGCAGACGACGTCTGCGACGGGTAAACCAACGCTGCGTTGGGTTGATCCTTCTTATAACGAAGCTAATTACGACAGTATTCTCTGGACGCCGATTACTTATTATCCTGCGCCTAAACCGACCACACAAATTGGTCAAAAAACGCTTGATGAGCTGTTGAATTACACCAATAACAAAATGAAAACCGCTATTGGTACCCGTAAGCCAATTGTGACCACGCCGGGTAAACACAGCCTGATTTTCCGCGGTGCAATTACCGGGGTGAGTTCGCAGAAAGAGGGTCTGCAGTTCTATGAAGTGGTGCCGGTCGCGCTGGTAGTAGCGGGTACGCAGATGGCAACCGGGCATCGCACCATGGATACGCATCTCTTCTTTGAAGGAGAACTGATCGATGCGGCCACCAACAAACCGGTCATGAAGGTGGTGCGTAAAGGCGAAGGTAAAGATCTGAACAACGAAAGTACGCCGATGACCTTTGCGACGCTGAAGCAGGTAGTTGATGACATGGCGACGGACGCCACCATGTTTGATGTGAAAAAGACCGCGAAATAAAATAAAACGGCCTGCGTAATGCAGGCCTTTTTATTTACGCCATTCGTAAGCGTCTGAACCAGGTTTCTGGTTTGGTAAACATCACCATATTTCCCCCCAGAATCAGCACTAATCCCACGATACCGTTGATATGCCAGACGTAGCCTTCATACACCGTGGAGATGGTCAGCGCCACCAGCGGGAAGAGCAGCGTACTGTAGGCCGCTTTGCCCGGACCGATGCGTCCCACCAGCGTGAAATAGGCGCCAAACGCAATCACCGAACCAAATACAGCCAGATAGAGCAGCGCGCCAACGTAGCTGACGGTCCACTCTGGCGCGAAGCTGTCGCCTCTGAACAGGGCAATGCAGCCCATCACCAGCGTGCCGTAGAGCATCGCCCAGGCGTTGGTGGTCATGGTTTCAAGTCCTCTGCGCTGGTGACGCATGCTGATCATATTGCCCAGCGAGAAGCCGTAGGTGCCGAGCGCGGAGAGACCAATCCCGGTCAGGAGCGACGCGCTCCAGCCGCTGGCCAGCAGATCGTCCCAGAAGAGGGTGACGATCCCAGTCAGGCCCAGCGCCGCCGCCGTCCAGAAACGCGCGGGCGGGCGCTGCCCGAAGAAAATAAAGCTGTTAATGGCGTTATAGAGCACGGCCATGGAGAAGATCACCGATTCCAGCCCGGTGTTGATGTGCGAGGCTGCGGCGTAAAAACACCAGAAGTTAAAGCAGAAAACGCAGCATCCCTGGAGGATACAAAAAAGGTGATCCCGCAGCGCCAGCTTGCGCAGACGGCGCAGGGCGATTAACACCACCATCATCGTGAGGCTGGCGACGGCGAAACGCCAGAAAATCGAGACGGGCGCCGCTACGGGACCCTGCTGCAGGAAAATCGCAATCCAGGTGGTTCCCCAGATGACCACCACCAGTCCGTATAATAATGCGTTCATACTTTTTCTCTTCTCAAACCACGGAAGCCCGCAGTATGGCGCCGAGATCGGTCAGGGGCTTTCACCGGCTTGCGGTCGACTTGCAAAATCTTGCGCTTTTTTCTTTCCCGGGGGCTGGCAACGAGAGACAACTCTTCTTAGACTGATATTCCAGTCAATCACGCGCTTACGGTCATGTCTCACGCTTACGATACCTTTGAAACGCTTTGCCAACAGAATGCGGTCCTGCGGGAAACCGTCTCGCTGAATTCGGGCATTCAGCTGGCAGCGTGGTACAACAAGCAAGATACGATAACGGTAAAAAGTAACCACCATACCCTGAGCCTGTACGTAGCGGATGGCTACGAAAGCTATCAAAAAACGCCGGGCGGCTGGAAGAACGGTGGGGGGCCGGACCGCTTCTGTTTGATGCCAAAAGAGAGCGAATCGACGTGGGATATCCGTGATGACCTGTCGTTTGTGCATCTGTACTGCACCGATGAACACCTGCGCGACGTGGGGGAAAAGATCTGGGACAAGCGCCCGCTTTCGCTGACGCTGGACGAGCGCATTTTTGGTAGCGATCCGAAGATCACCGCGCTGTATCGCCAGTTTTTACTCGGCTGCGACTGGCAGCAGCACGCCAACCAGCTCACCCTGAGCACGGCCTCTACGCTGCTCCTGACCCATCTGCTGCAAAACTACTCTAACGTTCAGTGGAAGCTGCCGGTCGTCACCGGCGGGCTATCGCCATTCGTGCTGCGCAACGTGCTGGCCTTTATTGAAGAGAACCTCGGGCAACCCCTGACGCTGGCTGAACTGGCGGCGCAGGCCGCCCTCAGCGAATACCATTTTGCCCGCATGTTCCGCCAGTCGACGGGGCTGGCGCCGCATCAGTACGTGATGCAGAGAAGAATGGAAAAAGCGAAGGCGCTGGTGCAGAACACGGCGACGCCGCTAACGGACATCGCCCTTGCCTGCGGGTTTAACTCCGCCAGCCACTTCAGCAACCGCTTTCGCAGCGCGACGGGCATGACGCCTTCGCAGCTACGCGCGGCGAGCGCGTGAAAACAGGGCATAGCACACGCCGCCCAGCACCAGCCCCCAGAATGCCGAACCGATGCCCAGGATCGTGACGCCGCTCGCGGTCATCAGGAACGTGACGATGGCCGCGTCGCGCTCCGCCTCGTGGCTCAGTGCCTGATATAAACTCCCGCTGATGGTGCCCAGCAGCGCCAGACCGGCGAGCGTCTGGATCCAGCTGAGCGGCAGAGCGGCCATCAGCCCGGTAATCGAGCCGCCGAAAATCCCCGCCAGCAGATAAAATCCTCCGGCTGCGATGGCCGCCAGCCAGCGTTTTGCGGGATCCGGGTGCGCATCGGGGCTTTGACAAATGGCGGCAGTAATGGCTGCGATACAGATAGAAAAGACGCCAAAAGGGGAAAACAGCAGCGCCAGCGCTCCCGTAACGATGATGAGCGGCGAGACCGCCAGCGGGTAACCGGAGGCCTTCATCGTAGCGAACCCCGGTGCGTTTTGCGATGCCATGGTGACCAGGAAGAAGGGCACGCCAATACTCACCAGGCTGGTGAAGGTGAACGTGGGCGCAATAAACTCGGGCATCACTAGGGAGAACGCGAGCTTATCGGTGACAACGTCACCTCCCGCCCATGCCACGATACCGCCGACCAGCAGCGTGACCACGATGGCATAGCGCGGCGCCAGCGCTTTTGCCAACAGCCACGCCGCAATCATGCTGCCGCACAGCAGAAAGTGACCCTCCAGGTGCGCAAACGCGTGCAGGCCAAACTGCAGCAACACGCCTGCCAGCATGGCGGCGGCAAGCGAATGGGGGATCAGCCACATCAGACGGGCGAAGAGCCCGGTGATGCCGCAAAGTAAAATGAGCGCATTAGCAAAGATGAACACGCCGATCGTTTCCGGCAGCGTCACGCCGTGCAGGCTGGTGGCGAGCAGCGCCGCGCCGGGCGTTGACCAGGCGGTCAGCACCGGCGCTTTGTACCACCAGGAAAGCGCCAGCGTGCTGACGCCCATTCCAATCCCCAGCGCGGTCATCCAGCCTGCGATCTGCTGTGCACTGGCACCAGCCGCCGCGGCGGCCTGCCAGATGATGGCGGCCGAGCTGGCGTAACCGACCAGCACGGCGACAAATCCAGCCAGTGCGACTGGAACAAGGTGAGAGGAAGGGCGCATAAAAACTCCGTTGTGCGTTATAACGTCCGATATAAGGTAACACTGTGCGCTATAGCGTACAAGTGGTATGCTGATCGCCATCAGGAGGGACCATGGACATCACACTACACCTTGCAACAACGCTGAAAACGCTGCGCCAGGCGCGCGGCTGGAGTTTGTCGAAGCTCGCGGACGAGACCGGCGTGTCAAAAGCGATGCTGGGGCAAATCGAGCGCAATGAATCCAGCCCGACGGTGTCGACGCTGTGGAAAATAGCCACCGGGCTGAACGTGCCGTTTTCCGCGTTCATCACGCCAGAGGCGGACCGGCAGGCGGTGTTTGACCCGCAGCAGCAGGCGATGGTGGTCAAACCGCTCTTTCCGTGGGACGAGACGCTCGGGTTTGATTATTTCTCCATTACCCTGGCACCCGGCGCGCTCAGTGAATCCACGCCGCATGAGGCCGGGGTGATTGAACATGTGGTGGTGGTCAGCGGCGAGCTGGAGATGAAGCTTGACGGCACGTGGCAGACGATTTCTGCCGATTCGGGTGTCCGTTTCGCCGGCGATAAACCGCACGCCTACCGCAACAGCAGCGACCGGACGGTGCATTTTCACTCCCTGATTCATTATCCCCGCTGACCCTGCGCAAAACTGTTTCGCTGACGCATACTTCTGACTACAATAGCCGCCATTTTGACCATAACGGATAACGACGAAGTATGCGCCTGCAATCCCATCATCTTGAACTTTTAAGCCCGGCCCGCGACGCCGCCATTGCCCGTGAAGCGATCCTTCACGGCGCTGACGCTGTCTACATTGGTGGCCCTGGCTTCGGTGCCCGCCATAACGCCAGCAACAGCCTGAGCGATATTGCTGAACTGGTGCCGTTCGCCCACCGTTTCGGGGCGAAAGTGTTCGTGACCCTGAACACCATTCTGCATGATGATGAGCTTGAGCCTGCGCAACGTCTGATTACCGATCTCTACCAGGTCGGGGTAGATGCCCTGATCGTTCAGGACATGGGCGTTCTGGAGCTGGATATTCCGCCCATTGAACTGCATGCCAGTACCCAGTGCGATATCCGCACGGTCGAGAAGGCAAAGTTTCTCTCCGACGTCGGCTTTTCGCAGATCGTTCTGGCGCGAGAGCTGAACCTGAATCAGATCCGCGATATTCACCAGGCGACAGACGCGACGATTGAATTCTTTATCCACGGTGCGCTGTGCGTCGCTTACTCCGGTCAGTGCAATATTTCCCACGCGCAGACGGGCCGCAGCGCCAACCGCGGCGACTGTTCTCAGGCCTGCCGTCTGCCGTATACCCTGAAAGACGATCAGGGCCGCGTCGTGGCGTTCGAAAAACACCTGCTCTCCATGAAGGATAACGATCAGACGGCCAACCTGGGCGCGCTGATCGACGCGGGCGTGCGTTCCTTTAAGATTGAAGGGCGCTACAAAGATATGAGCTACGTGAAAAACATCACCGCGCACTATCGCCAGATGCTGGACGCCATTATCGAAGATCGCGGCGACCTGGCGCGCGCGTCGGCCGGCCGCACCGAGCATTTCTTTATTCCGTCGACGGACAAAACGTTCCACCGTGGCAGCACGGACTATTTTGTGAATGCCCGTAAAGGGGATATCGGCGCGTTCGACTCACCGAAGTTTATCGGTTTACCGGTGGGCGAAGTGCTGAAAGTGGCGAAGGATCACCTTGATGTCGAAGTGACGGAACCGCTGGCGAACGGCGATGGCCTTAACGTGATGATTAAGCGTGAGGTCGTGGGCTTCCGTGCCAATACGGTCGAGAAAACCGGCGAGAACCGCTACCGCGTCTGGCCGAATGAAATGCCCGCCGATCTCTACAAGGCGCGGCCGAACGCGGCCCTTAACCGTAACCTCGATCATAACTGGCAGCAGGCGCTGCTGAAAACCTCCAGCGAACGTCGTATCGCCGTGGATATTGAGCTGGGCGGCTGGGAAGAGCAGCTGATTCTGACCATGACTTGTGAAGACGGCATCAGCGTGACGCATACGCTCGATGGCCTTTTCGAGGTGGCAAACAACGCGGAAAAAGCGCTCAACAGCCTGAAGGATGGGGTGGCGAAGCTGGGCCAGACGATTTACCACGCGCGCGCTATCGACGTGAATCTGCCGGACGCGCTGTTTGTGCCAAACAGCCTGCTTAACCAGTTCCGTCGTGAAACGGCAGAGATGCTGGATGCCGCGCGCCTGGCACAGTATCCGCGCGGAAGCCGTAAAGCGGAAGCCGTCCCTGCGCCAGTCTACCCGGACACCCATTTATCCTTCCTCGCCAACGTC
Source organism: Enterobacter cloacae complex sp. SHL009 (assembly GCF_049237205.1). NCBI lineage: Bacteria > Pseudomonadati > Pseudomonadota > Gammaproteobacteria > Enterobacterales > Enterobacteriaceae > Enterobacter > Enterobacter cloacae complex sp. SHL009. Next base: position 934,034 of record NZ_JBMKIW010000001.1, read on the forward strand.
TACAACCATAAAGCGCGTGAATTCTATCATCGCCACGGCGTGCAGCTGATCGACGCAGCCTATGAAGCGCATGAAGAGAAGGGCGATGTGCCGGTGATGATCACCAAGCACTGCCTGCGCTTTGCGTTTAACCTGTGTCCTAAGCAGGCAAAAGGGAATATTAAGAGCTGGAAGGCAACCCCCATGCAGCTGGTAAACGGCGATGAAGTTCTGACTCTCAAGTTCGACTGCCGTCCTTGCGAAATGCATGTGATTGGCAAGATGAAAAACCACATCTTCAAAATGCCGCAGCCCGGCAGTATTGTGGCGTCCGTCAGTCCGGACGATCTGATGAAAACCCTGCCAAAACGCAAGGGCAGCTAATTACCGAACGTGCGTGTCCGGTTTGCGCGACTTCTGCCACAGGTGGTGTTCGCGCAAACCCTCCGCCGACTCTTCTGCAGCGCTTCGCAACTCATCGCTGTCGGCTTCATGACGAAGCTGATGCCCTACATTCTTGACCCATAAATATTCGTGTCCTTTGTGTCCGGCCATAAGCTGGCCTGAAAACAGCGCACAAATAAGCATGACGAAAGATAACCCTTTTTTTATCATGGTTTCACCGCTGAAAAACAATGCGGAATAATCATGTCGATTATTTCTTAGGGTTATTATTCAAAAATTAAAATTAGCGCAAAGAAAATGTCAAATAATGTTCGTTCGAAATAGCGGTTAGGACAGTTCCTAAAAACATCTGAATCTTTGTAAACTACCATTTCTGGTCCACAATTGGAGGTATGCATTACGGATTAATCTTATATAATAGTAATCTTAGGCTAAGGAACAGGTCATTTATAAATGAAAAAAATAATAGCGCTTGCGCTTCTGGCAGTGGCTGTTGGAGCCGCTGCAGGGGTTCGTTATGCAGGTAATGACGAACCAGAATATATTCAATCTGCAGAAATTCGCGTGGGTTCTTATTTGACCAGCGATTATGGTAGAGTTGCCTGCGCCAGCAAAAAAGTGAACGATCAGCGTTGGGAATTAGACTGCACTCATCAGGCGAGAGGAAAAACATTCCAGTTTGCGGTGTATCCCTCTGAAAAAGCACCTTATGGTGTCGCTCGCTCCTTTTATCTGGAAGCCATTAATGACGATGCAAAACAGAGCGCTGAGCAGGGCCTTATGCGTTATTTGCAGATCAATACCCATACTGGTTAATAAGGTTGTTTAGCGTTCGTTAAGACAACAGGTGTTAGGTTATATGAGATCCGCTGCCCGGCCATGGAGTGTCGGGACGTAGAGACCAAAACACAAATCTATCCATGCAAGCATTTACCGCCATTTTTTGGCGGTTTTTTTTTTGCGCAGACCGTCGCGATAGGGTTATGGCGTCAGGCGATAATGCGACTGCACCAGGCCCGAAGGGAAGCTGCGGCTTGATACCAGTGTCAAATCAATATCCCGGGACAACGTTCCGAACAGTGGTTTTCCCTCCCCGAGCAGTACAGGTACGGTCGTGATCACCATATCGGCTACCAGTCCTTCGCGCAGGAACGACTGTATCACCTGTCCGCCATCAAGATAGACGCGATGTACGTCCTGCGCAGCGAGATCGTCCAGCACCTCCTTTGGCGTCCGGGATGAAAACTGCACTTTGCCCCTCAGCGCCTCCGGCACGGGCGTATCGGCCAGTCGTCGCGAGAGCACCAGCACGGGACGATCGTAAGGCCATGCGTCAAAGGTCAGTACCTTCTCATAACTCCCTCGTCCCATCACGATGCAGTCTTTGTCCGCGATGAACGCCTCATAGCCATGATCTTCCGCCGGATCGTCGCGCTGCACCAGCCAGTCGATATCGTCATTCTGTCGGGCGATGTAACCATCAAGACTAACCGCGATAAAAACGTGTGTGGTGACCATCAGGTGCTCCGTGTGCCAGTGTAACCCTTAAACTGACGCCTCAGCGTGCAGTAACCCGGACGTGAAAATTGTTTGCGATACTGAGCCGGGGAAAGCGCGAACTGCTGGCGAAAATGATGACGCAGTGTCGACGCCTGACCAAACCCGGTCTGTTCAGCGATGCTGTCGATGCTTAACCGGCTGCTTTCCAGATAATCTTTTGCTCTCAGCAGGCGCTCATTGATTAACCAGCGTGCGGGCGTCGTCCCCGTTGCCGCTTCGAAGCGACGAAGGAAGGTGCGCTGGCTCATTCCGACCCGACGCGCGAGGGAGTCGACGCTGTGCGCCTCGATAAGATGCGTGTGCAGAAAATCAAACAGCTGGCCGAGACGCTGGCTTTCCCGCAGCTGCGCCACCGGGCGGGTCAGCTGCTGTGGCTGTGAACCATCCCGGTGAGGGGGAATGACCAGCCGACGCGCCACGCTGTTTGCTGTTTCCATGCCATAATCCCGCCGCACAACGTGCAGACAGAGATCGATTCCCGCCGCGCTGCCAGCGGACGTCAGAATATCGCCTTCGTCCTGGTAGAGTACATCCTCAACCACGTCGATGTCAGGGTAGCGGACTTTCAGCGCGTCAATGTAGCGCCAGTGCGTCGTGGCTTTGCGGCCGTTCAATAGCCCCGTTGCGGCCAGCACAAACACTCCCGAGCAGATGGAGAACAGCTGGCATCCTCGCGCGCTGGCCTGGCGTAGTGCCTCGCAGAGCGCATCCGGAACCGGTGAATCTATCCCCCGCCAGCCGGGAACCACAATCAGGTCCGCAGACGCAAGCAGGCTTAAATCACCATCGGTAACGATGCGGATCCCGCCTGTTGCCCGAAGTTCACCGCTGTCCACGCTCGCCACGGCAAAACGATACCATTCATCGCCCAGCTCGGGACGCGGCAGGCCGAAGATCTCCACCGCCACGCCAAACTCAAAGGTACACAGACCGTCATATGCCAGCACCACCACCTGCGGGCGGGCAATTTGTCTTAAGTTTGTCATCTTTTTGCTGTTTTCTGGCATAAGCGAACGCATTCACGGGCTGAATTTGTGGATAGAGTAGTGTTAACACAAACGCCAAAGATGAGGAAGGATCATGAGCTATGTTACTGAATTTCCGGCTGCCGAGCCGCAGGAAGCCGTTACCCATTTTCTGCGCCGCCTGAGCGTTGAAACCGACTGCGCGGATGTGCATCATGCCATCGCCAATAATGAGCAGGACTTCGTGCTGTTGCACGTGGTGGGGAGCCCGGAGCAGTTTGCCCGCCGTCACGTGCCGGGCGCTCTGCATATGCCGCGGAACCAGATGACCGCTGAGCGCATGGCCGAATGGCCTGAAGGTACGCTGTTCGTTGTTTACTGCGCAGGGCCGCACTGTAACGGCGCGGACAGAGCCGCGCTCAAGCTGGCGCGCCTCGGGCTGCCGGTCAAAATCATGCTCGGGGGGATCACCGGATGGGAGGATGAAAAGTTCGCCTTTGCCAGCAGTGAAACCGCCGTCACGCTGTGAAGATGAATTTTTTTCAACACCCGTGAAATTTTCTCGTTTGCCGGCACCAGTGAGGTATGACATTGTTTTTGGACATTTAGACATCCAGAAGTCTAAAGCTTCAAATGATGAATTATCACTGCTGGCAATTATCGCCGGCAGACTGAGGAGATTTTCATGCAACGACACCATGCCCCGTACCGCGCCGATGTAGTCGGCAGTTTCTTACGCCCGGATGCCATCAAACAGGCTCGCCTGAAGTTCGCCAGCGGCGAAATTGACGCCGGACAGCTTCGCGCGGTAGAGGATGATGCCATCCGCCACGTCGTTGAGCAGCAGTGTGCGTGCGGCCTGCATGTGGTCACCGACGGTGAATTTCGTCGTGCCTGGTGGCACTTCGACTTCTTCGACGGTCTGCAGGGCGTTGAGCGTTACGATTCGCAGCAGGGCATTCAGTTCAACGGGGTACAAACCAAAGCCCACGGCGTGCGCGTGACCGGCAAGCTGGGCTTTGGCGTCCATCCGATGCTTGAAGATTTCCGCTACCTGAAAAGCATCAGCGGCGATGCTCAGCCGAAGATGACCATTCCCAGCCCAAGCGTGCTCCATTTCCGCGGCGGGCGCAAAGACATCGATGCGACGGTGTACCCGGATCTAAATGACTATTTCGACGATCTGGCGACCACCTGGCGCGACGCCATCCGCACATTTTACGACGCGGGCTGCCGTTACCTGCAGCTGGACGACACCGTCTGGGCCTATCTGTGTTCGGACGACCAGCGCCGTCAGATCCGCGAGCGCGGCGATGATGCCAATGAGCTGGCACGCATCTATGCCCGCGTCCTGAACAAGGCGCTGGAAGGCAAGCCGGAAGATCTGACCATCGGCCTGCACGTATGCCGCGGTAACTTCCGTTCAACCTGGATTTCCGAAGGCGGCTATGAGCCCGTGGCGGAAGTGCTGTTCGGGACGGTCAACGTTGACGCGTTCTTCCTTGAATACGATAACGACCGCAGCGGTGATTTCGCGCCATTGCGCTTCATTCGCCCGGGCAAGCAGCAGGTGGTGCTCGGCCTTATCACCACGAAAAACGGTGAGCTGGAGAACCCGGAGGGGATTAAAGCCCGTCTGGAAGAGGCGGCGAAATACGTGGCAAAAGAGCAAATATGCCTCAGCCCGCAGTGCGGCTTTGCCTCTACCGAAGAGGGCAACAGCCTGAGTGAATCCCAGCAGTGGGACAAAGTCCGTCTGGTCACGCAGATCGCCAGCGAAGTCTGGTAAAGCCTCTTCCACAGCGCTGCATTATAAAAGTGCAGCGCTGTGCCATTCTGAGTCGTTCTCTTTACATCCTGCGTTCCCCCTCCTGAAATAGCGCTTCCTTCATTCTGGCATCCTTTTTGCTCCTGCTTCGCTGACACATTTTTTTCCGCGTCCACGCCGTAACGGACGTTTTCGCACAGCGTTCTTTTTCAGGAGTGAAAATATGCAGCGTCGTACCTTATTAAAAGCCTTTGCGTTATCTGCGTCCGTCGTGGCGATGGGAATGAGTTTTGGCGTGCAGGCGGCCGATACCATCAAAGTGGGGATCATGCATTCTCTTTCCGGCACCATGGCCATCTCCGAAACGCCGCTGAAAGACGTCGCGCTGATGACCATCGACGAGATCAACGCGAAAGGCGGCGTGCTGGGTAAAAAACTGGAGCCGGTGGTGGTGGATCCCGCCTCAAACTGGCCGCTGTTTGCCGAGAAGGCGCGCCAGCTGTTAAGTCAGGATAAAGTGGCGGTGGTATTTGGCTGCTGGACGTCGGTATCGCGCAAATCCGTGCTACCGGTCTTCGAGGAGCTGAACGGTCTGCTGTTCTATCCGGTGCAGTATGAAGGCGAAGAGATGTCGCCAAACGTCTTCTATACCGGCGCGGCGCCGAACCAGCAGGCCATCCCCGCGGTGGAATACCTGATGAGCGAAGACGGCGGCGCGGCGAAGCGCTTCTTCCTGCTGGGTACGGACTATGTTTATCCTCGCACCACCAACAAGATCCTGCGCGCTTTCCTGCATTCGAAAGGGGTGGAGGATAAGGACATCGAGGAGGTTTATACCCCGTTCGGTCACAGCGACTACCAGACCATCGTCGCCAACATCAAGAAATTCTCTGCGGGCGGTAAAACCGCCGTGGTGTCGACCATCAACGGCGATTCCAACGTTCCGTTCTACAAAGAGCTGGCTAACCAGGGTCTGAAGGCGACCGACGTGCCGGTGGTGGCGTTCTCCGTGGGAGAAGAAGAGCTGCGCGGGATCGACACCAAACCGCTGGTCGGCAACCTCGCGGCGTGGAACTACTTTGAATCCGTGGATAACCCGACCAACCAGGCCTTCGTGGCGGATTACAAAGCCTATGCCAAAGCGCACAAGCTGCCGAATGCCGATACCGTGGTGACCAACGACCCGATGGAAGCCACCTACGTGGGGATCCATATGTGGGCGCAGGCGGTGGAAAAAGCGGGTACTACCGACGTGGATAAAGTGCGTGCGGCGATGGCCGGCCAGTCCTTTAAGGCGCCGTCAGGCTTCACGCTCACCATGGATGCCACCAACCACCATCTGCATAAGCCGGTCATGATCGGCGAAATCGAAGGCAACGGTCAGTTCAACGTGGTGTGGCAGACGGAACAGCCGGTGCGCGCTCAGCCGTGGAGCCCGTTCATCGCCGGAAACGATAAAAAGCCCGACCAGCCGATGAAAACCGCCAGCAACTAAGCCATCACCAGGGAGAAACGTCATGAACGCCATGCGCATGTTCATCGCTCTTGTATGGCTTTCCGGACTGCTGCCAGGGATGGCGCAGGCATCGGATGCCGATCGTTTTGTTGCCGCCAGCCGCAGCCAGCAGGCGGAGTTGCTGACGCAGTGGGCCGAAGCACCGGACGCCGCGAGGCTGCCGCTGCTGCAGGCACTGCAAAAAGAAAATCTCTATACCGACAGTCAAAAGCACGCCTTTGCGCAGCGCAGCGGTCAAATGGTGTCGCTCGGTGACGCTAAGTCGATCGAAGGGGCAGCCAAAGCCGTTCGTTTGACCAACCGGCTGCGCGTGCTGGCCGCCACGGCCATCGCTACGCATCAGCTTGTGAGTGACAGTGTCACCGAAAGGCGGGCGGCAGCTCGTCAGCTTCAGCGGGATGCCCAGCCCGGAATGCTCGCTTTTCTGGAAAAGCGGGTAAACGATGAAACGGACGCGGTGGCACGTCAGGCGCTATTACTGGCGGTGGCGAATCTCCAGCTCTCCAGCCCGCAGGCAGAGGTGCGCCGCAAGGCCGTCGAATTATTAGGGCAGTCCGACGATCCGGACGTTGAGTCCAGACTTACCCCGTTTACCCAGGCACAGACAGAGCCGGATGCCGGGGTGCGCGCCGCCGCACAGGAGAGTCTTAGCCAGATCCAGCATCGACTGATGTGGGGCGAGCTGCTGGGCCAGGCGTTTATGGGGCTCTCCCTGGGGTCGGTGCTGCTGCTGGCGGCGCTGGGGCTTGCTATCACCTACGGCCTGCTGGGCGTCATCAATATGGCGCACGGCGAGATGCTGATGCTGGGGGCGTATGCCACCTGGATGGTGCAGCAGGCGATGGCCGGGCTTGCGCCACAGTGGCTGGCGCTCTATCCCGTTATCGCGCTTCCGGTCGCGTTCTGCCTGACGGCGGGCATCGGAATGGTGCTGGAGCGCACCGTGATCCGCCATTTGTACGGTCGCCCGCTGGAAACGCTGCTGGCAACGTGGGGGATCAGTCTGATGCTCATCCAGCTGGTGCGCATGACGTTTGGCGCCCAGAACCTGGAGGTGGCCAACCCGGCATGGCTGTCCGGCGGGGTGCAGGTTTTTGCCAACCTGACGCTGCCGTGGAACCGCATCGTGGTGCTGGGCTTCGTGCTGCTGGTGCTGTTCTTTACCTGGCTCATTCTGAATAAAACCCGTCTGGGGCTGAACGTGCGCGCGGTGACGCAGAACCGCAGCATGGCCGCCTGCTGCGGGGTACCGACAGGTCGCGTCGATATGCTGGCGTTTGGGCTTGGATCAGGGATTGCCGGGTTAGGCGGCGTGGCGCTATCGCAGCTCGGTAACGTCGGGCCGGAGCTGGGCCAGGGCTACATTATTGATTCCTTCCTCGTGGTCGTTCTCGGTGGCGTAGGGCAGCTGGCAGGCAGCGTGGCCGCGGCGTTTGGTCTGGGTATTTTCAATAAAATTCTTGAACCGCAGATGGGGGCGGTCCTGGGCAAGATCGTGATTCTGGTGGCGATCGTGCTGTTTATTCAGAAACGCCCTCAGGGGCTGTTTGCGCTGAAAGGGAGGGTGATTGACTGATGAGCCAGCCGCTGACCTTAACGCTGGCGCGCAAAGCGCCGCGCACAACGCAACTTGCAGGCAGCCTGCTGGTGGTGTGTCTGCTGATATTACCGTTTTTCGCCTTACTGCCTGCGACGCATCCGCTGGCGCTGTCGACCTGGATGCTGACGCTGATTGGCAAGATCCTCTGCTATGCCATCGTTGCGGTGGCGCTGGATCTGGTGTGGGGCTACGCCGGGATGCTCTCTCTTGGGCACGGTATCTTCTTCGCCCTGGGCGGCTACGCGATGGGCATGTACCTGATGCGCCAGGCTGCGGGTGAAGGTCTTCCCGCGTTTATGTCGTTTCTCTCCTGGAGCGAACTGCCGTGGTTCTGGTGGGGAACCCAGCATTTTGCCTGGGCGCTGGTGCTGATTGTGATGGTACCGGGCCTGCTGGCGCTGGTGTTCGGCTGGTTCGCCTTCCGCTCAAAGATCAAAGGGGTCTATTTCTCGATTATGACCCAGGCGTTGACCTATGCCGGGATGCTGCTGTTCTTTCGCAACGAAACCGGTTTTGGCGGCAATAACGGCTTTACCGGCTTCACCACGCTGCTTGGGTTTTCGGTGACGGAAACGACCACCCGTATCGCGCTGTTTCTGGCGACCGTGCTGTTGCTGATTCTGGCGTTGGGCACCGGATTTGCCCTGGCGAAGAGCAAGTTTGGGCGCATCCTGACCGCCGTTCGCGACGCCGAAAACCGCCTGACGTTTTGCGGCTACGATCCGCGCGGGTTCAAGCTGCTGGTATGGACGCTTTCTGCCGTGCTGTGCGGCCTGGCGGGGGCGCTGTATGTCCCGCAGGTGGGCATTATCAACCCTGGCGAAATGTCGCCGACCAACTCGATTGAAGCCGCGATCTGGGTGGCGCTGGGCGGGCGCGGCACGCTGGTCGGGCCGGTGATTGGCGCGGCGCTGGTAAACGGCGCCAAGAGTTTCTTCACCGTCGCGATGCCGGAATACTGGCAGCTGTTCCTGGGGCTGATTTTCATCGCCGTCACGCTGTTTTTACCGCGCGGCGTCTACGGTCTGTTTCGAAAGGGAGAGAAATAATGCAGCCAGCCGAAGGGTTATTTACCCGCCAGTTGCCGGGCGATCGTTACCGTGAACAGACCGACCCGGTGCTGCAGCTTGAGGCCATTAACGTCAATTTTGATGGATTTCAGGCCCTGACCGATCTCTCGCTGAATATCGGCGTGGGCGAGCTGCGCTGCGTGATTGGCCCTAACGGCGCTGGTAAAACCACGCTGATGGACGTCATCACCGGCAAAACGCGGCCAAAGAGCGGCAGGGCGATTTACGATCAGTCCATCGACCTGACCGCGCTGGAGCCTGCGGCCATTGCACGCCAGGGCATCGGGCGTAAATTCCAGAAGCCCACCGTTTTTGAAGCGCTGACGGTGTGGGAAAACCTGGAGATCGCCATGAAAACCGATAAATCCGTCTGGGCGAGCCTGCGGGCAAAACTCAACGGTGAACAGCGCGACCGCATCGATGAGATGCTGGTTTTGCTGCGCCTTAGCAGCGAGCGCGACCGCCGCGCCGGGCTGCTTTCGCACGGGCAAAAACAGTTTCTGGAGATCGGTATGCTGCTGGTTCAGGACCCGCACCTGCTGCTGCTGGATGAACCGGCCGCCGGGATGACCGACGCGGAAACCGAATACACCGCCGAGCTGTTCAAAACGCTGGCGGGTAAGCATTCCCTGATGGTGGTGGAGCACGATATGGGCTTTGTTGAGACTATCGCCGACCACGTCACGGTGCTGCATCAGGGACGCGTGCTGGCGGAAGGTTCGCTTCGCGAGGTGCAGGCCAACGAGCAGGTGATTGAGGTCTATCTGGGGCGCTAAGGAGCGATGATGTTACAGGTTAACGAACTGAATCAGTATTACGGCGGCAGCCATATCCTGCGCGGCGTGAGTTTTGAGGCCGTCACCGGAGAAGTCACCTGCCTGCTGGGGCGCAACGGCGTCGGGAAAACCACGCTGCTGAAGTGTCTGATGGGGCTGATCCCGGCGAAAACCGGGGAGGTCATCTGGCAGGGTAAAAAGATCACCCACAGCAGGCCGCACCAGCGGGTGCAGTCTGGCGTGGCGTACGTCCCGCAGGGCCGCGAGATTTTCCCGCGCCTGACCGTGGAGGAGAACCTTCTGCTGGGGATGTCGCGATTTTCCGCCCGCGAGGCGAAGCAGGTCCCGGATGAGATCTGGCAGCTGTTCCCGGTGCTTAAAGAGATGAAGCATCGCCGCGGGGGCGATCTCTCCGGTGGACAGCAGCAGCAGCTGGCGATTGGCCGCGCCCTGGCGAGCCGTCCGCAGCTGCTGATTCTGGACGAACCGACCGAAGGCATACAGCCGTCGGTGATCAAAGAGATCGGCCAGGTGATCCGCACCCTTGCAAGCCGAGGCGATATGGCGATCCTGCTGGTGGAGCAGTTTTACGACTTTGCCGCCGAACTGGCCGACAGCTATTTGCTGATGTCCCGCGGCACCATTATCCAGCGCGGGCGAGGCGAAAACATGGAGCTGGAGGGCGTGCGCGGCCTGGTTGCGATTTGAAATGTTATATTATAACATTCTCATTCTTATAAAACGGAATGAGGGCGTTACTTTGGCTGCACATATTGGAAAATTTGCCATGACTCTGGGGGCGCTGCTGGTCAGCGGCCAGCTGTTTGCTCACTCGCACGGCCATCAGATGACCGAAGCGGAACAGCGGGCGGCAAACGGCGTGTTTGAGGATAAGGACGTCAAGGACAGAGCGCTGTCAGACTGGGACGGGACCTGGCAGTCGGTCTATCCGTTCCTGCTGGACGGCTCGCTGGATCCGGTGTTTAAACAGAAAGCGCAGAAGGACAAAAGCAAAACCTATGACGAGGTGAAAGCGTACTACCGTAAGGGATATGCAACGGACGTGGATGCCATCGGCATCGAAAATAACGTGATGGAATTTCATAAAGGCAAAGCGGTCAGCCGCTGTCAGTATGATTACAGCGGCTACAAAATACTGACCTACGCATCGGGCAAAAAAGGCGTTCGCTATCTGTTTGAATGTAAGGACGCCGGCAGCAAGGCGCCGAAGTTTGTTCAGTTCAGCGACCACACCATCGCGCCGAAGGCCTCTTCCCATTTCCACATTTTCATGGGCAACACCTCCCACGAGGCGCTGCTGAAAGAGATGGATAACTGGCCGACCTATTATCCGAATGAGATGTACAAAGAGCAGGTGGTAGAAGAAATGCTGCACCACTGATGCTTTATTGCCGGGTGGCGGCTACGCCTCACCCGGCCTGGAAGCGCTACGCCACCTTCGGTGACTCGCACCACGCCTTCACGCTCATCCCACGCAAAATCATCAGCCACGCAATGACGATGGCGACCATCATGATGACAAATAACGACCAGTGCGGCAGGTTGGTCAGAATAATACCGGTGATCATCGGGTTTGCCGCCGCGCCGAGCCAGCCCAGCGCCTGAGCGGAGAAATAGCTTGCCTTCATTCCCGGCGGGGCAATGTTGTCGATCAGCATATATTCGCCCGGTGCATAGATAATCTCACCCAGGGTAAATATGGCGGCAGCGATGCCCCAGTAAACCAGGTTTTCTCCAGAGACCATAAATCCCCCCAGCCCCACGATAAAAAACAGGGTGGCGAGGGTCATCAGCGGGCGAATATTGCTGGCAGAGATCTTGCGGCCCAGCGCGTACTGCAGCGTCACCACCACGGCGGCATTGACGGGCAGTACCACGGCAACGACCTTCTGCGCAAAATCGCTATCGGCATGGGCGGCCAGAACATACTGCGAAATGCAGCTGGCGAACGATCCGCCCACGTATGACGCGAGCAGGCCAGAGAGCGTATACCAGAACAGCGCGCGGTCTTTAAGCAGCACCGACGGCTGCCAGGGCATCTTCTCCTCTGCGGTATCCAGCGCAACGCTTTTCTGCACGAAGAAATGGATGAATCCGAGCGGCAGCGCGGCGCAGAAGGCCGCCAGCCAGAACGGCAGCTGCAGGCTGTACATCACCAGCAGGGTGCCAATCGGCGGCCCGATCGTCCAGCCAATGTTCAGGAAGCTGTAGTTAAGCGAGAAGACGCGCGCTTTCTGGCTCGTGGTGAGCACGTCGGAGAACCAGGCCTTCAGCACCGTCGAAAAGACGGAATAGGCGCAGTTGATCAGCGCAAAGAACAGTACCACCAGCGTGACGTTATCGACCAGCGGGATCGCGACAAATCCGGCGATGAAGGCCACGATCGCGATCAGCATGTAGCGCTTTTTATCAAACTTATCGGCAAGAATGCCAAATCCCAGGCTGAACACCACGCCGATGGTCAGCGCAATCGTCAGGGCATAACCAATATTCTCAACGCTCATGCTGTAGACGCGCGTGAGATAAATGGTCATAAACGGCAGCGTTGCCCCCCGACCAATGGTTAATAACAATGACGATGCCAGCAGCGCTGCGGTTGAGCGCCTGAGAGATGGTTTCATATTCCTGCCCGACAGTTGCTTATGCTTTTTATGTTGTGTCCTAAAAGGAGTATCACGACATAAGGGGCTTGTATAGCACCTGATTTATCCCTAAGTGCTTCAGCTGCCTGCCAGAATTAATGATCTTCTCGCCGCCCGCTTTTTTCTGTTACCTTGAACTGTTAACAAATAATTAATAATTCAGGGGCAGGGTATGACGCGTAAAGACGGACTGCTGGCGTTGCTGGTGGTCGTAGTATGGGGGCTGAATTTTGTGGTCATCAAGCTGGGGTTACACAACATGCCGCCGCTGATGCTGGCCGGTTTGCGTTTTCTGCTGGTCGCATTCCCGGCCATCTTCTTTGTGGCGCGTCCAAAGATCCCCTTTAATCTGCTGCTGGGCTACGGTCTGACCATCAGCTTCGGCCAGTTCGCGTTTCTCTTCTGCGCCATCAAGTTCGGTATGCCGGCCGGTCTGGCCTCGCTGGTCTTACAGGCGCAGGCGTTCTTTACCATTATTCTCGGCGCCTTCGTATTTGGTGAACGTCTGCAGGGCAAACAGCTGGCGGGCATTACGCTGGCGGTGTTTGGCGTTCTGGTGCTCATTGAAGCCAGCCTGAATGGTCAGCATGTGGCACTGCTCGGCTTTATGCTGACGCTGGCGGCGGGGCTGAGCTGGGCCTGCGGGAATATCTTCAACAAGCTGATTATGCAGCACGAGGCGCGTCCGGCGGTGATGTCTCTGGTGGTCTGGAGCGCGCTGATCCCGATAATCCCGTTTCTGGCGGCGTCGTTTATTCTGGATGGTCCGGATGTGATGCTGAACAGTCTGGTCGAAATCGATCTGACCACAATCCTTTCTCTTGTCTATCTGGCCTTTGTCGCCACCATTGTGGGCTACGGGATCTGGGGATCGCTGCTGGGGCGCTATGAAACCTGGCGTGTTGCACCGTTATCCCTGCTGGTGCCGGTGGTGGGACTGGCCAGCGCAGCGATTTTGCTGGGTGAAACGCTAAGCGCGCTGCAGCTGTTTGGCGCCGTGCTGATCATGGCCGGGCTGTATATCAACGTGTTTGGTCTGCGGGTTCGTCGGGCGACGCGGGTAAGAAAGGCATAAAAAAAGCCCCGCGTCTGCGGGGCAAAAACGAATCAGAGGCCGTGCTGATTATAATAAGGCACGCCTAATTCGTCGGATTTGTCGCTACCAGCACCCATATGATTGAAATCATAAGGCGACTGGTCATGTGCGGACGGCAAAATTATCGTATCAGGATTATTTTGCTGCGTTGCACGAGGGGTTTGCTCCGCGAAGGTCTGGCTGGAGAACAGCACCAGCAAGGCGAGGGCGGCGGAGGCGGTAACTTTCATGATTTCCTCGGTTACGTCTTTACAGGCGATGATTAACTACAGTGTTTTAACGGATACAGGTATCGGGATTCGCCCGGCACGCTGGTGATTCGGTACTTATGAGGCGGCACGTCAAAATAGTTCTTGAAGGTACGCGTCAGGGTTTGTTGCGATTCAAATCCGTAACGCTCCGCCAGATAAAGGATCGGCTCATTGCTTTCTTTCAGTTTCTGGGCAATTTCCGTCAGCTTGCGGCTGCGAATGTATTGACCTAATGAATGACCGGTCTCTTTTTTGAACATCCGTTGCAGGTGCCATTTGGAGTAACCTGAGCGCTCTGACACTTTTTCAAGGGAGAGCGGCGATTCCAGGTTATCTTCGATCCAGTCCAAAATGCTATGAATGGTGATAGCGTCAGTATTGCGTCTGGACATCGTCATACCTCTTTTTCTGTTTACGGCAGTATTTTCTTCAGCAAAAGCTCAAGGGTTGCCACTTCATCTGCCGTTAAGTTTTTTGTTAGTTCCTGATGCAGTGTTTGTCCTACTAATTGATGACATTGCTCGCACATGGCCGCGCCATCGCTGGTTAGCTTCACCAGTACGCCGCGTTTGTCATTCGGGTTAGGGCTTCGTTCTATCCATCCTTTGCAGACGAGACGATCGAGCATGCGGGTTAACGCGCCCAGATCGACAGAGAGCACCTTTTTCAGCTCAACCGGTGTAATACACACTTCGCAGCGAATGGAACACAGCACTTTGAACTGTGTTGCGGTGATATCCAGCGGTGACAGATAGTCATTGAGCAGGCGATCTTTTTTCTGATTTACCATATGAATAAGACGACCCAGCGGAACAACGTCGTTAAAGATATCACTGGTGCTTTTCACAATGGTTGCCCTGGCAAGTAGTTAGTCACGGCAGATATTATTGCTCAGGCAAGTATAAGTCAACTGAATGAGTCAGCCGATGCCACGAATTGCTAAAACGTTTCATGAACTTTTTTTGAGGTCTTTCAAATCATATAGATAACTGTGAGTTATCTTTCCAGGACGGAAATAATCGTTGCGTTGCGCCCATGGCTCAATGTCACACTTTCACCCTATAATTGCTGTGTTAAATATGGATAAGGACGACAACGCACTATGTTGGATTTAATAAAAGCAATCAGCCTTGGGCTGGTGGTCTTGCTGCCGTTGGCTAACCCGTTAACGACGGTGGCGCTGTTCCTCGGGCTGGCAGGGAATATGAACAGCGCCGAGCGCAACCATCAGTCGATGATGGCCTCGGTGTATGTGTTTGCCATCATGATGGTGGCTTACTATGCCGGACAGGTGGTGATGAACACCTTCGGGATTTCCATCCCTGGCCTGCGTATCGCCGGGGGGCTGATTGTGGCCTTTATCGGTTTCCGCATGCTGTTCCCGGCGCAAAAAGCGCATGAGTCGCCGGAAGCGGCCAGCAAATCGGAAGAGCTGGAAACCGAACCGAGTGCGAATATCGCCTTTGTGCCGATTGCCATGCCGAGCACGGCGGGGCCAGGCACCATCGCGATGATCATCAGCTCCGCCTCAACGGTGCGTGACAGCGCAACCTTCCCGGACTGGGTGCTGACGGTTGCGCCACCGCTGATTTTTGCGATTATCGGGGTTATCGTGTGGGTGTCGCTGCGCAGTTCTGGCGCCATTATGCGCTGGGTAGGCAAGGGCGGTATCGAGGCGATTTCCCGGCTAATGGGCTTCTTACTGGTCTGTATGGGCGTGCAGTTTATTATTAACGGCGTGCTGGAAATTATTAAGACCTATCATTGATGTGATTGCCGGGTAAGGCGAAGCCGCCACCCGGCAAGAAGGCTCACCCGTGCTGACCCTGATCCTCCAGCGCCACCGGCCATTTACGGAAGATGAGCACCGACCAGATCAGCGCCACCAGAGCCGGAATGGCGCCAAGATAGCCAATCGCCGACATTGATACGTGCAGTATTACCTGATTTCCCACCAGCGCGCCCGCGCCAATCCCCAGATTGAAAATCCCTGAGAACAGCGACATGGCGACGTCCGTTGCATCCGGTGCCAGGGCCAGGACCTTCACCTGCATGCCCAGACCAATAATCATGATCGCCACGCCCCAGAACAGGCTGAGGATCGCCAGATGGCTTTCACTGCCTGCGGCAGGCATCAGCAGCAGCAGGCAGGCCAGCAGCAGACCGATAGCGCAGCTCACCAGCGTCGACGCATGCCGGTTACCCAGCTTACCGAACAGCACGCTGCCAATAATGCCCGCTCCGCCGAGGATCAACAGCAGGACGGTGGCAAAGCTGGCGCTAAAGCCCGCCACCACCTGAACAAAGGGTTCAATGTAGCTGTACGCCGTGTAATGGGCCGTCACCACAATAACGGTAAGCAGGTAGATACCCAGCAGCGCCGGGCGACGCATCAGCAGCGGCAGGCTTTTCAGCGAGCCGGAATGTTCGCTCGGGAGCGCGGGGAGCAGCTTAATCAGGCATACCAGCGTTACCAGCGCGCCCATGCCGATGGCGAAGAAGGTGGTACGCCAGCCAAAGTATTGCCCCACGATGCGGCCAATCGGCAGACCCAGCACCATCGCCAGTGCGGTACCGGTGGCAATCAGGCTCAGCGCCTGGGCGCGTTTCCCTGCCGGAGCGAGACGAATAGCCAGCGACGCGGTGATCGACCAGAACACCGCATGGGCAAAGGCAATGCCGATGCGGCTGATGACCAGCACCGTAAAATTCCATGCCATAAACGACAGGACATGGCTGGCGATGAACAGCACAAACAGACCGATCAGCAGCCTGCGCCGCTCCATCTGGCTGGTCAAAAGCATAAATGGCAAGGACATCAGCGCCACTACCCAGGCATAGATGGTCAACATAATGCCCACCTGCGCCGTTTCCATCTGGAAACTTTCAGCGATGTCAGACAACAGCCCAACCGGAACAAATTCTGTGGTGTTAAAAATAAACGCGGCAATGGCCAGCGTGACCACGCTTAGCCACGCAACCCTGCGGGAAACTGTGTTCGTTGTCATAGGGATGTCGGAGATTCGTTGCTGAAAAGAAGAGGAGACGATCTTAAAACGTTGAACGGCGAAAACTCAACCATTATGTGATGCAGATCTCAATATTTACCTTATGAAAGCGGTAGCCGGGAACGCAGTTTTCATTGAATATAAAAGAACAACACAATAAAAACAGGCGGTAAGACAATGCAGGAGATTGATTTTTATCTGGTAGATGCGTTCAGCGATACCTCATTTGGCGGCAATCCGGCCGCCGTTTGCCCGCTCAAGGAATGGTTACCCGATGAGACCTTGCTGAAAATGGCGCAGCAGCATAATCAGTCGGAGACGGCTTTTTTCGTCTGCAGTAAAGGGGGCATTGAGCTACGCTGGTTTACCACGCTTACCGAAGTCAATCTCTGCGGCCACGCTACGCTTGCGGCCGCGCACGTGCTGTTTACCGAGCTGGATTACCCGGATTCTCGGATCCACTTTGATACCGCCTCTGGCCGCCTGACGGTCAGCCGGGAGGGGGAGTGGATGACGCTGGACTTCCCGGCATGCCCAACCCATGAAGAGACACCCCCGCCGGAGATGCTCTCGGCGCTGGGTATCAGCCGCTACGTTGAAGCCCGTAAAGGGCGCGCCTGGCTGATCGTTCTGGAGAATCGCCAGCAGGTTGAAGCGCTTGCGCCACGCTTCTCGGCGATGACGCCAGGCGAGCATAAGGTGAGCGTTACGGCGCGCGGTGAGGGGGAATATGATTTTGTCAGCCGATTTTTCTCACCGGGCGTTTCCGTCCCGGAAGATCCGGTCACCGGCTCCGCGCACACCATGCTGATCCCTTACTGGAGCGAAAAGCTGGGCAAAACCACGATGTTTGCCCGTCAGGTTTCAGCGCGCGGCGGCGACGTACGCTGCGAGCTGAAAGGTTCGCGCGTGCTGATGAGCGGGCAGGCCACGCTTTATCTGAAAGGCACAGTTTTTCTGCGCTAAAACCCCATAACAAGAGAGGAAGAGACAATGCAGGAAATTGATTTTTATCTGGTGGATGCCTTCAGCGACAAAACCTTTGGCGGCAACGCCGCAGCGGTATGTCCTCTGGAAGAGTGGCTGCCGGACGAGACGCTGCTCAAAATGGCACAGCAGCATAACCAGTCTGAGACCGCCTTTTTCGTGCGCGCCGACGGTGGGTTTGAGCTGCGCTGGTTTACCACGCTGGATGAAATTAACCTCTGCGGTCACGCTACGCTTGCCGCATCGCACGTCATTTTCGAATACCTTGATTACCCGCATACCGAAATCATCTTCACCACGCGCTTTGTCGGCGAGCTGACCGTCAAACGCAGCGGCGACTGGCTGACGCTGAACTTCCCCGCGTGGTCGACGGAGGTTGTCGAGAACCCACCTGCGCTGCTGTTTAGCGCGCTGGGCATCACGGCGGCAAAAGAGGTGCGCGTCGGACGCGATTACATGGTGGTGCTGGAGAGCCAGCAGCAGGTTGAGGCGTTAACCCCGGATATTGGGGCCATGCTTCCGCTGGATAAAATGGTCTGCGTGACGGCGCCGGGAGAAGAGTATGACTTCGTCAGCCGCTTCTTCTGTCCGGGCGAAGGGGTGCCGGAAGATCCGGTCACCGGATCCGCCCACAGCATGCTGATCCCATACTGGAGCGAAAAGCTGGGCAAAACGTCACTCAATGCCCGCCAGGTGTCATACCGTGGCGGGGATCTGCGCTGCGAGCTGAAGGGCGACCGCGTGCTGATTGGCGGCCAGGCTACGCTGTATCTGAAAGGGCGGATCTTCCTGCGCTAGCTGAGAGACGCGCTATAAGTTAATACTATGAACCACCCCGGCAGGCCTGAGCTATGTTGATATAAAAACAGCAAGGAGCCTGCCATGTATTCCATTACCTCTGAATCTGCACGTCATCCGGACATTCTCAACCTGATCGCGGCGCTTGACCGCTACCAGAGCGAGCTCTATCCCGCCGAAAGCAATCATCTTCTCGACCTGTCCGCGCTGCCTGAAGCCTCGCTGATCCTGATGGTCATTCGTGACCAGCAGCTGCACGCCGTGGGCTGCGGCGCCATCGTGCTCAACGGCGACGGAACGGGGGAGATGAAGCGGGTTTATATCGATCCGGCCCATCGCGGGCAGCATCTGGGTGAAACGCTGCTGGCCGCCCTGGAAGATGAGGCCCTGAGCCGTCATTGCCACACGGTAAGGCTGGAGACGGGCATCAAACAGCGCGCCGCGGTTCGCCTGTACGAGCAGTGCGGGTACGATTTGCGTCCGGCGTTTGCCCCGTACGCTGACGATCCGCTCAGCCTGTTTATGGAGAAGGCGCTGGTTGAAGACGTTCGTTTAGCAGCGCTATAAAGGCTTCCAGCTGGCGGGTCATCGCCCCGCGCCGCCACACCAGCCAGGTAGTGAGCCAGCGCCAGTTTTCCGCCAGCGGCCAGGCTTCAACCTGATGATGTCCCGGCATACTCTCCAGCATCGAGCGCGGCATCAGCGCGATACCCGCGCCCGCAATGACGCAGGCGAGCATGCCGTGATAGGACTCCATTTCATGAATGCGGCCGGGCGTGGCTCTGTCCGCATGAAACCAGCTTTCCAGATGTCGACGGTACGAGCAGTTTGCGCGAAAGGCGTAAACGTCGCTGCCGCTGACCTGCGTGGCGCGGGCGACCTCCGCGTGACCGGCAGGCGTGACCAGCATCATCTCTTCCCGGTAGACCGGCATGCCCTCCAGCTCCGGGTGCGACAGCGGCCCGTCGACAAAGGCGGCGCTGAGGGTTCCCTCCAGTACGCCATCAATCATCGTCCCGGAAGGCCCGGTAGAAAGGGCAAACTGGATGCGCGGATAGCGCTGGTTAAACTGCGCCAGCGTTTCGGGAATGCGCACCGCGGCGGTGCTTTCCAGCGCGCCGAGGGCAAATAACCCCTGCGGCTCATCTCCCGCGACGACCATGCGCGCTTCATCCACCAGGGCGAGGATCTGCCTGCTGTAGCGCAGGAAGTTATGCCCGGCGGGGGATAAGCGCAAACGCTGGTTCTCACGAATAAACAGCTCAACGCCAAGATCGGCTTCCAGCTGGCGGATGCGGGTGGTCAGGTTAGACGGCACGCGATGCACCTTCTGCGCCGCCTGGGTGATGCTGCCCGTCAGCGCGACGGCGTTAAACATTTCAAGCTGGGTTAAGTCCATAGCATTCTCGTTTCGTGAATAAGGTGGTTAGTATTATTCATTTTTAAGAAATAGCAGAGTGAGCCACAATCAATCAACCGAAATGCGTGGAGAACATCATGAAATATTCATCTGCTACACATGCCCTGTCCGTTAACCCTGCAACGGGGGAAACCCTCGGTGCCTTCGCCTGGGCGACGTCGGAAGAGGTTGAACGCGCGATTTATCAGTCAGACGCGGGGTATCGCCAGTGGCGACGCGAAAGCGTGTCCCATCGGGCGCAGAAGCTGCGGGATCTCGGCGCCGCGCTGCGAAAACGCGCGGAAGAGATGGCGCAGACCATCTCCCGTGAAATGGGGAAACCCATCCTGCAGGCGCGGGCGGAAGTGGCAAAATCCGCCGGTCTGTGCGACTGGTATGCCGAGCATGGCCCGGCGATGCTGCGTGCGGAACCCACGCTGGTGGAAAACCACAACGCTGTTATTGAATACCGTCCGCTGGGGCCGATTCTCGCGGTAATGCCCTGGAACTTCCCGCTCTGGCAGGTGCTGCGCGGCGCGGTGCCGATCCTGCTGGCAGGTAACAGCTATCTGCTTAAGCATGCGCCAAACGTGCTCGGCTCTGCGGATCTTATTGGGCAGATCTTTGCGGATGCCGGTTTCCCTGAAGGCGTATTCGGCTGGGTGAACGCCACCAATGACGGCGTAAGCCAGGCGATTAACGATCGCCGTATTGCGGCGGTGACCGTCACCGGCAGCGTGCGTGCCGGTGCGGCCATTGGCGCGCAGGCAGGAGCCGCGCTGAAAAAATGCGTTCTTGAGCTGGGCGGTTCCGACCCGTTTATCGTTCTCAACGATGCCGACCTGGATCTTGCCGTGAAGGCGGCGGTGGCGGGTCGCTATCAGAATACCGGACAGGTATGCGCGGCGGCCAAACGCTTCATTGTGGAAGCGGGGATTGCAGACACCTTTACTCGCCGCTTCGTTGACGCCGTCGCCGCGTTAAAGATGGGCGCGCCGGAAGAAGAAGAGAACTACCTGGGCCCGATGGCGCGTTTTGACCTGCGCGATGAGCTGCATCAGCAGGTGCAGGCCACCCTGGCCGAAGGGGCAACGCTGCTGCTGGGCGGAGAGAAAATCAGCGGAGAGGGCAATTACTACGCGCCAACCGTGCTGACCAACGTCACCCCGTCGATGACGGCGTTCCGCCAGGAACTGTTTGGTCCGGTCGCGACCGTTACGGTAGCAAAAGACGCGGAGCACGCCCTGACGCTTGCCAACGACAGCGACTTTGGCCTGTCCGCTACCGTCTTCACCGCTGACGCAGCGCTGGCGGATAAATTCTCCCGCGAACTGGAGTGCGGCGGGGTGTTTATCAACGGCTTTAGCGCCAGCGACGCGCGCGTGGCCTTCGGCGGCGTGAAGAAAAGCGGCTTTGGCCGCGAGCTTTCCCACTTTGGGCTGCACGAGTTCTGCAACGTTCAGACGGTCTGGAAGGATCGCGTGTAATTTATCGCCCGCCTGTGATTTCGGCCCTCATCAGGAGGGCCGTTGTCATTTATCTGCAATGGTTCTGTCATTTTCATTTCGTAGACTCGCACGCGTCTAACGCCTTGTTAATGAAGATAATTATGAACATAACGCAAATTTTTCGCCGTATTGCGCAGCGTCTCACCCCTCGTCACTTTGGCCTGCTGACGGGTATCTTTTGCATTATTGGCCTTTTCTCCGCGCTGCAGCTCTCCTCCTCATTCCTGCTTAACGCTTCCCTGAACGACGCCCAGCGCAACGAGCAGCAAAACCTTCTCGCCTGGCAGCAGCAGAGCAAGCTGGATCTGGCCCGTGTTTCCCTGCTGGCGGCAAGCGACCTGCTCAACCGGTCCGGCGTCTGGTTTATGCAGGATAAAGAGACCGGCTCCGACGGAAGCTGGCACAGCCTGATGGATGATGCGCAAAAGGCGCTGGCGGTTTCTCAGCAGGCGTGGAAGGCCTGGCTGGCGCTGAATCCGCCGAAAGACGACGCCCTGGTGAACAGCTATCAGCTTTTTTACGGCGCGATCAACGAGCAGGCTGAAGGTTTGATTAAGACCAACACCATCGACGCGTTTTTTGCCGTACCGGCTCAGGCGTTTCAGTCTGATTTTAACGACAACTATGCGCGCTATCAGCAGGCAAGCGAGAAGCAGGCCATGCAGGGGCGTCAGAGCTTAATGGCGCAGCTCACCGGCCTGCAAACGTTGTTCCTGTTTGCGCCGGTGCTGTTGCTTGCCATCGCGGCTGTCGTCTGGTTCGGCATGTCCAGATGGGTGATTACGCCGCTACGTCGGTTGATAGCGCATATTAACCGGCTGGCGGCAGGGGATCTCTCCGGCACCCCGCCGAACGTCATGCGCTTTAACCGGGAGATAGGTCAGCTTAGCGACAGCATTGCGACTATGCAGCACGGTCTGCAGCAGCTGGTGACGCAGGTCAGCCATGCCACCGCAACGATGGTGGAGAACATTGACTCCCTTGCGCAGGGTAACCAGAAGCTGTATCAGCAGTCAGCGCGCCAGGCAAAAGAGCTTGAGGATGTGACGGCGCATATTGCGGCGCTGGAAAGCCATGTGGAAGGGAATACCGGCTATGCCAGGCTCGCCAGCTCGCGGGCCGATGAGGCGCGTCAGGCGGCCGTGGGCGGCGACCGAATGATGTCTACCGTGAATGCGTCTATGCAGGCGATCGTCGACCGATCTTCTGAGATGCGCGGGATCGTGGCGATGATCGACAGCGTGGCGTTTCAGACCAACATCCTGGCGCTGAATGCCGCCATCGAGGCGGCCCATGCCGGAAACCAGGGGCGCGGCTTTGCCGTCGTCGCCAGGGAAGTCGGGCTTTTGGCCAGAAAAAGCAGCCACTCGACGCAGACCATTCAGGAGCTGATCAACCGTTCGCTGCGGGGCATTGAAGACGGTTCCCGTGCCGTTAACCTGATGGAAGAGAATCTGCAGCAGGTCACCGGTCTGGTGGGGAATTTAAGCAGTTTGCTTAATGAGATCTCAACCGCCACGCTCAGCCAGGGAGACAGTATTCACCAGATGACGCGCCAGCTTCAGGCGCTGAATCAGGTCTCCCGTCAGACGGACCTGCTGGTCTCAGACGCCTCGGATGCCTCTGAGCGGCTGCAAAAGCAATCCGATCTTTTATTGCAGGCCGTTTCGCGTTTTCGTCTTAGCGCCTGACGCAATACATAAGCCTCTGTTATACTCGCAGCCCGTTTTAGCCTGAGGGCAAGGAGCAAAGTGTGGCTGCGGTCATCCATAATGAGATGTTGGACGAGATTCTGGCGCAGGTTCGTCCGTTAATTGGAAAGGGGAAGGTTGCCGACTATATTCCGGCCCTTGCCTCGGTGAGCGGGAATAAGCTGGGGATTGCTATCTGTACCATCGACGGACAGCGATACCAGGCAGGCGATGCGACTGAGCGTTTTTCCATTCAGTCCATTTCGAAAGTGCTGAGTCTGGTTGCGGCGATGCGCCAGTATGAAGAAGAAGAGATCTGGCAGCGTGTCGGTAAAGATCCTTCCGGCCAGCCTTTTAACTCGCTGCTTCAGCTCGAGATTGAACAGGGTAAACCGCGAAATCCCTTTATCAATGCCGGGGCGCTGGTGGTCTGCGATATGCTGCAAAGCCGCCTCAGCGCACCGCGTCAGCGAATGCTGGAGATTGTTCGCCAGCTCTCTGGCGTTGACGATATTGCCTATGATGCGGTGGTGGCACGCTCGGAGTTTGAACACTCCGCCCGTAACGCGGCTATCGCGTGGCTGATGAAATCCTTCGGTAATTTCCACAACGACGTGGCGACCGTGCTGCAAAACTACTTCCATTACTGCGCCCTGAAAATGAGCTGCGTTGAGCTGGCCCAGACGTTCCTGTTCCTTGCGCACCAGGGGCACGCGCCGCATCTCGATCAGGAGGTGGTTTCTCCGCTTCAGGCCCGGCAGGTTAACGCGCTGATGGCCACCAGCGGGATGTATCAAAACGCCGGTGAGTTTGCCTGGCGCGTTGGGCTTCCTGCTAAATCGGGCGTCGGCGGCGGGGTCGTGGCGATTGTGCCGCATGAAATGGCGATAGCCGTCTGGAGCCCGGAACTGGATGAAACGGGAAATTCCCTTGCCGGCGTGGCGGTTCTGGAGAAACTGACCCAGCGTCTGGGACGTTCCGTATACTGATGTCCGATCTGGATCCTCTCTTTTCCCGCCTGGCGCGATCGACATTTCGCTCGCGCTTTCGCTTAGGCGATAAGGAAAGACAGTACTGCTGGGACAAAGGCCCCGAAACCATTGATCGGCACGCCGGGGATTTTGTCGAAAAGCGCCTTGCGCCCGCGCACCCCGCCAACGACGGTAAACAGACGCCCATGCGCGGTCACCCGGTATTTATCGCCCAGCATGCCACCGCAACCTGTTGCCGGGGCTGTCTGGCAAAATGGCATAACATTCCACAGGGCGTAACGCTCACGGCGCAGCAACAAAATTATATCGTCAGCGTCATCCACCACTGGCTGGTGCTGCAGATGAACGCCTAAATTTGACGAGTTATACTCCCGTGGTATTTGTGTTATAGATGCATCCCAAGTTAGTCCCGATCATGCTGACGACCGCAATAATTGCCATAAGCTTTCATATGGAATGATATTTAATGCGTTCTGCTCTTACCGCTTTCAGGCCGTTCCAGGTTGACACGCCGCTGCGAAATGCAGCGACGATCTTCATCCTTACAACCTTATTCTATTTTGTGGGCGCGGAATTACGGCTCGTTGAGGCCCTGTCGCTGTTCTGGCCGCTGAACGGCGTCATGGCAGGGATTTTCGCCCGCTATGTTTACCTGAATCGCCTGCATTACTATGCGGTATGTTATGTCGCGATGCTGTTGTACGACGCGGTGACGACCAACTGGGGTATGGCCTCCGTGGTGATCAACCTGTCAAACATGATCTTTATCGTCGTCGTCGCCGTGCTGGTTCAGCGCGACAAGCGGCTGATGAAGAAAACCCCCGATCCGCTTAACGCATTACGCCTGTTTAACTACTGTCTGATTGCCGCGCTGCTTTGCGCCTTGCTCGGGGCGGTAGGGTCGGTCGGGATTGACAGTCATACCTTCTGGCCGCTGTTTGCCGACTGGTTTAGCGAGCAGTTCTCAACCGGCGTGCTTGTTGTGCCCTGTATGCTCACGTTACGCATGCCCGGGCGTGAGCTCAGGCTACGTCTGGAGCAGCTGCTGCCGGTGATTGCGCTGATCGTCTCGGTGATCGCGTCGGTGGTGATTGGCGGAGCGGGGAGCCTCTCGTTTCCTCTGCCTGCGCTTATCTGGTGTGCGGTTCGTTACTCGTTGCCTGCGACCTGTCTGCTGACGTTTATCACGGGCGCCACTGAAATTATTCTGGTCGCCAACTCGATTATTAATATTGCCGTGGCGACGCCGTTTATGACGCCAATGATGTTCTCAGCCCGGCTGGGGATCGCCACGATGGCGATCTGTCCGGTGATGGTTTCCGTCAGCATGGCGGCGATTAATTCCCTGATCCGCCAGGTTTCACTGAGGGCGGATTATGACTTTTTAACGCACGTCTACTCGCGTTCCGGGCTTTATGAGGCGTTAAAGCATGAAGAGACGCACCGGCATACGCGTTTTCTGACCGTCATGCTGCTGGATATTGATTATTTCAAGAGCATTAATGATAACTACGGCCACGAGTGCGGAGATCGCGTGCTGGCGTCGTTTGCCCGACAGGTTCAGCAGGTCGTCGGTGAAGACGGCATGGTGGCGCGCATGGGCGGGGAAGAGTTCGCCGTGGTGGTCAATTCAGGCGACGCGCAGCATGGTTTTGAACTGGCTGAACGTATCCGATCCACCGTTGCCAGTCATCCTTTTACATGGCGTCACCAGACGCTCTATCTGACGGTCAGCATTGGCCTCGGCAGCGGAAAGGCTGAGTCCTGGCAGCTGACCGAGGTCTTCAACAAGCTCATGGCCGAAGCGGACGATCATCTCTATCGTTCCAAAAAAGCGGGTCGAAACCGTACCAGCGCCCGGGTGGCGGACGAGCAAATTGCCGCGCCCTCCGGGAGTGAAACATAGCTGCGTTAATCGTCATAAGGCATTGACGTGAATAGTAAGCGGCTTAACAGGACGTCAGAACACTGACAATGTCTCTGTTTAAGCTACGCTTTTAGTAACGCTTTACGTCAGGAGACATTATGAAAGCACCTGCAACCCCTGAAAATGAAACAGACAGACTCAACTCGCTACGAGAATCAGGTCTGCTTGAGATTGACAGCTCCCCGGCGTTTGACCGCTTAACGCGTCTGGCAAAACGCTTCTTCCAGGTGCCGCTGGCGATGGTCAATCTCATTGATGAGCATTCGCTGATCGTTAAGTCGGCCGACGGTCAGGCACCCGGAAGCGTTCCGCGTAATATCTCATTTTGCGGGCATACGATCCTCACCGAAGCGCCGCTGGTGGTGGGGGATATGCTTCAGGACGATCGCTTTGCGGATAACCCGCTGGTGGCCGGTGAGCCTCGCGTGCGGTTTTACGCGGGCTTCCCGCTGCGCCTGCGCGACGGCGCAAGCGTTGGCTCGCTGTGCCTGATTGATTACGCTCCCCGCGAGTTTTCTGCCGCCGACCTCGCCGTGCTGGGGGACCTTGGCGCGCTGGCAGAGGATGAATTTGCTGCCATCAGCGCGGCGACCACGGATGAATTAACCGGGTTATTCAACCGTCGGGGCTTTAATCAGCTCGTGCGGTTCACGCTTTCCGTTGCCCGACGTCGCGCTGAGCCGCTCACGCTCGGCTGGCTGGATTTGGATCGCTTTAAGGAAATTAACGATCGCTTCGGGCATGAAGAGGGGGATAAGGCGCTGAAAGCGATGGCGCAGCTGATGCGCGCCTCTTTCCGTGAGGCGGATCTGCTGGTGCGTTTTGGCGGGGACGAGTTCGCCGTGCTGTTCGCGGATACGGATGAGCAGGGTGCCTGGATTGCCATGCAGTATCTTGCCGAGCAGGTAGAAAACTATAACGCCCGCAAGCTACATCCCTGGTCTCTCCATTTCTCGTGGGGGCTCAGTGAATTCGATCATAACGGCAACGACCTGCAGCAGTGGTTAAAAGATGCCGATGAAAAGATGTATGCCATGAAACAGCAGCGCCAGCGCGCCCGGTAACATAACAAAAGCGTATGTCCGATCCGTTTGCGTTAAGAAGATGTTAAATGCACAGTGACGGTATTCAACGTAAGGAAAAACAATGAATACCTCACTGCAAATTAAAAACCTCACCCGAGACGACATTCTCACCCATCTTGATGCGCTGGCCGCGATCCTCGAAAACTGTGTGAGCGGCGGGGCATCCGTCAGCTTTATACTTCCCTTTAGTCTGGATAAGGCTCGTTCGTTCTGGCGCGGCATCGCTGAAAGCGTAGGGCGCAACGAGCGCCTCGTGCTGGCCAGTATCGACCCGCAGGACGGCGTCATCGGAACGGTGCAGCTGATCGTCGACCAGCCGGAAAACCAGCCGCATCGCGCCGATGTGGCGAAGCTGCTGGTTCACGAGAAAGCGCGCCGGAAAGGTGCCGCGATGGCCTTGATGGAAGCGCTTGAAGCGGAGGCGCGGGCCAGAGATATTTCGGTTCTGGTGCTCGATACCTCCACCGGCAGCGGCGCCGAGACGTTCTACCAGCGCGCCGGCTGGCAAAAGGTGGGGGAGATCCCGCGCTATGCCCTGATGCCGGATGGCGCCATGACGGCCACCTCCGTGTTCTATAAGTTCTTATGATTATTTTGTACAACTACACCGTGGATTGATCAAAACAGGGTTTCTGGTCGTTAAGTTTTGATAAGTTATCGTACCAATCTTATCAGGCTGTATGACTAATCATAAAAGGAACCCTCTTGTGAACACGCTCAACCGTCGTGATTTTCCCGGTGCTCAATACCCGGAACGCATTATTCAGTTTGGTGAAGGCAACTTCCTGCGTGCGTTTGTCGACTGGCAAATTGACCTGCTAAATGAACATACCGATCTTAACGCCGGTGTGGTTATCGTTCGTCCTATTCAGAGCGACTTCCCGCCGTCGCTGAACACTCAGGATGGTCTCTATACCACTATCATTCGCGGCCTGAACGGGCAGGGTGAAGCGGTGAGTGAGAGCCGTCTTATCCGCTCGGTTAACCGGGAGATCGACGTCTACGGCCAGTATGATGCGTTCCTGAAACTGGCGCACAATCCGGATATGCGTTTTGTTTTCTCAAACACCACCGAAGCGGGTATCAGCTACCACGCGGGGGACAGATTCGACGATGCCCCTGCGGTAAGCTACCCGGCGAAGCTGACGCGGCTGCTGTTTGAGCGCTTTAGCCACTTCAACGGTGCAGCGGATAAAGGCTGGATCATCATTCCGTGCGAGTTGATTGACTACAACGGCGCTGCGCTGCATGAACTTGTCCTGCGCAATGCGCGGGAGTGGGCCCTGCCTGCGGCCTTTATTCAGTGGCTAAATGACGCCAACAGCTTCTGCTCTACGCTGGTCGACCGTATCGTGACCGGTTACCCGCGCGACGAAGCGGCCACGCTGGAAGCTGAGCTGGGCTATCACGATGGGTTCCTGAATACGGCTGAACATTTCTATCTGTTCGTTATCCAGGGACCGGCATCCCTTGCACAGGAACTCCGTCTGGATAAGTATCCGTTAAACGTGCTGATTGTCGACGACATCAGGCCCTACAAAGAGCGCAAAGTCGCTATCCTGAACGGCGCACACACCGCGCTGGTGCCGGTGGCATTCCAGGCCGGGCTGGATACGGTGGGCGAGGCGATGAATGATGCAGAGATCTGCGCGTTCGTCGAAAAAGCGATTTATCAGGAGATTATTCCTGTCCTCGATCTGCCGCGTGACGAGCTGGAATCTTTCGCCAGCGCGGTAACTGGGCGTTTTCGCAACCCTTACATCAGACACCAGCTGCTCTCCATCGCGCTCAACGGCATGACCAAATACCGCACCCGCATCCTGCCGCAGCTGCTGGCAGGTCAGAAGGCAAGCGGACAACTGCCCGCGCGTCTGACGTTTGCGCTGGCTGCATTGATAGCGTTTTATCGCGGGGAGCGTAACGGGGAAAACTACCCGGTACAGGATGATGCATTCTGGCTGGAACGTTATCAGCAGCTGTGGGCACAGTACCGCGATCGGCAGTTGAGCACCCGTGAGCTGGTGCAATCTGTGCTGAGCGTGAGCGAGCACTGGGAACAGGATCTCACGCAGGTCTCCGGACTTGTCGACCAGGTCACCCTGGATCTTGACGCCATTCTCCTGAAGGGAATGCGTACAGCGGTGAAACCCCTGTGCTAATGACGTCACCCGGCTTCGGCCGGGTTTAATTACATCTTAATTTAGTTACAACATACTATTTGCTCTTTTTTTAAAACCACATGCAGCACCGTGCGGTTATCGCTAAACAGGTCATAAAATTCAATGTTCCGTTAACATGCTTGCAACCGTGAGGGGGATCACGTTTAATAGTCACGCTCTTTTCCTGCTTGAAACTCACTATGATTGTTCGTCCTAAACAGCACTGGCTACAACTGATTTTTGTCTGGCACGGTTCGGTACTGCCTAAGATCTATACCCGATTGCTGCTCAACTTCCTGCTTTCTATCGCCGTTATCCTGATGCTGCCGTGGTATACCTCGCTGGGCATCAAATTTACCGTGGCGCCATTTAGCATTCTCGGCGTGGCGATCGCTATCTTTCTCGGTTTCAGAAACAACGCCTGTTATTCACGCTACGTTGAGGCTCGCCTGCTGTGGGGGCAGCTGATGATAGCGGCACGCTCGCTGTTTCGCGAGGTAAAAAACACCTTGCCTGACGATAAGCACCTTGGCGAATTTGTCCGCCTGCAGATAGCTTTTGCCAACTGCCTGCGTATGACCCTGCGCCGGGACCTGAACGCCGAAAAGCTCTCTCGCTATCTTGCTCCGGATGATTTACGCCACGTGATGAGCGCCAACTCGCCGGCGAACCGTATTTTACTGATCATGGGGGAGTGGCTGGCCGTGCGGCGGCGAAACGGCCAGCTTTCAGACATCCTGTTCCACAGCCTGAACAACCGTCTGAACGATATGTCCATCGTCCTTTCCGGATGCGAGCGCATTGCGACCACGCCGGTACCGTTTGCCTACACGCTGATTCTGCACCGCACGGTGTATCTGTTCTGCATCATGCTGCCGTTCGCGCTGGTTGTAGATCTGCACTACATGACGCCCTTTGTCTCGGCCCTGATTTCCTACACCTTTATCTCGCTGGACACCCTGGCGGAAGAGCTGGAAGACCCGTTCGGCACAGAAGATAACGATCTGCCCCTGGACGCCATCTGCAACATGATGGAACGCGATCTGCTGCAGATGAACGATGAAGAGAACATTCCGGAAAGGCTAATGCCGGATAAGCATTATCAGCTGACCTGACGGGCGTTCCACTCGTCGCGGGTGATTTCCCAAAGTTCAGAATCCAGCATGCCGCTGACGTAGGCTTTTTGTTCCGTTCTGATAAGCCGCATGCCGCTACTGTCTGAAATACGCCGGGAGCGGCTGTTGGCGGCGGCTTTCGGGGCGCGCAATACGGGTTTGTTTAGGGTATTAAACCAGAAATCCGTCGCGGCAATGCTGGCTTCGCGCATGTATCGCAGTAAGCGTTCTGTCGTGAGCGTCGGTATGGTCATCCGCGGATCTCCATATTTAAGCGTTATGCTTTTGTTTGTGTTCTGGTATTTTCATCTCTATCACATTCAGTTGAGGCGCGCTGGGTTTATTACCTACCAGAAATGGACATCATTTCTTTAATGGCGAAATATTGATGAGTTTTGTGTCTCTTTTAACCGGACGGGTTTTCCAGGATCTCCTGCAGCATGGCAAAGAGATAGAGGAGGCTATTGCTCATCGTGATACCCGTCTCTTTAATCATTCCACGCCAGAGCTGGAACGGTATTTTTCGCGTCCTCTCAGCGAGCTTCCGCGTCAAAATCCTTATCCGGTAGCGGTGCTGTTACCTCTTTTTTTAGTGGCGTTTGCGTTAAACCTTCTGCCTTTTCTCAGCGCATTGCAGGGGTTGTCACCTTTACATCATGCATTGAGCTTTTTCGTACCATCATTGACGATGACAGGCGCACTCATTGTGATAAGCGTACTCCTGGCTCGAGGTAAGACGTCTGGATTGTTGAGCTTTATGGCATTGTTCATCATTCTATTGATAGCGACCCTTATTCAGGGGCTATATCTCCTGTTTTCTCATGACGGAGGTCTTTGGCCACTGGTCATCGCATCATCCGCGCTGTTACTTTGTCGGATGGTTATGAACAGCAGAGGCTTTGTGCTGTTTACGCTCTATTGTCGTACTCAGCGTCTTGCCAGACTGGCACGGGAAATGCGACTAAAAAGCCGTTAAAGGGGGGGTATGACTTTACGAAAAGCTAACCCGCAGGAAGCCGAAATACTCTGGAATATTCGCAATCAGGCGATTCGTCACGGCTGTAAAACCAGCTACGGCGCCGACGTCATTGCGCGCTGGACACCGGATCTTATGCCAGAACGCTATCGGCAGATGGTCATTGAATACCCTTTTTACGTGGTGGAAGATGAAAAGGGTGATATTGCGGCAACCGGCTATCTGGATCTGGATACCCACTGTCTGGAGGCGATATTCACCTTGCCCGCTGCATCCGGTAAAGGCATGGCGACCCGGATTATCGAGGCGCTAAAAAATGAGGCCCGCAGCCGGGGGATAGCCCGCCTGAGGCTGGATGCAACACCTAACGCCCAGTCGTTTTATCAGAAACTGGGGTTTGTGACGCTGAGCGAAACCTATCATCACTCGCGTATGGCGGGGGCTGATTTACGCTGTTTCGAAATGGCGATCGATTTGTAATGTGAGGAACACATGGCTGTCACGGTAAGACCTCTATGCGAAGACGATTACTCCCAATGGCGACCGCTTTGGGATGGCTATACCCATTTTTATGATTGCTACCTCGAGGAATCCGTCACCGCATCGACATGGGAAAGGGCGCTCTCAGCGCATTCCCGGATGTTCTGCCGGGTGGTCGAGAAGGACCAAAAGGTCATCGGTTTCGCGATGTGCATTCTGCATGAAGGAACCTGGTCAACGGCCCCCGTCTGCTACCTGGAAGATCTGTTTGTTGATGCCGACGAACGCGGGGCGGGAGCCGGTAAGGCGCTCATTGATGCTCTGATTGAGGAAGGCAAGTGCGAAGGTTGGTCAAAACTGTACTGGGTCACCCGTGAGAATAACCCGGCGCGTAAACTCTATGACAAATACGGTCAAGCTGACGATTACGTCCGCTATCGCCTCTCCCTTTAAGGCGACAACGCCTGTGTTTGTATCACACTGTATCTGCGTCCCGGATACATACACAGGCTTGCAATAAACCCGCTTTCGCACATATCCGCTATACATTGCCGTGTTGTTATATCCCCGTGAATTGTACTCAACCGGAGATACCAACATGTTTAGCAAATTCGCATACTCAACTCTCGCACTGACCGTTTCTCTTGGCACCGTGATGTCCTGTCAGGCTGAAGTCACCGGCACAACTTTCTCGGCAGCCTTTGATCATCCACAGCAAATTAACGCCGGCGATCTGAATGTCGGTTATGTCGACATCGGCCCGAAAAACGGCCAGCCGGTTATTTTACTGCACGGCTGGCCGTACGATATTCGCAGCTACGCCGACGTTGCGCCCGCGCTGGCGGCAAAAGGCTATCGGGTGATTGTGCCTTCTCTGCGCGGCTACGGCACCACGCGCTTCCTGTCAGCCAAAACGCCGCGCAACGGCCAGCCTTCAGCCATGGCGAAAGATATTGTGAACCTGATGGATGCCCTGAATATTAAGCAGGCGGTATTTGCAGGATATGACTGGGGCGCTCGTACGGCGGATATCGTTGCGGCGCTGTGGCCAGAGCGCGTTAAGTCACTGGTGTCGGTGAGCGGGTATCTCATCAGCAGCCAGCAGATTGGCAAACAGCCGCTGCCGCCAAAAGCGGAGCAGCAGTGGTGGTATCAGTTCTATTTCGCCACCGCGCGCGGTGCTGAGGGCTATGCCAAAAACACGCATGACTTCGCGCGCTTAATCTGGTCTCAGGCCTCGCCTGACTGGAAATTTAGCGATGCTGTTTTTAACGCCAGCGCCAAATCCCTCGATAACCCGGATCACGTCGCCGTGACGCTCAGCAACTATCGCTGGCGTTTAGAGCTGGAAAAAGGCGAGCGCAAATACGACAGCTACGAGCAAAAACTCGCTACGCTGCCGAATATAACCGTTCCAACGATTACCATCGAAGGCGGAAACAACGGTGCGCCGCATCCGGCACCGCAGGCCTACGCGGGTAAATTTACCGGTAAATATGAGCACCGCACCTTCGGGGCAAACGTGGGGCACAATCCGCCTCAGGAAGATCCGCAGGATTTCGTCAAGGCCGTCGTTGACGCGGACAAGCTCTGAAATGTGCTATTTTCAGTACGTTAACCTTCGGTCTGGAGATTTCGGTGGAGCATATTGATCATATCCTTGTCGTCGATGACGACAGGGATATTCGTGAACTGATTGTCGATTATCTCGGTAAGTCTGGCTATCGCGCGACGGGCGCGGCCAACGGTAAAGAGATGCGCGTCGTGCTGGATAAACAGCATATCGACCTGGTTGTGCTGGATGTCATGATGCCCGGCGACGACGGCCTTACGCTGTGTCGAGAGCTACGCGTCGGGAAATATAAAGATCTGCCCATCCTGATGCTGACGGCCCGCGATGAGGAGACGGACAGGATCCTGGGTCTGGAGATGGGCGCGGATGACTACGTGGTGAAGCCGTTTGTCGCCCGTGAACTGCTGGCGCGTATCAAAGCGATTTTACGACGTTTTCGCACGATGCCGCCCAATCTGCAGGTGACAGAAGCCGGGCGGCTGGTGATGTTCGGTGAATGGCAGCTCGATACCGTTGCACGTCACTTAATCGATCCGGAAGGGGTGATCGTCGCGCTCAGCGGGGCGGAGTATCGCCTGCTGCGCGTTTTCCTTGACCATCCTCAGCGGGTGCTGACCCGCGATCAGCTGCTCAACCTGACGCAGGGGCGAGACGCCGAGCTGTTTGAACGCTCAATCGACCTGCTGGTTAGCCGGGTTCGCCAGCGTCTCAACGAAGATGCCCGCATGCCCGCCTATATCAAAACCGTGCGCAGTGAAGGCTACGTCTTTACGATGCCGGTGACCATCAAAGAGGTTAACGAATGAGGCTCTGGCCACGCTCTCTGCTGGCCCGTTTGCTGCTGGTCGTGCTGTCCGGCATGCTGCTGGCCAACGCCCTGAGCCTGACGCTGGTCATGATTGAACGAATGCACAGCGCCAGAACGGTGATGCTCGGTAATCTGGAAAACGACGTCGCAACCAGCGTCGCCATTTTAGACCGCTTACCGGCCAGCGAACGCGCGGCCTGGCTTCCGCGCCTCGAACGGGGTAACTATCGCTATATTCTGGGGCCGGGAGAGCCCGGCAACGCGCCGACGGATAGGCGTTCGCAGGACGCCATCCGAACCTTAAAAGCGACGCTCGCGACACAGTACCCGCTCAGCTTCACCGCCGTCCCTGGTGCCGTTTCACACATCCAGGCGCATCTGACGCTGCGCGACGGCGCGCCGCTGACCATTGACCTGATCCCGCGCATGCCGCCGGTCGCCAGCTGGTTGCCCGTTGTGCTGATTCTGCAGCTGCTGCTGCTGGCTGCGTGCGCCTGGATTGCCGTGCGGCAGGTGGTGCGGCCTTTTTCACAATTTACCCGCGCGGTGGATTCGCTGGATCCGGCGGCCAGCACGCCAATGACGGAGAAAGGTCCGCTTGAGGTGCAGCGGGCAGCGCATGCCTTCAACGCAATGCAGGCACGCATTCAGTCTTATCTCAGGGAGCGCGCGCAGATCCTGGCCTCCATTTCTCACGATCTCCAGACCCCGATTACCCGCATGAAGCTCCGTGTCGAGATGGCAGGGGAACCAGAACTTCGCGACAAGTTTCTGAACGACCTTGATAACATGACGCGTCTGGTGCGGGAGGGGATTGCGTATGCCCGGTCATCAGAATCGCTGGAAGAGACCCCGCTGAAGCTGGAGCTAAACGCCTGGGTCAACAGCATCGCCTGCGATTATCAGGACATCGGTAAAAACGTGCAGTTTCAGGCAAGCGATGCCCGGCTGCCAATCGTTACGCGTCCCCAGGCGCTCCGCCGGGTGATGACTAACCTGCTGGATAACGCGCTCAAATTCGGCGAACGCGCTGTAATAGCCATCGATGATTCGTCTGACCGGGAGGTGGTTATCCACATCACGGACGACGGGCCGGGGATCCCTGAAGCCGAGCTTGAGGCGGTTTTACAGCCGTTCTACCGGGTGGAAACATCGCGCAACCGCGATACCGGCGGAACAGGACTCGGACTGGCGATTGCCGCGCAGCTCACCGCTCAGCTTGAAGGAAAGCTCAACCTGACGAACCGGGCCGGAGGCGGACTGGATGTCTCCATTACGCTACCGCGCCGTTAATTGTACGGCTTTGTATCTCCCGGCCTGGGTGATACAGAGTCAGACAAAACCTGCTTTTTTACACATATCCTGAACACATCCGCACGATGAAATAGCCTCACTGCAGCGTCGCAGGACTTGTATTGTGAGGTGTCTATGTTTCTGGTAATCGCTTTTCTGGGCGGGGTGATAAGCCTGCTCAGCCCATGTACTCTCCCGGTTATTCCGCTCCTGTTCGCCGGTTTTCAGGGACAGCGACGACATATTCTGGCCCTGCTCGCGGGGATGATCGTGATGTTCACCCTGGTGGCGATGGCCGTCACCGTCGCCAGCGAGTGGATCGCAGAGGCAACCATCGTCGGGCGCTGGATCGCTCTAGTCATTCTGGCCACGGCCGCGCTGGCCTTAATTTTTCCGTCATTCGCCCAGCGTATTGCGGGTCCGGCCGTCAGCGCGGGAAATGTCCTGAACACCCGAAGCGGGCAAACGCGCGGTATGGCATCGGCTTTTCTGGCCGGGCTCGCGGTGGGGCTGCTCTGGTCTCCCTGCGCCGGTCCCATACTGGGCGCCATTTTCAGCATTAATATCGCGGGCCATTCGGCCATTACGACGGGCGCGCTGCTGGCGGCCTACGGCAGCGGATGCGCGCTGATGCTGAGCCTGCTCGTTTTCGGCGGCCGCACGCTGATTGCGCCGTTAAGAGCAAAATCGGCGCTGATGGAAAGGCTGCGGCAGGGGGCTGGCGTGGCGATGCTGGCGGCAGTCGTATTTAACGCGACAGGAATGACTTCGCTTCTGAAAGGAGCAAACGGCGTTGCGGATCGTCTGGAGACAACACTTTTGACGCTGGCGAAACCCACTGCCGCGCCGGTGAAGCTCCGGCCGGTCGTGATGACAGAGCCCAGCAGCCAGCTGCCTTCGTTAAGCGGGGGAACAGGGTGGATAAACGGTGACCCTGTCACGTCTGAATCTCTGCGAGGGAAGGTGGTATTAATTGATTTCTGGACGTGGGATTGCATTAACTGCCAGCATACGCTTCCCCATGTGAAAGACTGGGCCACGAAGTATCAGTCTCAGGGGCTGGTCGTGATTGGGGTTCACACGCCGGAATATCCCTGGGAAAAGCCGCTTTCGTCGGTAAAAACCGCGGTGGAGAAATGGCAGCTGCCGTATCGGGTGGTGACGGATAACAACTATCAAATCTGGAACGCTTTCGGGAACCAGTACTGGCCAGCGCATTACTATTTCGATGCCAAAGGCCAGCTACGCTATACCGCCTTTGGCGAAGGAGATTATGCGCAGCAGGAAAAGATCATTCAGCAGCTGCTGAAAGAAGCCAGGTCATAACCCGTCAGGGCTGGCGTTGCGCTACGAGAAATAGCCGCGGAAAAGCGAGCAGTATCTGCCCATTTTCCTGGAGCGGATACTGCTCTTCCAGCAGTTCATGGTAGCGTTTCAGGAAACGTTTCTGCTCGCTCTCGTTCAGTTCCTGCAGCCACGGACGCAAGCCGGTGGCACTTACCCAGTCAATAATGGCCTGGTGCGAGCTCATTTTATGGAAATAGGTTGTCCGCCAGATATCCACGTCACAGCCCGCCTCCGACAAGATGTCGTAATAGGCATGCACACCCGGGAGAGGTTCACGGCCGCGGTCAGGGTAGTCTTGCTCCAGCGCCACTTCACGCATCGCTACGTGAGTGGGTTCAAGCCAGTTGTCAGGCATCTGGATCGCTAATACGCCGTTAAGCGTGAGCAAAGAAACGAGATGAGGAAGGAGATCGTAGTGGTCAGGAACCCACTGCAGCGAAGCGTTGGCATAAATCAGGCTCAGCGGCTGGCCAGGCTTGTACTGGCGGATATCGGCCTCAACAAAATGGCAGCCAGGCAATGCGGCTCTAGCTTCCTCGAGCATTGCAGGGGATTTGTCGACCCCGGTAATGTGCGCCGAAGGCCAGCGATGCTTCAACAGCGCGGTGCTGTTTCCCGGCCCGCAGCCTAAATCAGCGATGGTGGAGACCTCATCCAGAGGAATTCTGGCGAGCAGTTCTGCGGCAGGACGCGTTCTTTCCGCGCCGTATTGCAGGTAAAGAGAAGGATTCCAGTCGGCCATTTTGGTTCTCCGTTTAGCATGCTTCTGCAAGAGTAGCACAGCAGTAAGAACAGAGATAATAGGGAAAAAATAAGAAAAAGGAAATATTACCCCTTAAATTCTTAAGGGGTAATACTTTAATTGTAATTATTTTATAATTATCGTTTTTTAATATTTTATCGGCTAAGTGCTTCTTACGCTCTGTACCCGAAACTATAAATATTAGATAATCATGAATGGATATATCCCTGGTGTTTCGTAGGTCTTTGACCTCCTGGCCACTGAGTTTCACGAGGACTTAGTGGCCGGGTACTTTTCAAGTATAAGGAATACCATGCACAATGAAAGCTGTCCTAAAAGACAGGGGATAATAGTTTCAGGTGTTATTATCAGGAATAAGAGCAATGAATTCTGTTATTGAGTTTTTTTTGCATGATTACGATGATTTACCGTCAGCATTAGCCCGCGAACTCTTCCGACTCAGGAGAAAAACCTTTCGGGACCGACTCGACTGGAAAGTTGAATGCGTTGAAGATATGGAAAAGGATCAATTTGACAACCCAAACACGACATACTTGTTGGGTATGTATGAGGGAGAGTTGTTATGCGGCGCGCGATTCATTAATTCGACGCATCCGACAATGATAAGTGAAATTTTTCACAATTATTTTGCCGAAACCATTATTTTACCGACAGATGTTCCCTGCTGTGAAATTAGCCGTTTATTTTTAGATAAAGAAAGACGAGACTCCTCAAGTCTGCAGGGCGTGCCCGCCAGTAAGGCATTGTTTCTTGCGATGAATATTTATTGCATTAAGAATAAATATCATGGAATGTATGCAGTAGTCAGTCGTGGTATGTATGCCATTTTTCGCCATGCAAACTGGAAAGTTGAAGTTATTCAACGCGGCTTGTCTGAAAAAGGAGAGGTTATTTACTATATATTTATGCCTGCCAGTATCAACATTATTGAAGACATTATTAGAAAAGATAAATCCAGTCACTGGCTTCGCGAAATGCTGGAGCATTTACGCCACTTATAACCAGTGGCTGAGGCTCAGTCGTCCAGTAATCGTAGTTCTGTTCCAAGTTTAATTGCGTGTCTGGCATTATTCACACCGAGTTTTTTCATTACATTCCCCATATGGAATTTAACGGTGCGTTCAGCAATAGACAAAATAACAGAAATTTCTGCGTAGGTTTTCCCGGCGCTGACCCATTTAAGGATTTGTCTCTCACGTGGCGACAGAAAAACATTCTTTTTCTGTTGGTGCTGGCTATAGAGATTGAGTGTCTTCTGATGCAGTTGAACAAGGAAGCTTAGAAATTTTGGCCGATATTTTTCTATATCAATACCAGAATGCTTAGGACTGATGACGGATAAGACGACAAGATTATTCAGATAGTCATGCAGAGGGAACGTCTGCCCCTGGTAGATATCATACTGGACGCTTTCGTCGAAAATGCGCGTCAGGTTATAACCATCAGACAGGATGACATCACTTTCCCAGAAAAAATCTTCAACACAGCGCAAAGCCCGAATGATAACAGGGTCAATGAACTGGTATTTTCTGTCGAGGTAGATATCAAACCACTCGGGGCTGTTATTGATTATCCGCATCTGTGAAGGATCTTTCTTGTTCATAATGGCGTAGGCGAAGACGATCCCTTTGAAATCCTCAAAAAACGCGTCCAGCTCACTCTGAATTAGCGTATTGATCGCTATGTCGTTGTAATATGTATCCTTCACGTGAGTTGCTTGCCTCCTGTTCGAGTGGAGGAGCAAGTATAATATGCTTCGTTATCTGTAGCGAGTCGCATTTTAATCCAGCCAACAGATAAGACAGGCTACCTCAAGTGGTAGCCTGGCGAACGTGTGGCATTTCTAATGGAAAATGCAGATGACTCAGTGAATTTTTGAAGATTTTGTCAAATCCCGAAATCGTTAACTAAATATAGTAGGCTGCAAAATTTAGGAGGTTTTCCGCTTTGCATTTGAGTATTGCACAAGCGTACCGACCCAGATTCAAATCAGGATTTTAACCCGCAGGCTACATAATGCCTTTCAGAGCAATATGATAAAGCAGCATGATGGTTTTACCGTCGACAATCTTGCCTGTTTCAATGCCGCATAATGCCTCTTCAAGCGTCATTTCCAGCACGTTGATATCTTCTCCCTCAGCCTTGATCCCGCCGCCTGCGCCGGTTCTGTCTTTTGGCTGATACTCGGCAAGATAAAAATAGAGTTTTTCCGTGACGGAGCCTGGACTCATATAGGCTTCAAAGATTTTCTGCACGCTCGAAACCTGAAATCCTGTCTCTTCTTCCGCTTCTGCTTTGATGCGGCTCTCGGGATCCATGTTGTCCAGCAACCCCGCAGCGGCTTCGATTAGATTGTCCTCATGGCCGTTGATAAAGACAGGGAAGCGGAACTGGCGCGTCAGGATCACCGTCTTTTTCTCACGGTTGTAGAGAAGAATAGTCGCGCCGTTGCCACGGTCGTAGACCTCTCGTTGCTGTCGTTGCCATTCGCCGTCACGGCGCTGCAGGTCGAAGGTGTACTTTTTAAGGTTGTACCAGTTATCTGACAGGGTTTCACTGTCAATGATGCGCACATCTGCACGTTTTGATTGCACGTTTGTTTCTCCTTACGTAGAGTAATTATCATAAACAGCATTATCGTGCATCTTCAAGATAAAGCATGCAATATCAGGAATTCATGATGCTCACCAGTCAGCGAAAACAATTGATCCTCGAAAAGCTCGGCACCGAAGGCCAGGTCCAGTCAAAAGCGCTCAGCATGTTCTTTGATGTCTCTGAAGACACCATCAGGCGTGATTTGCGCGAGCTGGCGGCAGAAGGGCGTTTGCAGCGCGTTCACGGCGGCGCGCTGCCGTCATCTTCTGCTATTGCTCCCTTTGCCGAACGGCAATCCGTGAAAATGGATGCGAAAAAACGGGTCGCCCGCAAAGGCGCGCAGCTGATTTCATCAGGCCAGGTGGTGATCGTTGACGGTGGCACGACTACTTCGGAGCTGATTACTTTTTTCCCTCCAGATCTGCGCATCACGGTGGTTACGCACAGTCCGAGCATCGCCCTGGGGCTTGTGGATCATCCGTCCATCGAGGTGATTCTGATCGGCGGTCGCTTGTATAAGCACTCCATTGTTGCGGTCGGCGCTGCGGCCATCGAAGGCATCGAAAATATTCATGCAGATCTGTTCTTTATGGGCGTGACCGGGATCCATCCTGAGGCGGGGCTGACAACCGGCGATTTCGAAGAAGCGTGCATCAAACGTGCATTTTCCGGCAGAGCCGCGGAGACGGTTGTGCTGGCTTCTCCTGAAAAGATCAACACAGCGTCTTCGTTTGTGATTGGCGATGTGTCATCGGTGAATACCATCGTCGTGGAAGACAATACCGATAAGGACTGGATCCGCGCGGTATCGGAAAAGGGAGTATCCGTCGTGTTGACCTCAGAGAGTGTCACTCTCTGATAGCCAGCCTGTGAGCACAGGCTGGCTGGCGGACTGCCTTAAGCCTCAGGAATGTTCTCAAGTGCTGTATAAACCTTCAGGCCATATTTGCGGGCAACCTCAATGTCCATATCGGCACCTTTAGACGGACCGGCAATACGATAAATGGCATCACATTTAGCTATTAGCCGGTGAGCAACGGGGTACAGCATCGCTTCACTGATTTCATCACCAACCGCTTTCGATCCTGCGGCTTTTGCCAACGGCAAAGCCAGCCATTCGCCAATGACCGGGATGTGACCCCGCTGGTAAACGGCTAGTGCTGCGCTTTCGAGACGCGCCAGATTCTCATCAATACGTGCCTGAACGCCTTCGGTTCCGCTGCGATAGGGGCCGGCAATTAAAATTAGCTGTTGTGTCATAGGTACCTCTGTCAGAGTTATTGCATGAAGTTGCACGTTTACTACCGATACCATACGGAATTGTGGCCGCGTTATGAAACTCTTTCGTGCATTATCGTGCAAAAAGATGCATAACAGATCATTTAATCGCTTCTGAGAGAAGGGCTGAGCTACAGACTTTCCGGCGCATGGCACACCGCCTCGATATTATGGCCATCAGGCGAAATGACAAACGCGGCATAGTAATTTTCACCGTATGACCTCAA
Organism: Enterobacter cloacae complex sp. SHL009; assembly: GCF_049237205.1. Lineage (NCBI taxonomy): Bacteria > Pseudomonadati > Pseudomonadota > Gammaproteobacteria > Enterobacterales > Enterobacteriaceae > Enterobacter > Enterobacter cloacae complex sp. SHL009. The sequence continues at coordinate 975,692 of NZ_JBMKIW010000001.1, forward strand.
CCCCGGCCCGCCGTTATCACGTCCGCCGGCGCGCAGGGCGGCATGGTAAAATGCATCGACCTGCTGGCGCGTGTCGGCCACAAACGCCAGATGCAGAGGAGCAGGTTTATCATTTGTCTGAAAAAGACAAAGCGAAACGTCGCCTGAACTCATTTCGACACCGTAGTCTGGCGTGCCTTCATCAATGAGTTCTACACCAAGCGGCTTAAGCGCATGGAGGAAGAAGGTTTTACTTTTTTCATAATCACTGACGCCGAATTTCACATGATCGAACATGGTTTCTTCCTTTATGAGATGGAGAGATAACCAGTATAGAAGGAGAGTGGGGCGAACATACGAAAGAACGTGTCAATGTGACAGTCATCAATTTATGCAGTCTTTTCCGATGCCGAAGCGGACAAATGGCATATTTAAAACGTCAGGGTTTGAGCTGGAAAAATAGACCAATCCTGTTCTGTTGTCCCGCGGGTTGTATTTTTTCAACATCTCAAGCTCAATGCCGGTGCTCATAAATGTTTTTCCGTTTTTATCAAACAGGAAGAAACACATTTTATTATCTTTGCCCGGCTCAATACTTTTACCCGACGCGTTATCAAGCGTAACTTTATAGCTGACCATATATTTTGCTTCGCCCGTTGTACTGTCCCATTGGCTTCCCTGAGACTCTTTTTGAGCGAAAATGGTTATCCCGTTGAGCTTGTCGTCATGGCTCTCTTTCTGAGCGGCCAGCGCCGTCCCGGCGGCGGACAACGCTAACGCAAGACAAATTCCTTTAGTCAGGAGATTTCGCATTTTTCTTCCTCTTCATTTTTTACATTGATTCACTTAGCTATAACGCCGAACGCTTTCGTCCAACGAACGTCCAGCGCAGGTAGTCGTAAAGCCAGTTAAACAGCATCGTATAGGGCAGGAAAAACAGCACCAGACCAATCTCAACAAAAAATGCCTCAGCCACGGTCAGGTTCAGCATAACCATTGCCACAGGGATTAAGGAGATGATAAGTCCCGTTTCAAAACCAACCGCATGGATTGCGCGAACGAGAAATGTGCGCTGAAACTGATGTTTTTTCTGCAGGGAGTCAAAGATCTTATTAAAAATAAAATTCCAGACCGTGGCGGTAAGGGCGGATATCACGGACAACGAGCCTGACTGGAGTACCGACACGTTCATCAGCCTGGCGAGAGACAGCGCGATGATAACGTTGGCCGTCACTTCAAAAATGACAGCATGGAAAACTCTCTCTTTAACACTCTTATTTAATTCAATTTCCATTTGCTTACGGCAGCGTTTTTCAAAAGCTGAAGTATATCAGATGTCTTTCAACCTTTTCTAAATGCAGGTTATGTTAAATACACCCCAGGCCTGCTAATGTAGAACGCACGGCCTCGGTAAGGGGGGTCTGCGGTTCATGACCTAAAAAGGCGATCAGTTTTGAATTATCCATCTCTATTGTCTGCTCCCAGAGATAGCGCATCTCCCGCATTTCACGCAGCGTGGTGTTAAACGGACTCATTGCAGAAACCAGCCACCATGGAAATGACTTCACCTTCGCCTTAATATCGGCATGCTCCGCGACGTGCTGCTGCGGCGCAATGCCCGAACATCCCATTCGTCACGGATCAATTTACGGGTAATTTCGCCACCGATCCCACCCGTTGCGCCCAGTATCAGTACCTGATTTGTGCTTACGGCCATGATGATTGAGCGGTCGGCTGCCAGTTTCAGCTCCGGCGCAACCGGGTTGCGGGGCGTTGTGCGCGTCGCCGCCAGTGAAATCATCGGCACGGAGGTTCTGCCTTCCGTGATTGCACAGATAAAGGATGCATATCCGCAAATAACCGTTGAACTGGTTCTGTCTGAGACGATCAGCGTGACGATAGCAGCACGTGAGAAGACACACTCAGAGGTCATTAGCATTCAGGCCAACGCCCAACGATGCCCATAAAATGCCAGATTTCTTCTGAACCCATATTGGTGCGCATAATGTATATTATGTTAAATTTAATATGGTTAACGCTGCTATTATCTGAGTCTTAATCTTCGAATCATAAATTCTTTTTATTAATTACCTTGCTGTCTAAGGACGATCCGCAATCCTCAAAACACCGTCCAGTCCGGGCGCTATGTAGTCGGTCTGTTGCAGTCATTCTCGCCTAACTAAACGCTGAGTATTCAAATGGTTAAATTTTTTTCCCGCCGCCTGCAACGCTGTAACGAGGTGGCTACCAGCATAAGCAATGCCTCCCCGACACAGCTGCAACAGCTAAAAACTGTGTTGGCTGACGAAATGGGCAAACCTGTAGGTCTACACACCATGGGTATTCCAGCGGCGATCAGTACCCTCGGGGTAATTGTCAGTTTCGCTATTCCTCAGCTGTGGCTGGGGTATGGCGTACTCGCCGGACTCGACCAGCCAGCGGAACACGTATTCGTCTGGGTTGTCCTGATCGCCCTTCTGTTCGCTGGCCTTAACGGCGTGACGATGTTTATGATTGGCAAAGGCAGCATGCGCGCCGTGCGGTTACACCTTACGCTGGCGGTGATAAGCCTGGTATTAACGGCAGCTGTATTCTTTCCACCCCCTTCTATAAGATGCTGCTGTTTACTCTACATAATCGTGCCTGGCGCAAGCTTCTCAGCCAGACGCGTGCTAAAACAGCGCGCTAAGCGTTCATCTCGTAAAAAACCCGCCGCTACCGGCGGGTTTTTTTATGGCTTTTTATGCCTGCGCAACCAAATTAACTTGTACGCCGCCGGAATAATAAATAGCGATAACAGCGGCGCCGTGATCATCCCGCCAATCATAGGTGCCGCTATCCGACTCATGACTTCTGACCCTGCGCCCGTCCCCCAAAGAATGGGCAGCAGACCGGCAATGATCACCGCGACGGTCATTGCCTTTGGCCGCACGCGCAGCACGGCGCCATGGTAAAGGGCGTCATCCAGCGCCTGTTCTGTGAACGTGTCCCGATGGGACAACGCTGGCTGAGCCTCAACGGCATGACGCAAATACATCAGCATGACCACCCCAAATTCAGCTGCCACCCCGGCCAGAGCGATAAAACCGGTGCCGGTTGCCACAGACATATGGAAGCCCTGCCAGTAAAGGAACCAAATTCCCCCGACCAGGGCGAACGGCAGAGTCATCAGGATCAGCAGCGCTTCATCCACGCGACGGAACGCCAGATACAGCAGAATAAAGATGATCATCACCGTCATCGGCACCATCAGCTTCAGTTTCTTGTTGGCGTGTTCGAGCAGCTCAAACTGCCCGGAGAATGAGACGCTGGTGCCCGGCCTCAGCTTTACGTTCTGACTAATAGCCGTCTTAATGTCGTTCACCACCGAAACCATATCCCTGCCGCGGGCATCGATATAAATCCAGCTTGCAGGCCGGGCATTCTCCGTTTTCAGCATCGTGGGGCCGGAAACCACGTTGATATCCGCCACATCGCCCAGCGTGATCTGCTGTTTCATCGGCGTCAGGATCGGCATCTGCTTTAACGTGCTCGGGCTGTTCCGGTAGTCCTGAGGATAGCGGATATTAATCGGGTACCGGGCGACGCCTTCCACCGTTTCCCCTACCGTCGCGCCGCCGATGGCCGAGGAGACAAAGAGCTGCACATCGCCCACCGTCATCCCATAGCGCGAGGCTTTTTCCCGGTTGATATCGACGTCAATGTAGCGCCCGCCCTCCAGACGTTCAGCCAGGGCAGACACCACGCCCGGCACCGTTTTGGCTACCGTCTCGATACTCTGCGCCGTGGCGTCGATATCCGACAAAACGGTACCCGACACCTTGATACCAATCGGGCTTTTGATCCCGGTCGAAAGCATATCGATGCGGTTACGAATGGGCGGAACCCAGAGGTTCGCCAGGCCGGGCAATCGAACGGTCTTATCGAGCTCGTCAATAATCTTGTCAATCGTCATGCCGGGCCGCCACTGATCCTCAGGCTTGAGCTGAATCGTGGTCTCCACCATTTCGAGCGGCGCGGAATCCGTTGCCGTTTCGGCCTTGCCGGTTTTGCCAAACACCGAGGCCACTTCAGGTACGGTTTTGATGAGTTTGTCCGTGGTCTGTAACAGCGCGGCCGCTTCTGCCGGAGAAACGCCCGGCAACGTTGACGGCATATACAGCAGATCGCCTTCATTAATCTTCGGCAGGAATTCGCCGCCCACCTGGCTGAGAGGCCAGATCACCGTGAAGATGGACAAAGCCGCAACCAGCAGGGTTGTTTTTGGCCAGCGGAGCACCTTAATCAGTAGCGGATGGTAGGCTTTAATCAGTAGCCTGTTCAACGGGTTACTGGTCTCTGCGGGAATCTTACCCCGGATCCAGAACCCCATCAGGATGGGGATAACGATGATGGCCAGCGCAGCCGCACCCGCCATGGAGTACGTTTTGGTGAAAGCCAGCGGACCAAACAGCCGCCCTTCCTGCCCCTCAAGAGTAAAGATGGGAATGAAGGATAAGGTGATGATCAGCAGGCTGATAAACAGCGCCGGGCCAACCTCGACAGAGGCATTGGTGATCACCTTCCAGCGGGTGGCGTTATCAATCTGCTCTTCCGGATGCTGGTGATCCCACTCTTCGAGCCGTTTGTGCGCGTTTTCAATCATGACGATGGCGGCATCCACCATCGCGCCGACGGCAATGGCAATGCCTCCCAGCGACATAATGTTGGCGTTCAATCCCTGGAAATGCATGACGATAAAGGCAATACACAGGCCAAGCGGCAGAGAGATAATCGCGACAAGCGCAGATCGAACGTGCCACAGGAACAGGGCGCAGACGATGGCCACCACGATAAACTCTTCAAGCAGTTTGGAACTCAGGTTGTCGATTGCCCGATCGATGAGCTGGCTGCGATCGTAGGTGGTCACAATCTCAACCCCTTCCGGCAGGCTGGCCTTCAGCGTCTCAAGCTTATCTCTCACCGCCGTGATGACTTCGCGCGCATTTTTTCCCGAACGCAGGATGACCACGCCACCCGCAACTTCCCCCTGCCCGTTTAGCTCGGCAATACCGCGGCGCATTTCCGGACCCGTTTGTACGCGGGCGACATTCCGAAGGTAAATCGGTACCCCGTTCTCGCCGGTTTTCAGAACGATGTTATTGAAATCGTCCATCGTCTGCAGATAGCCGCTGGCGCGGACCATATACTCCGCTTCCGCCATTTCAACTGACGATCCCCCCGCCTCCTGGTTAGACGACTCAAGGGCCTGCTTAACCTCCGGCAGGCTAATGCCGTACTGAGCCAGTTTTAACGGATTAACCTGGATCTGATACTGCTTCACCACGCCGCCGACGGAGGCCACTTCGGCCACGTTCGGGATAGTTTTCAATTCAAATTTCAGGAACCAGTCCTGCAATGAGCGCAACTCAGCGAGATCGTGTTTTCCGCTGCGATCCACCAGCGCATACTCAAATATCCAGCCCACGCCCGTGGCATCTGGACCAATTTCAGAGCTCACGCCGGCAGGCAGCTTGCCCTGAACCTGGTTCAGATATTCCAGCACGCGCGAACGGGCCCAGTACAAATCGGTGCCGTCTTCAAAAATGACGTACACGTACGAATCGCCAAACTGCGAAAAACCGCGCACGGTCTTTGCGCCGGGAACCGACAGCATGGTGGTCGTGAGTGGATAGGTGACCTGGTTTTCAACAATCTGCGGGGCCTGGCCGGGATAGCTGGTTTTGATAATCACCTGAACGTCAGAGAGATCGGGCAAGGCATCGACTGGCGTGTTAATAATCGTCCAGGCGCCCCAGACGCTGAGGAACAGTGCCCCCATCATTACCAGGAAACGGTTGGCGACCGACCGCCGGATAATCCATTCAATCATCATCGTCTCCTTAATGGCCAGAGTGCGCGTCGTCAGCGGCATCAGCGTGACGCATGCGCTCCAGCGCGCCGGTAATATTGGCCTCCGAGTCAATCAGGAACAGACCGCTGACCACTACCGACTCCCCCTCTTCCAGTCCGCTACCAATGCCGGACTGCTGCTGAGATTCATGCAGAACGTGGATCCTTTTCGGGACAAAATTCCCGTCCGCATCAACCGTAATAACGCGCTGTTCTTTGCCGGTATCGATAACGGCCTGGGTGGGGATCAGCAGCATTTCCTGGCTTTGGGTATTCAGCTTCAGGTAGGCATTCATGCCCGGTTTAAGCAGCTCATCCTTGTTATCGACCTGCAGGCGCACCTGCAGCGTACGGGTGGTTGGATCCACGCTCGGCAGAAGACTCCATTTTTCAACCGGGAAGGATTTATCCGGATAAGCCGGTATCGAAACCGCAAACTGCGAGGTCTCTTTCAGCAGATAAGCAATAGACTCAGGCACTGCCGCGCCGATCCAGACCGGATCCATCCCCTGAATTTGCGCTACCACCTTATCTTTGGAAATATTCATGCCGGTACGCAGGTCAAAGGCCGTGATCGCTCCGTCGATCGGCGCCCTGATGGTAAACCGGGTCTGGATAGTGCGGGTCGCACGCAGCCTCTGAATATCCTCATCCGGCATACCCGCCAGCCGAAGCCGTTCGAGAACCCCTTTGATTTGCGTCGGCGTTCCGCCGGTACCGGATAACAGCAGAAACTCGCTCTGCGCCTCTACCCAGTCAGGAATGGTTATATCAACGAGCGGCGTGCCTTTCTTCACCTTATCGCCCGTCGTCAGCGGGTACACTTTCTCCACAAAGCCTTCCGCGCGCGCCTGCACAATGACAAACTGATAGTCGTTGTAGCTGACGTTGGCCGGGATGGTCTGGGCATAGTTCAGCGTTCCGCGCGTCACCTTTTGCGTTTTTAATCCCAGGTTCTGAACCTGTGTCGGATCAATACGGATACCGGCACTGCTTTTATTGTCGTTTTCATCCGCATATTTCGGTACCAGATCCATATCCATAAACGGCGATTTACCGGGCTTATCGAATTTTACGTCTGGCTTCATGGGGTCATACCAGAAAAGTACCTTTCTTTCTGGTGCGCTATTTTCCGTTTTTACAGATGAATGAAAAACCTGCCATGCCGACACTGATATCAGCCCTCCCGCAATAAGGCTGCTGACTATCACGGCAGCATATTTTATTTTTAATGAGGCCATGCCGCGTCTCGCTATTTAATGCTCTTGAGTAAAGAGAGATTGCCCTGCTGAACAAACGAGAAATTCACGTGGCTGCCGACTTTTAAGGCATTAATACTCTCGTCAGCCTGAATAAAGGTAAAACGCATGGTCATCGCGGGCCAGCCAATTTCCGGGATCGCTTTATGGGAGATCGTGACTTTTTTATTCGTGAGATCAATGTCCTTCACGATGCCGGTTCCCGTGATGACCTGCTCTGAGGTCCCTTCGCTGGCAGCACTCATCATCTCGTGCTGATGAACCTCAGCCTGGAGGCTGGCAGAAAACACAATGGAGATCGCACCAAATACAACGGCCTTAAGTGAATTGCGCATGGTTATTTTCCTGTTTAATTAAATTACGTTATTCGACCCAACCGCCGCCGAGCGCGGTGAAGAGATTAATTTCATTAACCTGCCGGGCATAAATAAGGTCGAGAATATTTTGCTGGGTAGAGAAAAGAGAACGCTCCGCGTCAAGCACTTCGATATAGCTGACCGCGCCGCTGGAATATAACCCTCTGGCACGTTGAAGCGTGATGCGGAGCGAATCCAGATACCGCTGTTGTGCAGCAAGCTGCTGGTTAATGCTGTCCCGCAGCGCGAGCGCGTCGGCAACCTGTTTAAAGGCGGACTGAATTTTTTGTTCGTAATTAACTACCGACTGCTGCTGGCGAATTTCGGCCAGCTTCAGGTTGGCCTTATTTCTGCCCGCATTAAAAATGGGAATTTCGATTTTAGGAATAAAATTCCACATCCCGCTCCCTGACGTGAACAGGCTGGACAACTCCGTGCTTCCGGTTGATAGCCCGCTGGTGAGAGATATGGACGGGAAAAAGGCGGCGCGCGCCGCGCCGATATTCGCATCAGCCGCTTTAAGCTGATACTCCGCTTCCATAATATCCGGGCGCTGCAGCAGTATCGCGGAGGAAAGATGAGGAGGCAGTTTTACCGGGGCGACATCGCTGGCGTTCATGCCTCCGTCGCCCGGGAGCGCGCGATACGTGCCGAGGATCAGCTGCAGGGCATTATTGGCCTGCGCCAGCTCCCCCTCTCTTTTGGCAATCTCTGCCTGCGTGCTTTCGATCTGTCCCCGGGCCTGTTCCAGCGCCAGGACGCTCGTACTGCCCGTCACCAGCTGCTGCTCAACGAAAGCATAAGACTGCTGGTAATTTGTCAGCGTATCCTGCGCGATGCGCAGCTGTTTATACGCCAGCTGCTGGTTGAAATAGCTCTGCGACACGTTAGAGACGAGCAGGATATGCACCGCGCGACGGGCCTCTTCGCTGGCGAAAAAGTTTTGTCGGTCGGCATCGCTCATGTTCTTCAGCTTGCCGAAGAAATCGAGTTCATAGCTAAGCGCAAGGCCCGCGTCGTACTGCTGCGCGGTGGGTTTGTCACTTTTCAGCCCGCCGCTGTACGTGATGCCCGAGGAGGCATTCAGCTGAGGGTAGCGATCCGCATCCGTCACGTTGAACTGCACCCGGGCCTCTTCGACCTTCAGGGCGGCCATTTTTAGATCGCGATTGTTCTTCAGGGCCTCCGTAATCAGCCCCGCAACCTGAGGATCGACGAAAAAGTTGCGCCAGCCGGTGTCCTGATACCCAGCCGCCGCGGGCGTCAGGCCGTTACGGGAGAGCGAAAACTGCCGGGGGACAGGTGCTTCCGGCCGCTGGTACTCCGGAGCCAGCGAGACGCAGCCTGCCAGAATAAATACCGTACTGATGCTTAGTCGTTTTAACAGGAACATAACGGTTCAAATAAAGTCCAGAGTAGTTTTAGGGCTACTCTACGGAACGCATCCTGTTTGACGGGTGACAGGATAATGACAATGTTGTCATTTTTAGCGTAAGTCATTGTTAACGGCGGTACGCTCACTAGAATGTCATCAGCAGCCAGTCAGGGGAGCACGATGAAAATACTGATCGTCGAAGACGAAATGAAAACCGGTGAGTACCTGAGTAAGGGGCTGACTGAAGCGGGGTTTGTTGTGGACCACGCGGATAACGGCCTGAACGGCTATCATCTCGCTATGACCGCGGAATACGATCTGCTGATTCTGGATATCATGCTGCCCGATGTGAACGGCTGGGATATTGTCCGTATGCTCCGCTCGGCCGGTAAAGGGATGCCCATCCTGTTACTCACGGCTCTCGGCACGATTGAACACCGGGTTAAAGGACTTGAGCTGGGCGCGGATGATTATCTGATTAAGCCTTTCGCCTTTGCGGAGCTGCTTGCCCGGGTAAGGACGCTGTTGAGGCGCGGAAATACGGTTATTGCGGAAAGCCAGCTTCAGGTGGCTGACCTGACGGTTGACCTCGTGTCGAGAAAAGTCAGCCGGGCCGGGAGCCGCATCCTGTTAACCAGCAAAGAGTTCAGCCTGCTGGAGTTTTTCATGCGTCATCAGGGTGAGGTGCTTCCCCGCTCCCTGATTGCCTCCCAGGTGTGGGACATGAATTTTGACAGCGACACTAACGCGATTGATGTGGCGGTAAAGCGGCTGCGCGCGAAAGTCGATAACGATTTTGAACCGAAGCTGATCCAGACGGTGCGCGGCGTGGGCTATATGCTGGAGGTACCGGATGCGCGTTAAGCTTGCCAGGCGCCCTTTTTCACTTGCCCTGCGGCTGACCTTCTTCATCAGCCTCTCCACGATACTGGCCTTTTTCGCCTTTACCTGGTTTATGCTGCATTCCGTTGAAAAGCATTTCGCCGAGCAGGATGTCAGCGATCTGCAGCAAATCAGCACCGCGATGCACCGCATACTGCAATCTCCGGCCGATCCCGATCAAAAGAAAATCAGCAAGATCAAAGAATCGATGGCCAGCTACCGCAACGTGGCCGTTCTGCTCCTGGATCCGCAGGGCAATACCCTGTTCAGCTCGGCGCAAGGGGCGGCTTTGCGCCCGGCAATGAACACGGCGAACTTTAGCGAACACCGTCGCGCACAGGATGTGTTTCTCTGGACGGTTGAAGACCCTGCCGAAAACATGCACGCCGGGTCCGACATGAAAATGGAAACGTACCGGATTATCGCCTCCTCAGGCACGGCGACGCTTCAGGGCAAACCCCAGAACTACATTATGCTGATCGGGCTCTCCATTAATTTTCATCTCCACTACCTTGAGGCGCTGAAAAAAAACCTTCTGGCGATTGCCGCCGTTATCAGCCTGCTGATTATTCTTGTCATCCGCATTGCGGTTCGTCAGGGACATTTGCCCCTGCGTAACGTCAGCAACGCCATTAAAAACATCACCTCCGAAAATCTGGATGCACGACTGGAGCCGACACGCGTTCCGATTGAGCTGGAACAGCTGGTCATCTCCTTCAACCATATGATCGAAAAGATTGAAGATGTCTTTACCCGCCAGGCCAATTTCTCTGCCGATATCGCGCACGAGATCAGAACGCCTATCACCAATCTGGTGACGCAGACTGAAATCGCACTGAGTCAGAACCGCTCGCAGAAAGAGCTGGAAGATGTTCTGTACTCCAGCCTTGAAGAGTACAACCGGATGACCCGGATGGTCAGCGACATGCTTTTCCTGGCGCAGGCGGATAATAACCAGCTCGTCCCTGACCGGGTGATGTTTGATTTAAGTGCAGAGGTCATGAAAGTCTTTGATTTCTTCGAAGCCTGGGCGGAAGAACGCAACGTTACGCTGAAATTTAACGGGATGCCCTGCCTGATAGAGGGCGATCCGCAGATGTTCAGAAGAGCAGTAAATAATCTGCTCTCCAATGCCCTGCACTATACGCCAGCGGGAAAAGCGGTGACGGTCTCCATCAGAAAAAAGGAGAATGACGTTGAACTGATAATAGAAAATCCCGGGACGCCGATCCCTCAGGAACATCTGGCAAAGCTGTTTGACCGTTTCTATCGCGTCGATCCGTCAAGGCAGCGCAAAGGTGAAGGCAGCGGGATCGGGCTTGCCATCGTGAAGTCCATCGTCACCGCGCACCACGGAAAAGTCTGCGTGGAATCGGATGCGGTATCGACGCGCTTCATCCTCTCCGTGCCGGGAAAAGTGGCCTGAGGCGTCAGCGCACAGCCCGACACACTTCCAGCACCTTTTCCCTGAGCCAGCGATGCCCCGGATCCCTTTCCATGCGCGGATGCCACATTTGTGACACCGTAATGCTCCGGGTTTTAAACGGCAGTTCAAAGACGTGTACGCGCTCGTTCATCGGCTGATTGAGCAGGTACAGCGCCGGCACCATGGCAATCAGATCGGAGGCCAGCGCCACGGATAACGCCGTCGGAAACCCTGGCACCACGCTGGCGATCTTGCGCTTCATCCCGCGCTCCGCCAGCGCCTCATCGACAAACCCGTGCAGCGATCCGTCCGGTGAGGCCACCACGTGGCCCCACGCGACATAATCGTCAAGGCTGACGTCAGGCTGTAATGACAGCGGATGTCCCTTGCGCACCGCGCCAACAAACCGATCCTGAAAGAGCCGTTGCAGCCGTATTTCCGGCCCCATATTGCTCTGCACGCCGATCTCCAGGTCGACCAGCCCCTCACGCAAATAGCGCGAGGTTTTTTCAGGTTTCGGCGAGAAGCGGATGCACACCCCGGGCGCAACGCTCGCCACCGCCGCAATCAGCAGTGGCCCAAACGCCACCACAAAACCGTCGTTGGCTCTGATGGTGAACAGCCGCTCGAGACTTTCCACCTTCAGCGCGTCGGTGGAGGGCTGCAGCACAGCCCTCGCCTCATGCACGGCGCTTCTGGCACGGTCCCGCGTGGCTTCGGCCCAGGGCGTCAGCACCATGTGACGACCGGCCCGTACCAGGATCGGATCGCCGGTCACCTCCCGTAACCGGCTCAGGGTGCGGCTCATGGCGGAGGTACTGAGGTTCAAACGTCGCGCCGCGCCCGCCACGCTGGCTTCGGCCAGCAAAACGTCGAGCGCAACCAGAAGGTTAAAATCAGGATCGGACACGGTGGCTCCTCAGATATGGCGTTACATGCAATGATTAAGTGCAAATGCTGCGTCTTCCGCCCTGTATACCGCATGATTATAGTTTCGTCATCACTATTCTTATGCGGAGTAACGACGATGACGCTATTTTCAAACCTGCCCGGCGATGAAGGCTTACCCGGGCATGAACGCGCCCGGGTCCTGGCCGCCGTTATGACCACCACGCTGATGGGCGTCTTTGACGGCACCATGATCAACATCGCGCTGCCCTCCATGGCAAGAGCGATGCAGGTTCCCGCGAACGTGGCGGTCTGGTTCGCGAACGGTTATCTGCTGTCAGCGGCGATGACGCTGGCCATTTTCGCCGCGCTGGCGGCGCGCGTGGGCTATCGCCGGGTATTCCTTGCCGGGCTTGCCACCTTTACGCTCACCTCGCTGGGCTGCGCGCTGGCAACAACGCCGGAAATGTTAACCGGGATGCGAATTCTGCAGGGCATCGGCGGCGCGGCCACACTGAGTATCGCCCCGGCGATCCTGCGATCCGTTTTTCCGGGACGGCTGCTTGGCCGCATTATGGGGCTGCACGCCCTGCTTATCGCCTCCAGCACGGCAGTTGCCCCCGTGCTGGGCGGAACCATACTGGACGCCCTGAGCTGGCAATGGCTGTTCGCCATTAACCTTATTCCGGGCAGCATCGCCCTGCTGCTGGCATGGCGGGCCTTGCCGCGGGAATCGGCCGTTGACCGCACTTCCTTTGACGCTCCGGGCGCCGTGCTCTCCGCCGTCCTGTTAGGTTCGGCGATCATGATGGCCGACAGCCTTCAGCACGTGACGCAACACATTAACCGGCAGGCCGTCTTCTGGGGCGTTCTCGCGCTGGTCAGCGCCTTCGCCTTTACCTGGCGTATCCGGCGCGTGCAACATCCGTTACTGCCCCCGGTGATATTCAGCAACGGGCGCTTCACCCTCGCCGCGCTGACCTCGCTGGCCTCGTTTGTCAGTCAGGGCATCACCTTTGTCGCGCTGCCGTTCCTGTTTCAGAGCGTGTATGGCTACAGCCCTGTGGTCTCCGCGCTGCTGTTCACCCCGTGGCCAATTGGCATCGTGCTGATCGCGCCGCATGCGGGACGCTGGGCAGATACGATTTCCGCGCCGCTAATCTCGACAATCGGGCTGATGATTTTTGTCGGTGGGCTGGTCCTGCTGGCCACCCTGCCGGACAATCCTTCCGCGTGGAACATCTGCCTGCGCAGCCTGGTTTGCGGGATTGGGTTTGGCTGCTTCCAGAGCCCCAATAACCGGGAGATGCTCTCTAACGTGGCGCGGGAATATGCCAGCTACGCCTCCGGCGTGTTGTCGATTGTGAGGACATTCGGCCAGTGTCTCGGTGCCGCCGCGGTGGGCGTACTGCTGGCGACGACCGAATCAGACCATGACCGGGCCGTGCATTTTGCGCTGTGGATAGCCGTGATAGCCTCAACGGGATCGGTGTTATTTAGCGTGAGTCGGCTGCGCCCTGCAGTTCGGGCATCAGCGTAAACTGTTGCAGCGCCTTCCGGCGCTGCTCGTTTATAACGCCTACGCTGTAAGGCGTTCATTCCACGCATCAGTGTATTGAATATTTCCGTCCAGGATTTTCCATGTGATTTTTGCGTATCGCAAAGATACATTTTCCAGGTGACCAGTACCGGGACAATCTCTTGTATCATGTATAACTGGAGTTATTGAAATGACTTTCACACCTTCCATAAGAATATTGAAGTATTCCACTTCCTGACCAGCATCATTGATGTGATAGAACTTTAATTCAGCACTTTGAAGCGTTTGACCTGTAGCCACTGCTTTGTATAGATAGGGTGAAGATGAATCAATTGCTTTTGTTAAACTGAAAGCTGAGTGTTGCCTTGTACCTGTAAGTTTACCTGTTGCCTCATCTGTTGGAATGCTCAGGTTATGGATAAGATCTCTAAGCTCTATGCTTCCTTCACGGTCTGCAACATCAGAACCGCCACGGATCATTGCTCCACCATCGTCTTTCAAAAAGAGGTGTACTGGTACAGCCATTTCTAAAACTCCTTATGCTAATTAATCTCTTATTCCATTTGCTATGAGGTTAATTACAGGCATGATCGCTACACCATCTGCATAGAACAGATCCGAATTAGTGAATGAATAAACCTTACCTGTGATTTTTATATTTACCGTGTTCCCATAAGCAGAAGCTGTAACATTGCTTGTATTGGCTTCAAGGAACGGCGATCGATCTTTAAGGGCCTTCATAATGTTCCCGCTTTTGTCTTTATCTAAATAGAAGCGGTAAATATCCGACACCGTAGCTCCTCCGTCATCATACTTTGTTATGTACAGTGTGACGGTATCAGATAGTTTCTGTTTGCTGGCAAAGCTATCGCGAGGAGGTGCATTAAAATAGTATTGATATGTCAGAAACCCGCAAACAACGATCAATAAAATCGTTGTGAGTAAACAATGAAGCCGTTTAATAACCGTGTTTCTTTGCATATTCAATCCCTTGACTTATCCAAAACTGATCGTGAGGATCATCCCCATATGGCGGTTTTTGATACCAGTGCCTCCATTTCTTTTTGGAGGTTTTAGCTCTTTCCTGCGCCCATCCTGCCCCCATCAATAACGTTTCTGATGGTATCCCGGCAGCATAGCCAGCCGAACCATAATTGAAGTTCCCAAAGTTTGCTAACTCAGGGTGTCCTTGCTTGTAATCCCACGGCCCCTTATTTCTTACTTTTTGATAAAACCAAAGATAGGTTGTAGGGATAGCCATATTTCTACTCATACCATGCGCTCTTGCAATCCTCATGTTTGCTAATGCGAGCGCGATTCCTTCTTTTGGTAACAAAGGTATAACAGCCATATTAACCATTCTTTTCACATGGATATATGGCCGCGTATCGTACACTTTTGCGATAGTAAAAAAGATATCTGTTTCAAGACAAATGACGGAAAAATAACCGATTAAGGTATTGATCGCATTAAAAATCAAAGAAATTTAGGCTGCGCCCTGTGGTTCGGGCATCAGCCTGATTCGCCCGACGGCGCTACGCTTGCACGGGCCTACAAGGAAGCTTTGCACAATGTAGGCCGGGTAAGCGCAGCGCCACCCGGCAAGAAAGACGGCGCGTTCGTTTACTCCAGCGCCAGCAGCGCAAAGCTCGCCAGCCAGTGCCCGCCGCTGTAGTGGCTGCCGACAACATGCTCAACGCTAGCCGTCAGGTGTTTCGCTACCGCCTCGCGCAGCGCCTGCTGCGCCGGATGGTTAGCGGGAAGCGCTCTGGCAATATGCTTCATGCACCAGGCGCGGCTGAGGTTTAATCCGTCCAGATGGGCAATTTTCGGGTCGGTACGATCGCTGACTTCCGCCGGGTTCATCAGCGCCGTAACGGCGCCCACCTCCGGCAGAAACGCGTCAAACCAGGCCGGGAAGTCTTCAGATACCTTGCTCATCAGCAGCGCCTCCGTCAGCGCCCCGGAAATATACTCATCACCGCCGGGCTCGTAGTGGGCCGGATAACGCGTGTCGGCGAGATAAAACCGCTCCGCCGCCGTCACAATCGCCTGTTCGAGCGCGCTATCTTCCACGGCGCGGGCGTAATCCAGCGCCAGCGCCAGGGCAAACGCCGTGTTGTAGTGCGTCCCGACGCGGATCGGATAGGTGAGCTTGCCGAGATAATCCACCAGCCTGTCGCGAATATCCTGGGTTAAAGGCTCCAGCGTTTGATACCAGACCGCGGCCTGCGGCAGCGACGACTGCTTTAGCTCCTGGGCCAGCGCCAGCAGCCAGCCGTAGCCATACGGGCGCTCAAACGAGGCGCGGAACGGCGCGGTGAAATAGGCCAGCTCCTTCGCCACGTTCTCTTCGGTCAGATGCTCGTCGACAAGCGCGACGATCGCGTCCCGGCACGGCAGCGCCGGGTAGAGGCGCAGGCAGCGCAGCAGCAGCCAGTAGCCGTGTACCGCCGAGTGCCAGTCGAAACAGCCGTAGAAAACCGGGTGCAGCTCGCGCGGCGGCAGTACGTCGCCATCATCATTCAGCAGGTGCATGATGTGGTTCGGATATTCCTGTCGCAAATAGGTTAAAGGCATGCGGGCAAACGCGTCGGCCTGATGTTGCGTTAATTCCATAACAGCTCCTTAGCGAAACACGAGGAAATACATGAGGAACACGTTCACCACCAGCAGGGTTAACGCGGTCGGGATCTGGATCTTGATCACCTGATATTTGTCTTTCAGCTCCAGCAGCGCGGCGGGAACGATATTGAAGTTCGCGGCCATCGGCGTCATCAGCGTGCCGCAGTAGCCCGCGTACATGCCAATCGCCAGCAGCGGCGCCGGGTTGCCGTGATGCACGTTAATCAGGAACGGCAAGGCGATGCCGGCGCTCAGCACCGGGAAGGCCGCAAACGCATTTCCCATGATCATGGTAAACAGCGCCATCCCTACGCAGTAAATCACCACCAGCATAAAGCGGTTATCCGGGTTCACAAACAGGCTCACCACCTTCTGCACCGAATCACCGGTGTTGGCCGCCACGAACACGCCGCCGAGCATGGCGAGCATTTGCGGCAGGATCACCGCCCAGCCGATGGTATCGACAAGACGACGAGACTGGCGAATGGCGTGCAGCGGCGTGCCTTTGGTCAGCCACCAGCCGGTGAGGATCGCCGCCACGCAGGCCACGCACAGCGCCGCGAGGGTGAGCTGTTTCTGATCGAGCAGGAACACGCCGCCAATCGACACGCCCTTCAGGAACAGCGTCCCGATAACCGTCACCACCGGGATCATCAGCGCCGGCAGGAATAGCCAGTTTTTAAGCCGATTTGACGATGCGAGACGTTCGTCTTCGGTCGACATTTGATAGTGCCCTTTCCCGACAAGACCAAAACCCGCCAGCAGCGCGATAGCGATAACGCCCCCGCCGATTATTCGGTACGCCAGCGATTTCCCCAGCTCCTGAACCATCAGATCGCCAAACAGGAAGATCCCGCCAAACAAGAACCAGAACAGCGCAGTAGTAAAACGCTTCGGATTGGCGCGATCGCGCAGGGTCATCACAACCAGCAGCATCACGACGAAGCCGATCAGGTAGTACACGCGGTTAATGGTAATAAGCGTCATCATTGCGCGGCCTCCTGCGTGTCCTGCTCAGCACGCCAGGCCATCACGTCGCGACGGATGCTGGCATCGAGGCGCAGCAGGCGCGTCATATGAATAACCAGTGCCGCAATGGCGGTTGGGATAGCCCACAGGCCGATATGCAGCGGTTCGATGCCCGGAATACCGTTTTCTTTCAGGAACGCGTCGATCAGCAGCACCGCGCCAAAGGCAATAAAGATATCTTCCCCAAAGAAGACCGCGATGTTGTCGCACGCGGCGGCATGGGCTTTGATTTTGTCACGGATGTGCTGCGGCAGCTCGCCGTATTCGTTCAGCGCCGCCCCTTCGGCCATCGGCGCCAGCAGGGGGCGTACCGTCTGGGCGTGGCCGCCCAGCGACATCAGCCCCAGCGCGGCGGTGCCTTCACGGGCGACAAAATAGAGCATCAGAATACGCGCCGAGGTGGCGCTGGCGATCTTCGCCACCCAGGCCTGGGCGCGCTCCTTGAGACCGTAATATTCCAGCAGACCAATCACGGGCAGGATCAGAATGAAGGTCGCCAGCGATCGGCTATTCACGAACTTTTCGCCAAAGGTCTCCAGCAGCATCCCGAAATCCATACCGACCAGCAGACCCGTCGCCAGCCCCGCCACCACAACCACAAGCAGCGGGTTGAAGCGCAGTGCAAAACCAATAACCACGATCGGTATCCCGATCAGCGGCAACAGCGTAGTACCGTCCATAACGTTTACCCTATCGAAAGTGAGCGTTGCGCGCCGACGGCTATTTTTTTAATTTGCGGCGAGCGATGTTGTGTTTTGTTGGCAGGCTTCGCAAAACCTGCGCTAAAAAGCTATATCTGAACCTCAAAAACATGTAAACAAATTATCAATAAAATGTTCTTATTTTATCGATGAGTTTACATTTCTGGCTAAGGAACGTTATGACCTCGAAAAAAAGTGCTTCACCCGATCGCGACGATATCAACGATGGCCGGATCGTCTCTTCCCGCCATCTGGTGTCCGAGCGCTGCGCGGAGCTGTCAGAGCTGGAGTACGCGCTGATCATGACCAGCAACGCGTTCAATAAATGGATGGTGCGCTGCATGACGGCAGCCGGCGAACCCGATATGGGCGCATTTGACGTCTCGCTGCTGCATCATGTGAACCACCGCGACCGCAAGAAAAAGCTGGCCGATATCTGCTTCGTCCTCAACGTGGAAGATACCCACGTGGTGACCTATGCCCTGAAAAAGCTGGTCAAAGCGGGGTACGTGACGAGCGAGAAAGCGGGCAAAGAGCTCTTTTTCTCGACTACCGAGGAAGGAAAAGCGCTGTGCATGAAGTACCGGGACGTGCGGGAGGCGTGTCTGATCGCAATCCACGCGGAGAGCGGCATAGCCGGGAAGTCGATTGGCGAAACCGCGCAGCTGTTACGCACGATCTCCTCCCTGTATGACACCGCCGCCCGCGCGGCGGCATCACTCTAGGGCTAAGGACGTCTGAACAGCGTAATACTGCGTCCGGCCAGTTCGTACTCTACGGTGTCGGTGAACGCTGTCCCGGCGGCAGCGCCATCTGCCGTAGACAGCTCCAGCACCCATCCCCCTTCGCCAAACTGCGGGATCTGGAACGGCACGGTGCCTTCAAACGGGTTGAACAGCATCAGCACGTCGTGCCAGATACCGTCCTCCTGCCGCAGATCAGGCCTGCTGATGGAGACGCCGAGCGTTGAGCCTTCGTCCCACTGCTCGGCCTGCTGAGGGCCGCCTCCGGCATTGAACCAGCGGATCTCCAGCCCGTCGCGCCAGCTTTCACGGCGCAGCAGCGGCTGCTGAGCGCGCAGGGCAATCAACCGCCGGGTAAACTCGCGCAGCGCGGCGTCGTTTTCGGTTATTCCGTTCCAGTCGATCCACGAAATTTCGCTGTCCTGACAGTAGCCGTTGTTGTTGCCCTTCTGCGTGCGGCCAAACTCGTCCCCCGCCAGCAGCATAGGCGTGCCGTGGGAAAACAGCAGCGTGGTCAGGAAATTACGCTTCTGCCGCTCCCGGGTGGCGATGATATCCGGATTCTCGGTTGGCCCTTCCTCGCCGTAGTTGTACGAGCGATTGTCATTATGCCCGTCGTTATTGTCCTCACCGTTGTCGGCGTTGTGCTTCTCGTTGTACGACACCAGGTCATTCAGCGTAAAGCCGTCGTGAGCGGTGATGAAGTTAACGCTGGCCCACGGACGACGCCCGCGCAGATCGTACAGATCCCCGGAGCCCAGCAGGCGTGCTGCAAAGTCGGTGGAGACGTTATCGCCCTTCCAGTACTCGCGTACGGTATCGCGGTATTTATCGTTCCACTCACCCCAGCCCGGCGGGAAACCGCCGACCTGATACCCGCCGGGACCGATATCCCAGGGTTCACCAATCAGCTTGAGTCTCGATAACACCGGATCCTGCGATATGGCGTCGAAGAAACCGCCGCGCGGGTCAAACCCTTCCGGCTCGCGGCCCAGTATCGTCCCCAGGTCGAAACGAAAACCGTCAATATGCATCGATTCCGCCCAGTAGCGCAGCGAATCCATCACCATCTGCAGCACGCGCGGGTGCGAGGTATTGACCGTATTTCCCGTCCCGGTGTCGTTGATGTAGTACCGGTGCTGGTCCGGCAGGGTGCGGTAATAGCTGTAGTTATCAATCCCCTTAAACGAGAGCGTGGGGCCAAGCTCGTTCCCTTCTGCCGTGTGGTTGTACACCACGTCCAGAATGACCTCGATGCCCGCGTCATGATAAGCGCGTACCATATCGCGAAAGCCCTGGATCCCCGCCGGGCCGTAGTAGCGCGACGCCGGAGCAAAAAAGCCGAGCGTGTTATAGCCCCAGAAGTTCTTCAGGCCGCGGTCAAGCAGGTGCTGGTCGTCGGGGAACCAGTGAACCGGCAGAAGCTCCACCGAGGTGATGCCAAGACTCTTGATGTAGTCGACCGAGGCTTTGTGTCCCATCCCCTCAAACGTGCCGCGCAACTCCTGCGGGATGGCCGGGTTCATCTGGGTAAAGCCCTTCACGTGGCTCTCATAGACGACGGTATGCGGCCAGGGCACGTTTGGCCGGTTGTTGTCCTGCCAGTCGAAAGCGTTCGGGTCGATGACCTTGCATTTCGGCGTGAACGGCGCGCTGTCACGCGTATCAAAGCTCAAATCTAACTTGTCATGCCCCAGCTCATAGCCGAAATGGGCGTCGTTCCAGTCGATATCGCCCACCAGTTCACGGGCATACGGATCGATAAGCAGCTTATGCGGGTTAAAGCGGTGACCGTTTTCCGGATCGTAGGGGCCGTAGACGCGATAGCCGTACAGCGCGCCGGGCTTCAGGTCCGGCACATAGCCGTGCCAAACCTCATGAGTATATTCCGGCAATTCGAGCCGGGCGATTTCCGTTTTTCCGGACGGGTCAAACAGACAGAGCTCCACACGCTCGGCGTGAGCGGAGAACAGCGCGAAGTTAACCCCTTTCCCGTCATAATTCGCTCCCAACTGCTGACCATGACCGGCCCGAATTTCAAACGTAGTATCCTTTGCCATTTTCGTTCTCCACGATTATTCGCAGGTAAGCAGAACCAGTACACATCCCTTTACTGACGTTAAATCCAGCGTCTCTTGCAGAATGCGGCTCTCACCGCTGAACAGGTCCCGATAGCGCTTCCCGACCAGTTCGTCGGGTATCGCTACCGCGGTATTGACCCACAGCTGATGGTTATCGGTGATACCAAAAGCCAGACGCGGCACGGCAACAATCAGCGCCTCCTCGTCCTTAACGCGCGCATAGACAATCAGATTCTCCTCGCGCTCGCCGGAGACCTTAAGCGGCAGCCAGTCGCCGTAGCGGAATAGCGCGTCGTAGTGTGGTCGAAGCCGCAGCAGCGTGGCGGTAACGAATTGCTTAACGCGCCCGTCTCGCCAGCAGGCCGGGTTGTCAAACACGCTGGCATCCGCCGCGCTGAGATTTTGCACCAGGGTCGGAAAATCCGGCTCCCGCCGGTTATCCGGGTCGACAAGGCTAAAGTTAAGCGCCTCGCTGCCCTGATAGATATCCGGCACGCCGGGAGCCGTCAGCTTGATCACCGTCTGGCTGAGGCTGTTCATCAGCCCGGCCCGGATAAAGGGCTGCATCGCCTCGCTAAAATCATGCAGGAACAGCGCGTTGTCCGGCGAAAGCAGGTGCCGCGCGTAGCTCAGCACCACGCTCTCATAGCTCTCGTTGCTGTCGATCCAGTCGGTGCGCTGTTTTGCCTCGCGCAGCGCTTTCTCGAGGAAGCCGTTAAAACGCGCTTCCAGTGATGCAAGCCCTTCAGCGTCGTCCGGAGACAGCGTGGCGGGCCAGACGCCCGCCAGGGCCTGGTAGATCATCCACGTATCGGCGGCGTTCGGCGCGGTACCGTCATTGAGAAAACGCACCTGGGTCTGGTTCATCTGCCGCCAGCGGGCAAGGTTGTCGCCCCACCGCTCCGGGGCTTCCGTCAGGGTGTAAAGGCGCGCGCGGGCATCCTCCCCGCGCTTGGTATCGTGCGTGGAGGTGCCCAGCAGCGCGTCGGGCTGACGGGCCAGACGAATGCGCATCTCCTGGTGGAAGCGGGATAATGAAAACGCGCGCGGCGTCGGGTCGGCGCCCACTTCGTTGAGCGCAAGCTCGAGGTTGTGGCGAAAGAAGAGCGTGTCTTCAACGGACTTCGCCATCAGCGGCCCGGTCAGCTGCTGGAAGCGGGTCCTGAAAAGCGCGGCGCTCTCGCGGCAATCTTCCGGCAGGTCGCCGGTAAGAATGTGTACAATCAGACTCAGCGCCGCTTCAGACGTCTCCACGCTGGCGACCACGCGGTTAAGCAGCGCCACGTCCGGCGGGGTTAATCCCTCCCGGGTGCCATAGGTGCGGTAGACCGGAAAGGCAATAAGCAGCTCGCGCAGCGGGTGGCGGATCTCCTCGCGCGGTAGCGCAACCTCATTGCGGCGGGCCAGATCGTCAGCAAGGTTTAGCAGCGTGGTGAATTCACCCTCAAAATTGCGATCGGTCATCAGGCCTTTGGCATCGCGCAGTTCCGCTTGGCGATCGACCGTTATCCCCAGCGTCTCGTCGTGGATGGTCTCCAGGCGCGACAGGTTATCGTCGTCAACCAGCACTTCCGCCAGCGAGGCGATAAACTCGTAGCCGGTGGTGCCGGATACCGGCCAGTCGGCGGGGAGCTGTTCCCCCTTCGCGAGGATTTTTTCAACCGTGATGTAGCAGTCGGGCCCGGTTTTCTCCCGCAGGCGCTGCAGATAGCCCAGCGGATCGGCCAGGCCGTCGACGTGGTCGATTCGCAGGCCGTCCACCACGCCAGCGTGAACCAGCTCCAGGATCAGCCGGTGCGTATCGTCGAAGACCGCGTCGTCTTCAACCCGAACGCCGACCAGGCCGGTGATCTCGAAGAAGCGCCGCCACGAGAGCTGCTTCGGCGCCTCCCGCCAGGACATCAGCCGCCAGCTTTGCGCTTCATGCAGTTCAGCGATGCTCTTATCCTCGCTGTACGTGCCGGGGTTGAGCGGATATTCGGCGTCATAGTAACCCAACGCGGCCTTGTTCGTGACAGGGTCACGTTTTAGGGCGATCGCGCCCTTCTCCAGCTCGGCCTCAAAGGTGTCGCCGAGGAACGGCAGCGTTAGCGGGCGCGACCCGTCGATATCGAAATAGCGGAAATAGCGGCTCTGCTGGCCGTATTCAATCACGTCCCGCCACCAGGCGTTTTCCAGCGAGGTGGACATATGGTTCGGGACAATATCCAGAATCAGCCCCATGCCGGCCTGCTTAAGCGCTGCCGCCATGCGGTCGAAACCGTCTCGTCCGCCGATCGCCGGGTCAATTTCATTCGGGTTGGTCACGTCATAGCCGTGGTTGGAACCCGCTGTGGCGGTAAATACGGGCGACGCGTAGAGATGGCTGATGCCGAGATCTTTCAGGTAAGGCACCAGCGCCGCAACGCGGTCGAAGGTCATGCCATTACGGAACTGAATACGGTACGTGGCGGAAGGGATCATAACGATGCTTCTCCATCAGCAAAGCGAACGACAATACCGTTCGGCGGTAAAACGTCAGTGACTTCCGGCCAGGCAAAGGGCGTCTCACCCGCAAGATCGGGCAGCGCGGCGGGCTTATTACCGATATTTAGCGCCAGAGAGAGCGTCCCCGACGGGAAATGCCAGCTCACCGCCACCATGCCGGGCGCGGTCTTGATTACCTTGCCCTCAACGGCGCCGCCATGACGCAGAAGCGGAACGATATGGCGATGGCGCAGCGTCAGCAGGTGGCGCGTGAAGCGAAGCCACGTTTTGCCTTCGTCGGTGGCAATCTTATTCCAGTCGAGTTTTGAACGGATGAAGGTGTTCACGTCATTCGGATCCGGGACGGTTTCATCGTGCCCGGCATGGCCGGTAAACTCTTTCGCGCGCCCTTCCCGCACCGCCTTTGCCAGATCGCCGTGAAAATCGGTGAAGAACAGGAACGGATGCGTTTCCCCAAACTCCTCGCCCATAAACAGCAGCGGGATATGGGGAGAAAGCAGCAGCGCGGCAAGCAGCACCCGCGTCTTGTCGGCACCGGCCAGGGCGATCAGCCGCTCGCCCTGGGCGCGGTTCCCGGTCTGATCGTGGTTCTGAATAAAATCGACGAAGAACTGAGGCGGCTGCGTCTGGCACTCCACTCCGCGGGATTCGCCGGTTTGCAGCGACACCTCGCCCTGGTAGACAAAGCCTTCCGCCAGCGCCCGGGCGAACTTTTTCTCGGGCTCAAAGGCAAAATCCTGGTAATACGCGTGGGTCTCGCCGGTGGCAAACACGTGGACAGCGTTGTGGAAGTCATCATTCCACTCGGCGGTAAACAACGGCGTGTTGCCCTGTTCATCGCGCGGGTGCAGGAAAATCACGTTGCGGCTGTCTTCCGTGGTCAGGTGAACGTGGCGGTGCGGGATCGCCTCGCGGATTTTTGCGGCAATCTCCTCCAGAATGTGCGTCTCAGCGCTGTCTTTAATCTGGTCGATGGCGTCAAAGCGCAGGCCGTCCAGACGATACTCCGTCAGCCAGTAGAGCGGCGCATCGGTGATGTACTGCCTCACCGGCTCGCGTTCGTAAGCGATGCCGTTGCCCCACGGCGTCATCCGATCTGCATCAAAGAACGCGGGCGACAGCAGAGGCAGATAGTTCCCCTCGGGGCCGAAGTGGTTAAGCACGATATCCAGCACCACGGAAAGCCCCAGCCCGTGCGCGGCGTCGATAAACGCGTGGAAATCCTGCGGCGTACCGTAGGCTGAGTGCGGGGCGTACAGCAGCACGCCGTCATACCCCCAGCCGCGGGTACCGCCAAACTGAGAGACGGGCATCACTTCAAGCTGGGTAATACCGAGCTCTGCCAGATACGGCAGCTTGTCGATGGCGGCCCGGAAGGTGCCCTCCGGGGTAAACGTGCCGATGTGCAGCTCGTAGATAACCGTGTCTTCCCACGGCCGCCCTGCCCAGTCCCGGTTGACCGGCTGATAGCGTTGGGGATCGATAACGATGGAGGGGCCGTTAACGTCGCCCTTTTGCGCGCGCGAGGCGGGATCGGGCACCGTCATGCCGTCCTGCAGAACAAATTGGTATTCTGCACCGTGCGTGACGCCGGGTACGTCTGTCTGAAACCAGCCGTCGCCAGCTGCCGTCATCGGCACGTCGGCGGCGGCCAGACGTAGCGTAAGTTCTTTCTGTCCTTCTGCCCAGACGCGAAAACGTACAACGTCATCGGAAATAAACTCAGCACCCCACTGCTTTTGAAATGTCCTGAATTCCATTCATTGTCCTCGAATGACCCACATTTTACGCGGAACGAAGTACAAGCTTAGTTCAGGATTAAAAGTGTGTTAGGCCAGCGAATTTAACCGCTTCGTCTATTCTTTATGAAATAACTCACTATCGGGAATACTATGCAGATTCGAAAAGGACTCAGTACCGACCTCACGCGCCTTGAATGCTGTGACTTTTCTTTCACCATTAGCCACATTGCGCGAGAGCCCTTTATCCACTGCGATTTGCATATCGAAGCCGTCGCCGTGCCCTGGATTAAAACCTACGAGCTCGATATCCAAACCCTTGAAAACCACTGCGTTAATCCGGACGCCATATTTCTTATTGCCGAAACGGAAGACGGGGAAATTGCGGGATTTATTACCGCGTCGATCGGCTGGAATAAGTTTATCTCGGTGGATTACATTGCCGTGGATCGCACGAAACGCAGAACCGGCGCCGCGCAAAAATTAATGGCCGCCGCCCACGTCTGGGCCCGCAGCGTAAACGCGCCGGGATTACGGCTTGAAACACAAAATGTGAACGTTTCTGCCTGTCTGTTTTATCGTCACTACGGGTTTACCCTGGGCGGATACGATCGTTATCTCTACAACGCCTTACCGGAAAAGGACGAGATCGCCCTGTTCTGGTATTACATGCTGGTCTAACGGCGCGGCCTTCATATTTCTGTCATTGAATTTCATTACGCTTTCGGGATTTTAACCAGGGTGTTGAGGAAAAAAGCGTGAATTCAATGGCTAAGGCATTACTGCTGGCATTACCTGTTTTGAGTGCAACGGCAGCGGCGACGGCCGCCGGGGGCGATCTGTGTGAACCCAAAGCGTACGAAATGGCGCTGCGCTATCAGCAGAAATCGGCAGAGATCGTGGCCCTTCAGCTGCAGACGTATCGGTTTGCCACCGAGCGTTTTAACGAAAAGTTAAAAGATCTGGAAGCGCCAGAAAAATACGCCGTGGTGATGGATCTCGATGAAACTGTGCTGGATAACACCCCTCTGCTGGTGCGCGACACCGAGCAGTGTCACGACTATACAAAATGGGACACCTGGAGCGACTGGGAGAAACAGGGAAAACCCGGCTTAATTCCCGGTGCGAAAGCGTTTCTTGACCACGTGAATCAGAGCAAGGTCCGTATCTATTATGTCTCGGACCGCATGCAGGAAAACAAAGCCGATACGCTCAGGACGTTAAAAGCTCTGGGACTTCCACAGGTGTCCGATGAAAGCGTGCTTCTGGACACGGTCAGCAAGGAAGAGCGTCGCCAGAGCATCCTCAAAAAGCAGCAGATCGTGATGCTGTTTGGCGACAGCCTGCCGGATTTCGCCGTGCAGTTTAAAAATAAAAAGCCGAGCGAGCAGCAGCGTGAGCTGGTTGAGGCCAGCGCGGAACACTTCGGTAACGACTGGATTGTGCTGCCAAATGCAGCTTATGGCTCCTGGTCCAAAGCCACGCCGGACAGCTGGAACGCACCTCTGAAAAAATAACGTGTTACGAGCCGGGAAAGGCAGCATCGCCACCCGGCTTCTGCGCTGTGCTATCCACTGCGTTTATAGGTCCTATCATTTCTGGGCAGGTTCTTATAATTTTACGAAGAAGTAAGATGAGCGCTTTCAAAGGAGACTCGTATGCTTACCGTGAAAAAACTTGCTCTTTCTACGCTGATTTCCAGTTCATTGCTTTTCTACCCTGCGCTGCAGGCGGCGGCAGAGACGCCCCAGCACGTCGTTAAACAACCGGCGGGCGGATACAGCGTTCAGGTCGGCGACGTTCTGGTCACCTCGTTTACGGACGGGACCGTCGCGCAGGATCTGCACAAGCTGCTGCGCCGGACAACGCCGCAAAAAATCGATGCGCTGCTCGCGGAAAATTTCCAGACCAACCCGCCTGAGGTATCCATTAACGCGTTCCTGATTGCGATGCCCGGACATAAAATTCTGGTGGATACGGGCTCAGGCCAGCTCTTTGGCCCCGGCAACGGCGGACGTCTGATTGAGAGCCTCGCCACCCAGGGGGTTAAACCCGAGGACATTACTGAAGTCCTGCTGACCCACGCCCACTCCGATCACGCGGGCGGCCTGGTGAAAGACGGCAAGGTGGTGTTCAGTAACGCGCGCGTTTTCGTTGGTAAACCGGACGTCGACTTTTTCTTTAACGACGAGAATCAGAAAAAAACCGGCTACGGCAGGAACTACTTTGACGTCGCGCAGAAGACCTTAAAACCCTATCTTGACGCCGGTAAAGTGGTGCCTTTTAGCGGCACATCGGAGATTCTCCCGGGGCTGACCGGCACGGTTCATCCCGGCCATACGCCGGGTTCAGCCTTCTACACGCTGACGAGCAAAGGCGAGAAGATCACCTTTGTCGGCGACATCATTCATGCCGCGGCGGTACAGTTCCCGCAGCCTGACGTGACCATTACCTACGATGAAGATCAGAACAAAGCCGCAAGCGTGCGCGAACATGCGTTTGCTGACTTTGTGAAAAATAAAGATCTGGTTGCTGCGCCCCATCTGCCTTTTCCGGGTATCGGGTATGTCACCAAAGGCGAAAACGGCGGCTATGCCTGGGTCCCTGTGACCTATACCAACCGGGACGCCGGCAGCGCGAAATAAGATGACGACCAGCCCTGACATGGACATAGACCTGATCCTGACCCTGGACGCCCTGCTTCAGGACAGGAATATCACCCATGCGGCCGCGCGGCTGGGCATCAGCCAGCCCGCGCTGTCCGCTCGTCTCGCGCGTCTGCGAACGCTGTTTGGCGAACCGCTGTTTATTCCTTCCCCACATGGACGTGGGGTGCTGCCCACGCCGCGAGCGGAAGCGCTTAAGCCGCAGATAGAGAGCGTGCTGCGCGGCATCAGCGCGCTGTTTGCCCCCACTACGTTTGATGCCCAGACCAGTACCCGGACCTTTGTTATCGCCCTGCACGAAAACCCGGCGCTGATGCTGGGCACCGGGCTGCTTAACCAGGTGGGTACCGCTGCTCCCGATATTCGCCTGCGCTTCGCCCTGCCACAGATGTCCGAACTGGCGCAGCAGCTGGAAAACGGAGATGTGGATATCTACATCGGCGTAAGCGCGGGCGCCCATGACGGCTGGGTGAGACGCAAACTGCTCGACGATACGTTTGCCACCGCCCAGCGCAAAGGCCATCCGCGCGGGACCGGAGCGTTAGATCTGGAAAGCTACTGCGCGCTTTCTCATCTGGTGGTGTCATCGGCGGGAGATCCATTTACCGGCTTTGTCGATCAAACCCTGGCCGGGCTGGGCTACCAGCGGCACGTCGCGATGTCCACGCAGAGCTACGCCGTGGCGCCTGCGCTTGTCGCCGGTACCGACCTGGTGTGCACCCTGCCGGAACGGATGCTGAAACAGTTTGCCAGCACGCTGGATCTCTTTGCGCCGCCGCTGCCGCTCCAGCCGATTATCATCTACATGTACTGGCACCCGAAAAACAGCCAGGATCCGGCGAATGCCTGGCTGCGCGAGCAGCTGCTGCAGGCCGCCGGGCGTCAGGTCTGATCGAGGGTAATCAGGAATTTTTTAAGCACTTCTGAGCGAATAATCCGGTGGCAAACCAGCGTCAGCTCGCTTTCCCGGAGCCGGTCGAGGATGTCCACGTAAACCACGTTCTCTACGCTCACCGCCTTTGCCGACGCGGGCAGCAGCGCCAGCCCAAACCCCGCCGAGACCAGGCTTATCACCGTGGGCACGTCGGTCGCGTTTTGTACCACGTCCGGCTGAAAGCCCGCCCCGCTGCAGGCGTCATAAAAGTATTGTTCCAGCCCCATTCCCTCCGGGTCGCGCAGGGAGATCCACTTTTCGTCCTTCACCGACGAAAGAGTCAGCGCGGAAGATCCCGCCAGCGGATGCTGACGATACAGCGCCAGCACCGTTTTCTCTGACGTGAAC
Organism: Enterobacter cloacae complex sp. SHL009; assembly: GCF_049237205.1. Taxonomy (NCBI): domain Bacteria; kingdom Pseudomonadati; phylum Pseudomonadota; class Gammaproteobacteria; order Enterobacterales; family Enterobacteriaceae; genus Enterobacter; species Enterobacter cloacae complex sp. SHL009. The sequence continues at coordinate 1,004,642 of NZ_JBMKIW010000001.1, forward strand.
GGGCGGCTTTGCAGATCGTCAGGCAGCGACGGCAGCGGCGCCCGGATAATAGCCACATCGAGCTGGTTGCTCTGCACGGCCGCGTAGAGCGTCTGCACGTTTCCCGTCACCAGCGACATGGTAATGGCCGGCCAGCGCGTGTGCATATGGCGCAGCGCGGCGTGCAGCCTGCCGTCAAACATCGCGCTCGACACGCACCCCAGGTTTAATATCCCCTGCTCGCCCCTTGCCGTTTGCCTGGCGTCCAGAACCGCCTGCTCGGTGAGGGAAATGGCGAGCCTGGCTTTCACCAGAAACGCTTCACCCGCGGGCGTCAGGGCTAAGCGGCGGTTCGCCCGGCTAAAAAGCGTTACGCCTAAACGTTCTTCCAGCGCCTTAATCTGCTGGCTCAGGGCCGGTTGCGCCATGTTCAGACGCTCAGCGGCCCGGTGCATGTGGAGCTCTTCGGCCACCACGATGAAATGGCGCATCTGACGAAACTGCACGGAACGCTTCCTTTTTTGATATGGATTTACTTATCAATTTAGCAGTAATGATGCAATTGATGCTATTGGTCATTGCCATAAAAATGGAGGTATTCAACCGAGGGAGGAAAATATGGAAAACCCGATCAACGATCTCCGCAGCGCCATCGCCCTGCTGCAATGCCACGAAGGGCAGTATCTTGAAACTGATTATCCGGTCGATCCCAACGCGGAGCTGGCGGGAGTCTACCGCCATATCGGCGCGGGCGGCACGGTAAAACGTCCCACCCGTACGGGACCGGCCATGATGTTCAACAGCGTGAAGGGCTATCCGGGCTCCCGCATCCTGGTGGGCATGCACGCCAGCCGCGAGCGCGCGGCGCTCCTTCTGGGCTGCAAGCCCTCTGAGCTGGCAAAACACGTCGGCCAGGCGGTGAAAAAGCCGGTTGCGCCGGTTGTCGTTCCAGCCTCGCAGGCGCCCTGCCAGGAACAGGTTTTCTACGCAGACGATCCTGACTTCGACCTGCGCAAGCTGCTTCCGGCACCGACAAACACGCCGATTGATGCCGGCCCGTTCTTCTGTCTGGGGCTGGTGCTGGCAAGCGATCCGGAAGACAGCTCGCTGACGGATGTCACCATTCACCGCCTCTGCGTCCAGGAGCGCGACGAGCTTTCCATGTTCCTTGCCGCCGGTCGCCACATCGAAGTCTTCCGCAAAAAGGCGGAAGAGGCCGGAAAACCGCTGCCGGTGACGATCAATATGGGTCTCGATCCCGCCATCTATATCGGCGCGTGCTTTGAGGCGCCCACCACGCCGTTTGGCTACAACGAGCTGGGCGTCGCCGGGGCGCTGCGCCAGCAGCCAGTCGAACTGGTGCAGGGCGTGGCGGTAAAAGAGAAAGCGATCGCGCGGGCGGAAATCATCATCGAGGGCGAACTGCTTCCGGGCGTGCGCGTAAGAGAAGATCAGCACACCAATACCGGCCACGCGATGCCGGAGTTCCCGGGCTACTGCGGCGAGGCGAACCCGTCCCTGCCCGTGATCAAAGTGAAAGCGGTGACCATGCGAAACCACGCGATCCTGCAAACGCTGGTGGGACCGGGAGAAGAGCATACCACCCTGGCCGGTTTACCGACGGAAGCCAGCATCCGCAATGCCGTTGAAGAGGCGATTCCGGGCTTCCTGCAAAACGTCTATGCGCATACCGCGGGCGGCGGTAAATTCCTCGGGATCCTGCAGGTGAAAAAGCGCCAGCCGTCAGACGAAGGACGTCAGGGCCAGGCGGCGCTGATTGCCTTAGCCACCTATTCGGAGCTGAAGAACATCATTCTTGTCGACGAAGACGTGGATATTTTCGACAGCGACGACATCCTGTGGGCGATGACCACCCGCATGCAGGGCGATGTCAGCATCACCAATATTCCGGGGATCCGCGGCCACCAGCTGGATCCGTCCCAGTCGCCGGATTACAGCACTTCGATTCGCGGAAACGGCATTTCCTGCAAAACCATCTTTGACTGCACGGTGCCGTGGGCGCTGAAGGACCGCTTCGAGCGCGCGCCGTTTATGGAAGTGGATCCGCGTCCGTGGGCGCCGGAGCTTTTTACCCAGACAAAATAACCGCTTGATAGCTTAAGGCCGCGCATCAGCGCGGCCTTTCTGTCCCATTACTGCTGTTCAGGTCAGGGCTTCATTTTATTCTGTCTTTGTTTTTTCTCCCAAGGGTCATCATGACCGGGTGCTGGCGCTTCACGCACCAGGCCGCCCCATGGAGATCGATGCTTTCTTACTGATTCGGATAATGCTTTTTCTAACCGTTCATCTTCCTGACAAAATTTATCCGCCAGCTCTGGCAGTTTAAGTTTTTCAGAGAATAGATGCAGTATATCTTCATAAGCACGTTTTTTATGCAGCAAGGGGGCTATTAGCGTCATGGCGTTGCGCACATCATCGGGCTTTATAGATAGGTCTGATAATCGTTTTTCAACGGCTTCCGGCGTGGGCATTTCATCGTCTTCCATAAGCGCGTCATCAATTATTTCTTTAAGCGCTAGATACTGCCCAACCCCTATTCTTAATACATCTTTTAAGGCAGAGTATTTTTCCGGGATACCTAACTGAACGTGATCATACAGTGGGGCGTTGATAAATTTCCATCCCTGCATACCCGGGATGCTAAACACGGCATTCGATTCATCTTCTGCCAGCACGTCAAAAAGGTCGATTAATGACGCTTTTGTGAGAAGAACAGAGACAGCGCGATTGAGAATAATAGATCGCGAGTGACCAGGGAGAGGATCAACAACGTTCACCGCAATCTCTTTTCCTGAATCTATGGACGTGTGTGTACAGACGAAGGTGCTTATAGGCTGGTTTTTTTGCCCTTTCCAGCCAACTCTGGTGACGCTTTCTAACTGCGCAATGCCCTCTTCGATTCTCTGCCATCGACTGCTACTTTCGCCGCCTTTGCTCTCAAATACGTGCCACTTCCCCTGGGTCGTCTCAATCAGATAATCGGGGGTAGTCTTCTTACCCTTTTTTCGCTTAAGGCTTAAGGATGCTTTATCCGCGAGCCCGGCATGAATAAATAGCTTGATTTGTTCATGTCTGGAGTTTAACCAGTTGGTTGCAGACTGGTAGCAAAAGAAACCGTCTATAATAAAGGAAATAGTCGCTTTCTCTGAGGCTTCAATGCACTGGTAAAAATTCTTCACCTTAAAAGATCGGCTATGGCTAATACCAATACAGGCGCCGGCCAGCTTTAATCTGGCGAGTACGTATATACTAATCTTTCTGTGTATTTCTGCATTTAACATCCCTTCTGCAGTCCAGTTGATACTTTGTGAATAGCCACACTCCAGCGCACCTGGGATCGCATAAAATTTGGTTCTGGCAACAAGTGTGTCTGCAGGTAATAACATGGTTTTAGGAGGCTTATAAGCTACGCAAACATCGCCGTAGGAAGGATGATTGATCTGTTTTTTAATTCCGTCCTGCCGATTGAGATACTTTTTTAACTCAATTTTTTCTATTTCATCGTTCCTGCGACGGACGTGTGGAGGTGAAACCACCAGGTAAGTAAATTTATTTCCGCTGCTGCTCATAGTATTTCTCACGAAGGGTTAGATATTAAGTGACCAACGATTTCATCAATGCAGACAATGTCAGGCGTCTGACGATATTATACTTTTACCTCTAACACACTTAACGCTTAAATAAGGTGGGTTTACTCCACTTGCACTCATCCCCATTGCATATCCAGTCTGGATTGCATTGCCGCTTCCCCTGCTTTCTTGTACCCTTTCACCGGAAACCCTGCCCCCACTAACATTGAGACATCCGGACACCTATGACTGCACATATTTCCAAAGATCCTTTGCATGGCGTAACGCTGGAGATGATGGTCAATGCCCTGGTGGCAAAATATGGCTGGAGCGAACTGGGCGACCGAATCAAAATTAACTGTTTCAGAAAAGATCCCAGCGTTAAATCGAGCCTGAAATTTCTGCGCCGCACCCCGTGGGCGCGCGCGGAAGTGGAAGCCCTGTATCTGGACTCCCTCAACGATGAGGTAAGCACAGAACAGGCGGAGCCCGCCTTTAATCCCTGGGCCAACAGTCGGATTATCAAGAGCTAATACGCAAATGACGCGACACGTAAAACGGATTGGTGCGCTGGCTGCCTGCGCGCTTTTACTTGTGAGCTGCTCCTCCAAACCACCCAAATCACTGGTTACCCCTCTCCCCAACGTCAGTAAACCGACGCAGCAGGCAAACGAGCCGATGCGCGGGATCTGGCTGGCAACCGTCTCTCGTCTCGACTGGCCGCCAGTAGCCTCGGTGAACGGCCGCAGCGCCGATCAGCGCATCGCGATGCAGAAGCAGGCGCTGATCGGCAAGCTCGACAATCTTAAGCACCTCGGTATTAACACGGTGTTTTTCCAGGTGAAGCCGGACAGCACGGCCCTCTGGTCATCAAAAATTTTGCCGTGGTCGGATATGCTGACGGGCAACATCGGCGAATATCCGGGATACGATCCGCTGCAGTTTATGCTGGATGAAGCGCACAAGCGCGGCATGAAGGTCCATGCATGGTTCAACCCGTACCGCGTGTCGACCAACACCAAACCGTCAACCATCGCCGCCCTGAACCGGACTTCCTATCAGACCCCGTCCAGCGTCTATGTCCAGCACCCTGAGTGGGTGCGCATCTCGGGTGACCGCTTTGTGCTCGACCCCGGCATTCCGGAAGTGCGCGACTGGATAACCAAAGTGGTGACCGAAGTGGTGGCGAATTACGCGGTAGACGGCGTGCAGTTCGATGATTACTTTTACGCAGAATCGCCAGGGTCCGCGCTCAATGATTCGCAGACCTGGCGGCAGTACGGTCAGGGATTTGCCTCAAAGGCCGACTGGCGAAGACACAACACGCAGCAGCTGATCGTCCAGGTTTCCCGCGCGATTAAACAGACTAAGCCCGACGTTGAGTTTGGCGTCAGCCCGGCGGGCGTGTGGCGTAACCGCTCCTTTGACCCGGCAGGCTCGGACACCCGCGGCGCCGCGGCCTACGATGAATCCTACGCCGATACGCGTCAGTGGGTTCAGCAGGGCCTGCTCGACTACATCGCTCCGCAGATTTACTGGCCCTTCTCCCGGGACGCCGCGCGCTACGACGTGCTGACCAAATGGTGGGCCGACGTCGTTAAGCCGACCCACACTCGCCTGTATATCGGCATTGCGTTCTACAAGGTGGGCGAGCCGTCGAGAAACGAACCGGACTGGACGGTTCAGGGCGGCGTGCCGGAGCTGAAAAAGCAGCTCGATCTCAACGATTCGCTGCCCAACGTGAACGGCACCATCCTGTTCCGGGAAGATTACCTGAACCAGCCGCAGACCCAGCAGGCCGTAAACTACCTCCGAGGACGCTGGGGTAGCTGATTGATGACCAGGCAGAAACATCCCGTTTCTGCCTGTTTTTTTTACGGCTTCGGCCCGAACATCGCCTCAAGCTGCTGCGCATCCGGCATACCGACCACCTGCTGCAGCTCATTTTCCGCATTCAGATAGTAAATGGCCGGCGTGGCGTTAGCGCCCAGGCTGTCCATCAGCGTCTGGTGCTTCTGCAGGATCTCAACCGTCTCACGGGAAGCCTCGCCCTCTGGCTTCGGTAATTTTTTCCCACCGGAAAGCTCGTATTCGCGCCACGCCGAAACCGGATCTTTCGCATTCAGAATCGCCGAGGCGTTACGCCCGCTGTTGGGGTTGAGAAACGCCACCAGCAGCGTGTTGAGCTGCACCTCGCCCGCCTTCACCCACGGCTGCGCTTCGGCCCAGAACTGCTTGCAGTACGGACAGAACGGATCGGCGAAAACAAAGACTTTACGCGGGGCGTTATCCGCCCCTTCCTTCAGGGGATGCGCCGCGTTGAGGTTCTTCCACATTTCGCGGCCCATCGGGGCGTAGATCTCTTTCTGGAAATAGCCCTCGCTGAGGTTCTTCCCTTTTTCATCATAAAGATAACCTGAGATCACGTGCTTGCCGTCCGGCGTAAGAAAGAGCGTCACGCCCATATCCTGATACTGCCCCAGCCAGGCTGGCGCCCCGCCCGGCGCATCCAGCTTCTTGATGATTTTGATGTTCTGCTGCTCGCTGAAGTGCTTCACCACATCCGGTATGGCTTCAGCCGCCTGTACCAGCCCTGACGTCGCCAGCGCCGAAAGTAACAGTAATTTTTTCATTTCCCTCTCCGGTTTGTCGGGGGCATTCCGCCCCCTTCAGGTTAGCGGTTTTTCAGTGCGTCACTGACCATTTCGTCGAACTGTTCAAACGGCACCCAGCCGGGAAGCAGCCCCTCGCCGATAAGCGTGGCGGGCGTGCCCTGGATCCCCATTTTTTCCGCCACAATGAGGCTGCGCCTGATCGTCAGAAAACTCTCCTCGTCTGGCGTCGTCACGCTCACGCCCGCCCGCTTTTGCGCCTCCTGAATGCTGGCGTCATCGTGGTACCCCTTTTTCGCCATCAGAGTGTGGTTCAGCTTCATAAACTGCTCAGGATGCGCACGCCAGAGGGTTAACGCGTCTCGTGCGGCGGTCAGCGAACTTTCCGAGCGGAAAGGTAAAAACTTAAAGACCACCGCCACGTCCGGGTGTTTTTCGACAATCTTCTCCAGGTACGGATCGAATTTTTTACAGTACGGGCAGTTGTAGTCGGTAAACACCACCAGGGTGAGCTTTGGGTTTTTCGCGCCGATGCGCGGGGAGTTTGGATCGTTAAACAGGAAATCAGCGATCATCTTCTGCGCGCGCTGCTCCTGGTCCGGCGTCAGCGGCTGGGCAGCGAACACCTGAACCGGGGCCAGCAGGAGCAGAAGCGTAATAAGGATTTTTTTCATAACACAGTTAGCCTTTTGCGTTGTTCAGGGTGGTGATGAGGGTGCGCTTGTCCAGCAGCGGCGAGAGGATTTCGCCGTCAGACAGGCCGGGGCCATATACCGCGTTAAACGGAATAGCGTAACGGTTTCGTTTCGCCAGAAAATCCGCGATAAACGCGGACGGCTGGCTCCAGTCTCCGCGCAGGGCCACCACGTCCGGCTGGCGCAGCGCGGCAATGACGTCCGGCTGATTCAGCACCCGATGCTCGTTAACTTTGCAGGTCACGCACCAGTCCGCCGAGATATCCACAAACACCCGCTTCCCCTGCGCCAGCGCCTGCTGGATGGCCTCCTCGCTGAGCGGCTGCCACGGGATGGACTGAGCGGTATTCTGCGCCGGAGCGTCAGGCGGCGCGTTAAGCAGCCCGCGCGCCTGATACCCGCCGAGCGCCGACAGCGCGATAATCACGAGCCAGAACAGCGGTGAGGATTTTTGCCCCTTCAGGGCTAACAGCGCGAGCGCGACGGCGATGAGCACCAGCATCACAATCTGGCTGACCGCCTCGCCCAGATGCACGCTTAACAATGTCGCCAGCCACAGGCTGGAGGCGAGCATCATCAGGCCCAGAACGACTTTTAGCGTATTCATCCAGCGGCCGGGTTTCGGCAGCAGCATGGCCGTTTTCGGCACCAGAGCGACAAACAGCCACGGCAGGCTCATGCCCACGCCGAGCATCAGGAAGATCAGCCACAGGGAGTGCAGCGGTGCGCCAAGGGCAAAGGCGACCGCCGTACCGAGGAACGGCGCGGAGCACGGTGTCGCCAGCAGCGTGGCGAACATCCCTTCGCAGAAGCTGCCGCCAATCCCCGCGCCACCTGCCGTAGCCAACCGTCCCGTAGCGGCGGAAGGCAGCAGCATCTCAAACACGCCAAACAGGTTCAGCGCAAACAGGAAGGTGACGGCGATCATCAGGCCGATAAACCACGGGTTCTGGAACTGAATGCCCCACCCCAGCGACGCCCCGGCCAGCTTCAGCGCGGTCACCATTCCCGCCAGCAGCATAAAGGAGGTGAGGATCCCGGCGCTGGTGGCCAGAAAGCGCAACCTGATGGCGCGCCTGTCCGATCCCGCCTGCAGGATGCTGTTAAGCTTCATCCCCATGACCGGCAGCACGCAGGGCATCAGGTTGAGGATCAGCCCGCCCAGCAGCGCAAAGAGCACCATTTTGCCCGTCCCTTCAGGCGCAGAGGGCGCTACGGGCGTCGCGCCAACGCTCATGGTGGTTTGCTGCGCGTGACCGCCACTGGTCAGCACAAACGACAGCCTCTTGCCCTCCAGCGAGGCGGGCTTGTCTCCCCATTCGTCGGTCACGGGTACCGTCACCCGAAGCGTATTGCCGTCGTGTTTGATGACCGGCTCGCCGGGAAGAATGTCATCCTCCAGCGGGTCAAAGTAGATCCCCGGGTTATCCCACTTCCCGTCCGTCGTACCGGTAATCACCAGCTTGTCGCCAGCGAGCCAGGCGGAGAGATCCGCGGATACGCCTGACGTACCGGGCACGGCACGCATCGCCTGCTCGAACTCGCTGCGGAAGCCCTCGTCCACCGGCTGGGTAAAATCGAGATGCAGCGGGTAGTCCGTCAGCAGGCAGACGTTACTGCACGTCGAGAGCGTGAGCGTCCCGTCGAGCGTGTCGCCCTTCACCCCGTCGAGTGTAATCGGGATAGCGACCTTATCGTGATAGCCCTGCGTGGTCATGCCAGAGATATCGAAGCGCGACGGGACCGGCCAGGACCAGCTATCCGTTACGCCTTCCGGCCAGCTGATTTTTGGCGCGACGCCGCCCTCACCCGGCGATCGCCAGTAGGTTTTCCAGCCGGGCTTTAGCTCAACGGTGAGCAGGCCTTTAACGTGCGTTTGCTCCCTCTCCGCCTGAAAGCGGATGCGGGCGTGATCGTTTTGTGGGGAAACCTGCCAGCCGGTGTCTGCCGCATGGACAATGCCGATGCAGGACAGCCACAGGAAGACGAATCCCCTGAAGAGGTTAACCATGTTTTACTCCGTGAACAGTGAAAATTATCGTGTGAGGACGATGATTTTCATTCACGGAAAACGCAGTTTTTCAGGTGTATTCGGGGAGGCGGTGCCTGAACGGGCTGTTCTGCGGGAGCCAATGCCCGCCCTTGCGTAAACAGCTGCAGCAGCGCGAAGAAGATAATAATGGCCGGTAGCGCGCCGTCGAAGAACAGCGGCTGGGCGCAGAGAAGCGAGTGAGCGCCTAGCTGACAGGGCGATGGCCCGGACTGCTCGGTGCTGGTTTGCGTTGGGGCATCAGCACTCAGGGAAATCTGCGGATCCAGTCCCTGTAAAAAATGGTTGAGCATCACCGCACGCTGCACGAGGCAAAGCGCCATCGCGAGACAGGTGATAATCAAAAGCCATTTTCCGAGGAGCTGACGGTTGCGCATAACGTTCCAGAGTGACAAGACGCCCCGATCATAAACGATAGTGATGAATCTACAAGTGCCGGAAGTGTAAGGTTTTGTCTGTCGCCGCTATTCGCCCGTCAGCGCGTCATAGACGTCCCGCAGCCGCGTGCGCAGAAACAGCACCGCCTTGTGCTTGCGGGATAACAGCGCCTGCTCGCTGGCGCCCGTCTCCTCTGCCAGCATTTTAATGCTGTAGCCGTGGAGTTCTGTCTTTTCAAACGCCTCCCGCTGCGGCGGCGGCAGTTCAGACAGCGCCTGCCCAAGCTCTTCCCACAGCAGCGTCTTGAGGTACTCCTCTTCTGGCGTGTGCGGTACGCCGAACAGGGTTTCGGCCAGCTCGTCTTCCGGGAAACCGTCGTCGTCTTCGCCCGTAAAATAGCCGGAGAGCGACACTTCACGCTTTTTACGCGCCCGGTCGGTCATCTCGTTACGCGCCGCGCGGAACAGCCAGGCGGCGACGTTTTCGACCGGCTGCTCCACTTTCATCAGCTGATAGGTGACTTCCTGCAAAATGTCGTCGGCATCATCGCGAACGGAGGTCCGTCCGCGAATGAAGGCTGTCAGCCGGGCGCGGCAGGCATTGAGCGCCGACATCAGCATGGATCCGCCCGCCTCCCCGGCTTTCATTTCGCTCACTCTGCTTCCGGCGCTTTTGGCGTGGCGTCGTCGCGCTTATCGTCACGATGACCGTGCCAGCCGCAGTGGCCGCGACCGTGGCGACCAAACCCTTCGCGGCGCTGCTGAATAAACGCCTCGCGCTGTTCGGGCGTCATGTTCATCCAGCGCTCGTGCATGCGGCGGTGCGCGCCAAACATCCCCGGGCGGAAACCTAACCCGCCAAACAGAATGCGGCTCAGCACCAGAATGCCCAGCGCCTGCCAGAAGCCAATAGCCTTAACGCCGAGAATGGCCGGGAGCAAGGCGTTCCACAGGGTCATCACCACCAGGCCGAGCACGATGAAAATCACCGCGCCGATGACTAAACCCTTACCCATACGGTGGCGACCGAATCCGCGCCCGTGACCTCTGCCGTGCAGTTCAAAATCTCTCATGGTGTTTACCTCGTTTACAGTAACTGATTATGGCTTGTGATGAGGTAGACGGATGAGGAAGGGAAATATTGCTGGGGTGAATAAAATTTTTTGGGCTGACGATTTGGACTCATAGCGGTAACGGCTGACGGGTGCTATGAGTCGCTTGCAGGCAAATCATCTCGTACGAAGAATTCGCTTAACCAGTGCGATAGCAATAACGGCCAGTATGATTGACACCAATGCCAGGAAGATAAGCAAGGATAATAGTGGATTTAACAAGCCACCTAAACTGGTGAAGTCGCTGATACGGCCAAGTTGCTCGGACGTGCATACACGCAAAATGATCTCAGGAATAATAAGCAAAAATATAATGACGGTCAGGACATAAACCAGAGCACTCTTGCGCTTTCCCATTTTCGATGTTGCCCCTTTCTCAAACATGATCAATGATAATAAGATAATGATACTGCAAGGTTATATAAAATGGCACAAAACTATTTGCAACTAAAAATGCAGTCGAATAAACAGTTAGCGATTGCATTAACAAACTCGCTTCGAGACATGCATGAAGAGCATATGGCTACTCTGGAGAAGGTGAAACAGGGCACACAGCGCCTGATTAGCTACGGTGCATGCCTGATGCCAGACGAGTATTATCGTAACGCTTGCCGTGATACGTGGCGCGAAGATAAACGCTTAGTCCTTGCCTTAGGTGAAATTTACAACAGAAAAGATGTCACTTTAGACATGGTTGAAATTTATTTTAGGAAAACTCTCAATAGGCTGGGCGAACAAAAAAGTAAAGACATGATTACTAATATCCATAACTTATTGGGTAAAGCTGCCGAACATGCCTCTGCTAAAGCCAGCAAGTTAGCCCTTTCTTTTACCCTTGCGAATCTGATCATCAACAGCAGGGATTTTAAGCAAAATCACATCAGGCTTGTTAACTCATTCTCGACATGGTTTGTTAATGGTGCAACACTTTACTCAAAGGCTCAGGTAGCGGCATCTGCGGCTAATCGACTCAAATTCCAGGATCCTCAGTACTACCAGGCGCTTTATAAAGAAAATATTGAGATGTTATATTTCTTAATCGAACCGCAAATGTCTTAAATTATCTACCAGGTAAACTCCGGGGATAATAACGAGCAAGTTATAGGTGACGCTTTGTACGAGATACTGCGGAAATGAAGCAAGCAATCTTATGGCTTTTGAAGTCGTTTTTTTACCTGGTGCCAGCATTACTTATTGTACTTGGGATATATTTTTTTATCCGGTTTATACCGGACTATGCTGCTTTACTTAGCGTCGTTTGGGTGATTGCTATTTCTTTTATTTATGTGAAATATAATAAATGGTATTAAAACAGTCCTATTAGGTCTGCAAGCTGACCTCATGGGGAAGCAACTTTGAAAGTTTCGCACACTAAGTAGATAAAAGGCTCCCTGCGGAGCCTCCCTCATACCATCAAGCCTGCACCGGCAAACTAAAACTCGAAATACTCCGCGAAAGCTGCTGCGCCTGCTCTTCCAGCGATGCCGCTGCCGCAGCGGACTGCTGCACCAGCGCGGCGTTCTGCTGGGTCACGCCATCCATCTCGGTCACGGCCTGGCCGACCTGGCTGATCCCGCGGCTCTGCTCTTCGGAGGCGACGGAGATCTGCTCCATCAGCGTATTCACTTTATTCACTGACGAAATAATCGAGTCAATCACCTCGCCCGAGCGGCTCACCAGCTCCGCACCGTTTTTCACGCTGGAAACCGACTGCGCAATCAGGCTCTCGATGTCCTTAGCCGCCACCGCGCTTTTCTGCGCCAGGGTGCGTACCTCGCTGGCCACGACCGCAAAGCCGCGACCCTGCGTACCGGCGCGCGCCGCTTCAACCGCCGCGTTCAGCGCCAGAATGTTGGTCTGGAAGGCGATACTGTTAATGACGCTGGTAATGTCTTCGATGCGCTTCGAGTTCGCCGCGATGGTATTCATCGTGTCAATGACTTCACGGGTCACCGCTTCACCGGTGTGGGCATTTTTCACCGCGTCCTGCACCAGTTTCCCGGCCTGATAAACGTTGTCGGTATTGTTCGCCACCGTCGCGCTCAGCTCTTCCATGCTCGCTGCCGTCTGGGTCAACGCGGAAGCCTGCTGTTCGGTACGTGACGCCAGGTCGATATTTCCGGAGGCAATCTCCTGCGCCGCGTGCGTTACGGTATGGCTCGCATCGCGCACCTGGGCGATGGTCGCCAGCAGCGCCTGACGCATCTGCTCCATTGAGCTCATAAGATGATCGATTTCGTTATGTGCGCTCCCCTTGACCGGTACCGGAACGTCCAGCTTGCCCGCCGCAATCTGGCTGCAGTGCTCGCGCGCCAGGTTTACCGGCGCAAAGACAAAGCGCTTCATCAGCAGGCTGACGGCGACAATCACCACCACAAACAGGCTGGCGATAGCGGCAATGATCGCCAGGCCGGAGACGAAATTGCTGCTCGCATCCTCGTTCAGGTTTTTGGCGTATTTCTGGTGGATGGAAAGGACCTGGTCGAGAACGATCTCGTACTGGCGGTCGAGGCGGGAGACTTCCGGGATCAGCGCGTTAAATTTGGCCACATCGTGCGCCTCGGCGGCATCGATCAGCGGCGCCAGCCCCTGGCTGCGGTAGTTTTGCCAGGCGTCCTGATAGGCAGTCACCAGCGGCGCTTCATCCGTCAGACGCGGTGAAGCCATAAAGGCCGCAAAGGCGTGGTCCGCTTTGGTCAGCGCCTCTTTCACGGCGGTAAGCTTAGCAGCGCCGTCCGCCGAGTTGCCCGCTTCCACCATCTTCACATACTCCATCACCCGCACGCGCAGCGTACGGCTGTGGTTGATGGGGTCAATAATGGACAGCACAACCTGGATTTCTTTATTGACGTTATCCAGGGAATTATTACTTTTTATGATGAGGCCAACGCTTGTGACAATGCTGACAACAAAGAAGAAAAGCAGCGAGAACAGGACGATCAGGGACGACTTTTTCAACGACATAAACCAATACCTCAAGGAGAATTATTCCTTATGGTTATCGGCCATTCCAAAACTTAAATTAATTAAAGTTATTGAAGTATCGAACCGGGCTATTTCGCTGGCTTATAGCGTCGCTGCAGGGTGGCATTAAGCTTGCGCTGCAACGGCTGCGGCGTCTCTCCTTCGATCAATTTGCTAATCAAATCAAAGCAGTGCCACGCCAGCTGGCGGTTATCCTGACGAATAGTATCCACCGGGATCGTCAGCGAATCGTAGAGATAGTGATCGTCAAAACTGGCTAACCTGATATCACTTTGCAACAGGTTGTGCTGGCCCATATAGCGCAGCACCCCTTCCAGCAGCCCGCAGGCGGCGGCGAACAGCGCTTTCGGCGGACGCCCCAGACGGGCGCAGAGTTCAGCAAACATCTCGTAACCGGAGCTCGGGTGATAGTTGCCGTGAATGATCCACTCGGGGCGCAGTTCCACGCCGGCCTCTCGCAGACCTTGTTTAAACCCTTCCAGACGATCGCGCGTCGGAGAAAGGCGCGGCTGGCCGCCGAGAAAATAGAACTCATCAGGATGCTGGCGCGCAATGTCGGCCACCAGTTCCGCCGTCGGGGTAATGGAATCGGTGATCACCAGCGGCAGCGCGCTGTCGTTGATGTGGCGGTCAAACAGGACAACGGGCAGCTGCTCGCTCAGCTTGTGGTAGTCCGCATCGTTAAGCATGCTGGAGGCCACAATCAGTCCGTCAACCTGACGCGCCACCATGTTGTTCACCACCACCGTCTCCTGCCCCGGGTTTTCATCGCTGCAGGAGATCAGCAGCTGAACCCCTGCCTCGCGGCACAGCGTTTCCAGCTCGTGAGAAAACACGGCAAAACCGTAGTTGGTGATCTCCGGAACCACCAGACCAATGGTGTGGCTGCGGTTATCGCGCAGCGACCGGGCGTGAATGCTGGGCTGATAGTGGTGCTCTTTTGCAATCGCCAGCACGCGCTCGCGCGTCTCTTCCGCCACGCGAAGCTCTTTGCTGCGCCCGTTGAGGACCAGGCTGGCGGTGGCTTTTGACACGCCCGCCAGCTCCGCGATGTCTTTAATGGTGACGCGTTTTGTTTTTCTCACAACGACTTAGATCCGGCTGCCAAAACCCTCATTCTATCATGCAGGCGCGCAGCGACCAGTAGCGTAATGTGATATCGGACGCACCTTCGAATCGCACCCGGGCCGGATGGTCAGGAAAATAGCGGCTGCTCATCACCCCTTCACCGTGATTGATGAAGATTTCAACGCTGGAGCGGTCGCAGAGAACGCATAAATGAGTGACGTCGCCCTGCCAGTAGCGGGTCAACGTTTCACCGGTTTTCAGGCTCGCGCGTTCAAGACGTATACCCTGCTCATCGACCATGAGACGCAGCGCGCCGCCAAAATCGACGTTCACCTGCGCTGCGCTCAGCTCGAACTCCAGGCGCGTCGCGTCCATGTCCGGTGCCTCGCTGGCGCGCCCCTGCCAGCGCTGTTCATCTTCACGCAGCGCAGTCAGCTCGCGAGCCGGGGTCTGCCAGAGCCTGCCGTCGCGATAGCGTAATTCACGCGGGCAGGTCATCTGGTGCATCCAGCCGTGTGTCCGGGTTGGCTGAAGCATCTCTTCCCCGTCCGGTACGCCCATCCAGCCGATCAGAATGCGTCGTCCGTCCTCCGCCAGGGTCGTTTGGGGTGCGTAAAACTCAAAGCCCGCGTCCAGCTCGTGCAGCTCGCCGTGATCGAATGCGGCGTTTTCATAGTCAAACGCCCCGCTCATCCAGGTAGCCGGATAGGTGTTGAGATAGCGATGCGGCTCGCGCGCCAGCCCCTGCGGACAGCCGATCAGGACGTGCGTTCCGTCGAGGGCGAACAGGTCCGGACACTCCCACATATACCCCGCGTCCGTCAGGCCGTTGACGCCGTGACCGGCGATTTCCCCGCAGGACGTCCAAGCGTGCAAATCGGCTGATGTAAACAGCAGCACCTTGCCGCGCTTTTGCACATCCTGCGCGCCGAGCACCATGTACCACTCCCCGTCGTGCTGCCACACCTTCGGGTCGCGCACGTGTCCGGTGTAGCCTTCCGGCAGTGCCAGCACCGGCCCCAGCTTCGTAAAGGTCCCGTCCGGCTGTTCCACGGCGAGGCACTGCCAGGCCGTGCGGCTGCCGTCATCAAACTTAACGTTGCCGGTGTAGCAAAGGGTCAGAACGCCCTGGTTATCCACGGCGCTACCGGAGTAGCAGCCGTTGCGGTCATACTCTTCATCCGGCATCAGCGCCAGCGGCTCATGCTGCCAGTGCACCAGGTCAGCAGAGCTCCAGTGCCCCCAGCATTTAAACCGATGCTCACAGTCCAGCGGGTTCCACTGATAGAACAGGTGGTAGCGGCCGGCAAACCAGATGAACCCGTTGGGATCGTTCATCAGCCCCGTCACCGGCGCGGGGTGCCACTGCGGATAGTGGCTATCCGCCAGCGCCCGCGGCTGACCTTTCATAACGGCCTGCAGGATCGCAGGCCAGCGGGAAGGTAACGTCATTATTCAGAGTCCGTTTTATATTTCAGCAGCAGTGAGACGGTAAACGCCACGCCGAAGGCAATCACCATACCGATAATATAGTTGAGCAGCGAGCTGGCCTGCACGATGGCCATGCCCGGAATAGCGGTCAACCCAACGGCGGTCATGTAAACATGAACAGATACCACCCAGGCCCCGCCCACCGCGCCGCCGATCAGCGCGGCGATAAACGGTTTCACGAAGCGCAGGTTGATACCAAAAATAGCCGCTTCGGTGATGCCCAGCATCGCAGAAAACGCCGACGGTAAGGTAATGGCTTTAATTTTGGCATCTTTGGTTTTGAACCACACCGCCAGACAGGCGCCGCCCTGCGCCACGTTCGCCATGGCCCAGATCGGCAGCAGGAAGTTCACGCCAATCGACGGGTTGCCCAGCAGACCGGCTTCAATCGCGTGGAAGCTGTGGTGAATACCGGTGATCACAATCACCGAGTAAAGCCCACCGAACAGCAGCCCGGCCAGCCAGCCCGCGTGTTCAATTAACGTGCTCAGGATAAAGGAGATGCCGTCGCCCAGCGCGCGCCCCGCCGGGCCGATAATCAGCAAGGCGATAAAGCCGGAGATAACGACGGTGAGGAACGGCGTCAGGATCAGATCTAACGCGTCCGGGATCGCGCGGCGCAGATTTTTCTCCACGATGCTCATAAACCAGACGGCCAGCAGCACCGGGAACACCGTGCCCTGATAGCCAATCATCGCGATCTCAAGGCCGAAGAAGTTCATGGTGTGGAAGCCGGAGGCCACGCCCCAGGCGTTGGTCAGCGCCGGGTGGGTCAGAATGCCGCCCAGCGTCGCGCCGAGGTACGGGTTACCGCCAAATTCCCGCGCGGCGGTAAAGCCGATCAGAATAGGCAGAATGATAAACGCCGCGGAGCTGCACATGTCCAGCATGATGTAGAGAGCGTTATCCGCATTGACCCAGCCGTAGGTTTTCACCATGCCGAGCAGCCCCATCAGCAGGCCGGAGGCCACAATCGCGGGAATGATCGGCACAAAGATGTTGGAGAGCAGACGGGCAATGCGCTGGAACGGGTTCAGCTTGCGCGCCGCCAGATCCGCGGCCTCAGACTTGCTGGATTCGCTAATCCCCGCAGCCTGAATAAACGCGGCGTAGACCTTGTTGACCACGCCCGTGCCAAAAATCACCTGCATCTGCCCGGCGTTACGAAAACAGCCTTTTACGCCGTCGACCTTGCCGATCGCCTGCTGATCGGCAAGCGCGTCATCGACCAGCACCAGACGAAGACGCGTTGCGCAGTGCGCCGCGCTGGCGATATTTTCCTTGCCACCGAGCAGCGGAATAAGCTCGCGGGCGATTTGATTAAAATCCATAGATACCTCTGCCTGACTTCTTTTTATGATGTGCGAAACGCTCCCGCAAAGCGGGAGCGTGATGGGTTAAAACCAGGTTTCCATCTGGACCCCAAAGTTCCATTCCCCGCCGGCGTTGAAGCCGCTGCTGCCAAAGGCATCATCGCTGGCGTAATGATCCAGTTTGCTGCTCCAGTCCATCCAGGTGGCAAACAGACGCAGCTCCGGACGGCTGAAGAAATCGCCGATTTTGCTCGCTTTTAACGTCGGCGCAAAGGTCAGCTTGTAGAAACTGCCGTTAACGGCGTTGCGGTCCTTATAGCCTTCCGGATTTAAATCCATGTACTGATAGCTTCCCTCAAACGCCAGGGCGAAGTTCTGCGTCACCTCTTTAATCAGGCGGGTGTTGAGCGTCACCCACTCATAGCTATCGCCCTTGACGTAGCGATCTTTACTGCTCTGCGCCAGCACCGCGGGCGCAACGCTCCAGCCGCCGCCGATAGGCGTGACACCGTAACTTGCGAAGCGCCAGGTATCCGCCTCAGACAGCAGCGCGCCGTCGGAACCGATGCTTTTCACTTCCGCACCCAGCCCGTGACCGTACAGCAGCGCCGTTTTGGCTGTCCCTTCCCGCAGGCCGTAGAAGCTCTCGTTGTGCAACCCGACCAGGGCATGAACGCCGGTATTGGCGGCGTCAGTTTTGATGAGATCGCCGTTGGTGTCTTTACGGTCGTCGTTATCCTTCGCCCGCAGGCCGCTCACCATCAGCTGGAACGGTCCGGCGAAGTGGTTCATGCTGAGGATATAGTTCTGAACGTTATTGTCGGTCTGCTCCACGCTGCCGAAGTTGCGGCCGTAGATGGAGAAGTTGCTGCGCAGCGAATCGTTCCATTTCACGTCGTAGACGCCGCCGCCGGTACCGGCGAGGAACACCACGTCGGAGTCCAGCCAGTGAATATCAAAGTTGTCGCGGTCGAAGCGTTTACCCGCCCAGAAGGTGCTGCCCTTCAGCGCGCCGGTAAAATCAGGCAGGTTACCCAGCTCCGCGAAGGCCTGGCGAATGTTGAGATCGCTGGTATCGGCTGACCAGTCGTTATAGGTTCTCTGACCGTCGGCCAGCATCGCTTTGAAGCGCGTGGTGGCCCCGTTATCCAGAGTTTGCTTGTGCTCCAGGTTCAGCTCGACGTAGGTGTCGGCTTCATTACCCAGACGCCCTACCGCGCCGCCGGTTTCTCCGGCCGGGGTAAGATAAGGACCGCTTTTGCTGCTGGAGGCCGCATCGTTCATCAGCAGGCCCGAACGGGCGTAGCCGTGGAACTCAAACCCGCTGCTTTGATCCGCCTTCTTCTCCAGCGCGGTGGTGCGCTGCGCCACCGCCTGGGTGGTCGTTTGCGTCTGCTGCTGCGCGGCAACCAGCTGCTGCGTTTTTTGTTCCGCATCCGTGGCGCGTTTCTCCGCCACCTGCGCACGCGTTTCTGCCGCCTGGAGGCGCTGCTCCATCGCGGCAAGACGCGCTTCGATACTTGTCATATCCGTTTGGGCAAAAACAGAGGTACTTCCGGCCAGCATGCCTATCATCACGGCAAGTCTGCGTTTTTTATACATTTTGTCGCATCCCTAAAAGAAGTCATTAAAAGTGCTAAATTGCTAAACCGGTTTAGGTTGCTGATACTAAACCTCTGAATTTTGGATCGGCAATCTTTTTTGCTAAACCGTTTTAGTAAGTGTGATCGAGGCGACAATTCAGGCCGCCGGATGGCGGCCAGTGGAGGAAGGAATTACAGATCGTGCTGCCAGGGCAATGCGGTCATCGCCCCTTTGGCCGTAGTGGCTAATGCGCCGCAGCGCTGGGCAAGCGCGATGACCGGCGTCAGGTCCTGCCCGGCAGCCAGCCCGTAGAGCAGCCCCGCCACGAAAGCATCGCCCGCGCCGGTGGTATCGACACACTCAACGGGCGTTGCCGGATAGTGCTCCACGGCGCCGTCATGCCAGGCGATCACCCCCTCTTTTCCCTGGGTGACCAGCACCAGACGCGCCGGACAGCGCGCCATCAGCACATGCAGACCGACGTTTACCTCGACATTTCCGGTTAAAAACGCCAGCTCTTCGACGGAGAGTTTCACCACGTCGGCGCTCTGCAGGGCCTGCTCCAGCAAGCGGCGCAGCTCGTTCTCATCCGGCCAGAGATCCGGGCGAATATTGGGGTCGAAGCTGACGTAACCGCCCACCTCGCGAACGGCGGCCATCGCCTCAAACGTCGCAGAACGGCTCGGCTCTGCGCTTAATGCGATGGAACAGACGTGCAGCCATTCCCCGGCGCTGAACGTCGGCAGATCGGCTGATTCGAGAAACAGATCGGCGCTCGGACGCACCATAAAGGCAAACGAGCGTTCGCCCTGGTCATCCAGATCGACAACCACCGTTGAGGTGCGGTGCGCCGGGTCAAGGCGCAAAAACTTCACATCGACCCGCTCGTCAGCGAGAGTCTTCGCCATAAAGCGCCCGAAGGGATCGTCGCCAACCCTGCCGATAAAGGCGCTCTGGCCGCCCAGCCGGGCAATACCGACCGCAACGTTTGCCGGTGCGCCGCCGGGACACTGCAGCAATCTGCCTTCTCCATCGGGCAGCAAATCCACTACCGCATCGCCAAGTACCCAGATTTTTTTCATGCTTTCCTCGCAGCTAAACAATGTTAAACCGTTTTAGCTATTTAAGCACAGGCAGTGCGAAGGGGAAATAACGCGGGAGGAAAATTGGCTAACGCACCAGATGCGGCCAGTGAATATCACCGACGCCATTAAGCTGCGGGCGGGCAAACAGAAAGCCCTGGAAGCGGCGGATCCCGGCAGACTCGAGCCAGCACCACTCCTCTATCTTCTCGATCCCTTCCGCCACCAGGGTAATTTCGAGATCGGAGCAACAGCTGACGATGGAGCGCACAATCGCCTGCTTCGGGCCGCTGAGGTGGATATCGCTGACTATCTCCCGGTCGATCTTAATTTTATCCGGCTGGAAGCGGGTCAGCAGCGAAAGACCGGCATAGCCGGAGCCGAAATCATCGATCGCCAGGCCAATCCCCTCACCGCGAAGCTGCTTGATGGCGCTATTAAACTGGTTGAAGCCGGAGATCATCTCGTTTTCCGTCACTTCAATGACCACCTGCTCCGGCTGAAGGCCATGTTTTTTTATCTCGCTGACCAAAAATTCCACGGCGTTGGGGACATTCACCAGCGACATCGGCAGCAGGTTTACCGCAATCTTATGGCTGCCAATGCCCAGCTTTTCCGCGAGAGCAAAGGCATACGCTTTCGTCTGGAGATCGACTTCGTAGATTTTGTCCGGGTCAAGGGCGCTGAAGAAATGCTCCGGGCTGCCGCCTTCGTTGCCGCGAATGAGGGCTTCAAGCGAACTGATCTTCCCTTCCGAGGGCTCAACGATGGGCTGGAGCGCAAACTGACAGGTTTGGTTGGCCATCAGCCCCAGGTGTTCGCCAAAGGGCAACGCCTCGGATGAAAGCGTCCATTTTTCAGGTACGTAGCGTGCACCCGACAGGGCCGGACGTTTGCCTGTGATAAACGTCTGAATAAATTTGAACACCCGGTCATCGGATGTGAGATAGCTTTCCAGCTTGCTGTAATTCAGAACCGACTGCAGCACCTCTTTCGGTGACTGCGTCTGCAGATCGAACAGCAGCATACCGACGTTTTCGAAGCGCCTGCGCGGGCCATAGTCCCGCATCAGCTCAACCACTCCACTGTGCCGCTTGTCGTCACGGATTTTATGGAACAGCTTGAGCACGCTCTCTTCCGACCCTTCGAGTATTTGCAGCACATCGCTGCCTTTTGCGAGCAGAACCCCGGTGATATTCAGACTGGCATTGCGGATCCGGGCGCGCTCCACCAGTTCCCGCAGCTCGGTGGAGGGGCGGGATAAATTCAACTGGCTTCGGTAAATCAGAGTCGTCAGCACAAAAATGGGTTCCGATGAGAAAGTGAGGTGCCTTGAAGCTACTATTTAACATACTTAATCAATGCGACCTAACATATTCACACCACAGGGGAACGTTACTTTTCCCCGTTGCCAATGCGGCTGTCGATCCTCTCCTGCATATAGTCGTAGAACGGATTCGAGGTGACCCGCATCAGCGCCTCTTTTCCGACGCTCAACACGGAGGTTTCGCCCCAGAGCGCAATCGTCCCCAGGCTGATGCCGTAGCGGTTTTTCATCCCAGGCTCACGGCCATAGAGATCGTCATCCGGCGGGAACGGCACCGCAATATGCGACAGGGAATAGACATCCTGCGGCCAGGCCTGCGCCAGCGGCACGACCGTCTCCCGGGTGCTGCCTGCCGGAGTGATCTTCGCCACCGTCGAGAAACTGTGCTCGCTGGCATTGGTAATAATCGTGACACCGTAACGCCTCTGCGCAACCGGCAGCAGCGCCGAAGTTGCCGTCCACGACGACGGTTTGAACAGCGGGCGGAAGCTCGCCGCCTGGTTGATGTCAAACATCACCAGCTCGCTGCCGTTTGCCGGAAGCTGGTCAAACAGGCCGGTCACCACCGCGCGGGTGCTGACCGTGGAATCCATGACCGACTGGAACGCCAGGATCGGCGGCAAATTCGCCAGCCTGTTCTCCCGCGCCTCGCGGCCGATTTGCTCCTGCAGGGCCTTCGTCAGAAGCCATGACTGGCGGGCGGCGTTCACCGGGAACGAGTTATATTTGTACGGGTTATATTCCGGAGAGATATTCAGCCACGCCGCTTTGGCAAACGCCGGCAGCAGCGCCGGTAACCCGGCGAAACCGGCAAACCGCGCAAAGGCCGTCACGCCGATCATCGGTGAGAGCAGTATCACCTGCTGCGGTTTACGCAGCGAAGGCGCGTCCAGCGCATCGAGGGCATATTTCATCGCCAGCGCCCCGCCGTTGGAGTAACCCACCAGATGCAAAGGCGCAGCCTCGCCCGCCAGACGCGTGGCCTCCCGCACCGCAAGACGCGTCGCCGCGAGCCACATTTCCCAGTCGACGTCCGTCAGCGCGCCGGGCGCGGTGCCGTGCCCGGGCAGGCGCGGGACCACGGCCACAAAGCCGTGCTGTTGATAGTTCACCGCAACCCGCCTGACGCTGTAAGGCGAGTCCGTCAGACCGTGCAACAGCACCACCGCGCCGCGCGGCTTTCCGGCAGGCATCAGCACAAAGGAGCGGTTGGCATCGGGCGTAAACTGTCCCGGCCACACCAGGCTCTGGCGGTAATAGCGGTTTAACGGGGTTTGTTCCTCGCCCGCTGTTTTCGCCGTCACCGCGTTATCCAGAGCGGTGAAAATCGCCTTTTCCCGGGCCTGATACCCGGCAAAATCGGCGTTGTCCATCTCGCGCGCGGACATCTCATCGGCCCGCCAGGTGTGCCACAGGTGCAGTTCCGGCCCCTGCTGCGAGAGATAGACCCGCACCGCCAGCAGAACGACCAGGACGATCCCCACGACCATTCCTGTTTTCTTTGCAAGCGCGATCAGGCGCACGCTGACTCGCCAGGGCAAATTCGCCATGAGGGATCCCTTTTATGTTCTCAATGCTTCTATCTTATCAAAAATGTGAACGGACTGACGTATTCACCAAATTCATACCTGCCCGCTCAGCCAGTGCACCAAAAGTGAACTACGCTGCACAAATGTTGATCATTGGTTAAACAAATATTGCATGAAGTTTACTGCACAGCGGGTTTCACCCGCCCTGTGAACATGGCACGCATCATGCATTGTTAACCCGGTAACAAAAATTCGGCTTTTGACAGCCTGTTAACAGCGAGGCGGTATGACGACGAAACTTGAGATGTTGAGCCGTATCGAAGCGACGTTCAGCCAGCTCACGCCCAGCGAAAAGCGGGTCGGAAGCTGGCTGCTGGCGCACGCCGCGCAAATCCCGTTTGAAACGGCGGAGAGCATCGGCCAGGCGAGCGGGACCAGCGGAATTACCGTCGGACGCTTCCTGCGCAAGCTGGGGTATCGCAACCTGGAGGATGCCAAAAAGAGCCTGCGCGATCCGTATCAGCCCTGGGGCATGAACGAGCGGCTGGACTCCTGGCAGCAGCAGCGCCCCCTTTCCAGCCGCCTTCAGCACGCCCTGTCGCTGGAAGTGGATGCCATCACGCAGGTGTACCAGATGGCGCAAACGGACGCCTTTCGTCAGGTGGTGCACAACCTCGCCCACGCCGACGCGGTGTTTGTGCTGGGGATCCAGTCCACGCGCGGGATTGCCAACGCCTTCTTCAGCCACCTTGAATACCTCCGCCCGCGCGTGAGCTATTCGGAGGGGGCTTCCGGCAGCTGGGTGGAATCCCTGAACTCGGGGTTTTCGCACCCGTACGTCGTGCTGACCGATACGCGCACCTACTCCTCGATGGCCCGCCAGTACTGCCGCGTCGCCAGCGAGAAAGGCATTCCGCTGGCCTTAATCACCGACATCTGGTGCCCGTGGGCGCGGGATTACCCGATTGATTTACTGCAGGTGAAAACCGATACCGGTCACTTCTGGGATTCGCTTGCCCCCGTGAGCTGTCTGTTCAACCTGCTGCTGTCGGGCGTGGTGGAAGCGCTTGGTGATGCGCTCCCGGCGCGTCTGGCGGTCAACCGACAATTACAACAAGAGTTTGGTCAATTCGAACGCTAAAGGAGCGGAGCTATGCCCGAAGAGAGTGAACTGATTGATGTGGCGAAGACGTTTCCCACGCTGCATATCGATCTGAAGTACGCCACCGCCGACAACATCACCGGCCGTCCGATCTATCAGGAGGCGCTGTGCCTGCTGCATACCGACGCGGCCACCGCGCTGGCAAAAGCCATCAGCATTGCCTCGCTGGCCGGGCTGAAGCTGGTGGTGTACGACGCCTATCGGCCGCAGCAGGCGCAGGCCCAGCTGTGGGATGCCTGCCCGAACCCGGAATACGTGGTCGACGTGGCGATTGGCTCCAATCACAGCCGCGGTACGGCCATCGACGTCACCCTGATGGATGAGCATAACGCCGTACTGGATATGGGTGCCGGTTTTGACGAAATGCACGACCGCTCGCATCCGTATCACCCTTCCGTGCCGCCGCACGCCCAGCGCAACCGTCTTCTGTTGAACGCCATCATGTTCGGCGGTGGTTTTGTCGGTATCAGCAGCGAATGGTGGCACTTCGAACTGCCGAACGCCGCCAGCTACCCGCTGCTCGACGACCGTTTTGCCTGTTTTCCCCTGACGCACACTTCTCTTTAAACCTGGAGCACTGCCATGAAAACATCGCTTGTTTCGACCCTGATCGCCGCCACGCTGGCCCTGAGCGCCCCGCTGGCGCTGGCTGCCGTTCCGAAAGACATGCTGGCGATCGGTAAAGCCGCCGACCCGCAAACGCTCGATCCTGCCATCACCATTGATAACAACGACTGGACCGTCACCTATCCGTCCTACCAGCGTCTGGTTAAGTACAAGCCGGGCTCTACCGAGGTGGAAGGCGATCTGTCGACGGGCTGGAAGGCGTCTGAAGACCAGAAAGAGTGGACCTTTACCCTGGCGGATAACGCGAAATTTTCCGACGGCACGCCGGTCACCGCCGAGGCGGTAAAACTCTCCTTTGAGCGCCTGCTGAAGCTCGGCCAGGGGCCGTCTGAAGCCTTCCCGAAAGATCTGAAAATAGATGCCGTCGATGACCATACGGTGAAGTTCATCCTCAGCCAGCCGTTCGCGCCTTTCCTCTACACGCTGGCAAACGACGGGGCGTCCATCATTAACCCGGCGGTGCTGAAGGCCAATGCGGCGGACGATGCGCGCGGTTTTCTGGCGCAAAACACCGCCGGTTCCGGGCCGTTTATGCTGAAAAGCTGGCAGAAAGGCCAGCAGCTGATTCTGATCCCTAACCCTCACTGGCAGGGTGAAAAGCCGCACTTTAAGCGCGTATCGGTGAAAATTATCGGTGAGAGCGCCTCGCGCCGACTGCAGCTTTCCCGCGGCGATCTGGACATTGCCGACTCCCTGCCCGTCGATCAGCTCGCAGCGCTGAAGCAGGAAGGCAAAGTCGCCGTCGCGGAATACCCGTCCCTGCGCGTGACTTACATCTATCTCAACAACGGTAAAGCGCCGCTCAATCAGGTGGATTTACGCCGGGCCATCTCCTGGGCGACGGATTACCAGGGGATGGTGAAAGGCATTCTGAGCGGCAACGGCAAGCAGATGCGCGGCCCGATCCCGGAAGGCATGTGGGGCTTTGACGCCACGGCAATGCAGTACAGCTTTGACGAGGCCAAAGCCAAAGCGGCGCTGGAGAAGGTCAAAGACAAACCCGCCAGCCTGACCTT
Source organism: Enterobacter cloacae complex sp. SHL009 (assembly GCF_049237205.1). NCBI lineage: Bacteria > Pseudomonadati > Pseudomonadota > Gammaproteobacteria > Enterobacterales > Enterobacteriaceae > Enterobacter > Enterobacter cloacae complex sp. SHL009. Next base: position 1,030,241 of record NZ_JBMKIW010000001.1, read on the forward strand.
CCTCTACTCGGACAACGATCCGAACTGGGAGCCTATCGCCCTCTCCACTCAGGCCAGCCTCGGCAAGATCGGCATTAACGTCAAGCTGGAAAAACTGGCCAACGCCACCATGCGCGACCGCGTCGGAAAAGGCGATTACGACATTGCCATCGGCAACTGGAGCCCGGACTTTGCTGACCCGTACATGTTCATGAACTACTGGTTCGAATCGGACAAAAAAGGGCTGCCGGGCAACCGCTCGTTCTATGAGAACAAAGAGGTCGATTCCCTGCTGCAGGCCGCGCTGAAAACCACCGACCAGGCAGAACGCACCAAAGATTACCAGCAGGCACAGAAGGTGGTTATCGACGAGGCGGCCTACGTTTATCTGTTCCAGAAAAACTACCAGCTGGCGATGAACAAAGAGGTCAAAGGCTTCACCTTTAATCCGATGCTCGAGCAGGTGTTCAACATCGCCACCATGAGCAAGTAACGGTTCTCGCCGGGGGAAAGCGTATGACGTTCTGGAGCATAGTGCGCCAGCGCTGCTGGGGGTTAATCCTGGTGGTGGCCGGTGTCTGTATTATCACCTTTATTATTTCACACCTGATCCCCGGCGATCCGGCCCGCCTGCTGGCCGGCGACCGCGCCAGCGACGAAATCGTGCAGAACATCCGCCAGCAGCTAGGGCTGGACCAGCCCCTGTATGTTCAGTTTGGCCGCTACGTGGACGCTCTGGCCCACGGTGATTTAGGCACGTCCATCCGTACCGGACGCCCGGTCGCGGAAGACCTGAAGGCCTTTTTCCCCGCCACGCTGGAGCTGGCCTTTTGTTCTCTGCTGCTGGCGCTCGTCATCGGCGTGCCTCTGGGGATTTTGTCCGCGGTGTACCGCAACCGCTGGCTGGATCACCTGGTGCGTTTAATGGCGATGACCGGGATCTCCACGCCGGCCTTCTGGCTCGGGCTGGGCGTCATCGTGCTGTTCTACGGGCACCTGCAGATCCTCCCGGGCGGCGGCAGGCTGGACGACTGGCTCGATCCGCCGACGCACGTCACCGGCTTTTATCTGCTGGACGCGCTGCTGGAGGGCAACGGTGAGGTCTTTTTCAACGCGCTTCAGCACCTGATTTTACCCTCGCTGACGCTGGCGTTTGTTCACCTGGGGATCGTGGCGCGCCAGGTCCGTTCGGCGATGCTGGAGCAGCTCAGCGAGGACTACATCCGCACCGCGCGCGCCAGCGGACTGCCCGGCTGGTACATCGTCCTGCGCTACGCTCTGCCGAATGCGATGATCCCGTCCATTACCGTGCTCGGGCTGGCGCTGGGCGATCTGCTTTACGGCGCCGTGCTGACCGAAACCGTCTTTGCCTGGCCGGGCATGGGCGCCTGGGTGGTGACGTCCATTCAGGCGCTCGATTTCCCTGCCGTGATGGGCTTTGCCGTCGTCGTTTCGCTGGCCTACGTGCTGGTTAATCTGGTGGTCGATCTGCTTTACCTGTGGATTGACCCGCGAATCGGGCGCGGAGGTGCCGAATGATGTTAACGCAGGAAACGCCCGTCCCGGCTAAAACCGCCGGACAACGCATCAACTGGGCAAAGCTGTTCTGGATGCTGCGTCAAAGCCCGCTCACGATCGTTGGCGGCATCATTATGATTGCGATGCTCTTCCTGATGGTGGCTTCGCCGTGGATTGTGCCGCATGACCCGAACGCGCTGGATCTGACTGCACGCCTGCAGGCGCCGTCTGCACAACACTGGTTTGGTACCGATGAGGTGGGACGCGACCTGTTCAGCCGCGTGCTGACGGGCAGCCAGCAGTCGATTACCGCCGGGCTGGCGGTGGTGGCGATTGCGGGCGGCATTGGCTCACTGCTGGGCTGTTTTTCCGGCGTGCTGGGCGGGCGCGGCGACGCCATCATCATGCGGGTGATGGATATCATGCTCTCCATTCCCTCCCTGGTGCTGACCATGGCGCTGGCCGCCGCGCTCGGGCCGAGCCTGTTCAACGCCATGCTGGCGATTGCGATTGTCCGCATCCCGTTTTACGTCCGCCTGGCGCGCGGGCAAACCCTGGTGGTGCGCCAGTTTACCTACGTTCAGGCCGCCCGCACGTTTGGCGCCTCCCGCTGGCATTTGATCCGCTGGCATATCCTGCGCAACGCCCTTCCGCCGCTGATTGTGCAGGCTTCGCTGGACATTGGCAGCGCCATTCTGATGGCCGCCACGCTGGGGTTTATTGGCCTGGGCGCGCAGCAGCCCACTGCCGAATGGGGCGCGATGGTGGCCGTTGGCCGTAACTACGTCCTGGACCAGTGGTGGTACTGCGCCTTTCCCGGTGCGGCAATTTTGATTACCGCCGTAGGCTTTAACCTGTTTGGCGACGGTATCCGCGATCTGCTGGATCCGAAATCGGGAGGAAAACAGTGATGACCGAACCGGTATTACGTATTGAGGACCTGCACCTGAGCTTCCCGATTTTTCGCGGTGAGGTCCACGCGCTGAACCACGTTTCGCTGGAGATCGGCAGGGGTGAAATCGTCGGCGTGGTGGGCGAGTCGGGTTCGGGTAAATCCGTGACCGCCATGCTCGCCATGCGGCTGTTGCCGGAAGGGAGCTACCGCATTCATCACGGACAGGTGAAGTTACTCGGCGAAAACGTCCTGACGGCGTCCGAGAAACAGCTTCGCCAGTGGCGCGGTGCCCGAGTGGCGATGATTTTTCAGGAGCCGATGACCGCCCTCAACCCGACGCGGCGGATTGGCAAACAGATGGTGGAGGTGATCCGCCAGCATCAGCCGCTTTCGCGGCGCGAGGCGCAGCAGAAGGCGATTGCCCTGCTGGAAGAGATGCAAATCCCGGACGCGAAGCAGGTCATGGAGCGTTATCCCTTTGAACTCTCCGGCGGCATGCGCCAGCGGGTGATGATCGCCCTTGCCTTCTCCTGCGAGCCGGAGCTGATTATCGCCGACGAGCCGACCACCGCGCTGGACGTTACCGTCCAGCTCCAGGTGCTGCGCCTCCTGAAGCACAAGGCGCGGGCCAGCGGGACCTCGGTGTTGTTTATCAGCCACGATATGGCCGTGGTGTCGCAGCTCTGCGACAGGATGTACGTGATGTATGCCGGGAGCGTGATCGAGAGCGGTGCCACGCAAACGCTGATCCACCGACCCGTGCATCCCTACTCCATCGGCCTTCTGCGGTGCGCGCCGGAAAACGGCCAGCCGCGCGACCTGCTTCCCGCCATCCCCGGCACGGTGCCCAACCTCAGCCAGCTTCCGCAGGGGTGCGCCTTCCGCGAGCGCTGCTTTGCCGCCGGGGCGAAATGCAGCGAAACGCCGCGCTTACAGCCCAACGGTGCAGAGGGCCAACAGGCTGCCTGCTGGTATCCACAACGGGAGAAACACCATGTCTGATGTACTGCTGGAACTGGATAGCGTGCACGTGAACTTTGCGGCGCGCAAAAACTGGCTGGGCCGCGTGACGGAACAGGTCCATGCCCTCAATGGGCTCGATCTGCAGATCCGCCGGGGGGAAACGCTGGGCATTGTCGGTGAATCCGGCTGCGGGAAAAGCACGCTGGCCCAGCTGCTGATGGGCATGCTTAAGCCCAGCGCCGGCGCGTGCCAGCGGGCTCACCACGCAGGCGGCATGCAGATGGTGTTTCAGGATCCGCTCTCGTCGCTCGACCCGCGATTGCCGGTCTGGCGCATCATCACCGAGCCGGTGTGGGTGCAAAAACGCAGCAGCGAGCGCGAGCGCCGTCAGCTGGCGGAGGATCTGGCGCTGCAGGTGGGCATTCGCCCGGAATACCTCGACAGGCTTCCGCACGCCTTCTCCGGCGGGCAGCGCCAGCGCATCGCCATCGCCCGGGCGCTCTCGTCCGATCCCGATATTATCGTGCTTGATGAACCCACCAGCGCGCTGGATATCTCCGTGCAGGCGCAAATCCTCAACCTGCTGGTGAACCTGCAACAGCAGCGTAATCTGACCTACGTGTTAATCTCGCATAACGTCTCGGTGGTCAGACACATGAGCGACCGGGTGGCGGTGATGTACCTCGGGCAGATTGTGGAGCTGGGCAGCGCCGCGCAGGTGCTTGGCGAGCCGCGCCATCCCTATACCCGTCTGCTGCTCGACTCGGTTCCCCGCACCGGTGAACCGCTGGATGAAAATCTGGCGTTACGCAAAACGGAGCTTCCCGGCAACCGTCACCTGCCCGAGGGCTGTTTTTTCCGCGACCGTTGTCCGATGGCAACGCAGGGGTGTGAACGTCCCCAGCCGCTACAGCCCTCACGCGAGGGCCGTAACGTCCGCTGCTGGCGCAGTCTGGATTAGATTTGCGCCATTCCGCCGTCCACAAACAGCTCGATGGCGTTAATAAAGCTGGCCGCGTCGGAGGCCAGAAACGCCACCGCTTTACCCACCTCGCCCGGCGCGCCTAAACGCCCCAGCGGTACCTGGGCGGCCAGCGCGTCGTACAGCCCCTGACGGTGTTCTTCCGGCACCAGATCGCCGAGACCTGGCGTTTTGATCGGGCCCGGGCTCACCACGTTGACGCGGATCCCGCGGCCCTGCAAATCCAGCGCCCAGGAGCGGGCAAAGTTGCGCACGGCGGCCTTGCTGGCGCTGTAGACGCTGAAGTTGGCCGTCCCTTTAACGGAGACCGTCGAGCCGGTCAGAATAATCGACGATCCGGCGGAGAGCAGCGGCAGCGCCTTCTGCACCGTGAACAGCACTCCGCGGACGTTGGTGCCAAAAATCCGGTCAAACTGCTCTTCGGTGATCGCGCCCAGCGGCAGCATATCGCCGCCACCGGCATTGGCGAACAGGATATCAAGACGGCCTTCATCTTTGGCTATCCGGGCATAAACCTCATCCAGATCGGCAAGCTTTGAAACGTCCGCGCGAATGCCCACGGCGTCAGAAGCAATCTCTGCTACCGCGGCGTCCAGTTCGGCCTGACGACGACCGGTGATGTACACCTTCGCGCCCTGCGCCGCCAGCTCCTGCGCCGTGGCAAGACCAATACCGGTGCTGCCGCCGGTGACCAGTGCGATTTTTCCTGAGAGAGTCGTGTTCATGTCATTTACCTTTTGTTGGGTTTGTGGTGCGCGCTTTCGCTCGCGTTGAACAAACTTTAGCCCTTGCGGCATTAGTGAAAAACAGGCAAAAATGAAAATGACTATTCACATACAGAAATAATCAGAGGTCATCATGGACCAGCTCATGGCGATGCGCGCCTTTACGCGGGTCGTGGAGTCCGGCAGCTTTACCCGCGCGGCGGACTCGCTGAATATGCCGATCGCCACGCTGAGCAAGCTGGTCAAATCGCTTGAGTCGCACCTGGAGATACGCCTTCTGCACCGCACCACTCGCCGGGTGGTCGCGACACCTGAAGGGATGGAATACTATGAAAAAGCGCTCAGGGTGCTGATTGATATCGAAGATATCGACACCTCGTTTCGCGTTTCCCGCGCGACGCCAAAAGGGCATTTGCGGGTTGACGTGGGCGGCTCCACCGCCCGGGACGTGCTCATTCCCCTGCTTCCGGAATTTATGCAGCGCTACCCTGAGATCCGCATCGACCTTGGCGTGGCCGACCGGCCGGTCGATCTCATCAGCGGTAACGTAGACTGCGTGATTCGCGGCGGTCCGCTGGACGACTCAACCCTCATCGCCCGTCATCTCGGTAACGCCGAAATGGTCACCTGCGCGACGCCGGGCTACCTGAAAAACCATGGAGTTCCGGCCTATCCACAGGAGCTGTGCAACGGCCACAAGCTCATTAGCTACCTCTCGCCCGTCACCGGGCGGGCGTTTCCTTTTCGCTTCAGAAAGAACGGCGAGACGCTGGAAATCAACGTTCCGCATTATCTCGGCGTAAATGAAAGTAATGCCCATCTGGCGGCTGCCGCGGCGGGGCTGGGGGTCGTTCAGACCTTTGAGTATTCGGCAAACGCGTATTTACGGGCGGGAACGCTGACGGCGATTCTGAGCGACTGGCGCCCTGCCGCCTATCCGTTTCATGTGGTTTACCCTCAGAACCGGCATCTGACGCACCGTCTTAAGGTGTTTATTGCGTGGCTGGCGGAGGTGTTTCCCGCCGCGCTGAAGGGATAGCCGGGCGCAAACCCGGCTGTGGCTTAGTTAAGTTTATAGTCCAGCGTAATCTCAGCCTTCAGGAGCTGCGATACCGGACAGCCCGCTTTTGCTTTCTGAATAATGCCGTCGAACTGCTGCGGGGCGATGCCTGGAACGGTCACCTTGCTTTTCAGGGCAACCTTAGTGATGGCAAAGCCGCCGTCGGTTTTATCCAGAGAGACGTCCGCGGTGGTATCAATGGAATCGGCGGTATAACCCGCTTCGCCGAGCATCAGCGACAGCGCCATTGAGAAGCAGGCCGCATGTGCCGCGCCAATCAGCTCTTCGGGGTTGGTCCCCTTTTCGCCCTCAAAGCGGGTATTGAAACCATAAGGCTGCTGATTGAGAACGCCGCTCTCGGTGGAAACCGTTCCTTTTCCGCGCTTAATGTCGCCAGACCAGTGTGCCGAACCGTGCTTATGAATAGTCATTCTTGCTCTCCTTTTGGCTTACAAAGGGTTAAGTATAGACTACGCATCTGCCCCACCCTGGAACACAGACAATTCCGGGACTTTCACCTGCTGTACCGACAAAAAGGATAATGATATGGCGCTAAAAATCAGGATGGCCGTTGCCGTCACCACGCTGGCTCTGTCGCTCTCTTCACTGGCGAAAACGCCGGAGAACTTTATCTATACCAGCTCGGGCGATCTCGACGCGGCGTTTCCCCTCGTTGCGCGAAGCGATATCGGCGGCGTGCAGATCGTTTACAACTGGCGCCTGCTGGAACCCGAGAAGGACAGCTATGACTTCTCGCGGATCGAACAGGATCTGGTGCGCGTTAAGGCCGCCGGAAAAAAGCTCTTTATTCAAATCCAGGATCGTTTCTTTGAGCCGGACGCCCGCTACGTTCCGGACTATCTGATGCACGACACGCAGTACGGTGGCGGGATTGCGCCGCAGTTCGATAACCCCGGCGAAGACAAGCCGGTCGGTTCAGGGTGGGTGGCGCGTCAGTGGGATCCTGCCGTGCGCCAGCGCTACCAAGCGCTGCTGGCCGCCCTCGCGAAACGCTTTGATGGAAAGGTGTATGGGGTAAACCTGCCCGAAACCGCCATTGATATCGACGAAAAAAATCCGCCCGCCGGATTTACCTGCGACAGCTATTTCGCGGGTGAAATGGAAAACCTGGCCTTTGCGCGAAAGGCTTTTCAGAAATCACGCGTGGTGCAGTACGTGAACTTCTGGCCGTGCGAATGGGATAATGACCACAACTACATGGGGCGACTGTTTGCGTATGCCAGCGCCAACAATATCGGCCTGGGTGGGCCGGACATTGTTCCCAACCGCAAGGCACACATGAAGAATGCCTATCCCTTCTTCCATAAAAATAAACAGACGCTGCCGCTCATCGCCATGGCGGTTCAGGAACCGACCCTGACCTATAAGAATCCTCAGACCGGAAAACCGTTCACCAAAGCGGAATTTGTCCGCTTCGGCGAAAGTTATCTCGGTGCCGATATTATTTTCTGGAGCACGACGTCTCCCTGGCTAAAGGTGAGGTAATGCCTTCTTATGCCAGGTAGCGCGACAGTTCGTCAAGGAATACGCGCAGCGCGGCAGGCTGGTATTCCCGGGACTGATAAATGCCATGGATGGCAAGCGGTTTCGGCTCAAGCGCCTCCAGCACCGGCACCAGCAATCCCTGTTCCAGCGCGGCAGACGCTTCGCGCTCCGGCAGCATGGCAATACCGCAGTGCTTGATCGCCGCGTCCATCAACAGTGAAGAGATGCTGGCGCTCAGGTTGCCGCTGACGGCCACGCTCAGGCTTTCCCCTTCCGGCGTCAGGAAGTGCCAGGACTGCCCGGCAAAAAAGCTGTAGTGCAGGCAGTTGTGCTGCGCTAACTCTTCGGGGCTGACGGGGGTACCGTGCTGTGCCAGATACGACGGCGAGGCGCAGAGCACCGAGCGACATTCCCCCAGCCGGCGGGCAATCATGCCGGGTTCGGGGTTGTCGGTAATGCGCACGGCGACATCAATGCGCTCTCCCACCAGGCTCACCGGGTGGTTGTTCACGTCCAGCTCGATGCGCAGCTGCGGGTAGCGCGAGAGCAGACCGGGCAGCACCGGCGCAATCAGGTGCATGGCGGTAAAATGGGCGCAGGCCACCCGCAGCGTGCCGGACGGCAGATCCTTCTCCGACTGGCCCTCGATTTCCTGCGAAATCTGCGAGAGCGTCCGGGTTTTTTGCAGCACCTTTTCCCCTGCCGCGGTCAGCGTCAGCTTGCGCGTAGAGCGGTTTACCAGCCGCGTTCCCGCCCACTTCTCCATTTGTTCAAGGTAGCGGCTCACCATCGGTCGGGAAATGCCCAACGCGCGGGCCGCCGCGCTCAAACTGCCCAGCTCGCATATCCGGTTGTAGACCTGAGCGGCGATAACGCGGTCCATATAAGCTCCATTTGCTCGATTTATGAAACTAAGCATGTCTTGTTTCAGGAATTCTGGCAAATACGAATATCCGTACAATAAAGACATTCCTGAACAACAGAGACAACAGCATGAAATTCACTCACCTTGCCCTGCTTTCCACCCTTTTCACGCCGGCTGTTTTTGCCGCGCCGTTAACCATTGATACCTGGAACCCGCAGGAAAAAGGCATTTTCCCGGTCTCCTCCACGCTGGTTTCCGGCCCGAAAGAGGCGGTGCTGTTTGACGCGCAGTTCAGCGTGAAGGATGGCGAAGCGCTGGTAGAAAAAATCCGCCGCAGCGGTAAAACCCTGAATAAGATTGTGATCACCTCCGGCGATCCGGATTTCTATTTTGGCCTGCAGCCGCTGGTCAAAGCCTTCCCGAATGCCAAAGTGGTGGCCACGCAGCATGTGGTTGACCATATTAAAGCCACCAAAGACGCCAAGCTCGCCTTCTGGGGGCCGCAGATGAAGGACGGCGCGCCAACGGAGCTGGTTGTCCCGCAGGTTCTTGCCTCCACCACGTTCATGGTTGACGGGGAAAAGGTCGATATCGAGCAGTCAGACAGCTACGCGGCCTATGTGTGGATCCCCTCAGCAAAAACGATCCTCGGCGGCACCGGGGTAGCCTGGGGCATTCACGTCTGGACGGCAGACACCCAGACGCCGGAAAGCCGCAAGCAGTGGCAGGAAACGCTGGAGCATATGGCCGCGCACAAACCTGAGCGCGTGATCCCGGGCCACTACCTGGGCACTCCTCCAGCGGGCACTGGCGCGATTGATTTTACCCGCGACTATCTGCAGCGCTTTGAAAAGGCTTTAGCCGCGCATAAAGATTCCGCAGGCGTCATCAGCACCCTGAAAAAACAGTATCCAGGCCTGGCTGATGAAAGCTCGCTGGAATTAAGCGCCAAAGTGAATACTGGCGAAATGAAGTGGTAATTTAAAAACGGCTCCTGCTATATTTCCGCGATAGCAGGAGCCCCGCCAAAATATCCCCGCCGTTACCCGTCGATATAGCCACACCTTTTAAAAGTGCATAAAAGCATGCACTTATGCCATTTTTATTTCTAAGATGAATCTGAACCACAACCGGGAAAATATTTGCCATTCTGTTTATGAATTAAATTTTTTGCGAGCCGTACCATTAAACAGACAACGACACGGAGGCAGCATGTTTACTTATTACCCGGCTAATACCGCAGCAGCACAACCTGAACTCGTTAACGCGATTGCGCAGGGTCTTCACGCCGAGCACGGTGCTGTGACTGAAGATGACATTTTGATGGAACTAACCAAATGGGTGGAATCCACCGATAATGACATCCTCAGTGACATCTACCAGCAGACTATTAACTACGTCGTCAGCGGACAAAACGCACCCTTGTAAAAACCTGCTAAGCTGGATCTGCAACCTAAGGGGTTACATTTCGTTTGCGTAAGCAAACTGGTCCTTAAAACTATCAACAGGATTGAGGAGTTAACATGAAATCGAACCGTCAGGCACGCCATATTCTGGGACTGAACTACAAGCTTTCAAATCAGCGTAAAGTGGTGATTGAAGGCGACCACGAAACGCAGGTCACGCACGCCACCGGCAGAAAACGCCACGCCGGCAAGTAAGTTCCAGACTGAGATCCAGAACACCATCGGTAATCCCGATGGTGTTTTTGTTTATGTGTTGCGGTAATTAATATTTAGCTCCTTTATAATACCGCCTGACCGCACCCCATCGCACAGGCCAGAAAGATGACAAACAGCAGTGTCAGGGACGGATCTTCATAAAAAGAGTGAGTGACATGGACAACAAACTGAAAAAACATCGTTCCTTATACATCCCATACGCCGGACCGGTTTTACTCGAATTCCCCCTGCTCAACAAAGGCAGCGCCTTCAGCATGGAAGAGCGCAGCAGCTTTAACCTGCTGGGTTTACTGCCCGAAGTGGTTGAAACCATTGAAGAACAGGCGGAGCGCGCGTGGATCCAGTATCAGGGTTTCAAAACCGAAATCGACAAGCACATCTACCTGCGTAACATTCAGGACACTAATGAAACCCTCTTCTATCGCCTGGTGCAGAACCATCTCGAAGAGATGATGCCGGTGATCTACACCCCGACGGTGGGTGCGGCCTGCGAGCGTTTCTCAGAGATCTACCGTCGTTCACGCGGTGTTTTCATCTCCTATCAGAACCGCCACAACATGGACGATATTCTGCAGAACGTGCCGAACCACAATATAAAAGTGATTGTGGTGACCGACGGCGAACGTATTCTCGGCCTCGGCGACCAGGGCATTGGCGGGATGGGGATCCCAATCGGTAAGCTCTCTCTCTACACCGCCTGCGGCGGCATCAGCCCGGCGTATACCCTGCCGGTGGTGCTGGACGTCGGGACCAATAACCAGCAGCTGCTCAACGATCCGCTCTATATGGGCTGGCGCCATCCGCGCATTACCGACGACGAGTACTATCAGTTTGTCGACGACTTCATCCAGGCCGTGAAGCACCGCTGGCCGGACGTTCTGCTGCAGTTTGAAGACTTCGCGCAGAAAAACGCGATGCCGCTGCTGAACCGCTATCGCGATGAGATCTGCTCTTTTAACGACGACATCCAGGGCACCGCAGCCGTGACCGTGGGTACGCTTATCGCCGCCAGCCGCGCAGCCGGCAGCCAGCTGAGCTACCAGAAAATTGTCTTCCTGGGCGCAGGCTCTGCGGGCTGTGGTATCGCCGAGCAGATCATCGCCCAGACGCAGCGCGAAGGCTTAAGCGAAGAGCTGGCCCGCTCCCGCGTCTTTATGGTTGACCGTTTCGGCCTGCTGACCGACGCTATGCCGAACCTGCTGCCGTTCCAGAACAAGCTGGTGCAGAAGCGCGAGAACCTGAAAAACTGGGATACCGACAACGAAGTCCTTTCCCTGCTGGACGTAGTGCGCAACGTGAAGCCGGATATTCTGATCGGCGTTTCCGGGCAAACCGGCCTCTTCACCGAAGAGATCATTCGCGAGATGCACAAGCACTGCGAGCGCCCTATCGTGATGCCGCTTTCCAACCCGACCTCCCGCGTGGAAGCGACGCCGCAGGACATCATCGCCTGGACCGAAGGTAACGCGCTGGTCGCCACCGGCAGCCCGTTCGACCCGGTGGTGTGGAAGGATAAAACCTATCCGATCGCCCAGTGCAACAACTCCTATATCTTCCCGGGCATTGGTCTGGGCGTGATCGCCTCCGGCGCGTCCCGCATTACCGATGAGATGCTGATGTCGGCGAGCGAAACCCTCGCGGGCTACTCGCCGCTGGTCAACAACGGTGAAGGGCTGGTGCTGCCGGAGCTGAAGGACATTCACAAGGTGTCGCGCGCTATCGCGTTTGCGGTAGGTAAAATGGCTCAGCAGCAGGGCGTGGCGGTGAAAACCTCTGCCGACGCGCTGCAGCAGGCCATCGACGACAACTTCTGGAAGCCTGAATACCGCAGCTATCGCCGTACCTCGATTTAATTCTGCACTGCGACCGTTCCCTCTCCCTTTGGGAGAGGGAATTAGATTCGCCCCCCACTAGCCAAACCCCTTTTCCCCCGCTACACTCCCTTCATCTATTAACCTACTGAATATATAAGGAGGCCAATTATGCTGTATCGTGAAATTTTCAATGTTTCACATACATTTGGTGATCGCACCAGCTCAAGCGTTATCGGTATCGTGCTGCGATAACTTCTGCTTGAGCGAAGACACCAACCCCTGAAATCCCTTCTCTCGGGCTTACTGAGTTATCGTCAGCGATGTTTGACGAGGCATAAACATGCCTGTAACTCTTGGGTAAGCAACAATGAGCACTTTACTCACTGCACAATCTTTACGCGTTGATACGGCGTTTGGCACGCTCTTCGACTCACTCTCCTTTACGCTGAAAAAAGGCGATCGCATTGGCCTGCTGGGCGACAACGGCTGCGGCAAAAGCACGCTGCTGAAGGTGCTGGACGGCACTGACTCCCCCGCCGCCGGCACGGTAGCGCTGGCCGGGCACTGCCTGATGGCGCGCGTGGAGCAACATCTTCCGGACGCCATTTTCCCGCTGACCATGCTGGATGCCGTGCTCGCACAGCTGCCTTTAGCCGAGCGCGATAGCCTGCGCTGGAAAGCCGAAACGCTGCTGGCAGGCATGGGCTTCACGCCTCAGGATATGGCGCTGCAATCCGCCACGCTGAGCGGCGGGCAGCACACCCGCCTGCTGCTGGCGCGGGCGCTGATTCACGCCCCGGATCTGCTCCTGCTCGATGAACCCAGCAACCACCTTGATTTGCCGACCATGCTCTGGCTGGAACACTTTCTGCAGAACTGGTCAGGCAGCTTCGTGCTGGTCTCCCATGACCGACAGCTGCTGGATGCCGTCACCAACGGCAGCTGGATCCTGCGCGATAAAACGCTGCACTACTTCGCCCTTCCCTGCACGGCCGCCCGCAAGGCGCTGGAAGCAAAGGATGAAAGCGACGCGCAGCGCCACAAGGCGGAGCAAAAGGAGATTGACCGCGTGACCGCCAGCGCGAAGCGGCTGGCGACCTGGGGCAAGGTTTACGACAACGAAGACCTGGCCCGCAAAGCCAAACAGATGGAAAAACAGGTCGAACGGCTGAAGGAGAGCCAGACGGCGCTCACGGCAGGCAGCCAGTGGACGTTAACCCTGCGCGGCGACGCGCTGCGGGCCGACCGTCTGCTGGAGATGGAAAACCTCAGCGTCCCGCCTGCGCCCGGGCTACCGCCGCTGTTTAACATCGAAATGGCGCGGCTAAAAAGCGGCGATCGCGTGGCGATTGTCGGTCGTAACGGCTGCGGCAAATCGTCGCTGATGAGGCTTATCTGGCAACAGTTTGCCGATGAGTCCGCAGAAAGCGGGTTGAAAATCCATCCGCGCGTGTCGCCAGGCTATTACGACCAGACGCTTAATCAGCTGCCGGATGACGCCACGCTGCTCGACGCGCTGGAGCCTTTTGCACCGGATCCGCAGAACCGCAAAATGGCGCTCATCAGCGCCGGGTTCCCGTGGTCCCGCCATGGGCAGAAAATCAGCACGCTCAGCGGCGGCGAACGCTCGCGCCTGCTGTTCGTGGGCCTGACGCTTGCCCGCTACAGCCTGCTGATGCTGGATGAGCCCACTAACCACCTGGACATGGAAGGCAAAGAGGCGCTGGCGCAAACCCTTCAGCAGTTTGAAGGCGGCGTGCTGCTGGTCAGCCACGACCGTCAGTTAATTAGCCAAAGCTGCAACCGTTTCTGGCTGATTGAAGAGGGAAAGCTGAGCGAGTGGCACGATGCAGAAGCGGTGTTTGAGCGCCTGCGTGAAAGCGCGGGGCTGGCGACATCCACCGCGCCCGTCATCGACGCTGCGACGGTTCAACCCTCGCCGTATGACGATCTGCTCGAACGGCTGGTCGCGCTGGAAACGCTGCTGGAAGACGATCTGGCGCGTAAGCCGAAGCATCAAAAGCCGCATCTTCAGGCGCAATGGCGTAAAGAGATAGAGGAGATAGAGGCACAGCTGTAAGTCTGCGCCCGGCGAGTCTCTCGTCGGGCCAGTATTTCCCCCCTAAATTATTAGAGGAACGCCGTATTCTTATTCTGAAAATGGATTAAATAATGACATTATGTTGCCGTTGCCTTGCATTACAGCGCCAAACCACTAATCCTTGAGGAGTATTACACCTGCTATGCAGATACTCATCATGAACAAGGAGATACATATGAAGGCTGCTGTTGTCACTCAGGATCATCAGGTTAATGTCACCGAAAAAACCTTACGCCCGCTAAAGCACGGGGAGGCCCTGCTGAAGATGGAATGCTGCGGCGTATGCCATACCGACCTCCACGTGAAGAACGGTGATTTTGGCGATAAAACCGGGGTTATCCTGGGCCACGAAGGGATTGGCATCGTAAAAGAAGTCGGCCCCGGCGTGAAGTCGCTGAAAGTCGGTGACCGCGCAAGCGTGGCCTGGTTTTTCGAAGGCTGCGGCCACTGCGAATACTGTAATACCGGCAACGAAACCCTGTGCCGCGACGTGAAAAACGCCGGTTACTCCGTTGACGGCGGCATGGCGGAAGAGTGCATCGTCACCGCTGACTACGCCGTAAAAGTGCCGGACGGTCTGGAATCCGCTGCGGCCAGCAGCATCACCTGCGCCGGCGTCACCACCTATAAAGCGGTGAAGGTCTCGGGTATCAAACCGGGCCAGTGGATCGCAATCTATGGTCTGGGCGGTCTGGGAAACCTTGCGCTGCAGTACGCCAAAAACGTCTTTAACGCCAAAGTCATCGCTCTCGACGTTAACGACGAACAGCTGAAGCTGGCGGCCAGCATGGGTGCGGATTTAACCATCAACTCCCGCAGCGAAGACGCCGCGAAAATTGTGCAGGAGAAAACCGGCGGCGCGCATGCCGCAGTCGTTACTGCCGTCGCAAAAGCGGCCTTTAACTCAGCCGTTGACGCCGTGCGTGCCGGTGGCCGCGTGGTCGCGGTTGGCCTGCCGCCGGAAGCGATGAGCCTCGACATTCCGCGTCTGGTGCTGGACGGCATTCAGGTGGTAGGTTCCCTGGTCGGCACCCGTCAGGATCTGCAGGAAGCCTTCCAGTTCGCCGCAGAAGGTAAGGTGGTGCCGAAAGTCACGATGCGTCCAATCGAGGACATCAACGCCATCTTTAAAGAGATGGAACAGGGCCAGATCCGCGGCCGTATGGTGATCGACCTACGTTCATAATCGTTCATTTTTCATTACCGCTCCTCGCTGGGGCGGTTTTTTTATAGCCATTTTCCGGCAATCCTTATCTTAATTCCTTTGTTCCCTTGTTTTCCCCCGCGCCCGATGATGAATCCGACGCTAACAAGAAGATAACAAAGGAATTCACCATGCAAACCCCATTTCGTCTGCCGCTGCTGACGGCGCTGATTCTGGCGACAACCGCAGCCTGGGCAGCAGATGCGCCCGTCAAAGGCGGCACGCTGATTTATCTGGAGCAACAGGCGCACACCAACCTCTATCCGCCTGCCGGTGGCTTTTACCCGAACGGCGGCATTCTGAATCAAATCACCGACAAACTGACATGGCAGAACCCAAAGACGCTGCAGGTCGAACCCTGGGTGGCCGAAAGCTGGACCACCAACGCCGATAAAACCGAATACACCTTTAAGCTTCGTCCCGGCATCACCTTCTCCGACGGCACGCCGCTGGACGCCAACGCCGTGGCGAAAAACTTTGATACCTACGGTTCAGGCAATAAGGCACAGCGCCTGCCGGTGTCAGAAGTGATTAATAACTACGATCGCAGCGAAGTCATCGACCCGCTGACCGTGAAGTTCTACTTCAAAAAACCGTCGCCGGGGTTCCTGCAGGGCACCGCCACCATTGGCTCGGGTCTGGTCTCGCTCAGCACGCTGAAGCGCAACTTCGAAGAGCTGGGAGATGCCCGCCACATCATCGGTTCCGGCCCGTTTGTGGTGAAGGACGAGAAGCTGGGACGTGAAGTGACGCTCGAAGCGCGCAAAGACTACCAGTGGGG
Source organism: Enterobacter cloacae complex sp. SHL009 (assembly GCF_049237205.1). Lineage (NCBI taxonomy): Bacteria > Pseudomonadati > Pseudomonadota > Gammaproteobacteria > Enterobacterales > Enterobacteriaceae > Enterobacter > Enterobacter cloacae complex sp. SHL009. The sequence continues at coordinate 1,046,316 of NZ_JBMKIW010000001.1, forward strand.
GCCGAAAAACCTGGCGCAGCAGGGGCCCGCTAATCTCGATGGCATCAAGTTTATCGTGACCCAGGAAGACAGCGTGCGCGTGGGGGCCCTGCTGGCCGGTCAGGCCGACTTTATTCGCCAGGTGCAGGCGTATGACGAAAAGCAGGCGACAGATCAAGGCTATAAAATCTACGCCGCCCCGACCCGCGGGGTGAACGACAGCATCAGCTTCCGCCCGGATAACCCGCTGGTCGCCGACGTTCGCGTTCGCCAGGCGCTGCTGCATGCCACCAATGCAAAACAGGTGGTCGAGACCCTCTTCTCGGCCAACTATCCGCAGGCGAAGTCCGTGATTGCCGGTTCCGCCGCAGGCTTTGTCGATCTCAGCGACAAATTGACCTTTGACCCGGAAAAAGCCAACCAGCTGCTGGACGAGGCGGGCTGGAAAGCAGGCGGCGACGGGATCCGCGCCAAAGACGGCCAACGTCTGGCGCTGACGGTGTATGAATCCCTGCCGCAGCCACAAAATAAAGAGGTGCTGCAGCTGGTTGCCCAGCAGTGGCGACAGGTGGGCGTGGCGCTGAGCGTCAAAGCCGGTGACGCAGGCAGCCGCACGCTGGATAACCTTGACCCGCTGAAAACCCCGTTAACCGTCTCCGAAGTGGGCCGCGCCGATCCTGACGTGGTGAAAAGCATGTTCTACCCGGCTAACCGCGACGCGCTGCTGCAAAAAGGCGGATCCAGCGACAAGGTCAAAAACTTCCGTGACGACAGGCTGAATGAACTGCTGGTGAACATTTCTGCTGAAGTCGATCCGCAAAAACGCCTGCAGCTGACGGGGGACGCCCAGCGCTACCTGCTGGATAACGCCTACGTTATTCCGATTTTCGAGGAGCCGCAGGTCTTTGCCGGTGCGCCGTGGCTGAAAGGCGTCAATTTTGAAGCGGTAGGCCGCCCGTCGTTCTACGGCGCGTGGATTGAGAAACACTGAGGAGCCGACGATGCGCCACGCACTTCTTCAACGCTTTGGGCACGGGCTGCTGGTACTGTGGGCCGCCTTTACCCTCTCGTTCGTGTTGCTCCAGGTGCTGCCGGGCGACGCGGTGCTGATTAAATTTCAGAACCCGGACCTGGGCTTAAGCCCGGCGCAAATCGAGGAGATGCGCGTGGCCTACGGCGCAGACAGGCCGCTGTGGCAGCAATACGGTCATACGCTGCTGGCGATGCTGCGCGGGGATTTCGGCTATTCGCTACAGGCAGGCGTGCCGGTCAGCGAGCTGATTGCCAGCAATCTGCCGGCTACCCTGAGCCTCGCCCTGCCTGCCTTTTTACTCGCGGTCCTGCTGGCATTTGCGCTGGCCTTTGCGTCGCGCCTGCCGGGTCTGCGCTGGCTGAGTAATACCCTCCAGTCTCTGCCAGTCCTGTTTATCTCTTTACCGACGTTCTGGCTGGGGATTGCCCTCATCCAGCTTTTTTCTTTTCAGCTGCGACTGATCCCGGTGATTAACCCGACGCCGCTGCAGGGGCTGATCCTGCCGATCGTGACCGTCGCGATCCCGATCTCCGCCCCGCTGGCGCAAATTCTGATGCGCAGCCTGGACCAGGTGGCGACGCAGCCGTTTGTCGCCGTCGCCCGTGCCAAAGGGCTGAGTGAAACCGCCGTCCTGTGGCGTCACGTGACCGGCAACGCCCTGCTGCCGGTCCTGAACATTGCCGGGCTGCTGCTGGGCGAGCTGATTGCCGGGGCACTGATCACCGAAACCGTTTTTGGCCGCAGCGGGCTCGGGCAGCTGACCCAGCAGGCGGTGAATAATCAGGACATCGCCGTGCTTCAGACGGTGGTTATGATTTCCGCCCTCGGTTTTGTCCTGATCAATCTGCTGGTGGATATGCTGATGCCGCTGCTGGATCCCCGTCTGCAAACCGTTACCGGAGGTGCATCATGAGTCTGGTCGATTACGCGGCCGCCGCGCGAAAACGCGTTCCAGCGTGGCAGGGAGTGGAATGGCAGCCGGGGCTATGGCTGGCATGGGCGGTGATTATTTTAGCCGCTTTTGCCGCCGTGGCGCCCGGCCTGTTAACCCACTTCAGCCCGATTGAGGGCATCGCCGGGGCACAGCGCCTGGCACCGCAGGCCGGTCACTGGCTCGGGACCGATCAGCTTGGCCGGGATGTTTATACGCGTATCGTTTATGGCGCCTCCCATTCCCTGAGCGCGGCGCTGGCCGCCGTGACGATGGGTCTGGTGGTAGGCACCGGTTTAGGGGTGATTGCCGGGGCGTTCGCCGGACGCGTCGAGTCTCTGCTGATGCGCTTCGTCGACGTGCTGCTGTCCATCCCGTCTCTGCTGCTCTCGCTGACGGTGATTATTCTGCTCGGGTTTGGCACCGTTAACGCCGCGATTGCCGTAGGCGTTGCCTCCATTGCCAGCTTCGCCCGCCTCGCGCGCGGTGAAGTGGTGCGCATCCGCCACACGGATTACGTCGAGGCGGTGTTCGGCAGCGGCGGGACGTTTTTCGCCGTGCTGTGGCGACACATCCTGCCCAACGCGTTAACCGCCGTCCTCGCCTTTGCCACGCTGCAGTTTGGTCAGGCCATCCTGGCGCTCTCCACGCTGAGCTTTCTCGGTTACGGCACCCCGTCGCCGGTGCCGGAATGGGGCTTACTGATTGCCGAAGGCCGTAACTATCTCTCTACCGCCTGGTGGCTCACCACTTTCCCCGGCGTCGTCGTCATCGCCGTGGTGCTGGCCACCAACCGCATCAGCCAACAGTTCAGCGGAGGTCGTTAATGACCGTGCTCTCAGTGGAAAATTTGACGATCAGCTACCGTACCGCGCGCCAGTGGCGAGAGGTGGTGCATAACGTCAGCTTCACGCTCGGACGAGGGGAAATGCTGGCGTTTGTCGGCGAATCCGGGTCCGGCAAGACGACCACGGCGCAGGCGATCATTGGCCTGCTGGCCGATAACGCCCGGCGCGATGCGGGAAAGATATCGCTCAACGGCGAGGAGATTAGCCGATGGTCCGCGAAGCGTCTCGATACCCTTCGCGGGGCGCGAATTAGCCTGGTGCCGCAGGATCCGGGTAATTCGCTCAACCCGGTGAAAACCATCGGTGTGCAGGTCGGAGAAATTATTCAGCTACACCAGAAGGTGACCCGCGCCGAGCGCGACGAGCAGGTGCTCGCCCTGCTGACAAAGGTCGGCCTGAGCCACCCCGAACAGCGCATGACGCAGTATCCCCATCAGCTCTCCGGCGGGATGAAACAGCGCGTGCTGATTGCCATCGCCATTGCCCTGCGTCCGGACGTGATCGTTGCCGATGAGCCCACCAGCGCGCTGGATGTGACGGTGCAAAAACGTATTCTCGATCTGCTGGATATCCTGCGCCGGGAATCGGGTACCGCCGTTCTGTTTGTCACCCACGATCTGGCGCTGGCCGCACAGCGCGCGGACAGGCTGCTGGTGTTTCGCGATGGCGAGGTTCAGGAACAGGGCAACACCGCCGATATCGTCCGCACGCCGCAGCACGCCTACACCCGTCAGCTGTTGAGCGATCTCCAGGGCCAGCGCCTGACCATCGCCCCGGTGGCCGGTCGCCCGCTCGCGTCCCCGGCCATTCGCGCCCGCGGCATCAGCAAGCAATTCTCCCTGGGCAAAGGTCATCAGCTTCAGGCGCTGGATCGGGTTACGTTTGACGTCAGGCGCGGCAGCACGCATGCGCTGGTCGGTGAATCCGGCTCCGGGAAAACCACCCTCGCCCGTATTTTGCTGGGTTTTGAACAGGCCGACAACGGACAGGTCATCATTGATGATATTGATGCCACCGCGCTCAGCCGCGAGGCACGCCGTCAGCTGCGCCAGAAGATCCAGTTTGTCTACCAGAACCCGTTTGCCTCTCTCGACCCGCGTCAGACGCTGTTCGAGATCATCGAGGAGCCCCTGAAGAACTTTTCTCGCCTCGGTAAGGCGCAGCGAAAGCTCCGGGTGGAGACGGTGGCTCAGCGGGTTGCCCTGCCCGTCGAACTCCTGACCCGCACCGCCCGGGAGCTTTCAGGCGGACAGCGGCAGCGCGTTGCCATCGCCCGGGCGCTGATCCTGGAACCGACCATTCTGGTGCTGGATGAAGCCACCTCCGCGCTGGACGTCACCGTGCAGGCGCAGATTCTGGCTCTGCTTCAGCAGCTGCAGCAGCAGCTGGGATTGACCTACCTCTTTATCACGCACGATCTGTCTACCGTCCGCCGGCTCGCCCACAGCGTCACGGTGCTGCGCAGCGGTCAGGTGGTCGAACAGGGTGATGTCGGAACCTTATTCGCGTCGCCGCAGAACGACTATACCCGCGAGCTGATTGACGCCATTCCCCATTTTTCATCCGCTACGGAGGAGTTCGCATGACGCGAAAACGCCTGGGATTTTTCACCCGCCTGCTTGACGACGCTACGCCGAAGGAGCGCTATCGTCTGGCAACTGAACAGATCCGCCACGCCGAACGCCACGGTTTTGACAGCGCCTGGATTGCCCAGCACCACTTCCACGAAAGTGAAGGTGGCCTGCCGTCGCCGCTGCTGTTTCTGGCGCACGTAGCCGCGCATACCGAAACCATCCGACTGGGCACGGCCATCATCACCCTGCCGATGGAAAACCCGCTGCGCGTCGCGGAAGATGCCGCCGTGCTCGATTTACTCGCTGATGGCCGTCTTGAGGTCGGTTTTGGTTCGGGCGGCACACCGACCTCATTTCTGCCGTTCGGCCTGACGTTTGAGGAGCGCGGCGCGGCCTTTGCTGACCATTTGCATGTGATCCAAAGCGCCTGGCGCGGGGATTCGCTGACCCATCCGGATAACCACCTTTACCCGCCTGCGCCGCAGCTGGCCGACCGTATCTGGATTGCCACCTTCTCTGTTGACGGAGCCGTTCGCGCCGCCCGGGCCGGACACGGTTTAATGCTCTCCCGCACGCAGCCGCGCCCGGCAGATCGGCTGGATTTAACGCTCGACGAGATCCAGAACCCGATTGTGGATGCCTACCTCGATGCGCTGCCTGCGGGCATCGCACCGCGCATTTTGGCCTCCCGTACGGCGTTCGTCGCCGACAGCGACGACTATGCGCTCAGGGTCGCGACGCCGGGCCTTACGAAACAGGCCCAGCAGCATCGCGCTGCCGGGCACGTGGTTAGAGGTGACAACGTCACCGATTATCGCCGCCAGTTTGACGCCCATATTGGTTCGCCCGATACGGTGCTGAATTCTCTGAATGCTGACTCCATTCTCAGGCGCGCCACGGATATCTCATTCCAGGTCCATTCGGTCGAACCCACGCATCGCGACACGCTGCGGTCCATCGAACTGATCGCCGAACGTATTGCCCCCCACATCCTTTGAGGAGACACCTATGTCGTTAAGTCAGGACATTCTCGCCGAGCTGGCGGAAATTAAACCCGGTTCCCCTCTGGCAGAGGCGCGCGCCACGCGTGATGCCTCCACGCGCCACGCGCAGGGCAGCTACGAAATTCTCTTTAGCCAGCAGGATGCTGATTTTGCACTGGACGAGCGCTTCGCCGTAGCGGCAAAAGTCGCCAGGTGGCACAGCGCGGAGGCGCTGGCCGCGCACTATGCGGGATTTGGCCTGGCCGATCCCACCTCAGAACGCCTGACCCCGGCGCTGAACTTCGCGCGCCTGCTGACGTTCTCCCCCGTCGAAGCGACGCCCGCAGCGTTAAGGGCGCTGACCCAGGCGGGATGGAGCAAGGAAGGCATTGTTACCCTGGCGCAGCTTATTGCGTTTGTGAGCTTCCAGAGCCGACTCATCACCGGGCTGCGGCTGCTGAACGACAGGCCCGTCGCCAAAAGCGATGCGCCGGTGGCGGCAGGCATCTGGCACACGACCGCAACAACGGTCACCGGGAAGGCGGCACCCGTCGCGTTTACCCAGCAGGAGCTGGGATGGGAACCGTGGATAGCGGCCAAACCGCTGGCTGATTTCCGTGACGATGAGGTTGCCATTCTGGCGAAATTTGGCCATACCGATTCCGACTACTTCCGCCTGCTGGGGCGCAACCTGCCGGTGCTTGAACAGCGCACGTTAACGGATAAAGGAATTTTTTATACATCGGGGGGATTGCCGCGCGCCGAGCGCGAGCTAGCCGCAACGGTCGCCAGTAAAATCAATGGCTGCATTTACTGCGCATCTGTCCATGCGCGTAAAGCCAGCCAGCTGTCAAAGGATGACGCGGCGGTAGAAGCCCTGCTGGCCGTGAGGCCGGGGCGGTCCCTGAGCGAGGGGCAATCCGCACGCTGGCAGGCGGAAATCGATTTTGCGGCGGCGCTGTCGGTCACGCCGCCTGCCGCCACGCCGCTGCACCTTGCCGCGCTGGAAAAAGAGGGGCTGGATACCTTAGCGCAGCTTGATCTGGTGCAGTCCGCCGCGTTCTTCGCCTGGGCCAACCGCCTGATGCTGAACCTGGGTGAGCCCTGGTTTGCCTGAAGCCTGTCAGGCTAGCGCGCGAGCGTTAGCCTGAGCCCGTCTGGCCCGCAGGTGACCGTAGATCAGCAGTGCGCTCATGGCCGAGAAAGAGAGTATTGCCGCCGGCAGCGTAACGTAACGCCAGCTAAAGCCGAGGACAATCATCATCCCGCCAAAGTACGCCCCAATCGCACTGCCGAGATTAAACGCCATCTGTCCCCCTGCCGCCCCCAGCATCTCACCGCCCTTCGCATTTTGCAGAAGCAGAATTTGTAGCGGCGCAGAGAGCGCGAACAGTCCGGCACAGCAGATAAAGCCCATGACCAGCGAGGCCGTTTTCAGTTCACCAAAGGCGAAAAGCAGCAGCAGCAAGGCGACAATCACCATGTCGGTGGTGGCCGCAATGCGCAGCGGGCTAAAACGCCCCGAGAGCTTACCGCTCAGCAGATTGCCCAACACCATGCCAAGCCCCATCAGCATCATGATGGCCGTCATCATCCCTTCTGAATAACCGGAGACGTTAACCATAAACGGCTTAACGAAGCTGAACCACGCGAACACCCCGGCGTTACCAAACATGGTGGCGGCAAAAATCAGCCAGGGTTCTGGTTTTTTCAGAAAATGGAACTGCTCGGTCAATTTGATTTCTGAAGTGTCGCGGATGTCCGGCACCCAGAGCAGAACCGAGAGGATCACCAGCGCATCGAACACGGCAATCAGAAAAAAGGTATAACGCCAGCTGAACTGATGTCCGAGCCAGGTCCCCAGCGGAACGCCCATCAGGTTGGCCACGGTCATACCGGCGATCATCCCTGCCACCGCGACCGTCACCCTGCCCGGTGGCGCAATTTTAGACAGGATAATCGCCCCGACGCCAAAAATAGCCCCGTGCGGAAAACCGGAAATCAGCCGCCCCACAGCCAGCCAGAAATAGGACGTGGAAAACGTGAACAGGGCATTGCCGACAGCGGACATCGCTACCAGAAACAGCAGCGTGGTCTTTAACGAAAACTTGCCTGAGAACAGCGCCACAATCGGGGCGCCAATCACCACGCCGAACGCATAAAACGAGATCATATTCCCGGCGGAGGGAATCGAAATACCGGTGTCATGTGCCAGCTCGGTTAACACGCCCATAATGCCAAATTCGGCCATTCCGAGGCCAAATGTGCCAAGCGCCAACGAAAAAATTGTCTTTTTCATACTTCAACCACTGGTTAATTACACGCGACGGACATTATTGAATAATCTTGTATGGTGAGCCAGCTCAAATCAGCCGACTGGCAGGTTAATCCATTAATTCAGGTAAGGTTGTGAATACCGCTAGCCCAAAACCACGATGCCAAGCCGCTCCATCAGCTGGGCAATCTGATAGCTGTCCAGTTTGACACCCTGCAAATCAATACCGCGCACGTCCAGTTCACCCAGTTCTGAGTTGGTCAGATCGCAGTGGGTAAAATTGGCTGCTCGCCAGTCAAAAGAGGAGAACTCGCCCCCCGACAGATCCGAGCCGCTGAAGGTGGCACCGAGTATTTGCGCACCGTTCCAGCGGTTTTCCCACAACTCGCATTTTTCCAGAACCACCTTCGAAAAATTGGCATAGCTCAGGTTGCTTTTTGTTATGTAAGCACTGCAAAACCAGGTACGCGTAGTGATCATGTTCATAAAACTGGTCCCGCGAAAATCAGCCCCTTGCGCCCTGCATTCACGAATTTCGATGCCTAATGCATTCGAATGCCTGAAATCCGCCATCGATAAATCGCAGCTTTTGAAAATAGCATCTTTAAGCTGCGCCCGAGTAAACTTACCGCCCTGCTGGCTTTTCCGGTCATAGAACTGACAGCCAATAAACTCCGTGCTGGTTAAATCCGTGCCGGAAAAGTCGCAGTTACGAAAGATTGCATTCTCTATTTTCTCGCCGGTAAAACGAGTACGACCGATTTTTTCGCCCTCAAAAATCAATGCCATCACACCAACCTGTTTATTCATACAGTATCTGTCACCATTCTAACCCGTTACCTGCAGAAGAGAAACACGCTTATCTGACACACATGTCAAAAATTCCCGCGAAGGTTGCAGGCCAGCATTACACTTCAAAGTGTTAGTTCCTTCTAAGCACATCACCCGATCCGGAGATGAGAATTATCATGGGAAACGCAAAGCAGAATAAAACCAAAGCAGCGACCGTGACCAAAGCGAGCGTAGATAGCCTGGTTAAACCCGTGCTGAAGACCAAAGAGTATGAAAAAGAGCTACGTCGCCTCCACGTTGAACTGGTTAAGCTCCAGCAGTGGGTCGTCGCAAAAGGGCTAAAAGTGTGTATTGTTTTTGAAGGACGCGACGGTGCCGGTAAAGGAGGCACCATTAAAGCGATAACCGAGCGCGTCAGCCCTCGCGTGTTTCGCGTTGTAGCCCTCCCTGCACCCACCGAGAAAGAGAAAACCCAGCTCTATTTTCAACGTTATGTTCCCCATCTGCCTGCCGCCGGAGAGATCGTCATATTCGACCGCAGCTGGTACAACCGCGCGGGCGTCGAGCGGGTCATGGGATTCTGCACCCCCGAGCAGGTTGAGAAGTTTCTTGATGGTGCGCCGGTGATGGAAAAAGCGATGGTGGATGCCGGGATTATCCTGCTGAAGTACTGGCTGGAGGTCACGCCTAAAGAGCAGGAGCGCCGCCTGCGCGACCGTATTAACGATGGTCGTAAAATCTGGAAGCTATCGCCGATGGATATTAAGTCCTTTAACCTGTGGGACGAGTATACCCTCGCGCGCGACGCCATGTTTGAAGCGACAGATACCGCATGGGCGCCGTGGTTTGTGGCACGTTCAGAAGATAAAAAACGCGTGCGTCTGAATATTATTTCGCACCTGCTCACCCAAATTCCTTATAAAGAAATTCACGTCGAAAAGGTGGATTTACCGAAACGTAAAATTGGTAAAGTCAAACCCACAAAATATCCGTTCCGGTATGTGGAAGAGCGGTTCTGAAATTACTGGAATACGCCTCGCAGAATGTAGATTACCAGGGGATACGGTATTGTTTTTTGTTGGCTGCGGTTGATAATGACCGCACCAACAAAGGAGCTGAAAATGAAGCCAAACCGTAACAAAGACTATGGCAAAAGGGAGAGCATGGCGAGTGGAGTCTCCCGCGAGGCCCGTACACCAGAGGCGCGAAGACGAGAGCATCAGCAAGATAAAGAATTCATAAAAGCCATGAATGAATTTACGGCTAAAGCGGGATTATTATCAGACGATCCTTTCTTTGGAGGGATTTAATGTGCTTTCAGTTTGACGTTTACCGTAACCCTTCAGAAAGAACACGGGACTACCAGCCTTATTTTATGATAATTCAACATGACTATTATGATGATTTATCAACAAGACTGATTATTCCATTAAGCTACCATAGCTATCTACGTGGACATATCAATGCCGCGATGCCTTTAGTGAATATTGATTTCGAGCGATATTTCCTTAACACCGCTGGCATAACACACGTGGAGAAACAGAAACTAAATAATAAAGATTATGTATGTAATCTTCGCAGCGCGAGAAGTACTGTTATCGCGGCGATAGATGCGTTAGTGACCAATACATAACGTAGGCCAGCGCAAGCGCAGCGCCGCCGGGCAAAGCCGACGGCGCAGGTCTTACTTCATTCCTTCCGTACTTTCCTGTTTCGCTTCCAGCCGTTCCACATCACGATACCAGCGCGGGTGGTGTTTCTGCGCCCAGCGGCGGCTCACCTTCCCTTCAATCATCCCTTTAATCGATCCTTTTACCCAGAACGCCATATACATATGGATCAGGATGGCGTGGATAAGAATGATGGCCGACGTGGCGTGGATCAGCAGCGCGTAGCGAATCACCTGAATCGGGAAATAGTGCGCAAAATACGGACGCCAGATAATCACGCCGGTCACCAGCAGCACAAAAATCATGCTCATGATGGTCCAGAACATCATCTTCTGTCCGGCGTTGTATTTCCCCACCTTCGCGACCTTATGTTCGTTGCCCTTCAGGACTTCGACGATCCCTTTCACCCACGGGATATCCTGCTTGTCCGGGATGTTATGGTGGACAAAGCGCACGAACATAAACATCAGCACCACGAAAATCAGCACGCCAAAGAACGGATGCAGAATGCGCCCCATCTGCGGCGTGCCGAAGGTTTCGGTCAGCCACTGCAGCGTCGGGAAGAAGAACGAAATCCCCGACACCGCTACCAGGAAGAAACAGATCACGACCGTCCAGTGACAGGCGCGGTCGACAAACTTCGTGCGCACTATCATTTTCGATTTACTCATGATGATCCTCCTCGTCGTCATCCACCTCTTTGTTCGGCCCGATCCCGATGTAGTGATAAATCAGCCCGGCAAAGGTGGCGATAAAGCCCGCCGCCGAAAGCGGCTTAAGCGCACCTTTCCACAGGTTGATGGAGGTATCGATCGCCGGATCCTTCGGCAGGTTGTGGTACAGCTCCGGCTGGTCGTTATGGTGCAGCACATACATCACGTGCGTACCGCCCACGCCCTGCGGGTTATAAATGCCCGCATTCTCGTAGCCGCGCGCTTTCAGCTTGTCCACGCGCGCCTGCGCCACGTCAAGCATCTCTTTTTTGGTGCCGAAGTGGATAGCCCCGGTCGGACAGGTTTTCACACAGGCAGGCTCCTGCCCGACGCTGACGCGGTCAACGCACATGGTGCATTTGTATACCCGGTTATCCTCTTTATTGAGGCGTGGGATATTAAACGGGCAGCCCGCGATGCAGTACCCGCAGCCGATGCAGTTGTCCTGCTGGAAGTCGACGATACCGTTGGCGTACTGAATAATCGCGCCGGCAGACGGGCACGCCTTCAGGCAGCCCGGATCTTCACAGTGCATGCAACCGTCTTTACGGATGAGCCATTCCAGCCTGCCGTTCTGCTCGGTTTCGCTAAAGCGCATCACCGTCCAGGATTTGGCGCTCAGATCCGCCGGATTGTCGTAGACCCCCACGCAGTGCCCCACCTCGTCGCGGATATCGTTCCACTCCGAGCAGGCCACCTGGCAGGCCTTACAGCCTACGCAGGAGGAGACGTCGATAAGCTTAGCGACCTCTGCCTTGTAGTCACGCGCGCGGGGCGCGGGGGTAATCGGGTTGGTCGCGGAGCGTTTGATAACGTCTTGTGTTTCCATCGCCATTTAATCGCTCCTTACGCTTTCTCGATGTTGACCAGAAACGCCTTGTACTCCGGCGTTTGCGAGTTGGAATCGCCGACGTTTGGCGTCAGGGTGTTGGCGATGTAGCCTTTCTGCGCCACGCCCTCAAAGCCCCAGTGCAGCGGGATCCCGACGGTTTCCACCTGCTGGCCGTGCACGTTCAGGCTTTGGAGACGACGCGTCACCACCGCCACCGCGCGAATAAAGCCGCGCTTGCTGCTCACCTTCACGCGGTCGCCGTTGGCGATGCCTTTCGCCTTCGCCAGCGTCTCGCTGATCTCCACAAACTGTTCCGGCTGCGCGATAGCGTTAAGCCGCGCGTGCTTGGTCCAGGTGTGGAAATGCTCGGTCAGGCGGTAGGTCGTCCCCACGTACGGGAACTTGTCCTTTTTACCCAGCCGCAGCACGTCCTCTTCGTAGATGCGCACCACCGGGCTGGAGATGACGTTTGGATGCAGCGGGTTGGTGCCGAGCGGCGTTTCCATCGGCTCGTAGTGTTCCGGGAACGGCCCTTCCGCCAGCTTGTTGAGGGCAAACAGGCGTCCCAGCCCTTCCGGCTGCATGATGAACGGCCCGGTGTTGCTGCCCGGCTGGGCGGTGTTGTAGTCCGGGATATCGTTCCCCGTCCACTTCGCCCCGTTCCACTGAATCAGCATGCGTTTCGGATCCCACGGCCTGCCGTTTACGTCTGCAGACGCGCGGTTGTAAAGCACGCGACGGTTCAGCGGCCACGCCCATGCCCAGCCCAGCGTATTGCCCAGCCCGGAAGGGTCGGCGTTATCGCGGTTGGCCATCTGGTTACCCTGCTCCGTCCAGCTGCCGGTATAGATCCAGCAGGACGACGCCGTCGTGCCGTCGTCGCGCAGCAGCGCGAAGCTGCTCAGCAGCTGGCCTTTCTTCGCCACCAGGTTGCCGCTGGCGTCATAGAGATCCGCCAGCGCCACGCCGTTGTTCTCCTTCGCGACTTCCTCTGACTCAGGACGATCCGGCTGCTTGTAGTGCCAGCCCATTTTCAGCAGCGGCTCAGCGCCTTTGCCGCCTTCGGTGCGGTACATCTCGCGCAGGCGGTGGTAAATCCCGGCGAGGATCTCACCGTCATTACGCGCTTCGCCCGGCGCATCCTGACCTTTCCAGTGCCACTGCAGCCAGCGGCCGGAGTTTGCGATGGAACCGTCCTCTTCCGCAAAGCAGGTGGACGGCAGGCGGAACACTTCGGTCTGAATCGACGCCGGGTCGACATCGTTCGATTCCCCGTGGTTCTGCCAGAAGGTGGACGTTTCGGTCACCAGCGGATCGATAACCACCATGTACTTCAGCTTGCTCAGGCTGCGAACGACTTTGTTCTTGTCCGGGAAGGAGGCCACCGGGTTAAAGCCCTGGCAGATATACCCCGTGACGTTGCCCTTATCCATCATGTTGAAATACTTGATGACGTCGTAGGCCTGGTCCCACTTCGGCAGCCACTCAAAGCCCCAGTCGTTCTCCTTCTGCGCCGCGTCGCCGTAGAAGGATTTCATCAGGCTGACGTAGAACTTCGGATAGTTGCTCCAGTAGTTCACCTGGTCCGGCAGCGTCGCTTTCGGCGTATTGGCCTCAAGATACGTTTGCAGATCCGCCTGCTTTTCAGACGGCAGCGTCAGGTAGCCCGGCAGGCTGGTTGACAGCAGGCCAAGGTCGGTGAGCCCCTGAATATTTGAGTGACCGCGCAGCGCGTTCACGCCGCCTCCCGCCATCCCCATGTTGCCGAGCAGCAGCTGGATCATCGCCATGGTGCGGATGTTCTGCGCGCCGACGGTGTGCTGCGTCCAGCCCAGCGCGTAGAGGAATGTTGTGGTTCTGTCGGCGGCGCTGGTGGAGGCCAGCACTTCGCACACCTTCAGGAAGTCCGCTTTCGGCGTGCCGCAGATGTTTTCCACCACGTCCGGCGTATAGCGGGAAACGTGCTGCTTCAGCAGGTTCCACACGCAGCGCGGGTGCGTCAGCGTTTCATCACGCAGCGCGTAGCCGTTATCATCGAACTGATAGTTCCAGGACGTTTTATCGTACTGGCGTTTTTCGGCGTCATAGCCGCTAAACAGCCCGTCATCAAAGGCAAAATCATCCCGCACCAGCAGGTTCGCGTTGGTGTAGTGCTTAACGTATTCCGCGTTAATTTTATTATTTTCGATCAGGTACAGCAGCACGCCGGACAGGAACGTAATGTCCGTACCGGAACGGATTGGCGCATAGATATCGGCCACCGATGCCGTGCGCGTAAAGCGCGGATCGACGACGATAAGCGTCGCATCGTTGTTGTTTTTCGCCTCCATCGCCCAGCGGAACCCCACCGGATGGGCCTCCGCGGCGTTTCCGCCCATCACCACCACGACGTTAGCGTTTTTGATATCAACCCAGTGGTTGGTCATCGCACCGCGACCAAATGTTGGAGCAAGACTTGCTACCGTTGGTCCGTGTCAGACGCGCGCCTGGTTGTCTACCGCCAGCATGCCGAGAGAGCGCACAAATTTTTGCGTCAGCATGCCTGTTTCATTACTCGCCGCCGAGGCGCACAGCATGCCGGTGGATAACCAGCGGTTAACCGTTACGCCCTGGGCGTTCTTTTCAATAAAGTTGGCGTCGCGGTCGGCTTTCATTAATTTGGCAATACGGGAGAAGGCCTCATCCCAGGAGATACGCTGCCATTTATCAGAACCCGGTGCGCGGTATTCCGGGTAGCGCAGGCGGTTTTCGCTGTGTACATAGTCCAGCAGCCCCGCCCCTTTCGGGCAAAGTGCGCCGCGGCTTACCGGATGATCCGGATCCCCTTCAATATGGTAAATCGCTTCTCTGGCGTTCTTCGCGCCATCGCCCAGGCTATACATTAAAAGCCCACAACCTACGGAGCAGTATGTGCAGGTGTTACGGATCTCTTTTGCGCGCAGCAGCTTATAGTTGCGTGCCTGCGCCAGCGCCATTTTGGGAGCAAATCCCAGCATGGCTGCCGTTGTTCCGGCCATACCGCCCGCGCAGATTTTAAAAAATTGTCTGCGGCTGACGTCCATTGTTGTCCTCGTTATCTGAAAAGACTTCGCGCCGCAAACTAACAGCAAAGCCCCTGATTTTTTTGCGTCAAATCAAGGTCATCTGTCTTCCCCCCCTTAATAGTCACCACCGGAACCTTTAAATACTCCTTTTTGATTAACGGTTTAAGAGAATAATTGACGACAGCGTCAGGTTGAATGCGATACATTTTTCCTTTGATTGTTATTGCAATGGCGAAGTAATGGACAGAAAAAGAGCAACGCTTATTGGGCTGGCGGCAATACTGTTATGGAGTACCATGGTCGGCCTTATTCGCAGCGTGAGTGAGGGACTGGGCCCGGTAGGCGGTGCGGCGATGATTTACACCCTCAGCGGATTACTGTGTCTGGTGACGGTAGGATTTCCTGATATCAGGCGGTTTTCACCCCGCTATCTTATTGCCGGCAGCGTTTTATTTGTCAGCTACGAAATATGCCTGGCGCTGTCGCTGGGCTATGCCGCAACGCGATCGCAGGCGATTGAAGTGGGCATGGTCAATTACCTTTGGCCAAGCCTGACCATTGTGTTTGCCATCTTGTTCAACGGGCAGAAATCGACCCTGTTGGTGATCCCCGGCTTAGCCGTCTCATTGCTGGGCGTCTGCTGGGTATTGGGCGGTGAACAGGGTTTACATCTTGATGAAATAACCCGCAATATCGTTTCCAGCCCGCTGAGCTACGCGCTGGCGTTTGCCGGGGCATTTATCTGGGCCGCCTACTGCACGGTCACCAGCAAATTTGCGAAAGGACAAAATGGCATCACGCTGTTTGTTTTGCTGACCGCGCTGAGCCTGTGGGTGAAATATTTCCTGAGCGATCAGCCCGAGATGGTGTTTACGCTTCCGGTGATAGTGAAACTCGTCATGTGCGGTATTGCGCTTGGGTTTGGTTACGCCGCATGGAATATTGGCATCCTTCACGGTAACGTCACGGTACTCGCTGCCGTATCCTATTTTACCCCTGTCCTCTCCGCCGCGCTTGCCGCCGCAGTGCTGAGTTCGCCCCTCTCATTCTCGTTCTGGCAGGGCGCGCTGATGGTCTGCGCCGGGTCGTTGCTCTGCTGGTACGCAACAAGACAATAATGTCGGTTTTGCTGTCGAGGAATATTTATCCCGACAGCAAATAATTAACATAAATTTAATATGTGAGCGCACGCCAAAATATTCATATGAACAGTAGAGCACGTGTTTAGATTCTGTTTATATTCCACCCCCTTTCGTAAATTCCGGCCCTCCCGCATTGACATAAATTGACACCGGCGGGTGATTAATACTGTCCAAATACTCACAGGATTAATAGCACAAAGTGCAATAGTATGTTTCTGTTTATTTCATCCTTCAGAACGGAAATTCCGTGCATTAAAGCTATAAAACAAGGTATTACGGCTATAAAGACCATTCGCCCCTCAAAAATGAACGGAAATACCGATAATTACCACTTTTTATAAAACCATAAAGAAACTATATCCACAGCAATCAACCCGGCAATTAATTGATTAAATGCTAATCATTTGACGCAATTTCATCGTCATTTACCCGATCTCGATCACACTAAATGAAATTATTGCTAATAATTTGAAACTTATTATTGAAATAGGACTACAAGATTTTTAAAAATAGCATGCCATTGACGATCAGCCTCGTTTAGAAATCGTTCAAAGTGGCTCAGGAAATACCAAAGAAAATTATAAGGAACATTTAAGATGAAACTTAAATTAGTTGCAGTGGCAGTGACTTCCATGTTGGCAGCAGGCGTTGTAAACGCGGCTGAAATTTATAACAAAGACGGTAACAAGCTGGATCTGTACGGTAAAGTAACAGGTCTGCACTATTTCTCTGATGATACTGATAACGACGGCGACAAAACTTACGTTCGTCTGGGCTTCAAAGGCGAAACTCAGATCAACGATCAGCTTTCCGGTTACGGCCAGTGGGAATATGAGTTCAAAGGCAACCGTTCTGAATCACAGGGCTCTGACGGCAACAAAACCCGTCTGGCCTTCGCGGGTCTGAAATTCAACGAATTCGGTTCATTCGACTACGGTCGTAACTACGGTGTTGCTTACGACATCGGCGCGTGGACTGACGTTCTGCCAGAGTTCGGTGGTGATACCTGGACTCAGACCGATGGCTTTATGACTGGCCGTACGACTGGCGTTGCAACCTACCGTAACACCGACTTCTTCGGTCTGGTTGACGGTCTGAACGTTGCCGCTCAGTACCAGGGTAAAAACGACCGTAACGACATCACCGAAGCGAACGGTGACGGCTGGGGTCTGTCTTCTACCTATGAAATGGACGGTTTCGGTGTCGGTGCAACCTACGCGAAATCTGACCGTACTGACCGTCAGGTTGCTGCAGGTCGCGTCGCTAACACCGTTA
This sequence comes from Enterobacter cloacae complex sp. SHL009, assembly GCF_049237205.1. Classification (NCBI taxonomy): domain Bacteria; kingdom Pseudomonadati; phylum Pseudomonadota; class Gammaproteobacteria; order Enterobacterales; family Enterobacteriaceae; genus Enterobacter; species Enterobacter cloacae complex sp. SHL009. The sequence continues at coordinate 1,063,407 of NZ_JBMKIW010000001.1, forward strand.
ACGCTGGCGGTGAGAACGCAGAAGTATGGGCTGCTGGCCTGAAATACGATGCGAACAACATCTATCTGGCAACCACCTACTCTGAAACCCGCAACATGACCAACTTCGGTAACGGTTATATCGCGAACAAAGCTCAGAACTTTGAAGTTGTTGCTCAGTACCAGTTCGACTTCGGCCTGCGTCCATCCATCGCTTACCTGAAATCCAAAGGTAAAGACATCGGTTCATACGGCGACCAGGATCTGGTGGAATACGTTGACGTTGGCGCGAGCTACTACTTCAACAAAAACATGTCTACCTATGTTGATTACAAAATCAACCTGGTTGACGACAACAGCTTCACCAAAGCAACTGGCGTTGCTACCGACAACATCGTAGCTGTAGGCCTGACCTACCAGTTCTAAGATTTGTCACGATAAAAGGCCAGCCCATGCGGCTGGCTTTTTTTATACGGATTTCTGGCGTCAACAAGGAGTACGCCATGCACATATTCAAAGGACGCTGCTTGTGCGGAATGAGTCAGTTCAGCGTGAGCCTCAATAATTTTGACGTATACGCATGTCACTGCACCCAATGCCAGAAGTGGTCGGGCGGCATTGCCATGTATCTTGAGCCGCAGGGCGAACCACTTCTTGAGCAAGACTCTATCGCCCCTTCTCATTTCGCGTCATCGGCGCGCGGCGAACGCTGGTTCTGCCCCGGCTGCGGCTGCCCGCTGTGGTTCAAACTGACCTCAACGTCGCGCTATTTCATTCCCTGGACGCTGCTTGAGATGGGTGAAGATGAGCGACGCCGGCTGGTGCTAGCCGCGGAAATCTACACCGAAACCCAGCCCGCGTTCTTTGGTCTGACCGGGCAATACGCGCGCTACAGCGGTTCGGAAATTTAAGCGCTTGATAAACACTGCCTGCTTACGCCGTAAGCGGTTCGACGCCTGCAGCCCGACGAAGCCAGTTTTGCAGCAGCTTACCGTCCTCGGTCATCTCTGAATCGGCACGCGTGCAGAGATAATAGTCGCGCCCGTCGTCAATGGGTAAGTCAAATATCTTCACCAGCTCGCCGCTCTCAAGATAAGGCGCGATCAGCGGCTCGCGCATCAGCGCGCAGCCCAGCCCGGCCTGTACGCCCGCCAGCGTTAACAGCCCGTCTTCAAACAGGGGGCCGCTGCGCCGCAGAGATCGTTTTACCCCCTGCAACTGAAACCACTGCGGCCAGCTGGTGCGCTCCTCATCATGCAGCAGCGGCATTTGCAGCAGTTGCTCAGGCGTATCGATATGGCCATGAATGCGCAAAAACGCACGGCTACATACCGGAACCATCTGTCCGGAAATCAGCTTTTCGCTCTGATAGCCCGCCCACTGGCCGTTACCAAAACGAATCGACATATCCGACGCATCGCTCAGATAGTTACGATGGTTGGCATACACAACGTTGATCTCGGTCTGCGGATTAGCGCGCATGAAATCAGGCAGACGCGGGATAAACCACCCCATGCCAAAAAGCGGGATCAGGCTGATGGTGACCTGACGCGTTTGCGTCTGCTCTGCAAGATGCTCCGTTGCCTGGCGCAGCACGTTAAACGCCGCACGGATCGAGCGGTAATATTCACGTCCGTGCTGGCTCAGCACCAGCCTGCGCCCCTGACGTTCCGTCAGCGGCATTTGCAGATACCCTTCGAGGACCTTGAGCTGATGACTGACCGCCGACGGTGAGATATCCAGTTCCTGCGCGGCCAGCGTGACGCTGCCCAGCCGGGCGATGGCCTCAAAGGCCCGGACGGCGCGAAGCGGCGGGTCGTTTGCCAGACGGCTGTCTGCATACGCAGGCAAACCCACCGATTGTTCTGTTTTATTCATATGTTGATTTCTTTAGGCTTTTCACCTTAATACGAGATTACATTATCTTTATATAAATCATAAAGATAAAGCAATATCGGTTTATCATAAGAAATAATATATGTGTATTTTACAATTTAATTCATTTATCGGATGGTAGCCGCAGAAAAAAGACTTTGCGGGAACAGACGTTGGATACACTGATACAACAACTGATCAACGGTGTGATGCTGGGCAGCATTTACGCGCTGATCGCGCTGGGCTATACCATGGTGTATGGCATCTTGCGCATTATTAACTTTGCTCACGGCGATATTCTGATGGTCGGTGCGCTCACCACCCTTTCCGCCATTAACGCCCTGAATACCACTTTTCCTCATATGCCACTGCTGTTGCAGCTTGGCGTTGCCCTGATGATTGCCATGGCCGTTTGTGCCCTGCTGGCAATGGCCGTGGAGCGCTTTGCCTACCGTCGACTGCGCAACGCCCCGCGCCTGGCACCGCTTATTTCGGGTATCGGCGTCTCGGTCCTGCTGCAAACCGTGGCGATGATTATCTGGACGCGCAATCCGCTGATGTTCCCGCAGATCCTGCCTATGGAACCGATCGCCGTGACGTCAGGAAGTGAACAGCATCCCCCCGCCATTGTGACCGTCACCGGCATTGTTACCGTGGCACTGGCGCTTGCGGTGATGACGGGGCTATGGCTGCTGGTGGAATACACCCGCCTGGGCCGCGGCATGCGCGCCGTGGCGGAAAACCCGCGCGTGGCCACGCTGATGGGGGTTAATCCCAATGCCATTATTACCCTGACGTTCGCCATTGGCGGCGTATTTGCCGCGCTGGCAGGCGTCATGATGGCCAGCAACTACGGCAACGCCAGCTTCTCAATGGGCTTTTTGCCCGGGATCAAAGCCTTTACCGCCGCCGTGCTGGGAGGCATTGGTAACATTCGTGGCGCAATGATTGGCGGGATCCTGCTCGGCATCATCGAAGCGCTGGGCGCAGGTTACCTGGGTGAACTGACCCACGGCGTCTTCGGCAGCAACTATCAGGACGTCTTTGCCTTTATGGTGCTGATCCTGGTGCTGGTCTTCCGTCCGGCAGGCCTGCTGGGCGAGCGCGTAGCGCACAGGGCGTGAGGGAAACAATGACAACGCTTCAACTACAAACCCCGGCGGCGACGGGCAAATTCTGGTCAGGCATGGTTCTGTTCTGCCTCGCGCTGCTGGTTGCCCCCGTGGTAGCCACGCAGCTTGGCGGCAACTACTGGGTACGCGTTATCGACTTTGCCCTGCTCTACATCATGCTGGCGCTGGGGCTTAACATTGTGGTGGGCTATACCGGCCTGCTGGATATGGGGTTTATCGCCTTTTACGCGGTCGGCGCCTATCTCGCCGCGCTGATGGCCTCGCCACACCTGCTGGAGGTTTTGCCGATCCTCAACGTCTGGTTCCCGGACGGGCTGCACACCTCATATCTGCTGATTATTCCGCTGGCGGCGCTCGTCGCTGCGGTCTGCGGCATTTTACTGGGCGCTCCCACGCTGAAGCTGCGCGGGGACTACCTGGCGATAGTGACCCTCGGCTTTGGCGAAATCATCCGCATCCTGATGCGCAACCTCGACCGTCCGGTGAACATCACCAACGGTGCAAAGGGCATTACCGGGGTGGATACGCTGAATCTGTTCGGCATGAAGTTCAGCGGCGTATACCACTGGTTTGGTTTCAAAGTGCCCGCCCTGTGGCTGTGGTACTACCTGCTGATGCTGGTGATTGTGGCGATTATTTTTGTCTGCCTGCGCCTGCAGCATTCTCGTATTGGCCGCGCCTGGCACGCCATCCGTGAAGATGAGGATGTGGCCCGCGCGATGGGCATCAACGTGCGTAACTATAAGCTGCTGGCATTTGCGATGGGTGCCTCTTTTGGCGGCGTGGCGGGTGCCCTGTTCGGCGCGTTTCAGGGCTTTGTCTCCCCGGAATCCTTCACGTTACAGGAATCCATTGCCGTGTTGGCGATGGTGGTGCTGGGCGGGATGGGACACATTCCGGGCGTGATCCTCGGCGCGGTACTGCTTACCTCCCTGCCGGAACTGCTGCGCAGTCAGGCAGCTCCGGTTCAGCAGGCGCTGTTCGGTACGATACTGATTGACCCGGAAGTGCTGCGTCAGCTGTTCTACGGCCTGGCGCTGGTGCTGGTCATGCTGGTGCGTCCTGCCGGGATCTGGCCGGTACGCCACAAGGAGGTGAATACATGAGCCTGTTAACCGTACGCAATATGTCCAAACGCTTCGGCGGTCTTACCGCGGTGGATGACGTTTCGATCGCCGTGAACAAGGGTGAGATCTACGGCCTGATTGGTCCTAACGGGGCGGGAAAAACCACCTGTTTTAACCTGATCACCGGGCTTTATCCGGCGGACAGCGGTGAATTTTCGATTGCCGACAAGCCCTATTTCCCAAAGCACATTGAGAAAGTCACCGCCGCCGGGATTGCCCGCACGTTTCAGAACGTGCGCCTCTTTAACGACATGTCGGTGCTGGAAAACGTGATGGTGGGTCGCCACGTGCGCACCCGTAACGGCCTGTGGGCCGCGCTGAGCCGCCACAAACGCGCTCGCGAAGAAGAGAAACAGACCCGGGAGCTGGCCTGGCACTGGCTTGAGTACGCCGGCATTGCGAAGTTCGCCCACTACCGCGCCTGCGATCTGGCCTATGGCCATCAGCGCCGTCTGGAGATTGCCCGCGCGCTGGCAACGGATCCGCTGCTGCTGGCGCTGGACGAACCCGCCGCGGGGATGAACGCGGCGGAAAAAGTGGCGCTCGGCGAGCTGCTTATCCGCCTGCGCGATGACGGCATAACCCTGCTGATGATTGAACATGACGTCAAGCTGGTGATGGGCATCTGCGATCGCCTGACGGTACTTGATTACGGCAAAACACTCGCCAGCGGCACGCCGGAGAGCGTGCGTCGCGACCCGGCAGTGATCGCCGCCTGGCTTGGAGGCAACGCCCATGTCTGAATTACTGAAGGTGGAACGTGTGGACGTGCATTACGGCGGTATTCAGGCCGTACGCGATGTCTCTTTTACCCTGCGCGAGGGCGAACAGGCTACGCTGATCGGCGCGAACGGCGCGGGGAAAAGCTCCACCGTACGCGCCATTACCGGGCTGGAAAACTTTAGCGGTCGTATTGAATTCAACGGTAAAGCGGTGCGTAAGCACAAGCCCGAAACCCTGCTCCGTGACGGACTGGTGATGGTCCCGGAAGGCCGGGGGATCTTCTCCCGAATGACGGTGCTGGAAAACCTGCAGATGGGCGCCTGGCTCAGGCGTGACACTGTCACCGTCAGGCGCGAGATGAACGAGATCTTCGAGCGCTTCCCGCGCCTGGGCGAGCGCCAGCATCAGCTTGCCGGGCTGCTGTCCGGTGGCGAGCAACAGCTGCTGGCCCTTAACCGCGCCCTGCTCAGCCGCCCGCGGCTGCTGATCCTCGACGAACCTTCGATGGGCCTTGCCCCGAAGATGGTCGAGAACATTTTTGCCGTTATCGCCGGGCTGCGCGAACGCGGCGTTGCCCTGCTGCTTATCGAACAAAACGCCCGTCTCGCGCTGGAAGTCACCGACAGCGCGTGGGTGATGGACAGCGGCAGCATCGTCCATCACGGCGAATCGAAAGCGCTGCTCAATGATGACCAGATTGCACAGATTTATTTGGGCGAAATGCCCGTTTAACAACACCAGCCAACATCAGGGAAAAACAATGAAAACAGTAAAAATCAGTGCGCTCAGCGCCGCTATCCTCCTCGGCAGTTTTGCCTCGACGGCCGCTTGGGCAGTCGACGGTGAAACCGTGGTTATCGGTCTGGCAGGCCCGCTCACCGGCCCGTCTGCCCGTATCGGTAAGGATCTGGAGAACGGCGCGCAGCTGGCCATTGACGACATTAACAAGCAGCACCCGACCATCGGCGGCAAAGCGGTGACCTTCAAACTGCAGTCCGAAGACGATCAGTCCGACCCGCGCACCGCCGTGGCCGTGGCGCAGCGTCTGGTGGATAGCGGCGTGGCGGGTGTTGTCGGCCACTGGAACACCGGTACCAGCATTCCTGCCGCACGTATCTATCACGATGCGGGCATCGCGCAGGTGGCACCGGTCGCGACCGGTCACGCCTATACCAAACAGGGTTTTGATACCAGCTTCCGCGTGATGGGCCACGACGACGACGGCGGTCAGCTAGCCGGTCAGTACGCGGTTAATACGCTGAAAGCCAAACGCATTGCGGTGATCGACGACCGTACCGCCTTTGGTCAGGGACTGGCGGACCAGTTTATTAAATCGCTTGAAGCGCAGGGCGTGAAGGTTGTCGATCGTCAGTACGTTGATGACAAAACGGTGGACTTCAGCGCCGTGCTGACCGCCATCCGCAGTAAAAACGCCGATCTGATCTTCTTCGGCGGCGTCGACAGCCAGGCAGCGCCACTGGCTCGTCGTATCAAACAGCTGGGCATGAACGCTACGCTGATGGGCGCAGGCGGATTTGTCAGCCAGACGTTCCTGCAGCTGGCGCAGAAAGAAGGCGAAGGCGTGGTCGCGCTGGAGCCGGGTCTGCCCGTTGACCAGATGCCGGGTGGAAAGGCATTCGAACAGGCTTATCAGTCGCGCTACCACACCCATATCGAACTGCACGCCCCGTTCGCCTATGACGCCACCCGCGTGCTGGTTGCGGCGATGGAAAAAGCAGACTCCGTTGAGCCGTCCGACTATCTGCCCGCCCTGCGCGCCATCGGCTACTCCGGCGTCACCGGACAGATCGCGTTTGATAAAGAAGGTAACCTGAAATCGCCGTCCTTCACCGTTTACAAAGTTGTCGACGGCAAATGGCAGCCGCAAACCGTGCTGGGTGGCGCAAAAGCGAAGTAACGCAGCGAGGGCAATGTGATGAGTGATAATAACGAGCTGGGCATTCTCGCCCGCCGCAAAATTGAAGCAGAAATTATAAAGCCAATTTATGAAATCCTGGTGCGCGAGATAGGGAAACCCCGCGCCCAGGCGGTCATTGGCGAGGCCATTGAGCAGGCCGCGATTGACGCTGGCAAAGCGTTTGCCAGCAAAGAACCCAACGGCACGGACGTAAAGAGCTTCATCGCCCTGCAGTATCTGTGGGAAAAAGATAACGCGCTTGACGTGAAGGTGATCGACGCCGACGACCAGCAGTACAACTACAACGTGACCCGCTGCCGCTACGCGGAGATGTATCACGAGATGGGGCTGGGAGAGATTGGTCATCTGCTCTCCTGCGCGCGCGATGAAAAATTCATCGTTGGCTATGCGCCGGACGTGAAGCTGACCCGCACGACTACCATCATGCAGGGCGGTTCGTGCTGTGATTTCCGCTACCGCAGCAGTAAGGACAAGCCATGATCCGCGTTAACGCCGAACGGCTGTGGTCAACGCTTGAGATGATGGCGCAGATCGGCTGCACGCCCGCCGGCGGCGTGACCCGTCTGGCGCTGAGCGAGGAAGATCGTATTGCGCGTAACCTGCTGCGCGACTGGGCGCTGGACGCGGGTTTCACCTGCGACGTCGACAGCATGGGCAATATGTTTATCCGTCGCGCGGGGAAAAACACGCAGCTTGCCCCGGTCATGACGGGTTCACATGTGGATACCCAGCCGCTGGGCGGTAACTACGACGGGGTTTACGGCGTGCTGGCCGGGCTGGAGCTGCTGCGAACCCTTAACGACCATAACGTTGAGACTGAACGTGACGTTGTGCTGGTGAACTGGACTAACGAAGAAGGCGCGCGCTTTGCGCCGGCCATGCTCTCTTCAGGGGTCTGGACGGGACAGTTTAGCGAAGCATACGCGCATGCCCGCGCGGATAACGAAGGCACTACCGTGGGCGAAGCGCTGGAGAGCATTGGCTACCGGGGTGAAACCCCTGCCCGTTCGTTTCCCGTTCACGCCTGCTACGAACTGCACATCGAACAGGGTCCGATCCTGGAAGATGAAGCCATTGATATCGGGTTAGTCCGCGCGGCAATGGGCCAGCGCTGGTTTACCCTGACGCTGGACGGATTCGCCGCCCACGCGGGCACGACGCCGATGCACAGCCGCCGCGACGCGCTGACCGCCTTCGCAGAGCTGGCGCTGAAGGTGGAAGAGATTGGCTATCGGCATGCGCCGGACGGACGCGCGACGATCGGTATGGCGAAGGTTACGCCAAACTCGCGCAACGTTGTGCCGTCTCGCGTGGAATGCAGCGTTGAGTTTCGCCACCCTATGCAGCAGGCGCTTGAATCCATGGAAGCGGCACTGCATAAGGTGGCTGAAAGCCTCAGCCTGCGCGGCGTCGCTGCTGCCGTTGAGCGCATTTTTGACTACGCGCCCATCGCGTTTGATGCCGAATGCCTGGCGCGTTCGGAGAAGGCCGTGGCGGAACTGGGCTATTCGTCGAAACCGATGGTCTCCGGTGCGGGACACGACGCCTGCTATGTCAGCAAAATGGCGCCTGCCAGCATGATCTTTATCCCCTGCGTGAAAGGCATCAGCCATAACGAAGCGGAGAGGATCCTGCCGGAGTGGTCGGAGAAAGGGGCGAACGTGTTATTGCATAGCGTTCTGTCCGCGGCCCTTGAGAGATAGAACGGTGCGAAAGCAGACGAGCTCTGCTTTCGCCAGAATCTACACGGCAACGCGTCGGCTGATTTCGACAACCCGATCGCTGGGAAGGTGATAGTGGTTGATGACGTGCGTACAGTTGCGCTTCATGAACGCAAAGATGTGTCGTTGCCAGGCCGCCATGCCTGCCTCACCCTCGCCTGCGACAATGGTTTCATGCCCGACATACCAGGTGGCGTCGTCCGTGGCAAAAAGCGCGTTAATCTCGCTGACACCCTGCAGCAAACGCGGGATATCCGGGTGTTCCATAAAGCCATACTGCGCCACGCCGTGCCAGTAGCCCGGCGCCCGCTGCTCTACCCTGATGCGTTGTTCTTCCCCCACGTATGGCACATTCAGAATATCAATGGTAAGCGACAACACATCCTGCTGTAGCGCCCGGTTTCGCGCGACGTGCCAGCGCATGACCGGCGGAATATTGTTCTGTGTCCGGGTCAAAAAGACGGCGGAGCCAGCCACTCTTGGCACCGTCTTTTGCTGAAGCTGGGCAAAGAACGCATCCACGCTGACGCCCTTCTCGCCCACCGATGCGGATACCGCCTTGACGCCGCGATGCCAGATCAGCATCACCGTACAAATCGCTGCGGCCATCAGCAGCGGAATATAGCCGCCCTCCAGGACCTTAATCAGATTGGCAAATAAGAAGGTGGCATCAATCACCAGGAAGCAGAGGGCAATCACCGCGCTGCTGGCCAGGCTCCAGCGCCACACTTCGCGCATTGCCACAAACAGCAGCCCCGTGGTCATCAGCATGGTTAACGACACGGCAATGCCGTACGCGGCGGCGAGCTTATCGGAGGATTTAAAGAACACCACCAGCCCGATGGTTACCCCCATCAGCAGCCAGTTGATTATCCCGATATAAATCTGACCGTAGCTTTCCGCCGCCGTCTGCTTGATGCGTAATCGGGGTAACCAGCCAAGCTGTATGGCCTGGCGCGTCATGGAAAAAGCGCCGGTGATAATCGCCTGACTGGCGATTATCGTCGCCAGCGCGGCAAGAATGATGAGCGGAACCTGGAGCACAGGCGGACAGAGCGTGTAGAAAAGGTTTTGCTTGCTGTCGGCACCGGCCAGAATCAGCGCTGACTGGCCGGCATAGTTGAGCAGCAGCGAAGGAAAGACGATGCCGTACCAGGCAAGCCAGATGGGCTTTTTGCCAAAATGCCCCATGTCTGCATACAGGGCCTCGGCACCCGTCACGCAGAGAAAAACGCCGCCCAGGACCAGAAAACTGGTGTACCCGTTCGAAAACAAAAACGCGATGCCGTACGCAGGGTTGAGGGCCAGCAATACCGACGGGTGTTGAACGATCCCCCGCACGCCCAGCGCAGCAATCGCCAAAAACCAAACCGCCATAACCGGGCCAAATATTTTCCCTATGCGAGCAGTACCAAAAGGCTGAAGAAGAAACAGCGCCAGCAGGACCGCCACCGTCAGGGGCAATATGTACGGCTGAGATTCAGGAATGACCATCTCCAGCCCTTCAAGGGCAGAAAGCACGGAGATAGCCGGGGTTATCGCGCCGTCACCGTAAATTAAAGCGGCACCGATAAGGGCGGAAAAAATCACCCAGCGCCCGCCTTTGCCTTTCTCCACCAGAAGCGACATTAAGGCCATGATGCCCCCCTCGCCATGATTATCAATTCGCATGGCAAAGGCGGCATATTTTATGGACGTTACCAGGATGAGTGTCCAGGTAATCAGGGAGAGCAGGCCCAGGATGACGCCGGGCGTAGGGTCATGCTCAGAGAGCGACAGCACCGTGCGGAAGGTATAGAGCGGGCTGGTGCCGATATCACCAAAAACGACGCCCAGCGCGCCTCCTGCAAGCAGGGTTAACCGGGAGAGCGGTTGGGACGGTTCACTGCTGTGGCGAGGGCTCATATTTTCCAGCAAGAGTCAGATAATCCTTTAAAAAACATAGCCCATCTGCCCCACCCGCGCCAACCGCGCGCCCTGTATTACTGCGGCCTGGCCTTCGCCAGGCTAAACCAGATCCCCACTGCCAACAGCAGCAGCATTCCGCCCGCGCTGCCCAGCGCCACGCTGTGCGAAGTGATAAACGCGCTTTTCGCCGCCTCAATCACCGACTCCGCCAGCGTCGGGGTCAGATCCTGCGCCACCTTCATCGCCTCACCAATGGATGACGAGGCTTTATCTGCGAGCGAGGCGTTCAGCCCCTGCGGCAGGTCAATCGACGCCGAGAAGCTGCGGGTCAACAGCAGACCAAAGATGGCGATCCCCAGCCCGGCGCCCAGCTCATAGGACATGGTTTCAATCGCCCCTGCCGCGGCGGCTTTCTCTTTCGGCGCAGCGGCCATAATCGCCGAGGTCGAGGCCAGCAGCGCGCTGGCGGCGCTGAAGCCGAGCAGAACCATCAGGGCAGAAGCCAGCAGCTGCTGCGTGCTGAAGTCGAGCATCGACAGGCCGATAAAGCTGACGGCGCTGAGCCCCATTCCGCCAGCCGCCACAATGCGCAGACCGAGACGACCCACCAGCACACCCGCGATCGGTCCGCTAAACCCGCTCGCCACCATCAGCGGCAGCATGAACATTCCCGCTTCAAACGGCGTAAAGCCATGAACAAACTGCAGCTCCTGGGCCATCAGCAGCTCAAACCCGACCAGGGCAATCATGGCGGTCATCGCCATCACCACGCCGCTCAAAATGATACGATGGCAGAACAGACGCATGTCGATCATCGGCACGCGGGCGCGGAGCTGAATACGCACGAAGATAAACAGCAGCACCGAGCCGGTCACCAGCGCGGACGCGACCACCCACGGCGACAGGACGCCTTTTAGCGCGGTTTTCGCACTGTAGACCAGCAGCAAAATCGCCACAATCAGCATAATGGCATGGCTGATATTCAGCGGCTGCTCCGGACGCCCCTGCTGAGGAGGCACCAAACGCGCGGCCAGCGAAACCACCACCAGCACGATCGGCACGTTGATTAAAAAGACTGATCCCCAGTAAAAATGCTCGAGCAGCATACCGCCAATCAGCGGGCCAAACGCCGCGCCACCGGAGCCCACCGCAGCCCAGACGCCGAGCGCAATGTTACGATCCCGCGCGTCGATAAACAGCGTGCGGATCCCGGCAAGCGTGGCCGGAATAATCATCGCCGCGCCGATTGCCAGCGAGGCGCGCGCCGCAATCAGCCACCCTGCTGACGGGGCAAATGCTGCCGCCAGCGACGACAGGCCAAACAGCGTGCTGCCAATCATGAGCAGTCGTTTAAAACCAATGCGGTCACCCAGGGCGCCCATCGGCAGCACCATTCCCGCCATCACCAGCGAGTAAATATCGATGATCCACAGCAATTCATTGCCGCTGGCGCCCAGCGTCATGCTCAATGTCGGCGCCGCCACGTGCAGCACCGTCGCGTCGATCGCCACCGGGATATACACCAGCACGATAATCACTAACGCTAACCACTGACGAAACATAAATTTCCTTTTCTTTTAAAACATGGACACATGTCCAGGATGCGATCCTACGTAAAGTTGAACGCATGTCCAGCTTTTTGTTACACTCGTTTCATTCCCATTGAGAGTGAGTAAACATGCGATATCTGAGCAAGGATGAACGGCGGGAAGCCATCTTACAGGCCGCCATGCGCGTGGCGCTGGCTGAAGGACTGGCTGCAATGACGGTACGCCGTATTGCCGCCGAGGCCGGAGTCGCCACCGGCCAGGTACATCATCATTTTACGTCCGGCGGCGAACTAAAATCGCTGGCCTTCGTACGGCTAATTCGCGAGCTGCTGGATGCGGATGTCGCGGGTAAACAGGCCGGCTGGCGGGAACAGCTTCATGCCATGCTCGGCAGCGATGACGGGAGGTTTGAGCCCTATATTCGCCTGTGGCGTGAGGCGCAGATCCTGGCCAGCCGCGATGCCGACATCAAAGGCGCCTATGTGATGACCATGGAGATGTGGCACCAGGAAACGGTGGCGCTTATCAAAGCGGGAACGGAGGCCGGGGCATTAAATCCGGGCGATCGGGCGGAAAATATTGCCTGGCGCTTGATTGGTCTGGTGTGCGGTCTTGACGGAATGTATATCTTAAACATGCCCGAAATGGACGAAGCCGCCTTTAACAACCATCTTGATAAATTAATCACGCTCGAGTTGTTTAATACGCCGTCTAAGCAGTGATGTTGCCGGGTAGCGGCGACGCCTTACCCGGCCTGCGTATTATTTCCCGGCCTGAGGATGTGTATCAAACCCTGCCATCACCGCCGTCAATTCTGACAGTGTAAAGCCGTGCTTCGGATCGTCAACCCCAAGACCAAAGCGCTCCTGCATTAGCTGGTATAGCGCCGCAGCGTTGGGAAGATGGATCTGCTCCTCCACATGGCCGTTCCGCCAGTGGGTAAAGTTGAAGTTGGTCAGCGTCAGCTTGCCGCCGTCCGGCAGATGGCGACACATCAACAGATGATGGCGGAAATGCGACTGCGGCCAGTGCGCCGACCAGAAATTCCCCATCACGTAATCGCTGAAATACTGCGTCGTCAGGTCAAACTGGTACATCGACTGCCAGTGCTCGTGGTGCCGGAACTGCAGCACCCAGTCGTTCCCCTCGCTCAGCAGACGATACAGCCCGTGCGGCGTCTCTTGTTCTTCATTAGCGAGCAAGCGAATCGGCGCCGTCAGCGTCTGGCCTCCAAAGCCGACATCGGCAATCCAACGCTCACCGTTAAGCTCAACCAGCAGCAGGCGGTGCGTGCGCGGCGGCATTTGCGGCGGACTCGCTAATACCACGCGCCCCAGCACGCTACGCACCGTAAACCCGACTTCACGCAGGACGCGCTCGAACAGGCCGTTTTGCTCAAAGCAGTACCCTCCGCGACGTGCGGTGACCAGCTTGTCGACCAGGCACCGATCGTCAAGCTGGATTTCGCGAGGCAGAACAACATCAATATTCTCAAAAGGGATCGCACAGTTGTGATGTAAATGCAGCGCGCGCAGGGTATTGATATCCACCCGCGTCGGTTGCGCCCAGCCGATGCGGACAAAATAGGCGTTCAGAAATGGGGACATACATCAGTTTCCTTTGATTGAGATGTTCTGTTTATAAACTAATTTTACGCATCCGCTTTGATTTACGTGCTTTTTCGTCATACTCATCGGTGTAGATGAGGAGACCCTATGAGCCACTTTCGCCCTGTTGAATTACGTCATGCCAGCCGTCTGCTGAACCACGGCCCTACTGTGCTTATCACCAGTCGGGATGAAAGCCTCGACAGACGCAACGTGATGGCCGCCGCATGGTCAATGCCCGTTGAGTTTGAACCGCCGCGCATCGCAATAGTCGTGGATAAAAGCACCTGGTCGCGCGAGCTGATTGAGCGCAGCGGGAAGTTTGGCATCGTCATCCCCGGCGTGGCGGCGGCCAACTGGACATACGCGGTCGGTAGCGTCAGCGGGCGCGATGAGGACAAATTCAACTGCTACGGGATCCCGGTGGTGAACGGTCCTGAACTTGGCCTGCCGGTGATAGAAGAAAAATGTCTGGCGTGGATGGAGTGTCGGTTATTACCCGTCACCTCAGCGGCAGAAAAATACGATACGCTGTTTGGTGAAGTGGTTTCAGCGGCAGCCGATGAACGCGCGTTTATCGCCGGGCGCTGGCAGTTTGACGGGGATAAGCTGAATACCCTGCATCATCTTGGGGCCGGAACGTTTGTCGCGAGCGGGAAGATGGTGAAGGCGCCGGATTGAGAAAACCCTCCCCCTATTGGGAGAGGGTGACCGTATTACTTCGCACGCCGCGCAATAATTTCATCCGCAACATTCCGCGGGGCTTCCGCAAAATGATGGAACTCCATCGTATACGTCGCGCGTCCCTGGGACATCGAGCGCAATGTCGTGGCATAACCAAACATCTCTGCCAGCGGCACGTCAGCGCGAATAATCTGGCTTCCGTACTGCTCCGCCATCCCCTGCACCATGCCGCGGCGGGAAGAAAGATCGCCCATGATGTTGCCGGCGTACTCTTCCGGCGTTTCCACCTCCACATGCATGATCGGCTCAAGGATCACCGGGTCCGCCCTGCGGGCGCCCTCTTTAAAGCCGAGGATCGCCGCCATGCGGAACGCCATCTCCGAGGAGTCGACGTCGTGATACGAGCCAAACGTCAGCGTCGCTTTGACATCGACAACCGGATAGCCCGCCAGCACGCCGCTGTTCATCGCTTCCCGCAGCCCTTTCTCAACGGACGGGATGTACTCGCGCGGCACCACGCCGCCCTTGGTGGCATCTTCAAATTTAAAGCCACTTCCGGGCTCCAGCGGTTCAAGGCTCAGCACCACATGGCCGTACTGCCCTTTACCGCCGGACTGACGAACAAATTTACCTTCGATATCCTTCACCGTTTTACGCAGGGTTTCACGGTAGGTTACCTGTGGGCGGCCAATATTGGCCTCGACGCCAAACTCACGCTTCATGCGGTCGACGATGATCTCAAGGTGTAGCTCACCCATCCCGGAGATGATGGTCTGGCCGGACTCTTCGTCAGTATGCAGGCGAAACGATGGATCTTCCGCCGCCAGACGCTGCAGCGCGATCCCCATTTTCTCCTGATCGGCCTTAGTTTTCGGCTCGATCGCCAGCGAGATAACCGGGTCCGGGAACTCCATGCGTTCAAGCGTGATCACTGCATTCGGATCGGTGAGCGTATCGCCGGTGGTCACATCCTTCAGCCCCACGCAGGCCGCGATGTCTCCGGCGCGCAGTTCGTCCACCTCGTGACGATCGTTGGCATGCATCAGCACGATACGCCCGATGCGCTCTTTCTTCCCTTTCACCGGGTTGTACACCGCGTCGCCTTTGCGCAGCACGCCAGAGTACACGCGGATAAAGGTCAGTTGCCCGACGTACGGATCGCTCATCAGCTTGAACGCCAGGGCCGAGAACGGCTCATCATCGCTCGGATGACGCTCCGCGTGCTGCCCTTTTTCATCCACGCCATCAATGGCCGGCACGTCCAGCGGCGACGGCATGAGCTCAATGACCGCATCGAGCATGCGCTGCACGCCTTTATTTTTGAACGCGCTGCCGCACAGCATCGGCTGAATTTCACCCGAGATGGTGCGAATACGCAGCCCTTTGATAATTTCCGCTTCCGTCAGGTCGCCCGTTTCCAGGTACTTATCCATCAGTTCATCGCTGGCTTCCGCCGCCGCAGAGACCATTTTTTCCCGCCATTCCTGGGCGGTACTGACCAAATCGTCCGGCACGGGCGCATAGGTAAACACCATGCCCTGCGTCGCGTCGTCCCACAGAATGGTGCGCATCTTGATGAGATCCACCACGCCGGTGAAATGATCTTCTGCACCCACCGGAATGACAATCGGCACCGGATTGGCCTTCAGGCGCTCCTGCATCATCCGCACGACGCGGAAGAAATCGGCACCCGCACGGTCCATTTTGTTGACGAAGGCCAGTCGCGGAACGTGATATTTATTGGCCTGACGCCAGACGGTTTCCGACTGCGGCTGCACGCCTCCCACGGAGTCATACACCATCACGGCGCCGTCGAGTACGCGCATGGAACGTTCCACCTCAATGGTGAAATCCACGTGGCCCGGGGTGTCGATGATGTTGATCCGGTGCGGCTCATAGCCTCTGTCCATACCCGGCCAGAAGCAGCTGACGGCTGCGGAGGTAATCGTGATCCCGCGCTCTTGCTCCTGCGCCATCCAGTCAGTGGTTGCCGCGCCATCGTGTACTTCACCCAGCTTGTGGCTCATCCCGGTGTAAAACAGGATGCGCTCAGTGGTGGTGGTTTTACCGGCATCGATATGCGCGGAGATACCGATGTTGCGATAACGTTCGAGTGGGATGGGTCGGGGCATGATATTTCCTTAAGTCTTATGACTTGTCTGTGACGACCAGGATGGTCGTGCATTCGTTCGTTTGCTATAATAGTCCTATTGTACGAGTATTATCGAACTATTTTTTAACGGTTGACCTATTGTTGATATAGCTCAATCTGACGCCAAACGCAGGAAAACGATGATCCCAAACCACCCTGAAACTGAACAAATACTGCTGGAAAATGTGCTGTTTGCCCTCGGCAATCCGCTCCGGCTGTCGATTATTCGCCGGCTCGCCGATGGCAGCGAACTCAGCTGTAACGCGCTGCGTCCGGAAGACGTGGTGAAGTCCACGATGACACACCACTGGCGCGTTCTGCGCGACAGCGGCGTTATCTGGCAGCGCCCGCAGGGGCGGGAGAACATGATTTCGTTACGCAGAGACGATCTGGATGCCCGCTTTCCGGGGCTGATGGAGATACTTTTACAGGCCAAATCATAAGGACATGCCTGTTTTTTCCTGAAAAATGCCCCGTACGTAGTTGAGGGGGCATTACGTCAGCGAAGGGATTTATCTAACCTGCATACGATATTCAATCATTCCACTTTTCTTCGCAATCCAGTCGTACAATCGTTGCCCGCGATAGTTGGCTTCATGCGTATGCCAGTAAAGATGACTGGCATGATGTTTTCTGGCTTCTCTCTGAACATATTCTATTAACTGTTTGCCAATGTGTTTGCCCCTTACGGCTTCGCAGACGTATAAATCTTCGAGGTAGCAGTAATCGCTCTCAGCCCAGGTCGAACGATGAAAGAGATAATGCGCAAAACCCACTACGTTTCCATTACATCGTGCAACCACGCAGAATAGCGGCTCAACGGGGCTGAAAAATCGTTGCCAGGTTCGTTCAGTAATTGCCCCGGACAGATCGACGTTGTAAAACGCCTGATATTTTCCCCATAGCGGCATCCAGCTTTCAAAATCACGTTCTTTAACTGCCTCAATTATTACGCTCGTATTATTCATATTGCCTCTTTGGTCACCCGTTTATTCGTTTCAGGAAGAGTGTATTCGCTGAATGGCACGTTTTGTCCCGCCAATTCTCGCCATCAAGGCAGACCAATTTTTCATCCTTCTGCATGCAATATTGCTTTAGAATCAAAAGACACACAGGAAAAGTGGACAACGTAATGTTTAAGCACGCACAGCTTGAAACGGTTAAGGCATGGATTATCGACCCCGCTAACGGATCGCTACCGCTTCATGAAAGGATCCAGAGAGCAATACGGACGCTGATACTGGAAGGGGTATTATCTCACGGTAAGGCCCTTCCTGCCTCACGCGCTCTGGCGGCTTCTCTCAGCGTTTCCCGGGATACCATTGAAGCGGCCTACTCCAGCCTGCATGCCGAAGGTTTTATTGAGAGACAAACAGGCAGAGGGAGCTTCGTCTCTTCCAGCGCGCGTTTTTTAAAACCCCGTCCTCGACAGAATCAGCCAACCGCTGAGATACAAAAAGCAAAACTCAGCGTCCGGGGAAAGATCGTTTATGAAAGCGGCGGGATCCGAGAATTTTCCTCCCCTCGCCCCCTTGCGCCCGGCATTCCTGAAACCCGCATGTTTCCCATTCCGATCTGGGAGCGTCTTCAGCGAGAGGTCCTGAAGGAGTTTCAGCATCAGGCATTAGAGCAAAGTCCCCCACAGGGTATAGAGCGCCTGCGACGGGCAATTGCGGAATACGTCAATCTTGAGCGCGGAACACGGGCGAATGCAGAACAGGTCATCGTTCTGACAAGTTCTCAACAGGCGCTTGCGCTCTGTTCCCACGTGCTGATGGACGCCGGGGATGGCATTGTCATTGAGGATCCCTCCTATCAAGGGGCGCACAAAGCGTTCAACGCTGCAGGGCTTCGCTGTATTCCGGTTCCTCTTGATGAAAAAGGCATTTCGGTTGACGGTCTTAATTCTCTGACCGAGCCTGCCAGGGCGATCTACCTTACGCCTTCTCATCAGTACCCTACCGGTGTGACGCTCTCTCTTGACCGACGACTGGCGGTTATTAAATGGGCAAACCGTTACGGAGCCTGGATCATTGAGGATGACTATGACAGCGAGTTTCACTACGAAGGCAAGCCTATGGCCAGTCTTCAGGGGCTTGATACTTCCAACCGGACAATTTATATCGGCACGTTCACCAAGTCTCTGTTCCCTGGGCTACGTATTGCCTACACCATCGTTCCCTCAGAACTGATAGAGCCCTTTACCATGGCGAGGACATTAATGGATGGTCACACCGCCTCAATAACCCAGCTGACGCTGGCTAAATTTCTGGAGGGAGGCCATTTTGGCGCCTATGTTCGTAAGATGCGGAGTATTTATGTTGCTCGTCGCGACGCGCTGGCAAGCATGATGGACGAATATCTCTCCGAATATGTTACCTGTGAAACGCCTGCGGGGGGAATGCAAATGCCTTGTCACCTGAAATACGGCATATCCGAGAAAGAAATAGCCACCGCCGCCCGCCGCGCGGGTGTTGATATACTTGGTCTTACCAATTTATATGCAGGTCCTCCCGCGTCCACCGGTTTTTTGATGGGATTTGCTGCTTACACGGAAAGGGAGATAGAAGACGCTGTAAAAAAACTGGCCGCAATTTTCCGTCATGTTTGATGCCGTCGACCGGTCAGCGGCGAACACTCATTCCGGGCGAGCAAGGCTATAAACAGGTATCCGCCGGGTTGTTTTGGTGAGCGTATCAAACACCTCGGCGTCGGACGTCACGATCCTCATCCCCGTTTTGCGTAATCTCTGCACATCGGCCGCGATGCGCTGAATGCCAAACCAGAAAAGCCCGTCGAGTGCCGTTATCGCTAACCCATTTTCCAGCGCCAGCTTAAGTCGTTCGCGGGGGGCTTTAACCTGCTGGGCAATTTGCCGGTAAGGCGCTTCATTGCATCCTGTCGCGTCACTGCGCTGGATACGCGTTTTCAGCTGATAGGTAAATTCGTCAGGTATTCCGTCCAGATCTCTTTTCAGGCTATAGACGCAGCCAAAGCGCTTGCCGTTAAACAGAACATTTTTCTGACTGAGCTGAAGCTCTTTTCTGACAGCGTCAATCAGCTGGGGCGCGCGGGTGAGGAGCAGCCTGAACGGCAGCTCGAAGCTGGTGACATAATCCACATTAAGCAGCGCGAGACGCAGACGATCCTCCGCACCGGACTGTTGCTCACGGCACTCCTCCAGCACCTCCGCCCACTGGCGCGTCAGGCGCTCCGGTTCGGCGGCTTCGGTCAGGAGATATTTTTCAATCTGATAATCAACTCTTCCGGTCATCGTGTGGTATCCCGTCGCTGTGGCTGCGGTAATTCTATACAGCGCGGTGAGTTTTATAAAGGACTGAACCGCAGCGACAATCTGTAAATGTCGTTGCGATTCAGTATCCTGACGTTTCGGATCAGTGCGCCATAATCCAGCCCATCAGAAGCGTGGCGAAAATCACCGTCGACGCGCCGCCGATGCGGGTGGCGATCTGCGCGAACGGCATGAGCGACATCCGGTTAGACGCGGACAAAATGGCCACGTCCCCCGTTCCGCCCAGCCCGCTGTGGCAGCAGGTCACAATGGCCGCTTCCACAGGATACATATTCAGACGCGACGCAATAACGTAGCCGCTCAGCGCCATCGCAATCACAACCGAACCGCATACCACCACGTATCCCACCGAGAATACCGACACCACGCTCTCAAGCGGCACGTATAACATCCCGAGGCCGATCATCAGCGGCCAGACCAGCGCAGCCGAGACGAATTTATAGCAGCTATGCGCGCCGTGCTCCATTGAGGCCGGAATCACCCTGAAGTATTTACACAGAACGGCAATCAGGATCATCAGCACCGGGCCGGGAATGTGTACCAGTTTTTCAAACAATCCGCCGACGATGAAAAACGCGCACACCATCAGCAATCCGCCCCCCATCAGATGAAAATCCGTCTGCTGCGTGCTCTGCGTCCCGGCAAACAGGCTGGCGTCGTCTTTACTCCGCGTAAGCATGCCATTTCCCGAAAGCGCAGGACGTTTCGCGCCGAGACGCGCCAGCGATCCCGCACAAATAATGGCGAAGATATTCCCGACGACCGCAGCGGGTGCCAGCTGCGCAACGTAGACGTCCGGCGTCTGCCCCAGTATTGCCGAATAGGCCAGGGACAGCGGCAAAATCCCCTCGCCGATCCCGCCGCCGATAATAGGCACAATGATGAAGAAGAAGGTGTGGTAAGCCGTATAACCAAACAGTGAGCCCACAATGAGGCCGCTCAGCACGGCCATGCATGTTCCCGCCACCAGCGGAACAAACATGCGCATCATCCCCTGGATCAGCAGCACCCGGTTCATCCCCAGAATGCTGCCGACCACCAGGCAGGCGATGACGAAATAGAGCAGATTCGCCTCTTTCATCAGCAGATGGACGGTATCAAGGGTATGTTTCCCGAATACGCCAAAATAGACCAGCACGGAAGGCACCATCAGGCACAGGATCGCCGGGCCGCCGATATCTTTCAGCACCGGGATTTGACGCCCTACTTTGGCAAACGCGAAGCCGAGGGTCATAATGACCGCGAGACCACCAATCATATTTTTTGGCAGCAGCCCTGCCCAGGCGGACGTCGCCACAATGGCGGCAATCCCGACGAACAGCATCAACGGGACCGTGCCCACCTCGGTATTGTTGAGCCCAAAGGCGAAACGCGAGGTAGACAGCTCAGAAGTCGGTACAGGATTATCTTTCATATAATCACCTGAATTTATGTTCGGATAAACAGAGAAAGGAATAACTGAAACTATTCCTGATACGAATAAATGTTCTTAAATATAAATAAAGACTTAGATGGCCTTTTCTAAAAACAGGCTCACGATGAAATTATCATGGACCTGCGAGTAGAAATGTGAACAATCTGGCTCTTTGCTTTTAAATAACTTAATTCAGCATTAAGTAACCAAAGTTATTTATAACGGCTAATGTTGCTTTCTTGCGTCTTATCAATATTTGATGAAAGTATTAGTTATCCAACTAATGCAATCTTTTTGAAATTAATAAAACCAGAGAGAGTGTGACCCTTGTCACTCCTGCTCTGCTTTCTAAGCGCTAGATTAGCGCTGCAATAAAACACATAAAATACCCTACAGGAAATACTATGCCTTCATTACTATTACAGTCACTGTTTCCGCTCGTCTTTATAATGTTACTTGGATGGCTAAGTGGAAAGCTGGGATATTCCCGGCGTGAAGATGCAAACGTCATGGCAACCGTGGTGATTCGTTTCGCCCTTCCTTTCCATCTTTTTATCGGTGCATTGCATACCGATCCCAATAAAATTAAGAACCTGACCTTTATGGCCGTTTTAGTTGTCGGTTTAATGGGGTCGTATTTACTGACGCTATTTATTTCGCGCTACGTTTTTCGCCACGATATCAAAACCAGCGCCATTCAGTCACTGGTTTGCGCCTTTCCCGATATGGCCTACTTTGGCGCACCGGTCCTGGCGGTCTTGATTGGGCCGGAAGGATTTATCGGCGTGCTGATTGGCAATATTATTACCAGCGTTATCATGATCCCCCTGACTATCGTCCTGATTCGTATGGGTGATAAAAACGGTCAAGATGGCCTGGAGGCGCTGCACCCGGGCGCGATGATCGTGCAAAACCTCATCAAGGCGGCACGCAATCCTATCGTCTGGATCCCGGTCTCCGGCGTATTGCTCAGTCTGGCCGGCGTGCAAATCCCTTCTATTCTCAGCATGCCTATCGAAATGGTTGGCAAAGTTTCAGGCGGACTGTCCCTGTTTGCCCTCGGCCTGTTGTTTTACGGTGAACGTCCAAAACTGAACGTGCAGACGTTTACCAATATCAGTATTAAAAACCTTATTCAGCCGGCAATTATGGCCGCCGCGGGGATCGCCTTTGGCCTGAGCCATACCTTACTGCAGCAGGTCGTCATTATTGGCGCAACGCCTTCCGCTATTGCCGCGGGGATGTTTGCCTTACGCAGCGATACCTATATTGATACCGCATCCTCTTCCATATTAATTGGCACTGCCGTCGGGGTCGTGACCGAAGGCATTATGATCTATTTCATCTCTTAATCTGTTTTATTTAAAAAATTCAGGAGTTAACCATGTCCCGGAAAGAAGTTCTGTACACCCCCTATAACGGGGCCGTATTGCTGGAAAATCCGCTGCTAAATAAAGGGCTCGCATTTATTAAAGAAGAGCGTGACAATTTTAATCTGCATGGGTTATTGCCGCACAACGTTGAAACGATTGAGGAACAAACCGAGCGCGCCTGGGTGCAGTTCTGTCATTTTAAAAGCGATATTTCGCGTCATGTATACCTGCGAAATATTCAGGACACCAATGAAACTCTTTTTTATAACCTCCTGCGTTCGCACCTGAAAGAGACGTTACCGATTATCTATACCCCGACGGTCGGTGAAGCCTGCGAGCATTTCTCCACGATATATCGACGCGCGCGCGGCCTGTTTATTTCATGGCCGAATCGCCATCGTATTGATGAGATGCTGCAAAGCTTTTCGCGCAACGACGTTCGCGTGATTGTGGTGACGGACGGGGAACGTATTTTAGGGCTTGGCGATCAGGGTATCGGCGGAATGGGCATCCCAATTGGCAAGCTGTCGCTGTATACCGCCTGTGGGGGGATCCATCCGGCCTCTACCCTGCCGATTATGCTGGATGTCGGCACCAATAATCAGCAACACCTCGACGACCCGATGTACATGGGCTGGCGCCACCCGCGCATCAGCGACGACCAGTACGCTGAGTTTATGGATATGTTTGTCAGCACCGTTAAAGCGCGCTGGCCCAATGTGCTCCTGCAATTTGAAGACTTTGCGCAGAAAAACGCTACCAGGCTGCTCCAGCGCTACCGCGACCAGCTGTGCTGCTTCAATGATGATATACAGGGCACGGCCGCCGTCACCGCCGGTACGCTGATGGCGGCGGCGCATGCGGCTGGTACGCGCATTCGCGACCAGCGCGTGGTCTTCCTGGGCAGCGGCTCTGCCGGATGCGGAATAGCTGAAAAGATTGTGGCGCTGATGGTGGACGACGGCCTGACCGAGTCCGAAGCCCGCAGTCGGATCTTTATGGTCGATCGCTTCGGCCTGCTGACCGACGACATGACCAACCTGCTCGATTTCCAGAAAAACCTGCTTACCGCGCGCGACGCCGTTTGCAGCTGGCAGGTAGACTCGCAAAATATTTCCCTGCTGGACGTGGTGAAAAACGCGCATCCCACGGTGATGATCGGCGTTTCAGGCCAGCCGGGGCTGTTCAGCGAAGAGATTGTCAAAGAGATGCATCGCCACTGTCCGCGCCCAATCATCATGCCGCTCTCGAACCCGACCTCGCGGGCGGAAGCCCAGCCGCAGGATCTTATCGCCTGGACCCAGGGGGCCGCGCTGGTGGCCACCGGCAGCCCGTTTGCCCCGGTATTCTGGGAGAATGAACACTACGAGATCGCCCAGTGTAACAACGCCTATATTTTCCCGGGCCTGGGGCTGGGCGTGCTGGCCTGCAACGCGCGCCGGGTGACGGAAGAGATGCTGATGGCAGCAAGCCGCAGCCTGGCCGCGCAGTCTCCGCTGGTCACCACGGAAAAAGGCGGATTGCTGCCGCCGGTAGATCAGATTGAAACGGTTTCACGCCAGATTGCCGTCGCCGTCGCCCGGGCCGCGATTAAACAGGGCGTGGCTCCGTCGATAGATGATGAGACGCTGATGGCGCGTATTGAGAAGACCTGGTGGCAGGCGGACTATGCGCCGTACCGCAGGTCTGCGCTGTAGCGCCAGTCATGCCCTCACCGCAGGGTGAGGGCATCGCTGTGGTTTTAGTGCTGTATGCCTGAGCGGTCAGAAAAATCGCTGGCGGAGAGACTATCATCCCGAGTTGCCGCCTGTTTCAGACGGGCATACCGGTCAGGTACCCCTTCAGGACGCGTTTTGAAGCGACGATGCAGCCACATATACTGCTCTGGCGCCATGCGTACGGCCTGCTCAATTGCCCTGTTCATCTGCGTCGCCACGGCTTCTTTATCGCCGCCCTGCAACGCCTCGCTGATATCCTCAAGAATAATCAGTTCGTAACCGGAGCCATCCGCCCTGCGGCGCGGCACAAAGGGGATGACGGCAGGCTTAGCGCTTTTGACCAGCATATAGCTTCCAGCGGTCGTGGCGGCATCCGGAACCGCAAAGAACGGCACAAAGACGCTATTGGTTTTGCCATAGTCATGGTCCGGGGCGTACCACAAAATCTCATTTTGCTTCAGCGAGCGGATCATGCCCTTTAAATCATGACGATCGAGCATGGTTTTATTGGAGCGCAGGCGTCCGCGCGTCTGAAGCCAGTCCAGCAGCGCGTTATTATTCGGACGATACACCCCAATGCCGGGATTAAGCATGCCAAAGATCCGCGCGCCCAGCTCAAGGGTGAGAAAATGCATGCCAACGAGCACCACGCCATTGCCCTTTGCCCGCGCCTTTTCCATGTGCTCATACCCCTGCACGGTAAAGCATTTCTTCACCCGCCACGCGGGCCAGAACCATGCCATCCCGGTTTCGATTACCCCCATTCCTACCGATTCAAAATTACGCTGCAGCAGGGACTCTCGCTCCGCCTTTTTCATCTCCGGGAAACAAAGCTCCAGGTTGCGGCGGGCAATTTCGACGCGGCGGGGAAGCAGGCGCATCGCCAGTCGACCAAGGCAATGACCGATTCTGAACAGCAGCGGATAAGGGAGCAGCATGATGAGCCACAGAGCCGCAATGCCGGCCCAGCTTAGCCAGTAACGGGGATGAAGAAAGGCGAATGAAAAACGGGGTAATTTTGTCATGCGAAAATTATCCTTTAACGTGTCTGTCCTTAATTGATTCTTTTGAAGATCTTTCCTAAGGATTAATAATATGTCAGCCAGAAACGTTAATTGTAGCGGATAAAACAAAACGCATTTTTATCGATTTTTGCGAAAAAAATGAAGACGAGACGGGAAAAAACCGGGAAGGAGAGATCCATCCCCCCCGGCAAGTGCGCTTACATTGAATAGCCAGGCTTTTTAATTAATTCGTCCAGCTTCGGTCCTATTTCGGTATCCCAGACCTGCGCTTTCCAGTCCTCCTGGTTCACCTGATTCAACGCAACGGAGACAGAGCTGTCTTTGCTGTTGAAATGGCGAATAATGACCTCAGCAATATCCTCGGCCAGTGCGGCTTTTTGTTCGTCGTTCAAATCGCGGGGAAAACATTTGATATCTACGTGTGGCATATGCAGGCTTCCAGTTGTGAGTCAGGGCTCCACGTTATCAGATAATACCGTTGGCCTTTAACACCTTGTGCAGTTCCGGCAGCTGGCATACGGTGTCCGCAATAGCCATAAACCTCGGCGTATTGGTCGCAAACCAGTCATGGCGTGGCCCCCAGGTTCGCGCCACCGCGATATACACATCCAGCAGCGTCAGCCGTTCCCCCAACGCAAACGGGGCGGCCTTGAGCTGAGTTTCGAACCACAAATAGAGGGACTTCCGGTATTCGATGCAGTTTTTCTGCAGCTGTTCAGGCGCATCCGGCGCCCAACGTTCGGGATAGTCTGCATACGTAAACGTGGGATAGACGTTGGCCACAAACCAGATCAGCAGACGCTGAAACTGCTGGCGTTCGGCCTGCCCCACGGGCGGCGCGAGATCGGGGCATCTGTCGAGCACCATCAGGGCAATCGCCGCCGTTTCGGTCATAATGGCGCCATTTTCCAGCTCCAGCGTGGGCACCTGACACAGCGGGTTGAGCTTTTGCAGCAGCTCGCGCTGCGGACCGGGCTGGTCAAACCCGTCCACGTCGATAAATTGATAGGGGATATCGGCCAGGGTTAGCATCACTTCACCGATCGCCGAGCCCCAGCCGGGTACGCCATAGAGTTTAATCATGTTGCCTCCTCAGGGATGAAAACCCTAAGTGTAGACCCGTCATACTTCAAGTTGCAGGTGCGTTGGCTGCACTCACTCACCCCAGTCACGTACTAGTGTACGCTCCCGGGAATTCGTTCCCTTGCCGCGTTACTCGGCCTGTAGCCTCGCCCCTTCGGGGCCAGCGCAAGCGCTGTTCAAAACGGCAAGCCATTTTGTCCTGCAACTCGAATTATTTTGGGTATAGAGCACCATTAGTAGGTTATCCCAGGCGGGTTGACCTCCGACTGCGCCACCGCTTCGCCCTGCTCGCCCCAGCGCGCCAGCACCTTCTGGTAATCACCCCGCTTAATCGCGCCGTCCAGCGCGGCCTGCAGCGCGTACACCAGCTCATTGCCCTTTTTGGTGGTGGTCGCGACATAGGCTTTTTTCGGCCCTAAACCGACGACGCGGGTTTTGCCCGTGAGCGCTGCCTTATAGGCCGATACCGACTGCGGACCAAAGAACACGTCCGCCCTGCCGGACTGAATATAGAGATTGCCCGAGGCATCGTCGTGGAGATAGACCGGCAGCGCAGGCGCCCTTCCCGCCTTTTTGTTCTCTTCGTTCCAGCCCAAAAGGATGCGTTCCTGATTGGTACCAGAGCCGACGATCACCTTTTTCCCAGCCAGATCTTCCGCGCTTTTGATTGACTGGATCTCGCTGGTGGATTTCACCGAAAACGCCAGCGAATCGACGCGGTAGGTCGCAAAATCAAACTTCTCTTTACGCTGTTCGGTCACCGCAATGTTCACCAGCGCCACGTCGTAGCGCCCGGAGGCGATCCCCAGCGGCCAGTCCTCCCACGCCGTCGGCACCAGCTTTAGCTTCAGCCCCAGGCTGCCCGCCAGCAGGCGGGCAATATCCGGGTCGCTGCCGATCCGCGTGCGGTTATCGCTGGCCAGCAGCGCCAGCGGCGGAGAATTCAGCGCCGAAACGGCGACCGTGAGCGTACCCGGCTCAACGAATTTGTAATTGGCGGGGATCTTCGCCACGGCCTGGGGATCGACCGTCACCGGCAGAGGCTGCTCGTTGGCTTTCAAATTAATGCTGGCGTAGCTCACCGTCGTGAAGATCAGCCCCGCCAGAAGTCCGTATTTCATTGGCGCTCCTTACAGCACTTTTGACAAGAACTGGCGCGTTCGCGCATGTGACGGACGGTTTAATACCTCGTCACTGCTTCCCTGCTCGACGATTTTTCCGTCGACCATAAACACCACCTGATCCGCCACTTCCCGGGCAAAGCCGATCTCGTGCGTCACCACCACCAGCGTGGTGCCGGACCGGGCCAGCTTTTTGATCACGTCCAGCACTTCCCCCACCAGCTCCGGATCCAGCGCCGAAGTGGGCTCATCAAACAGCATCACGCGGGGACGCAGCGCCAGCGCGCGGGCAATGGCGATACGCTGCTGCTGCCCGCCGGAAAGATGGCGCGACCAGGCATCGGCTTTATCCCGCAGCCCAACCACGTCCAGCAGGCTGTACGCCCTTTCCACCGCCTCTTTTTTGCTGAGCTTTTTATGCGCGATGGGCGCCTCTATCAGGTTTTCCAGCACCGTGAGATGCGGAAACAAATTGAAGTTCTGGAACACGTAGCCCACGTTGACGCGCTGCTTGAGGATCTCCTTCTCCTTCAGCTCATAGAGCCTGTCGCCCTGACGGCGATAGCCGATGTAGTCCCCGTCAATCTGGATAAAGCCTTCGTCAACGCGCTCCAGGTGGTTAATAGTGCGCAGCAGCGTCGATTTACCGGAGCCCGACGGCCCGAGGATCACCGTCACGGACCCGGGCGGGATCTCCAGCGAAACGTTGTCGAGCGCCTTATGGCGACCAAAAAACTTGCTGACGCCGGTAATCGAAATGTGTCCTTCAGGAGAGGCTTGCATGGACGGGCTCCTGTGCTGGCGTGGTGGTGACAGAACGGGTGCGACGGGCGGCACGGTTCTGATTAACGGCAGAGCGGCGTTCGCTGCGGGCAAGCGCGCGTTCGACGCCATACTGGATAGCGGACAGGACGGTGGTGATCGCCAGGTACCACGCGGCACCGACCATCAGCAGCGGGATCACCTCCTGCGTGCGGTTGTAGATCATCTGGATGGTATAAAACAGCTCCGGCATCGCCAGGACGTACACCATCGCCGTGCCCTTGGCGAGGCTGATGATTTCATTGAACCCCGACGGCAGAATGGTGCGCAGCGCCTGAGGCAAAATGATGCGCACCGTGCGGCGCCAGGCGGGGAGGCCCAGCGCGGCGGCGGCCTCATACTGGCCGTGATCGACCCCGAGGAAACCACCGCGAACGATCTCGGCGGTATAGGCGCTCTGCACCAGGGTGAGCCCCACCACGGCGGTAGAGAACTGCCCCAGCACGTTGATGGTTTCAAAACTGCCCCAGGTAATACCGGTAAACGGCACGCCGAGCGAGAGCGTGTCGTAGAGATAGGAAAAGTTGTACAGGATAATCAGCACCACGATCAGCGGCAGCGACCGAAACAGCCAGATATAGGCCCACGCCAGGCTGCTCAGCAGCCAGGATGAAGAGAGTCTCGCCAGCGCCAGCATGCCGCCAAACACCACGCTCAGCGCGGTGCCGATCAGCGTCAGCAGCAGGGTCTGCCCGACACCTTCAAGGATCACCGGGTCAAAGAACCAGCGGGCAAACACCGCCCACTCCCAGCGCGGGTTAAAGGCCACAGACTGAATCACGACCGCCAGGACAAACAGCGCCACCGCGGCGCCGACGGCCCGCAGCGGATAACGCGCCGGGACCACCTTAATGGTTTCAACGTTGCTCATCGTCGTTCCTCATGCGGTTTTACTGAACGCTTCGCGTACCAGCGTTTTGGTGAAGCGCAGCCGACCGTCAAACGGCGGCTGGCTGTACTCTTCCGGATCGCGGTTCAGATCGAACTGCGCCTGATAGCCCTGGCTGAGATAGAGCCGTACCGCTTCCGGCTGGCGAAAGCCGGTTGTCAGGTAAATTTGGCTGTATCCTGCCAGCACCGCCCTGCGCTCGAGCTCCTGCACCACGCGCCCGGCAAGCCCCTGCTGACGCAGGGTTTTGTCCGTCCAGATGCGTTTGATTTCCGCGGTGCGTTCGTCGAAAGGTTTGTACGCGCCGGTGGCGATAATCTTCCCGTCGCGCTCCAGAACGATAAACAGCCCCTGCGGCGCTAAATACCATTCGGTGAGCTCAACCTCCGCGTCTTTGGAGAAGTAGTCCCCGTAGCGGGCGGCATATTCACCGAACAGCCCTTCGATAATGGGCTGAAGCTCGGCGTCTTCCGGGGAAACATCACGAAATCGTTCGCTCATCACGCCTCCTTAATCGCCCAGGCCAGCCGGATTCACTTCTGACTGAGGAATACGCTCAACGCCTTCCCCCCAGCGGTTCAGCACTTTGTCGTAGTCGCCGTTTTTGATGACGCCGTTCAGCGCGGTTTGCACCGGCTCAACCAGCCCGCTGCCTTTCTTCAGCGTGACCGCAATGTGCGCCGCCTTCGGCCAGCCGCCGTCGACGCTACCCACCAGTTTGGTTTTCCCGTTCAGCGCCGCTTTCCAGGCGCCAATCACGTTCGGACCAAAGTAGGCATCCGCGCGCCCCGACTGCAGCGCCAGCGTTTGTGCCGCATCGTCTTTGGTGTAGATCGGGGTAAAGGGCTTCAGCCCCTTCTTCAGATTTTCGGCATTCCAGGCCAGCAGGATGGCCTCCTGGTTGGTGCCGGAGCCGACGATAATCCGCAGCCCGGCGATGTCCTCAGCCTTCTGCAGCGACTTGATCGGGCTGGTTGATTTCACGTAGAACCCGAGGGAATCTTTGCGGTAGGTGGCAAAGTCAAATTTCTCTTTACGCTCTTTGGTGACGGTAATGTTGCTGATGGCGGCATCATATTTCCCGGAGGCCACGCCCAGCGGCCAGTCTTCCCAGGAGGTCGGCACCACGTTTAGCTCCAGCCCCAGGCTGTCAGCGACCAGACGGGCGACGTCAACTTCACTCCCTAACAGCGTTTTGTTGTCATCGGAAAACACCGTCAGCGGCGGTTGATTGAGGCCCGCCACCGCCACGGTAAATTTCCCCGGGACTGCAAAGCGATAGTCTTTCGGCAGCTGTGCCACCGCATCGTTGTTTTTAGCGGTATTAATCGGCGTTTTATTGGCCTCGATGCTCACGCCGGTGCCGTTAATATTCACATTCTCTGCCCAGACGGCAGGGGAAAAGGCCAGCGCGAGCGCCAGAATAAGCGTTGTTTTCTGCATAGCGGGGTTCTCTTTTATTGTTGTGTGTATTGGTTTCCAGGTTCGTCTAAACCCAGACTTTCGCGCAGCGTGGTGCCCGAGTAGTCGGTACGGAACAGGCCGCGCGCCTGTAAAACAGGCACCACCTGGTCAACAAAGCGCGGGAAGGTGTCCGGCGTGCCGCCCTGAATGATGAAGCCGTCTGCGGCATAGCCTTCAAACCAGGCCTGCAGGCCGTCGGCCACCTCTTCTGGCGTACCGGAAAAGCGCGGGCGAGGCGAAGCGGCTTCAAGCGCCACCTGACGCAGGGTTAAGCTGCGCTCGCGGGCGTTACGCTTGATTTCATCGGTGGTGCTGCGGAAGCTGTTTTTGCCTAAGTCGCCGATATCCGGGAACGGCTCGTCGAGCGGATACTGGCTGAAATCGTGATGCTCGAAATAGCGTCCGAGGTAGTTGAGGGCATCGTTAATCGACACCAGCGCCGCCGTGGTTTGATACTGGTTTTCCACGTCATCGGCGTCTTTACCCACAATCACGCTGACGCCCTGGAAAATATGTAAATCCGACGCGCGGCGTCCGTTACTTTCCAGCTGCTGCTTCACGTCGCGGTAAAAGGCTTTCGCTTCGTCGAGCGTTTCGTGATGGGTAAAAATGGCGTCGGCATGTTTCGCCGCCAGCTTTTTCCCGTCGTCCGACGCGCCTGCCTGAAAGACAATCGGCCGCCCCTGTGGCGTTCGCCCAATATTCAGCGGGCCGGCGACCTGGAAGAAATCACCGCGGTGGTCCAGGGTATGCAATTTTGCCGGGTCAAAAAACTGACCGCTCTCTTTATTGCGCACAAAGGCGTCGCCTTCCCAGGAATCCCACAGCCCTTTCACCACGTCGAGATACTCATCCGCAATGCGATAGCGCAGCGCGTGCTCGGGGTGTTTTTCGCGAGAGAAGTTCTTTGCTGATCCTTCCAGCGGGGAAGTCACCACGTTCCAGCCCGCGCGCCCGTTGCTCAGGTGATCGAGGCTGGCGAACTGGCGCGCCGTAGTGAAAGGCTCGCTGTAGGAGGTGGATAAGGTTCCCACCAGCCCCAGGCGCGAGGTGATGCTGGCGAGAGCGGATAACACCGTCAGCGGTTCAAAGCGATTTAAAAAATGCGGGATCGATTTCTCGTTGATATAGAGACCGTCGGCAACGAATAAAAAATCGAGTTTGCCCTCCTCCGCCTTTAACGCCGTCGCTTTGACGAAATCAAAATTGATGCTGGCATCGGCGACGGCCTCAGGGTGACGCCAGGCGGACATATTTCCGGATGCACCATGCAAAATGGTCCCCAGCCGCAGTTGACGATGTGCAGACATATTCACCTCTTAAGAATTAGACGTGTTGCAGAGCTTTTTCCGCAAGCTGTGCAAAATAGCGGGCAGCGGGCTCAATTAATGCTTCATCCGGATTGAATGCCGGATGGTGTAAACCGTACGGGCTGTTGCTGCCGATGCTGACAAATGCCCCAGGGATATGCTGCAGATAGACCGCGAAATCTTCCCCGCCCATATGCAGCTCGGCGTGCCGGGTTTCGTAGCCTGCTTCTCTGGCGACCGAGGTGGCGAAATCGGCCCAGCGCTCGTCGTTCACCAGCGCGGTGGGCCCGGCATACCAGGTGATGTCAATCTGCGCGCTAAAGGCGCTGGCAAACCCGGCGGCGATTTCGCCCACGCGGGCCTTCACATTCTGCTGCACTTCCGTGCGGTGGGTGCGCAGCGTGCCTTCCAGCTCGACGCTTTCCGGCAGCACGTTCCAGGTGTTACCGCCTGCAATGCGCGTCACGCTCAGCACCACCGAGTCCAGCGTGTTGACGTTGCGGCTGGCGACGCTTTGCAGCGCCGTTACCAGCTGGCTCGCCAGCACGATGGCGTCGTTGCCTTCGTGCGGACGTGCGGCGTGCGCGCCCTTACCGGTAATGCGGATCACGAAGCGATCGACGTTGGCATAAAACGGTCCGCCGCGGGTAGCGAACTCACCGACCGGCAGGCCGGGCTCGTTATGCATGCCGAAGATAGCGCTGACGTCACGCAGGGCACCGGCCCGCACCATGCTCTTCGCACCGCCAAAGTTCTCTTCGGCAGGCTGAAACAGGATCCGCACCCGGCCGTTAAGCGACGCTTCCCGCTCTTTCAGCTTTAACGCGGCGCCGAGGATCACGCTGGTGTGGATATCGTGTCCGCAGGCATGCATTACGCCTGCACGCTGGGAGCTAAACGGCACGCCGCTGCGCTCTTCAATCGGCAGGGCATCAATATCTGCGCGCAGCGCAATCAGTTTGTTGCCCGAGCCGATTTCCGCCACCAGCCCGGTCGACAGGTCGTAAGGCTGCGGAATAATCCCGGCATTAGTCAGCCACTGGCGCAGGCGCGTTGTGGTCTCCACTTCCTGGCCGGAGAGCTCCGGGTTCTGGTGCAGCTCGCGACGCCAGGCAATCAGCTGTTCGCCAAAGCTCATACGGTGACCTCCTTGTTAAGACGCGCCTCGGCAAGCCGGCGCAGCGACGCGACGCGCGTTGCCCCCTCCGCTACCGGCGTGTCGATGATAAATTCGTCAATACCCCACTTTTCATGCAGGGCGTTAAGCTGTTCGAGCACCGACTCAGCCGTACCCGCCAGCAGCGACTGCGCCCGACGTGCAATGCGCACCGGCTCGCTGCCCGCCTGGCGCGCAAAGGCGTAGGCCTGCTCTTCGCTGGCCACGGTGACACGCTGGCCGTTTGCCAGCTCAACGCCCCACACTTCAATCTTCTGCGCCAGGGCTTCCGCCTCTGCCTGCGTCGGCGCGACAATCGCCTGTACCGCCACAATCACGTCCCGCGTGCTGTTCTTACGCCAGGTCGAGACCACCTCGCGCAGCAGCTCAGGGTCACCGTTCAGATGCGCGGCAAACACAAAGTGCCAGCCGAGCCCGGCGGCCAGCAGCGCGCTATCGATACTCGCGCCCAGCAGGTAACCCTCTGCAGGCAGCGGCGGCAGCGGCGTGGCGCGAACGACCTCATCATTAGACTGATGCTCAGGACGGATCCAGCGATCGAGCTGGGCCAGCTGTTCGGCGAAGCTGCCCTTTTCCAGTTGATTCAGACCCTGCTGAAGCGCGCGGGTTGAGAGCGGCAGCCCGCCGGGGGCTTTTCCGACGCCGAGATCCACGCGGCCGGGCGCCAGCGCGGCCAGCACGTTAAAATTCTCGGCGACTTTATAAGGGCTGTAGTGCTGGAGCATCACGCCGCCGGATCCGACGCGGATGCGCGTTGTCTGCCCGAGGATCCAGGCAATCAGCAGCTCCGGCGAGGGGCTGGCAAGATGGGGAGTGTTGTGGTGTTCGGCAATCCAGAAGCGGTGATAGCCCAGATTTTCTGCCTGCTGCGCCAGCGCCAGCGTACGCGCCAGTGCATCGGCAGCCGTTTCGTTTTCAGCGATGGGGCTTTTATCCAGAATGCTGATTCGCCATGACATGTTGCGTTCTCGTTTGACTTAACATGTCGACATTATTAAAGGCGCATTTCACCACTGAGAAACAATTAATTTACATTTAGTTTGCCGGAAATCAGATATATAAAACCATGCTAAGAATAAGACTTTAAGTCGGCAATCAGCGTTTTCCCCTGCTCGCGCCGGGTAATGCGGACGAAGCGAATATGCCCATACTGCGGGTTTTGCAGATCGGCTTCATAGCGCGTGCGGTTGTTACGCCAGGTTTTCATCGTCCAGATGAGAATGGACTCTCTGCTGAAGAACGCGCGCCGGAAACTCTCTTTGTTCCCGGTTCCGGGCCAGAGCTCTTGTTTATGCCAGGCGCGTTTGACTGCCCTGTTGACGGCCTGCCAGAGGGTACGTGCAAAGCCATAATCGATCCATACCACAACGTCGACGTCACGCCATTTAACCGGGCGCGTGCGGTTATAGTTGCCGTCAAGCACCCAGTCTGGCGAAGCCTGTAGCGCCTGCTCCAGCTTTTCCTGAAACACATCGTCCGGCGTTCCCTGCCAGTCAGGCCGCCAGTAGAGTCTGTCCATCTCGATATAGGGAATAGCCAGTTCGGTCGCAATCTGCTTTGCCAGCGTGCTTTTTCCGCTCCCGCTGGTCCCGATGACGTTAATTTTCACCTCAACCTCACTGTATTATCGAAAACAGCCCAAATCATAGCGTTTTCATCCTGTTAACGAAACGCTATTTCAGCATGGCAATTTTTCCTGAGAGACGATCTCCCTCTTTCAGTTTTGGTTATGTCGTTTATTTGCAGCGACGCCAGAATACGCCCCTGAAAATATTTTCATTTTTATTACATTCGCCAGCATTAACAGATTAAAAATAATGAACAACGGGTATTTCAGGCGGTCAGAATTTCAGAGAGAATATGCAGCAGAGCGTTATATAAAAATAATCACATTTATCTTGCCGGAGCATTTTCCGGACGTTTTTTATTCTTGCACATCATCATGGAGTTACTCATGAGGCGTAACAGTCCCGTTACACAAAACGAGTATTTACTTAACGATGGTTCGACGTTAATGTCGACCACCGATACCAAAAGTCATATTACCTATGCTAATTCCGCTTTTATTGAAGCCAGCGGATATAAAGAAGAACACCTTCTGGGTAAGCCGCATAACCTCATCCGCCATCCCGACATGCCTGCCGAAGCGTTTGGCGACATGTGGTATACCCTGCAGCAGGGTGAGACCTGGACGGGGCTGGTGAAGAACCGTCGTCATAATGGCGACCACTACTGGGTGCGGGCTAACGTAACGCCGGTCTGGCAGGGTGGATCCCTGACGGGCTATATTTCCGTGCGAAATATACCCGCACGGGAAGAGATTGCGGCCAGTGAAAAACTGTATGCAAGAGTGCGTAATAACGAATTAAAACATTACCGCTTTTATAAAGGGTTACTGGTTCGGCGCGGTTTATTTTCGTTTATGTCGCTCTTTAAATGTCTCAGCACCAGTAAACGCATCCACCTGGGTATTGCGACGACGGCGTTACTCTCCTGCCTGGCGGTGTATTTATTCCCTGATAAACTTATGCAGTCGGGAAGTCTGGCGCTGCTGTTTATTGCCCTGACCTATTATCTTCATGCGCAGATCGCCCGTCCGGTAAAATCTATTGTGCAACAGATGCAGCGCGTGGTTTCAGGACGTAAAACGGACTATTACCATTTTGACAGGATCGACGACATCGGGCTGATGATGCGCCTGGTGAATCAATCAGGCTTGAACCTGAATTCGCTGGTTGACGATGTCGGGGCGCAAATCAGCGGGATTGGCACCATCAGCCAGCAGGTCGCGAAAGAAGGTGCGGCGCTGCAAACGCGTTCAGAAGAGACCGCAGACTTTCTGCAGCAAACCGCGTCAGCGGTGGAAGAGATCGCCAGCGCGGTGAAGCAGACGGCAGAAACCGCGAAAGAAGCCACGGAGATGGCGGATCGCACCCGCGACAGCGCCCACCGCGGTGAAGCGATGATGAAAGAGACCATCGGTATGATGCAATCCGTGTCGCAGGATAACAGCCAGATCGTCGATATTATCAGCGTTATCGATCGTATCGCCTTCCAGACCAACATTCTTGCGCTGAATGCGGCCGTGGAAGCAGCGCGTGCGGGTGAAGCCGGGCGCGGTTTTGCCGTGGTGGCGGCTGAGGTGCGCAATCTTGCGCAGCACTCCGCGACGGCGGCGAAAGAGATCAAAGCGCTGATTGAGAAAAACGTCGCCAGCGTCAACTCTGGCGTGGAGAAGGTAGAACAAACCGAAACGCAGCTGACGGTCATGATCGACAACGTGCTGCGGGTCTCCTCCCTGATTAAGGAGATCGGCCACGCCACGCAGGAGCAAACCCAGGCGCTGACGCTCATCAACGCATCCATCTCCCGTATCGGCGCAATGACCCACAACAATACGGGGATGGTGGATAACGTCACTCACGCCGCGAATCACCTGACGCAGCGCACCACGCGCCTGCAGCAGGCGATTGCCGTTTTTGGCGGTTAGCCGTTCGGATACTGCTCGTCGGTGACTTTTTCCAGCCATGCAACCGGGCTGCCGTTAACGGATTCGGCGATGGCAATATGCGTCATCGCCGTTTGCGCGCTTGCGCCGTGCCAGTGCTTTACGCCGGGTGGGATCCAGGCGATATCGCCCTGATTCAATATTTCCGCCGCTTTGCCCCACTCCTGTAACCAGCCGCGACCCTGCGTCACAATCAGCGTTTGCCCAAGGGGATGCGTATGCCACGCGGTGCGCGCGCCCGGCTCAAAGGTCACGGTTGCCCCGCCGACGCTGGCAGGTTCGCTCGCCTGAAATGGCGCGTCAATGCGGACGGTGCCGGTGAACCAGGCTTCCGGCCCTTTTGCTGAAGGTAATGATCCGCTGCGAATAATTTTCATCTTATGCTCCTCGTTTACTGTTGGGTTAACAGTAGCGCAAAGCAATCCGGAGCATTAGCGTGCATAATCAGATAGGAAATATGATTGAAATTCATAAATAGAGGCAATCGCGATGCTAAAAGATAATTTCAACGACCTCCTCTCTTTTATGGTAGTCGCCCGCGAGCGCAGCTTTACGCGCGCGGCGGCGCAGCTGGGCGTCTCGCAATCGGCGCTGAGTCATGCCATGCGCAAGCTTGAAGCGCGGCTCGACGTTCGCCTGTTAACCCGCACAACCCGCAGCGTGGTTCCGACACTCGCGGGTGAGCAGCTTTTTACGCGCTTAAGCCCGCATCTGCTGGAGATCGAACAGGAACTCACGGCGCTTCGCAGCGCACGCGACAAACCCGCAGGCGCTATCCGCATCGTCGCCGGCGAACACGCGATGGACGCCGTGCTCTGGCCGGTCCTGAAGGCTTTTATGGTGCAGTATCCTGAGATTAACGTCGAAGTGACGGTAGATAACGGCCTGACGGATATCGTGGATGGCCGTTTCGACGCGGGAGTACGCCTGGGTGAACAGGTGGCAAAAGATATGATTGCGGTACGGATAGCGCCGGATATGCGCATGGCCGTGGTCGGTTCCAGGGATTATCTGGCTCGCTTTGGCGTGCCGCAGACGCCGGAGCAGCTCGCTGACCACCGCTGCATCAACATGCGCCTGCCCACGCGCGGCGGACTGTATCACTGGGAATTTGAACGCGACGGGCGCGAGCTTCGCGTGCGGGTTGAGGGGCAGCTTACGCTGAGCAGCCTGTCGCAGCGCATCGACGCCGCTGAGAATGGACTCGGATTAGCCTACGTGCCGGAGGCGTCGGTTCTGGAGGCGCTTAATCACGGACGGCTGGTCAGGGTCCTTGAATCGTGGTGCCCTACCTTCGAGGGATATCACCTTTATTATCCGAGCCGTCGCCAGCACACTACCGCTTTCAGGTTACTGTTAGATGCTCTGCAGCAGTCAAAATCTTTACCACCTGGTAATAATTAAGAGATTCTGATGATTAAATAATCAACCCGCCGCATGTTTTGTCTAAAAACTCACCACGATTCAGCGTGTTGTGATCGCCGTCTGCTCTGACCACACGATTTCCTTCGACGTGCATCACTTTCGGCACGGTTATATTTTGCGTCGCTTATGAATTGCAGGTAGGATGCCTCGCCATGTTTCGCCTTATCCATACGCAGAATGACTGGGAAGGCGACATGTGTTTGCGCAGAAGCAATCGTTTGTATTGCGCTCTGCCAGGCAGGACTATCACGATAATGGTTCAGACAGGCAAACAGGTAACTCAATGAAAACAAGCAATAAAAGCGCAGCCGATCATCATGCTGCTAAACGTCGCTGGTTGAACTCCCACGAAGAGGGCTACCACAAAGCGATGGGCAACCGTCAGGTTCAAATGATCGCCATCGGCGGCGCTATCGGAACGGGTCTGTTTTTAGGTGCGGGTGCGCGTCTGCAGATGGCTGGCCCTGCTCTCGCCCTGGTCTATCTGGTGTGCGGGATCTTCTCTTTCTTTATTCTTCGTGCGCTGGGCGAACTGGTACTGCATCGCCCTTCCAGCGGAAGCTTCGTCTCTTACGCCCGTGAATTCCTCGGTGAAAAAGCGGCCTACGTTGCGGGCTGGATGTACTTCGTCAACTGGGCGATGACCGGTATTGTCGATATCACCGCCGTTGCGCTGTATATGCACTACTGGGGCGCGTTTGGCGATGTGCCGCAGTGGGTCTTTGCGCTTGGCGCGCTGGCGATTGTCGGCACCATGAACATGATCGGCGTGAAGTGGTTCGCGGAGATGGAGTTCTGGTTTGCGCTGGTTAAAGTGCTGGCCATCGTGGTGTTCCTGGTCGTGGGTACCGTCTTCCTCGGCAGCGGCAAGCCGCTGGACGGCAATGCCACCGGCTTCCACCTGATAACCGATAACGGCGGATTCTTCCCGCACGGTCTGCTGCCTGCGCTGGTCCTGGTTCAGGGCGTGGTGTTCGCCTTCGCCTCCATCGAACTGGTGGGTACCGCAGCAGGTGAATGTAAAGATCCGCAGACCATGGTGCCAAAAGCCATTAACAGCGTGATCTGGCGTATCGGTCTGTTCTACGTCGGTTCCGTGGTGCTGCTGGTTCTGCTGCTCCCGTGGACTGCCTATCAGGCCGGTCAGAGTCCGTTTGTGACCTTCTTCTCTAAGCTCGGCGTGCCTTACGTTGGCAGCATCATGAACATCGTGGTTCTGACGGCAGCGCTCTCCAGCCTGAACTCAGGCCTTTACTCTACCGGCCGTATCCTGCGCTCTATGTCGATGGGCGGTTCTGCGCCGAAGTTCATGTCGAAGATGAGCAAGCAGCAGGTTCCCTATGCGGGGATTCTGGCAACGCTGGTGGTTTACGTCTTTGGCGTGTTCCTGAACTATCTGGTGCCGTCCCGCGTATTTGAGATCGTTCTGAACGTGGCTGCACTGGGGATTATCGCCTCCTGGGCTTTCATTGTGGTCTGCCAGATGCGTCTGCGCAAAGCGATCAAAGAAGGCAAAGCGGCTGATGTGAGCTTCAAGATGCCGGGCGCACCGGTGACCTCCTGGCTCACCCTGCTGTTCCTGTTCAGCGTGCTGGTGCTGATGGCGTTCGACTACCCGAACGGTACCTACACCATCGCGACCATTCCGCTGCTGGCGGTACTGCTGATTGCCGGCTGGTTCGGCGTGCGTAAGCGCGTTCACGAAATTCATAGCACCGCGCCGGTTCATCACGACGATGAAAAACACGACGCACCGCTGGTAGAAGAAACCTCGCGTTAAGCATCCGGTAAGCATTAAAAAGGGAAGGCAAATGCCTTCCCTTTTTTTATCTTACAGCTCGATACGAATAACGTCGTCAGGCTGG
This sequence comes from Enterobacter cloacae complex sp. SHL009, assembly GCF_049237205.1. Lineage (NCBI taxonomy): Bacteria > Pseudomonadati > Pseudomonadota > Gammaproteobacteria > Enterobacterales > Enterobacteriaceae > Enterobacter > Enterobacter cloacae complex sp. SHL009. Next base: position 1,103,311 of record NZ_JBMKIW010000001.1, read on the forward strand.
GTGGCTTCTTGCTGGCGAGTGGATTTTTGTTTCACCGTCACGTACAGGGTTTTGCCATCTGCAGAGAGCGCCAGGCTGTTTGGGTAAACCGGCGTGTCGAAGGTTTTTGTGACCTTATACGTTTTCGCGTCAATCACGCTCACCTTACCGGCTTCACGGTGCGTCACGTAAACCTCATTGCGCGTTGGGTTAAACAGGACGGCCAGTGATTCAGGCGCGGCGATCTTCTCCATCACGCTGCCGTCTTTCAGGCTCACCACCAGCACTTCCGGCTGTTTTGAATCGGTCAGGAACGCGCGCTGGCCGGCGGTATCGAGGCTGATGTTCAGGTAGAAGTGCTCTTTGCCGTCATCCTGCACCTTTTTGCGGCTCAGGATTTTATTGGTCGCCGTATCAATGGTTACCAGCTCGCCGTCCGCATTCGTGGTGTACAGACGTTTTGCCTGCGCATCCAGCGCCAGGCCGGTGCTGTACGTACCGGTATTGGCAATGGTCTCTTTTAGCTTCAGCGTTGCGCCATCCACCACCCAAATCACGCTCTCTTTGCCGACACCGGTGATGTAAATCGTGTTGCTCGCGTCATCCGCCACCAGCTGACGCGGCTGCAGCGGTTTGACGGTTTCACTGCGCTGGCGATTATCGAGCACCAGTCGCCCTTTCACGTCGCCCGTTTTCGCATCGATGGCCGTCACCGCGCCGTTGAGGGTGTTGCCAAACCACAGGGTTTGCGTCGCGCCGTCGAGCGTGGCGCCAAAGGGTTTGAGATCGCTGTGAATCGCCTGCGTCACGTCCAGCGTAACCGGATCAAGGCGATAGATAACTCCGCCCTTATCGGTTTTGCGGCTTTGCGAGGTCGCCACCCACAGCGCATTCTCCTGCTGGCTGACCGCCATTTCATACGCCCCTTTGCCCACCGCTTTACGCAGCACCTCTTCGGCGGCATGCACCTGGAACGTCCCGGCAAGCAGTAAAGTGGCAGACAGCAGTGACAGGCTCAGACGCGGCGAGCACAGATGACGTAAAGACATAACAATTCCTTTTCTGAAAAGAGGGGTTTGGGCTGACATCACTTCCGGCAGACAACGTCATGGCATTGTCTTTTGATAATGAGAATAGTAATCATTAATGGACTGAATGTGGAGTTTTTCTTTCGCGCTTCGCCTTTCATTAACGCAATGTGCGGTTATAGTTTTCAAAACATTTACAAAACCTTTAACATGTATGGACATGTTCCATTTGGTTCGTTTATACACCACAACCGGTTTTATTCATGAAAATCATTTCTGCCCGTAAGGCCTCTCTCCCGCTGCTGCTGGTTCCCGTTATTTTGGCGCCGCTTAGCGCAATGAGCGCGGAAGAACAAACCATGATCGTCAGCGCCACGCCGCAAACCGTATCGGAGCTCGATACCCCGGCCGCTGTCAGCGTCGTTAACGGCGATGATATGCGCCAGGCCGCGCCGCGCATCAACCTGTCTGAATCTCTTGGCAGCGTCCCGGGACTGCAAATTCAGAACCGCCAGAACTATGCCCAGGATCTCCAGCTTTCAATGCGTGGGTTTGGTGCCCGCTCAACGTTTGGCGTGCGCGGTATCCGTATGTACGTCGACGGTATCCCTGCCACCATGCCGGACGGACAGGGCCAGACCTCCAACATCGATCTCTCCAGCGTGGAGAGCGTTGAAGTGCTGCGCGGCCCCTTCTCGGCCCTGTACGGCAACGCCTCCGGAGGCGTGATTAACATCAACACCCAGACCGGGCAGCAGCCGCCAACCATTGAAGCCAGCAGCTATTACGGCAGCTACGGGACCTGGCGCTACGGCATGAAAGCCACCGGCGCGATGGGTGACGGCACCCACGCCGGGGACGTGGATTACACCGTTTCCACCACCCGTTTCACCACCAAAGGCTACCGCGACCACAGCGGCGCGCGGAAGAATCTGGCCAATGCCAAGCTGGGCGTGCGCATTGACGACGCGAGCAAGCTGACGCTGATCTTCAACAGCGTGGACATGAAGGCCAACGATCCGGGCGGGCTGAGCTATCAGGAATGGCAGAACAATCCGCGTCAGTCTCCACGCGGCGATCAGTACAATACCCGCAAGACCATCAAGCAGACCCAGGCCGGCCTGCGCTACGACCGCCAGCTCAGCGCTCAGGACGATCTCAGCGTAATGATGTACGCCGGCGAGCGTGAAATGACGCAGTACCAGTCGATTCCGTATCAGCCGCAGCTAAAACCCTCCCACTCCGGCGGCGTGATTGATATGCAGCGTCATTATCAGGGTATCGATACCCGCTGGACGCACCGCGGCGAGCTGCTGGTGCCGGTGACCTTTACTACCGGCCTGAACTACGAAAACCTGAGCGAAGATCGTCGCGGATACGAGAACTTCGTGATGAACAACGGCGTGCCGGATTACGGCGTGAAGGGTGACAAGCGTCGAAACGAACGTAACCTGATGTGGAACGTCGATCCTTACCTGCAAACCAGCTGGCAGCTGACGCAGAAGCTGTCTGTGGATGCGGGGGTGCGCTACAGCTCGGTCTGGTTTGATTCCAACGACCATTACGTTACGCCGGGCAACGGCGATGACAGCGGTGACGCGAGCTATCATAAGTGGCTCCCGGCCGGTTCCGTGAAGTATGCGGTGACGGACGCATGGAACCTCTACGCTGCCGCAGGGCGTGGATTCGAAACGCCAACCATCAACGAGCTTTCCTATCGCGCCGATAACCAGGGCGGCCTGAACATCGGCCTGCAGCCGTCCACCAACAACACGTATGAAGTGGGCAGCAAAACCCGCATCGGCAATGGCCTGCTGACCGCGGCGCTGTTCCGCACCGATACGGATGATGAGATCGTGGTGGATGCCAGCTCTGGCGGGCGTACCAGCTATAAAAATGCCGGTAAAACCCGTCGTCAGGGGGTGGAAGTCTCCCTCGACCAGCAGTTTGCTGAGAACTGGAAGCTGAAGATGGCATGGACGTATCTGGATGCCACCTACCGGACTAACGTCTGCAGCGACGCAGACTGTAACGGTAACCGTATGCCGGGCATTGCCCGCAACATGGGTTACGCCTCGTTTGGCTGGCAGCCGGAGGAAGGCTGGTACGCGGGCTCTGACGTGCGCTACATGAGCGATATCATGGCCGACGACGAGAATACGGCGAAAGCGCCGTCGTATACTGTGGTCGGGCTGAACACCGGGTACAAATTCAACTACGGCAGCTGGGGCATGGATGTCTTTGGCCGCGTCGATAACCTGTTCGATAAAGAGTACGCGGGCTCGGTTATTGTCAACGAGTCTAACGGTCGTTATTACGAGCCTGCACCGGGCCGTAACTACGGAGTCGGGCTGTCGGTCTCTTATCGCTTCGAGTAAGCGAAAAGAAAAGTTTATCTTATTAATGAAATAACGCTCCTGATGGCAATAAACCATCAGGAGTTATTCACCAGATAAATAATTAGGGGCGGAATATAGTCGCTCTACTAAATAATCTCTTAGTTAAAATATTGTCGCTGTAAAAGCAAATTCGCTTCATCAATCACCTTATCAATCGCCTTCTGGCAGGCAACAACATCTCTTCGCTCAAGGGCGGAAAGCAGTTCGTCATAGTGATATGTCGAGGCTTTGATGTCGTTAAGCTCCTGATGCAGATAGTTCATACAGGGCCCGATGCGCACCCAGAGCTGCTCAATTAAGGCATTAAGCGTTGGCATTTCTGCATACTGATAAAGCGTAAACCGGAAGACGCGATTCGCATGCAATGCCTGCTGGACGTTCCCGTCGCGCATGGCCTCATGAAAGGCATCCGACAATTTGCGCAACGCCTCCAGTTTGCTATCAGACATATTCTGACAGGCCGCGGCGACCGCCATCGGCTCAAGCTGCTTGCGGATGGCGTTAATCTCGTTATAGCGCTCCAGCGTGACTTCCGGAACCAGAAATGCCTGTGCCGGCGTGGCGTGTAACGCCCCTGATGACACCAGGCGCAACAGCGCCTCGCGAACAGGGGTAATACTGGTTCCTAATTTATCGGCGATCTCTTTCGTAATCAGTCGTGCCCCAGGTTTGAGTGAGCCTGTAATTAACGCTCCTTTCAAACTGTGTTCAACTTGCATGGTAAGACTGACCCTTTGGGCTTTTTCTAAGTGGTCCAAATCAAGCATGTTCAATTCCTGTAGCTAAAACTTAATGCTATTTTTAAACGCCAGTTTTAATAAAACGACGCTGGTCCGATATATCCTGTATCGTCATGCCTGGTGGTGGGAAGTACGTAAAAACATCAAAAAAGCAAAATTTGTTTTTTTATTGGTTTCGGGCCCATCCGGGATGCGGACGCGAAATGCCATGTCCGTTAATTAAAGACAATATATCGTATCTTCACAAATAAATATGGCGGGAAACCCCGCCATAGTGCCGTTTATTTATTGTCACTCGCGACGCGAATCACGACTTTGCCGAAGTTACGCCCTTCAAGCAGGCCAATCAGCGCCTCGGGCGCGTTCTCCAGCCCGTCCGTTATCTGTTCGCGATAGTGAATTTTGCCCTCCTGCACCCAGCGCCCCATCGCTTCCTGGAACTCCTTAATGCGGTGACCGTAATCCTGGCCGATGATAAAGCCCTGCATACGAATGCGTTTCTTCAGGATGGTCGCCATCAGTAGCGGCAGGCGATCCGGCCCCTCGGGCAGGCCCGTCGCATTGTAGCCGCTCACCAGACCGCACACCGGCACGCGCGCGGAGGTATTCAGTAACGGCAGCACGGCGTCAAATACTTTCCCGCCGACGTTTTCATAATAGACGTCAATCCCATTCGGGCAGGCGCGTTTCAGCTGTTCGGCAAAGTCGGCCGCGTGGTGATCCAGACAGAGGTCAAACCCGAGGACCTCAACGGCATGGCGGCATTTTTCAGCCCCACCGGCGACGCCGACCACCCGGCAACCTTTAATTTTGCCGATCTGCCCGACGGTCGCACCAACCGGGCCTGTCGCCGCGGCGACCACCAGCGTTTCGCCCGCTTTTGGCTGCCCGATATCCAGCAATCCCATATAGGCGGTGAAGCCCGGCATGCCCAGAATACCCAGCGCCCAGGAAGGATGTGACGGATCTTCGCCCAGCTTCACCAGGCCGCTTCCGTCCGAGAGTTCATACTCCTGCCAGCCGCTGTAGCCCAGCACCCACTCCCCGGCTTTGAAGTCGGGATGATTTGACTGCTCAACGCGGCTAACCGTTCCCCCCACCATCACCGCGCCCAGCTCAACCGGTGGTGAATAGGATGGCGCATCGCTCATGCGCCCCCGCATGTAAGGGTCCAGCGACAGCCAGACGGTGCGCAGCAAAAGCTGTCCCTCAGCCGGGGCGGGAACAGGCTGCGTTTCGAGACGAAAATTATCCGCGACCGGCGCACCCTGCGGACGAGAGGCCAGCACCCAGCGGCGATTTTGCGAAACAGGTTGATTCATCGGGATCTCCTTCTGGTACAAATGTCATTACAGCCTGGCTCACGATCGGCGTTATCGCATTAGCATTACGAGGCAGACTGGTTAAGCCGTACAACCAGATAGATGCAGGTTTCATTCGTTTCGTTGATGAACCGGCAGTCATTTGGCGGCCCCAGCTCGAGACAGTCTCCGGCGTGCATTTCGTGGCGCGTATCGCCCTCCTGAAACACCAGCTCGCCGGACTGGAGCCAGATAAGCTGACGTGCCAGCGCGTAAGAAGATGCAGGCATCGGAACATCGCTGCCCGCGGGCAGTTCAACCTGAACAAGGTCGATGGGCAGATCGGTGCGGGGAGAAACATGGCGGCGGAGATAGTGCGTCTGCGGATCTCGCCAGACGGGCTGGTTTGCAAGGCGCAGCAGCTTGCCCTCCTGCATTTCGGCCCGGGCAATAAGCGTTGACATGCTGATGCCAAACGCGCCGGACAGGCGAGCAAGCAAGGTGGCTGTCGGGCTGCTGTCTCCGCGTTCAATCTTGTGGATCATCGCGCGCGAGACCCCTGCCCGGTCAGCAAGCTCGCTCAGGGACCATCCGCGAGACTCGCGTTCAAGGCGAATTCTTGCGCTAATCCGTTGATTCATCGTGTCTGTTATGGTGTTCATGACGTCATACTATAGTGTATGAAAGGCATTTCAATGGGCTTTTGATAACAAAAAAATATTGCTTATGCCGTAGCGATCGAACAATACACTTGTGTAATATCGTAACTAATGCGTAATACTATAGTGAACAACACACAGAGGGTTAATCATGATCGTTCGTCATGCCTGCAAGGAAGACTGCGCTGCGATAGGCGAAATCTACAACCACGCGGTGCTGCATACTGCCGCGATCTGGAACGATAAAACCGTCGATACCGATAACCGAATCGCCTGGTTTGAAGCGCGCACGCTCGCGGGTTACCCGGTTCTGGTGAGCGAAGAAAACGGCGTTATCACCGGTTACGCCTCTTTCGGCGACTGGCGCGCCTTCGACGGTTTCCGTCATACGGTTGAGCATTCGGTCTACGTCCACCCGGATCATCAGGGACAAGGCATTGGCCGCACGCTGATGGTCGCGCTGATTAACGAGGCCCGCGCCATCGGTAAACACGTAATGGTGGCCGGTATTGAAGCGCAAAACCATGCCTCGATTCATCTCCATGAAACGCTTGGTTTTGTCACCACGGGGCAGATGCCGCAGGTGGGAACCAAGTTTGGCCGCTGGCTGGACTTGACCTTTATGCAGCTGCAGCTGGACGAGCGCAGCGATCCGGACGCTATCCCATGAATCAGTCACTGACCCTGGCGTTTCTGGTGGCGGCGGGAATTGGACTGGTATTGCAAAATACCTTAATGGTGCGTATCACCCAGTCTTCCTCCACCATTCTTATCGCGATGCTGCTGAACTCTCTGGTCGGCATTGTGCTGTTTGTCAGCATTCTGCTGCTGAAACAGGGCGTCGCCGGATTCAGCGAGCTGGCCGCAACGGTACGCTGGTGGACGCTTATTCCGGGGCTGCTGGGGTCGTTTTTCGTGTTTGCCAGCATCAGCGGGTATCAGAACGTTGGCGCGGCGACGACTATCGCCGTGCTGGTAGCAAGCCAGCTGATTGGCGGGCTGGTGATGGACGTGCTGAGAAGCAACGGCATTCCGCTGCGCGCCCTCATTGGCCCGGCGTGCGGCGCGGTGATGCTGGTCATCGGGGCCTGGCTGGTGGCGCGACGCCAGTTTTGATCGTTACAGTATGGTGCCGCCTTTGGTCAGCTGTTCCTCACGCGCGTCCAACTCCTCTTTATGCTGCTTACCGTGGTGCGAAATCGCGGTACGCAGACGCTGCTGCTGGGTGTAGCGATCTTCACGGCTGAGCTCAGCGTCATCGCTTAATTCGATCAGCAGTTCATTCATATGGGTAATCACGCTCTCTTCGATAGCGGCATCGACACGGGTGGTAACTTCGCTTAAATGTGACATTGTCACTCCTTGTCGTGTGCCCGGTGGCGCTACGCTTGCCGGGCCTACGGGTGCCAAATGTAGGCCGGGTAAGGCGTAGCCGCCACCCGGCGATAAAACGCTTAGTTCAGCTTCGCTTTGGAGAAATCGCTGCCCATCAGGCTCACGCTGTATCCGGTCACGTTGCTGCGGGTTGCATAGAACGTTTTCCCGTTTGCCAGTGCGATCCACGGCGCCTGCTGGTAGAAAATCTCCTGCGCCTGGCCGTAAAGTTTCGCGCGCTCGGCCGGGCTGCTGGTCAGCTTCGCTTTTTGCACCAGAGCATCATAACCCTTATCGCACCAGCGCGCGGCGTTTGATCCGGTTATAATGCTGTTGCAGCCCAGCAGCACGTCGGCAAAGTTATCAGGGTCACCGTTATCGGACATCCAGCCAAACAGCGCGGAGTCATGTTCGCCTTTACGCATTCCGGAGAGATATTCACCCCACTCGTAAGAGACAATTTTGGCCTTCACGCCGACTTTCGCCCAGTCGCTCTGGATCATCTCTGCGATACGGCGCGAGTTCGGGTTGTACGGACGCTGAACCGGCATTGACCACAGCGTGACTTCCGCCCCCTTCTCCAGCCCCGCCTGCTTCAGCAGCGCTTTCGCTTTTTCAGGATCGTAGCTGTAGTCCTTCAGGTCTTTATTAAAGCCCAGCATATTTGGCGGGATCGGCGATTTTGCCACCGTACCGGATCCCATAAAGACCGCATTGACGATCGCCTTCTTGTCGGTCGCGTAGTTAAGCGCCTGGCGCACCAGCACGTTATCAAACGGTTTTTTCTCGGTGTTGAACGCCAGATAGCCGACGTTCAGCGCATCGACCGAGTGCAAAGTCAGGTCTTTGTTGTTCTTGATGGCGTCAAACTGAACCGGGGACGGTGCAGGAATGATCTGGCACTCGTTGGTCTGCAGCTTCGCCAGACGGGTTTCCACATTCGGCGTGATGGAGAAGATGAGATGCTTCGTCGGCACTTCGCCTTCCCAGTAGTTCGGGTTCGCGACGTAGCGGATCAGCGAATCCACCTTGTACTGCTGCAGGACATAAGGCCCGGTACCAATCGGCCAGGTGTCAACGTTTTCAGGCGTGCCTTTTTTCAGCATCGCGTCGGCGTATTCGGCGGAGAGAATGGAGGCGAAATCCATCCCCCAGCCGGCCAGAAACGCGGCGTTAGGCTCGCTGAGGGTGAACTGGACGTGATAGTCGTCGACCTTTTTAACGTCCTGGATCAGCTTATCGAGACCGACATCGTTAAAGTATTCGTAGTTGCCCTGCGACACGTTGTGATACGGGTGTTTAGGGTCTTTCTGACGCAGAACCGAGAAAATAACGTCATCGGCGTTAAAGTCGCGCGTCGGTTTGAAGTATTTATTGCTGTTGAACTTCACCCCTTTGCGCAGGGCAAAGGTATACGTCTTACCGTCCGGCGAAATCGTCCAGGACTCCGCCAGCGACGGAACCGGTGTGTTTTTCACCGGGTCGAAATTGATCAGGCGGTTGTACAGTACCTGAGAGCTGGCCACAAAAGACGGGCCAGAGCTGGCGATTTGCGGGTTGAAGGACTCGGGAGACGCTTCAGAACAGTAAATAAGGGTGTCGTTGTTTGCCGCCCATGCGGCACCGGCTGGTAACAGCGCGCTCAGCGCAAGGGCGAGCAGTGTTTTCCCTGTAGACATGGTTATAACCCTGACAGTTTTATTATATAAGACAGTAATAACAGCACAGGCGATATGACCTGGCAAATAACGAAACACTATCAGGTTATTCTAAAGCCGCGTTTATTGCTGTTTTAACAGCCAGCGCCCAAAAAGGTGATTTGCCTTAAGGGCCATTATTCGTCAAGCACAACCGTCACTTTCTATGCCGCAAGAAATCGGTCCTTTTAGCGTCTCTTCCCCCGTTTGGTTGCTTCCTCGTTTCGTTAAAGTAACGGTGTGAAGAAGTATATGGGATCAAATCGTGGCAAAAACTCTTTTACGCAGCGGTAACCTGGATGACTTTCAGGCCGTTGGCGGCGGCGGACAAGCCGTTTTTGAATCAGCGTTACAAATCCGGGAAGCGCTCCGGTTGCGCAAACAACAGGCCATCGTCGACTGTCTGGCTATTCCTCAGGTCAACGACAGCGGTGACCGCGTGGACTGGTATTCCCCCGTTGAAGGGAGCGTAACCAGCTGGAAAGCGGCCGATGAAGATGACCGTTATCGCGCCCTGCGCTATCTGGAAAACACGCTAGCCAGCGTTGAGTCGTTAAGCAAGAAATGCCTCCAGTCGCCCAAAACCGCACAGCAGCTTTTTGGTTCTCTGCTGTCAAAGGCGTTTCAGTTCCCGGGTGAAAACTTCCTCTTCCTGGTGGACGGAAAGCCGGTCATCAGCTTCTGGGGGTTTGTAAACCTGAACGAAAATGCGCGCGACGATGTCCTCGACTGCCTGCGTGAATCGCTGGTCCCTGAGCCTGCCCCCGTTGTGATTGAAGATCCTGAACCCGAGCCTGAGCCAGAACCGGTTGTGGCCTTCGAACACGCCGACGAGCCGCTGATCGCCCCTTCCACGGTGGTGCGTATCACGCCGGAAGATCTGTATGAGCCTGAGCCGGCACAGGCCGTTGCGCAACCAGTCCAGGAACCTGTTCCGGCGAACGTCGTGAAAAAACGTCGCATTCCCCTGTGGACGCTGCCGGTTGCCGTCGCGATCGTTGCCGCCATTGCCGCACCGCTGCTGTGGCCAAAACAGTCGCCTTCCGCTGAGCCCGCCCCGGTGCCCGCCCCTCAGCCCGTAGAGATTGCGCCAAAGCCGATCAAAGCGGTTGAGCCGCTGGCCATGAAATTACCGCTGCATCAGGCAGAGGTCGTGGCCAGCAAAGAAAAAGAAGCAGCTCCGGCCGCTCCTGCGCCACAGCCCGCTCCGGTGGTGATTGTCGCCATCCCGAAAGACGCCATGGTGATGGAAGCGAATCAGGTGAAAGCGGGATCGACGCGTTTCCTGAACGGCACCTGGCGTGCGGTTCTCGACGTGAAAGATCCGGTCACCGGCAAGCCGCCGTCAATGCGCTATCAGATCCAGAACAATAAAGGCTTCGCCCGGGTTGTCCATGGCGACAATGTTGTCTGCCGCGCGGAAGTATTCTCCGGCCTGCACAGCAACGGTGAGCTGATGATTAAAAGTCGCGGTACTGCCCGCTGCACCGACGGCTCCCGCTACCCGATGCCGGAGGTTGCCTGTAAAGCAGGCGCCAGCGATATCGCAGAATGTCGCGCCCGTTATGATGCCAATACCGTCGTTCCCCTGACGTTCAAGAAAGCAGGTGCCTGATCCTATGCTGGTTAATCTTTGCGACTATAAACAAAGCGTCACGCTTATTGCCAACAGCGGCGTGCAGTTCCTTGATTTCGGTCTGACGCCGCAGGACACCGCCAGCAACGGGCGCTTCGTACGTAAAACCGCGAACGGTCCGCTTTTGCGCCTCGATTTCGACCTGGTCAACGGGCGCTATACCCTCCCGGGCACGAACGGCGGGCAGCCTGAAGTGGTCAAACCGGAAACCACCCTTCCGCTGCATCAGTCCCTGGCGGTGCTGGACGGCGTCTGGCTTCCGGTTCCGTTCCTGCGCTTCAACCCGCCGCGAACCTTCGTTGAGGGGCCGGATAACTGGGCCCGCGTTCAGGTGCGCAGGCTGGAAACACCCGACACGGCGGGCAATACGCACCGCGTCACGCTCGCCCTTGACAGCCAGATTGCAGAACACGCCACCTCCGCCCTGTCCCCGGTTGAAAACGATATTCTCAACGGGACCCGATTCGCGCTGGCCTGGCGAGACAACGAAGTTGAAAGTTTCCTCGACCAGACCTGGATTGACGGCTGGCTGCGCGAGGCGTTTACCCAGTATGCCGACGGCGTTGAGAACCGCTCTGAACGCGACCTGCAGCAGGCGATGCGCAGTTTTGAATATCAGGCCCACTGGCTTAACCTGCTGACCATGCTCGGTGAACAGCTCACCGTACCGGAAGTGAAATTTGTCACCCATACGCTCAGCACGCCAGCCATTCCGGTCGACCTGATCCTCGACGTGGGCAATACCCACACCTGCGGCGTCATTATTGAAGACCACGGCGACGCCAACGATGGCCTGCGCCAGACCGCCGAGCTGCAGGTCCGCTCGCTAAGCGAGCCGCAGTTCCTGAATGCGCCCCTGTTCACCAGCCGTCTTGAGTTTTCGGAAGCGCGCTTTGGCAAGCAGCACTTCTCGGTTGAAAGCGGTCGCGAAGATGCCTTTGTCTGGCCGTCAATTGTTCGCGTGGGCGATGAAGCCCGCAAGCTGGCGATGCAGCGTCTGGGGACCGAAGGCAACAGCGGCATCTCCAGCCCGCGTCGCTACCTGTGGAATGAAACGCCGGTCGTGCAGGACTGGCGCTTTAGCCAGATGAACAGCAAAACCCAGCGTGAGCCGCTTGCCACCGCGTTTCCGCTGATGAACCTGATGAACGACGACGGCGAGCCGCTCTTCACGCTGCCGCAGGACGAGCGCCTGCCGGTCTTCTCGCCGCAGTACAGCCGCAGTACGCTGATGACGCACATGCTGTGCGAGCTGCTGGCGCAGGCGCTGGGGCAGATCAACAGCGTCGCCACGCGCCTGCGTCTGGGCTTCCCGGCGTCGCCGCGCCAGCTGCGCACCCTGATCCTGACCCTGCCCTCGGCCATGCCCAAGCAGGAGCGCGAAATTTTCCGTCGCCGCATGTTTGAAGCCATCGCCATCGTCTGGAAAGCGATGGGCTGGCACCCGCAGGATGAGGATTTTGTCACCCGCAAACAGCAGGATAAAAGCGTGGTGCCGGTTCCTGAAATCCAGATGGAGTGGGATGAAGCCAGCTGCGGTCAGCTGGTCTGGCTGTATAACGAAGCAATCTCCCGCTTTGGCGGTCAGACCGAAGCTTTCTTCGCCTCCCTGGCCCGCCCGGACCGTGAGCCTGAGCCGGGTAGCCCGCCGGGCCGCGCGCTGCGCGTCGCGTCCATCGACATCGGCGGCGGCACAACGGATATGGCGATCACCCATTATCAGCTGGATGACGGCTCCGGCAATAACGTCAAAATCACCCCGCAGCTGCTGTTCCGTGAAGGCTTTAAAGTCGCGGGCGACGACACGCTTCTGGACGTGATTCAGCGCTACGTGTTGCCCGCGCTGCAAACGCAGCTGCAGAAATCCGGTATCGCGGACGCTTCGCTGCTGATGGCGTCGCTGTTTGGCGACTCCGGGCGCATCGATACCCAGGCGGTACTCCGTCAGCAAACGGCGCTTCAGCTCTTTATGCCGATTGGCCACGCTATTCTTGCCGCGTGGGAATCGAGCGACGTTGACGATCCGCTGGCCGGTCTGCATGCCTCCTTTGGCGATCTCCTGCCGCAGAAACCGACCCGCAACGTAATGAATTATCTGCAGCAGGCGATCGACCATGCCCTGCCTGCGGGTTCAGACGCGTTTGACCTGTTCGCTGTGCCGCTGCATGTGAACTTCCGCGAAATGCAGGATGCAATGCTGGCCGGGCAGTTTACGCTGGCCTCGCCGCTTCACGCGGTGTGCGAGGCGATATCCCATTACAGCTGCGATATTCTGCTGATCACCGGACGCCCCGGCTGCCTGCCTGGCGTTCAGGCGCTGATTCGTCATCTGCAGCCGGTGCCTGTAAACCGTATCGTCTGGCTGGATAAATACCAGGTGCACGAGTGGTATCCGTTCAGCCAGCAGGGGCGCATTGGCAACCCGAAATCGACGGCCGCCGTGGGGGCCATGCTCTGCAGCCTGGCGCTGGACCTGCGACTGCCGCGCTTCAACTTTAAAGCCGCGGACATTGGCGCGTATTCAACCGTGCGGTATCTCGGCGTGCTGGATAACACCGTTAATACCCTGCGCGAGGAAAACGTCTGGTATCAGGATATCGACCTCGATAAGCCGGGCGCGAAGCTCGACGCGCGTCTGCACTTCCCGCTGCGCGGTAACGTTACCCTCGGCTTCCGCCAGCTGGCGAACGCGCGCTGGCCCGCCACGCCGCTCTACACGCTCAGCATCAACTCGGCTGAACTGGCGAAAGCCATTGCCGGTGACGGCGTGCTGAACGTGCGGCTGAAGCTCTGCGGCGGCAGCAAGCAGGAAGGTCCTGAGGCCTTCGAGCTGAGCGATGCCTGGCTGCAGGACGGCACGCCGGTTGCCCCTGACGCATTAACCTTCAAACTGAATACCCTGGCCGATCGCCGACACAGCGGTAGCCACTACTGGATCGACAGCGGGAGCGTATACCTGAAATGACAGCGACGACGACCACCACTCAGGCCTTAATCGGGTGGATTAATGAGACGCGCCTGAACGCCCCTGTGCTGGATAACGATGCTGACGCCCTGCTTGCTCGCATCAACTCGGCGCAGGCGCGGGAGCAGGCCATTGAACGCGCCATGACGCGCCAGAGCAGCATTGGGCTTTACGGTCATTCGCAGAGCGCGAAAGCCCATCTGCTGTTATCCCTGTGCGGCAGCGGTAATGGACGCCTGAACGTGACGCCGGGCCAGCGCACCTTTGACTATTTTTCGCATATCAATCCGGGACATGCCCTGACCAATATGGCCGTCCGCTTCACCCGGGAAAGCCCGGAGGTGGCGGATGAGGCGTTCCCGCTGCGTCTAAGCCTGGTCACCGAGGCCGAGCTGGTACAGCTGTTTATTGCCCGCTCGACGCTGCATCCGCAGATGCGCGCGGTAGATAAGGCTGTCATTGAGACACGTCTGGAGAAATGGCGCGGGCTGCGCCAGCCGCAGGGCGTGCCCGGTATCACGGCTCAGGAAGTGGGTGCGATAGCCCGCTTCTGGCAAAGCACCGTACCCGCCGCTAAGCAGCAAATTGATGATGCCCTGTGGCATGAGTTCGCCAGGCTGGTGCCTTCTCTCGATCTCAGCACGCGGGCCAGCGTCTGGTCGCTGCTGTGGGGCGAGCAGCAGGAGTTGACCCAGCAGTGGTTAAAACTGGCCCATGTGCTGCACCAGACCAGCCATGCCGGCGAGCTTGCTGCCCCGCTTAGCCTGCTGGTGGACAGCTTTGGCCTGCCGGGTGAAGGATTCCTGACGCACGACGGCACGTTAGATCTTCAGGACGCGCAGGAGACGCTGCTTCATCCGCTGAATAGCGGTGAAATGCTAAACGCCATCAGCATCCCCGTCGACGTGCTGGCCTTCCTGACCCGCGAGCTGGTGCTGCCGGTTGAGAACGGCGCGCTGGATAACGTCGATATTATTGATATTCCGGTTTTTGAAGATAACCGTGCCGACCCGCTACGCCAGGCGAAGTCCCAGTGGCTGCTCGAGCATTACCGTCAACAGCTTCAGCCGGATGTGCTGGTGATTTGCAACGCGACGGCGCAGCACGAACACACGGCAAAAAAAGCAAAAGTGTTGATGAACTGGGTCAGGGAGACGCAGCCTGCTGAAGAATCTGCCCTGCCAGGGCTGGTGTGGGCGATTACCCCTCACGACGCCCGCTTTACCACCCGACAGAATCTCGATGAAGCCGTACAGCATCTGCTTGGAAAGCCGGGTTTACGCTGGGGCACGCTGCAGGCGCTGGACAGCCACAGCATGCAGCGCGTCATTGAGTGGCTCTCTCAGGCCACGCTGCCCGCGCATCGACAGAAGCGTCTCGGCACGCTGAAAGGCTTGCTGCGACAGGAGCTCTCATCGCTGATGCAGAGCTATCTGGCACCGCTGGTTGAAGAGCCGGGGACAAGACGCGCTCAGGCCGAAAACATGGTGCGCACGCTGCAAAGCAGCGCCGCCCGCCACGGCGAACTGCTTGAAGGCCTGCTGCCGCCGCTGAAAGCCTTTGAAACGCTGCTCGCCGTTCAGCAGCCGCGCGAGGAGCAGGTGAACGGGCTGTTTACGGACACTATTGACCTGTTTGCCGAGAATACCCAGGAAAGCAGCGGCCTGTTCCAGACAAAAGACAAAGCGCGTCTGGCGCACAGAGTCTGGATAAATCATCTGCGTCAGTGGAGCCGCAATGAGGCCACGGCCGCGCGCCTTGGGCTGGAGCCTTCGGTATTACAGCAAATCGCGGATGTGCTGGTGGTCACCAGCTACCGGCTTGATCTGCCTCAACAGCTTCAGCGTATCGTCGAAGCGGATAAAAGCAGCGCGGCACAGCTGCATGCCGTGATGGGCAATTTCATTGGCTGGCTGGGTTACGACCAGACGCCTGTGGCAACACGTCCGGCAAGCCGCATCCGCAAGGGGCAGGCCATCTTCGTTACGCCAGTGGTCAGCAGCGCCGAGCCTCGCTTGACGCGACTGGGAGAACAGCCTGTGCATGCGGCCA
Organism: Enterobacter cloacae complex sp. SHL009; assembly: GCF_049237205.1. Taxonomy (NCBI): domain Bacteria; kingdom Pseudomonadati; phylum Pseudomonadota; class Gammaproteobacteria; order Enterobacterales; family Enterobacteriaceae; genus Enterobacter; species Enterobacter cloacae complex sp. SHL009. Next base: position 1,119,141 of record NZ_JBMKIW010000001.1, read on the forward strand.
CCGCGTACGTATACGACTGGCTGGTCGCACTCTATAGCCGCGCGATAGAGAACATTGATTACCAGCATCCGCATGATGTTCAGCCCGGTGCTCGCCGGGCTTTACAGGCGTTATTGCGCTGAGATGTCGGCCCGCAGCCATGCGGGCCATTTTCACCGCGCCATACAGCCAACGATCGTCTGCGCCAGCGCAGAAGGGTTTTCCCACGACATTGAATGCCCTGCCGCAGGAATGATTTTCACCTCGACGCCCTTTTGCTTCAGACTTTCCACATCGTCATCCGGCAGAGACAGTTCGCCGAAAATCAACGTTACCGGGCAAGGAAGTGACAGGAACTGCGCTTCCCATTCGGGCTCTACGCCCGCCACCAGGCTCGATGCGCCCCGCCAGACGGCATATGGCGCATTGCTCTGCAGGCACCCGGCCCACGCCGTTTTTTCCGCGCTGAGCATGGCGTCATAGCCCTGCGTCAGAAACTGCTGCTCGGTTTGCGCCGCAATAGACCGGCTGAACATGCCCCCGCCCGCGTGAAAATTAGGCTCTGACACCATCAGGCCCTTCACGCGCGACGCCAGCAGCCCCGCCGTTTCGATAGCAATGCTGCCGCCCATGCTGTGGCCGTATAACCAAAAGGACTCCAGCTCTAGATGGTCAATCAGTTCCGCCACAACGTGGGCCTGGTCGGTGGTTTTATAGCTGTAGCGTTCAGGCTTGTCGCTGTAGCCGCTGCCGGGCAAATCGATGAGAATCGCTCTGCGCGCGCCAAACAGCGGGTCATGAACGACACGGGGATATTCATAGGAAGAGGCGCAGCCCAGCCCGTGAATGAACACCACGGGATCGCCGGTGCCGGGCAGGTCATGCCAGCGCACGGTACAACCGGCCTGCTGCGAGTAAAAACTGTTCATAAGCACTCCTTTTACGATGCACTGTTTATTTATACAGTTACCGTATCTGGAATGCCATATTCATCTTTTAAAAATGGAAGCGTGCTTCAGAAAAGCGAGACCAGCAGCGCAACGGGAAAGCTCATTGGCCAGGTTGACCCCACCAGAAAAGCGCTGAGCAGGCGGATACGTTTGCGGTCTTTAGAGAGGAACCAGGTAATTAATGCGCAGATGGAAGCCATGATTGCGTAGAAAACCAACATCTTTTGATACAACGTCATTCTGTATACCAGAGCCGAAAAAATAACCGCACGCAATATGCGTCATATGTTGATACAGATCAAGTTTTTTCGTTACAGAATAACCACTTAAAGATTATGGATAATAACAATTGAGTATCTTGCGTAACACTCATGGCGGGCACGGGGAACGCCTGGCCGCGCATGCGGCCAGGCGTGGCGGGCTTAGTGTTTGATCATGACATGCCGCACGACCGTATAATCCTCAAGCCCGTAGACCGACATATCTTTGCCGTAGCCGGATAATTTCATGCCGCCGTGCGGCATTTCGCTCACCAGCATAAAATGGGTATTCACCCAGGTGCAGCCGTACTGCAGGCGCGCGCTCAGACGATGGGCGCGGCCCACGTCTTTGGTCCAGACCGATGACGCCAGGCCATACTGCGAATCGTTCGCCCAGGCCAGCACCTGCGCCTCATCATCAAACTCGGTGACGCTCACCACCGGGCCAAACACCTCCCGCTGAACGATGGCGTCGTCCTGCTTCGCCCCCGCCAGCAGGGTTGGCTGGAAGTAGTAGCCTGCCCCCTCTTTTTTGGTCCCACCGGTGACAACGCGGATGTGGCCGAGCGCTTTCGCCTCATCGACCGCCTGACAGACGCGTGAAAGATGGGCGGCCGAGCTGAGCGGTCCCAGTTCGGTAGAGTCATCCTCCGGCGCCCCCATTTTGAGGCTGGCGACCGCTGCGCCCAGCTTTTCCACCAGCGCGGCATAGATGCCCTTCTGGGCATAAATCCGGCACGCCGCCGTACAGTCCTGCCCGGCATTGTAGAAACCAAACGTCCGCACCCCTTCGACAACCGCATCCAGGTCGGCATCATCAAAGACGATAACCGGCGCTTTGCCGCCCAGCTCCATGTGGGTGCGTTTAATGGATGACGCGGTATGGCCGATGATATGTTCCCCGGTAGCAATCGAACCGGTCAGCGAGACCATACGGACTTTTTCATGCCCGGTAAGCGGATCGCCCACCGTTTTCCCCCGGCCAAACAGGACGTTCAGCACACCTGCCGGGAAGATATCTTTTGCCAGCTCTCCCAGCTTCAGCGCGGTCAGCGGCGTGATCTCTGAGGGCTTAATCACCACGCAGTTCCCTGCCGCCAGCGCGGGGGCCAGCTTCCAGGCCGCCATCATCAGCGGATAGTTCCATGGGGCAATAGAGGCAACCACGCCCACCGGATCGCGGCGGATCAGCGACGTGTGGCCGTCAAGGTACTCCCCGGCGGCCAGCCCGTTCAGACAGCGGGCGGCCCCGGCAAAGAAACGGAAAACGTCGACCACCGCCGGAATTTCATCGCCCAGAGCACTGTGCAGCGGCTTCCCGCAGTTGAGGGATTCGAGCCGGGCAAAGTCCTCCCCATGCGCTTCAATCGCATCCGCCAGCTTCAGCAGGCACTCGGCACGGGTTTTCGGCGTGGTTTGCCCCCACTCCGCAAAAGCACGGTCGGCCGCCTGAACCGCCGCGTCGACCTGAGCCGCTGACGCCTCAGCAATCTCCAGCAGGAGTTCTCCAGTGGCCGGGTTATAGACCGGCTGCTTTTCTCCCTCTCCGGTTACCAGTTTTCCCTCTATCAGCAGTTGTGTTTGCATAGCATTTTCCTGTTGAATTCACTGTTATTTCCCGCTGCCGGCGATGTTCTCACCGTCGCGGGTTAGCCACCAGGCTCCCAGAATGGGGATAGTTGTCACCAGCATCACCAGCAGTGCCACGACGTTGGTGACCGGAACGTCGCGCGGACGACCGAGCTGATTGAGCAACCACAGCGGTAACGTGCGCTCGTGTCCCGCCGTAAACGTTGTGACGATTATCTCGTCAAACGACAGGGCAAACGCCAGCATTCCCCCGGCCAGCAGCGCTGAACCCAGATTGGGCAGCACCACATAGCGGAAGGTTTGCCAACCGTCAGCCCCGAGATCCATCGACGCTTCCACCAGGCTCCAGGAGGTGCGTCTGAACCGGGCAATCACGTTGTTAAACACCACCACTACGCAAAAGGTGGCGTGTCCGACCACGATGGTGAAAAACCCAGGCTCAAGGTCGATCGTTTTGAAGGCCGTCAGCAGCGCCAGACCGGTGATGATCCCCGGCAACGCAATCGGCAACAGCAGCAGCAGCGAGATCGCATTCTTGCCAAAAAACTCGCTTCGCCACAGCGCCGCTGCAGCAAGCGTGCCAAGCACGAGGGCAATCGCGGTGGAGAGCGCCGCAATCTGAAGTGACAACGTCACTGATTCAATAATATCGCCGCGCCCCGCCGCCACGCTAAACCACTTCAGCGTCAGCCCCTGCGGCGGAAAGCTGAAGGCCGCCTCTTCGGTATTGAAGGCATAGGTCGCGATAATCAGCAGCGGGAAGTGCAGGAAGATGACGCCTCCCCAGGCTGCCACTTTCAGGAACAGCGGTGCGCGTTCAGAGTGCATCGAATGCTCCCAGACGTTTCACGAACGCCAGATAGAGTGAAATCAGCACGATGGGCACCAGCGTGAACGCGGCGGCCATGGGCATATTGCCAATTGCGCCCTGCTGCGAGTAGACCATGTTACCGATGAAGTAGCCCGGCGGCCCCACCAGCTGCGGAACGATGAAATCCCCCAGCGTCAGGGAAAAGGTGAATATTGAGCCCGCGGCAATACCAGGGATCGCCAGCGGCAGAACGACGTAGCGAAAGGTCTGGCGCGGACGCGCGCCAAGGTCGGCTGAGGCCTGCAGTAGCGAGGCAGGCAGGCGTTCCAGCGCCGCCTGGACGGGCAGGATCATAAACGGCAGCCAGATATAGACGAAGACCAGAAACCGTCCCAGCCCGGAGGTAGACAAGGTGTTGCCGCCAATCGCCGGGAGCGTAAGGAGGGAGGTCAGGATCGGCTCCAGCCCCATATGGTTGAGAAACCACTGCGCCACCCCATCCTTCGCCAGCAGCAGCGTCCAGGCGTAGGCTTTGACGATGTAGCTCGCCCACATTGGCAGCATCACAGCGATATAGAAAAACGCTTTCCACTTGCCGCGGGTGTATCGCGCCATGTACCAGGCCATCGGGAAGGCCAGGATGGCGCTGGCAATCGTCACCGCAATCGCCATGGTTAACGTGCGCAGGATAATGTCGTAGTTTGCCGGGTTGAAAAGCGCCTGAATGTTCGCCAGGGTCAGATCCGGCGTGACGGCCATGGTGAAATCGTCAAAGGTGTAAAATCCTTGCCACAGCAGGGTCAGAAGCGATCCTAAATAGACGATGCCAAACCACATGAGCGGCGCGAGCAGAAGCAGGAACAGGCCGAGCGACGGTTTACGCCAGAACAGCGCCGTCATGCGGCTTAAGCGGCCGTGCGAGGCGGGAGGATGCGCGACACTCATAGACATTTCACCTCTCCTCGTGCAGGCGAATCATCGCCTCGCGTGACCACGACGCCATCACCGCCTGCCCCGGCGCAATGCCGCTCAGCGACGAGGTTTCACTGAGATTGGCCTGGCTCACCAGCAGTTTGGCGCCATCGGCAAGTTTCAGCTCCAGCCGCGTGGCCGCCCCCTGATACTGAACGGCCTGCACGATGCCCTGAACCTGAACGTCTCCGCCCTCATTAAGGCGAATATGTTCCGGGCGCAGGGAATAGCTGCCTTCCATGCCGCATATTTTCTGCGCAAGGCCAGCATCAAAGACGTTGGACGTGCCGACAAAACCGGCGACAAACGGCGTGCGCGGACGCATGTAGAGATCGCGCGGAGTATCCACCTGCTCGATGCGCCCGTTATTGAACACCGCCACCCGGTCTGACATGGACAGGGCCTCGCCCTGATCGTGGGTGACAAAAATAAAGGTGATGCCGAGTTCCTGCTGAAGCTTCTTTAGCTCGAACTGCATCTGTTCACGCAGTTTGAGATCGAGCGCACCTAAGGGTTCATCCAGCAGCAGGACGCGCGGCTCATTGACCAGCGCCCGGGCGATGGCGACACGCTGCCGCTGGCCGCCGGAAAGTTGTGAAGGTTTGCGGGCTATGGCAAAGCTCAGGCCCACTTTTTCCAGGGCATCACGGGCCTGCGCATGACGTTTTTTCTTGTCGATGCCTTTGACCATCAGCCCGTAGGCAACATTGTCGAGGATCGACATATGCGGGAACAGCGCGTAGTCCTGAAAGACGGTATTCACATCCCGCTCCCAGGGAGGCAGTTCGCTCGCCTCTTTGCCGAAGATAGAAATTGTGCCACCTGACAGCTGTTCAAAACCTGCGATCAGACGCAGGCAGGTGGTTTTGCCGGAGCCCGAAGGCCCCAGCATGGAGAAAAATTCTCCGTCACGAATAGCAATGGTGACCCCATCCACCGCCCGTACGTCGCCGTACAGACGGGAAACATTGTTAAACTCTACCGCGTACGTCATGTTCTGCTCCCGGGCAATTAACGACCGCCCATGATGGCGATGTAATCCTGCGTCCAGCGGCTGTAAGGGACAAATTTGCCGCCTTCGGCGATGGGGGTTTTCCAGAACATGATTTTGTCGAACTCGTTATAACCGTTTGTTTCGCAGCCTTTATCACCCAGCAGCGTGCTGGCCTTACACCCTTCAGCAACCACGGGCAGGGAGCCAAACCAGGCCGCCAGATCGCCCTGCACTTTCGGCGTCAGCGACCAGTTCATCCATTTATAGGCGCACATCGGGTGTTTTGCCTGCGCGTGCAGCATTGTGGTGTCCGCCCAGCCTGTCACCCCCTCTTTCGGGAAGACGGTGGCAATGGGCTGGTTCTCGGCCTTCAGGGCATTCGCCTGATACGGCCAGGCGCTGGAGGCCACGACGCCTTCATTTTTGAAATCGCTCATCTGAACGGTGGTGTCATGCCAGTAGCGGTGGATCAGCGCGTGCTGGTCGCGCAGCACTTTCAGCACGGCGGCATACTGTGCTTCGGTAAGCTGGTAAGGGTCATTGATACCCAGCTGCGGCTGGGTAGCTTTGACGAAGAGCGCCGCATCGGCGATATAAATCGGGCCGTCATAGGCCTGAACGCGTCCCTGATTGGTTTTACCGTCCGGCAGATCCTGTTTGGTAAAGACCACGCTCCAGCTGTCCGGCGGCGTCGGGAAGGTTTTGGTGTTGTACATCAGCAGGTTTGGCCCCCACTGATACGGCGTGCCGTAGACTTTCCCGCCGACGTTAAACCATTCCCCTTTCACAATCCGCGCGTCGAGGGTTTTCCAGTTGGGGATGAGGTCGGGGTTAATGGGCTGAACGCGTTTCCCCATGATCAGGCGCAGGGAGGCGTCACCCGAGGCGGTGACCAGGTCATATCCCCCTTTCGCCATCAGGCTGACCATTTCATCCGACGTGGCCGCCGTCTTGACGTTGACCGCACACCCGGTCTCTTTTTCAAACTGGGTGACCCAGTCGTAGTTTTTATCCGTCTGTCCGCGTTCGATGTATCCCGGCCAGGCGATAATATCCAGTCGACCTTCCCCGTCGCCGATGGCCTTTGGTGGTTCTGCGGCTTGCGCTGTCATGATAGTCATGCCGAGCGCGCACAGGCTGCTGCGGGCAAATTTTTTGCTCATAAGGGTTACTCCTGTCGCAATGAAATTTAGCGGCAGCCGTGCCGTAAAAATATCTCCCTTATTAAACGTAGACCGCGCAAATGCGCCGCACCGTACGGCTTCAGGAAATTTCATCAAGGTGTGACCGAGGGCGCATTCCCCGTTAACTGGATTATAGACAAGGAGTTAGCCGCGAGAGACGGTATGCAGATTTCCTATGACAGGGCACCGCGAAATATTCGCAGCGCCGTCATCAGGATAAGAATTGATTATTTAAATAACGGAGAAAAGTTTATTCCAGCATCGTGCTAATTAATTTTCCTAATTGAATGACCGCCTGCTCTTCTCGCTCTCCCCAGGCCCAGGAGGTATTAAACCGGAAGAACGGTGTCCACGCGTCGGAGGTGGAAAACATCTTTCCGGGCGCAATGCTGATGTGGTGCGTTAAGGCTTTTTCGCTGAGCAGCCCCGCATCCAGCTGCGCCGGAAGCTCCAGCCATAAAAAGTAGCCGCTGTCGTTATGGTGGATTTTGACGCCGGCAGGCATATGGCGCAAAAGGGACTGCCAGGCCTGCTGTTTTCGCTCGGCGAGCGTACGCCGCAGCCGGCGCAGATGGGCGTCGTAGCGTTTCGTCGCCAGGTAATCCACCAGCGCCAGCTGCACGGGTGAGCTGGTGGAGAGCGTGCTCATCAGCTGTAGCTGCTGAATGCGTCTCGCGTGTTTTCCTGCCGCAACCCAGCCGATGCGAAAACCGGCTACCAGACATTTTGAAAAGGACGAGCAGTGAAGCGTCATGTCCTGGCGATCCCATGCTTTCGCCGGGAGCGGCTTTTCGCGGCCAAAATAGAGCTCGCTGTAGACATCGTCTTCAATCAGGGGGACGTTGTGTTGCGTTAACAGCGCGACAAGCTGCGCTTTTTTCTCCGCGCTCAGCGTGAAGCCAAGCGGGTTTTGACTGTTGGTCATGATCCAGCAGGCCTTAACCGGGTACTCCTTCAGCGCCTGTTCAAGGGCATTCAGGTCAATCCCCTCGCGGACATCCGTCGCAATCGACAACGCTTTGAGCTTCAGGCGTTCCAGCGCCTGCAGCGCGCCGTAAAAACACGGGTTTTCGACTATCACCCAGTCGCCCGGCTCGGTTACCGCCTGCAGGCTGAGATTGAGCGCTTCAAGCGCGCCTGCGGTGATCACGATCTCTTCCGGGGAGATATTCATCCCCTGCTGCGCGTAGCGACGGGCAATGGCGTGGCGGAGATCGACGTTACCTGGGGGCAGGTTCTCAATCACGCTCATCGCCGTCGCGGTTTTGCTGACGTTCGCCAGCGAGCGGTTGAGCTGCTGCAGCGGGAAAAGCCGGGGATCGGGAAACGCGGAGGCAAAAGGAACAACGGACGGGTCGCGGCTGGCCTGTAAGACGTCGAAGATGTAGGTATTAATATCCACCACTTCGTCACGCATCACCTGGGCAGGTGGAGCAGGCTGATGTGCGGTCGGGCGCGAGGCAACGTAATAGCCCGACTGCGGTCTGGCGACAATGCGCCCCTGACTTTCCAGCATCTGATACGCGTGGCCAACGGTCATAAAACTCATGCCGCTGCTCGCCACCTGCTCTCGCAGCGAAGGCAGCTTATCGCCCGGCAGCCATACGCCAAGCTCAATCTGCGAGATAATTTGTTGCGCCAGACTCTGGTATTTTTTCATCAAATTCTCCTTGTGACCGACAGTGTATATCAGCAGGAGAAAAAGAGAAGATTTAGCTAACTGTTATGGTTCGTGAAACGAATTACTTACGGTACTCGGTAATGTGGCTTTGCGCCTGGCGCGCGGCGGCCAGGTGATCGAGCGTAATCATCGACGATTTGCAAAAGATGCATTTCGCGCCGAGTGGGTTTTTCTCGGACATATCAAAGACTGAGGTACGGTACTGCGAGCCATGACAGCATGGGCAGCGGAAATGAATATAAGAAGTCATAGGATTCTCCTGTGAACGTAAAAACGTAAATTACTAATGGGCCGATTGGGCAATAATGGTTTTAAACAAAACGAATCGGAAAGTAGATAAAGACCCAAGAGAGGCTGCGGAGAGGCACAACGTGATGAGAACTGCTTTATAAAACTACGTCAGATATTTATTTGGACTCAAAACCAGAGGGTGATTAACGCACGGCGCAGACGACAAGGCAAGCAGTTTTATGCGTAAAATTCATAAAAATACAATTTTTATACCTCACGCGAGGTATATCAGATGGTTAAAGCATGAGTTTTAAGCCAACTGTTATGGTTAAAAATCACTTTTCTGCGTCTGATAGTCCGAACGTTGCCCCTATACCATAACAGCACACCGTTTGACATTGAGGCTGTGCATGTTTGGTTTAGATGCTTTTCACCTTGCACGGATACAGTTTGCCTTTACCGTATCCTTTCACATTATTTTCCCGGCGATCACCATCGGCCTGGCAAGCTATCTTGCCGTACTCGAAGGGCTGTGGCTGAAAACCAAAAATCCGGTCTGGCGCTCGCTGTACCATTTCTGGTCAAAGATTTTTGCCGTCAACTTTGGCATGGGCGTGGTCTCCGGGCTGGTGATGGCCTACCAGTTCGGCACCAACTGGAGCGGATTTTCACAGTTTGCGGGCAGCATTACCGGCCCGCTGCTGACGTATGAAGTGCTGACCGCCTTCTTCCTCGAAGCCGGGTTCCTCGGCGTGATGCTGTTCGGCTGGAACAAAGTCGGGCCGGGACTGCACTTCTTCTCCACCTGCATGGTGGCGTTGGGCACAATTATTTCCACCTTCTGGATCCTCTCGTCGAACAGTTGGATGCAGACCCCGCAGGGCTATGAGATCGTCAACGGTCAGGTCGTGCCGGTGGACTGGTTCGCCGTGGTGTTTAACCCCTCCTTCCCTTACCGCCTGCTGCATATGTCGATAGCCGCATTCCTGAGCAGCGCCCTGTTTGTGGGCGCATCCGCGGCATGGCATCTGCTGCGCGGTAATAATACCCCTGCCATACGGGCAATGTTTTCGATGGCGCTGTGGATGACGCTGATTGTCGCCCCCATCCAGGCCATGGTTGGCGATATGCACGGGTTGAACACCTTAAAGCACCAGCCCGCCAAGATTGCCGCCATTGAAGGCCACTGGGAAAATCCGCCGGGTGAGCCAACCCCGCTACTGCTGTTTGGCTGGCCGGATATGGAACAGGAGCGCACCCGCTTTGGGCTGGAGATCCCGGCGCTGGGGAGTCTTATCCTGACGCACAGTCTGGATAAACAGGTTCCGGCCCTCAAAGAGTTTCCGAAGGAAGACCGTCCGAATTCCGCCATCGTCTTCTGGTCATTCCGCATTATGGCGGGCCTGGGCATGCTGATGCTGCTGCTCGGGGTAACGGCACTCTGGCTGCGCTACAAAAAACGCGTGTATTCGTCGCGCCCCTTCCTGTGGTTTGCGCTGCTGATGGGGCCAACCGGGCTGATTGCCATCCTGGCCGGGTGGATCACCACCGAAGTGGGCCGCCAGCCGTGGGTGGTCTACGGACTCCAGCGAACGAAGGATGCGGTATCTGCCCACGGTGACCTGCATATGAGCGTGAGCCTGCTGGCCTTCTTCGTCGTCTATACCTCGGTATTCGGCGTGGGTTACAGCTATATGGTGCGCCTCATCCGAAAAGGCCCGCAGCCGCATGAATCTTTCGCCACCGAGTCCGACGGACGTCCGGCGCGCCCGCTTTCTGCCGTCACAACTGAACATAAGGAGCAGCCATAATGGGTATCGATCTTTCCATTATCTGGTTTGTCATCATCGTCTTCGCCACGCTGATGTATATCGTGATGGACGGTTTTGATCTGGGGATCGGTATTCTGTTCCCGGCCACGCAGAACGCCGACGATCGCGACGTGATGGTCAACAGCGTCGCGCCGGTCTGGGACGGAAATGAAACCTGGCTGGTGCTTGGCGGTGCCGCCCTGTTCGGCGCATTCCCGCTGGCCTATGCGGTGATCGTTGATGCCCTCACCATTCCGCTAACATTAATGCTGATCGGACTTATTTTCCGCGGGGTGGCATTTGAGTTTCGCTTTAAAGCCACGCCGGCCCACCGCCCCTTCTGGGATAAGGCGTTTATAGGCGGTTCCATTCTGGCAACGTTCACCCAGGGCGTGACGGTAGGCGCCGTTATTAACGGCTTTACCGTCACCGGCCGGGCCTATACCGGCGGCCCCTTTGACTGGTTTACCGCGTTTAACCTGTTTTGCGGCGCGGGGCTGGTGGTGGCTTATGCGCTGTTAGGCTCTACCTGGCTGGTGATGAAAAGCGAAAACGCGCTGCAGGAGCGGATGCGTGAAGTGTCGAAAACGCTGTTAATCGTGCTGCTGGCGTTTATTGCGGCGATCAGCCTCTGGACGCCGCTGGCGCAACCGGCCATCGCTGCGCGCTGGTTCACGCTGCCGAATCTGTTTTACCTGCTGCCGGTCCCTGCTCTGGTGGTGATTTTTAGCCTGTACCAGTGGCGCTGCCTGAATAATCCCGCCAGCCATAGCCGTCCGTTTATCCTGACGCTGGGGCTGATATTCCTCGGCTTTAGCGGGCTTGGGATCAGCATCTGGCCGCATATTATTCCACCGTCGATCACCCTGTGGCAGGCCGCCGCCCCGACGCAAAGCCAGGGCTTTATGCTGGTGGGCGCGCTGTTGATCATTCCCGTTATTCTGGTCTACACCTTCTGGAGCTACTACGTGTTTCGCGGCAAAGTTCAGCATGGGGAGGGTTATCACTGATGCAACAACCGGTCTGGAAAAGATTACTGTGGCTGGCCATTATCTGGGGCGGCAGCGTACTGGCGCTGGCTGCTGTCAGTATGCTCTTCCGCATGCTGATGACGGCGGCAGGATTTAAATCGCATTAACGTTATTCCGGGCAACCGCTGCGTTGCGCGGTACTTCTCCCCGCACTTTCAGATAAACCCCATTAACGCACGGCAGAGTATCGTTACACTGGAAAAAGATTCACGGTATTTATAGTTTGAGAAGAAAAATGAAAAAGCTCATTGCGTTAAGCGTTATTAGTCTTGTCCTTACCGGCTGCGTTAATCCGGGTAAAGCCTCCGTACAGCCGGAGCAACTTAAAAACCACCGCTTTGTGCTGGAAAACGTAAACGGTAAGGCCGTGAAGACCGCGACAACGCAACCTGAGATCGGTTTTAGCGCGCTGCCAGATATCAGTCTGGTGAATAACATCAGCGTTTCCGGCCAGATGTGTAACCGCTTCAACGGACAGGGGAAATTGTCCGAAGGCGAGCTTAAGGTTAAAACGCTCGCCATGACGCGCAAGCTCTGTACCGAGCCGCAGCTGAATGAGCTGGATCAGGCCATCGGCGACATGCTGCGCAAAGGGGCGCAGGTCGACCTGACTGAGGACCAGTTAACGCTGGCGACAGCCGATAAAACGCTGATGTTTAAGCGTGTAGAATAATCAGTAGTTACCGCAGCTTCCAACGGCAAGCGACTGTTCGCTACAGCGTTTGCCGTTTGGCAAGGCGCACATCCCAATAGCAGAACCATCAAGCTGGCGGGCGACAGACAGCGAACCGCCAATCATCGCGCAGTTGGCCTGACCTGAACTGGACATTGCCGCTTTCATTCCCGGCGCCACGTGGGCTGCCGTTGCCTGCTGGACTGGCTCACTGCTACATGCCGACAACAATAACGCGGCACACCCTACCCAAAATGCTGAACGCATGCTCTCTCCCCCATGAATAATGCGAAACCTATGCATAATAGGCATCACATCCCGTGTCGTCGAGAGCGGAAGTGCGTATTTATGCGCTTCCGAAACAATTTCTCGCAATTTTTTCGCCAAAAGTTTGATCTACTCATTGATGGCAAGAATACCAAGGACACAAAAGCGAAAATCGTAAAATCCCCCGTTTGCTAGAATACACAGATAATATTCAGGGTTTGTTGCCGTAATACAGACCCCTATTTTTTGCGCAATGTAAGGGTGTTGTCCTATGCAAACTATTGACGGTAATGGTGCAGTTGCCTCAGTCGCGTTTCGCACCAGTGAAGTTATCGCCATCTACCCGATTACGCCAAGTTCTACCATGGCCGAGCAGGCGGATGCATGGGCGGGTAACGGGTTAAAAAACGTCTGGGGCGATGTCCCGAGAGTGGTTGAGATGCAGTCCGAAGCCGGTGCGATTGCCACGGTACACGGCGCCCTTCAGACCGGCGCGCTTTCCACGTCGTTTACCTCCTCACAGGGATTGCTGTTAATGATCCCTACGCTTTACAAACTCGCCGGTCAGCTGACGCCATTTGTTCTGCACGTTGCCGCGCGTACCGTTGCCACCCACGCGCTCTCTATCTTTGGCGACCACTCCGACGTGATGGCCGTGCGCCAGACCGGCTGCGCGATGCTGTGCGCCAGCAGCGTTCAGGAAGCCCAGGACTTTGCCTTAATTTCGCATATCGCCACGCTCAAAAGCCGCGTGCCGTTTATTCACTTCTTTGATGGTTTCCGCACCTCTCACGAAATTAATAAAATCGTCCCGCTGGCTGACGATACTATCCTGAATCTGCTACCGCAGGCGGAAATCGACGCGCATCGCGCCCGGGCTCTTAATCCTGAACACCCGGTTATTCGCGGGACATCGGCGAACCCGGATACCTATTTCCAGTCCCGCGAGGCCACGAACCCCTGGTACAACGCGGTTTACGACCATGTTGAACAGGCAATGAATGACTTTGCCGCCGCAACCGGCCGGGAGTACAAACCGTTTGAGTACTACGGACATCCGCAGGCGGAACGGGTGATTGTGCTGATGGGGTCAGCCATTGGTACCTGTGAAGAGGTGGTTGACGAGCTGCTGACGCGCGGCGAAAAAGTTGGCGTGCTTAAGGTGCGTCTCTATCGTCCGTTCTCGGCTAAACATCTGCTTTCGGCTCTCCCTGAAAGCGCCCGCGCTGTGGCGGTGCTCGACCGTACCAAAGAGCCGGGCGCGCAGGCGGAACCCCTCTATCTGGACGTAATGACCGCCCTGGCAGAAGCCTTTAATCAGGGCGAACGTGAAACGCTGCCGCGCGTTATCGGGGGGCGCTATGGTTTGTCCTCCAAGGAGTTTGGGCCGGACTGCGTGCTGGCGGTATTCAACGAGTTAAGCGAAGCGAAACCCAAGCCGCGCTTTACCGTCGGCATTTATGATGATGTGACCAACCTGTCCCTGTCGCTGCCGGAAAATACCCTGCCCTCGACCGCCAAACTTGAGGCGCTGTTCTATGGTCTGGGCAGCGACGGCAGCGTCTCCGCGACCAAAAACAACATCAAAATTATCGGCAACTCAACGCCATGGTACGCCCAGGGGTACTTCGTTTACGACTCCAAAAAAGCAGGCGGCCTGACCGTTTCCCACCTGCGCGTGAGCGAGCAGCCCATCCGCTCCGCGTATCTTATTTCTCAGGCTGATTTTGTTGGCTGCCACCAGCTGCAGTTTATCGATAAATACCAGATGGCCGAGCGCCTGAAGCCCGGCGGTATTTTCCTCCTCAATACGCCGTACGGCGCAGACGAAGTCTGGGGGCGCCTGCCGCAGGAAGTTCAGGCGGTGCTGAACCAGAAAAAAGCCCGTTTCTACGTGGTCAACGCCGCAAAAATTGCCCGCGAATGTGGCCTGGCTGCGCGTATTAATACCGTTATGCAGATGGCCTTCTTCCATCTGACCAACATCCTGCCGGGCGACAGCGCGCTGGCGGAACTGCAGGGCGCGATTGCCAAAAGCTACAGCAGCAAGGGCCAGGAGCTGGTCGAACGCAACTGGCAGGCGCTGGCGCTGGCACGCGAATCGTTGTTTGAGGTTCCGCTGCAGCCGGTGAATGCGACAAGCCCGAACCGCCCTCCGGTGGTGTCCGATGCGGCGCCTGATTTCGTGAAGACCGTGACGGCGGCGATGCTGGCCGGTCTGGGCGATGCCCTGCCCGTCTCTGCGCTACCGCCGGATGGTACCTGGCCGATGGGCACCACGCGCTGGGAAAAACGCAACATTGCCGAAGCGATCCCCATCTGGAAAGAAGAGCTGTGTACCCAGTGCAACCACTGCGTTGCGGCCTGCCCGCACTCTGCCATTCGAGCCAAAGTGGTATCACCGGAAGAGATGGAAGCCGCGCCGGCCAGCCTGCATTCGCTGGATGTGAAATCTCGCGATATGCGCGGACAGAAATACGTTCTGCAGGTCGCCCCGGAAGATTGCACCGGCTGTAACCTGTGCGTCGAGGTCTGTCCGGCGAAAGACAGGCAGGATCCGAAGATCAAAGCCATCAATATGATGTCGCGTCTGGAGCACGTTGAAGAGGAGAAGGTCAACTATGACTTCTTCCTGAATTTGCCGGAAATCGATCGCAGCAAACTGGAACGTATTGATATTCGTACGTCACAGCTGATTACGCCGCTGTTTGAGTACTCTGGCGCCTGCTCCGGCTGCGGTGAAACGCCGTATATCAAGCTGCTTACCCAGCTGTACGGTGATCGGATGCTGATTGCCAACGCTACCGGCTGTTCGTCCATCTACGGGGGCAATTTGCCTTCCACGCCGTACACCACCGACGCGAATGGGCGCGGTCCGGCGTGGGCAAACTCGCTGTTCGAGGATAACGCCGAATTCGGCCTGGGCTTCCGCCTGACAGTCGACCAGCACCGCGCGCGCGTGATGCGCCTGCTGGAGCAGTTTGCCGGACAGATCCCCGCGGAGCTCAATGACGCGCTTCACGCGGACGCGACGCCAGAAGAACGTCGTGAGCAGGTTGCTGAGCTGCGCCGCGCGCTGCAGGGCGTGACGGGGGCTGAACAGCTGCTGACCGACGCTGACGCCCTGGTCGAAAAATCAATCTGGCTGATTGGCGGCGACGGCTGGGCTTACGATATCGGCTTTGGCGGGCTCGATCACGTGTTGAGCCTGACCGAAAACGTCAACATCCTGGTTCTGGATACGCAGTGTTATTCCAATACCGGCGGCCAGGCGTCGAAAGCGACGCCGTTAGGCGCGGTAACGAAATTCGGTGAACACGGTAAACGCAAGGCGCGCAAAGATCTCGGCGTGAGCATGATGATGTACGGTCACGTTTACGTCGCGCAAATCTCGCTGGGTGCCCAGCTTAACCAGACGGTGAAAGCGATTCAGGAAGCGGAAGCGTATCCTGGCCCGTCGCTGATCATTGCCTACAGCCCTTGTGAAGAGCATGGCTACGATCTGGCCCTCAGCCACGACCAGATGCGTCAGCTGACAGCGACCGGCTTCTGGCCGCTGTACCGGTTCGACCCGCGTCGTGCTGACGAGGGTAAATTACCGCTGGCGCTGGATTCGCGTCCGCCTTCGGACGCACTGGCCGAGACGTTAATGCAGGAACAGCGCTTCCGTCGCCTTAACGCCCAGCAGCCGGAAGTGGCTGAACAGCTCTGGAAAGATGCCGCTGCTGATCTGCAAAAACGCTATGACTTCCTGGCGCAGATGGCGGGTAAAGCCGAAAAACCGACCAGCGACTAGTTACCCTGCCCGGCTTGTCCGGGCATTTTTTTGCCATAAAAAAAGCCCGGCGTATTCACACCGGGCGAATCCAGATAATAATTGAATATCTATTTAGTTTCCTTAATAGCATTCACGTTAATTATGGATGAATCATCTTACAGGCATATAACGCCGGCTAGATTAGCTTAATTAACGCCTGATTTATAATTTAAATTTAATATAATTAATTTCAAATCATTCATCAAACCAATGATCATTTCTGCCGATTTATTCGGTTTAGATTTTACTTAGTTCGTAACAATTATATTTTATTACTCTTACACGGGAGTGATTTAGCATGAGACAACTTTCTCATTTTGAAAGTTCAACAGGTAATTAAATAAAAACAACTGCAAAGGAATATCACAATGCAAAGAAAAGTACTGGCTCTGATGATTCCGGCTCTGTTAATGGCTGGTTCTGCACATGCAGCAGAAATTTATAATAAAGACGGTAACAAATTAGATCTGTACGGAAAAGTAGATGGTCTGCACTATTTCTCCGACGATAAAGGCGCTGACGGGGATCAAACCTATATGCGTCTGGGCTTTAAGGGCGAAACCCAGATCAACGATATGATGACCGGCTACGCGCAGTGGGAATACAACATTCAGGCTAATAATACGGAAGGGTCTGATAATCAGTCCTGGACGCGTCTTGCCTTCGCCGGTGTCAAAGTGGGCGACTACGGCTCCTTCGATTACGGTCGTAACTACGGCGTGCTGTACGACGTGGAAGGCTGGACCGATATGCTGCCTGAGTTCGGTGGCGACTCCTACACCAAAGCCGACAACTTCATGACCGGCCGCGCCAACGGTGTGGCAACCTACCGTAACACCGACTTCTATGGTCTGGTGCAGGGCCTGAACTTTGCGCTGCAGTACCAGGGCAAAAATGAAGACGCCAGCAACAACCAGGAAGGCACCAACAACGGTCGCGACACGCGTCACGAGAACGGTGATGGCTTTGGTATCTCCACAACCTATGACTTCGGCATGGGAATTACTGCAGGGGCCGCGTATACCTCTTCTGACCGCACCAACGAGCAGGTCATGAATACCACAGCGGGTGGAGACAAGGCGGATGCCTGGACGGCGGGCCTGAAGTATGACGCCAATAACATCTATCTGGCGGCAATGTATTCTGAAACCCGCAATATGACACCGTATGGTGATAATACCGACGCCGTGGCGAACAAAACCCAGAACGTCGAAGTGACCGCGCAGTACCAGTTCGACTTCGGCCTGCGTCCGTCCGTTTCCTACCTGCAGTCGAAAGGTAAGGACCTGGGCAACGGCCAGGGCGACCAGGATCTGGTTAAATACGCTGACGTAGGGGTCACCTATTACTTCAACAAAAACATGTCCACCTACGTTGATTACAAAATCAACCTGCTGGATGAAGATGACAGCTTCTACAAAGACAACGGCATCAGCACCGATGATGTTGTAGCGTTAGGCCTGGTTTACCAGTTCTGATGGTCAGAGCCCGCATAATCATGCGGGCTCGCTTGTTTTTTGAAGTTCGTCACAATAGACAGCTTAAGAAAGGGGTTGGTTGAGGGAAAGTTGAAAGTAAGCTGGTTAAACTGTGGTGATAGCCCTTTTATCACTAAGGATAACAACGTTGTTTGGTCGTGTATCCCTTGCCGTACTTACCCTTTTAGCATTGCTGTGGATGGCGTTAATTTTTGATTTTGGTGATATCGTCGGGCATCTCGGCGCGCTGTTAAACCATCTGGATGGCAGTTAACAGGGTTGCCTGGGAAATAAAAAGCCACCAGCAGTGCCGGTGGCGGGTAAACGCGTATGTCGCGTTATTTTTTCACAGGTTGAGGCTTTTTATCACCTGATTCAGGGGCCTCACGCGGATCGTCTTTTTCAACACAGAGCATAGTTTCTCCTGTTTCAGTTACCCACTGCCTACTATAGCCGGAGGAGTAAAAGAGTGGCCAGGCGGCAATCATGCCTGCTCTTCACCTTTCTCGCGAAAAGAAAGATATCCAAATACCCCACTTTCCCCATCCATGGGATGGTTAACGCCGTCCATCACCTTCACCTCTGGAAAATCAAAAGGTGAAACGTTTTCAAAACAGGCGACATTAACGCCATATTCGTTTGGGTTAGAACGTCGCTGATGGAACGTGTAAATCCCGCACACCGAGCAGAAGAAATGCCGTGCAGTTCCCGTGTTAAAGCGGTACTCGGTGAGCTTATCTTCACCTTTGGTCACCTTAATGCCTGACAACGGCGCAGAAACGACGACCGCGCCCCGCATACGACAAAAGGAACAGCTGCAGCGCCGGGCGGTGTTCAGCCCATCGGTAAGTTCAACGGTGAACGCCACAGCGCCGCAATGGCACGTCGCATTTCGTCTTTCAGACATGGGCTATACCCCTTTTCTCACCAGCTCGGCAGCCTTAACGAAAACCTCATCTTCTACGCCATCGCCTTTTTGCCTGCCGAGCCTGACCAGTTCATCGACAATGCTGTTGCGATGGATCGGTTTTTGCGCTGAAACCAGCCCAATAACGGCGGCCCCAATCGCCAGCCCCACTAATCCGGTTTGTTCATCTTTGTTTTTCATATTCATGCTCCTGGTACAACAAACAAGCGTAGCAGGAATACGGTAAAACGAAATGCCGGACAGATGCTCTGTGAATGTTATTTAAACAGTTCAGAGAGGTACAACTTCCAGAATCGACAGATACGAACGGGTGTCTATTATTTTGTTCAGCTTCAGATTGGTCTGTTCAAACAAGGCCTGATACTCAGACTCTGTTCGTGCTCGTCCTCCATCAAAGCTTGTTAACAGAAGAAGGTCAATTTCAAATCGTCCCTGTTCATTATTTTCTTTTTTAATAAGCGGTTCAAAAATTAATAAGCGGGAGTTATCTTTCATTGCATTTCTGCAGCACTGAAGTATCTGTACCGCCTTCTCATCAGGCCAGTCCATGAGGATATACTTAAGCAGATAAATGTCCGCTGCAGGACAGGCTTCAAAAAAGCTCCCATTAACGGTTTCCCATCGACGATTATCATTTAACAGGTGCAGTCGATTTCGCTCAAGCACATCTTTTTGATCAAAAAGGATCCCCGTCAGGGTCGGATTTCGACGTAAAACAGCCAGCAATAAGTTACCCAGCCCGCCGGCGATATCGGCAACCACGGCGTTTTGCGGGAACGAATAGCTATCTGCGATGACTTCATTTTCTACGGATGACATAGAGGCCATACCCGCATGAAAAACGTTGTTGTCAGTCATCGTGTCGTCATGCTGCCAGTATTCGTAAAAAGGCTTGCCAAACAAATCATTAAAAACAGGTTTGCCGTGCAATATCTCATCCATTTTAGCCGCTGGCTGCCAGAATGTTGGGTCTGTCAGCATGAGCACCGCCGCACGCAAGGAAAATTCATGCTCAGAACAGAGGAATTGCGCTGAATGGCTAAGACTGTATTCAGCTTCAGATAATTCGTTGAAAACGCCACGAGAGGACAATAAGCGCATGATTCGATGAAGATAGTTAACGTCTACATTCAACTCCTTCGCCAGTTGCTTGACGGATTTTTTCCTTCAACCAGACGATCTGCGACGCCTAATACCGCGACGGCTCGAAGTGCTGCCTGCCAGACAAAACCCATGCTTTGCTCTAACAGACACATTCCTTCTTTACGGCTTAGTAAATCCAGACTATTACGTTGCGACATTTTCTGCTCCTTACCAGTAAAAATGTGTTGAACAACTAAAACGCCGCTAACAAGCGTAAGTCTGGTAATGAGCTTTATCCATAACGTCAGAAAGGATTATTTATACAGTTTTGTACCGTTTAGCATACAGTCCGTTTAAATACGTAAAAAACCAAGGCCACTTACCTTTAATATTTAATAGTAATGCATTACAACTATTAACTTAAAAATGATTGCGTTACATCCTAAAAAAATGCCTGTCGTAATACAGGCATTTCATAGTTAGAATCTCGGCGCCAGTCCGTATTTTGGTGTTTTGATATTTGCCGCCCAAATTTTGATATCGTTTTGCAGGAGAATAGTGAAATCAGATCTCAGGTGCATCACCATGCCATTGACGCTTTCCGCGTCCACCACTGAAAAATGTTCAATTCTGTTCTGTCCTACCTGAACACAATAATATTTGGCGGGCAGTACTTTACCGTTCACATTAAGCGGCAGATTATTCTCACCACAGCGGCCTTCAGTAATATATGACACCAGTAAATTAGCGGATTTTCTCCCTGGCTGGGAGACGCTCACCATGACAGGGAAACCTTCCGATGTCTGTGTCATATCATAAAGGACCGCATTTTTTATATACCAGGTATTATATTCCCGCTCCTGAAAAGCAGACCAGGAAGGCGCAGAAAAGAGCACCAGCACTGCAAGGATAAGAGATTCTATTTTCATGGGATGTTGTCGTCCGTGTTGTTGCACGTATTATTCAGATTGTGCAAAAAACAGCAACCACTTAAGAATAGTCCTACTACTATTGGCAGTGATGAAGGAATGAATTAAAGATATGCCTTACCGTCAACGGTCCCTGCCAACGCTCATAAAAGAGAATAAGAAGAAAAATGATAAACGGCCGCCATCATGGCGATGCTGACGACGACGCTGATGAAAAAGTAGCTTTTGAAGGGCTGCTTTTGGGTTTTATGGCGAAAGAGCTGTTGGCCGACAATGGCGCCAGGCCAGCCACCCGTCACGCCAAATACCAGCAATGTCGCTTCCGGAACCCTGCGCATCCCCTTCCGCGCCGCCATTTTATCGGCGCCATACATGACCAACGTCATCGCGTTGATCGCCAGAAACCACATGAACAGAGGATGGGTGGTAAGAAGGCTGCCGATCGCAGCGAAAATCAGAAGTAAATAACAAAAGCGATTAAGGGTCATAGCACCAGTCACGGGGTGTTTACAGTTTGGATAACGCATTATACGCTAGCTGACGAAAATCTCAGAGTGAGACGGCTATTCTAAAAGCAAACTGCGCCCCGGGCCTTTACTGGTTAACATTTAAACAGCGGTAATAAGTAAGCATTATTTCATTTTGCTTTAGCGGCCAGCATTTTTTTCTTAAAAAATTAACCTGAAACATCTTACGTCGAAAACACAGCGTAAGCGCATTGTTTTAACAAAACAACAAGTATTGCATCCATTAATCTAAAGAGGGGTGCGACAATATTGATTAGAATCAAATTAAACGTTAGGCAGCTAATATTCAAGTTCGCCCATCCGCTTCATATTTTCAAAAACAATGTTGAAAACAATTAATTTGACCATTCGGTCAATGCATAACAAAATATTGCCGTGGTTAAAGCAATAATGCTCTACATTTTTTGGGGGATGATGTCCCCCCTTTTTATTTTCTCAGAAACAACTAAACAAACATTATTCCACCCTGATCTTAACTTTTGGCTTCGACAAGAGAACTTTGACCAGTTCCTTGAAAGGAAGAGGTTTGTAAAAGAAATACCCCTGTAAAAACCGGATGTGATTGCGTGTGAGGTAATCGAGCTGCTCTTCTGTTTCAACGCCTTCCGCCACGATGCTAATTGAGAGTTTTTTGGCCAACTCCAGTACCGAATCAAGGATTAGCGTTGAGTCCTCATTCGCGTTAACCCTGGCAACAAAGCTCTGGTCGATTTTAATGTAATCAATATGCAGATCCTGCAGATAGGACAAGCCGGAATAACCCGTACCAAAGTCATCCAGCGCAATGGCAAATCCATTGTTATGTAACTCATTCAATGTATTAACGAGATGTGCATCAATGTCGAGTGGTTCACGCTCCGTCACTTCAACGACAAGGTTAAGATCCTGTTGAGTAAAGCTGCGCTTGTAGTGGAGACACTCTTCAACAAAGGTGGACGCAACGATATGAGAAGCGCTGAAGTTAATCCCTACGTGAAACCCTTCAGGCAGCAATGTCGCAATAGCATTCATGTGTATTGCAACCTGCCTCATTAAGCTCTGAGTCAAAGGAATAATTAAACCGGATTTCTCAGCAAGAGGAATGAAGGATGCGGGAGAAATAAACCCTGATTGAGGATGCTTCCATCTGGCCAGCACTTCCACACCCCGTAAGGTTCCCTCTTTGCCGCTCACAACGGGTTGGTAATACGGAATAATTTCATTTCTGTAAATGGCGATGCGCAGTGACTCTTCGGGTGAGACATCCTTAGAAATATAGCGTTGAAGAATATAAGCAGAGAGAGACGATATTATCAGCAGGAATAGCACCACGCCTCCGGCTCGATTGAATAATCTCTTAAGGCTAAAAAGAGGTGGAGAGTTAAATTGAACCGAGAATGGATAACCAGAGGCTTTTACCGTTAATACCTGTTTCTTCGTAGGGTCTGCCGTCGTAACATCGCCTGTCAGGCCTAAAAGGTTATTGCCTACTCTCAGGGAATATTCAACGCCATTTAATGGCATATCCAGCGCATCACGGATATGGCTATCGCTGATGCTAACGATGATTCGGCTTCCGGCGTGAATTGTCTGGTATAAGAGAACCGGAAGACCGTTGACGGTACTGGCCGAAGGGACGAGGAGCAGTGATGACTCAGGCAGGATTGAGCTGTTGACCAACAATACGCGGTTTCCCGGTAACGAGGAGCACCAGACCGCATCATTTTTCAGAATAACGATCGTTCTCAGGTGAGGCTGTAATGCCGCCTCGGTGCCCAGCCGATATTGCCCTTCAGCATCACACTCATTCTCGGCAAGTTGCATTGCCATCTCAGTCGCATGACGAGCTTCTTTAAGAATCACATTCATGTTCCGCACGACGTAGTGCGCCTCTGCCAGGCTATCAGCCCGTGCAGAATACCAGACCTGTAAATTAATGATAAAAACGCCGAGCAAAAACATTGTCGTGGCTGCAGCTACGGGGATAGATGCATGGCGCATTTAGGGTTCTCGATTTAAGTGAAGTAGCCGCTTCAACGATGCTGAAGTGATTGAATTGTCATTGTCTTAAGCATGGTCGATAACGTAATAATTACCATGTCAGGTGTCAGAAATGTTCTCGCTAACCAGATTGAGGGGAAACAAAAGGCCGCCGAACGGCAGCCCTGGTGGATAAGTGTCTATTAATATCGCTTTATTGTATTGATCGGGGTTCTTTCTGACCAGTCTGGCCGCTCGCCGGCCATGATTGCACGCTGTTGCGTTGGCGTCACAGACTGGGTTATTTCAGGCATTGACTTGTATTCGGGTTGTTTAGGTGGAATGAGAACCAGATCGGAGCTACAGCCTGACAGCAGGAAAATAGCCAGTAGAGATGAGCTAAGCTTGAACACGTTAAACCCTTCCAATGGGATAAAATTTTAAGAAAAAGCGTGGTGCTGAACATACATAGCCTAATCCAAATATATTCACAAGATCAATGCGCACAACCCTTTTTCCGGCCCCGGACTCGCAGAGGCGAACATCAAGCCGACGACTTTTTATCGAAAATTGACAGCAGATTCAACGTGACCGGAAATGCGCCGCGAAAGCCATCTGGATGGCTAAAATAACGTTTGCTTATCAACTCAGTCCGTGCCTTAATGATTAAGTTGGTTCGATGTAATACCGAATACAATATTTTACCACGCAGTCCTCATAACCAGGCGCTATCGCTGATATCCCCTCCTTTTGAGTCCATACGTTTTAGTCATTTCTTATCATTTAAAGTGTCTTTAAAGGAGTATTTATGCCTTCACGAATTCAAGGTCTGGTTAAGTGGTTTAATGAAGATAAAGGCTTTGGCTTTATCTCCCCCCTTGATGGCAGTAAAGATGTTCTTGTTCGTTTCTCTGCCCTGCAGGGAGAAAGGTTTAATACACTATTTGAAGGTCAGAAAGTCGAATTTGCGATTCTAAGCGGCGATAAAGGCCCTTCTGCTGCAAATGTAATTCTTTTAGATAGATAAGTTTATCAATGGCCCGTGATTACCAACAAGGTTTCCTGAGTAAACGGGCCCTGGATTATATGACTGTTATTGATAGCAACAGTCAGCATATTTTCTTAACGAGTACGCTCACCAATGTGATGAAGTGCAGAACTGCTGCATGAATGGTCTAAAACTCAAAGTTAACTCATTTTGTCAACAACTTTGGTTTAGAATCGTTGGGTAGATTTAAACAAAATGTGGCAGTACGGGCAGACAAGTTGAGCGCCCTTTTGCACGCGATTAAAACTATGCTCTGAATCTTTAGAGCAATTTGGGCATGAACATTTGACTAAATGATTTCGATGGGATTGTGTTTTTTTACGTCCAGACATAGGCATCTCCTGATTTTACGGACTGCCACCATACACTTTAAAGCTAAACAATGCTTGCTTTAGTTTTGGAAAGATCTCAAAAACACAGGGTGGTTTATGAAGAATGTAATCGTTTTTTTCAATGGGAAACCAGGTAAAGTTGTCACAGTGCAACAAGCAACTACGTCCGTAAGACAAGAATATCCGGACGGTGAAGAAATACACCTTCAGATTATGTCTGCCGGTTTCCCGTCTTTAACCGGCGATCGCAACTTTGTATACGTTGCCTCTGATAGAGAACTCACCTCTCAGAAGATACTTGATGCCGCAAAAATCCATTTGTAATCAGCATTTCCGGCTTGTTCTCTGTACTTCACAAAAGGAAAGATAAAACCTCAGTAAAATCACCAGTATTTTCAGTGAGCGTTTTTAGGCTTTATCTATTGAATTAAAAAAACAAAAATGCCTTACTATTAAAGCCTGCTAAATGCAGGCGTTTTTTTATAAAACCTGCAAATATAACCCTCTCATCTTTATTTAAACAATACTGACTAAAACTCGACACTTCTTTTCATTAAGATTTTGCTTTTTGCAGGAACTAATGCAAAAGAAATGAGTCAAATGAAGACCCTTACCAGAAAAGATTATTTTATGACATCTTATATTGTAGTAACCACTGTTGCCGTTGTGATGGGATTGATAACGTTGAGTCTGATTAAAGTTTGGATTAGCACATCGAACAATCCTGACAATCTGTGACCTTATCGCAAGCCGCTTAAAGCGAGGCCACTTCCGTTTCTGGTAAATCAATGATAACCAGTGTACCAAAACTGCCTGTTTCTACAGTATGGGGAGTGCCAGCTTTAGCGATATAGAGCTGTCCAGCCGTTACAGAGATTTTTTTACCTTTCACGCCCAGCTCCAGACGTCCATCAATGACCAGTAACCCCTCGTCATACTCATGTACCTCTTCAATCACTGAGCGTTCATCCATTTGTAAAACTTTAAGATTTGCAGTTCCAATGCGGCCCAATACACGAGAGTGCCAGGTCTCCGGTAAGGCAAGTGCTTCTGTTTTGAGGTCATAAAGCGACATAAAGTCATTCCTTTTTATGTTCATTTAACGCTCTTATGCCATATAAGTTCCCCTCGGTCATATAACAAATATGGAAAACTAACACGAGTAAAATGCTATATGAGGTCCTTAAATCACACCGCACGCTAACGGCGTTGCTGCGCCAGTTATAACCCCGCAGTAAAACGTGCTGGCATTCGCCGCCGGAATCCGTACCATACGCGGCATACAATGTTTGCCCCTGCTGGCTCCGAAGGTAGTACTAAATGCAAGAGAATCAAGAGATTAACAAAAAAGAGCAATACAACCTGAATAAACTGCAAAAGCGACTGCGCCGTAACGTGGGCGAAGCCATTGCAGACTTCAACATGATTGAAGAAGGTGACCGCATCATGGTCTGCCTGTCAGGGGGTAAAGACAGCTATACCATGCTGGAGATCCTGCGTAATCTTCAGCAAAGCGCACCGGTGAAATTTTCCCTGGTGGCGGTCAACCTTGACCAGAAACAGCCGGGCTTCCCGGAGCACATTCTGCCGGAATACCTCGAGAAGCTGGGCGTTGAGTATAAAATCGTCGAAGAAAATACCTACGGTATTGTGAAAGAGAAAATCCCGGAAGGGAAAACCACCTGCTCACTCTGCTCTCGCCTGCGCCGCGGCATTTTGTATCGTACCGCGACGGAGCTGGGCGCGACCAAAATTGCGCTGGGCCATCACCGCGACGATATCCTGCAAACGCTGTTCCTCAACATGTTCTACGGTGGCAAGATGAAAGGCATGCCGCCTAAGCTGATGAGCGATGACGGCAAGCACATTGTGATCCGCCCTCTCGCCTACTGCCGCGAAAAAGACATTGAGCGTTTTTCTCAGGCTAAAGGTTTCCCGATCATTCCATGTAACCTGTGCGGTTCTCAGCCGAACCTGCAGCGTCAGGTAATTGGCGACATGCTGCGCGACTGGGATAAGCGTTATCCGGGTCGTATCGAAACCATGTTCAGCGCGATGCAGAACGTCGTCCCTTCCCATCTCGCGGATGTGGAGCTGTTCGACTTTAAAGGCATCAACCACGAGTCAGAAATTGTGAACGGCGGGGACCTGGCGTTTGATCGGGAAGATATTCCCATGCAGCCAGCGGGCTGGCAGCCGGAAGAAGATGACAATCAGTTTGAAGAGCTGCGTCTGAACGTGCTTGAAGTGAAGTAAGCGATTAGCGTCTCAGAACACCTTCTGAGACGCTTCATTCTTTATTTCAGCAGACGTACGCGACAGGTTTTACCCTTAATTTTCCCGTTTTGCAGCTGCTTCCATGCCTTATGGGCAACCGCATGGCGAACCGCTACGTAGACATGCGCCGGATGGACCGCAATCTTGCCGATATCCGCCCCGTCCAGCCCCACATCTCCGGTCAGTGCCCCTAATACGTCACCTGGACGCATCTTGGCTTTTTTACCGCCATCAATGCACAGCGTCGCCATTTCAGCCTCCAGCGGCACAATGCTGGCGCTGGCCGGTGCATTCATCCAGTTCAGCTTAATCTGCAGCATCTCAGAGAGAATATTGGCGCGCTGAGCCTCTTCCGGTGCGCAGAAGCTGATCGCCAGACCGCTGTTTCCCGCGCGCGCGGTACGGCCAATACGGTGCACGTGCACTTCAGGGTCCCACGCCAGCTCAAAGTTCACCACCAGCTCAAGGGATTTAATGTCCAG
This sequence comes from Enterobacter cloacae complex sp. SHL009, assembly GCF_049237205.1. Taxonomy (NCBI): domain Bacteria; kingdom Pseudomonadati; phylum Pseudomonadota; class Gammaproteobacteria; order Enterobacterales; family Enterobacteriaceae; genus Enterobacter; species Enterobacter cloacae complex sp. SHL009. The sequence goes on from NZ_JBMKIW010000001.1 coordinate 1,146,435, forward strand.
ACCGCGCGCAGCGACGTCGGTTGCGACAAGAACGCGGGCGCTGCCGTTAGCGAAGCGGATCAGCGTCTGATCGCGATCGCGCTGCTCCAGATCGCCATGCAGAGACAATGCGCTCTGGCCGGCAGCATTCAGGGCGTCACAGACCGACTGACAGTCTTTTTTGGTATTACAGAACACCACGCAGGACGCAGGCTGATGCTGGCTCAGCAGTTTCTGCAGGAGCGAAATTTTCCCCTGCTGCGAGGTTTCAAAGAACTGCTGCTCGATAGCGGGCAGCGCGTCTACGCTGTCGATTTCAATGGTGAGCGGATTTTTCTGCACGCGCCCGCTGATGGCGGCGATGGCCTCCGGCCAGGTCGCGGAGAACAGCAGCGTTTGACGATCGGCCGGGGCGAAACGGATCACCTCGTCAATCGCATCGCTGAAGCCCATATCCAGCATCCTGTCTGCCTCGTCCATCACCAGCGTTTGTAACGCATCCAGCGAGACGGTGCCTTTTTGCAGGTGATCCAGCAGGCGGCCGGGCGTTGCGACAATAATGTGCGGCGCATGCTGAAGTGAATCACGCTGCGCGCCGAACGGCTGTCCGCCACAGAGGGTTAAAATCTTGGTGTTTGGCAGGAAACGCGCCAGGCGACGCAGTTCACCCGCGACCTGGTCCGCCAGTTCGCGGGTCGGGCACAGCACCAGAGACTGGGTCTGAAAAAGCGCCGCATCGATATGCTGCAACAGGCCAAGGCCGAATGCCGCCGTTTTCCCGCTGCCCGTTTTCGCCTGCACGCGCACGTCACGGCCCTCAAGGATGGCGGGCAACGCGGACGCCTGAACAGGCGTCATCGTGAGGTAACCCAACTCGTTGAGGTTATCGAGCTGGGCGGCGGGCAGAACATTCAGGGTAGAAAAAGCGGTCACAGTAGTCTCTCGTGGTCATCTTTGCGGTCAGATGGCGCGTATCCTCGCAGATCTCGCGGTTCGATGCGACAATTTAATCGGTTCTTGATCTGGCGGCGGGTCGGGCATCGGCTGCGGACGCGGGATGGGATCGGGCATTGGCACCGGATCGGTGGGGACGGGATCGGATTGACGCGATTGTTGCAGTAGCAGAGCGTTCAGGATGCTCATCATTCCCTCCAGAATTTGCTGTCGTCCCTTTTAGGGTAGACGCTGAAAATCAGGAGGCAAAAAAAAGCCGACTATGAAGTCGGCGTCGTACGAATCAATTGTGCTATGCAGTAATTCAAAAAAGGAAGTAAGACAATATGGAGCGCAACGCCCATCGCTTGACGTTGCATTCACCTGCGGGAGTCATATTGCACCTTACGGGGTAGCTGTTTATTGACTTCGCTCAATTAAAAGAGCGTTTTGATCCCGTTAAAAGCTGAAAAAAGCGTAAATTTACAGCCATTTACTACGATGCAACCACCATGCAACACCACCAATCAAAACAACTAACATCACGCAAAACGCGGTAAAGCCGTAGCGATAAGCGCCACCCGGAATTCCCCCCAGGTTCACGCCAAACAGCCCGGTAAGAAACGTGCTGGGTAAAAACACCATCGCCATCAGAGACATCGTATAGGTTCTTCTCGCCAGCGACTCCTGCATCACCTGCGCGATTTCGTCCGCCATCACCGCCGTTCTGGCAATACAGGAATCAATCTCGTCCAGCCCGCGCCCCAGCCTGTCGGCAATATCCTGCATTCTGCGCCGCTGATCGTCATTCATCCAGGCGAGCCTTTCGCTGGCAAGACGCGCATACACGTCGCGCTGCGGCGTCATGTAGCGGCGCATCACAATCAACTGCTTACGCAATAAGGCCAGAAAACCGCGGGGCGGGATCTGCTGATCGAGCAGGTTATCTTCCAGGTCGATGATTTTGTCGTGCAGCTCTTCAATAAATTCACTCGCATGATCGGTTAGGGCGTCACAGACGTCCACCAGCCAGCTGCCGCAGTCGACCGGCCCGGTACCTTCTTTCAGATCGTTGACGATGTCATCCAGCGCCAGAACTTTTCGCTGCCGGGTCGACACAATGAGCCCGTCGTCCATGTAGACACGCATCGCAACCAGCTGATCCGGGCGTTCATCCGTGCTGCCGTTAATGCAGCGCAGGGTGATTAGCGTCCCGTCACCCATTCGGCTCACGCGGGGCCGCAGGCTTTCACCCGCCAGGGCATCGCGCACGTTATTGGGCAACAGCGGCGTCGAGGCCAGCCAGTCAGCGCTGTCCGGGTGGGTGTAGTTCAGATGTAGCCAGCAGGGATGCGCACTATCGATCGCATCATTATCTTCCAGCGGTCGCGCACCGCCGCGGCCATCCAGCACCCACGCAAAAACTGCGTCTGGAACGTTTAGTTCAGATCCTTTAATGCTTTCCACAGCGCCTCCACCTTTTTACCTCTTTCGGTGTCAGTCTAGCTTTCATCAGGTGTTAAGCAACAACTATGTATCCCATCGCGCTGAAATCGCTCAGGAATTGTACATTCTGGCCGGTGGCATTAATAAAGCCTGGCATGCCAGGCTTTACGGTACTGTCAGAGAGAGTGTTCTGGCCGCTGAAGGAAGGATGGCGAGCCGCCTGATAATAAGTAAGGAGAGCCCTGGTCAAGTCTGAAATTACGCGTTCGGGTCTGCAGCTCAATCACCTGATTACGAAGTACGTCCGAGGAACCATTGAGCTCCTCTGCCATTGCCACGTTACTTTGCGTGACCCGCTCCAGCTCCGATAGCGCCAGGGTAATCTGAGAAATACCTTTCTCCTGCTCTGACGTTGACGCGGAAATTTCGTCCATTAAGCGGCTGACATTCCCCGAGCCCGTCACGATTTCATGCATATTTTTCTCTGCCTGTGACACAACGCTGGCTCCCTGCGTGACGTTACTGCTGGTGACTTCAATCAGCGTTTTGATATTCTTCGCGGCCTCCGCGCTGCGGTGTGCCAGGTTTCTTACCTCTTCCGCGACGACAGAGAAACCCTTTCCATGATCGCCCGCCCTTGCCGCCTCAACGGCCGCGTTGAGCGCCAGGATATTCGTCTGGAACGCAATGCCGTCAATCAACGAAATAATCTCCGTCATCTGCTGCGCGCATTCGGTAATGGACTGCATATTGCTGGCGACCTGCCCCATGAGCTCACCGCCCTTGCGCGCCTGTAACGTCGCCACATTTGCCTGCTCGCTCGCCAGGCGGGTGTTATCGGCATTGTTTTTGGTGCTCGCGGCCATTTGCTCCATGCTGGCTGCGGTTTGCACCAAAGACGCAGACTGCTGCTCGGTTTTAACCGATAGCTGAGCGCTACGTGCCGAGAGTTGGTCCGATAAGGTCATAGCAGTTTGCGATGATGCCCTGATCTCCCGCACCAGCGTCGCAATATTGCCGGAAAGGCTGTTTATACCGGGGATGAGTCGTCCCGCGCAGTTATTGCCAAATTCAGGGATAGATACGCCAAGGTTACCTGCGGTCACCTCCTCAATACTCCTCTTCACCGTATTGATCGGCGTCACAAGATACTTCGTCATATAGACCCAGAGCAAAAATAGCGCAACGAAATTGATGACATTAAGCGAAATAAAGAGAGACGTATTGCTGGAAAATAGAACAACGACACCCGCACTTACCAAAAAAAGAGAGAAAAGGAACCCGATAATAAAGGTCCTGACACTAATATTTTTTAGCATGATAATACCCACGTTTTATATTTTGGTCGGCACTTAGACTTATAGCATTGGCCCGGAAGTTTTTCATCGCAAACAACGCTTGTTTTTTGTTTCGCCGTTAGCATCCTGAGATTTGTCTTAAGTCAGATAAAAAAAGCGTATTAGTGAAAATGTTTTGCTCAGCATGCTGTGATACTGGTTTCCCGCCATCTTAAGCGATAGTATCGCCCGCGGTAAGACGATACGATCGCCTTCCTATTTAAGGAGCTTTGCTACTGTTATTCGTTCTTGTTTAGCAATGCTTAATATATTAACAAGAGAATATATTTTATATTCTTAATAAGTTTTAGAGTATTAATATGACTGGTCATTTTTCACGATAAATAACTAATATGGTTTAAATGCGCATGTTCGTTGCCCGATAAAGATGTACCCGGCAGGCGAAATCGGTAACCCTCTCAGGCGTGGGACTGCATAATGCTCAATATATCGTGGGACCCTGTGTTAATCGCTATCTCTTATCTGGTGGCGTTTATCGCCTCCTTTGTGGCGCTGGACAGCGCCGGAAAGATCCCCCTCTCCAGCCGAACGGCTGCCCTCTTCTGGCGTATTGCCGGCGGGGTCACGCTGGGCATTGGCATTTGGTCGATGCACTTTATCGGCATGCTGTCGATGCAAATGCCCATGATGATGAGCTACGACCTCTGGTTAACCCTTGCGTCACTGGGCGTCGCGGTGGTTGCATCGGCCACGGCACTTAATATTGCCGTCGCGGGCAAAAAACTTTCTCCCTTTCGACTGATCTTTGCCACGGCGATCCTGAGCGCTGGCGTGGTGTCGATGCACTACATCGGTATGGCGGCCCTGATGCTGGATGGCAGCATCATCTGGGATAGCCGCCTCGTGGGGTTGTCCGTGGTTATTGCCGTTGTTGCCTCCGGCACGGCGCTGTGGCTGGCTTTTCGTCTGCGGGATAAACGCAAAGGCGTTTTTATCGATCGCATTATCGCGGCTTTCGTCATGGCTGCCGCGATTTGTGCGATGCACTATACCGGCATGAGTGCCGCGCAGTTTCAGGAAATGGCGCATACCCTCCCGGGCGGGATCGGCGAGCTGGGGTTATCCATCTGGGTTTCAGTCACCACGCTCTGCCTGCTCGGGGTGATGTTAATCATCTCACTTATCGATTCCCACCGGCGCACCAGCCGGCTGACGGATAATCTGCATCAGCTCAACCGCCAGCTTGAGCTACAGGCGCGGTTTGACGCGCTCACCGGGCTCGCAAACCGCCACCAGATGGATCTCCGCATGCAGGACTGTCTGCGCAGCGCGCTGCTGAGCAAAAAGCCCTTTGCGGTTATTTTCCTGAACGTCGATCACTTCAAACGCGTTAACGATACGTGGGGTCACAGCGTCGGTGATGAGTTATTGATCGCGGTCGCGCAGCGCATCACGGCCCGGCTCACGCGTGAGATGACCCTGGCAAGGCTGGGAGGCGACGCCTTTATCCTGCTGGTGCCGGAATGTGACGACGACAGGCTCAACGCCCTGGTCACCGCGCTGCTTGAAGACGTGCGACGCCCTCTGTCTGTCTGTGGGCACACGCTAAGCACAACGATCAGTGCGGGCGTCAGCCTTTACCCTCAGGATGGCGAAACGCTGCACGAGCTGAAGCTCAAGGCGGATGCAGCCCTAAATCGCGTCAAAGAAGAGGGCCGCAACGGCTGGGCGATTTACCGGGCCGAGATGTCAACGGCGATCCCGGCGAAACCCGGTTTCCTGCAGGAGCTTTCGCAGGCGCTTGAACGCGATCAGTTTGAGCTGTGGTACCAGCCAACCTGGCATGCGGGAGATAAAACCATTCACGGTTTTGAAGCCCTTCTGCGCTGGCGGCATCCTGAGCAAGGGGTTGTACTGCCTAATCTGTTTATCCCCTCCCTGGAGCAAACGGGTTTAATTATTCCGGTAGGTAACTGGGCCATTGAAGCGGCATGCCGACAGCTTCATTTCTGGACTGAGCAAGGTTTCAGCCAGTGGACGCTGTCGCTCAACCTATCCCCCATCCAGTTTGAACAGCCGGATATTTTCCAGATCGTTTCGTCGATGCTGGAAAAATATAGCCTGTCTCCGTCCCGGCTGATCCTGGAGGTAACGGAAAGCACCGCGCTTAAAAATCTCGACCGCAGCATTGAGTTGCTCAATGCGTTTAATCACGCGGGGATCGTTGTCTCGATTGATGATTTTGGTACAGGCTATTCCAACCTTCTGATGCTGAGCGTGCTTCCGGCAAAAGAGCTCAAGATCGACAGAAGCTTTGTCACGTCGATGCTGGAAAATGAAAAAAGCTACAAGCTGGTTGAAACCATTATCAGTATCGCCCGGACCATGGAGATGAATGTGGTGGCAGAAGGGATCGAGACGGAAGAACAGCAGGCGGTTCTCACCCGTCTCGGCTGCGATTACCTGCAGGGTTACCTTTTCTCCCGACCCTTACCTGCCGAGCAGGTACCGTGGCTACTGCTGCAGATAAACTCAGACAAACAGATTATACCCATTAATAAAATTCAAACGGACCCCGCATTTATTTCTCAAAAAAATCATGCCTGACGGGGTTAAGTGGAGTATGTTTCAAGGGAGTACACGCGAGTCAATTCTGTCATGATTGTCAGGCACATGTTGTCGATGAACAGGAAACGCCTATGTCGCAACCTTGTTTTGATGCGTTGAATGTAATTAAAACACCCGTGTGGCTCGTTTCACCCGTGTCGGAAAAGATCGTTTTTGCGAATGTGGCAGCAACGCAGATCATGGGGGATAAAACGCTCGATGACCTGCGCAAAGGGATCTACTCTGCCAGTGCGCAAACCGTCCTGTCGATGTATGTATCTGAACTGAAAACAGAGCCGGAGATCGTCGAAATCTGGACAACGAGCCGGGATGGACAGGATACGCCGTTAAGCTGTCGCCTCTCGCTTGCCCACTACGCGCCCTGGGGCGATGTGATTGTTTTCGAGGGCATCTCCCAGCAAATACTCTCAGGATTGAAGGCCAGCCGTTCCGCTACCTACCGGCGGAAAAAGCAGGGTTTTTATGCGCGCTTTTTTCTGACCAACAGCGCCCCGATGCTGTTAATCGATCCGGCCCGCGACGGTCAAATCGTCGATGCGAATCTGGCCGCTCTCAATTTTTATGGTTATTCACATAATGACATGTGCAGTAAGCATACCTGGGAAATCAATACGCTGGGGCGAGATGTGATGCCCATTATGACTGCGATTGCCGCGCTGCCCGGTGGTCATAAGCCGCTCAATTTTGTTCACCGCCTTGCCGATGGATCCACCCGCCACGTTCAGACGTATGCCGGGCCCATTGAGATCTACGGCGACAAGCTGATGCTGTGCATCATCCACGATATCACCGAGCAAAAAAGGCTGGAGCAGGAGCTGGAACATGCGGCGTTACGTGACTCCATGACGGGGTTACTCAACCGGCGCCAGTTCTACGCGATTACCGATCAAAGCAACCTGAATACACTTCCCGCGCAGCAGCAATTTAGCCTGCTGCTGGTGGATACCGACCATTTCAAAAACATTAATGACCTGTTCGGCCATCTGAAAGGCGATGAGGTGCTTATCGCCCTTTCCCGGACGCTGGAAGCCTGTAGTCGGGAGGGCGATATGGTCTTCCGCTGGGGAGGCGAAGAGTTCGTTATCCTGCTGCCCCGCACCTCTCTCGATACCGCGATGCAGATTGCCGAGTCAGTCCGCGCAGCCGTTGCCCGCATTACGATTCCGGGCCTGCCGCGGTTTACCGTCAGCATTGGCGTGGCGCGGCACAATCAGGGAGAGAGTATTGACGAGCTGTTTAAGCGTGTGGACGATGCGCTGTATCGCGCTAAAAATGACGGACGCAATAAAGTGCTTGCGGCATGAAACTGGAGTATCCGGAAAAGCCCCGCTACAATGCCCACCTCGAATCAATTAGCGTCAGGTGGGTAAAAGCCGCAATGGGAAAAACAGAAATAATACTCACCTTAATTATTTTACTCCTTATTATATTTGGCTTCTGGTTTATTTTTAGCGGTGAGATCTGGCATCTCGTCGAATTTCTTGAAAATAGCCTTTACCCGACCTTTGACGCACCGTAACGCACGTTTAATCGCTTGTTTCACCTACCGAATATGTCAGCTATCTGCTTCCCTTACAGCCGCGTAAAATACGCGGCGTTATCCTCCAACAACGTTGATAACGAATCACTTATTCATTTGCTTATGTTGCCCGTGCTCTGACGGGCTTTTTTATTTCCGGCAATTCAGCCACGCCAGGCTATATCTTAATCATCTTTATTGATAGAGGTGAGGAAAGATGAGCAAGAAGATCCTGATGCTGGTTGGCGATTACGCCGAAGATTACGAAACCATGGTGCCTTTTCAGGCGTTGCAGATGATTGGCCATCAGGTGGATGCGGTCTGCCCTGACAAACCGAAAGGCGATTACATCATGACGGCAATCCATGACTTTGACGGCGCCCAGACCTACAGCGAAAAGCCCGGTCACCGCTTTACCCTCAACGCCGATTTTTCAGCCGTAAAGGAGCAGGACTACGACGCGCTGCTCATCCCCGGCGGGAGAGCCCCCGAGTATCTGCGGTTAAATGAGGACGTCCTAAAGCTGGTACAGGCATTTGTACGCCGCGCGTAAGCCGATTGCCGCAGTGTGCCACGGCCCACAGCTGCTTGCTGCCGCGGGGATCCTGAAAGGACGAACCTGTAGCGCCTACCCGGCCTGCGCGCCTGAGGTCAGTCTCAGCGGCGGACACTACGCCGCTATCGGCATCGATCAGGCCCATGTAGACGGTAACCTGGTGACGGCTCCCGCCTGGCCCGCGCATCCGCAGTGGCTGGCGAAGTTTAATGCGCTATTAGAATAACAGAGACCCGGCATTGGGCCACGCATAGCGGATGAAACCGTACCGCGTATTGCAGACCTGGCGCATTCCCGCGCCAGGTCTCATAAAACATCAGTGCTTCTCAATAAACATCGTCCGGCTATACGCCACGTCTTCCGGGTTATTAATAGGGTAGCCTTTCACCCAGGGCTTAATCAGACGACCATTGGTGTACTGGTAAATGGGCGCGATAGGCGCTTTCTCCATGAGGATTTTCTCCGCCATGTTGTAGTCCGTATTACGCGCTTTCGCCGTGGTTTCCAGCGCTGCCTGGTGGATAATTTTATCGTAGGCCGGGTCATTGAAACGCGAGATATTACCGCTGTGGGTTGAGGTCAGCAGGGACAGGAAGGTCGACGGCTCGTTGTAATCGCCTACCCATGACGCGCGGATCACGTCAAAATTGCCGGTATTACGGCTGTCGATATAGGTTTTCCACTCCTGGTTTTGCAGTTTGACGTCCACACCGAGATTTTTCTTCCACATGGACGCCACCGCAATGGCGATTTTCTGGTGGTTTTCCGAGGTGTTATACAACAGTGTCAACTTCAGCGGACGCTGAGGACCGTAGCCTGCGGCCTGGAGCAACGTTTTCGCCTGAGCGTTCAGCTCCTGCTGGGACATCTGCTCGAACGGTGAAGGCTCTGGGGTGAAACCCGCCGTCACGTCAGAGGTGAAATGCCAGGCCGGCTTCTCGCCTGTACCTAATACCTTTTCTGCCATAATGCGGCGATCGATAGTCATGCTCAGCGCAAGACGAACCCGGGCATCGGCCGTCGGGCCCTTTTGCGTGTTAAATGCGTAGTAATAGGTTCCGAGCTGAGGCGGCGTATACACCTGTCCCGGAATGTCCTTCAGGAGCTTCTGATACATGTTTTTCGGGAACGATTCGGTGATATCAATATCCCCCGCCAGATAGCGCTTAGTGGCGGACGATTCCTGATTAATCGGAATGAAAGTCACTTTTTGCAGGACAGTTTTCGCGTTGTCCCAGTAGTGCGTATTCGGCACGACAACCAGTTTTTCATTCACCACGCGGTCGTTCAGGACGTACGCGCCGTTACCCACCAGGGCGCCCGGACGCGTCCACTCTTTCCCGCTTTCAACGTTCGCTTTTTGCACCGGATAGAAGGCGAAGTTCGCCGTCAGGTTGCTAAACCACGGGAGCGGTTTGTCCAGCTGGACGCGTAAGGTTCTGGCATCCACCGCCGTCACGCCCAGGGTATCTGGCGCCGCTTTGCCATCGATAATGGCCTGCGCGTTGTTGATGCCTGCCAGCGCCGCAAACCAGGCAAACGGAGACGTGGTTTTCGGGTCAACCAGACGCTGCCAGCTGTAGACAAAATCCTGCGCGGTGACGGGCGTACCGTCTGACCATTTCGCGTTTTCGCGCAGGGTAAACGTCCAGATACGGTTATCGTTGCTCTGCCAGCGCGTCGCCACGCCCGGGGTCAGCTCCCCTTTCTCGTTCTGATTCACCAGCCCTTCGAAAAGATCGCGAATCACCTGAATCTCGGGTAATCCTACCGCTTTTGCCGGATCGAGCGAAGCAGGCTCGTCTTTAATATGCCTGACCAGCTCCTGTTTTTGCGCCAGTACCGTGCCCTGGGGCACATCAGCCGCGTACGAGAGTGTAGAGAGTCCGCACAGGTACAGTGCAGCGCAGAGACGCGAAACAGGATGCTTCATAAGATCCCCTTTGATGAATTCAGGTAACAAGCAGATGCGTAATTATTTGTTTCGAAACAGAGAAATGCAAATATCTTCGTCAGGAATAGTGATTTGAGGCAATTCTCAACCGTTACGGAAACTATTTGATTAACAGCGAGTTTTGCACAACACTGCCAGTAGAGACTTCTTTATCAGGATTTCGTATGGCAATCACCCGACCACGAGCGGAGCGCGGAGCCTTTCCGCCGGGCGCTGAGCAATATGGCCGCTCATTTTTAGGCGCATCGCTGATCTGGTTCCCGGCGCCCGATGCCGATCGCAGCAGCGGTTTGATCATTGCCGGCACGCACGGAGATGAGAACTCGTCCATCATCACGCTTTCCTGCGCGCTGCGGACGCTGACGCCTTCATTGCGACGTCACCACGTAATTCTTGCCGTCAATCCGGACGGCTGTCAGCTTGGTTTACGGGCGAATGCGAGGGGAGTCGACCTGAACCGTAATTTCCCGGCGGCAAACTGGCGCGCCGGCGAAACGGTTTATCGCTGGAACAGCTCCGCCGAGGAGCGGGACGTGGTGCTGCTGACGGGAGACAAGCCCGGCTCCGAGCCGGAAACGCAGGCGCTGTGCCAGCTTATCCATAAGATCCACCCCGCATGGGTTGTCTCCTTCCACGATCCGCTGGCCTGCATTGAAGATCCGCGTCACTCCGACCTGGGCGCGTGGCTGGCGCAGGCTTTCGCCCTGCCGCTCGTCACCAGCGTGGGCTATGAAACACCCGGATCGTTCGGTAGCTGGTGCGCCGATTTGAGCCTGCCCTGCATCACCGCTGAATTCCCGCCGATTTCCTCCGACGAAGCCAGCGAAAAATACTTAAACGCGATGATGGAGCTTCTGCGCTGGCAGCCTCAGAGATGAAGCACGCCGCTGGTAAAATTAAGCGCCGGTGAAACGTCAACCGCCAGCCACGTCGGGCCATCCAGATCGGCGAAACGGACCTGATTGACCAGCGGCAGCGCCGCGCCGATCGCCCGGGATGTGCAGAGCATGCATCCCAGCATCAGGGAAAAGCCCTGCGCCTGCGCTTCCGCCGCCAGGGCCAGCGCCTCTGTCAGCCCGCCGGTCTTGTCGAGCTTGATATTGACCATCTCATAGCAGCCCTTTAGCGCGCTCAAATTCTCGCGGGTATGACAGCTTTCATCCGCGCAGACGGGCAGCGGATGGATAAAATTCTTCAGCGCCGCATCATCCTTCGCTGGCAGAGGCTGCTCCAGCATCGCCACGCCCAGGTCAGCCAGCAGCTGGCATCGGGCGGCAAGCCCCTCGGGATGCCACGACTCGTTGGCGTCAACAATCAGCGTGGCCGAGGGAACCGCCGAGCGAATGGCGACCATCCGCTCGCTGATCAGGCGATCGTCGAGCTTCACTTTTAACAGCGTGGCCCCGGCGTCATAGAGCGCTTTTGCGCTGGCAGCCATCTGCTCCGGCTCACCAATCACGACCGTTTGCGCCGTCACGACGGACTCCGGCAGCGCCGCTCCCAGCAAGGACGTCAGCGATTGCTGCTGCCTGGCGGCCTCAAGGCTCCAGAGCGCACAGTCAATAGCATTACGCGCTGCCCCGGCGGGTAAACGCTGCTGTAACGCCTCGCGCGTGAGCCCTTTTTGCAGCTCTGGTACCAGGGTCATGATATGCGCCATCACCAACGCAGGGCTTTCTCCATAGCGCGGGTATGGCGTACATTCCCCAATGCCTTTAAACCCCTCTTCTTCGATTTCGACTACGACCACGCTGGCTTCACTTCGACTGCCGCGGGAAATCACAAACGGGGTATGCAATGGCCAGGCTTCTTCAAAGACCTTAACGCTTCTCATCACTGACTCCTTGCGGCCCGGAAAGGCGACAAATTTGGTTTGCCGTGTTATCCGCTGATGGCATACACTAGCCCCGACGTTAACTATATGTAAACAGGAAGATATCTATGTCACAACTCGTTCATTTCCAGGGCAACCCGGTTGCTGTTGCAGGTTCCATTCCGCAGGCTGGCAGCAAAGCGCAGGCTTTTACTCTGGTGGCTAAAGATCTGTCTGACGTCACACTGGCTCAGTTTGCGGGTAAACGCAAAGTACTGAACATTTTCCCAAGCATTGACACCGGCGTTTGTGCCGCGTCCGTGCGTAAATTCAACCAGCTGGCGACTGAAATGGACAACACCGTTGTGCTGTGCATTTCCGCTGACCTGCCGTTTGCCCAGTCCCGTTTCTGCGGTGCCGAAGGCCTGAGCAACGTTATTACCCTCTCCACCCTGCGCAGCGCAGATTTCCTCGAGAAATACGGCGTCAGCATCGCGGAAGGCCCACTGAAAGGTCTGGCAGCACGTGCCGTACTGGTTCTGGATGAAAACGACACCGTTGTCTTCAGCGAACTGGTTAACGAAATCACCACCGAGCCGGATTACACTGCCGCGCTGGACGTGCTGAAAGCATAATAAGTACTTAGCATTCTATACAACTTATTCTCAACCTCGCCGCGGCGGGGTTTTTTATTGCGCCAAAGCTGAATCGTTAAAGCACAAATGCACACAAATCACATTAATCATGCAATAACTTAGACAATATGTAACATGAGCGTGATCAATAACGCATAATAATCGTTAAATTACCCTATTTTCATCCCCAGTGAAGCACATCACATTTCCCTTTTTGTCTAAACATTAGATTTGCTTACGAAAGAAAATAATCGTTTCAGCAAAAAGGATAATATATGAAGATTAAATTCGCTTTTACGCTCCTTGCGGTACTGATTTCTGGCCATGCAGCGGCTAAAACCTGGGTGCTGACAAGCGCTGAAAGCAGCGTAGAGAAAGGAAACTGGAAGATTTCCAGTGATGAGCTGAAAGTTAAAGATCGGACGTTCAGCATTGAGCAAAAAGTCTTACACGGTGGTAAACAGGAAGGCAGCAAAGTCATCATAATTAGCAGCAAAGATGGCCTGACGATTACCCTGAGCCCGACCCGCGGGATGAACCTTCTCCATGTTGAAGGCTTTGGCACCCGACTGGGGTGGAATTCGCCCGTTAAAGAGGTTGTTAATCCGGCCTACATCAACCTTGAAAGCCGCAACGGTCTCGGCTGGCTGGATGGTTTCAACGAGATGATGGTGCGCTGTGGCTATGAGTGGACAGGACATCCGGTCACCGCTGACGGGCAAATTTACACCCTGCACGGCAGGGCCGGTAATACCCCTGTTTCGCAGGTCGAGGTTGAAATCGCGGATGCCGCCCCGCATGAGATCCGCGTTCGCGGTTTGATCAAAGAGAGCACGTTTAAAAAAGCGGATCTGCAAACCATGACCGAACTGCGCTACGTTCCCGGAACCAACCAGTTCAGCCTGCATGATGTGCTGACCAACCATGCGGATTACCCTCATGATTACCAAATCATCTATCACAGCAACTTCGGCACGCCGATCCTTGAAGAAGGCGCCCGTTTCCTTGCGCCAGCGGCGAGCGTGAGCCCATTCAATGACTACGCCAAAGCGGGGGTTAACGACTGGCAAACCTATGCCGGGCCGACAAAAGGCTTTGATGAGATGGTCTTTAATATTAAACCGCTCGCCGACAATAACCACGAAACGCTTGCGGCGGTGGTCAATAAAGCCGGAGATAAAGGCGCGTCAATCCAGTTTGATACCCGCCAGCTGCCCGTGCTGACCTTATGGAAGAACACCGACACGCTGAAGCAGGGCTACGTCACGGGCATTGAGCCGGGCACCAGCTACGCCTACCCCGTTACGATTGAACGCGAGCAGAAGCGGGTTAAGCAGCTGCAGCCCGGTGCCAGCGCGCAGTTTGACCTGACCTATACCCTGCTACACAGCCCGCAGCAGGTGAAAGAGGTCGAAAACAGGATTGCGTCGATTCAGGGAGAGACAAAAACAGAAATCGTTAACACGCCCATGGCGAAGGAATAACCATAAAGCAAAAAGCCTCTTTACAGAGGCTTTTTGTTATTCGTCACCTTTCTTATGATTCAATCCATACTCACGCAGCTTGTTCGCGATCGCGGTATGCGAGACGCCAAGACGTTTTGCCAGCTTGCGGGTGCTGGGATAGCTGCGGTACAGCTGCGTCAGCACTGAGCGCTCAAAACGGCTGGTGATATCGTCCAACGAACCCTCCATCGCCTCTTCGCCGACCGATACCGTCCCCGCGTCGTAATCAGGCAACAGAATATCCTGCGGACGCAGTTCATAACCTTCCAGCTGGGTCAGCGCGCGATAAACGGCGTTTTTAAGCTGGCGAATGTTGCCCGGCCAGCCGTAGCGCATAAGCACCGTGCCGAGATCGGCAGACAGCTTCGGACGCGGCACCCCCTGCTCGTCGGCAAAGCGGGCGACGAACAGTTCCGTTAGCGGCATGATGTCCTGCGGACAATCGCGCAGCGGTGGAATATTCAGCGTCAGGACGTTGAGGCGGTAATAGAGATCCTCGCGGAAGATCCCTTTTTGCACCAGCTCAACCAGGTTTTTCTGGGTGGCGCAAATGACGCGCACGTCCACATGCACTTCGTGATCCTCTCCGACGCGGCGGAAGGTTCCGTCATTCAGGAAACGCAGCAGCTTAGCCTGCATACGCGGCGACATTTCGCCGATTTCGTCCAGCAGCACGGAGCCGCCGTTAGCCTGCTCGAAGAACCCTTTCTTGCCTTCCGGCGCGTGGCCAAACAGCTCGCTTTCAACGGCATCTTCCGGAATAGAGGCGCAGTTAAGTGCCAGATAAGGCTTAGCCGCACGCGGGCTCGCCAGATGCACCGCGTGAGCCAGCAGGTCTTTCCCGGTGCCGGTATCCCCGGTAATCAGCAGCGGTGCGGTCAGGCTTGCGAGCTTGCGTGCCTGATCAACCACATGGCGCATTTTCGGGCTGACGGCAATAATCTGGCTGAACGCGCCGACATCCTGACTGGAGAGGTTTTGCAGCTGGCGACCCATGCGTAACGTCGAGCGCAGCATGATCACCGCCCCGGTCAACACGCGGGTATTCCCTTCCCCTTTCAGATAGACCGGCGTGATCTCCATCAGGAAATTCTGCCCGTTAATCACCACATGCTCGCTAAGCGTGTTCTGCGGATTGCTGTCCAGCCAGCGCTGGAAGTTAAAGCCGGGGATCAGCTGCGCGGCGTTATGATTGCTGAGCTTCTCCTGGCTCTGCGCGAAAAGCTGGCAGCTCGCGTGGTTAACGCGCTCAACTTTGCTTTTCAAATCCAGGGAGAGGAACGGCTCCGGCATGGCCTCCAGCAGCGCGCTCAGGGCCAGGTGCTCACGCTCAGAGGGCATCCAGGGAATGGTGCGTACATCCGTAACGCCAGCGATACGGCGGATTTCCGCCATCAGGCTGCTGAAGGTGTTAAATTCAATCTCGGCAAAATTGAGGTAAATTCGCCCGACAGGATCGATCTCAATGCCACGTAAATCAATGCTACGTAAAACAAGAAGATCGAGTAATTCGCGGGTCAGACCGAGACGGTCTTCACAGAAGACTTCAAGACGCATGGGAAATTCACCGTTTTAAGCCAATAACAGTAAAATGATATGTCAGAACACGGTGATCGGGAAGATGGCTGTCAACAAATATTGACAGCCAGCACGATAAGTGAACAAAACCTCACGGAGCCGGTTTTTTATTGAGCGTCTCTTTGAGCTGGCCGATTAGCTCGCGCCTGAAATCCACCAGACGGGGCTTATCGCCGTCAATCCACGGCAGCGGACGGCAGACCTCCATCGCTTTAATCCCCAAACGCGCGGTTAATAATCCCGCACCGATACCCTGAGCGGCACGAGCAGAAAGACGCGCCGCCAGATCCTGCGACATCCAGTCCATGCCCACTTCGCGCACCAGCTCACTCGCACCGGCAAACGCGATATTGAGCAGGACCAGTTTGAACAATCTGAGCCGACTGTAATAACCCAGCTCTATGCCGTAAAGGTTCGCGATACGGTTGATCAGGCGCAGGTTACGCCAGGCGATAAAGGCCATATCGACCAGCGCCAGCGGGCTGACGGCAATCATCAGGGTGGATTCCGCCGCAGAGCGGCTAATCTCGCGCCGCGCCTGGGCATCCAGCACCGGCTGAACCATATGGGAATAAAGCGTCACTACTTCCCGGTCATTCTGGGTTTCATGGATGGCGGCATACCAGCGCTGAAGCGCCGGATGCGACTGATCGATTCCGGCCTGGCTGGCCAGCTTTTCACAGAACGCGCGGCCTTTGCCGGTACCGTGACTATGGAGCAGATCCCGCGCTTCATCACGCTCGTGCGCGCGCTGGCGCAAACGCCAGAGCCGCCGCCACTCGGTGGCAACCGACCCGATACCCGCCCCCACAATCAGCGCGCCTGCGGCACATCCGCCCAGCGCGACCCAGTCCTGAGTTTGCCAGGCATTCATCGTCCACTGCACGCCTTGACCAACCACGCTTACGCCAAACAGCGCCAGCCCGGCGGTGACCATCCTGCGCCACAGGCTGCGCTTTGGACGCAGGGCGGCTTCCACAACCGCCTCTGCCGGACCTTCCTCAACGCCGGGCTCCTCGGTCAGGGCCGGGGCAAAGTTATCAGCCTGCGTGCCGCTGAAGGTCTGTGCGGTTTTAAACGCCTCCTGAGGATCCTGCTCAAGCGTTCCGGTAAAGTCTATGCGCGGTTTTAACGGTTCCGTCATCGCAATTTATCTCCAATCAAAAACTCCAGCGCCGCATCCAGACGGATGTGTGGTAATGGCCGATCGACGCTCATTGCCTGAGGGCGGAAGGCTTCAAACTGGAAGCCCTGGTTCTGCCAGAAGGCCTGACCCGGCAGCCGCGCAGGCACTTCCCCCGGATAGACGGTAAGCGGTTCACCGTCGCTGAGCCGGTTCCCGCGTAATGCTGGTATTTTCTCGCCGTTAAGATCGATCAGCCCGCTTTGCGTTGCCTGCACGGACGCAAGCCCAAGGCAATCCATGCCGATCCCTTCGAAGGCGGCGTTTTGCCAGGCGTCCTGCACCAGCTGCTGCAGCAGCGATACCATATTGGCATGCTGATCGACCGTGACGTGATCGGCCTTTGTGGCCGCAAAAAGCAGTTTGTCGATCACCGGAGAGAACAGACGGCGAAACAGCGTCCTCTGCCCGTAGTGGAAACTTTGCATCAGCTGCGTCAGGGCAAGGCGCATATCGTTGAAGGCCTGCGGCCCGCTGTTGAGCGGCTGCAGACAATCCACCAGCACAATCTGACGGTCAAATCGCAAAAAGTGGTTTTTATAGAATCCCTTAACCACTTTTTCACAGTAGTAATTGTAACGCTCGCGCAGCATCCCGGCGTTAGTGTGCCTGTCGGCCTGCGCCAGCTTCGACTCGCCCACCCCGTCCACGTCTGGCCAGGGGAAGAACTGAAGCGCAGGCGCGCCCGCTAAATCACCCGGCAGGACAAAGCGACCCGGCTGAATGAAGTGCAACCCTTCCTGCTTGCACTGATGCAAATACGCCGTCCAGGCTTCGGCAATGGCCGCCAGACGGTTTTCATCGGCCGGTGCAAGCGGATCCAGGCCTTCGCACAGCTGTCGCCATTTGGCCGACCACCCGGCGCGCTGCCCCTGCAACAACCCCGTCATCTGGCGGGACCAGCTGAGGTAGTCCTGCGCCAGCATCGGCAGGTCGAGCAACCATTCACCGGGGTAATCGACGATTTCAAGGTACAGCGTAGAAGTATCCTTGAAGTGGCGCATCAGGGATTCATTCGAGCGAAAGCGCAGCGCGAGGCGAATCTCACTCACCCCTCGCGTCGGCGTCGGCCACGTGGGCGGATCGCCGTAGAGCTGCGCCAGCCCTTCGTCATAGGTAAAGCGTGGAATACCAAAATCACGCTGAGGGACGCGCTTCACGCCCAGCAGGCGTTCTTCCCGCACCGCGCTGAGCAGCGGCAGACGCGCGCCGGCGTGCAGGTTCAGGAGCTGGTTTACCATAGCGGTGATAAACGCCGTCTTACCGCTGCGGCTAAGCCCCGTCACGGCCAGACGCAGATGGCGGTCAACGCCACGGTTCACCAGTGAATTGATTTCGTTTTTAAGTCGCTTCATCGCCGTCCTTCGTTGCCTGGAAGCCTTGAATGCATGGCTTCAGAATACAATAAATGGGGGCAGATCGTTGATTATCAATTCTTATTTATTGCTATTGCCGTTTTCTCTCCAGTAAGATGAACGACATTGCTGTCAGTCCGGAGTGAGTAAGGTGTATGTCACCCACCATCTATGATATCGCACGGGTTGCGGGCGTATCGAAATCAACCGTTTCCCGCGTTCTGAATAAACAAACGAATATTTCTCCCGAAGCGCGTGAAAAAGTGCTGAAGGCGATTGACGAATTAAATTATCAGCCCAACAAACTGGCCCGCGCCCTGACCTCTTCAGGCTTCGATGCCATTATGGTTATTTCGACCCGTTCAACCAAAACCACTGCCGGAAATCCTTTTTTCTCAGATGTCCTGCATGCCATTACGGCAAAAGCGGAAGAAGAAGGATTTGACGTTATTTTACAAACGTCAAAAAGCAGCGAAGACGATCTGCTGAAATGCGTGAATAAAATAAAACAGAAGATGATCAAAGGGATCATTATGCTGAGCTCACCGGCAAATGAATCCTTTTTCACCACGCTGGATGCGTATGGCGTACCGGTAATAGTTATCGGCAAAGTCGAAGGTGAGTTTCAGAATATTTATTCCGTCGACACGGATAATTTCCATGACAGCGCCACGCTGACCGAAACCTTTATTAAAAACGGACGCCGTAAAATTGCCTGTCTGCATGCCCCGCTTGATTATCATGTTTCGATCGATCGTCTTGCGGGCTATAAAGCCAGTCTGAAAAAGTACCATATTGCCCTCAACCCGGACTGGATCAGGGATGGCGGTTATACCCATGAGAGTGCGCTTACGGCGGCGCTGGAATTGTTGTCTTCACCCACGCCGCCTGATGCAGTATTCGCTACCGACAACATGAAGTTACTTAGCCTCTATCGCGCGGCGGATGAGTTGAATCTGATGATCCCGGAGCAGGTGGTCATCGCCGGATACAGTGACCCGATGCTGTCTCTCATTTTAACGCCCGCACCTGGCGGCTTCGATATCCCGACCCGAAAACTGGGCGAAGAGAGCTGCGATCTTCTTTTCAGGCGTATTGCGGGTCAGCCCGCACCGCAAAAAGTTCTCGTTGATACCCACTTTTTACTGGCGGCCTCGCTGCGCTAAAACCAGGGGCTTAGCGCCCCTGGCGTGCTCTCGGTCAGAACGCGTAATTTACCCCAACGCCCGCATAGTGGAAGCGGTCGTTTTTACCCTCGTCATGGTTTTCCCATTCATAGGCGTATTCAAGCGTCATGGATAAACCGTTGTTGAAGTCATAGGCATACTGCATACCCAGGCGGTTGAAATCATGTCCTTCACGCTCAGGATCGTCCTGCCAGTCCCAGTTCGACCAGCGATCGAGCCCCAGTCGGGTATAAGGCGTTAAGGTCGTCTGGCCCAATGAAATAGGCAGGTAGGCGCGAATTTCCTGGGTGGAGAATTCGCCGTTATTACGCGAACCGTTCATATTGAAACCGCGCTCTAAATAGTAATTCACTTTAGCCGCAAAGGTTTCGTTAATGGTCCAGGTAAAGCCCGTTTCGGTTTCAACGCGGCTATCAGAATAACCGGTTTTCTCCAGATCGTTGGCAAACTGATACATGGCAAACCAGCCGCCAAAGCGCCAGTCATCGGTTAATTTAATATCCCAGTCAGGTTGAACTTTGTAGCGCTGCATATTCGCGCTGCCGTCTTTGGCTCCGTGTTCATCTTTAAAGTGGTAGCCATAATTACGGAAACCACCGGTCAGACCGAAAGTAAAATCATCGGTTCCGATAAAGCGATAGCGTAATTCAAATTCAGGACGGTCGAAATAGGTTCCACGGGTCATACTGCTGTAATCAACCGGCCCCTCCTGATACATCGCCAGCGAAATAGTCCACGCATCCCAGGTTGCATTAAACCACACGGAAGGTTCATATAATCCATCTTTATCGTCGCCCTGCCCCTCAACGTTTTCGATTTCATACATCGCGCCGATATTAAATTCCCACTGTTTCGCTGTTTCTGATGCTTGTGCACAGCTAACCCCTGCGCACAGCACGAGCGCAGCACTTCTTAGTAGAGTACTCATTTAATTTTCCCTTTATAAGTAACAAACAAAAAAACCGGAAATTTGCATTTCCGGCGAACACCTTTCTTATCTAATAGCCGCTTCGGTTTCAGCGTCGAAGAAATGGCACTTGTTCATATCGAACTGGATGTCGATATTATCCCCAGAGGCATAATCATTCGCCGCGCCAGCGCGCACAACCAGCTCATGGCCGCCAACGGTGGCGTAAAGCATGAACTCCGCGCCGGTCAGTTCGGCTACGCTGACTTTCGCCGCGATATTCTCACCTCGACTCTGCAGCGTGAGAATATCTTCCGGGCGGATCCCAAAGACCACGGCTTTGCGCTGATACCCTGCGGCATTCAGTGAAGCGAGCTTGTCCTCCGGGATCGCCAGACGCAGCGTTTCCGTAACAAAATAGCGATCGTCGATAGCGCCGCGAATAAAGTTCATGGCTGGCGATCCAATAAATCCTGCAACAAACATGTTTGCCGGTTCGTTGTACACCTGCTTCGGTGCACCGACCTGCTGAATAATGCCGTCTTTTAAGATCACGATGCGGGTCGCCATGGTCATGGCTTCCGTCTGATCGTGGGTCACGTAAATCATGGTGGTGTTGAGCTTCTGGTGCAGCTTGCTGATTTCAGCCCGCATCTGCACGCGAAGCTTGGCATCGAGGTTGGAAAGCGGTTCATCCATCAGGAACACCCCCGCCTCGCGCACGATCGCCCTGCCCAACGCCACGCGCTGACGCTGGCCGCCGGACAGCGCGCCGGGTTTGCGCTTGAGGTACTCGCGTAATCCGAGGATCTGTGCCGCCCAGTTAACGCGGTCTTCGATAACCGCAGGCGCAATTTTTTGCATCTTCAGGCCAAACGCCATGTTGTCGTAGACCGTCATATGCGGATAAAGCGCATAGTTCTGGAAGACCATCGCAATATCGCGAGACTTGGCGGGCACGTCATTCATGCATACCCCGTCAATAATCAGTTCACCGGCGCTGATCTCCTCCAGACCGGCAATCATTCGCAGCGTGGTGGATTTACCGCAGCCCGAAGGCCCAACGAAGACGATGAACTCCTTGTCTTCGATTTCGAGACTGAAATCCTTAACCACGTGGACCTGGTTATCATAGATTTTCTGAATGTGTTTCAGGGACAGTTGAGCCATTGTTAATTCCTTAGCAATACGTCCGGGATGCCCAAAACTCGGTCAGGCATTTCCAGGTCAGTTCCCGCGTTGAATGAAGTTGTAATCCCGCATGGTTCAGGCCAGCTCCAATCCCAACCGATAGCAATCCCGCCGCGTTGATCGCCTCAACGCCTGCAGGTGCATCTTCGATACCTATAGCCGCGTCAGGACGCACATTCAGGCCTGCACAGGCGGCGAGGAAGATCTCCGGGTCTGGTTTTGAGCGGCGAATACGGGAAGCATCGGCGCAAAAATCGAAGGCCTGATCAATGCCAAGCGCGTGCAGGATCCCCGGGGCATTCAAGGAAACGGAGGCGAGCCCAATTTTGACCTTCGCCGCACGGATATCCGCCAGCACGTCGCGAATACCGGGAAGCAGTGAATCCTCCGTCAGCGACGCCAGAGACTGGACATAGAGCGCGTTTTTCTTCGTCGCCAGCGCGAGGCACTGCTCATCGCTAAACGTCCCCTCTTTCCCGCCATGTTTCAGGATGCGCTGAAGGGAATCCATGCGGCTAATGCCCTTCAGCTGTTCGTTAAACGCTTCGTCGAAGGTGATGCCGATTTCATCCGCCACTGCACGCCAGGCCAGAAAATGGAGGTGTGCGGTATCGGCGATCACACCGTCCAGATCGAATACAACAGCCTTAAGCATCATGGCGCCTCTCCGTGGTAGCGGTCCCATTTTCAGATGCAAGAAAATCCTTATAAGCGCAAATTTTCCGCCCCGATACATGTAGCGTTTTGCCCCACAGCGTCAGCGTGGCAGGTACTGCAGCTTCTATGGTTAACACCTCATTTTCATAGGTGAAGTGCAGCGTTGCGTTCCGCCAGCGCAGAGGGAATGTGAGTTTTTGCCAGTGAGCTGGCAGTTTCGGCGCAAGATGCAGCTCCCCTTCTACAATCTGCACACCGGCAAAGCCCTGAATGACGCCGGACCAGATAGCGCCGGTCGCAGCGGCGTGAATTCCGTCATCGCAGCTGTGCGGGTCGTCCCCAAGATCAATGGCGACGCCATCGCGCCAGAAGGCGTAGGCACCTTCGACGTCACCACAGCGGGCAGTCACAATGCCGTGAATGGCCTTGCTCAGCGAAGAATCATGGATCGTGCGGGGCTCGTAGAACGCCAGATTGGCGGCGCACTGCTGCGGGGTAAACCGCTCCGGCAACAGGTAGGTAAGCATCACCACATCGGCCTGCTTAAGGATCTGCATGTCGTTGACTTCCGCGCGGGAATAATCGAGCAGAATGGTCTGCTTACCCGCTTTGGCTTTGTAGCGGCTCAGATCGATGGCAGGTTTTGCCATAAAGGTATCATCCTGCGGGAGCACACCGTCTGAATTGGCCTCCGGCAGCCATAAGCGCGTCAGGAACCGTGTCGCTTTCTGCGTAAAACCTTCATCCTCGCGCCCAAACATCGTCATAAACTGGCGAGCGCAGGCGACGTTGTGCCAGGCCAGATAGTTGGTATAAGCGTTGTTGTTCACATGCTCGGTGTATTCGTCAGGTCCGATAACGTCATGGATTTCGAGACGACCATTAATTTCCGTCGCGCGGCCCATCCAGAACGCAGCGGTTTCCATCAAGAGCGTCAGACCTTCATTCCGGATAAAGGTCTCATCGTGCGTCGCCTGCCAGTAAGCGACGACGGCCCAGGCGATGTCCGCCACGATGTGGTGTTCCGCCAGCGCGGAGGCCACCTTCTGACGCGTGCCGGTTCGGATGTTGATAGCCGCGAACTCCGGCGTCTCTTCCAGCCCGCTGGCGGCGCTTTCCCATGGAAACAACGCGCCGGGCCAGCCGTTGCGACGGGCTTTTTCCCGCGCCCCGGCCAGGTTGAGCCAACGATAGCGCAGCAGGCTACGGGCGGTCTGGGGACGCGTGAAGAGATGGAAAGGCAGCAGGAAAATTTCGGTATCCCAAAAGACGTGGCCTTTATACCCCTCTCCAGTCAGCCCTTTGGCGGCGATACTGCTTCGCTCATCATGGGCTGGCGTCATGGTCGTCAAATGCCAGACGGCGTAATCCAGCGCCATCTGATCCTGATGTTCCGTAGAGTCAACCTCCACCCGAGCGTTACGCCAGACCTCTTGCCAGGCACACGCCGAACTCTCAAGCAAGGCGTCGTAGCCTCTTGCCGCACAGACTTTGAGATCGGCCAGCGCGTTGCGAGCGAAAGAGGCCTGCGACAGTGCCTTATCACTGCGATGTGCAACCCAGACGATTTTTTCAAGCGTGACAGTGTCACCCTTCGCAATCGTCAGCGAATGATGGGCGCTGAGACGACGATTTTTGGCGGTGAAACAGCTGTCGCTCTTCGCTGAGAGCTGACAATACGCTGAAACAGCAATCTCAGACGTGCGGTCCTGCGTTTCATATACGCCCTGCATGTATTCCTGATCGAACACTCTGACCGACACTTCATCAAGATGCTGTCTGCCGCTGTTCGTTTGCGTTGCGTCAATGCCGGTTTGCAGCACGGCGTGCGCGACGGCATCGAGCGGCGTGATGGAAAGCTGCATGGCCACTAAGGGCAACTGGACCAGCGACACAAAACGACGGCTCTCCAGACGATAGCGTTTCCCGTCAGACGAGCGCCAGACGACGCTGCGACGAAGTTCGCCATTGGCAAACGCCAGCTCGCGCTGCCACTCGAGGATTTCGCCTGACAGGAGCGTGAAATTGATGCCATCCAGCTCAACATCAATACCGATGATATCCGGCAGATTGACCAGCTCAGTGGTCTCGTTGCGACCAGCACGATGATAGAGACCCGCAAGATACATGCCTCTGGTTTGCTGGGTGTAATCTTCTTCGTGCGTAGCGCGGATCCCCATGTAGCCATTACCGCAGGCCATGATGGAGGCGTATTTATTCAGGCTGTGTGGACAAAAGCCCGGGTCGGTTAATACAGACACGTTTAGCATAACGTCACGCTTTCCCCTGTTTCTGCAGATTCATACAGCGCGGCGACGAGCTGCTGGATAACCAGCCCCTGCTCTGCATCAGCGATCATGACGGGCTCTCCCTGCACATGCCGCACAAAGGCATCCATACTGCGCATATGACGCCGATCGTCAGCCTCTTCACGCTGCGTGAGGGTGACTAAAGTCCCGGCTTCGTCGTTGTAGATGTGCGCCGGGAACAGCATGGCGCCCGCCTTTTCACCGCAAAATGCGACGTTCATGATGGATTGTTCACGGATATTGAGCGCAAACGACGTGTCCAGACGCAGAATGCCGCCGTTGCAAAATTCAATGGTGCCAAACAGGGCATCTTCAACGGTAAACTGCGTGGGATCCCACGCGCCAAACTGGCCGCTGCTTTTACGGTTTCCCAGCCTCTGGAAGCTGTGTGCCGTCACCTTTTTTACCGCCGGGAACCCCAGCACGTACATAGCGGCATCGAGCATATGGATGCCGATATCAATCAACGGCCCACCGCCCTGTAGCGTTTTGTTGGTAAAGACGCCCCAGCCGGGAACCCCGCAGCGGCGTAGCGCCTGCGCAGTGGTGTAATAAATTTCTCCCAGCGCCCCCTTCATCACAGCCTCACGCAGCAGTTGCGTATCGAGAGCAAAGCGATGGTGAAAATCATACGCCAGCACTTTTCCCGCCTTGCGCGCGGCCATGCGCATCCGATCGGCCTCCTGCGGCGTCATAGCAGGTGGTTTTTCACACATCACGTGGCAGCCAGCTTCCAGCGCTGCCATGACGTGCTCGAAATGGAACCGGTTAGGCGAACAGACGCTCACCACATCCGGCTTAACCGCCTCGAGCATGTCTCGCGCATCCTGCCATACCGAGGAAATACCATGACGTTCCGCAAACGCCAGAGCCTGTTCAGGATGGCTGTCCATGACAGCCACCATCTGAACATCACTGCGCGTGGCGTAATACGAGGCATGCACTTTATCCGCGACCTGCCCGGCGCCAATGATGGCAACGCGCAGAGGCGAAGGTGTAGAAGCACTCATCACGCTCGTCATCCTTAGCATTCACGCAAGTAAGTGAGCGAATCCCGGTATGCCTGAGCCGGATCCTCGGCGCGAACACGGCACTCATACACCACGTAACCCTGGTAGTTATCGGCACGCAGCTGAT
Organism: Enterobacter cloacae complex sp. SHL009; assembly: GCF_049237205.1. NCBI lineage: Bacteria > Pseudomonadati > Pseudomonadota > Gammaproteobacteria > Enterobacterales > Enterobacteriaceae > Enterobacter > Enterobacter cloacae complex sp. SHL009. The sequence continues at coordinate 1,172,205 of NZ_JBMKIW010000001.1, forward strand.
CGAACAGGCTGGCAAAATCGAGGCTGCCGCTGCCCGGCTGGTAGCGGTGGTTATCTGCAATGTGTACATGGCCCAGCAGATCGCGGTGCTGATGCAGCGCATCCGTCAGCGAGTCTTCTTCGATGTTCATATGATAGAAATCGCCGATGATCTGCACGTGCTTCAGACCGTTCTCTTCGATATAGCGACGCGCGTCAGCCAGGGTGTTGATCATGTGATCCTGATAACGGTTCAGCGGCTCTAGGTAGACGGTTGTTCCGGTGCGCGCCGCCACCTCATCCAGCCAGCGCAGGGAGGCGCTTACGGCTTTGCGGTCACCGTCCAGGCTGCGTGGAGAGGTCATTGGTGGCAGACGGAAGGTAAACATCCCCCAGGCAGCAGGCACGATAATGCCCTTTCCGCCGACTTCCGCCAGCGCTTCCAGAATGCGTTCGATCTGCTGTAACCCGTTCAGACGGCGTTCTTCGATGAAATCACCGATCCAGCCATCGTATCCGCCACATGCTGTCGTCACCGGCAGACCGGTAGCTTTGATGGCCGCTTTCACTTCATCGAGGTTTTCCACCAGCAGGCGGCCGTCAATTTCGTAGCCATCAAAACCCATTGCTTTGATGTACTCGAATTTCTCCATGATGCTGGTCGGGAAAAAGGCCTGGTTTTGTGTTGCGATCTTCATGATTTGCTGTCCTTAGCTTAAAAAGTGACGCCCATTTTGATACTGAGTTCCGGGTGCTGATCGACATACTTCATATAGCTTTCCGGGGTGGTGTCGAAGGTCACGACCGGGTCGATCAGATCTTCACAATTCAGATAACCGTTCATCAGCAATTCCCAGCAGGTCTCTTCAATACGCTTGCGGCTCCAGCGCGGGTAGTCCGGGTTGGGTTCGCTGCAGGCGCGGGAGAAGACAATCTTCGCGTTATTGAAATGCGCTTCGCGGCCGAGGTTAAAGCCTTCCGCGAACGGTTTTGCGAAAGCTACATAGGAGATGGTGCCGCCGTAGGCAAGTCCGCGCAGCGCGGACTGCAGCGCATCTGCAAAGCCGCTGGTTTCGATGATCGCGTCCGCGCCCTGCTTCCCGGTCAGCTTTTTGATTTCCAGACCGACATCAGTGCCTATTGGGTTCAGACAGTGGTCTGCCCCATGACGACGGGCGATCTCACAGCGGTGTTCGATTGGATCAACGCCGATAACCACTGACGCACCGGCTTTTTTCGCCAGCTGAATCGCAATCTGCCCAATGGCTCCCAGACCGACCACGACCACAAAGTCGCCCACGCGGACGTTGGCATCACGCACGCCGCTCATGGCGAACTGCGCCGGATCGTAGCAAACGGCGTTTTTCCAGGACGCAACCTGCGGCATTTTGCGCAGCTTGTAGTTGTTCACCGCGTTAACGATCACCGTTTCCTGCAGCGGGCCGTAGCAGCAGACGCTGTCGCCGATCTGATATTCAGTGACGTCATCACCGCATTCGATAATCTCGCCAACAATCATGTTGCCCAGCTGGAACTTACCGAATTCGATCCCGCGGGCCGCCCCTTCTTCACGCGGCGTGAACATCTGCCACTCCGCGTTGAACTCTTCGTCAATAAACGGGCTTGCCGCGCGGAAGTCCACGACTTCAGTGCCGTGCTTTGGCGCGCCAAAGCGTGCACGAATTTTCACTTCATGTGCTCCCACAGCACGATCTTCATATTCCACCAGCGCCGCCACGCGTGGCGCTGTCGCTACTAATTTTTTCATGACTGACTCCTTGTTAAAATTGGCCGCCTCAGCCCTTCACGCCACCGGCGGTCAAACCACTTTTAATAAAACGTTCAGACAGGGCGTACATGATGACCACCGGAAGCGCCGTCACCAGCGATGCCGCCATCATGCGACCCCAGATATAATCTGGTGTGCTAAAGAGCGTGTTCAGCCCGACCGGCAAGGTGAAATTGCTGGCGCTGGACAGGAAAATGGACGCAAACAGATAGTCGTTCCACGCCACCATGAAGCAGTAGACAAACACCGATACGAGCTCGGAAATCGCCAGCGGCACGGTGATGCGGAAGATGATTTGCAGGCGGTTAAGGCCGTCCATCATCGCGGCTTCTTCGATTTCGTCCGGGATGGTGTCGAAATAGCTGCGCAGCATGAACACCGCTGTCGGTAACGTTTGGGTCACCATGGTGATAATCAGCGCCAGCTCGGTGTCGTAGATCCCAAGGGCAGTGATGATTTTGAACAGCGGCACCACCAGCAATATTCCGGAGAACATGTAGACGGTGTAAAAACTCGCGTTGATCGTCGTGCGGCCTTTAAAACGCAGTTTGGACAAGGCGTAAGCCCCCAGCGTGCCGAGAAACACGGCAATCACCGAGGAGATCAGCGACACCACCATGCTGTTTTTGAAATAGTCCACAAACGGGAAAATCAGTGGGTTAAAGATGTCGACGTAATGCTGCAGCGTCCACGCCTGCGGCAAAATGGTCGGGTTAAGCGATATAGCCTCTTTCGCGCTCTTGAATGACGTCATCAGCATCACGAAGAACGGGAATAGCGTGATGACCAGGAATACCGCCAGACCGAGATAAAAACCAATACGGCTCAGTACGCGTTTATTTGTTGCCATTGAGGTTTACCCTTTTTCTGGTCAGCAAAATCACCGCGAAGATGATCACGAACAGCACGACTGAGATCGCCGCAGCCTTACCCAAATCGTTGAAAGCGAATGCCGTTTTGTAGAGGTAGACGCCCAAAATATCGACCTTGGTCGTCAACAGATAGACATCCGCAAACATGTAGAACATCCAGATAGTGCGGAGCGTCACTACCGTTGCCAGCACCGGCATAATCGCGGGCAGCGTAACGATTCGAAAACGCTGCCAGGCATTCGCGCCGTCCATTTCCGCCGCTTCATACAGCGACTTATCAATGGTCTGCAAAATCGCGAGGAACGAAATGAACGCGTACGGGAAGTAGCGCCAGATGGCGAACAGCACCACCAGCACAAAGCTGCTGCCAGGATTGTCGAACCACAGGGGTGCCTGGTCATACAGATGCAGCAGGTCAACGCCCAGATAGTTCACAATGCCGTAGCCGTTGTTGAACATGTATTTCCATGCAAACACCAGCGAAATGGACGGGGTGACGTAGGACAAAATCACCAGTGAACGTGCCGTTTTCCGCAGACGGAATTCACGGTTAAAGAAGATCGCAACCGCCAGACCCAACCCCGTGCTGCCGATCACCACCAGCGCGGTGTACCAGAACGTCATCCACAGCGAGTGCCAGAATGCTGCATCACTGAGAATGCGAATGTAATTATCCAGCCCGACAAACACAGCGCTAATGCGCGGGTTAAGCGGCAGACGTAAGAAACTGATTTCAATATTGGAAATCATTGGCCAGGCCACCAGGCCCCCCAGCAAAATCAGGCTGGGGGCCAACAGCAGCATGGCAAAAGGCATATCTGAACGACCAGAAAACAACGTCTTCATAATTTCCTTCCGCAGAGCGCTCCTATCGTTGTGAAATCAGATCGGTCAGACGCTTCTGGCTGTTACTAAGCGTGTTGCTGAGATCTTTTTTCCCCACCGTGACGTTATGCACCATGGAACTGATGATGCCGGACCCGGTAACATCGCCCATGCGTGTGAAGTTTTTGTCCCCCACCGCGCCAAACACCTGCACATTCGGGAACTGCGCAATCAGTTCGTAAGGCAGTTGTCCAAACGCTTTAATCACATCGTTGTTTTTCCAGGTATCGGTGCCCACCACCAGCTTGTTGACCGGCAGTGCCGCGCCGGGAGACATCATGACCCAGTCGGTTGCGTTTTGAGCCTGCTCCATCCAGGTCACAAATTTCTCAGCCGCCTGAGTCTCATCTTCAGTTTGACCGGTGGTAATCGTCAGCGACGTGACCATGCCGTAAACAGCAGAAGAGGTTTCTGTTGGGACGACGAAGCCCAGATTGGCAGGTTTTCCGTCCTGGAATACCGCCGGAAGGATGTAGGTGGAGTACACCGCCATCGGCGCAGAACCGTTCATGAAGGCATCTTTGATCTCCATGACGTCGTTTGAACCCGGCATGGTGGTCGCGGCCAGATCTTTATAAAACGCCAGGGCTTTTGCCATTTCAGGGGTATCGATGTCGACGTTCCCTTTGGCATCAAAAACGTTCGCGCCGCCGGAAAGCGCAAACTGGGAGAATGCCTGCTCCGTCATCACGCTTTCGGCGGTGGGCAGCGCAATGCCGTAATGTTTTTTAGCCGGGTCGTTGAGCCTCTGAGTGGCTTTCAGCAGCTGTTCCCAGTTATGCGGCTCCTGGATACCCGCCGCCGCAAGCGCATCTTTGTGATACCAGACGCCGGATAGCCAGGCGCTGACTGGCACCCCCGTCCAGGCAGAACCGTCTTCCGTACGAACAACACGCAAAATGCCGTCATAGAAGGTGTCCTCGCCTACCGCTTTAATGGCTTCGCCGATAGCTTTGCGATCCAGGAGCTGTTCCTTGTCCATGACTTTCGCGTAGTCATGGCTGACTTCAATCACCTCTGGCAGCGCGCCCGTTCTGGCGAGCGTAATGACCTTGGTGTTGTAGGCATCCTCTTCGACCGGCACCTGTTTCACCGTGATGCCGGGGTTCTCTTTCTCGAACTTTTCGATCAGCTTAGTGATAACCGCCTGACGCTCCTGCTCGACTGACGAGTGCATAAACTCAATAGTCACAGCAGACTTTTTGTCGTCCTTGCACCCTGATAACAAGGCGCACGAAACCAGTGCTGAAATCAGCACAATTCTTGGCATTTTCATTTTTAAGGTCCTTTTTAGTTTTCTTTAATCCACAACACCTGCCATGGAAGTAGGGTCAGCTTTTTGTCTGTAATATCGTTTCTGGTGATCAAGTCCTTTCCGGATTGAATATCGGATTCCACCGTTTGAATGCCGTCACTGAAATTAAACAGCGCCGTTACTTTCTCACCACAACCCGCCACGCGAACGATTTTTAAAACATGTTCACCTGACGCGCTAAAATAAGCCTCACTGTCAGGGTGGAATGCTTTCTCCGCCCGACGCAGCGCGATTAACTGGCTTAACGAGCAATAGACCTGAGAGCGCAGGCTATTTTTATCTTCAAGCTCGCCATCAATTTGTCCTGCGATATATTTCTCACGATTAATCGCACGGTTATATCCCAGGCGCTCAACACCTGCATAATCATTACGGGAACCGAGAATGCTCTGGATATAAACCGCAGGCACGCCGGGGAAGCTTAAAAGGACGGCATGCGCCAGAATAAAACGGGCAATCCGTTGGCTGTCAGGACTGTTACGCGTACTTAATGCATCCAGATAGGTCACATTAATTTCATAAGGACTGCGTGTTCCATCCGGGTTATTTTTCCAGTTAACCAACGCCCCTTCAGCCTGAAGTTTTTCCACAAGCGAGAGTATTTCCGACTCGGGTAAAATTCCGCGTAACGGATTCAGACCAATCCCGTCATGCGAGGCCAGGAAGTTAAACCAGGTGGTTTTGGTGGAAGGCAACGTCAGCGACGCCGCCCACTGGCTCAGCGTCCGGACGTTCTGACAATGCACCGCATGCAGCACCAGCGGGGGCAAAGAGAACTGATAAACCATCTGCGCTTCATTTTCACCGTCACCAAAGTAAGCAACGTTATCTTTATGCGGAACGTTCGTCTCGGTGATAATCACCGTTCCCGGGGCGACAGCCTCGGTAATCGCGCGGAAAAGCTGGATGAGCTGGTGGGTTTGCTCAAGGTGGATGCAGTTTGTTCCGGGTAGTTTCCACATGAATCCCACTGCATCCAGACGAATGTATCGCGCCCCTTCAATCAGGTAATGCAGCAGCACGTCGACCATCGCGATCAGCACCTGCGGAGAGGCGAAATTGAGATCAACCTGGTCCTCGCTGAAGGTGGTCCACAGGTGTCGCACGCTGCCGTCATGCAGCGTGAAAGGCGTAAGAAGCGGTAAAGCACGCGGACGCGTCACCGCGGATAAATCTGTTTCAGGATCGACAGAAATAAAGAAATCGCTATACCCAGGAATTTGCTTCAGGTAATTAGCGAACCATTTACTTTTGGCTGACATATGGTTACAGACGAAATCAAACATTAAACTGGCTGACTTTTTTAATTCGGCAACGTCTCGCCACGTTCCGGTTTCCGGTGCAACCTCATGATAATCGATAACAGAAAACCCGTCGTCCGAAGACCATGGATAAAAAGGCAAGAGATGGACATGAGAAAAAGAATGAGAAAGCCACCTGTTATAAAAACGTGTAAAAACAGGCAGCGCCTTCTCCCCTTTCGCTGAAAACTGATCGGCATAGGTGACCAGGACAACGTCTTTTTCATCCCAACCCGTTTTACGTTTTTCCGTAATAACAGAAGCGGCCTTTTCAATATTTTCCAGCAGCACATTAAGGTGGGCTTCAGAAAACGTTTCTCCGTAAACAAAATTAATGATCTCTTTAATTTTTGTATCCATTTCACTTTCCATGGTAGCGGTCCCACGGAGTGGCAATCTACTCCCATGAAAAATATCTGTCAACGGACCAGAAAGGAGAAAAAGGTGATTGCAAAGCAGCTCAGCGCAATATTGTGAGCTGCCGCAAAGAAAGAACGGGGAAAAGAGGAAATGCGGTTAACCGTCGCCAGTCCCTCCCCCGTCAGGGAAAGGGCTAACGCCAACGGCAATTATTGGGATAAGTAGCGGCGAGAAAGCCGTTTTGCCACCTTTTGCAACAGCGGTTCGAGCGCCACGGCCAGCACCATTCTGACCGGTCTGCGGGCAACGGATTTGATCGCCCAACCCGCCACACCTGCCGGGCCGAACCGTAACGCGGTCAGCAGGACCAGTTTACCTGCGATTTTCATGCCGGGTTTTACCTTCTGACCGGCCTGTTGCCAGTGTTGTTTCATCTCATCTCTCTCTTAAAGCTGACGAAAGCGACTTCTCAGCGTAAAGGTATCCGACGTGACATAGCGTTCCATTTCCCGTAGCCGCTTCTCACCGGCGGCGAGTTGCTCATCAACGGCATTGAGAAGATCGCTGCTGGTCGGGGCTCCCTCCGCAGCCAGTTCTCCTTCCGGCATCGGGTCAAGAACAAACGACAGGACGATGTATGCCACCAGGGTAATAAACGCCAGGCCGAAGAAGATCGATAGCACCGCGACCACGCGGACAAGTTTAACCGGGACATCAAGATAGTGAGCCAGCCCGGCGCAAACGCCGCGCACCATGCCCTGCTGTGGAATTCGCCACAGCTTTTTGTTCAGATTCAGTCCAGACATTAACGGTCCCTCCAGTTTGGATGCTCAGCATCCAGGATGGCTTCCAGCGCCTGAATGCGTTCGCGCATTTTGTTCGCTTCGTCGGAGAGCTGCACCAGACGCTGTTGTTCACTCTGGGAGAGTTCGCCCCGAGAAGAACGGTTGCTGTAGTGCAGCCATAGCCAAATCGGCAAAACGAACAGCACGAAAATTGTCAGGGGAATGGCCAGAAAAAGCGCGCTCATGTGTACTCCTTGTCTTATGATGCGGCACACTCAGGTGCCGCAGGAATTATTATTGGTTGTCTTGCTTCATTTTGGCTTTCAGTGCCGCCAGCTGCTCGCTGATTTCATCATCAGCCTTCAGATCGGCGAACTGTTGATCCAGCGACTTCTGCTTGCCGATGCCGTGGCTTTCGGCTTCCGCTTCCATGTGGTCGATACGACGTTCAAACGATTCAAAACGCGCCATCGCTTCATCGAGCTTACCGCTGTCCAGCTGACGACGCACGTCGCGGGAGGAGCTTGCCGCCTGGTGACGCAGGGTCAGCGCCTGCTGACGCGCGCGGGTTTCGCTCAGTTTGTTTTCAAGCTCACCAATCTCTTTCTTCATACGGGTGAGCGTGTCGTCCACCAGCGTCACTTCATGCTCGAGCGTCGCGACCATATCGGCCAGCTTCTGTTTTTCGATCAGCGCCGCACGGGCCAGATCTTCTTTATCTTTGCGCAGCGCAAGTTCCGCTTTTTCCTGCCATTCGTTCAGCTGAGCGGTAGCTTGTTCAATGCGACGCGTAAGCTGTTTTTTCTCCGCCAGCGCGCGGGCGGAGGTTGAACGCACTTCAACCAGCGTGTCTTCCATCTCCTGAATCATCAGACGTACCAGCTTCTGCGGATCTTCCGCTTTCTCAAGCAGTGAGTTGATGTTGGCGTTCACGATGTCGGCAAAACGAGAAAAAATACCCATAATCTAATCCTCATAGTTCTGTTATCGGGCCAGGCCCTGCTGTACTGATAATACAAACATCATGCCAGGTTTTTATCTTATTGATTTTACTAAGCCTGATTGCTTTTTGCGCAGTGAAGAACTATTCTTCCCTGGTGAATATCGCTAAGGAGTGGTTAATTTCATCATGCCCGGATACAAAGACAATTTACTCGGCGAAGCAAACAGCTTTCTCGAAGTGCTGGAACAGGTCTCTCGCCTGGCGCCGCTCAATAAACCGGTGCTGATCATCGGTGAACGTGGAACGGGGAAAGAGCTGATAGCCAACCGTCTGCATTACCTGTCCGGGCGCTGGGATGGCCCATTTATTTCCCTTAACTGCGCGGCGCTGAATGAAAACCTGCTCGACACCGAGCTCTTCGGCCATGAAGCAGGGGCGTTTACCGGTGCCCAGAAACGCCATCCCGGACGCTTTGAGCGCGCCGACGGCGGTACGCTTTTTCTGGATGAGCTGGCCACCGCGCCCATGCTGGTGCAGGAAAAACTGCTGCGCGTGATTGAGTACGGCGAACTGGAGCGCGTCGGCGGTAGCCAGCCGCTGCAGGTTAACGTGCGCCTGGTGTGCGCCACTAACGCCAACCTGCCGGAGATGGTGACTGAGGAGAAATTCCGTGCCGACCTCCTTGACCGCCTGGCCTTTGACGTCGTTCAACTTCCTCCGCTGCGCGAGCGCAAAAGCGACATCATGCTGCTGGCAGACCAGTTTGCGATTCAGATGTGCCGCGAGCTCGGACTGCCGCTGTTCCCCGGCTTCAGCGATTATGCAAAGGAGACGCTGCTCGCTTACCACTGGCCGGGAAATATCCGCGAATTGAAAAACGTCGTGGAGCGCTCCGTCTATCGTCACGGCAGCAGCGAGACGGAGCTGGACAACATCATTATCGATCCTTTTCAGCGCAGCGCGCCGTCGCTACCCACACCAGCGTCTTCAGGCGATGCCCCTACTCTCCCCCTTGATTTACGCCAGTTCCAGAACGAACAGGAGAAACAGCTGCTGGAGCAAAGCCTGAAGACGGCGAAATATAACCAGAAACGGGCGGCTGAACTGCTGGGTCTGACCTACCATCAGTTAAGGGCATTGCTCAAAAAGCATCAAATGCGCTGACAATATCAGCACTTACCTGCAGACATTTTTACGAAGCATGCGTAAGTGCGATACACTTTGCAGATCAAACCTAAAAACCTTAAAAATTATGCGTCTGGTTTTATCGTCCTTTTTTGCTCTCGGTCTGTTTAGCAGCCTGGCCTTTGCCGCGCCCGGGCTAACTCCGCAGCCTGACATTCGTGACAGCGGCTTCGTCTATTGCGTAAGCGGCCAGGTGGACACCTTCAACCCGCAAAAAGCGGGCAGCGGCCTGATCGTGGATACCCTGGCCGCGCAGCTTTACGACCGTCTGCTTGATGTTGATCCGTACACCTACCGTCTGGTGCCTGAGCTTGCGGAAAGCTGGGAAGTGCTGGATAACGGCGCAACCTACCGTTTTCATCTGCGCGATGACGTCGCATTTCAACGCACGCCGTGGTTTACCCCCACGCGCAAGCTGAACGCAGATGACGTGGTCTTTACCTTCCAGCGCATCTTTAACCGCAACCACCCGTGGCATAACGTTAACGGCAGCAACTTCCCCTATTTCGACAGCCTGCAGTTTGCCGACACCGTCAAGAGCGTGCGCAAGCTGGACAACCGCACGGTTGAATTTACGCTGACGCGCCCGGATGCCTCCTTCCTCTGGCACCTGGCGACCCACTATGCGTCAGTCATGTCCGCTGAATACGCGGCGAACCTGACAAAAAAAGATCGTCAGGAGTTGCTCGATCGTCAGCCGGTTGGTACCGGTCCGTTCCAGCTCGCCGAATACCGCGCCGGGCAATATATTCGTCTGCAGCGTCATGAGCATTTCTGGCGCGGCACTCCGCTGATGCCGCAGGTGGTGGTCGATCTCGGTTCAGGTGGGACAGGACGTCTGTCAAAACTGCTCACCGGGGAGTGCGACGTACTCGCCTGGCCCGCGGCCAGCCAGCTCACCATTTTGCGCGACGATCCGCGCCTGCGCCTGACGTTACGCCCGGGCATGAATATCGCCTATCTGGCCTTTAACACGGATAAGCCGCCGTTGAATAACCCTGCCGTACGTCACGCTCTGGCGCTGGCGATTAACAACCAGCGTTTAATGCAGTCGATCTACTACGGCACGGCGGAAACCGCCGCCTCAATTTTACCGCGCGCCTCGTGGGCCTATGACGGTGAAGCTAAAATTACGGAATACAATCCGGCAAAAGCGCGTGAACAGCTGAAGGCGCTGGGGGCGGAAAACCTTACGCTGCAGCTTTGGGTGCCAACCAGCTCCCAGGCGTGGAATCCGAGCCCGCTCAAGACCGCCGAACTGCTGCAGGCAGATATGGCGCAGGTGGGCGTCAAAGTGATCATCGTACCGGTTGAGGGCCGTTTCCAGGAGGCGCGCCTGATGGACATGAATCATGATTTAACCCTGACCGGCTGGGCGACCGACAGTAACGATCCGGACAGCTTCTTCCGGCCGCTGTTAAGCTGTGCGGCGATAAATTCGCAGACCAACTACGCCCACTGGTGTAACCGGGAGTTTGACGCCGTGCTGCAAAAAGCGCTGGCTTCCCAGCAGCTGGCCTCGCGCATCGACGCCTATGATGAAGCGCAGAAGATCCTTGCCCAGGAACTCCCGGTGCTGCCGCTGGCCTCTTCCCTGCGCCTTCAGGCCTATCGTTATGATATTAAAGGCCTGGTGCTGAGCCCGTTCGGCAACGCCTCGTTCGCCGGCGTGTCGCGTGAAAAAGAACAAGAGGTGAAAAAACCATGATTATTTTTACCTTACGTCGGCTCCTTTTGCTGCTGGTGACGCTCTTTTTCCTGAACTTTGTCGGCTTCAGCCTGAGCTATTTCACGCCCCACGCCCCGCTCCAGGGGTCGTCGCTGTGGGATGCCTGGCTGTTCTGGTTTAACGGGCTGCTGCACTGGGATTTCGGCGTGTCCAGCATTAACGGGCAGCTGATTTCACAGCAGCTGAAAGAGGTGTTCCCGGCCACGATGGAGCTGTGCATTCTGGCCTTCGGTTTTGCCCTGATGGTCGGCATCCCCGTTGGCATGCTCGCCGGGATCTATCGCAACAAATGGCAGGATAAGTTTATCAGCGCCCTCGCCCTGTTCGGCTTCTCCATCCCGGTTTTCTGGCTGGCGCTGCTGCTAACGCTGTTCTTCTCGCTGACGATGGGCTGGCTGCCGGTTTCGGGTCGCTTTGACCTGCTCTATACGGTTAAAACGGTGACGGGTTTTGCCATCATTGACGCGTGGCTGTCCGATTCGGTGTGGCGCCATGAGATGATCGTCAGCGCCGTGCGCCATATGGTATTGCCGGTGCTGACGCTGGCGGTTGCGCCAACCACCGAAGTGATCCGCCTGATGCGCCTGAGCACCATTGAGGTATTTGACCAGAACTACGTCAAAGCCGCCGCCACGCGCGGGCTGTCGCGCCTGACCATCCTGCGCCGCAACGTCCTGCACAACGCGCTGCCGCCGGTAATTCCGCGTCTGGGATTACAGTTTTCCACCATGCTGACGCTGGCCATGATCACCGAGATGGTCTTTAGCTGGCCGGGCCTGGGGCGATGGCTGATTAACGCCATCCGCCAGCAGGACTACGCCGCTATTTCTGCCGGCGTGATGGTGATTGGTTCGCTGGTGATTATTGTTAACGTGTTGTCCGATATTCTGGGTGCCATGGCTAACCCATTGAAGCATAAGGAATGGTATGCCTTACGATAGCGTATACAGTGAAAAGCGCACGCCCGGCGTGCTGCGTACCGTGTGGCGTAAGTTCTACGGTGACACCACGGCTATGATCGGCCTTTACGGCTGCGCCGGCCTGGTGTTGCTTTGCGTCTTTGGCTCGTGGTTTGCGCCGTACGGCATCGACCAGCAGTTCCTTGGCTATCAGCTGCTGCCACCGTCCTGGTCGCGCTACGGTGAAGTCTCTTTCTTCCTGGGAACGGACGACCTCGGACGTGACGTGTTGAGCCGCCTGCTGAGCGGTGCAGCCCCGACGGTGGGTGGCGCATTTGTGGTGACGCTCGCGGCTACGATCTGCGGGCTGGCGCTCGGTATTTTTGCGGGATCCACCCATGGCCTGCGTTCGGCGGTCCTTAACCACATTCTGGATACCCTGCTGTCGATTCCGTCCCTGCTGCTGGCGATCATCGTTGTTGCCTTTGCCGGTCCGCACCTGTCGCACGCCATGTTCGCCGTCTGGCTGGCTATCCTGCCCCGCATCGTGCGCTCGGTTTACAGCATGGTGCATGATGAACTGGAAAAAGAGTACGTCGTTGCCGCGCGTCTGGACGGCGCGACGACCTTCAACATTCTGTGGTTTGCCGTGCTGCCCAACATCGCCGCCGGGCTGGTCACAGAGATCACCCGCGCCCTGTCGATGGCGATCCTGGACATCGCGGCGCTCGGCTTCCTCGATCTCGGTGCACAGCTGCCGTCGCCCGAATGGGGTGCGATGCTCGGCGACGCGCTGGAGTTAATCTACGTGGCACCGTGGACGGTCATGCTGCCGGGTGCGGCCATTATGGTGAGCGTGCTGCTTATCAACCTGCTGGGCGACGGTATTCGCCGTGCAATTAACGCGGGGGTGCAATAATGCCGCTTCTTGATATTCGCAACCTCACCATCGAATTCAAAACCGGTGAAGGCTGGGTTAAAGCCGTCGATCGCATCAGTATCACCCTCGCGGAGGGTGAAATTCGCGGGCTGGTGGGGGAATCCGGCTCGGGAAAAAGCCTGATTGCCAAAGCTATATGCGGCGTGGCGAAAGACAACTGGCGCGTGACGGCAGACCGTATGCGTTTTGACGATATCGATCTGCTGCGCCTCTCCCCCCGCGAGCGGCGTAAGCTGGTCGGGCATAACGTCTCGATGATTTTCCAGGAGCCGCAGTCCTGTCTCGATCCGTCCGAACGCGTGGGTAAACAGCTCATGCAGAATATTCCCGGCTGGACCTATAAAGGCCGCTGGTGGCAACGCGTTGGCTGGCGCAAGCGCCGCGCCATCGAGCTTTTACACCGCGTCGGGATCAAAGATCACAAAGATGCGATGCGCAGCTTCCCTTATGAGCTGACCGACGGCGAATGTCAGAAAGTGATGATTGCTATCGCGCTGGCCAATCAGCCGCGTTTGCTGATTGCGGATGAGCCCACCAACGCGATGGAACCCACCACGCAGGCGCAAATTTTCCGCCTGCTGTCGCGTCTCAACCAGAATAACAACACCACCATTTTGCTGATCAGCCATGACCTGCAAATGCTCAGCAAATGGGCGGATAAAATTGACGTGATGTACTGCGGACAAACGGTCGAAACCGCGCCGAGTGAAGATCTGATCACCGCGCCGCACCACCCGTATACGCAGGCGCTTATTCGCGCCATTCCAGATTTTGGCAGCGCGATGCCGCATAAGAGTCGCCTGAATACCCTGCCGGGGGCGATTCCGCTGCTGGAATCCCTGCCGATAGGCTGTCGTCTGGGGCCGCGGTGTCCCTATGCTCAGCGTAAATGTATCGAGACGCCACGCCTGACCGGGGCCAAAAATCATCTATACGCCTGTCATTTCCCGCTGAACATGGAGAGAGAGTGAAATGGTCGAAACCTTACTGGAAGTCCGCAACCTGAGTAAGACCTTTCGCTACCGCACGGGGCTGTTTCATCGTCAAACTGTCGACGCGGTGAAGCCGCTGAGCTTTACGCTGCGTGAAAAACAGACCCTGGCGATCATCGGCGAGAACGGTTCCGGGAAATCCACCCTGGCGAAAATGCTCGCTGGCATGGTTGAACCGACTGCAGGCGAAGTGCTGATTGACGATCATCCTCTGACGTTCGGCGACTACTCTTTCCGCAGCCAGCGCATCCGCATGATCTTCCAGGATCCGTCTACCTCGCTTAACCCGCGCCAGCGCATTTCGCAGATCCTCGATTTTCCGCTGCGTCTGAACACCGACCTGGAGCCAGAGGCGCGCCGTAAGCGCGTATTTGAAACCCTGCGTATGGTTGGGCTGTTGCCGGATCACGAAAGCTACTACCCGCATATGCTGGCACCAGGCCAGAAACAGCGTCTGGGTCTGGCGCGTGCGTTGATTTTGCGGCCAAAAGTGATCATTGCGGATGAAGCGCTTGCCTCGCTGGATATGTCGATGCGCTCGCAGCTGATTAACCTGATGCTGGAATTGCAGGAAAAACAGGGGATCTCGTATATCTACGTCACCCAGCATCTGGGAATGATGAAGCACATCAGCGATCAGGTGATGGTCATGCACCAGGGTGAAGTGGTAGAGCGCGGCAGCACCGCGGATGTGATGGCCTCTCCGCTTCATGAACTGACAAAACGGCTGATTGCCGGTCATTTCGGTGAAGCATTAACCGCCGATGCGTGGAGAAAGGACCGCTAAGCGCGACGCTTCACAAAAACTACCCCATTAAATTAAGGATTAAATAATCTGCGTGCGCTATTTAATCCTTTAATTTTCGTCTCCATCCCTGCTCCATATTTTAAGCAATATCAATCAACAGTTCTTCTCCAGAATATCCGGACATTACGGAGGAGAAGAAATGAACACCGCCACTTACGTTTTAAAATACACAGAGTATCTCATCAGAAAATGCCGCTCATTTTTAGTGACGGACCTGCATTTTCATACCGTGAGGCTTAAAAAATCGACCGGGGAAACTCCTGACATTAACTCGCCCACGACGTTGAGTGAAAAAATATGTCATCGTCTGGTCTATGACCATAATAAATTCTACACGATGCTTGCGGATAAACTCGCCGTTCGGGCATACGTTTCCTCCAGAACAACGCGCGTGAAAACGGTGCCATTAATTGGCGTTTATACCCGGCCGTCGCAGATTGATTTTTCAATTCTTCCTGACAAATTCGTCCTTAAGTGCAACCATGACAGCGGCAGCACAATAATATGTACAAACAAAGCGCAATTTAATGAAAAAGAAGCGTGTAAAAAGCTGAGCCTCGCGTTAAAGAAAAATCTTTACTACACCACGCGCGAATGGCAGTACAAAAACATTACGCCGAGCATACTTTGCGAGCCGTTTGTCGATCTCTTCGACGATGCTGACAGAAACACAACGCCCGAAATGCTGAGGATCCACTGTTTTCATGGCGTTGCCCACTATGTAGAAGCAGATTTTACGGATGATAACGGCAAAGGGTTTATCAACGTTTATGACAGGCAGTGGAACTTACAACCCTTCCGGATGGAATATCCGAATACTTCAGCAACGCCTGGCGAACCGCTCTTGTTCCGTCAGGCACTGTTGGCCTCCCAGGAGCTGGCGGATGGAATTGACTACTGCCGCGTTGACCTTATGCTAAAAAAAGATGAAATCTATTTCAGCGAAATAACCTTAAGCCCAAGACGCGGTAAACTGACGATTACCCCGCAGGAATGGGATGCTAAATTAGGAAAAATATGGCATTTATCGCCGGCAGGCAGATTTGACCTGCCGCTGAAGCTCACGAGTCGGGCCAGGTGAGCTTAAATATCGAGTGGTTTTGCGTCGATAAGGTATAGGAAACATCGCCACCATGAGCCAGCATGATGGCTTTTACCACCGACAAGCCCAAGCCACAGCCTTCCGGGTTCACATGTCTGGCGCCATTATCGCGCTGAAAGGGCTGAAACAGGAAATCATGAAACTCTCTGGGGATGCCCGGTCCCCCGTCCTGAATAAGGATATAATTGCCTTTATCAGAAACGCCATTTTTCACGATGAGCGTGCGCGAGGTTGAATAGTGTAAGGCATTATCAAATAAAACGGTCAGACACTGATTGATGCGTAATGGATCGAATACGCACTGCTGCTCCCTAAGGTCTGTATTGACGGTAAACGCCTTACGGATGAACTCGGGCATGAACGTATCAAGTGCGTTCTGTATTGTCCCTTTTAGATCGGTTTTGGACTGGCATAACGTGTATCCCGCCCCGCCATCCGAACTGACAACCCGGAGATCTTCAATCAGGCGGGTTAACCCTTCCGTCTGTTTGAGAAGATTATTAAACAGCACCGGATCCGGGGTAAAAACGCCGTCAACCAACCCCTGAAGCCGTCCGCGTAAGATCGTGACCGGGGTTCTCAGCTCATGCGCGATAGCGGCATTCCAGGATTTCCTCTGAATATCCAGCGTCTGTAATTTTTCCGCCATTTCATTGAAATCCGTCACCAGGTGATTGATCTCACCCAGCCGGGAACTGGCGCAAAATGCCCTGGCGTCCAGATCGCCCTGAGAAATCTTTTTCAGGCTGGACGCTACCGCGTTTAGCGGGGTGAGTATCCGCGATGAAAGTTTGACCGTGAAAAAGAGGGCAATAATCATACTGATCGTAGTCGCGGTCCCAATCCATGCCCAGTCCCACATCGTCATCTGCTCGTCATCGCCCGCAGCAGGGCCGCCCGGGAGGTGATCCAGAATAAAGGAGTAAAAAAACCAGGAGCCGAGTATGGCGATGGCAATGATCGTAAACGTCAGCAACAGCATATACGTTAAGATCTGACGACTCAGGACAGACTCTTTGTTCATTTCTTTTCCCCAAGCCGGTAACCCATGCCTCTGATGCTCTCGGGAACACCGTAAAGGCCGGCCAGCTCCAGTTTTTTACGCAACTTGCTCATGTGGCTATCGACCGTTCTGTCGAGTGTATCCCCTTCCGGCAGACACGCATTGAGTAGCTCTTCGCGTGAGCAGACCTTTCGCGGATATCTCACCAGGTATGTGAGCAATTTAAATTCGGTCGTCGTTAATACCGGGGAGACAACCTCTGCCCCCACGGTGACTTCCACGTAGAAGTCATCCGGGTAGACCGTAATAAATGGCGTTCTGAGCGGCTGGGAACCCGCCTGCTGAAGCGCGGGTTTTGTCCTGCGCAGCACCGCCTCAACCCGGGCGACGACTTCAGAAGGGTTGAAGGGTTTGATCACGTAATCATCCGCGCCCAGCCTCAGCCCCATGAGCTTATCGACATCCTGATCGAGAGCGGAAACCATAATGACGGGGACAGCGCTTTCCTGACGAAGCGTGGTAAGTACGCTCCAGCCGTCACATACGGGCAGGTGAATGTCCAGCAATATGAGATCCGGTTTATGGAGGCGATTGAGCGTTATGGCCTGCTCGCCCTGCCTGGCTCTGAGCGTTTTCATTCCCGAACGCTCTAAGTAGCTCATCAGTATATCGGCGATTTCGTCTTCATCTTCAACAATAAGGATCAGCGTATTTTTGTGCATTTTATCTCCGTGGGTGAAATCCCTTTGAGCACGCTATCAGATATCTTTAGCACAATAAGACACGGCCTCCGCGAAAAAGTGCCGTGGTCACGAAAATTTCCAGGTTGATTTAAATGCCCGGTTATTTCTCCACACAGCCTACACATTCAGTCAATAAAGACTCGACAATGTCCGCGCATAATCGCTATTGAGGCATAGTCCTTTGTGCATTGCGCGTTGCAAATTACCACTGTTTCTTCAAGATTTTATGAAGTTGGCTGAAATAATGAACATGGAACTTTCTAAATATTTCTCTCCTAAAAAACTGGGTATATATTCCCTGTTCCTGCTGCTGTCGTGGGGATTACTTTATACCTGGCTGGTACTGGTGCACAGAATGGATGAAAAAGTCGCCTCGACGCTGCTCTCTTCACCCATTATCTATGGCTGCATCGCATTGTCGGTGGTCTCTCTGATGATCCAAAATAAAGCCGGCGCGTTGACTGAGCTACTCGTCGTCGCCTTCTGGCTGATGATGATTTTTGTCTATCTCATTATTACGTTCACCGTACTGTTAAACGCGATGCCCGATATCGAAGATCTGATCTTTTACTACGAGTGTTATTTGATCATTTTTTTTGGCGGAGCACCGCTGTACCTCATTATTAGAATGATTTGAGCCGCTGCTCCACACGTCCTCCATAAACCGCCCATGTCCGCTAAACAGGCGCGCGGTAGAGTCTCTACCTCACTCTTTCACACAAAAATAACTCACTGAAAAGTCTGACATGACTTACCCATAATGATGAACCGTAATAATAATTTTCGTTCTTCTGAACCTGCCGGAGTGATGCACTCGCTAAAAAAACTCGCGATACGGCACCGGAAAAAACTGGTTGTCACTTTTTTCCTGGTGGTGGCCGAAAACGTGACGTTTTTACTTTATCCCGTTCTGGCTGGCATCGCGATAAATGCCATCCTCGCCGGTGAAACGCTTAACGCCGCGCTGTATGGCCTGATGGTACTTTGCATGTGGTTCATCGGTGCGGCCAGACGAAGCGTAGACACGCGCACGTTTGCACGCATTTATGCCGGACTCGCGGTTTCCGTCGTCCTGGCACAGCGCAAATACCAGCTTAACCATTCGGCGATCGCCGCCAGGGTAACGCTCTCGCGCGAATATGTGGATTTCTTTGAAATGCACCTTCCCCTGCTTATTACCTCGCTGAGCTCACTTTTTGGTGCCGCAATCATGTTGTTGTTTATTGAATTTTGGGCCGGCGTCATGTGCTTTGCGATTGTATTTATCCTGCTCGGATTTGTCTCAGAATATGCCCGTAAAAATGAATGGCTGTTCATGCGCCTGAATAATCGGCTGGAAAAAGAAGTGGATTATGTCCATAAGGCGGGCACGGCCACGCTTCACCGACATTACTCCACGCTGGCGCGTTTACGTATCGCATTATCTGACCGCGAGGCGTGGGGCTATTTGTGGGTTGGCGTGCTTGTTGCCGCGCTTTTTACGCTGACCATCGTCTGGATGACGCGCTCAACCGGCATCACCGCCGGACATATTTACTCGGTGATGACCTATATGTGGATGTTCGCAACGAGCCTCGATGACGCGCCGCAGCTTCTTGAGAAATTTTCGCAGCTCAGGGATATCGGCAAGCGCGTATCCACTGATGATGAAATTCACGTAACCGGACGTTAATTTAATGCCGCATTTTTTTATTGAACGCCCCGTTTTCGCCTGGGTAGTAGCGCTTTTTATCGTTCTGGCAGGACTCCTGTCTATTCCCCGTTTACCGGTTGCGCAGTATCCGGCGGTAGCACCGCCTGGAATCATTATTTCCGTCAGTTATCCGGGGGCCAGTCCCGATATCATGAACACGTCGGTGGTATCGTTAATCGAGCGCGAAATCTCTGGCGTAGATAATTTGCTCTACTTTGAATCATCCAGTGACACAACCGGTTCGGCATCGATTACCGTCACGTTTAAACCGGGCACGGACATCAAGCTGGCGCAGATGGATCTGCAAAATCAGATTAAGATCGTCGAGCCTCGTCTACCTCAGGCGGTAAGGCAAAACGGGATTAACGTCGAGGCCGCTAACTCTGGCTTTTTAATGATGGTGGGGCTTAAGTCCGCGACGGGTCAATTTGAGGAAGCCGATTTAAGCGACTATTTTGCCAGAAACGTCAGTGACGAGCTTCGTCGCGTGCCCGGCGTAGGGAAAGTTCAGCTGTTTGGCGGCGAAAAAGCGCTGCGCATCTGGTTGGATCCCATGAAGCTCCACGGCTACGGGCTTTCGGTAAGCGATGTTCTTACCGCCGTTGGCCAGCAAAATGCCCTGGTTTCGCCCGGCAAAACGGGAGATGAGCCCGCCTCTGCAGGACAAGGGGTGACGTATCCCATCACCGTGAAGGGACAGCTCTCCTCGGTAGAGGCGTTCAGGAATATCACCCTGAAATCTGACGCATCCGGCGCCCGCCTGAAACTGTCCGACATTGCGCGGATTGAATCTGGCCTGCAAAGCTACGCCTTTGGTATCCGTGAAAATGGCGTGCCCGCAACGGCGGCAGCAATCCAGCTCTCGCCTGGTGCGAATGCGATGAGTACGGCTTCCGGCGTACGGGCGCGCATCGACGAACTTTCCCGGGTGTTACCCGAAGGAATGGCGTTTACGATCCCCTTCGATACCGCGCCGTTTGTGAAACTTTCTATCATGAAGGTTGTTCAGACATTTGTAGAAGCGATGGTCCTCGTCTTCCTGGTTATGCTGCTGTTTCTGCACAAGATACGCTGTACGCTTATCCCGGCGATTGTTGCTCCCGTCGCACTTCTTGGCACCTTCACCGTGATGCTGTTGAGCGGCTACTCCATCAATATTCTGACGATGTTCGGTATGGTGCTGGCGATAGGCATTATCGTTGATGATGCCATTGTGGTCGTGGAGAACGTTGAACGACTGATGGAGGAAAAAAGCCTGTCCCCGCGTGACGCCACGCGGCAAGCCATGCAGGAAATCACCCCGGCGATTATTGGCATCACGCTGGTGCTGACCGCCGTCTTTATTCCCATGGGGTTTGCGGAAGGATCCGTCGGGATTATCTACCGACAATTTTGTATTTCCATGGCGGTTTCCATACTGCTGTCCGCGTTTCTTGCCCTGACGCTGACGCCTGCCCTGTGCGCAACGTTACTCAAGCCGCATAAGGCAGGAAAGAGCGGAGGCGGAAGGTTCGCGGTCGGGTTTAACGCGCGCTTCCGTTCGCTCACCGCCTGTTACGAAGCCGGGCTGGGTGCCGTTCTGAAGCGAACCGGGCGTATGCTGCTCCTGTACGCTGCGCTTTGTGCTGCGCTGTTTTTGGGATTGTCTTCGCTACCATCGTCTTTTCTGCCGGATGAAGATCAGGGCTACTTTATGTCCTCAATCCAGTTGCCTTCAGATGCCACGATGCAGCGTACCCTCAACGTGGTTAAAAAATTTGAAGAGGAAATTGCGACCCGGCCGGATATTGAAAGCAACATTATGATCCTGGGCTTTGGATTTTCAGGTTCAGGGCCAAACTCGGCTATGGCCTTCACCACGCTGAAAGACTGGAAAGATCGGCAGGGCTCGACGGCCCAGGGGGAAGCCGACCGGATACAGGCCAGCATGGCAAACGTCTCTGATGCCGTCACGATGAGCCTGCTCCCGCCGGCCATTTCGGATATGGGCACCTCGTCGGGCTTCACCTGGTACGTGCAGGACAGAGCGGGACTGGGCTACGAGGCGTTAAAGCGCGCTGCCGACGCGCTGGTCCTGCAGGCCAACCAGCGCCCTGAACTGAGTGACGTGTATATAGACGGTCTGCCGGAAGGAACAAACCTTGCGCTCCAGTTGGACAGAGAAAAGGCGGAAGCAATGGGCGTCTCGTTTGATGAAATCAACCAGACGCTCTCCGTCACCCTGGGCTCAAATTACGTTAATGACTATACGAACAACGGCCGCGTTCAGCAGGTGATCATTCAGGCCGATGCGCCCTACCGAATGCAGCCTGAGCAGATACTGACATTATCAGTGAAAAACCGGATGGGACAGATGGTGCCGGTATCGACGTTTGCCACGCTTTCCTGGAACGTTGCGCCCCAGCAGCTGACGCGTTATCAGGGATATTCGGCTATTCGCATTACCGGAAATGCGGCGCCGGGAGCATCCAGCGGCACCGCAATGAAGGTTATGGAGAGTTTGTCCAGAGATTTACCTCAGGGCATGGCTGGCGAGTGGGCCGGGAGTTCATTGCAGGAGAGAAAATCGGAATCTCAGCTTCCGGGCCTTATCGTCCTGTCGATACTGGTCGTGTTTATGGTGCTCGCCGCCCTGTATGAGAGCTGGTCTATTCCATTTGCGGTCATGCTGGTCGTTCCGCTGGGTCTTATTGGCGCGGTGATCGCGGTGTCCGTTGCCGGCATGACGAATGACGTTTTCTTCAAGGTCGGCCTGATTACGCTTATCGGCCTGTCGGCCAAAAACGCCATTCTGATTGTTGAATTTGCGAGGCAGCTCCATCGCCAGGGGCAGCCCCTGCTGGCGGCAACCATTCATGCCGCCGGCCAGCGCCTGCGCCCTATTCTGATGACGTCGTTAGCCTTCACCTTAGGGGTTGTTCCGTTGATGCTGGCCCATGGGGCGAGCGACAGTACGCAGCATGCCATCGGTA
Organism: Enterobacter cloacae complex sp. SHL009; assembly: GCF_049237205.1. NCBI lineage: Bacteria > Pseudomonadati > Pseudomonadota > Gammaproteobacteria > Enterobacterales > Enterobacteriaceae > Enterobacter > Enterobacter cloacae complex sp. SHL009. The sequence continues at coordinate 1,194,499 of NZ_JBMKIW010000001.1, forward strand.
CCGGCGTATTTGGCGGGATGATTAGCGGTACGCTTCTCGCCATTTTCTTCGTACCGGTTTTCTTTATCGTCATCGCGCGCTTCATCGACAACCTCAGGAAAGCGTGAATACCCTTGCGGGATCGCGCTTCCTCGCTGGTTGGATGAGGCGAAGCTGTTGCCGGGTGATATACTGGACGAATGCTGAAATTTTGAGCCCCCGCGAGTCCGCGGCGCATTCTTCGGAGCAGGCGTCTTCGGAGAACAGCGAGAAATATCGTGACACAAGGGGCTGTGAGTGGGCTATAATTTCGAGCTAATTTCGAATGATTTTGAAATACTGCCTGTAACGCTATGAATTACAAGGCAAAATTAGCAATGAATATAAGGATTAAAGCTATGGGTTTTCTTTCCGGTAAGCGCATTCTGGTGACTGGCGTTGCCAGCAAACTGTCCATCGCATACGGCATCGCACAGGCAATGCATCGCGAAGGCGCTGAGCTGGCGTTCACCTACCAGAACGACAAGCTGAAAGGCCGTGTTGAAGAGTTTGCCGCGCAGCTGGGTTCCAGCATTGTTCTGGAATGTGACGTTGCACAAGACGAAAGCATCGACGGCATGTTTGCTGAACTGGCAAAAGCATGGCCGAAATTCGACGGTTTCGTTCACTCCATTGGCTTCGCTCCTGGCGACCAGCTGGACGGCGACTACGTGAACGCGGTTACCCGTGATGGCTTCAAAATCGCTCACGACATCAGCTCCTACAGCTTCGTTGCGATGGCGAAATCCTGCCGCGCGATGCTGAACCCGGGCGCAGCCCTGCTGACCCTGTCCTACCTGGGCGCTGAGCGTGCTATCCCTAACTACAACGTTATGGGCCTGGCGAAAGCCTCTCTGGAAGCCAACGTACGCTACATGGCGAACGCAATGGGTCCTGAAGGCGTGCGCGTTAACGCCATCTCTGCAGGTCCTATCCGCACCCTGGCAGCTTCCGGTATTAAAGATTTCCGTAAAATGCTGGCACACTGCGAAGCGGTTACCCCGATTCGTCGTACCGTTACCATTGAAGATGTGGGTAACTCTGCAGCATTCCTGTGCTCTGACCTTTCCGCTGGTATCTCCGGCGAAGTAGTTCACGTTGACGGCGGCTTCAACATCGCTGCAATGAACGAGCTGGAAATTAAATAAGCTGTGACTCTCTTCCCGCACGGGAAGAGAGTTTCCCCCCCGCACCGCCCCTTCGTTATTCCGTTCTGCTATTTGTTATCACCTAACAATATTTTTCCCTTTATCTGCCTTACGCCAGGATATTGATCGCCATTTTGAGATCAAGGAACGCACATGGAACAACGCCGTTTTTCCGGCAAAGGCCACTGGTATCACGAGACCCAGTCGAACCACGCGCAGACAGATGTTCTGCCTCTGGTGCCCGAAGCCGCTAACGTTGACGATCGTTTTTTGCTCGATTTAGCCCTGCCTGATGAGATTGTCGCCGCCTGTTCTGGCTGGCTTACCCCTGCCAGAGCCTTGTGCCACCAGCTGTTTCCGCTCTCGATTCCCGTGAACCGCCTGCATACGCTCAGCGCCTACGATCGGCTCAGCACCGCGCTAACGGTCGCCCAGGCCTGTGGCGTTCAGCGGCTTTGTAACCATTACGCCGCCCTCCTCGCCCCGCTTCCCGGCCCGGACTCCTCGCGTGAAAGCAACCGACGTCTGGCGCAAATTACGCAGTATGCCCGCCAGCTCGCCAGCTCCCCAGATGTCATTGATGATAAAGCGCAGAACCAGCTTGATGAGGTTGGCCTGTCAATATATGACATTGTGGTGATTAACCAGATTATCGGGTTTATTGGTTTTCAGGCGCGCGTGGTCGCGGTTTTTCAGGCGCTGTTAGGACACCCCGTTCGCTGGTTGCCAGGTCATCATATTCAGCCGCATACGCTGCCCGCGAGCCACGCCGCCTGGGTGCCGCTGTTGCCCGTCGTCGAGCTGCGCTATGCGAGTGCGCATCAGCTTGAGTCGCTGTCCCGCTGGCAGGCAGAATCCGCGCTGGAGGCACTGACGCCGGTCCTTTGCCACGAGCCGTCGCTGCTCGACCTGACCGGAGAAATCCTGTTAAACACCCGCGAAGCGATCCCGCTGACGTCCCCCGCACTTTCGGCGGCGGTCGAACTGCTGACGCGCTCTCCGGACCGCTTCAGCGCCGCGCAGTTTACCCCTCTCACGGATCAAGGACTTCCCGGCGAACATGCCATCATGCTGCTTACCCGAAGCGCGTTTGATGGCTGGCTCAATCGTTTGAAAGTCGCGTTTGGTAAAGAGGAATAACCATACTAATTACCCAAAGAGCGCTTGCTGAGACAGTGAGAATCGCGTAAAACTGTCAGCCGCTCAATGGCTACGAAAATAGAACATTATGTTTCAGGACAACCCGCTGCTAGCGCAGCTTAAACAGCAACTGCATTCCCAGACGCCGCGTGCAGAAGGGGTCGTAAAAGCCACGGAAAAGGGCTTTGGCTTCCTTGAGGTTGACGCGCAGAAAAGCTACTTCATTCCGCCTCCGCAGATGAAGAAAGTGATGCATGGCGATCGCGTCATGGCCGTCATTCATACCGAGAAGGACCGCGAGTCCGCCGAGCCGGAAGAACTGATCGAACCGTTCCTGACCCGTTTTGTGGGTAAGGTGCAGAGAAAAGACGATCGTCTTGCTATCGTGCCGGATAATCCCCTGCTGAAAGATGCCATTCCCTGCCGCGCCGCCCGTGGCGTTGAGCATGATTTTAAAGAAGGTGACTGGGCCGTAGCAGAAATGCGCCGTCATCCCCTGAAAGGCGATCGCGGTTTTTATGCTGAGCTGACCCAGTTCATCACCTTTGGCGCCGACCATTTCGTGCCATGGTGGGTCACGCTGGCACGCCATAATCTTGAAAAAGAAGCGCCGAACGGCGTAGCGACCGAGATGCAGGACGAAGGTCTGACGCGCCGCGATCTCACCGCACTGGAGTTTGTCACCATCGACAGCGCCAGCACGGAAGATATGGATGACGCGCTTTACGCTGAAGAAGGCGCCGATGGCAAACTCCATCTGACCGTCGCCATTGCCGATCCAACCGCCTGGATTGCCGAAGGCAGCAAGCTGGATGACGCCGCGAAAATCCGTGCGTTCACTAACTACCTGCCGGGCTTCAACATTCCGATGCTGCCGCGCGAATTGTCAGACGATCTCTGCTCGCTGCGTCCAAATGAAGTGCGCCCGGTCCTTGCCTGCCGCATGACGATCGCCGCAGATGGCGCGATTGAAGACGATATCGAGTTCTTTGCCGCCACCATCGAATCGAAAGCCAAGCTGGCCTACGATAACGTCTCCGACTGGCTTGAAAATACCGGTAGCTGGAAACCTGAATCAGACGCCATTGCCGCGCAAATCCGTCTGCTGCATCGCATCTGCCTCAACCGCAGCGAGTGGCGTAAAACCCATGCGCTGGTGTTCAAAGACCGCCCGGATTATCGCTTTGTTCTGGGTGAGAAAGGCGAAGTGCTGGACATCGTGGCCGAACCGCGACGCATTGCGAACCGCATCGTTGAAGAGGCGATGATTTCCGCCAACATCTGCGCCGCACGCGTGCTGCGCGACAAGCTGGGCTTTGGCATTTACAACGTCCACACCGGTTTTGATCCGGCGAATACCGAAGCGCTGGCGGCCCTGCTGAAGACTCACGATGTGCACGTTGATCCGGAAGAAGTGCTGACGCTGCCGGGCTTCTGCAAGCTTCGCCGAGAACTGGACGCGCAGCCGTCGGGTTTCCTGGACAGCCGCATTCGTCGCTTCCAGTCCTTCGCGGAAATCAGCACCGAGCCTGGCCCGCACTTTGGCCTTGGCCTCGAAGCTTACGCCACCTGGACATCGCCGATCCGTAAGTATGGCGATATGGTCAACCACCGTCTGCTGAAAGCGATTATCAAAGGTGAAACCATTGCCCGTCCTCAGGAGGACACAACGCTGCAGATGGCCGATCGTCGCCGCCTGAACCGCATGGCGGAACGTGACGTTGGAGACTGGCTGTACGCACGCTTCCTGCAGGATAAAGCCGGTACGGATACCCGTTTCGCCGCAGAGATCATTGATATCAGCCGCGGAGGTATGCGCGTCCGCCTGGTCGATAACGGTGCTGTCGCGTTTATTCCTGCGCCGTTCCTGCATGCGGTTCGTGACGAAATGGCCTGTAGCCAGGAAAACGGTACCGTGCAAATTAAAGGTGAAACAGTTTACAAAGTCACCGACGTGATTGACGTTACTATCGCCGAAGTTCGCATGGAAACCCGCAGTATTATCGCGCGCCCTGTCGCCTGATAACCGGTTCAATTGTCGGCCATTTCCTTTCCGGAAGGGCCGACAATTTTTCTTTTTATCCCCGCCACAAAATCATTATTTTTCCTTACTATTTTCAGTATCCCTTCGCCCAAAATCGCCATAATTATCTACAGTAAAAGAGTGTTGTTATATTCGGTTACGTGAATTTCTATACGCTCAGTATCCTTTTTCACTTGGCTCGTTTTATTATAAGAAAACAGGGAAAAACAACAGGTTAACTTCGGTTTTGCCGCTGTTTCTCAACGGAAAAGTCGACAGCAAATGAATAATTTGTGCGCTAATGAACAGCTGCGGGAGAAAACATGATGGACGATCTGGAGCAGAATTTGCTGTTTCGCTACATGGGGACTCACAGCCCGTGGTGGCGCCTGTCAGCTGACAGCAACGCTCTGCACCTTTCCACCAGCGAAAATGCCGATGTCACTCAGGTCGTGGCGCTGGACGATGAACAGGCCGATCTCATCCGTCATTTAACCGTTATTACCTCCAGCATTTCCATGTCGCTCTCCCTGTACGGGGAAGATGTCCCGGTTCATCTTGTGGGCCGTAAAATTACCCGCAACGAGTGGGCAGGCACCGCTTCCGCCTGGAATGATACGCCCTCCGTAGCACGCGATCTGGCTCAGGGGCTCTCTTTTGCGGAACAGGTTGTCTCCGAGGCCAACTCCGTCATTGTTATCCTCGATCAGCACGGCAATATTCAACGTTTTAACCGGCTTAGCGAAGAGTACACCGGCCTGAAAGAGCAAGAAGTCATTGGTCAGAACGTATTTAAGCTGTTTATGAGCCGCAGCGAAGCGGCAGCCTCAAAGCGCAATATTACCGGTTTTTTTCGCAACGGCAGCTCCTACGAAGTCGAACGCTGGATCAAAACGCGTAAAGGGCAGCGGCTGTTTCTGTTCAGAAACAAATTCGTGCACAGCGGCAGTGGTAAAAATGAAATTTTCCTCATCTGTTCCGGGACAGATATTACCGAGGAGCGCCGCGCTCAGGAGCGGCTGCGCGTGCTGGCCAATACCGATACCATCACCGGCCTGCCAAACCGCAATGCGATCCACGATCTCATTTCTGACGCCATCGACAACCGCGGCGACACGCAGGTGGGCGTGGTGTATCTCGATCTGGATAACTTTAAAAAGGTCAACGACGCTTACGGGCATATGTTTGGCGACCAGCTGTTGCAGGCTGTCGCCCTCGCCATTTTGAGCTGTCTGGATGAAGAACAGGTGCTGGCGCGTCTAGGCGGCGATGAGTTTATCGTCATGGCCACCAATACCTCTCAGGGCTCTCTGGAGGCGATGGCGTCGCGCATTTTAACCCGTCTGCGCCAGCCGTTCCGAATCGGTCTGATTGAGATTTATACCGGCTGCTCTCTGGGTATCGCCCTCGCCCCGCAGCACGGGAACGACCGGGAAAGCGTTATTCGCAACGCCGATACCGCCATGTACACTGCCAAAGAGAACGGCCGGGGCAAGTTCTGCGTCTTCTCACCCGAGATGAACCAGCGCGTGTTTGAGTATCTCTGGCTGGATACCAACCTGCGCAAAGCCCTGGATAACGATCAGCTTCTGATCCACTATCAGCCGAAAATAACCTGGCGCGGAGAAGTCAGAAGCCTTGAAGCGCTGGTCCGCTGGCAATCACCAGAACGCGGCCTGATCCCGCCGCTGGAGTTTATCTCTTATGCCGAGGAGTCGGGGTTGATTGTGCCGCTGGGCCGCTGGGTGATGCTCGACGTGGTTCGTCAGGTGGCAAAATGGCGCGATAAGGGAATAAACCTGCGCGTGGCGGTGAACGTCTCTGCACGCCAGCTGGCCGACCAGACCATCTTCAGCGACTTAAAGCAGGCGCTGAAGGATCTGAATTTTGAATACTGCCCGGTCGACGTCGAGTTGACCGAAAGCTGTCTTATCGAAAATGAAGAGCTGGCGCTGTCCGTGATCCAGCAGTTCAGCCGACTCGGGGCGCAAATTCATCTGGATGATTTTGGCACCGGCTACTCTTCCCTTTCTCAGCTGGCCCGCTTCCCTATCGACGCCATTAAGCTCGATCAATCTTTCGTCAGGGATATTCATAAGCAGTCTATTTCCCAGTCGCTGGTGCGCGCTATCGTCGCGGTAGCGCAGGCGTTAAATCTGCAGGTGATTGCCGAGGGTGTGGAAAATGCAAAAGAAGACGCCTTTCTGACCAAGAACGGCGTCAACGAACGGCAGGGTTTTCTGTTTGCTAAGCCGATGCCCGCTGCCGCATTCGAGCGATGGCTAAAACGATATCAAGCGCGAAATCAACGTTAACTGGCTTTACGCAGGCCCGCCGCGTGATGGCGGTTTTGCAGCGTGACCAGACGCTCCATGTAGGCGATATCTTTCGGCTCCAGGCAGAAAGCGGCATCAACCCAGTCTTCCGTGATGTCCATCAGTTCACTGCGGGGCAATTGCAGAACGCGCGTACGGGCGCGCAGCATCGCCCTTACGCCATTCAGTTTTGGCCGCAGCGTATCGATGAAGGTTCGCGTAGAGACATAGCTTTGTCCCGGTTCAAACAGGACATCCACCAGCCCGTGCTGCTCGTACCATTCAGCCGTATGGGATTCCCCTTTGTAGATGAGTTCCTCCGCCAGCTTCATGCCTGCACGGCGTGCAACCAGGGAATATCCTCCCATACCCGGAAACAGGTTGAAGGCAATCTCCGGGAAACCTAAACGGGCATCGCGCTGAGCCAGGACGAAATGGTGCGCCAGAGCGGCCTCAAACCCGCCCCCTAACGCACTGCCTTCGACCATTGCCAGAGTGATGGCTCCCGTATCAAACCCCCGCGAGGCCGCATGGACGCAATCAACGCAGGCGCGCGCGTACGCCCGTAACGCTTCCCGACGTCCGTTCTGAATGCACTCGACGAAGAACTGTAAATCACCGCCCGTATTGTACATCTCGGGAACCAGCGATCCGGTTACCCAAAAATCAACCGCAAACCCGGACTGGCGAACCAGCCATGAAAAGTTCATGATCTCCTCTATTAACGCATGGTTAAAGCAAGGACGTGGCTGAGCCCGCAGCATCATCCAGACCGTGTGACGCTCCGCCTCGTAATACCCTGACAGCTGCGTGAACCGTTCAGTATCGGTAAACAGTGTGCAGGTAGGCTGATTGATAACTGTCATAGTCTAATTCCTCTTATAAAAAAGCGCCTTGCGCGCAGTTTTAGACTAATCCACTCATTAAGCCTGCTGCATGAGGGGGAATAAATTTATCACTTACGTTTATGTAATTTAGTTATTGCATTTTTTCCCTTCTCTTTTGATCCTATTTTCTGCATCATTGAAAATATTAACTTTTCGCGCCTGGGGTGAGATTATGTCGACTATTGACGCACAAGCTGTAGCACAACGAATTGATACCGTGCTGGATATCCTGGTGGCGGGCGATTATCACTCTGCTATCCGTAATCTCGAGATCCTGAAGTCTGAACTTCTTGCTCAGAATGGTGCCGACAATGCGCCAGAAAACGGACAGCCAAAAGCGCCGTGGGAAGTTTAATCCCACCGTCTCCGACCTCGTTTCGCTTTATTAAATGGATGCTATGAATTCCCGACAACAACTCATTTTGCAGATGGTCATCGATCAGGGACGCGTAAGCGTAGTCGATCTCGCTAAAACCACTGGCGTGTCTGAAGTCACCATTCGTCAGGATCTTAATCTGCTGGAAAAACAGAGCTACCTGCGTCGCGCGCACGGATATGCTGTCCCGCTGGACAGTGATGACGTTGAGACGCGTATGATGAATAACTACGCGCTCAAACGTGAACTGGCGGAATTTGCCGCGTCACTGGTGAACAACGGCGAGACCGTCTTTATTGAAAACGGCAGCAGTAATGCCCTGCTGGCGCGCACGCTTGCCGATCAAAAAGACGTTACCATCATCACCGTCAGCAGCTATATCGCGCATTTGCTCAAAGAGACGCGCTGCGAGGTGATTCTGCTGGGCGGTATTTACCAGAAAAAAAGTGAAAGCATGGTTGGCCCGCTGACCCGTCAGTATGTTCAGCAGGTTCATTTCAGCAAGGCCTTTATCGGGATTGACGGCTGGCAGCCTGAGACAGGTTTTACCGGCCGGGATATGATGCGCTCTGACGTCGTGAATGCCGTGCTGGAAAAAGAGTGTGAAGCCATTGTATTGACCGACAGCTCTAAATTTGGCGCAGTTCACCCTTATACGATGGGCCCGGTTTCACGCTTTAGCCGCGTGATTACCGATGAACGGTTGAGCGACGCGCACCGTAATAAACTGGAAGATGACGGGCTGATCGTCAATATTATTAAAATGACCGCCTGAGTTCCCTCCGCGCCCGAATTTCGGGCGCATACGCCCTTCTTTCTCTGAGATGATTCCTGGTACTTCTTTAAGAGTTTTTACCTGTTTAACCTGCATTAAAGTCGTAAAATTAATGTTAGCGATATAACAGGAAGTGACTATCACCTGCGTGATTACGTAACGCCTGCGCGACCAGCTTTCACGGAGAACAGAATTAAGTATTCGATTCGTCTATACTTAACGTGTACATCTTTCCGTGAATCGATAATTCAGGAGAAAGTATTATGACCTTAACCAGCAAAAAATTAGCCGCCGCTGTTCTGGCAATCACTGTAGCAATGTCCCTGAGCGCGTGCTCTAACTGGTCTAAACGTGACCGTAACACCGCTATTGGTGCCGGTGCCGGTGCTCTCGGTGGTGCAGTATTAACGGATGGTAGTACGCTGGGTACATTAGGTGGCGCTGCTGTCGGTGGTATTATCGGTCACCAGGTTGGCAAATAATTATTATCTAAGCCTTCCCCGGTATTGCGATATTTGAACGCATTTCAGGTCTGACATACGCACGTATATAACACGAGCCACGGCATTTGCCGTGGCTCATTTATTTTAACCGCCTGCCAGTTTGACTTTCATACCTTTGGCTTCCAGCAGAGATTTTATTAAATCGCGCTTATCTCCCTGGATTTCAATAATGCCGTCTTTCACGGCGCCGCCGCAGCCACATTTCTTTTTCAACTCGGCCGCCAGCTTTGCCAGTTCAGCATCATTCAGGTCAATGCCGGAGATAAGGCAAACCCCTTTCCCTTTTCGTCCACTGGTTTGACGCTGGATCCGAACGATGCCGTCCCCTTTTGGACGTTCCACTTTCGCTTTCGGCTCGTCTATACGCCCACTATCAGTTGAATAGACCAGACGGCTGTTGGAATCGGTCATTAGGCCCCCTTTTTCAGCGATGCGTTGATAGCCTTAAGCGTCTCAGCCGGGTTGGCAGACTGCGTCACCGGACGCCCGATGACCATGTAGTCAACGCCAGCAGCCAGCGCCTGCTCAGGCGTCATAATACGGCGCTGATCGCCCACGTCGCTGCCTGCAGGACGGATACCCGGCGTAACCAGTTTAAAATCCTGGCCCAGCGCTGATTTGAAACGTACCGCTTCCTGTGCGGAGCAGACGACGCCATCCAGGCCGCAATGCTGCGTCAGACGCGCGAGACGTTCGGCATGCTCGGCGGGTGACAACGTCACGCCCAGGTCGCGAAGATCGTTTTCGTCCATACTGGTCAGCACTGTGACCGCAATCAGCAACGGTGCATCTTTACCGAACGGCAGGAGCGCCTCACGGGCGGCGGTCATCATTCTTGCCCCACCCGATGCATGGACGTTGACCATCCATACGCCCAGCTCTGCGGCTGCGGCAACCGCGTGCGCCGTGGTATTCGGGATATCGTGGAATTTCAGATCGAGGAAAACGTCAAAGCCGCGCTGCTGCAGATCGCGAACGATTTGCGGTCCAAACAGCGTGAACATCTCTTTGCCAACTTTCAGACGGCAGTCGCGAGGGTCGATGCCGTCGACAAACGCCAGTGCAGCGTCACGCTTATTGTAATCAAGCGCAACAACAACAGGAGAATCCGTAATTACGCGGGAAGTGGAGGATGTAACAGACGTCATGACCAGCCCTTTTCGTCTATGGGCGCGCAGCGGCGCGGAACAGATAAACGGCCAGCATTCTACCTGCCGACGCCGCAAATTGACAGGATCCATTTACGCGCCTGCCAGGCCGACAAACCGCACGGAGTTCAGGATATGGGAAAAACAATTAGTATGTTGTAACTAAAGTGGAGTGTTTTAAAAAAATTACTGCCCGTCCAGACCACGGATTGGCTTGATGGTGGACCAGGCGCGGCAGGAAGGACAGTGCCAGTAGAGCGTATACGCGGTAAAACCACACTTCTGGCAACGATAGCGCGGCTTGCTGCGCACCTGTTCGCCAACCATGTCGCGCAGCACCATCAGGCTCTCTTTGGCGCGCCCTTCTTCAGCGTCGTTCAGGTGGTAATCCATCAGCTTATGGAACACCCGCATGGTCGGATGGCGCTGCAGCTGACGCGTAATATAAACCTGCGCGGTGTCGCTTCCCTCATACTGCTCAACGACGTCTGAGAGCATCAGTTCAGCGGTGGCACCGGTATTTTCTTCCACGCAGCGACGCAGGAAAGCTACCCACTCTTCCTGCTTGTCCAGCTGTTGATAGCAGGTTTGCAGCATTTCCAGCGTTTCACTGACCAGCTCTTTGTCCTGGTCGATAACCCGCAGCAGGCTTTCAACGGCTTTGGCGTAGTCGCCACTCGCCATAAAGACGCGCCCCATCATGATGGAGATTCGCGCGCTGTTGGGGTCCGCGGCGGCGCCTTTCTTCAGCAGCGCCATGGCTTTATCCATGTCGTCGTTGCCCATCTGCTGAAGAGCAAGTTCACAGTAGAAATGGGCGATCTCAACGCGCTGCTTATCTTTACCCAGCTTCACCAGACGTTCCGCGGTATCAATGGCTTTCTGCCAGTCGCTGGTGGCCTGATAAATCTGCAGGAGCTGCTGCAGCGCGCCGATGCGGAAATCTGTTTCGTCCACCAGCTGCGCGAACATATCTTCTGCGCGATCGTACAACCCTGCGGCCATGTAATCCCGCCCCAGCTGTTGCACCGCAAGGAGACGTTGATCGTAGGTCAGCGAGGCGCTTTCCATCAGGGTCTGGTGAATACGAATGGCGCGATCGACCTCGCCGCGCGAGCGGAACAGGTTGCCCAGGGTGAGATGCGCTTCAACCGTCCCCGTATCCTCTTTAAGCATATCGAGGAACAGGTCTACCGCTTTGTCCTGCTGATTGCTCAGGAGGAAGTTCACCCCCGCAACGTAGTCGCGGGAGAGCCGGTTGGCCTCATCCTGTTTTGTTTGTTGCGCACTTCTGCGGCCCATATACCAGCCATAGGCTGCGGCTACAGGCAAAAGCAGAAACAACAACTCCAGCATAGTCGATTATTCCTTCACGACCGGCACACCAGAGCTTTCCGGGATGTCAGACGCAGGGGCAATGTTATTTTCGAGTCGCTTAATTTTACGTTCAGCGCGCGCAAGAGAAACACGGACTTTAAGCCAGAACAGACCGCAAACCAGCCAGCCAATGGCAAATCCGGCAGCAAATAAGACCGCCAGCAGGCTCGAGACGCGATACTCACCCTGAGCCAGCAGATAGTTAAACGTCACCTGCTGATCGTTTTGTGCACCCAACGTGACTGAAATGACAAAAATCGCCAATACCAGTAAGAAAATGAGTAAATATTTCACATTACTTCCCGTTATGTGGTTCAAGCGAATAAAGTGTGTTCAATTCACCGCAATCAGCCTTATAAACTACCATTTTAGCGACGAGCGCGAAACGGAAAAAGTGACGCGCAGGTCATGGATCTATGGGCAAAATGCGGAATATCAACCGTCAGGCGTCTGTCTGGTCCCTTTCGGCAATTTCTTCTTTCTCTTCTGGCGGTGGCGTTAGCGGGCCACAGAATCGTTCAGTGAGCCAGGTCGCCAGCACGATCAGCAGCCATGAGATGAGCGTGGCGACGACCAGGTCGCGCGGCCAGTGCATCCCCAGCAGCAGGCGGCTGCCCATGACTCCCGTCGCCCAGACCAGTAAAATCACGATAGTGATCGTTCGGCGCCTTGGCCAAAGCAGCCCAACCCCCAGCAACGCCCAGCTGGCCGCAAACATGGTGTGACCGGAAGGAAACGCGAACCCGGTCTCTTTCTGCCAGTGTTTACGCAAGAATTTCGGGATATCCTGCTGTTCCGCAAGCTGTTCTTTCACCAGCGCGCCACGATCTTTACGCTTTAAATTGTAGAACTCATCCACCGGAACATGATGCGTTTTTTCTAGCCAGACGACAAAAGGACGCGGTTCCTGAACGCGATCTTTAACCCAGGACTTCACGCCCTGGCCGACAAGGATAGCGCCCCCAAGGATCGCAAAGAGCATCAGCGCCGCGCGCAAACGAAAGCGCAGGCACCACAGAAACCAGGCGCAGAGGAGTACGTGGGTAATAATCCCCCACGGCTGGGTGACCGTTTCCGTTATCCAGTATAACGTTTTCAGCCACGTGGCATTATGCCCGGGCTGCCACATCCAGCCTGAAAGCCATACGGCCAGAGGCATAATCAGTAAAATGGCCGCACCTGCTGCCGTACGTCTGGCGATTGAAAGCATGTCTTCTCCTTTTTCGCTAAGCGTCACAATCATAACTGAAATTAATCATCCTGGTGGATATGTCGGATCGTGCGTTTAACGTTCATATAGCATGGTGCCCATTAGGCGAACCTGCTGAGCTTGTGGCAAAATGAACTGATACAGAAAGCAAAACAGGGCAAAGGCACGAAACGTGTCAGCCTACTCTGGAGAATCACATGCAGCTTAAACGTGTGGCAGAAGCCAAACTGCCAACCCCATGGGGCGATTTCCTGATGGTGGGTTTTGAAGAACTGGCAACCGGACAGGATCATGTCGCGCTGGTTTATGGTGACATTTCAGGGCAGACGCCGGTTCTGTCCCGCGTCCATTCAGAGTGTCTTACCGGCGACGCGCTGTTCAGCCTGCGCTGTGATTGTGGTTTCCAGCTGGAAGCCGCCCTGTCTCATATTGCAGAAGAAGGCCGCGGTGTGCTGCTTTATCACCGTCAGGAAGGTCGTAATATTGGTCTGCTGAATAAAATCCGCGCCTACGCGCTTCAGGACCAGGGCTACGATACGGTTGAAGCAAACCATCAGCTTGGCTTTGCCGCTGACGAACGCGACTTCACCTTATGCGCCGATATGTTCAAGCTGCTGGGCGTGGACGAAGTTCGCCTGCTGACCAATAACCCGAAAAAAGTGGAGATCCTGACCGAAGCGGGGATCAACATCGTCGAGCGCGTACCGCTGATTGTCGGCCGTAACCCGAAGAACGCCCACTACCTGGATACCAAAGCCGCCAAAATGGGTCATCTGCTGAAAGAGTAATGCTAAAAAGCCCGGCACGGGTGCCGGGCTCGTTTCATCAATCCAGCATCTTACGAATCACATAATGTAAAATGCCGTCGTTCTGGTAATAGGTCAGCTCGGTTGCCGTATCAATACGGCACCGGCAATCCAGCACCTCGATTTTCCCGTCTGCCCGCGTTAACTTCACCGGCACCGTTTTCCCCGGCTGCAGGTTTTGCAGACCGCTAATCTCAATCTGCTCTTCCCCGGTCAGTCCCAGCGTTTTACGCGTCACGCCCTGCGGAAACTCGAGCGGCAGGATCCCCATACCAATCAGATTCGAGCGGTGAATACGTTCGAACGATTCGGCGATGACCACGCGAACGCCAAGCAGACGCGGACCTTTCGCCGCCCAGTCGCGGCTGGAGCCGGAACCGTACTCTTTCCCGGCGATCACCGCCAGCGGCGTACCTTCCTGTTGATATTTGACCGCCGCATCATAAATCGAAACCACTTCCGTTCCCGGCAGATGGCGCGTCATGCCCCCTTCTACGCCCGGGACCATTTCGTTACGAATGCGGATGTTGGCAAAGGTCCCGCGCATCATGACCTCATGGTTGCCGCGACGCGAGCCGTAGGAGTTAAAATCGCGGCGTTCGACGCCCCGGCTCTGCAGATAACGGCCTGCCGGGCTATCGGCTTTGATACTCCCCGCCGGAGAGATATGGTCGGTCGTGACGGAATCCCCCAGCATCGCCAGTATGCGCGCGCCGTGGATATCCTTAAGCGGTGCCGGCTCGGCCAGCATCTCATCAAAGAACGGCGACAGACGAATATAGGTCGAGTCATCCTGCCAGTCGTAGGTATCTGAGCCCACGACGTTGATGGTTTTCCACTCCGGCGTGCCTTCAAAGACCTCCGCATACTCTTTGCGGAACATCTCGGTTGAGACCTTTTCAACGGCCAGCGCGATTTCACGCGAAGATGGCCAGATATCTTTCAGGTAGACAGGGTCATTCTTGCGATCGTGCCCAATCGGATCGGTCGCCAGGTTGATATTCATGTTGCCTGCAAGGGCATACGCCACGACCAGCGGCGGCGAGGCAAGCCAGTTGGTTTTCACCAGCGGGTGAATACGCCCTTCAAAGTTTCGGTTACCGGACAGGACCGCGCCTACCGTCAGGTCGCCCTGCTTAATCGCCGTTTCAATCGGTTCAGGCAGTGGGCCGGAGTTACCAATGCAGGTCGTACAGCCGTAGCCCACGAGGTTAAAGCCCAGCTCGTCAAGGTACGGCGTCAGTTTGGCCTGCGCCAGATAATCCGATACCACTTTGGAACCCGGTGCCAGCGAGGCCTTGACCCATGGCTGAGGTTTTAGCCCAAGCTCTACCGCCTTTTTAGCCAGCAGACCTGCCGCCATTAAGACGCTGGGGTTCGAGGTGTTGGTGCAGGAGGTAATGGCCGCAATAACAACCGCGCCGTCCGGGAGCTGATACTGATGTCCGTTCAGGACATAGTCGACTGGACGGTGGTCTTTCTGCGCCACGTTCACTTCCAGGGCATTGCTGGCGGCAAAGGCTTTTGGCACGTCACTCAGCGCAACCCGATCCTGTGGACGTTTCGGCCCGGCGAGGCTCGCCTCGACGCTTCCCATATCGAGTTCAAGCGTGCTGGTGAAGACCGGTTCATCGCCCGGGTTTCGCCACATGCCCTGCGCTTTGGTATAGGCCTCCACCAGCGCGACCTGCTCTTCGCTGCGCCCGCTAAGGCGCATGTATTCCAGCGTGACGTCATCGATGGGGAAAAAGCCGCAGGTTGCACCGTATTCAGGCGCCATATTGGCAATGGTGGCACGGTCGGCAAGCGGCAGCGAATCCAGACCATCACCGTAGAATTCTACAAACTTGCCCACCACACCATGCTTACGCAGCATCTGGGTGACGGTGAGCACCAGATCGGTGGCGGTAATGCCTTCAGACAGCTTGCCGGTGAGCTTGAAGCCCACCACGTCAGGGATAAGCATGGACACCGGCTGGCCGAGCATGGCCGCTTCCGCTTCGATACCCCCGACGCCCCAGCCCAGCACGCCCAGACCGTTGATCATGGTGGTATGGGAGTCCGTGCCCACCAGCGTGTCCGGATAGGCGACCCACTCTTTATCCTGCAATTCACTCCAGACGGCTTTACCCAGATATTCAAGGTTCACCTGGTGACAAATACCGGTACCCGGCGGGACCACGCTAAACCGGCTGAACGCCTGCTGCCCCCACTTAAGAAACACGTAGCGCTCGTGGTTGCGTTCCATCTCCAGACGCACGTTCTCGCCAAAGGCGTCGTCATCACCAAAGCGGTCAACGGTTACGGAGTGGTCAATGACGAGGTCAACGGGGGAAAGCGGATTCACTTTTGCCGTATCTCCGCCGAGACGCTTAACGGCCTCGCGCATCGCGGCTAAATCAACGACGGCCGGGACACCGGTAAAGTCCTGCATCAGCACCCTGGCCGGGCGGTAGGCGATTTCTCTGTCGGCATGGGCATTTTCCAGCCACCCTGCCAGCGCCTTGATATCATCGAGGGTGACAGAGTCACCGTCCTGCCAGCGCAATAGGTTTTCCAGTAAAACTTTCAATGACTTGGGTAAACGCGAAATGTCCCCAAGCGTTCTGGCAGCCAGCGGCAGGCTGTAGTAATGCCAGGTTTTATTTTCTGCCTGTAACGTATCCTTACTGGCTTCGCGTAGGGTTAACGACATAAGCTCCTCCTTAATCACAGAGATGCCCCGACAATCATCAGGGCCGTAATTAAAGATAACACAAAGATGTCGTAACGTTTTGATAACAACCCAAATTGATAAATTTAGGATTGGTCCAGAAAGGAAAAACAAAAAACCCCGCCGTAGCGAGGTTTTACAATTTAGTGGAGGGCCAACCAGATGAGCTGACTCCAGAACAGAATCGACACGGTAAAAACGCCGATCCATGACCAGTATTTGTGAGACGTCATGTTATTCATCATAGGGACACTAGGCATTATTTATTAAAAGATCCGAGGTAAGTCCTCAGTGCTATATTGCTGATGTGTATTTATTAAAGAGTACGAAAGTGCAGAGTCGATATTCAGACTATTTGCATCATTACGCAATTAACTAAATTATTGTTTTTTGGGTTCGTCTTCTGCGAACACATCAATAAACGCTTGCTGCTGCGGCGTTAGTTTCCAGGACGCGGGTACAACAGTCGCAGGTGCTTTACGCCCTCTGTGGCCGTTGTCACGATGCTGACACATCTGTTTTACCGTTTCTGTACGTACCGTCACTGCCATATTTAACCCCAATATTTCCAGGCCAGGAGAGCAACCACCACCCAAAACAGGGTAGAGACGAGAAAGACCGCCAGCCAGGCTTTACGCTTGAGCGCAGGATCCCTTTGCGGTTCTTCACTTCCTGAAGGCATTGCTAACCTCATACAATCGACATCGCTTATCATTTAGGACCAAACAATTGGTACAATTAATCATCTGTTGAGATAAATCCTAAAGAAACTTTAGCCGAAAAGCCAGTGAATTTACGCACCGGAAGGTATGAAATATTCAATCTTTTGACCAGAAATAAATAATTGAAAAGAAAAATTTGCGAAGGCGTAAATTAGTTTCTACTTTTGTCGCCAATTCACGACATTATAACCTTACAGATTAAATGGATAATGACATTATATGACAGGGGATGCGTAGATGATGATAATTCTAATTTAGCTTTGAGGCGTTATTTCGGTATCTTTCCCTAAGGGAAAGATACCGGGTGTGATTATTTTTCGGGGAGTTTGATGTCTTTAAACATCTCTTCAATATCTTCATTTGAGCGTAATGCAACGGCGGTATCAACCACGTCACGCGTTAAATGAGGGGCAAAGCGCTGAATAAAATCATACATATAGCTGCGGAGGAAGGTGCTACGACGGAAGCCAATCTTTGTAGTGCTATGACTGAAAACATCATGCGCATCAAGACGCACCAGGTCAGGGTCTGACACCGGATCCACCGCCATGCTGGCAATAACGCCCACCCCCAGACCAAGCCGCACATAGGTTTTAATCACGTCGGCATCCGTCGCGGTAAAGACAATGCGCGGCGTTAACCCTGCCCGGTTAAAGGCCGTATCAAGCTCGGACCGTCCGGTAAAGCCAAACGTATACGTCACCAACGGATATTGAGCCAGCTCTTCGATAGTGACCGACCCTTTACCCGCCAGGGGGTGATCGGGGGTCACCACGATAGAACGGTTCCAGTGATAGCATGGAAGCATCACCAGATCGTCATACAGATGAAGCGCTTCGGTGGCGATGGCAAAGTCTGCATTCCCCTTGGATACGGCTTCAGCAATTTGCGTTGGCGAGCCCTGGTGCATATGCAAAGAGACGCGAGGATAACGCTCGATAAAGCCTTTGATCACACCGGGTAGCGCATAGCGCGCCTGGGTGTGCGTCGTGGCAATATACAGCGAACCTTTATCCGGCCAGGTGTGTTCACCCGCCACAGACTTAATTGCATCGACTTTAGAGAGGACTTCCCGCGCAATGCGGATGATTTCCTGCCCCGCAGGCGTCACCTGGGTGAGATGCTTACCGCTGCGGGCAAATATCTGGATACCTAACTCGTCCTCCAGCATACGAACTTGTTTGCTGATGCCCGGTTGCGAGGTATACAACCCCTCGGCGGTAGAAGAGACGTTAAGGTTATGATTCACCACCTCAACGATATAACGAAGCTGCTGTAATTTCATGCCAGACCATCCGATTTAGCGCATGCGGTCAATCGCTTAAGACGATTTAATAATAAGAAACAGGTTAACTATAACCACTATATCATTTATAGCCTGACTGTATAGTACGGAACAAAAAATAATAACAAGGTAATAAAAAAGGGCCGGAAATCCGGCCCTTTTACAGGTAAGTTACGGTAAGGGAAGATTATTTCTTGCCTTCAACCCATTTGCCATCGACAAAGAAGGCTGACCATCCGGTCGCTTTACCCTCTTTCTCTGCCGCAACATACTGCTGCTTAGTTTTACGGCTAAACCGTACCACGGTTTTGTTGCCTTCCGGATCCTGCTGTGGCGCATCGGCCAGATAACGCAGTTTCTCAGGCAGACGATCGCGGAAGCGATGCAGCTCTTCCACCAGCGGCGCGCGCGTTTCACGCGATTTCGGGAAGGTGTTGGCGGCCAGGAAGACACCTGCAGCACCATCACGCAGCACGAAGTACGCGTCTGATTTCTCGCACGGCAGTTCTGGCAGCGGAACCGGATCTTCCTTAGGAGGAGCCACTTCGCCGTTACGCAGAATTTTGCGCGTGTTTTTACACTCGTCGTTGGTACAGGCCATGTACTTACCGAAACGCCCCATTTTCAGGTGCATTTCAGAACCACACTTCTCGCATTCCACAATCGGGCCGTCATAGCCTTTAATGCGGAACTCGCCCTCTTCGATCTCATACCCGTCACACGTTGGGTTATTACCGCAAACGTGCAGCTTACGTTTTGGATCGATCAGGTAGCTGTCCATTGCCGTGCCGCATTTCTTGCAGCGGCGTTTGGCACGCAGAGCGTTAGTTTCCGCATCGTCACCCTCCAGCACGTTGAGAACTTCGTTCTCAGGCACCAGGTTGATGGTGGTTTTGCAGCGCTCTTTTGGTGAAAGCGCATAGCCGGAGCACCCAAGGAACACGCCTGTGGTTGCGGTGCGGATCCCCATCTTGCGGCCGCAGGTTGGACAGTCGATGCTGGTCAGAACCATCTGGTTAGGCAGCATGCCGCCCTCTTCAGGGTCTTTCTCCGCTTTTTCAAGCTGGTCGGTAAAGTCGCTGAAGAAGCTGTCGAGTACCTTTTTCCATTCCGCCTGATGGCTGGCAACCTGGTCGAGGCTGTCTTCCATTTGCGCGGTGAAATCGTAGTTCATCAACTCGCGGAAGTTTGCTTCCAGACGGTCAGTGACGATCTCACCCATTTTTTCCGCATAGAAACGGCGGTTTTCAACGCGCACGTAGCCGCGGTCCTGAATGGTCGAGATGATGGACGCGTAGGTCGATGGACGACCAATACCGCGTTTTTCCAGCTCTTTCACCAGGGACGCTTCACTGAAGCGCGCAGGTGGCTTAGTGAAGTGCTGTGCCGGAACCAGATCGACAAGCGACAACTCGTCACCTTTATTAACCGCAGGCAGCGTTCTGTCTTCATCGCCTTTACGCAGCGCAGGCATCACCTTCGTCCAGCCGTCGAAGCGCAGAATACGACCGCGCGCCTTCAGGCGGAAATCACCCGCGCCGACGGTCAGCGTGGTGGAGTCGTACTGCGCCGGGGTCATCTGGCACGCCACGAACTGGCGCCAGATCAGCTGATACAGCTTCTGCGCGTCAGCTTCCATGTCTTTCAGCGATTCCGCTAACACCGAGACGTCAGAAGGACGAATCGCTTCGTGAGCTTCCTGAGAGTTCTCTTTGCTGGCGAACTGGTTAGCGCTTTCCGGCAGGTATTTCTTACCGAAATTGTCGCTGATGTAGCCGCGGACCATGTTGACCGCATCCTGGCTCAGGTTGGTTGAATCGGTACGCATGTAGGTGATGTAGCCCGCTTCATACAGGCGCTGCGCCATCATCATGGTCTTCTTCACGCCATAACCCAGACGCGTGCTTGCAGCCTGCTGCAGCGTAGAGGTAATAAACGGCGCACCCGGCTTGCTGCTGGTCGGTTTGTCTTCACGTTCCAGCACCTGATAGCGTGCTTTTTCCAACAGCGCTACGGCGGCCATGGTCTGGTCGCGGTTTTCCGGACGGAAAGGCTTGTCGTTGTGATGGCTCACCTGCAGCGGCAGAGCGTCACCGCCCGGCGTGGTCACATTGGCATCGACTTCCCAGAACTCTTCCGGCACGAAGGCTTTAATTTCGCGCTCACGCTCAACGACCAGACGCACGGCGACGGACTGCACACGCCCTGCGGACAGGCCACGGGCAATCTTCTTCCACAGCAGTGGAGAGACCATGTAACCCACAACGCGGTCCATAAAGCGACGTGCCTGCTGTGCGTTTACGCGGTCAATATTCAGCTCGCCCGGCTTCTCAAACGCCTGACGAATCGCATTCTTCGTAATTTCGTTAAACACTACACGGCTGTAGCGTTTGTCATCACCACCGATCACTTCCCGCAGGTGCCACGCAATGGCTTCCCCTTCGCGGTCAAGGTCGGTTGCGAGATAGATGTGGTCTGCTTTTTCAGCAAGCTGCTTCAGTTCGTTAACGACTTTTTCTTTACCGGGCAGCACTTCATATTGTGCATCCCAGTTATGCCATGGGTTAACACCCATGCGGTTGACAAGCGCGCTACGTTCATCCTTTTTAGGCTTTTTAGCCCCTTTGGTGGAGGTAGAGTCTGCGCTCTTTTTGCTGGCTGAGCCACTGGTCGGCAAATCGCGGATATGACCCACGCTGGACTTAACCACGTAGTCATTACCCAGATACTTATTGATCGTTTTGGCTTTTGCCGGGGACTCAACGATGACGAGAGCTTTACCCATATTCACCTTTACCTAATTTAATTCTTCCAGGAATACGCCGCACGTTGATTTCC
The DNA here is from genome assembly GCF_049237205.1 of Enterobacter cloacae complex sp. SHL009. Classification (NCBI taxonomy): domain Bacteria; kingdom Pseudomonadati; phylum Pseudomonadota; class Gammaproteobacteria; order Enterobacterales; family Enterobacteriaceae; genus Enterobacter; species Enterobacter cloacae complex sp. SHL009. The sequence continues at coordinate 1,215,783 of NZ_JBMKIW010000001.1, forward strand.
CTTCCGCTGACGACGAGCCAATGATATTGCGACTGCGTCAGGAGATATCAACCCCTTTGTCTTACCGGACGTTAATGAGAAGACGCCCAGGTGATTGAGTTTTCGGGTATTTTTCTCACATCTCGTGTAATTCGTGACGAATTCCCGGTTGAATGTCAAGCAATTCTGTTGCCAGAATGACGAAAGCGCACACTCTACCTGATAAAATTCGTTACGCAACTTTATTAGCATGCAAAAGCAGATCCCGCCAGCCAGGACCCTGCACCTTATCCCCTCACATTACAGGGAAAATTTGCCCCCAAAGCGCCCTCGGCGTAGACTATTGTCACTGTTTAAGGAGTGGATTATGCAGAATACGACCCAACCTATTGACCGAGCCTCTCTGCTTATCGAAGCAAACAAGCTTATCCGTGACCATGAAGATACGCTGGCGGGCATTGAAGCCACCGGCGTAGAGCAGCGTAATGGCGTGCTGATTTTCAGCGGCGAATACTTCCTTGACGAACAGGGTTTACCGACCCCGAAAAGCACCGCCGTGTTTAACATGTTCAAATACCTGGCGCATACGCTTTCAGAGAAATATCACCTGGTCGATTAACGCAAAGCGCGAGGCATATGCCTCGCGTTTTTGTTTACAGCAGCGGTTTTTGTCCGCGCTGTAGCCAGCGCAGCAGCAGACGATCCGCGCTTTCCGCGGCACTGTTGGTAAAGCGGTCAAGGAGTCGCTTACGCTGGGTAAAGCGCACGCCCACCAGTTCCCGACCTTCCATCAGATTGAGCAGCAGATCGTCGCTGGTTCCAACTTCATCCACCAGCCCTTTCTCCTGCGCCTGGACGCCGTACCAGTGCTCGCCCGTCGCGACCTGTTCAATGTCCAGCGTTGGGCGCATACGGTGTACAAAATCTTTAAAGAGATGATGCGTTTCGTTGAGATCTTCGCGGAATTTTTGACGCCCTTCTTCCGTGTTTTCCCCCAGCAGCGTCAGGGTACGTTTGTACTGACCCGCCGTGTGAAGTTCGATATCAATCTCTTTATTTTTCAGGAAGCGGTTAAAGTTCGGAATTTGCGCGACCACGCCGATCGAGCCAATAATGGAGAACGGCGCGGCAACAATTTTGTCCGCCACGCAGGCCATCATGTAGCCACCGCTCGCTGCAACTTTATCCACGGCCACGGTCAGCGGGATCTGTTTTTCACGCAGGCGCTGCAGCTGTGAGGCGGCCAGTCCGTAACCGTGAACCACCCCGCCCGGGCTTTCAAGACGCACGACAACCTGATCCTGCGGTGTCGCCACGGCCAGAACGGCAGTCACTTCTTCCCGCAGAGAAGACACTTCATGCGCATCCATACTGCCTTTAAAATCGAGCACATAGACGCGCGGCGTGGCCTTATCCTGCGGCGCATTGAGCTTTGCTTTTGCCTTTGCCGCTTTGGCTTCCTGTTTATGCTTTTTCTTCTGCGCTTTCAGCCAGAGTTTCTGTTGATGACTATCAAGCAGCGCCAGAGACATCTCTTCCTGCATCTCTTTATACTGCTCGCTCAGGCGGGTTATGCGTAACTCCCCACGCTGACGCTTGCGCTGCGTCAGGTTGACAATCAGAACGGCTACCACCGCAATGGCAATTACCACCGTCGCGATTTTGGCCAAAAACAACCCATATTGAGAAAGTAATTCCACGCGTTCCACCTTGATTTAACCACGAATCTTTCACGGCAGTGTACAACAGCCCTGCCCATGCGTCTCGCTCGCGACATTACCTCTGCGAGGCGCCTTCAGGAATCCCCGGACCGGAGATTAAATATTTGCAAAATATTAATTTTACAGTAATGCGTCCTGTAGACTGATTGAATTATCAGGCGAATTCGGGCATAAAGCCGAAAAGTCATTATAAAGGCGCCATTGCGTCACCGGTCGCCTGAGGAGTCACCGTGCATTATCAACCGCAAAAAAATCTGCTGCACAACCGGATTATTCTTGTCACCGGTGCCAGCGACGGGATTGGCCGCGAGGCGGCCCTGACATACGCCGAATATGGCGCGAACGTCATTCTGATCGGCCGCAGCGAAGAAAAACTGCAAAACGTCGCTCAGGAGGTTGAGGCTAAATACGGCACGCCTGCCCCGTGGTATACACTCGATTTACTGACCTGCACGCCCGCGGTGTGCCAGGAATTAGCCCAGCGCATCAGCGCTCACTATCCGAGACTCGACGGCGTGCTGCATAACGCCGGTTTGTTAGGCGAGGTTCGTCCGATGGATGAACAGGATCCTGATATCTGGCAGCAGGTGATGCAGGTCAACGTCAACGGCACGTTTTTCCTGACACAGGCATTGCTTCCTTTATTACTCAAATCCGAGTCCGGGTCCCTGGTCTTTACCTCGTCCAGCGTTGGCCGTGAAGGACGCGCAAACTGGGGAGCCTATGCCGTATCAAAATTCGCGACCGAAGGCATGATGCAGGTGCTGGCGGAGGAGTATCAGAGCCGCCATCTGCGCGTAAACTGCATTAACCCGGGCGGTACGCGCACCAAAATGCGCGCCAGCGCGTTCCCGAGCGAAGATCCGCAGAAGCTGAAAACCCCGGCAGACATTATGCCGCTCTATCTCTGGCTGATGGGCGACGACAGCCGCCGCAAAACCGGGATGACCTTTGACGCCCAGCCGGGACGTAAACCAGGAATTTCGCAATGAGTGAAGAACGTCATCAGCAGCGCCAGCAGCGTCTGAAAGAACAGGTCGATGCACGCGTTGCCGCAGCCCAGGACGAACGTGGGATCGTCATCGTTTTTACCGGCAACGGAAAAGGGAAAACCACCGCCGCATTCGGCACGGCGACGCGCGCCGTCGGACACGGGCAAAAAGTGGGCGTGATCCAGTTTATCAAAGGCGAATGGCCCAACGGTGAGCGGAATTTGCTTGAGCCTCACGGCGTTGAGTTTCAGGTGATGGCGACCGGTTTTACGTGGGATACTCAGAATCGGGAAACGGACACCGCAGCCTGTCTCGCCGTCTGGGAGCATGCAAAGAGAATGCTGGCCGATCCCTCGCTGAATATGGTTCTGCTGGATGAGATCACCTATATGGTCGCCTACGACTACCTGCCGCTGGAAGCCGTTCTGGATGCTCTGAAGAACCGTCCTGTACACCAGACGGTTATCGTCACGGGGCGCGGGTGTCATCGGGATATTCTGGAGATGGCCGATACCGTCAGCGAACTGCGTCCGGTCAAACACGCGTTTGATGCAGGCGTCAAAGCGCAAATTGGAATTGATTACTAAAGAAAAAAGCCCGGTGCGTTCACCGGGCTTTAATATTAACCGTTGTTGTTACGGCTGCCGGAGCGGCGACTGCTGCTCACCTGGCTGTGGCGCTTCACCGCGCGACGGATCTGATTCGCCTTCATGCGACGACGATCTTTTTCCACCGCCACTTTTGAGGTGGTTTCCGGCGTCAGGCCAACCAGCTCGCGCAGGTAGTTGGTTTTGGTCAGATCCAGTTCGGTATAACCCCCGCGCGGCAGACCTTTCGGCAGCAGAATGTCGCCGTAACGGACGCGGATCAGACGGCTCACCTGGACGCCTACCGCTTCCCAGAGACGACGCACCTCGCGGTTACGGCCTTCGGTCAGGGTCACGTTGTACCACTGGTTAATGCCTTCCCCACCGGTAAATTTGATGGTTTTGAACGCCGCAGGACCGTCTTCAAGCTGAACGCCACGCGACAGATCGCGCAGTTTATTTTCGTCAACCTGGCCAAATACGCGCACCGCGTATTCACGTTCCACTTCACGGCTTGGGTGCATCAGACGGTTTGCCAGTTCACCATCGGTGGTGAACAGCAGCAGACCGCAGGTGTTCACGTCCAGACGACCGACGGCAATCCAGCGAGCGCCACGCAGTTTAGGCAGACGGTCAAACACCGTCGGACGACCTTCCGGGTCGTTGCGGGTGCACAGCTCGCCTTCCGGCTTGTAGTAAGCCAGCACGCGGCAGATCTGTTCAGCGGACTCTTTCACGGAGATGAGGTGGCCGTCGATGCGGATCTTCAGCCCCGGTACGATTTCAACGCGGTCACCCAGCGTGGCGATTTTACCGTCCACACTCACGCGACCCGCTTCAATAATGGCTTCGATTTCACGGCGTGAGCCGTGGCCGGCGCGCGCCAGCACTTTCTGTAACTTCTCGCTCATTGAGCTTCCTCAGGTGTCGCCTTCACAGGCGTCGAATCAGGTCAAAAGAGGGCTGAGCCCTGCTTTGATGGCCGCGTAGTATATCTGCTTATACCTTTACAAGAAAGGCTTTACGTCACCCACGCCTTCACGAATCACTTCCGGTGCATCTTCGGTTAAGTCGACCACGGTGGTCGGCTGCTGGCCGAGATAGCCGCCGTGAATAATCAGCTCGACCACCTTCTCCAGACGATCTTTGATCTCTTCCGGATCGGACTCGGTAAACTCACTTCCGGGCAGCATCAGCGAGGTAGAAAGCATCGGTTCGCCGAGGGTTTCCAGCAGCGCCTGCGCAATCGGGTTCGACGGCACGCGCATACCGATGGTTTTGCGTTTCTCCTGCAGCAGACGACGCGGTACTTCCTTCGTGCCCTTCAGGATGAAGGTGTAGTTGCCCGGCGTGTTGTTCTTAATCAGGCGAAACGCCACGTTATCAACATACGCATAGGTCGACAGCTCAGAGAGATCGCGGCACATCAGAGTAAAGTTATGGCCGTCCGGCAGCTGGCGAATACGGCAAATGCGCTCCATTGCCCCTTTATCTTCAATTTTACAGCCCAGCGCATAGCCTGAATCGGTCGGGTAGACAATCACGCCACCTTTGCGGACGATCTCTACGGCCTGGTTGATCAGACGTGGCTGCGGGTTATCCGGATGGATATAGAAAAACTGACTCATACTTCCCTCTCTTCAATTTGCTGCGGCTGTTCCCAGAGCTGCCAGACCGGCTCAACGCCAGCGGGCAACCAGAGCTTGCGCCCCAGTTCGATCCACGCGCAGGGCTGATGGAAATCAGAGCCCTGTGACCCAAGCAGGCCGAACTGGCGGGCATAGGTCGCGAGCTGCGCGCGCTCGTTGGGCGCCTGCTGACACTGGGCGACTTCCATCGCCTCGCCACCGCATTCGGCAAAGTGTGCCAGCAGCCTTTTCAGCCATTTAGCAGAAAGATTATACCGCCCAGGATGGGCCAGCACGGCCTTACCGCCAGAATGATGAATCACATCAATAGCTTGTTTTATTGTACACCACTGTGGCGGAACGTATCCGGTTTTACCGCGTGCCAGATACTTTTTAAAGACGTCCGCCATGTTCGTCGCTTTGCCCGCCTCGACCAGAAAACGGGCGAAATGACCGCGGGTGACCGCCCCGCCGTTCGCCATCTTTTGCGCGCCTTCCAGCGCGCCCGGAATATGCGCCTTTTCCAGACGCTCGCCGATCATCTCTGCGCGCTGATTGCGGCGCGTTTTTTGTTCTTGCAAAAATGCCGTAAGTGCCGGATGGTCTATATCGATGTTCAGGCCAACAATATGAATCTCATGGTTTTCCCAGACGGTCGAGATCTCGACGCCGGACACCAGATTCAGCGCCAGCCCGCTGCGGGCAATCTCTGCGCGCGCCGCCGGAATGGCATCAGTGGTATCGTGATCGGTTATCGCCAGCGTGCCGACGCGCATTTCAACGGCGCGATGAACCAGGGCTTCGGGTGTCAGTAGGCCGTCAGAGGCCTGAGTATGGCTGTGTAAATCATAAATAATGGCGTAGGTGGTATCGCTCAAAGCACTTCCCATAACAGGTTGGAGACATCCGAAAACACCATGATACCGACTTAACGCGAAATTCTGAAATCAAGGGTTGACAACTTGCCATCGAACCAGTTAACTAGTACGCAAGTTCACACGAGAAAGGTATCTGAAAATGACAGCACATTTCGCTCTTCACGGCTGGTGGCGCACTTCCTGATCTTCGGGCAGTGTCACGCGTCTGCGAAATGCAAACAGATACCCGCCCGCTACCCAGCGGGCTTTTTTTTGAACAAAATATGAGAACAACAACATGCAAACAGCCAAACCTCATCTCGAACTGCTGACCTGCGAGGCGGCCTATCGCCACAACCCGACCGCGCTGTTTCATCAGGTGTGCGGGGCTCGTCCGGCAACGCTGCTGCTGGAATCGGCGGATATCGACAGCAAGGACGATCTCAAGAGCCTGCTGCTGGTCGACAGCGCGCTGCGCATTACCGCTTTAGGTGACACTGTCACCATCAAGGCATTATCAGACAATGGCGCATCGCTGCTGCCGCTGCTGGATGCCGCCCTGCCATCGGGCATTGAAAATGAACGTCATCCAGAAATGCGCATTCTGCATTTCCCGCCGGTGAGCCAGCTGCTGGACGAAGACGCGCGCCTCTGCTCCCTGTCCGTTTTCGATGCCTTCCGCCTGCTGCAGAATCTGGTCACCGTGCCGGAAGACGAGCGTGAGGCGATGTTCTTCGGCGGGCTGTTTGCTTACGACCTGGTTGCCGGTTTTGAAGATTTGCCGGAAACCGAGCAGGGCAATCGCTGCCCGGATTATTGCTTCTATCTGGCTGAAACGCTGCTGGTGATCGACCACCAGAAGCAATACACCCGCATCCAGGCAAGCCTGTTCACGCCGTCTGCCGCTGAGAAAAACCGTCTTGAGTACCGCATCGCTCAACTGCAGCAGCAGATGACGGAAGCACCACCCGCGCTGCCGGTGCAGCGCGTGGAGAAAATGACCTGCGACGTTAACCAGACTGACGATCAGTACGGCGCCGTGGTTCGCCAGATGCAAAAAGCGATTCGCGCCGGGGAAATTTTCCAGGTCGTGCCGTCCCGTCGCTTCTCGCTGCCCTGCCCGTCGCCGCTCGCAGCCTACGACGTGCTGAAAAAGAGTAACCCAAGCCCGTACATGTTCTTCATGCAGGACAACGAATTCACGCTGTTCGGCGCCTCGCCGGAAAGCTCGCTGAAATACGACGCCACCAGCCGTCAGATTGAGATCTACCCGATTGCCGGTACCCGTCCGCGCGGACGCCGCGCCGATGGCTCGCTGGACCGCGATCTGGACAGCCGCATCGAGCTGGAGATGCGCACCGACCATAAAGAACTCTCCGAGCACCTGATGCTGGTTGACCTGGCGCGTAACGATCTGGCACGCATTTGTACTCCCGGCAGCCGCTACGTGGCGGACCTGACCAAAGTCGACCGCTATTCGTTCGTGATGCACCTGGTCTCCCGCGTGGTCGGCGAGCTGCGCCACGATCTCGACGTGCTGCACGCCTACCGCGCCTGCATGAACATGGGCACCCTCAGCGGCGCGCCGAAAGTACGCGCCATGCAGCTGATTGCCGCCGCCGAAGGACGCCGTCGCGGCAGCTACGGCGGCGCGGTGGGCTACTTCACCGCCCACGGTGACCTCGATACCTGCATCGTAATCCGCTCCGCCTACGTTGAAGACGGTATCGCCACCGTTCAGGCGGGTGCCGGGATTGTTCTTGATTCTGTTCCGCAGTCTGAAGCTGACGAAACGCGCAGTAAAGCCCGTGCGGTCCTACGAGCCATTGCTACCGCACACCATGCACAGGAGATTTTCTGATGGCTGACATTCTGCTGCTCGATAATATCGACTCCTTTACCTATAACCTGGCAGATCAGCTGCGTGCGAATGGCCACAACGTCGTTATCTACCGCAACCACGTTCCGGCGCAGACCCTGATTGACCGTCTGGCCACCATGCAAAACCCGGTGCTGATGCTCTCCCCGGGGCCAGGCGCGCCGAGCGAAGCGGGCTGTATGCCGGAGCTGCTGACCCGCATGCGCGGCAAACTGCCGATCGTCGGCATCTGCCTCGGCCATCAGGCGATTGTTGAAGCCTACGGCGGCTACGTTGGCCAGGCGGGTGAGATCCTGCACGGTAAAGCGTCCAGCATTGAACATGACGGCCAGGCGATGTTTGCCGGGCTGCCGAACCCGCTCCCGGTCGCGCGCTATCATTCGCTGGTTGGCAGCAATATTCCCGCCGGGCTGACTATCAACGCCTCGTTTGAAGGTATGGTGATGGCGGTGCGCCACGATGCGGACCGCGTCTGCGGCCTGCAGTTCCACCCGGAATCAATCCTGACCTCCCATGGCGCCCGCCTGCTGGAGCAGACGCTCGACTGGGCGTTACAGAAGCTGGAGCAGACCAACACCCTGCAGCCGATTCTGGAAAAACTGTACCAGGCGCAGACCCTGAGCCAGCAGGAGAGCCATCAGCTCTTCTCCGCCGTGGTTCGCGGTGAGCTGAAGCCTGAGCAGCTTGCAGCCGCGCTGGTGAGCATGAAGGTGCGCGGCGAAAGCCCGCAGGAGATCGCCGGTGCCGCCACGGCACTGCTGGAAAATGCCGCCCCGTTCCCTCGCCCGGACTATCAGTTTGCGGATATTGTCGGTACCGGCGGTGACGGCAGTAACAGCATCAATATCTCCACCGCCAGCGCCTTCGTGGCGGCGGCGTGTGGTTTGAAGGTCGCGAAGCACGGCAACCGCAGCGTGTCCAGCCGGTCAGGTTCTTCCGATCTGCTCGCCGCATTCGGTATTAACCTCGATATGAACGCCGAGCGTTCCCGTGAAGCGCTGGATGACCTGGGCGTCTGCTTCCTGTTTGCGCCGAAGTATCACACCGGTTTCCGCCACGCGATGCCGGTTCGTCAGCAGCTTAAAACCCGCACGCTGTTTAACGTGCTCGGCCCGCTGATCAACCCGGCCCACCCGCCGCTGGCGCTGATTGGCGTTTACAGCCCGGAACTGGTTCTGCCGATTGCCGAGACGCTGCGCGTGCTGGGTTATCAGCGTGCCGCCGTGGTGCACAGCGGCGGTATGGATGAGGTTTCTCTTCATGCGCCAACGCTGGTGGCCGAACTGCGCGACGGTGAAATCCTGAGCTATCAGCTGGAGGCTGCCGACTTCGGCCTTGCGCCATACCATCAGGAAGCGCTGGCTGGCGGTACGCCGGAAGAAAACCGTGACATTCTCACGCGCTTATTACAAGGTAAAGGAGAGATCGCCCATGAGGCCGCCGTTGCTGCCAACGTCGCCATGCTGATGCGTTTGCACGGTGAGGAAGACCTGAAGGCCAACGTTCAAAAAGTTCTGGATGTACTGCGCTCCGGTGCAGCTTACGATCGCGTTACCGCACTTGCGGCAAGAGGGTAAAGAATGCAGACCGTTTTAGCGAAAATCGTTGCCGATAAGGCCATCTGGGTGGAAGCCCGCAAGCAACAGCAGCCGCTTGCCAGTTTCCAGAATGACGTCGTCCCGAGCAGCCGTCGTTTCTATGACGCCCTGCGGGGTACGCGCACCGCGTTTATTCTTGAGTGCAAAAAAGCGTCCCCGTCCAAAGGCGTTATTCGTGACGATTTCGATCCGGCGCGTATTGCCGGCATTTATAAGCATCATGCTTCAGCCATCTCCGTGCTGACGGATGAGAAATATTTTCAGGGCAGCTTCGATTTTCTGCCCATCGTCAGCGGCATCGCGCCGCAGCCGATCCTGTGCAAAGACTTTATTATCGACCCGTATCAGATCTGGCTGGCGCGTTTTTACCAGGCCGACGCCTGCCTGCTGATGCTCTCGGTGCTCGACGATGAGCAGTATCGCCAGCTTTCCGCCGTGGCGCACAGCCTGAATATGGGCGTGCTGACCGAAGTGAGCAACGAAGAGGAGCTGGAGCGCGCGATTGCGCTGGAAGCCAAAGTGGTCGGCATTAACAACCGCGATCTGCGCGACCTGTCCATTGACCTTAACCGTACGCGTCAGCTGGCGCCGCGTCTGGGGTCTGGCGTCACGGTGATCAGCGAATCCGGCATTAACAGCTACGCCCAGGTGCGCGAGCTGAGCCACTTTGCCAACGGTTTCCTGATTGGCTCCGCCATGATGGAACATGACGATCTCAATGCGGCTGTGCGTCGCGTGCTGCTGGGTGAAAACAAAGTCTGCGGCTTAACCCGCGAGCAGGATGCCCATGCCGCGTATGAAGCCGGGGCGATTTATGGCGGGCTGATCTTTGTGGATTCCTCTCCTCGCGCGGTCAGCGAAGAGCAGGCGCGTAAGGTCATCGCAGCGGCTCCGCTCAGCTACGTGGGCGTTTTCCGCAATGCAGATATTGCAGACGTTGCGGCAAAAGCCGACGCGTTATCCCTGAGCGCGGTGCAGCTCCACGGCGATGAAGACCAGATCTATATCGATGCCCTGCGCGCCGCGCTGGCACCACAGGTGCAGATCTGGAAAGCGCAATGCGTTGGTGATACGTTGCCCTCGCGTAACCTGAACTACGTGGATAAATACGTCCTCGATAACGGCCAGGGCGGTACCGGCCAGCGTTTTGACTGGTCGCTGCTGAACGGCGCAAAGCTGGACAACGTCCTGCTGGCGGGTGGATTAGGCCCGGATAACTGCGTAGAAGCCGCTAAAACCGGCTGCGCAGGCCTCGATTTCAATTCAGGCGTAGAGTCCCAGCCGGGTATCAAAGATGCCAGCAAGCTGGCCTCGGTTTTTAAAACTCTGCGTGCATATTAAGGAAGAGAAGATGACGACATTACTTAACCCGTATTTTGGTGAGTTCGGCGGGATGTACGTCCCGCAAATCCTGATGCCCGCGCTGCGCCAGCTGGAAGAAGCGTTTGTCAGCGCGCAGAAAGACCCGGCGTTTCAGGCTGAATTTACCGACCTGCTGAAAAATTACGCCGGTCGTCCGACCGCGCTGACCAAATGCCGCAACCTGACGGAAGGCACCAAAACCACGCTGTATCTGAAGCGTGAAGACCTGCTGCACGGCGGCGCGCATAAAACTAACCAGGTGCTGGGTCAGGCGCTGCTTGCGAAGCGTATGGGCAAAACCGAAATCATCGCCGAAACCGGTGCGGGTCAGCACGGCGTGGCTTCTGCGCTTGCCAGCGCCCTGCTCGGTCTGAAATGCCGCATCTATATGGGAGCAAAAGACGTTGAGCGTCAGTCTCCGAACGTCTTCCGTATGCGTCTGATGGGAGCAGAAGTGATCCCGGTGCACAGCGGCTCCGCGACGTTGAAAGACGCCTGTAACGAAGCGCTGCGCGACTGGTCTGGCAGCTATGAAACCGCACACTATATGCTCGGTACCGCGGCTGGCCCGCACCCGTTCCCGACTATCGTGCGCGAATTCCAGCGCATGATCGGTGAAGAGACCAAAGCGCAGATCCTCGAAAAAGAGGGTCGCCTCCCGGATGCGGTGATCGCCTGCGTCGGCGGCGGCTCCAACGCCATCGGTATGTTCGCAGACTTTATCGACGACACCAGCGTGGGCCTGATTGGCGTCGAGCCTGCCGGTCACGGCATTGAATCGGGTGAACACGGCGCGCCGCTGAAGCATGGCCGCGTGGGGATCTACTTCGGGATGAAATCCCCGATGATGCAAACCGATGAGGGTCAGATTGAAGAGTCTTACTCTATTTCTGCCGGCCTCGACTTCCCGTCCGTCGGGCCGCAGCATGCGTATCTGAACAGCACCGGCCGCGCGGACTATGTCTCCATTACCGATGATGAAGCGCTGGAAGCCTTCAAAACGCTGTGCCGCAGCGAAGGGATCATCCCGGCGCTGGAGTCTTCGCACGCGCTGGCGCAGGCGCTGAAAATGATGAAAGAAAACCCGGAAAAAGAGCAGCTGCTGGTGGTGAACCTTTCCGGACGCGGTGACAAAGATATCTTCACCGTTCACGATATTCTGAAAGCACGAGGGGAAATCTGATGGAACGCTACGATAACGTATTTGCAGAGCTGAAATCCCGCCAGGAAGGCGCGTTCGTTCCCTTCGTCACCCTGGGCGATCCGGGCCCGGAACAGTCGCTGAAGATTATCGACACCCTGATTGAAGCCGGGGCCGACGCGCTGGAGCTGGGTATTCCGTTCTCCGATCCGCTGGCGGATGGCCCGACCATCCAGAATGCGACGCTGCGCGCGTTTGCCTCCGGCGTGACGCCAACCCAGTGCTTCGAGATGCTGGCGGCGATTCGCCAGAAGCACCCGACCATTCCGATCGGCCTGCTGATGTACGCCAACCTGGTCTTTAACCGCGGTATTGATGAGTTCTATGCCGAGTGCGCGCGCGTGGGCGTCGACTCCGTTCTGGTGGCAGACGTGCCGGTTGAGGAGTCTGCGCCATTCCGTCAGGCGGCGATGCGCCATAACGTCGCCCCGATTTTCATCTGCCCGCCGAACGCCGATGACGAACTGCTGCGCCAGATTGCCTCTTACGGACGCGGGTATACCTACCTGCTCTCCCGCGCGGGCGTGACCGGTGCCGAGAATAAAGCCGCCCTGCCGCTGCATCATCTGGTGGAGAAGCTGGCCGAGTACCATGCCGCGCCTCCGCTGCAGGGGTTCGGGATTTCATCTCCGGATCAGGTCACCGCAGCGATTGACGCGAAGGCGGCTGGTGCCATCTCCGGCTCCGCGATTGTGAAGATCATCGAAAAGAACGTGGACAAGCCCGAGCAGATGCTGGCCGAGCTGAAAGCGTTTGTGACCGCAATGAAAGCGGCGACGCGTAAAGCATAACCCTTCCACCGTCTGGCTTCCTGCCAGACGGTTCATTTCTTTTAATTTCCCGAAAAATCTAATTTCAGCGTTAATAGTAATTGTAATCAATAGCACGCTTAATTACGCATTTTACTGCTTTGCCAAGATTTGCTAAGAGTAGATAGACCTATTTAACAATGATTGGCTAGTTACATTATCATCTATTAGCCAATTACCTGCAGGGCACTTTTCATGGTAATGTTTTTATTGCTAATTTCTCTGGCGGCCTCTTTTAGCGCGATGTTCATCGCTACCGTTGTGACTGGCTTTGCATATCCTTTCACGCGATTTGATTTACTTTGAAAAACATAGACATCTTGCGGGTTAGATGCCTTTCTTTGCTTAAATAACTGACGCAGTATCTTGCACAATCTAATTGGTCGCGACTCAAATCTTGGGGTTGCCGCGAGATGCAATATGTCATCTTTGATGTCGCTATACCTTATGTTTATAACTCGGCAACTTTCAGCACGTAAAAAAAATAACGTTAACCATAAGTCACCCCACGTCTTTGAAATCCGGAATAACCTCTGGTGGATAACCATGAATTCATCAGTAGTTATAGAGTCAGTTTTCGCCATTGAAAACACCAACATGCAATTCAAGCATGACTTAACATAACATTAACTATTTAAATATTAATTCAACACCTGTGCAATCGCCTCCCGAAGTCGCACGTGCGCTGGATAAGCAATTCGGGATGGTACATTATCACGACGAGCCCGGCATGAAGATCATTCAGATGAGCGAAGGCGATGAGCAATTACATCTTGATCCTTTGTTCTGAAGCGACGCCCCGTCGAGTAAGAGTGGAAAAAGAAGATGGCTGGAAAAAAACTTACTTCATTCACCTAGCAGACGATCAGCCAACTTTCATTAAAGTGATCTACAGCACTCCGTTCGTGCGAGGCGAGCAAGTAAAAGATTTATCGTTGTGATGCCTGCAACAGAACAAGGGGCCGGCCGATACTCACTACCTATGGCCATGAGTATCGCTATCTGACGCAGCAAGGAAATGCTTGAACTAGAACGTAGACTCAAAAGAAGCTGACGAGCTCGCAGCCAGCGGTGCAATAGCCACTGACCAATTCTTATGACGCACTGTTATGTACGGTGTTGGGAATGTTAAGAACCGAGGGGCTAAATGATCGTCAAATTCTATTAAAGATGAACAAATTATGTTGCCTCGACGATAGCAAGAAGCAATGATAGAATGGTTTCTGGGTCAGGTAAAGCCCTACTATTCTTTCTATATTGATATCCGTAAGGTTTGATGATGGATTTATATTTTTCGATTTGCCTGGTTTTAACATGCTTAGTGTTGGCAATACTGATTTTTAGCCTACCTCTATTTAAATTTATAGATGAAGATACTGATCCGGCAAGGTCAAACAGCATTGATGGAATTAGATTTATACTCGCTTCGTTTGTAATATTTCATCATATGGACTGTGCTTATACATATATAACAAAAGGCAATTGGGCCCCCACATCAGACTTGTTGCTTTATATGGGGAAATATGGGGTTGCTTTATTTTTCATGATTACGGCTTTCTTGTTTTGGGGGAAAATTAGAAAAGCAGATGTAGTAAATTGGGTTGATTTATATAAAAAACGCCTCTACAGAATTGCTCCTCTATCAATATTTTGCTCTTTAGTTGCTCTATTTTTACTTTTCTTACTAACCGAACGGAGGGAGTTTTCTATTGGTGTATTAACAGATGCGCTCTCTTGGTTTGATGTTGGACTTTGGAATGACAAACCCCCTGTTACTACATTCCAGTATTCTTTTATGGCTCTGGCTGGGGTGACGTGGACTCTGCGTTGGGAGTGGATTTTTTACTTTTCTCTTCCGCTATTATATATGTTCAAAAAATGGTCATTCGAATTAACCATTTCTCTTTTTGCGTTCTCCTTGTATTTTCTTCCAGGATTTACGAATGATGCATATTTGTGGGCATATTTTTTGGCTGGAATGTTATGCAGTGAAATAAAGGACAGGATAATTATAAGCAAAAAAATGGCTAATGTCATATTGGCAGTCATGATACTTATAATCATATTAGCGCAGCCCAACCTTTACGGCTCACCCGAGAAAATATTCCTCTGTGTTATGTTCTTTTCTGTGGTTTCAGGTGCGAATCTTTTTGGATTATTGATTACCAAAGCAGCTATTCGACTTGGCGCAATAAGCTATAGCTTATATTTAACTCAAGGTCTAATTTTATTCCCTGTGATCATTCATTTACAAACAAAGAATAAATTAGAATTAAACATACATACTTTTATTATTTTGACTCTGTCCTATTTAGCAATATGCATTCTCTCTTCATTTACCTATCATTTTATCGAGAGACCTTTTATAAAGAAAGTTATTTTCAGCAAAGTTAACAACAAAATATATGGCAAATGATTACTTCCGGCGCGTAAGTGCCGGAAGTTAATCTCTTGGCTTTTATTTAAAATACTTTTGCACACAGTATTTCATGGGTGGTTTTCTCGCTGTATTTATAGTCATGACGGTATACTATCAGCAGCCTTTGTGAAAGCCTCTCTGGTGTTAATCCCGTTTTCAAGAATCGATATTTATTATCCTGTTTTTGTCCAGTCTTATCACAAACCTATAGACGGTGTCGTGATCTTCACTTACGAAAGAATTTTCCTCAATTCGTTACATGCAGAAACCAATTAATTAGTGGGAAATATCTCAAACATATACCACTACTGGAGTATACAAGAAATTCGTTGTGAGCAATGGAGCAAGCTTGCTTTATGAATTGGGGATTATGATGGTGTGCAGTGAATTGCAGGATTTAATGACTAAGGTCATAAAAAGAGGCGGTATTTTGGAGAAAAGGTTTGGAGAGGTTTTGAGGCAAACGAAAAAGATATATATTCCAGTCCGTTAAATTCACTTACACCTTCTGAGTTCAGAGGCTTATTCATGTCATGGCACGCCTTCAAACAGACTTACCTGGTTAAGTTCTGGTCACCAGTCCCGGCCGTTATCGCGGCAGGCATTCTCTCTACCTACTATTTCGGCATCACCGGCACCTTCTGGGCCGTGACCGGCGAGTTCACCCGCTGGGGTGGTCAATTGCTACAGCTCGCTGGCGTGCATACCGAAGAGTGGGGTTACTTTCAACTCATTCATCTGGACGGCACGCCGCTCACCCGCATCGACGGGATGATGATCGTCGGCATGTTCGGCGGCTGTTTCGCGGCGGCGCTGTGGGCAAACAACGTTAAGTTGCGGATGCCCAAAAGCCGCATTCGCATAATGCAGGCGGTGGTCGGCGGTATCATTGCCGGGTTTGGCGCCCGCCTGGCGATGGGCTGTAACCTGGCCGCTTTCTTTACGGGGATTCCTCAGTTTTCACTTCACGCCTGGTTCTTTGCTGTCGCCACGGCCATCGGCTCTTACTTTGGCGCAAAATTCACCCTGCTGCCGCTGTTCCGCATTCCGGTGAAAATGACAAAAGTCAGCGCAGCGTCTCCGTTAACCCAGAAGCCAGACCAGGCGCGTCGCCGTTTCCGCCTCGGTATGCTGATCTTTTTTGCTATGGTCGCCTGGGCGCTTTGCACTGCGATGAATCAGCCCAAACTCGGCCTGGCGATGCTGTTCGGCGTGGTTTTTGGTCTGCTCATTGAACGCGCGCAGATATGCTTTACCTCCGCGTTTCGCGATATGTGGATCACCGGCCGTACGATGATGGCAAAGGCGATTATCGCCGGGATGGCGGTCAGCGCCATCGGTATCTTCAGCTATGTTCAGCTCGGCGTCGAACCGAAAATCATGTGGGCCGGTCCTAACGCGGTCATTGGCGGCCTGCTGTTTGGCTTCGGGATCGTGCTGGCTGGCGGGTGTGAAACCGGCTGGATGTACCGCGCCGTTGAAGGTCAGGTGCATTACTGGTGGGTGGGCCTGGGAAATGTTATCGGCTCGACGATCCTGGCGTACTTCTGGGACGATCTGTCTCCGGCGCTTGCCACGAGTTGGGACAAGGTAAACCTGTTGAACACCTTCGGGCCTCTCGGCGGCCTGCTGGTCACCTACGCCCTGCTGCTGGTCGCTTTTTTACTGGTTGTCGCGCAGGAGAAACGCTTCTTCCGTCGCGCGAGTGTTAAAACAGAAACCCAGGAGAATGCTGCATGAAAGAGATCGTGCCCGATTACCGTCTGGATATGGTCGGTGAACCCTGCCCTTATCCGGCTGTTGCCACGCTTGAAGCCCTACCGCAGCTCAAAAGAGGGGAAATTCTGGAAGTGGTCAGCGACTGTCCGCAGTCCATCAACAACATTCCGCTGGATGCGAAAAACCACGGCTACACGGTGCTGGATATCCAGCAGGATGGCCCGACCATTCGCTATTTGATTCAAAAATGATCGCTAAGGGCCTCGCGAGGGGCCTTTATCGTATTGAATTATAAGACATCTTGATCCACGGCAAAAACGCGTTTTTTGACTTAAGTAAAATCTCACTTCCCTTTTGAAGGAGGTTTTCGCGGTTTGATGTATTTACGAGCTTTACTGGTTTTCGCCTTATTGATTCCCTTCCATGCGCTGTCCCTGAATTTCTCTTCTACCTTCCTGCGCCTTAATTGTCCGCAAAGAGGACTTGTCGAGGTCATTCTGCACGTTTATGACCATACCCAGGAACGATGGCACGGCCATTTTGAAACCGGCGCGGGACATAAACGTGCAGGTGATACCGAAATCATCCCGTTTGCCAACGGCGATATTCTCTTTCATTCCCTGTCCAGCGACGCTTTCAGCTATTTATATGATGGAGAAAATATCCTGAGGCACTGCGTAAAGCTTGATGAGCGGCCGGTTTATCCGTCGTTTTGAAGTGAGCAAAGCAAACTGGCCACCCTGTGGCCAGTTTGACGGGGGATTAGAAACGATAACCCGCAGAGAACATAAACACCCACGGATCCAGGCGAGTATTGATACTTTGCTGCTGACCGCCCGCTTTGAAGCGTACGTCCGTATCAATATCCATGTACCAGACCGAGGCGTTAATCAGCCAGTCGCGGTTAATCAGATAATCCAGACCGACCTGCCCCGCCATACCCCATGAATCTTTCAGGCTGAGGTCAGTCAGACCGGCCTCTTTACCGGTATCGTTAAACTTCTCGTCGAAGAAAGTGGTGTAGTTCACACCGGCGCCAATATAAGGACGCACCTTGCTGCTGGCATCACCAAAGTACCATTGCGCCATCAGCGTTGGCGGTAAATGGTGAACCGTAGCGATATCACCGGTTGCGCCCAGACCTACGCGATGACGGAACGGCGTTGCAGCCAGAAGCTCAACACCAACGTTTTCCGTCGCCATATAGGTGAACGTTAACCCTAACTGGGTGTTATTACTGACGTTAAAACCGCCCATACCCAGCACGTTATCCGATCCTTCAGTCGGGCGAACCGTAGCCGAACCGGCACGAATAAAGAATTCGCCTGCTTCATGCGCATACGCGCCGCCAGAGAGACTGCTTAATACAAGGGCTGCCACCGCTAATTTTTTCATATCCGCTCCATCGTTGTGGTTTTAATCGCGGATGAGAATATACTCACAAATGAGTAATAAGTGATCTGCTACAGATCACATTAAAACCAGTAACTTAACATTCATTGATCTGGATTAATTTTTTGTTACGCATCCAAAAGTGATAAGTTGTTTCCATGTCAATTTTTGGCATTTCACGGTTACAAAATTTTCCCTTTTCCCCCTCTTGCTCTTCCTCTGGCGGCTGGATAATTTATCGCTCTCACAAGTTGATTTGATGCGTTCTTCTTTAGCAGGTGTGCCATGAGTGATATCAACCCGTGCATGACGTGCGGAGCCTGTTGTGCGTATTTTCGAGTCTCTTTCTACTGGGCCGAAGCCAGCGATGGCGGCGGTACCGTTCCGGTTCATCTCACAGAGCCGCTAACGCCTTTTCTGCGCTGCATGAGCGGCACAAACCAAAAGCAGGCCCGCTGCGTGGCGCTACAGGGCGAGCCCGGGGTCTCTACCAGGTGTTCCATCTATGAGGATCGGCCCAGCCCGTGCCGGGAATTTGCCATGTCGGGGGAGGATGGGCAGGTCAACGAAGCCTGCAATCGCGCCCGGGCGCGCGTTGGATTACCGCCGCTTTACAAAGATATGCTTTTCCATACAAGCCTTGATGCTGCCACAGCAGGTGCATCCGGTGTACAATTGCCGGCTAATTAACACCTGCAATACTCAAGGAGAGTGCATGTCTATCACGGCGAAGTCTGTCTACCGTGACACGGGAAACTTTTTCCGCAATCAGTTCATAACCTTTTTACTGATCGCGTTGCTATGTGCCTTTATCACGGTGGTGCTGGGCCATGCCTTCTCACCGAGTGATGAACAGATTGCCAGCCTGAGCCAGGGCGACCACCTTGCCGGAAGCGTGGGGCTGTTTGAACTGGTGCAAAACATGACGCCGGAGCAGCAGCAGATTCTGCTGCGGGCGTCTGCCGCGTCAACGTTCTCAGGCCTGATTGGTAATGCGGTTCTGGCGGGCGGCGTTTTGCTGATGATTCAGCTGGTCTCGGCGGGTCACCGGGTCAGCGCCTTACGGGCGATTGGTGCGAGTGCGCCAGTCTTACCTAAGCTGTTTATCCTGATCTTTTTAACCACCATGCTGGTGCAAATGGGGATTATGCTGGTCGTGGTGCCGGGTGTTTTACTGGCTATCGTGCTTTCATTTGCGCCTGTGATGGTGGTGCAGGATAAGATGGGGATTTTTACCGCGATGCGCAGCAGCATCAGACTGGCATGGGCGAATATGCGTCTGGTGGCTCCCGCCGTGATCGGCTGGCTGCTCGCCAAAACGCTCCTGCTGTTGTTTGCACCGAATTTTGCGGTATTAACGCCGAACGTTGGCGCGGTAGTGGCGAATACGCTGAGCAATCTGATTTCAGCGGTACTGCTGGTCTATCTGTTCCGCCTGTATATGTTAATTCGTCAGTAATCCTGAGGCGGGCGGCATCGCTGCCACCCGCCCCGTTCAGAAGATGGAATCACAGAATGAAGCAGTTTCTTGATTTTTTACCGCTCGTGGTCTTTTTTGCTTTTTATAAGCTGTATGACATTTATGCCGCGACCACTGCGCTGATCGTTGCAACGGCTGTTGTTCTGATCTACAGCTGGGTTCGCTATCGTAAAGTCGAAAAGATGGCGCTGATAACGTTCGTCCTGGTCGCCGTGTTCGGCGGGCTTACGCTGTTCTTCCACAATGATGAATTTATTAAGTGGAAAGTGACCGTTATTTACGCGTTGTTTGCGGGCGCATTGTTAATCAGCCAGTGGGTCATGAAAAAACCGCTGATCCAGCGCATGCTGGGCAAAGAGCTGACGCTGCCTCAGGAAGTCTGGTCCCGTTTGAATATCGCCTGGGCGGTCTTCTTTATTCTCTGTGGTCTTGCCAATATCTATATCGCCTTCTGGCTGCCGCAGAATATATGGGTCAACTTCAAGGTCTTTGGCCTGACTGCGCTGACCCTTATCTTCACGCTTTTAAGCGGCGTATACATCTATCGCCACATGCCGCAGGACGACAAGCACTGATTAATGACTGACCAGAACGTCAACGACAGGCGTTCTGGTCTATTCTCTCCACTGTAAAATCATAGTAGCATCCCGCCTGAAGTCTTCCGTTACGAGTTAAAACAATGACAACAACTAACGCCCCGCAGGGCGAACTGGTTTTACGCACACTGGCAATGCCCGCTGACACCAATGCCAATGGCGATATTTTTGGCGGCTGGCTGATGTCGCAGATGGATATGGGCGGCGCAATTCTGGCAAAAGAGATTGCCCACGGGCGCGTGGTGACTGTGCGAGTGGACGGCATGACCTTCCTGCGCCCGGTTGCGGTGGGAGATGTGGTTTGCTGCTACGCGCGCTGCGTCAAACGCGGCAACACCTCTATTTCAATCAACATCGAAGTATGGGTTAAGAAAGTCTCTTCTGAACCTATTGGGCAGCGTTATAAGGCCACCGAAGCGCTGTTTATTTATGTTGCAGTGGACAGCGAGGGCAAACCTCGTCAACTTCCGCAGGCCTGATTGACAGGCATAAAAAAAGCCTCCATCAGGAGGCTTTTTTTATTCCATTTGCGCCCCGCCATTCAGGCGGAAAACTATATTCACAATCAGTCCGTTGCCCGGTTTCCCGGCCTCATAGCGCCATCTGCGCATCGCCGATTTCACTTCGCGCTCAAACATATTAGAAGGCTGAGCGGACAAGATTTCCACGTTATCCACGCGGCCATCGGCAGTAACGTCAAATTTAACCCTTACGCGGCCTTCAATACGCAAGGCCTGCGCTCGCGCCGGATACTGAGGCTGGTTGCGACTCAGCGCGCGCGGACCCGCAGGGGCACTGATTGTCGGCTTAGGCGCGGCTGCGGTGTTATTCATCACCGGACGCGAAGGCGCCGCATTCTCCACCGTCTGGGTCGCGCGCGGTTCAACCGGACGTTCCTCGCGTTTCGGACGCTCCTCGACCTTCTTCACCGGCTTTGGCTTCGGCTTAGATTTTGGCTTCGGTTCAGGTTTGTGGATCACTACCGGGGCTTCCTTCGGTGGCTCCGGAACGGGCTCGGGTTCTGGCTCAGGCTCTGCCACCGGCTGCGGCGGCGGAGGGGCAACCTGCGGCGGCTCGAGATCCGCTGGCGATACCATCGTCACCGAAATCGGCTGCGCGGGCGCGGGCATTTCAATAACCTGATGAACCGAGGTATACAGCAAACCCGCCACAACGGCACCGTGAATCACGACAGAAAGCAGTGTCGGCCAGGGAAAGCGGCGAGGTAAATCAAGGGTCATCGAAGTCATATTCATCAACGTTAAAAAACCGAACCATGATTTTAAATGCAAATAGCAATCATATTCAATAAGACACTATGCTCTGGCGCAACTTTAGCGCCTGAGAGGCCAAAAAAGGCGCATTCAGATCAGGGTATTAACATTGTTTTTATTTTACATTGCAGTCGTTTGCCCTTTCACATAACGTAACTGACACTTTTACCGGTTAAGGAGCTTCGCCGTGTTTTACGTAATTTACTCTGAAGATGTTGCTGATTCGCTCGAAAAACGCCAGTCTGTACGCCCTGCGCATCTGGCACGTTTGCAGCTGCTCCAGGATGAAGGCCGATTACTGACCGCTGGCCCCATGCCCGCAGTCGACAGCAACGATCCGGGTGCTGCCGGTTTTGCCGGCTCCACGGTTATTGCTGAATTTGAATCCCAGGAAGCCGCTCAGGCCTGGGCTGATGCAGACCCGTACGTTGCAGCGGGTGTGTATGCAAAAGTGACGGTGAGGCCGTACAAAAAAGTGTTCTGATACCGAAGCGGCTCCGAAAGGAGCCTTTTTTATGGTGGCGATTACGCGTCTCTGTGCCGGGTAAACTGCTGTTCTGTAATCAGGCTCCCCCACTGGTCGCCTTCCCACTCTTTTACCAGCGTAAACCCAAACGACTCGTACAGACGTCGTGCGGCGCTCAGCTTATTGAATGTCCAGAGATGCACGGCAGAAAAACCAACGCTGTCACAAAAGCGCATCGCTTCATTCAGCAGTTTTTTCCCCACGCCGTGTCCCCGACAGCCATCATCAAGAATAAACCAGCGAAGATGGGCTTCACCCGGCGCCAGATCCTCGCCATCGATCGCCACCGAGCCGACAATTTTGTCGTTGAGTACTGCCAGCCAAATCTGGTTACAGGGCTTCTCCAGTCTTTCACTGAACTCGGCCAGTCCTGAAGCCACTTTGGCCTCGAAGAAGCGACCAAAGTTATGCTCCCGCGAATAATAACTGCCATGCATCTCCGCAATACGGCCAATCATGCCGGGGATGTACCCCTGCACTATCTTCAGCTCGTCGGGCTGCATATCGTTGCCCGCCTCGCGGCATGCCAGCAGCGCGTTGGCATAAAGGGAGAGCCCCTCAGAAATGGTCTGCTGCTGCGCTGGAGCAAGACCCTTTATTGCTGTGACCACGCGCTCGTTGCTGAAGGCATTAATTTTGCTGACCGTCTCGTGACCTTTCGCGGTCAGCCTGAGGCTCTTTGCTCTCGCATCCTCAGTAGAAATGACCTCCTCAAGTTCGCCCGCGGCAATCAGGCGAGCCAGCATCCGGCTGACGCTGGACTTTTCCAGGCCCAGCAGTTGCACCAGCTGACTCGCCGTCATCTCCTTACGCAGAGCAATTTCGACCAGAGTATGGACGGCCGAAGGCGAGTAATTCGTTGAGGCCAGGGTAGACCCCATAAAACCTAACTCTCGCACCATCAGGCGCGAGGAACGTCGAATAACACTGACTAGTGGAGTTTCGCTGTGCATGTTGTGCCCTCATCGGTTAGTTGCACTATACAACTAACAGTTGAGGTGTTGTCAAACATAATAAAAAGGCTCCCTCAGGAGCCTTTCAAACCATCAATGTAGCGACGCTAGCCTCGCCGCAAACCCGACAAACAGCAGCCCTATCAGCCCGTTCCCCAGCTTTGCCAGTTTCTTTTTCGTTTTCAGATAACGCGTCACAAACGCGCCGGAGAAGATCAGGAAGCTCATGTACATAAAGCTTATTAACTCCAGCGTCGTCGCGAGGATCAGGAAAGAAGTGCCGGTGCTCTGTGCATTCACGTCAATGAACTGAACGAAGAACGATACGTAGAACAGAATCGCTTTGGGGTTGGTCAGGCTTAACACCAGCGAACGTTTCATGATCATACTGGCCGGTTCGGGGCCGCTCTCATGGGCATTTTTCTGGCGGTTCACCACTGACCAGAGCATTTTGCCGCCCAGCCAGAGCAGATAGAAGGCCCCGAGATAGCGCACGATATTAAACAGTACCGGCGTGGTCTGGATTAATGCCGCGACGCCCGCCCAGGCCAGAAACATTAGCACCGCATCGCCGATAAATACGCCCGTGGCGGCAAGATACCCTTTTTTAACGCCGTGACCGATCCCGGTTTTTAGCACAAACAGGGTATTCGGCCCTGGCACCAGCACGATAAAAAATGCGCCGACAACATACGTCCAGAAATTCAGTACGCCAAACTCCGCAAACACTTCTCCCTCCTTTTGCTAAACACAACAGGAATATCGCTGCAAATACGCTATTCCTAAAAAATCAGACGCTATAAAATCAGCGGGCACCCGTTACGGTGCCCTCATGGTTTCAGATATCCTGGACTGCGAACAGCAACGCGTTGCGGTGCCTGGTCAATCCACATTTTCTGATGGCGTGAATACGCATATTGCGGCGGGATTGAGCTTCCAGCCAACGAGCCTTGCGACGACTCACCTGTCGCAACATGCGCCAGCGCCCTACTTCTGTTCTACTGCGCTTCATGTCTACAACTCTTTAACTAACAGAGTCGCCATTATAAACCCAACCCGGCAGCAAACCAGCGCTTTTACCTGGCGTTTTTATTTGCCAGATGAATCCTGATGCGTACACTCATAACAATACGCTTTCAAAAGGATTTTTTTACCTATGACAACCTTCTACACCGTGGTGAGTTGGCTGGTCATTTTGGGATACTGGCTGTTAATCGCGGGTGTGACATTACGCATCCTGATGAAGCGCAGAGCCGTACCCTCTGCCATGGCCTGGCTTCTGATCATTTATATCCTCCCGCTGGTGGGAATTATTGCCTATCTCTCTTTCGGCGAGCTTCATCTGGGTAAACGCCGCGCCGAGCGGGCCCGCGCCATGTGGCCCTCCACCGCGAAGTGGCTGAACGACCTTAAAGCCTGCAAACATATTTTTGCCGAGGAGAACAGCAGCGTCGCCTCCTCACTGTTTAAGCTGTGCGAGCGCCGTCAGGGGATTGGCGGCGTCAAGGGCAATCAACTGCAGCTGCTGACCTCGTCCGACGACGTCATGCAGGCGTTAATCCGCGATATTCAGCTGGCGCGTCATAATATCGAGATGGTTTTTTATATCTGGCAGCCCGGCGGGATGGCTGACCAGGTCGCTGAGTCGCTGATGGCCGCCGCGCGGCGCGGCATTCATTGCCGCCTGATGCTTGACTCCGCGGGTAGCGTGGCATTTTTCCGTAGCCCCTGGGCGGGCATGATGCGTAATGCCGGGATCGAAGTGGTTGAGGCGTTGAAAGTGAATCTCCTGCGCGTGTTTCTGCGCCGGATGGATCTCCGCCAGCATCGCAAAATGATCATGATCGATAACTATATTGCCTACACCGGCAGCATGAACATGGTCGACCCGCGCTTCTTCAAACAGGACTCAGGAGTAGGTCAATGGGTTGATTTGATGGCGCGAATGGAGGGGCCGATTGCCACCTCGATGGGCATCGTTTATTCCTGCGACTGGGAGATTGAAACCGGCAAGCGTATCCTGCCGCCGCCGCCGGACGGCAATATTATGCCGTTTGAGGAGGCCAGCGGTCATACCATTCATACCATTGCTTCCGGGCCGGGCTTCCCGGAGGACTTGATCCATCAGGCGCTGCTGACGGCAACCTACTCGGCGCGTGAATATCTGATCATGACGACGCCCTACTTTGTCCCCAGCGACGACCTCCTGCACGCCATCTGTACAGCCGCGCAGCGCGGTGTCGATGTGAGCATCATTTTGCCGCGCAAAAATGACTCTCTCCTGGTGGGCTGGGCCAGCCGGGCATTCTTTAGCGAACTGCTGGCCGCCGGGGTGAAAATTTACCAGTTTGAAGGCGGATTGCTCCACACCAAGAGCGTGCTCGTCGACGGTGAGCTGAGCCTGGTGGGCACGGTCAACCTGGATATGCGCAGCCTGTGGCTCAACTTTGAAATCACGCTGGTCATTGATGATGCCGGCTTTGGCGGCGATCTCGCGGCGGTGCAGGATGATTATATCTCCCGCTCGCGTCTGCTGGATGCCAGACTGTGGGTAAAACGTCCGCTGTGGCAGAGAATTGCCGAACGACTGTTTTACTTCTTTAGTCCGTTGCTGTAAAACGTGCCCAACGATGTTAAACAGGTAGTCATCATGGAAATGGATCTGAACAATCGCCTGACCGAAGACGAAACGCTCGAGCAGGCCTATGACATTTTTCTCGAACTGGCGGTTGATAACCTCGATCCCGCAGACGTGATCCTTTTTAATCTGCAGTTCGAAGAGCGCGGCGGTGCCGAGCTGTTTGACCCTTCAGAAGACTGGGCTGAGCATGTGGATTTCGACCTGAACCCTGACTTTTTTGCCGAAGTGGTAATTGGGCTGGCAGATGAAGACGGTGGTGAAATTAACGATATTTTCGCTCGCGTCCTGCTGTGTCGAGAGAAAGACCATAAGCTGTGCCATATACTCTGGCGCGAATAATAAAAAAGGCTGCGATTGCAGCCTTTTTTATTTACTCCGGCAATTTATTGCCACAGCGATGACAAAACCGCGCGTCGTGATCATGTTCACCCTGCTCGCAATGAGGACACTTGCGCTGCTGCTTGCGGCTCTGAAACGCGCTGCTCATGTGTGTGGTAATAAGTCCAGTCGGAATGGCAATCACCGAATAGCCAATCAAAATCAGCACTGACGCCACAATGCGGCCCAGCGGCGTGTGGGGAGTAATATCACCATAACCCACGGTGGTGACGGTCACAATGGCCCAGTAGACGGAGGCATTGAGCGTCGTAAAGCCATATTTGGGTCCTTCTATTAAATACATCAGCGCGCCAAAAACAATCATGACGATGGCGATAAACGAGTAGAACAGAATGAGCTGATGCCGTGCGCTGACGATTGCACTCCAGAACACGCGTAATGAGGGCATAAAACGCAGTAATTTCAGAATACGTAATACGCGAATAACGCGCATCGCTCGCCAGGCAAAGACATAGCTCAGGCTGATTTCCGGCCACAGCCACATGACGTAGAGCGGCAGGATGGTGGCTAAATCAATAAATCCCCAGAAGCTGAAAACATATCGGGCCGGGTTGGGCCAGGCTATTACCCGGAGGAGATATTCAGCGGTAAAAACCAGGGTAATCGCCAGCTCAAGCCAGACAAAGATGTGCCATTCGTCAAACGTCAGGTGATATTGCGTCCCGGCACCCGATTCAATAAAGATGACGACCACGCTGAGAAGCGCAAATAAACCGCAAAGACCTTCGAAGCGTCGTCCGGATACCGTTTCAGGATCGAATAAAAAATGATAAAGCCGCCGACGGGCTGACGTGAATAAACGCGACACGATTACCTCGCAAAAAATAAGGGCTGACATCATGTCAGCCCTTGCGATTATAACGGGTCTACTTTCAGGCAGGAAACCGCATGTCGGAAACTGCCTTCCAGAACCGGACGCGTTTTCGCGCATTCCGGCCCGGCCATTGGGCAGCGCGTGCGGAAGACGCAGCCCGACGGCGGGTTAATCGGTGAGGGCAATTCACCTTCCAGCAGCTGGATGGTCTTATTCTTTTCCAGATCCGGATCGGGGATTGGCACAGCGGACATCAGCGCTTTGGTGTAAGGGTGCAGCGGATTGTGGTACACCTCGTCATAGGTACCCAGCTCCACGGCGTGACCCAGATACATCACCAGCACGCGGTCTGAAATGTGTTTCACTACGGCCAGGTCATGCGCGATGAAGATCAGCGACAGCCCCATTTCACGCTGCAGCTTCTGCAGCAGGTTAACCACCTGTGCCTGAATGGACACGTCCAGCGCGGAAACCGGCTCGTCGCAGATAATCAGCTTCGGCTCGAGGATCAGCGCACGGGCGATACCAATACGCTGGCACTGGCCGCCGGAGAATTCGTGCGGGTAGCGGTTGATGAGGTTAGGCAACAGGCCGACTTTCATCATCATCGCCTTAACGCGATCGCGCACTTCCTGACGAGACATCTTCGGATGATAGGTCCGCAGCGGCTCGGCAATAATCTCGCCGATGGTCATACGCGGGTTTAACGACGCCAGCGGATCCTGGAAAATCATCTGGATATCGCTGCGCACCTCACGCCACTCGTCGGGTTTCATGCCCAGCAGATCTTTACCCAGCCAGGCCACTTTGCCGTCGGTCGCTTTTACCAGACCGATAATGGCGCGCGCAAAGGTCGATTTACCGCAGCCGGACTCTCCGACCACGCCCAGGGTTTCCCCTTCGTACAGGCGCAGCGTAACGCCATCCACCGCTTTCAAGGTCTTCGACGGCTGCCAGAACCACTGTTTTCCGTCTTTAATGTCGAAATGCACCTTAAGGTCAGCAATTTCGAGCAGCACGTTGCGTTTTTCATCTAATGCGTTCATACCAGTTCCTCCTGCGGCTTAAAGCAGGCGCGCAGACGGCCTGGTGCAAACTCTTCCAGCGGCGGAGCGCTGTTGCAGATTTCCATCGCGTGCGGGCAGCGCGGCTGGAACGGACAGCCTTTCGGCAGGCGCAGCAGGTTTGGCGGGTTGCCAGGAATGGTGAGCAGGGATTCCCCTTCCGCATCAAGACGCGGCACCGCGTTCAGCAGGCCAATGGAGTACGGGTGAGCTGGCTGATAGAAGACATCGCGCGCTTTGCCATATTCCATCGTTCGCCCGGCGTACATTACCAGCACTTTGTCACAGATGCCCGCCACCACGCCCAGGTCGTGGGTAATCATGATAATCGCCGTGTTGAACTCACGCTTCAGCTCGTTCAACAGGGTCATGATTTGCGCCTGAACGGTAACGTCCAGCGCGGTAGTAGGTTCGTCGGCAATCAGCAGCTTAGGCCGGCAGAGCAGCGCCATCGCAATCATCACGCGCTGACGCATACCGCCAGAGAACTCGTGCGGGAACATGCGCATGCGCTTGCGTGCCTCCGGCATTTTCACCGCATCGAGCATTTTGACCGACTCTTCAAAGGCTTCGGCTTTGCCCAGACCTTTGTGCAGCATCAGGACTTCCATCAGCTGCTCACCAACGCGCATGTACGGGTTCAGCGAAGTCATCGGATCCTGGAAAATCATCGAGATCTGTTCGGCGCGCAGCTTGTTCAGCTCGTGCTCCGGCAGGTTAAGGATTTCACGCCCGTTGAATTTCGCGGAACCCCCAATCACGCCGTTAGCAGCCAGCAGGCCCATCAGCGCAAAGGCAGTCTGGGATTTTCCGGAACCGGATTCCCCCACGATCCCCAGCGTTTCACCCGCGCGCAGGTTGAAGTTGAGATCGTTGACGGCGGTAACATCCCCGTCCGGCGTTTTAAAGGTCACGCGGAGGTCTTTCACATCCAGCAAAAGGTTATTCTGCTGTTGCGCCTGTGGCGCAGTGGCCGTTTCAATAATTGTCATGACGGCGCTCCTTAACGGTCTTTCGGGTCGAGGGCATCACGCAGGCCATCGCCGATAAAGTTAAAACAAAACAGGGTAACGACCAGGAAACCCGCCGGATAAAGCAGCAGCCACGGTGAAACTTCCATCGAGTTTGCGCCATCGCTCAGCAGCGCGCCCCAGCTGCTCAGAGGCTCTTGTGTGCCGAGACCCAGGAAGCTCAGGAAAGATTCAAACAGGATCATGCTTGGTACCAGCAGTGAGGCATATACCACCACCACGCCCAGCACGTTAGGAACGATATGGCGAACCACGATATTCCCGGTGGACACACCGCCTACCTGCGCGGCTTCGATAAACTCTTTGCGTTTGAGGCTCAGCGTCTGGCCGCGAACAATACGCGCCATATCCAGCCAGGACACCATCCCGATGGCCACGAAGATCAGCAGGATATTCTGGCCGAAGAAGGTCACCAGCAGGATGACGAAGAACATAAACGGGAAGGAGTTCAGGATTTCCAGCAGACGCATCATTACCGAGTCTATTTTGCCGCCGAGGTAGCCGGACAGTGAGCCGTAGAGCGTACCCACGATCACCGCGACCAGCGCGGCAGCAATACCGACCATCAGAGAGATACGGCCACCGATAGCGACACGCACCAGCAGATCGCGTCCGGATGAATCCGTGCCAAAATAGTGGCCTGATTCCATATCCGGCGCGCTGGACATCATGCCCCAGTCGGTGTCGAAATAGGTAAATTGCGACAGCATCGGCGCCAGGGTCACAAACAGCGCGATGATCACCAGAACCACCAGACTCGCAACCGCCGCGCGGTTGTGCATAAAGCGACGGCGCGCGTCCTGCCAGAGGCTACGACCTTCTACTTCCAGTTTTTCACTGAAGTTTTCCAGCGCCTCGCTGTTTTTCTTACTCAACATCATGGCGTGCTCCAGTTAGTAACGGATTTTCGGGTCGATGACGGCATACAGCACATCAACGATAGCGTTAAAGAGAATGGTCAGCGCACCGACGAGAATAGTCAGGCTCAGTACCAGCGAATAGTCGCGGTTAAGCGCGCCGTTAACAAACAGCTGGCCGATGCCCGGCAGGCCGTAAATTGTTTCGATAACCATCGAGCCGGTAATGATCCCGACGAATGCCGGTCCCATGTAGGAGAGCACGGGCAACAGTGCCGGCTTAAGCGCGTGGCGGAAGATAATCCGACGCATCGGCAGCCCTTTAGCACGCGCGGTACGAATGAAGTTCGAGTGCAGCACTTCGATCATTGAACCACGGGTGATACGCGCGATACTGGCGATGTACGCCAGAGATAATGCCACCATCGGCAAAATCATGAACTTCAATGCCCCGCCGTTCCAGCCGCCGCCAGGCAGCCACTTCAGCGTAATGGCAAATATCATCACCAGTAATGGCGCAACAACGAAGCTGGGTATGACTACCCCGGTCATCGCCACCCCCATTACTGCATAATCCCATTTGGTATTTTGTCTGAGCGCGGCGATAACGCCTGCGGTGACTCCAAAAACGATCGCCAGAATGAATGCCGCAGCACCCAATTTCGCCGAAACCGGGAAGCTGGAGGCCACCAGGTCGTTAACGGAATAGTCTTTATATTTAAATGACGGTCCAAAATCACCGTGGGCCAGCTGCTTCAGGTAATTGAAGTACTGGGTAGAGATAGGATCGTTTAAGTGGTATTTCGCTTCGATATTCGCCATGACTTCTGGCGGCAGCGTACGCTCACCGGTAAATGGACTTCCCGGCGCGAGGCGCATCATGAAGAAGGAAATCGTGATGAGAATAAATAGCGTTGGAATCGCTTCAAGACAGCGACGTAGGATAAATTTCAACATTGCCCGTACCTTCTGGCGTGTGCCTATATAATGTGACGTTGGTTAGACACCGTGGGGCGAGCACGCCCGCCCCACTCATTGCCATTAATGCTTGATAATATACAAGTTTTTAACGTAGATATTATCCATCGGGTCTTTACCGGTGTACCCACCTACCCACGGTTTCACCAGACGGGCGTTAACGTAGTAGTAAACCGGAACGATCGCGGAATCTTTATCCAGCTGCTGCTCGGCTTTAGAGTACAGTTCAGTACGCTGTGCTTCGTCAGTGGTTTTCAGCGTGTCGGCGATCAGCTTGTCAAACGCCGGGCTCTTATAGTGCGCGGTGTTGTTTGAGCTGTCGCTCAGCATGGTGTTCAGGAAGGAGGTCGGTTCGTTATAGTCCGCACACCAGCCAGCACGAGCTACATCAAAGGTGCCCTGATGACGGCTGTCGAGGAAGGTTTTCCACTCCTGGTTCTCCAGCTTGACGTTCGCGCCCAGGTTCTTTTTCCAGATTGAGGCAACGGCGATAGCCAGTTTTTTGTGCAGATCGGAAGTGTTGTAGAGCAGGCTGAAGGTCAGCGGCTTATCTGCGGTGTAGCCCGCTTCGGCCAGCAGTTTCTTCGCTTCCGCGTTACGCTGTTCCTGAGTCTGTTTGAACCACTCTGGCTCGGTCAGTTTTGCGCCATCGGTGTATGGAGGGGTATAGCTGTACGCCGGCAGATCGCCCTGGTTTTTGACTTTGTTCACGATGATATCGCGATCCAGAGCCAGCTTCAGCGCGGTACGAACACGTACGTCGGTAAACGGTGCTTTCTGGTTGTTGATTTCATAGTAATAGGTGCACAGGTACGGATCGACGTGAACTTCTTTAGGGATCTCTTTTTTCAGTTTCTGGAACAGTTCAATCGGCATGTTGTTATAGGTCATGTCGATTTCACCGCTGCGGTAGCGGTTAACGTCAGTCACTTCGGAAGAGATTGGCAGGTAGGTCACCTGGTCAATTACGGTTTTCGCGTTATCCCAATACTGCGGGTTACGGTCAAGCACCATACGTTCGTTGACCACCCAGTCTTTCAGCTTATAGGCACCATTGGTGACGATATTGGCAGGCTGCGTCCATTTCTCACCAAATTTTTCCACGGCGGATTTTGGTACCGGAGAAACGGACGGGTGAACCAGCAGCTTATAGAAGTACGGAACAGGTTCGCTCAACGTCACTTCAAAGGTATTGGCATCGATCGCTTTTACGCCCAGGTCGGTAACAGGTTTTTTGCCCGCGATGATGTCATCAATATTGGCAATGTGGCCATATTGCAGGTAGCTCGCATACGGAGAGGCGGTAGTTGGATTCGCCAGACGCTGCCAGCTATAAACGAAATCTTCGGCCGTAACCGGTGTACCGTCGGACCATTTCGCATCTTTACGCAGATGGAATGTCCAGACTTTGAAATCTTTGTTTTCCCATTTTTCTGCTACACCCGGTGCCGGGTGGCCGTCTACGTCTGTCACCAGCAGGCCTTCGAACAGGTCGCGGTTAACGTTAGACTCAGGGACACCTTCAATTTTGTGCGGGTCAAGAGACTGAACTTCCGCACCGTTGTTACGCACCAGCGTCTGTTTCTCCGCCAGTTGAACACCTGCAGGAACGTCCGCAGCCATTGCAGCGTTGCCCGCGATTAGCGCAGTTAAAATCCCCGCCGCTACCAGATTTTTTTTTGTGATGATGGACATTGTGTTGGTACTCCACTCATTATAATGACTGGCCTTCGCCAGCTGTGTAATCCCCTGTTGGGGCCTGTACAGCGCAGGAGTTTTTTTTGCTGCTGTCAGGTTCTTCTTTTACTGCTTGCTATCACCGACTTTTTTATTACTGACCGCTCGTATGGCCGTCTTGCGTCGATTCGTTACAGGCCTCCCCTGTTTGAGACCTGCGCTGGATATCCGAGAAGAGAACCATATGAAAATAATTCTCATCTGCTTGTTTTATGCTGCAAAATATTAGGCCGGAAAGTATCAAATGGCGTAAACGCGCGCCAATACATTTTGCAAATTTGTTAAGCAATTCTCTTTTACGGTGAGTACCGCATCGTTGAGGGCAGCCTTGCCGGACATCGAATGTCACTAAAAAAACATGATATTCAATAGGATAGAGAAAATTTTCTCTACAAGCGCGTCGCTGCGCTATCATCGAGTGATTTTGTACAAAAATTTAACAACTGGTTATTATTTAGCACATTCATCTAGGGGAATGTTGAATTTACTAATATCATTTCGGTTATCTCTCAGCAAGCCCCAGAGTATCATGTGAGTAAAATAACAGTTCGATCGAAGGTTTTCTGCGCAGGCGGGTTTGGCGGGAATTAATAACTCATTGAAATACAACCAATGAACATTATTAGTAGAATTTATTATGATATGTGAGCATTTCAACTTTAGTTATAGGATTTACTGATAATGACGTAAAAAAACGGAGCCGTGGCTCCGTTCTTTCATACGAAATATCAGTGCAGCAAACCGGGGAAAATGCTTTTAATTCCTGTAACGATGAATTCAATCCCTAACGCCATCAACAGCAGGCCCATAATACGCGTTATGACGTTAATGCCCGTCTGCCCCAACAGTCGCACCAGCCAGGGTGCCATGCGGAATACTCCCCAACAGCACAGCGCGAAAAGTGCAATGGCAACGGAAAAGCCAATCAGGTGCATCAGGCTATGGTAACGCGTGCCCCAGACAATGGTTGAACTGATGGCGCCAGGGCCAGCCATGAGCGGTAAGGCCAGCGGCACCACGCCAATACTTTCGCGGATGGCAGTTTCTGACTTCTCCTGCTTGTTTTGTTTATCCTCGCCTAGCTTACCGCTGATCATTGACATGGCGATGGTCACGACCAGGATCCCACCCGCTATGCGGAACGAGTCAATCGAAATCCCGAAGAGCTGGAGAATGGCGTCACCCAGGAAAAGGGAGGTGAGCAAAATGATAGCTACTGACAGGTTAGCGGTGAGGTTGGTCTTATTCCTGGCCGCCGCCGTCTGATAACTCGTCATACTAATGAAGACAGGAATGATCCCCACCGGGTTGACCAGGGCAAACAAACCAATAAAAAATTTAAAATACGTTGGAAAATCAAAGAGCGTTTGAATCACGTTTTGCTCCGCTTATACACATGCCCGGGACTGACAATTTGTCATGAGAAATCGCGCTGAAGATACCCTTTTTATTAGCATACTTCACTCGAAATCTGCGGCAAAACGTCATCATTTCAGGATGTTAAATATATGTATAATCAATGGCAGCACCACTTCCATTACTTACTTAATTATTTAACACTTGAAAAACCTCAACGAAATAACCCTGCTGAAAGGTATCAGCTTGGGGGAAAATTGACGCAGATCATGATTTCCGTACTCAGAAGTGAGTAATCTTGGTTACGCCCCCAGGGAGATCACCTGACAAAAAGGGATGATGCTAAGGTAAGGCTCTTTTAGTAAATTAGTGTGCTAACGCATAAAGTAACTCTTTGTTTTACTTTGTGTTACGCAAGTCGTATCGGCTCTGTCTATACTGTGTGACGTATCGAGCGCTGGTTTACTAAAAGAGTTTAAACATTATCAGGAGAGCATTATGGCTGTTACTAATATCGCTGAACTGAACGCCCTCGTCGAGCGCGTTAAAAAAGCCCAGCGTGAATATGCCAATTTCACCCAAGAACAGGTGGATAAAATCTTCCGCGCGGCCGCACTGGCTGCTGCAGATGCTCGAATCCCTCTCGCTAAAATGGCCGTTGCCGA
Source organism: Enterobacter cloacae complex sp. SHL009 (assembly GCF_049237205.1). NCBI lineage: Bacteria > Pseudomonadati > Pseudomonadota > Gammaproteobacteria > Enterobacterales > Enterobacteriaceae > Enterobacter > Enterobacter cloacae complex sp. SHL009. The sequence continues at coordinate 1,250,297 of NZ_JBMKIW010000001.1, forward strand.
ATCCGGAATGGGTATCGTGGAAGATAAAGTGATCAAAAACCACTTTGCTTCCGAGTATATCTACAACGCCTATAAAGATGAGAAAACCTGTGGCGTGCTGTCCGAAGACGACACCTTCGGTACCATCACCATCGCTGAACCTATCGGCATCATCTGCGGTATTGTTCCGACAACTAACCCAACGTCTACAGCTATCTTCAAATCACTGATTAGCCTGAAGACTCGTAACGCAATCATCTTCTCTCCACACCCACGTGCGAAAGACGCGACCAACAAAGCGGCAGATATTGTCCTGCAGGCGGCGATCGCTGCTGGCGCACCAAAAGATCTGATTGGCTGGATCGACCAACCTTCCGTTGAGCTCTCCAATGCGCTGATGCATCACCCGGACATTAACCTGATCCTGGCGACCGGTGGTCCTGGCATGGTTAAAGCCGCTTACAGCTCCGGTAAACCAGCAATCGGTGTGGGCGCGGGTAACACCCCTGTTGTTATCGACGAAACCGCTGACATCAAACGTGCCGTTGCGTCTGTACTGATGTCTAAAACCTTCGATAACGGCGTGATCTGTGCATCTGAACAATCTGTTGTTGTTGTCGATTCCGTGTACGACGCTGTTCGTGAACGTTTCGCCAGCCACGGCGGCTACCTGCTGCAGGGCAAAGAGCTGAAAGCCGTTCAGGACATTATCCTGAAAAATGGCGCGTTGAACGCTGCTATCGTGGGTCAGCCGGCTTACAAAATTGCTGAACTCGCAGGCTTTACCGTTCCGGCAACAACCAAAATCCTGATCGGTGAAGTGAAAGTTGTCGACGAAAGCGAGCCGTTTGCACATGAAAAACTGTCTCCAACGCTTGCCATGTACCGTGCGAAAGATTTCGAAGACGCGGTAGAGAAAGCCGAGAAACTGGTTGCCATGGGCGGTATCGGTCACACTTCTTGTCTGTACACCGACCAGGACAACCAGCCAGAACGCGTTGCCCACTTCGGTCAGATGATGAAAACTGCACGTATCCTGATTAACACCCCTGCTTCTCAGGGTGGTATCGGTGATCTGTACAACTTTAAACTCGCACCTTCCCTGACTCTGGGTTGTGGTTCCTGGGGTGGTAACTCCATCTCTGAAAACGTTGGTCCAAAACACCTGATCAACAAGAAAACCGTTGCTAAGCGAGCTGAAAACATGTTGTGGCACAAACTTCCGAAATCTATCTACTTCCGCCGTGGCTCACTGCCAATCGCGCTGGATGAAGTGATTACTGATGGCCACAAACGTGCGCTCATCGTGACTGACCGTTTCCTGTTCAACAACGGCTACGCTGACCAGATCACCTCTGTACTGAAAGCGGCTGGCGTTGAAACTGAAGTGTTCTTTGAAGTTGAAGCTGACCCTACCCTGAGCGTTGTGCGTAAAGGTGCTGAACTGGCTAACTCCTTCAAACCAGATGTGATTATCGCACTGGGTGGTGGTTCCCCAATGGATGCCGCGAAAATCATGTGGGTCATGTACGAGCATCCTGAAACCCACTTCGAAGAACTGGCGCTGCGCTTTATGGACATCCGTAAACGTATCTACAAGTTCCCGAAAATGGGCGTAAAAGCGAAAATGATCGCGGTAACCACCACTTCCGGTACCGGTTCAGAAGTTACGCCATTCGCAGTAGTAACGGACGATGCAACAGGTCAGAAATATCCACTGGCTGACTATGCACTGACCCCAGACATGGCTATCGTTGATGCGAACCTGGTCATGGAGATGCCGAAATCACTGTGTGCGTTCGGTGGCCTGGATGCGGTAACTCACGCCCTGGAAGCTTACGTTTCTGTGCTGGCATCTGAGTTCTCTGACGGTCAGGCTCTTCAGGCGCTGAAACTGCTGAAGGAAAACCTGCCAGCGTCCTACAACGAAGGGTCTAAAAACCCGGTAGCACGTGAACGCGTTCACAGTGCAGCAACCATCGCCGGTATCGCGTTTGCGAACGCCTTCCTGGGTGTTTGCCACTCTATGGCGCACAAGCTGGGTTCTCAGTTCCACATTCCTCACGGTCTGGCGAACGCCCTGTTGATCAGCAACGTTATCCGTTATAACGCTAACGACAACCCAACCAAGCAGACTGCTTTCAGCCAGTACGACCGTCCGCAAGCGCGCCGTCGTTACGCTGAAATCGCAGACCACCTTGGTCTGAGCGCACCGGGTGACCGTACTGCTGCGAAGATTGAGAAACTGCTGGCATGGCTGGAAAGCCTGAAAGCTGAGCTGGGTATTCCTAAATCTATCCGTGAAGCAGGCGTTCAGGAAGCTGACTTCCTCGCTCATGTAGATAAGCTGTCTGAAGATGCATTCGATGACCAGTGTACTGGTGCTAACCCGCGCTACCCACTGATCTCCGAGCTGAAACAGATTCTGCTGGATACCTTCTACGGTCGTGAGTTCAAAGAAGGTGACGTTGCCGCTGTGAAAACAGAAGCTCCTGTCATCAAAGCTGACAAGAAAGCGAAGAAAAGCGCTTAATTGAAAGTAGAAGAAAAAACCCGCCTTTATGGCGGGTTTTTTTATGTCTGTATAACAAGGCCGGCGTTATTTCCTGTTGTCGTGCTGAATCGCCGTCAGCGAGCCTACAGACAACGCTTCTTTATAATGCTTACGACAGACTGAAACATAGCGTTCATTACCGCCTATCACCACCTGCTCGCCATCTGCATAAGGTTTCCCGGCCTGGTCGAGACGAAGCACCATGCTGGCTTTGCGACCGCAGAAGCAGATTGTTTTCAATTCGACAAGCTTATCCGACCAGGCAAGCAAATATTGGCTACCGGCAAAGAGTTCACCGCGGAAATCCGTACGCAGGCCATAACACAGCACGGGAATATCAAGCTCATCGACCACCTCTGAAAGGGCATGAACCTGTTCACGCGTCAGAAACTGGCTTTCATCTACCAGAACACAGTGAATGGGCTGCAAAGCATGTTCTGTACGAATGTCCTCAAACAGATCGGTTTTCGGGTTAAACAGTCTGGCAGGCGACGAGAGCCCTATTCTTGAGCTCACCTTCCCTGCGCCAAAGCGATCGTCAATTTCAGCCGTATAAACAACGGTACGCATCCCGCGCTCCTGGTAATTGTATGAGGATTGCAGCAACGCGGTGGATTTCCCGGCATTCATTGCCGAATAGTAGAAATAAAGTTGTGCCATTGGCCGTAAAACCCTAATCAATGTGTAATATTCCCGATGATTCATTGTACCATAATTTGTCTGGTCATCAGCGATGCAGCACACAGAGGAAGCGTTTCAGCGCGGAGTTCACAACCTTCTTTTCATGAAAATAGCCCGTTAAAACATGAAGTAAACTCCTTCTGCCCGGCCAATATGTTATATGTTCAGCCAAACATAACACTGCTTTTTATAGTGGAATCCCCGTTCTTTAAAATTCACTATTTATTAACTATTACAGTCTTAACATCACAGTGGGGAACTAATACAAAAGGCTGATATTTCTCCGCCGCAACTATAATTCCTGCGGTAAATGTCACAAAAAAAAGATGCAATCGACCGGGTCCAGCCGGGTTAGCTGATAACAAACGAGACTGTTGGGTGATGAAATTTAAGTTAGCGTAATTAATAATAGCGGCATTATTTAGTATTTTTTGAATTCCTTACATTCCTGGCTATTGCACAACTGAATTTATGGCTCTATTATTAGGTCAACAAACCACCCCCCATTATAAGTTTGAGATTACTACAATGAGCGAAGCACTTAAAATTCTGAACAACATCCGTACTCTTCGTGCGCAGGCAAGAGAATGCACCCTCGAAACGCTTGAAGAAATGCTGGAAAAATTAGAAGTTGTAGTTAATGAACGTCGTGAAGAAGAAAGCGCAGCTGCTGCTGAAATCGAAGAACGTACTCGTAAACTGCAGCAATATCGTGAAATGCTGATTGCTGATGGTATCGATCCAAATGAATTGCTGAACAGCATGGCTGCAGCTAAAACCGGTACTAAAGCCAAGCGTGCCGCTCGTCCTGCTAAATATAGCTACGTTGACGAGAACGGCGAAACTAAAACCTGGACTGGCCAGGGCCGCACTCCTGCTGTTATCAAGAAAGCCATGGACGAACAAGGCAAACAGCTGGACGACTTCCTGATCAAGGATTAATCCAACCGTATTCAGAAAAATCCCGCGTAATGCGGGATTTTTTTTAACCTAAATTTGTCGCAAACAACCCCTTACACTCTGTCATAAAGCATTATTTGGCAATTTTAATAACTGTACTTAGAGACAGGTTTCAGAAGTGTTTAGGGCATAAAAAAACCGGTGGGCAGCGCCTCACCGGTTTCGGACATATGTAACCGTGGCTTATTTCTTAATACCTACGCTCTCTTTGAGCCAGGTTTTAAATTCTTCACCAAGAGTATTGTGGCGAATACCATATTCAACGAACGCCTGCATATAACCAAGCTTATTACCGCAGTCATGGCTCTTACCTTTCATATGGTAAGCCTCAACGGTCTCTTTCTCGATCAGCATATCAATGGCATCCGTCAGCTGAATCTCATCCCCCGCTCCTGGAGGCGTTTTCGCCAGCAGAGGCCAGATTTCAGCGCTCAGGACATAGCGACCTACAACGGCCAGGTTTGAAGGCGCTACGTCGGCTTTAGGCTTCTCTACCACGCCAACCATTGGCACGCTTTCGCCCGGTTCAAGGTTAACGCCTTTGCAGTCAACCACACCGTATGCCGTCACGTCTTCAACAGGCTCAACCATGATCTGGCTGCTGCCGGTTTCGTCGAAACGTTTGATCATCTCAGCAAGGTTATCCTGAGAAAGATCGGATTCGTATTCGTCCAGAATTACGTCAGGCAGAATTACCGCTACAGGCTCATCACCTACAACAGGATGTGCACACATCACAGCGTGGCCCAGACCTTTAGCCAGGCCCTGACGAACCTGCATAATGGTAACGTGCGGCGGGCAAATAGACTGAACTTCTTCTAACAGCTGACGCTTAACACGCTTTTCCAGCATGGCTTCAAGTTCAAAGCTTGTATCGAAATGGTTTTCGATAGAGTTTTTTGATGAATGCGTAACCAGCACAATTTCAGTGATGCCGGCTGCGATACATTCATTAACGACATACTGGATTAATGGCTTATCAACCAGAGGCAGCATCTCTTTAGGAATTGCCTTAGTTGCTGGTAACATCCTGGTCCCCAATCCCGCTACCGGGATGACGGCCTTTCTGACTTTCGAATTTAGGGCAGCCATTCAAATTCTCCTGAGCTGTTCAAGTTTTGAACTTTTATGCAATAAATAACGCGTTGAGTATATCAGCCTCGCCCCGCAGTTCGGGTCTGAAAAGAACGCGTTGCCGATCAATTAGGATAAATACGCATGAAACTGGGCAGCGATAGTAGCACTCCCCGTAAAACACAGGTAAAGCAATCTTAAAATTAAGATCCAATTGCTTATTCCGTGGACAACATTAAGCGTAGCCGTCCCCCGGCGCCCCAAATTTGGCACTGCCAGGAGGAACAGCGGTGGCTAATTTGATTAAGATACGCCGTACCCAATGTCCCAAGCGGCACACCGTTACTCACCTCAATATGATGTTCACCGGTATTCAGTGAAGCGTTGAGACCCGCTGAGACGAGGATCAGATTCTTTAAACCGCTGTGGTAATAGCCGACCAGCAGCGGGAACTGTCCGGGCAAATTAGCCTGACGAAAAAGCTGGTTTACCTGTTTGAGCAAACTGCCTAACTCCGGCAGTCGTTGTCCCTGATGCGATAACTGTTCCTGCAGCAAACCATTAAATAGCGCGCGAAGAAGCAACGCGGCTAATACGCCATTATCCCCCGCACGGGTGACATCCAGAGAATAAAACGCAAGGTCGGAATCAGATAATGGTGCGATATCCAGTACCAGTCCCGGCTGGTCAGCCGCCACCAGCTGGCGATAATTTACGCGGCAGTGCGAAATGGTTTGCTGTACGGGCGGCTGAAGTTCTTGCAACAGTTTCGCCGCAGCAGGAGGATCACTCACCAGTGCATCCCAGTCCTGGAAAAGACGCTCCTCTTCCTCTACCCGGGAATTAAACATATTCGGATAAAGGCACGCTAAGACCGTTTCTCGCAGCCGGTTCAGATCCTTGACCGGCTTGAGCAGAATATCCTGGACGCCAAGACGCAATGCTTTGGCGATATCCGCCATATTCTCTGTGGCAGAGATCACCAGAATCGGCGTCTGGTTGCCTTCGTTACGCAGATGTTCAACCAGCTTCAGTCCATTCATGCGCGGCATCTCAATGTCGCAAATCATCAAATCGGGCGTAATGCTGATCATTTTTTCCAGGGCGTCGATACCATCTTCAGCGAGTGAAGTGATTGCTCCCAGCGAGGATAACCACGAATCCAGTAGCGATCGGAAAACGGGCTCGTCTTCTACAATCAAAATGTGTTTTCCGGCCAATGGCTGCGTCATGGTTCCTCCCCTGGCTGACAGTAACTAAATAGTGGCATGCGATCGGCACTATCGCCTGTCAGAATTTGCTGAAGTAGTCAAAAAAAGGTGCTTAACGTGCTGTTTGCACAAAAGGCAACAATTCGTCCATTTTCTTTTCGACGGCTAACGAGCCCGCTGCGATGGCGGCCTCAGCCCGATGGAAATCAAGAGTAGAGATTTGCGGACAGTAAGGCTGAATAAGAATATCTGGCGGGTCGCCTGCCATACGATTGCGCTTAAGGCGGTTCTCCAGAACCTGGATTGACGTGGTCATGATTTCTATCGCCGTCGGCGCGGCAACCGAGCGTCGCGCGGCCATGCGCCCGATTCTGCCGCGCAGGCGCTCATGCCAGGCCAGTTTCTCGCCCTCGGCATCTTCGCTCTGGAGATTGACCGGCATGAGGTCCTGTTGCATCAGGTGGGCGTCGTGCTGCAGGTCGACGGCAATTACGATATCCGCCCCCATTGCACGGGTCAGAGAGATGGGAACCGGATTCACGACGCCACCGTCGACAAGCCAGTAACCGTTGTGTGGGACAGGCGCCATGAGCCCCGGCATGCTGCAGGAGGCGCGCACGGCAAGATGGATATCCCCTTCGGTTAGCCACAGTTCGCGACCCGTACTGAGGTTCGTCGCGACGGCGCCGAAGGGCATCTGACAATCAGTAAAGTTTTCGAGAGGCATCACCTGGCGGAACTGGTTAAAGACGCGTTCGCCGCGCAACAGCCCACCACGCTGCCACGAGAGGTCCATCAGGCGCAGGACGTCCCAGTAGCTGAAGGAGCGCACCCAGGTCTCGAGTTCCGGAAGCTTCCCGCACGCGTAAGCGGAGCCGACAAGCGATCCTATTGAACAACCTGCGACAATATCTACGTTAATGCCCATCTTGTTTAAGGCATTAATCACGCCGATGTGCGACCATCCCCGGGCTGCACCTGAGCCCAGCGCCAGTCCAATTTTAACCTTTCTCATTAGCCCTGTTTTACTTCCCCTGGATTCCTGACATAGCGTCAACGCAACAGCTCAGTTAACATAGTGCAACCCGAAGCGTTTTACGCCTTTATTATTTGTTCCAGGAAGAGAATCGTGTCTCAACTCTGCCCTTGTGGTAGCGCTCTGGAGTATAGCCTATGTTGCCAGCGATATCTGTCTGGCGATCAGGTTGCACCAGACCCGTCACACCTCATGCGTTCACGTTACACTGCTTTTGTGATCAAAGACGCAGACTACCTGATTAAAACCTGGCATCCCTCCTGCCACGCTGACGAATTCAGACAGGACATCGAAGCCGGCTTCGCGAACACGCAGTGGCTCGGCCTTACCGTCTATGAATCCTCAACGGGCAGCCATGTTGATGAAGGTTACGTCAGCTTTGTTGCTCGTTTTACCGAGAATAATAAACCTGGTGCCATTATCGAGCGTTCCCGGTTCTTAAAGGAAAGCGGGCAGTGGTATTATATTGACGGAACGCGCCCACAGTTTGGTCGTAACGATCCCTGCCCGTGTGGTTCAGGTAAAAAATTTAAAAAGTGTTGCGGGCAGTAATGCCTGACAACCCAGACTTCGCAAATACAAACAGGATTTCCCGGCGATGCAATCATTACAACGTAAAGTTCTGCGCACCATCTGTCCCGATCAAAAAGGACTGATCGCACGAATTACCAACATTTGCTACAAACATGAACTGAATATCGTGCAGAACAACGAGTTCGTTGACCACCGTACCGGCCGCTTCTTTATGCGTACCGAACTCGAAGGTATTTTCAACGACACCACCCTGCTTGCCGATCTCGACAGCGCGCTTCCGGAAGGTTCCGTACGCGAGCTGACCCCAGCCGGTCGACGCCGCATCGTGATCCTGGTGACCAAAGAAGCACACTGTCTGGGCGACCTGCTGATGAAAGCAAACTACGGCGGTCTGGACGTGGAAATAGCTGCCGTTATTGGCAACCATGAGACGCTGCGCACGTTGGTCGAGCGTTTTGATATTCCGTTTGAGCTGGTTAGCCACGAAGGTCATACCCGTGAAGAACACGACGATCTGATGGCCCAGGCCATTGAAGCGCATAACCCGGACTACGTGGTGCTGGCGAAATACATGCGCGTGTTAACGCCATCCTTCGTGGCGCGTTTCCCGAACAAGATCATCAACATTCACCACTCGTTCCTGCCAGCCTTTATTGGCGCGCGTCCCTACCACCAGGCGTACGAGCGCGGCGTGAAGATCATCGGTGCAACCGCACACTACGTGAATGACAACCTGGACGAAGGTCCAATCATCATGCAGGACGTGATTCACGTGGATCACACCTACACGGCCGAGGACATGATGCGTGCAGGGCGTGACGTTGAGAAGAACGTGCTGAGCCGTGCGCTGTATCAGGTACTGGCGCAGCGTGTCTTTGTCTACGGCAACAGAACCATCATTCTTTAATCTTTCGGAAAATGAATTGATTAGCTTTGCGCCTTTACGGATAAAAAGCAGGCAAACAGCTTCATTCCCCTAAAGGAATGCTTTACAGGGGCGCCTCATTTGATATGATGCGCCCCGCTTCCAGCAGGAAGCAGGCCAGTAAAAAGTATTACCCCGTGGTGGGGTTCCCGAGCGGCCAAAGGGAGCAGACTGTAAATCTGCCGTCATCGACTTCGAAGGTTCGAATCCTTCCCCCACCACCATCTCTCAGCATGACCTCAAAATTTGAATTACCCCTGGTGGGGTTCCCGAGCGGCCAAAGGGAGCAGACTGTAAATCTGCCGTCATCGACTTCGAAGGTTCGAATCCTTCCCCCACCACCATCACTTTCAAATGACTCTGAATCTCCTTTTTGCACCAGGCATCATGCATTTTCGTAACGGGGAAGGATGAGAAGCTTCGATTAAGGTTCGATTCGAGCGTAGCGAGAAAGCGTTGCCGCAGGCAACGACCCGAAGGGCGAGGCGCAACGCGCCGAGTAATCCTTCCACCACCACCATCACTTTCAAATAACTCCAAACTTTCTGTTCGCACCACGCATCATGCATTTCTGTAACGAGGAAGCCTTTGTAGGCCGGGTAAGGCGCAGCCGCCACCCGGAAACAGAAACCAGAAGCCTACATCGGCGGCAAACGACGCTTCACCGGCGAACTCTTCACAATCGACGTATTGCACTGGGCATGCTCCGCCAGGCCGTCCAGCAACACATCCAGCTGCTCTATCGATCGCACCACCAGCCTAATCACAAAGCAATCTTCCCCGGTGACTTTGTCGCTCTCAATACACTCCGGCATCGCCTGAATGTATTTATCCACCTTATGCAACAACCCCGGCAAAGGCCGCACGCGCACCAGCGCCTGCAGCGTATACCCCAGCGCCGCCAGATTCACCCGTGCGCCATACCCCTGAATCACACCGCGCTCTTCCAGCCTTTTCAGGCGTTCTGCCGTGCTGGGGGAAGTCAGACCGATGCGTCCGCTGAGCACCTTCAAAGACATGCGCGCATCTTCGACCAGACAGGCTAAAATTTGTCGGTCGATATCATCGAGAAGGTATTCCATCCTTTTCACCTAATTTTAAAAAGCCATCACTGCATTTCACCTTATCTCATCCCTGTAAAACCCGACAGCTATTTTCGACAATAGCGTCATACAATCAGGAGGTGGATAATGCGTGATTTCCATAATGGCGTCTGGCAAATGAGCCTGGCGATGTTAATTTCCGGCTCTATCGGTGCGTTTGTTTTACTCAGCGGTCTGCCGGTGACGGAAGTGGTGTTCTGGCGCTGTCTTATCGGGGCAATGGCGCTTTTTATTTTTATCCGGGTAAGTCAAAAGCCCTTCAGTCCCCTCACCCGCACCACGCTCCTGCTGGCCATTCTCGGTGGCGTAGCGCTCCTAGTGAACTGGCTGCTGCTCTTCGCAGCCTATGAGCGGATCTCCATTGGTCTTTCGACGGTGGTCTATAACACCCAGCCGTTTATGCTGGTCCTGATGGGAATGTTTTTAGGTGAACGCGTCAGCCTCGTGAAATGGGGCTGGCTGTTCCTCGCCTTCGGCGGCGTGGTGATCTTGCTCTCCAGCGAGCTGACCGGCGCGCACGGAAGTGAATGGCTCGCCGGAATCGGCCTGGCGATGGCCGCGGCTTTCTTCTATGCGGTCACGGCCATTATTGCCCGCAAGCTCAGATCCGTTGCGCCGCAGCATATTGCCTTTATCCAGGTGCTGACGGGCGTCGTGATGCTTTTGCCGTTTGCCAGCATGCCGTCATTTTCAGGTGATTTCCCCTGGTCGATCCTGCTGACGCTGGGCATCGTCCATACCGGCATTATGTACCAGCTGCTCTACAGCGCGATCCAGAAGCTGCCTACGCCCATTACCGGCTCCCTGTCGTTTATCTATCCGGTGGTGGCGATCGTTGTCGATAATCTGGTGTTCGGACACTCGCTGAACCTGACGCAGCTCGCTGGCGGCGCGCTGATCCTGTTTGCTGCCGCGGGCAATAACCTGGGCTGGGGCGAAAAAAAACCCCGCGAGTGCGGGGTGAGTGTCAAAACGGTGAATTAGCGACGGGCGCGCACAATCTGGTATTTGCGCGTCAGGTACTCCACCGGCGCGCTCCAGATATGCACCAGACGAGAGAACGGGAACAGCACAAACAGCGTCATACCCAGCACCAGGTGAACGCGGAAGATAAACGCCACACCGTCCAGGTGCGCGGATGCTCCGCCGTGGAAGGTCACCACGGACTGCGCCCAGCCGACCAGCTTCATCATTTCGCTGCCGTCCATGTGCTGCGCCGAGAACGGAATGGTCAGCAGGCCCAGCGCGCACTGCACCATCAGCAGGGAGAGGATCAGGATGTCCGCTGCGGTGGTAGTAGCACGCACGCGCGGGCTGAACAGACGACGTTTCAGCAGCAGCAGGCCACCGACCAGAGTCATCACGCCGCAGGCACCGCCGGCGATCATCGCCATCTTCTGCTTCACCTCAATCGGCAGCCACGCTTCATACATCCAGTGCGGCGTCAGCATCCCCAGGAAGTGACCGGCAAAAATCCCCAGAATACCGATGTGGAACAGGTTAGAGCCCACATGCATCCCTTTGCGATCCAGCATCTGGCTGGAGGCCGCACGCCAGGTGTACTGGCCGTAGTCGTAACGCAGCCAGCTTCCCACCAGGAACACGGTGCCCGCGATATACGGGTAGATGTCAAAGAAGAACATATTCAGGAAGTGCATTAGTGCCGTCCTCCGTTAGAGATATTCAAATATTGCGGGGCAACCGCGCCGGCAAAACGACGCTGGTGAGCGGAGATTTCAGACTCGCCGCAGTTCTGGTCAGCAAAGAATTTCACCTGCTCTTCTTCCCAGACCGCATCCAGCGCTTGTGGCGTATCATCGCGGGCTTCATCCGCAATTTTCTCCGCCACTTTTTTACTGTCGACCGAGGCGTTGGCCAGCTTCACCAGCAGATCGAACAGCACCGCATAGCGGCTCTCCCGCTGCTGAAGACGCGCGCCGAGCAGCGCCAGGATCGGCGCGATATCCTGCAGACCGCCCAGCGCCTCTTCTTTCGGCAGCTGCGCCAGGTACTCCAGATACAACGGCAGATGATCCGGCAGCTCGCGGCTGTCGAGCTGCAGGCCGTGCTGTTCGTACTGGGCCATCAGGTCCACCATCGCCTGACCGCGGTCACGGGATTCACCGTGAACGTGTTCAAACAGCAGCAGCGAGGTCGCACGCCCCCGGTCAAACAGCTGGCTGTAGTCCGACTGGGCATCCAGAAGGTCGCGCGCCAGCAGATCGCGGAGGAAAACACCAAGCCGCTGGGCATCGTCTTTATCCAGGTTTTCAGATGACGCGAGTGCATCAAAGAGTTCCTGCTGATGCTGCGCAAGCGCAGCATCCGGGTACTCGAGCAGACGCGAAACAATGACGAGTTCAATCATTGGTGCGGCTCCGTTTTGCTGGTCACATCCATGGCATCGATGCGGCGGCTGTTGAACAGGTTGAATTTGCTGTCTGACCCGTGGCAGCCGTCGCCAAAGGTAAAGCCACAGCCATTTTTTTCCGGGAAGGCTTCGCGGGCCAGCTCGCGGTGGCTGCTCGGCACCACGAAACGGTCTTCGTAGTTGGCAATCGCCAGATAGCGGTACATCTCCTGCGCCTGCGCTTCGGTCAGGCCAACCTCTTCCAGCGCGCGGGTATCGGTCACACCGTCTACGGTTTCCGCACGTTTGAAGTGACGCATCGCCAGCATACGCTTCAGCGCGAGCAGGACCGGCTGGGTATCCCCTGCGGTCAACAGGTTCGCCAGGTACTGAACCGGAATACGCAGGCTTTCCACGTCCGGCAGGATGCCGTTGCTGCCCAGCTCGCCCGCGTCAGCCGCGGACTGAATCGGCGACAGCGGCGGCACGTACCAGACCATCGGCAGGGTGCGGTATTCCGGGTGCAGCGGCAGCGCGAGCTTCCAGTCCATCGCCATTTTGTACACCGGTGACTGCTGCGCCGCGTCAATCACGCTCTGCGGCACGCCGTCCTTCAGCGCCTGCTCAATCACCTTCGGATCGTTCGGATCGAGGAACACGTCCAGCTGACGCTGATAAAGATCTTTCTCGTGCTCGGTGCTCGCGGCGTTTTCAATCGCGTCCGCGTCATACAGCAGCACGCCGAGGTAGCGAATACGGCCTACGCAGCTTTCTGAGCAGACGGTCGGCATTCCGGCTTCAATACGCGGGTAGCAGAAGATGCACTTCTCAGATTTACCGCTCTTCCAGTTGAAGTAGATTTTTTTGTACGGGCAGCCGGTGATGCACATGCGCCAGCCGCGGCACTTGTCCTGGTCGATCAGCACGATGCCGTCTTCTTCACGCTTGTAGATGGCGCCGCTCGGGCAGGTCGCCACGCACGCCGGGTTGAGGCAGTGCTCGCACAGGCGCGGCAGATACATCATGAAGGTGTTTTCGAATTGGCCGTACATCGCCTTCTGCATATTCTCGAAGTTCTGGTCTTTGGCGCGTTTCTCGAACTCGCCGCCCAGAATCTCTTCCCAGTTTGGACCGCTGGTAATTTTGTCCATGCGCTGACCGGTGATCAGCGAGCGAGGACGGGCGATCGGCTGGTGCTTGCTTTCCGGCGCGTTGTGCAGGTTCTGGTAGTCGTAGTCAAACGGCTCGTAGTAATCGTCGATGCCCGGCAGGTGCGGGTTAGCGAAGATTTTTCCCAGCAGCATCGCGCGGTTACCCATGCGCGGCTGCAGCTTGCCGTTGATTTTACGGATCCAGCCGCCCTTCCACTTCTCCTGGTTTTCCCAGTCGGTCGGGAAGCCGGTGCCCGGCTTGCTTTCCACGTTGTTGAACCAGGCGTACTCCATACCTTCGCGGCTGGTCCAGACGTTTTTACAGGTGACCGAGCAGGTATGGCAGCCGATGCATTTATCCAGATTCAGCACCATGCCGACTTGTGAACGAATTTTCATTTTACGCTCTCCTGTACCTGGTCATTACCTTCGCCGTCTAACCAGTTAATATTCTTCATCTTACGAACCACTACGAACTCATCGCGGTTCGATCCTACGGTGCCGTAGTAGTTAAAGCCGTAGGCCAGCTGCGCATAGCCACCGATCATGTGGGTCGGCTTCGGCGTAATACGGGTCACGGAGTTGTGGATCCCGCCGCGCTGCTCGGTAATTTCTGACCCCGGCAGGTTAACGATACGTTCCTGCGCGTGATACATCATGGTCATCCCGGCCGGTACGCGCTGGCTCACCACCGCACGCGCCGTCAGGGCACCGTTGCTGTTGAACACTTCGATCCAGTCGTTATCTTCAATACCCAGATCTTTGGCATCCGTTTCGCTCATCCAGACAATCGGACCGCCGCGCGACAGCGTCAGCATCAGCAGGTTGTCGCTGTAGGTGGAGTGGATCCCCCACTTCTGGTGCGGCGTCAGGAAGTTCAGCGCCTTCTCTGGGTTACCGTTCGATTTCGCGCCCATAACTGCGGTCACGGAGCGGGTGTCGATTGGCGGACGGTAAACCAGCAGGCTTTCACCGAAGTCGCGCATCCACTGGTGATCCTGATACAGCGACTGACGGCCGGACAGGGTGCGCCATGGGATTAGCTCGTGAACGTTGGTGTAGCCCGCGTTATAGGACACATGCTCATCTTCCAGGCCTGACCAGGTCGGGCTGGAGATAATCTTGCGCGGCTGCGCCTGAATATCGCGGAAGCGGATTTTCTCTTCCTCTTTATTCGTCGCCAGGTGCGTATGGTCACGGCCGGTGAACTCGCTCAGGGCCGCCCAGGCTTTCACCGCGACGTGGCCGTTGGTTTCCGGGGCCAGGGTCAGGATCATCTCTGCCGCATCAATCGCCGTGTTCAGCATAGGCTGGCCTTTCGCCGGGCCGTCCGCTTTGGTGTAGTTGAGCTTGCGCAGCAGATCCATTTCGCTCTGGGTGTTCCAGGCGATCCCCTTCCCGCCGTTACCGATTTTCTCCATCAGCGGGCCGATAGAGGTAAAGCGCTCGTAGGTTGCCGGATAGTCGCGTTCAACCGGAATAATGTGCGGCGCGGTTACGCCCGGGATCAGGTCGCATTCGCCTTTTTTCCAGTCCTTCACGTCCAGCGGTTGCGCAAGTTCGGCGGCAGAGTCGTGCTGGATTGGCAGCGTCACCACGTCGGTCTCTTTGCCGAGGTGCCCTACGCAGACTTCGGAGAATTTCTTCGCGATGTCTTTGTAGATATCCCAGTCGCTTTTTGATTCCCACGCAGGGTCAACGGCCGCAGACAGCGGATGAATAAACGGATGCATATCCGAGGTATTCATGTCGTCTTTTTCGTACCAGGTCGCGGTTGGCAGCACGATGTCGGAGTACAGGCAGGTGCTGGACAGACGGAAGTCGAGCGTCACCACCAGATCCAGCTTGCCGTCGAGACCGTTGTCTTTCCACTCCACCTCTTCCGGCTTCACGCCGCCCTGCTTGCCGAGATCTTTCCCCTGGATACCGTTTTCGGTACCGAGCAGGTATTTCAGCATGTACTCGTGGCCTTTACCGGACGACCCCAGCAGGTTGGAGCGCCAGATGAACAGGTTACGCGGATGGTTTTTACCGTTCTCCGGCTGTTCTGCCGCGAAGCGGATTGAGCCATCCTTCAGAGATTTCACGGTATAATCCACCGGTGACATGCCCGCCTGCTTCGCCGCTTCCGCAATGCGCAGCGGGTTAGTGCCCAGCTGCGGCGCCGACGGCAGCCAGCCCATGCGTTCAGCACGCACGTTGAAGTCAATAAGGTGGCCGCTGTAGCGGGATTTATCCGCCATCGGCGACAGCAGCTCCTGCGCGGTGACCGTTTCGTAGCGCCACTGGCTGGAGTGGTTATAGAAGTAGGAGGTGCTGTTCATATGGCGTGCCGGACGCTGCCAGTCGAGGGCAAACGCCAGAGGCTGCCAGCCGGTCTGCGGACGCAGTTTCTCCTGGCCGACGTAGTGCGCCCAGCCGCCGCCGCTCTGACCGACGCAGCCGCAGAAGATCAGCATGTTGATCAGGCCACGGTAGTTCATATCGAGGTGATACCAGTGGTTCAGACCGGCACCGACGATGATCATCGAACGGCCGTGCGTTTTGTCCGCGTTTTCTGCGAACTCGCGTGCGATACGGGTAATGTGCGAGCGAGGAACTCCGGTAATCTGTTCCGCCCAGGCCGGGGTGTAGGCCTTCACGTCGTCATAGCCGGTTGCACAGTTTTCATCGCCCAGGCCGCGCTCCAGACCGTAGTTCGCCATGGTCAGGTCATAAACGGTGGTGACCAGCGCGGTAGAGCCGTCGGCCAACTGCAGGCGCTTAACCGGCAGCTTGTGCATCAGTACGTTTTTCAGTTCAACCTTGTTGAAGTGCTCGGAACCTTCGCCGCCGAAGTACGGGAACCCGACCTCGGCGATCTCGTCCTGGCTGCCCAGCATGCTGAGGCGCAGCTCAGTCTCTTCGCCGGTGGTGCCGTTACGTTGCTCAAGGTTCCACTTGCCCTTCTCGCCCCAGCGGAAGCCGATAGAGCCGTTTGGCGCCACCAGCTCGCCGTTGCTGTTATACGCAACGGTTTTCCACTCAGGATTATTTTCCTGGCCCAGCGAATCCACCAGATCGGCTGCGCGCAGCGTGCGGCCAGCGGCATAATAGCCCTCACGCTCTTCCAGCATGACCAGCATCGGCATGTCGGTGTAGCGGCGAACGTAGTCGGTGAAGTACTGGCTTGGCTTATCAAGATGGAATTCGCGCAGCATGACGTGCCCCATCGCCATCGCCATCGCGGCATCGGTACCCTGTTTCGGTGCCAGCCACAGATCGCAGAGCTTGGCGATTTCCGCGTAGTCAGGGGTTACCGCCACGGTTTTGGTGCCTTTGTAACGGACTTCAGTAAAGAAGTGCGCGTCCGGCGTACGGGTCTGAGGAACGTTTGAACCCCAGGCGATGATGTAGCTGGAGTTGTACCAGTCCGCGGATTCCGGCACATCGGTCTGCTCGCCCCAGGTCTGCGGAGACGCAGGCGGCAGGTCACAGTACCAGTCGTAGAAGCTCAGGCAGGTCCCGCCGATTAAGGAGAGATAGCGCGCGCCGGAGGCGTAAGAGACCATCGACATCGCCGGGATCGGCGAGAAGCCAGCCACACGGTCAGGACCGTAGGTTTTAACGGTGTAGACGTTGGAGGCGGCAATCAGCTCGTTTACCTCTTTCCATGAGGAGCGAACGAAACCGCCGCGACCGCGAGCCTGCTTGAAGCTTTTTGCTTTGTCAGCGTCTTCGATGATGGACGCCCAGGCATCCACCGGATCGCTGTGCTGCACTTTCGCTTCACGCCACATTTTCATCAGGCGCTTGCGCATCAGCGGGTATTTCAGACGGTTAGCGCTGTAGAGATACCAGGAGTAGCTGGCACCGCGCGGGCAGCCGCGCGGTTCGTGGTTTGGCATATCCGGACGGGTGCGCGGATAGTCGGTCTGCTGCATTTCCCAGGTCACCAGACCGTTTTTAACGAAAATCTTCCAGCTGCATGAACCGGTACAGTTCACGCCGTGGGTCGAACGGACGACTTTGTCATGCTGCCAGCGCTGGCGGTAACCGTCTTCCCAGTCCCGGTTGGTATCCAGAACCTGGCCGTGCCCATCGGCAAAAGTTTCACCCTTCTGTTTGAAGTAGCGAAACCGGTCCAAAAATTTGCTCATCGGGTATCTCCTGTGTGGAGCCTGTGGCTCTCTAAATCGACATTGCTGATTTGCAGCGAAGGTAACGCCCTGAAAGAGGGGGAGAATTGATAACGATCAAGACGAGGAGGGACTTTTCGGGGAGGGGTTATACCAAATACCACCAAAGCGGTATCTTCAAAAATTTCATATCATCATGAAATATAGAGTTATTTTTATTTTATCGTACAAAAAGCCAGTCAAAATTTAACATCTCAGGTATTAAGGGGTAGACCCACCTGCAAAGCGATGGCGATCACAGTGCCGCCGCAGGCGTCTGCCGTAAGAGCCGTAAGTATGTTGTAACTATTATGCTGGAAAAAAAACGCGGCCCGAAGGCCGCGTAAACGGATAATCACACTTACTTATTTTTCTTGGTATTACGGCCATATACCAGCCACGTAATCACGACGCAGGCGATATAGAAGACGAGGAAAACTTTCATGGCGCCGGCCGGTGAGCCGGTCAGATCCAGAGAGATACCGAACGCTTTCGGGATAAAGAAGCCGCCAATCGCGCCGATGGCAGAGATAAAGCCCAGCGCTGCGGCTGTATCCGTCGCCGCTTCGCGCATGGCCTGCTCTTCGCTCCCGCCCTGCGCCTTCACGCGATCCATGGTCAGCTTACGGAAGATCACGGAGATCATCTGGAAGGTGGATGCACTCCCCAGCCCAGCCGTCAGGAACAGCACCATAAATACGCCGAAGAAGGCGATGAAGTTACCACCCTGTCCGTCGGCGGGCAGCGTCAGGAACAGCAGCGCGCAGAAGACTGCCATCACGACGAAGTTGACCAGCGTCACGCGGGTACCGCCCAGGCGGTCAGAGACCATGCCGCCCAACGAGCGAGCAAGGGCGCCAATAAATGGACCGAAGAAGGCGAACTGCAGGATCTGCACGTCCGGGAACTGCGTTTTCGACAGCATCGCGAAGCCCGCCGAGAAGCCGATAAACGAACCGAAGGTGGCCAGATACAGCAGCGCCATCACCCAAAGGTGTCCACGCTTCAGCACCGGAAGCTGCTCGCTCAGTGACGCTTTCGACGCGGACAGGTCATTCATAAAGAACCAGGCTGCGAGGGTGAAGATCACCAGGAACGGCACCCAAATCCACGCTGCGTTTTGCAGGTACAGATAAGAACCATTCGCCTGCTCAACGCCACCGCCGCCAAAGGCCGCAAAAATGGAGACCGAGATCGCCAGCGGGGCAATGAGCTGCATCACGCTAACGCCCATATTCCCCAGACCGCCGTTAATACCCAGCGCGCCGCCCTGCTTCGCTTTCGGGAAGAAGAAGCTGATGTTCGCCATGCTGGAGGCGAAGTTCGCGCCCGCAAAACCGCACAGCAGGGAGATAATCACGAACACGCTGAACGGCGTAGAGGTATCCTGCACCGCGAAGCCGAGCCACACGCAGGGGACGATCATGATGCCCGTACTGAACGCCGTCCAGCGACGACCGCCAAACACCGGCACCATAAACGCGTAAGGTACACGCAGCAGCGCGCCGGACAGCGACGGCAGCGCGGTCAGCATAAACAGCTGATCGGTCGTAAACGTAAAACCCACTTTCGGCAGGTTTACCGCCACCGCGCTAAACAACATCCATACGCAAAACGCTAATAACAAGCACGGCACGGAAATCCACAGATTCCGGCTGGCTACACGATGGCCGCGCTGTTGCCAGAACGCCGGATCCTCTGGACGCCAGTCAGTAATAACGGCACCATTTTCCCTTTCGGGAGCGGATGAGTGACTCATAGACACCTCTGATTCTCGAATGATGCTGCAAACATTAGGGTTTTAGGGCGGCGGTAAGTTGATATAAATCAAAGGAAAAGTGGGAGGATTTGCGGCGCAAAAAAAGGTCTTATCCTTAGTGAGTAGGCAAATTCGGTAAAAAAGACGTGGTTTTTCACGGCACTGAAGGTTCCTGGCTACCCCCACCTCCTTCCCCCTACTCCGTTGGCAATTTAGGGGTAATCCTTTATTGGTATGGGTATACTCCAGGGTATGCACCAGAATAGCGCCATTCCTGCAAGCAGGCCACGTCAGGAGCACGCCACCTCTATGTTAAAAAGATGTTTATCTCCGCTGACGCTCGTGAATCAGCTCGCTCTGATTGTTTTGCTGTCCACCGCCATCGGCGTGACCGGCATGGCGATCTCCGGCTGGCTGGTACAGGGCGTACAGGGTAATGCGCATGCCATCAACGAGGCAGGCTCGCTACGCATGCAGAGTTATCGCCTGCTGGCGTCGGTCCCCCTGACGCAGGACGATCGGCCCCTGATTGATGAAATGGAGCGCACGGTCTTCAGCCCCGAGCTGGAAAACGCCGCCATCCGCGCCGGTCAGCAATCCCAGCTTAACGCCCTTCAGGGCTACTGGCACACCCAACTGCAGCCCGGGCTGAAACAGGCGCGAAGCACAGAAACCGTTGCGCAGGACGTGGCGGGGTTCGTCTCACGTATTGATGCGCTGGTCTCCGCTTTTGACCAGACAACCGAATTACGCATCGACCGGGTGGTGATGGTGCACCGCGCAATGGCGCTGTTTATGGGGCTGCTGCTGATCTTCACCATCGTCTGGCTCCGCGCGCGGCTGCTGAACCCGTGGAAACAGCTGCTGGCGATGGCCCGCGCGGTCACCGCACGCGATTTTACCCAGCGCACGCACATCAGCGGGCGCAACGAGATGGCCATGCTTGGCCAGGCGCTCAACACCATGTCGGCAGAGCTCTCCGAGAGCTACGCGGTACTGGAACAGCGCGTTCAGGAAAAAACGGCGGGACTGGAGCAGAAAAACGAGATCCTCTCCTTCCTGTGGCAAGCCAACCGCCGTCTGCACATGCAGGTGCCGCTATGCGAGCGCCTCTCTCCGGTGCTGAACGGCCTGCAAAATCTGACCCTGCTGCAAGACCTTGAGCTGCGCGTCTACGACGTGGAAGACGAAGATAACCATCAGGAATTTACCTGCCAGTCGGATATGTCGTGCGATGACAAAGGCTGCCATCTTTGCCCTCGCGGCCTGCCGCCTCTGACGTCCGGCGGCACCACCCTCAAGTGGCGTCTGACCGACAGCCACACCCAGTACGGTATTCTGCTGGCAACGCTGCCAGCCGGGCGTCACCTGAGCCACGACCAGCAGCAGCTGGTTGATACGCTGGTCGAACAGTTAACGGCCACGCTGGCGCTCGACAGGCATCAGGAAAAGCAGCAGCAGCTGATCGTCATGGAAGAGCGCGCGACCATCGCCCGCGAGCTTCACGACTCGATTGCCCAGTCGCTCTCCTGTATGAAAATGCAGGTGAGCTGCCTGCAGATGCAGGATGCAGAGATGCCGGAAAGCAATAAGCAGCTGCTTAGCCAGATCCGCAACGAGCTGAACACCTCCTGGGTGCAGCTTCGCGAGCTGCTGACCACCTTCCGCCTGCAGCTGACCGAGCCGGGCCTGCGTCCGGCGCTGGAGGCCAGCTGTCATGAATTTAGCGCCCGGCTGGGGTTCCCGGTGAAGCTTGACTACCAGCTGCCGCCGCGGTTTGTCCCCTCCCATCAGGCCATACATTTACTGCAGATCGCCCGTGAAGCGCTGAGCAACGTGCTCAAGCACTCCGGCGCGACGGCGGTAACGGTCACCGTCAGCCAGCACAACAACCAGGTGAAGCTTACGGTTCACGACAACGGCCGCGGCGTGCCGGAAAATGCCGAACGCACAAACCACTATGGTTTAATTATTATGCGAGACCGCGCCCAAAGCCTGCGCGGTGATTGCCAGGTTCGCCGGAGAGAGACGGGCGGCACGGAAGTTGTCGTCACCTTTATTCCCGAGAAACCGCTTACAACTGCTCAAGGAGAAACCCATGACTAATCAGGAACCGGCATCCATCCTGCTGATCGACGACCATCCGATGCTGCGTACTGGCGTGAAACAGCTGGTCAGCATGGCGCCCGATATCACCGTGGTGGGCGAAGCCAGCAGCGGTGAACAGGGCATTGAGCTTGCCGAATCCCTCGATCCCGATCTGATCCTGCTCGATCTGAATATGCCCGGCATGAACGGTCTGGAAACCCTCGACAAGCTGCGGGAAAAATCGCTTTCCGGGCGCATCGTCGTCTTTAGCGTGTCGAACCATGAAGAGGATGTGGTCACGGCGCTGAAGCGCGGGGCGGATGGTTATCTGCTCAAAGATATGGAGCCGGAAGACTTGCTTAAGGCGCTGCAGCAGGCCGCGGCGGGCGAGATGGTTCTCAGCGAAGCCTTAACGCCGGTGCTGGCCGCCAGCCTGCGCGCCAATCGCGCCACCTCTGACCGCGACGTCAGCCAGTTAACCCCGCGCGAGCGCGATATTCTCAAACTCATTGCCCAGGGGCTGCCAAATAAGATGATCGCCCGCCGCCTGGACATCACCGAAAGCACGGTCAAAGTGCACGTGAAGCATATGCTGAAGAAAATGAAGCTTAAATCCCGCGTTGAAGCCGCGGTGTGGGTGCATCAGGAACGCATTTTTTAAGGATTACTCCTCCGGCAGAAGCTTCCAGCGCGGGTCGTTGTCGGGCAATGCGACCAGCGGCTGCACGACTGTCAGCACGATCTCATTGGACGAGACGCGCTGGCCTTTCTCATCTTCCACCACCGCCGACAGGTGCCAGCGGTTTGTTGCCCCTTCACCGTCATTCCAGGCAGGCATAATCACACTCCAGCCGTCGCTGCTGTTGCTTTTGGCCGGCGACGTCAGGCTCAGCGCCTGCGTATCCCCCTGCCAGTGGATCTGACGAATGCCGTGCGTACTGCGGACCTGGAGCTTCAGCATGACGGTCTCGCCCCCTTTCAGATCCCACGGCGGCGTTGCCAGCCAGACGGACAGCGTTTTACGCTGGCGGAACTCCATCACCGGCAGGCTAGTGCGCTCCGGCGAGTCGTAGCGGCTTCCGCGCAGGGAGCGCGTGGCGGCGACTTCACCGGCGGAAAGCTGCTTCACCAGCGGCACGCCAAAGCGATAGTTGAGCTTCAGCCCGAGGTTATTCTGGCTCTCGCCACTTTCGCCCTGCTTGTGCGCGGCGGTCAGGGTGACCAGCGGGACGGGGGTATAGTTAAGCCCCAGATTCACCGCCACCGGATTGTGATAGCCCGTTCCGCTGTTGAAGAGATCGACGTTATCGCCAAAGTATTGCTCGAAGCTCACGCTGGTATTCAGATGATGGAACCACGGCAGCCAGGCTTTAGCAGTGACGTCATATCCGCGCGCCATACGCTTCTCCTGGACGTCGGAGCGGTCGCGCCAGCCGGCAAAGGGCTGATAATAGTTGGCTGACAGGCGCAGATTTTCCCCCCACGCTTCCGCGCCCAGCCCGGCACGCTGCAGGTTTTCATCCAGGAGGTTATCGTAAAAGGTGTTGTAACCCAGCAGCCATTTCCCGGCGATCCAGCGCTGACCGATTCCAGCGTTACTCACCAGGCCATCCGTCTGCTGGGTCAGGCCAAGCTGGCTCCAGCTCAGGTAACGGTTGTTATCGTTCCAGGGGATAAACCAGCTCCCGCTGCTGCCGTTAAATTTGCCATCGTTATCCACCAGTAGGTTCACGCTGGCGTTCCCCCAGGGCGAAAGCCAGGACTCAATCTGCTGATTCACTTCGCCGCTCACCGCGTCGCGCACCTGGCCAAACGCAAACTGACGCGCCTGCTCGCCCGTTGTCAGGCCGTTGTCGGTCATGCTGGCCTCACCGAAGGCTTTCGCCATTTCGGCCAGGTGTTTTTCCCCCTCGCCCGTTGGCGCCGCCATGCCGAGGTCGGGCAAACTATCCCCGTTATTATCAAAGGGATTTTGCGCCTGATGCATAAAGGAATTCGGCGCACCGTGAACGGCTCCGACCGTAAGAAGGGGGAGTAAAAACAGCAAACGAATGCGGGACGATACAGCCATCAACGTCGTCAATAAGAACCTGTGTTTATGAATAAACTCTTATTATGTTAACGCGATAAGCCCTGAAATGCAGTCCTGGCGGACATTTCAGGATTATCCTGAAACAGCCCTTTCAGCTCCGGCACGCAGGAACCACAGTTCGTACCACAGCGCAGCGTCGCCCCCAGCGCGTTGACGGAATCACACCCTCCGACGATCGCCTCCCGTATCGTATTCTCCCCGACGCTGAAACAGCTGCAGATGATGCGTCCCGGATCCGCTTCCTTCCCGACGCTCTGTCCGTTCAGCAAGGCGTGACGTTCTGAGGCCAGCACGGGTGGGGATTGAAAAGCGGCTTCAATCACCGTATGCGCCAGCGCCGGTAACGCGGTGCCCTCCCAGAAGCCCAGCATCAGCTGGCCTTCATGCCAGGCCAGCACGCTGCTGCGTTCGCCGGTTTGCGCAACCTGCAGCTGCCAGCCCCGGACGCCGGCGTAATCCATTACCCACGACAGCAGCGGTTGATCGCCCGCCACCGTCAGGCGTGAGGCTTTACGCCACCAGTAAGCCGAAGAGGGCATTTCCGGCCATTCCCGGGCATAGAGCTCCCCCTGCCAGGCGGGCTGCCACGGCAGAATTCTGACCGCGGTTTGTTTACTCTCCGGCTGGCCAGAAACCGGATCGCAGCGCCCTTCCACCAGCGCATTCACCTTTCCCTGGCGGGAAAACTCAGCGTTCCAGTGCATCGGGGCAAACGCCTCGCCTTCCCGTATCCCGTCATTGATTCGTACTCTGACGACCATCACGCCGCGCGGCGAGCTGATGCGCGCCAGCTGGCCGTCGCACAGGGAAAACCGAACCGCGTCTGCGGGGCAAACCTCAACAAACGGTTCGGCGATATGCTGCATGAGTCTGGCCACGTATCCCGTTCGGGTCATGGTATGCCACTGATCGCGGATGCGCCCCGAGTTGAGAATCAGCGGGTATAACGCGCTGACCGTCGCGCCGTGCAACAGAGGGTTAACGGGAACGATGTTTCGGCGCGGGAAATCCCCCGTCGGCCACTGATAAGGCTCAAGCTGATCCCACTCCTCACGGGTTAGCGCAGCCAGGTCATGAAGATTCAATGCCCGCGCGCCGTCATTTTCAAAAGCCGTCAGCGCCGCATGTTCGCAAAAAATCTCGTGCGGATGTTGCCAGGCAAAGGCCTCGCCGTAGCCCAGCCGTTTCGCTACCTGCGCGACGATCCACCAGTCCGGCTTCGCTTCGCCCGGCGCAGGCAGAAACGCGCGCTGGCGCGAAATGCGACGCTCGGAATTGGTCACCGTCCCGTCCTTCTCTCCCCAGCCCAGCGCCGGAAAACGGATATGGGCGAACCGGCTGGTATCTGTATCGTTCATCACCTCAGAGACCATCACCAGCGGGCAGCCCGCCAGCGCCTGACACACCGCGTGGCTGTCCGGAAGCGACACGGCAGGGTTGGAGCCCATGATCCACACCGCCTTCACCTCACCGCGGGCAATGGCGTCAAACAGCTCCACCGCCATCAGGCCCGGCGTCTGCGCCAGCCGTTCCGTTCCCCAGAAACGCGCCACCCGCGAGAGATCGTCCGGCTCAAAGTTCATGTGCGCCGCCAGCTGGTTCGCCAGTCCGCCAACTTCCCGTCCGCCCATCGCGTTTGGCTGTCCGGTCAGCGAAAACGGGCCGCAGCCCGGACGGTTGAACTTCCCGCTGGCAAGATGAACGTTAATGATAGCGTTACACTTGTCGCTGCCGCTGGTGGACTGGTTGATACCCATGGTGTAGAGCGTGATGGCCCGGGGCGCTGTCATAAACCAGTCGTAAAAGGTGCCAATATCCTGCGGCGAGAGGCCGCAAAACGCCGCCACGCGCTCAACGGGCCACTCATCCGTTCCCTGAATCACATTAAGCAGACCGACAAACAGCCCGGCGTCGCTGCCGGGGGCGAGCGCCAGATGCAGGTCAGCAATATCACAGGTGGCGGTTCTACGGGGATCGATTACCACCACCTTCATCTGCGGGTTGTTGCGCTTCGCCTGCACCAGCCGCTGATAGAGCACCGGATGCGTCCAGGCCGCGTTCGAGCCAGCCAGCACCACCAGATCGCTGTTTTCCACATCCTCATAGCTGCACGGCACCACGTCTTCGCCAAAGGCGCGCTTGTAGCCCACCACCGCCGAGGACATACAGAGCCGGGAGTTAGTATCGATGTTTGCCGCACCGATAAATCCTTTCATCAGCTTGTTGGCGGCGTAGTAGTCCTCGGTAAGCAATTGTCCGGAGGCGTAAAACGCCACCGCCTGCGGTCCCCATGTGTCGATAATCTCCCGCAGACGCTCCCCCGCCGCGTTCAGCGCCTGCGCCCAGTCCACCTCAAGGCCGTCAACGACCGGACGCAAAAGCCGCCCCTGTAAGCCCGTCGTTTCCCCCAGGGCCGATCCTTTCACGCACAGGCGACCCAGGTTCGCTGGATGGGTTTCATCTCCCCGAACGCTAACCGCTTCACCTTCCATGCGCGCGACCACGCCGCAGCCGACCCCGCAGTAGGGGCACGTTGTCCGGGTTTCCGTCATGAGGCCTCCGCACGCATTACCAGGGCGTCGCTGCCAACCCACACCTTGCCGTTTTCAATTTTCACCGGCCAGGCGCGCACCGCGGGTTCGCCGTTCTCTGCCTGACAGCCGTCGCGCAGGCGAATGCGCTGCTTGTAGAGCGGTGAAATCACCACCGGCTCGCCCGCCGCATCGCCAAGAATGCCGCGTGAAAGCACGTTCGCATTACCGCCCGGTTCCCGATCGTCGAGGGCGTAAACGGTTTTGCCAAAGCGGAAGAGCGCAATCGGCTTACGTCCAAGCCGCGCGCCGATGCCCGCCTGCTCGGGGATATCGTCGATGCCGCAGATTTCCTGCCAGCGCTTGCTTTCATCCGGCGCGGTCTCGTTCACCGTCGTGCGGAACAGCGCGAGCCGGTTGGGATCGTTAAGCGTGGTTTGCCATTCGCACTGGTAGGTTTCCACCACCCGGGCCATCTCCTGCTCCAGCTCGTGGGCGATGCCAAGGCTGTCGTTGAGGATCACCTCGCGCAGATAGTCGAGGCCGCCCTCAAGGTTGTCCATCCAGGTGCTGGTGCGCTGCAGGCGATCCGCCGTGCGGATGTAAAACATCAGGAAACGGTCGACGGTGCGGATCAGCGTTTCGTCGTCCAGATCGCTGGCGAAGAGATCCGCGTGGCGCGGCTTCATCCCGCCGTTGCCGCACAGATAGAGGTTCCAGCCTTTATCGGTGGCAATCACCCCCACGTCTTTGCTCTGCGCCTCCGCGCACTCGCGGGTGCAGCCGGAGACCGCCATTTTGATTTTGTGCGGCGCGCGCAGCCCCTTGTAGCGGTGCTCAAGTCTGACCGCGAGGCCGGTGGAGTCCTGCACCCCGTAGCGGCACCAGGTCGAGCCGACGCAGGATTTCACCGTGCGCAGGGATTTCCCGTAGGCGTGTCCGGTTTCAAAACCGGCCTCCACCAGCGCCTGCCAGATCTCAGGCAGCTGTTCCAGAGTGGCGCCGAAAAGGTCGATTCGCTGTCCGCCGGTAATTTTGCTGTACAGGCTGTAGCGTTTCGCAATCTGGCCGATGGCGATCAGCCCGTCGGCGGTCACTTCCCCCGCCGGCATGCGCGGCACGATGGAGTAGGTGCCGTCCTTCTGGATGTTGGCGAAGTAGCGGTCGTTGGTGTCCTGCAGCGGCAGGTGTGCCGGTTTCAGCAGATACTCGTTCCAGCAGGAGGCGAGCACCGATCCCACCAGCGGCTTGCAGATCTCACATCCGTGCCCCTGTCCGTAGCGGCTGATAAGCTGGTCAAAGGTGCGGATATGGTTGACGCGCACGAGGTGGTAAATCTCCTGGCGCGAGTACGGGAAGTGCTCGCAGATGTCCTTTTTCACCTCCACGCCCTGCTCCGCCAGCTGGAACTCCATCACCTGCTTCACCAGCGCGCTACATCCCCCGCAGCCGGTCGCCGCTTTGGTGCACTGCTTAACGGCGCCGATATCCGTCGCGCCCGCGCTCACCGCCCGGCAGATATCGCCTTTGCTGACGTTATGACACGAACAGATCTGCGCGCTTTCCGGCAGCGCCGCCACGCCGAGCGCTTTTGGCGCGCTGCCTGACGACGCGGGTAAAATGAGCGTTTCCGGCTCTTTCGGCAGGCTGATGCCGTTAAGCATCATCTGCACCAGCGTGGCGTATTCGCTGGCGTCACCCACCAGCACGCCGCCGAGCAGCGTTTTGCCGTCGTGGCTGACCACGATTTTCTTGTAAATTTGCTGCGGACCGTGCGTCCACTGGTAGCTCAGCGCCCCCGGGGTGCGCCCGTGGGCGTCGCCGAACGAGGCCACGTCCACGCCCAGCAGCTTGAGCTTAGTACTCATATCCGCGCCGGTGAAGGTTTTATCCTCTCCCGCCAGCGCGGCGGCGGCCACCCGCGCCATCTGATAGCCGGGCGCAACCAGCCCGAAGATTTTCCCCTCCCACAGGGCGCATTCACCAATGGCCAGCACGTCCGGATCGGAGGTGCGACAGCCGTCGTCAATGCAGATCCCGCCGCGTTCGCCGATAGCCAGCCCACTGCTGCGCGCCAGCGCGTCCTGCGGACGAATACCGGCAGAAAAGACCACCATGTCCGTTTCCAGCTGTTCGCCATCGGCAAAGCGCAGCACCAGCCCGCCGTCCGCCGTGGCGATCTCCGTTGTGGCTTTACTGGTGTGAACGCCGACGCCCAGCGCCTCAATTTTCTTGCGCAGCATCGCCGCGCCGTCGTTGTCGAGCTGGACCGCCATCAGGTTGGGCGCAAACTCAACCACGTGGGTTTCCAGCCCGAGCTGCTTCAGGGCATTCGCCGCCTCCAGCCCGAGCAGGCCGCCGCCAATCACCACGCCGCGGCGCGAGCCCGCCGCATGTGCAGCAATGTTGTCCAGGTCGTCAAGGGTGCGGTAGACAAAACAGCCCGGCAAATCGTTGCCCGGCACGGGCGGCACGAACGGGTATGAGCCGGTCGCCAGCACCAGCTTGTCCCAGTGGGTTTCGTGCCCGCTGGCGGTGCGCACCACGCGCGCGTCGCGATCGATAGCGACGACCTGCTGCGACAGGCGCAGCTCAATGCCGTTGTTGACAAAGAAATCCCCCTCCACCAGCGAAAGCGACGCCGCGCTGCGGCCGCCAAAATATTCCGACAGATGCACGCGGTCGTAAGCGGCATAGCGCTCCTCGCCAAAGACAACGATCTGATACTGCTGATGCAGATTGCGGTTAACGCAGTCTTCGAGAAAATGATGGCCGACCATACCGTGCCCAACCACCACCAGAGTAGGTTTTGTCATAGCATTGTGTCCTGCAACCTGCGGTTGCGTAGTGAAACGATCGAACAGCCAGTCCGCGTGCGCGGGCGCAGCCGTTGCCAGTAAATCGGTAAATGTTGCCGCGCTGCGGCAGTCGCCCATCAGCAGTACGCCAGCCAGCGCCCCCTGATGGATCAGTAAACGACGATAGTGACGGGTCAGCTGATCCCATGCGCTCCAGACCACGTCGCCCTCCTGCTCTGCCGCGCGACCGAGACTGAACAGCTCCACGCCGGTCACCTTGAGGCGCATCCCGCTGTCGGTCAGGGTAAACGGCGCGGTGACGTCTCCGGCCAGCCGGGCGGCAAGGATATCCGCCTGCGCCAGACAGGGGGCGACCAGGCCAAACGTCTGACCGTCAATTTCGCAGCACTCGCCAATGGCGTAGACGTCCGGCTCGGAGGTTTGCATCTGGTGATCCACCACGATGCCGCGCGCGCAGCGAATGCCGCTGGCCTGCGCCAGCGTGACGCTGGGCTGCACGCCGGTCGCTAGCACCACGCGCGCGGCGGCGATTCTGCGTCCGTTCAGCAGCGTCACGCTATTCCCGTCAATCGCCGCGATGCCAGAGGCGAGCTCACAGCGCACGCCCCGCGCCGCCAGCGCCTCTTCCAGCAGCACGCCCGCCTGCTCATCCAGCTGCTGCTCCATCAGCCACGGACCGCGATGAACAAGCGTGACCTCGTCACCTGAGCGCGCCAGCGCTGCCGCCGTCTCAACCCCGAGCACGCCGCCGCCCAGCACTACCGCCGGACCGGCGATCGCCCCTATGGCCCGGATATCCTCAAGGGTACGGAACGTGAAGACATGCGGCGCATCGCAGCCGGGAATTGGCGGAATAGAGGGCGTTGATCCGGTGGCAAACACCAGCGCATCCCAGCCCAGCGTGCGGGCGGCGGTTTGCACTTCCCGCGCGTCCACGTTAACGGCGAGCGCCTTTTCGCCCCGCAGCACCGTCACGCCCCGTTCCTGGTACCAGTCGTCATTCTGAAGACTGATGCCCACCGCCGTTTTTTCACCGCCCAGCACCGGCGAAAGCTGGATGCGGTTATAGGCATGCTCCGGCTCGTCACCGATGACGGTAATTGCGAAACGATCGGCAGCACGCCCGGTGAGCGAGGCAATCAGCCGCGTGGCCGCCATGCCATTTCCGATAATGACCAGTCGCATCAAAGCCCCCTCGCTACGCCGCTTTCGGCTGCTTTTCATAGAGGAAATGAAGGATCTGCTGGCGCATGTGGTGATAGCGGCTGTCGTCCGCCAGCTGCACCCGGTTGCGCGGGCGCGGCAGATCGACGCGCAGGATCTCCCCGACGGTCGCCGCCGGGCCGTTGGTCATCATCAGCACGCGATCGGAGAGCAGCACCGCCTCGTCCACGTCGTGGGTAATGAGCACGATGGTGGTGTTCAGCGCCTGCTGGATCTGCATTACCGAGTCCTGCAGATGAGCACGCGTCAGCGCATCCAGCGCGCCGAAGGGTTCATCCATCAGCAGCACTTTCGGCTTCATCGCCAGCGCGCGGGCAATACCGACGCGCTGCTTCATGCCGCCGGAGATCTCCCCCGGACGCTTGTGCAGAGCGTGCCCCATCTGCACGCGGTCGAGATTGTGTTCAATCCACTCCCGGCGCTCAGCCTTGCTCATGCTGTGGCGAAACACGTGATCTACCGCCAGGGCCACGTTGTCGAAGCAGGTGAGCCACGGCAGCAGCGAGTGGTTCTGGAACACCACCGCGCGTTCCGGCCCCGGCCCGGCAATTTCGCGGTTGTCGCAAATCAGCCCGCCTTCCGTCGGCAGCGTGATCCCAGCGATAAGGTTAAGCAGCGTCGATTTGCCGCAGCCGGAGTGCCCAATCAGGCTGACGGTTTCGCCCTCATGGATATCAAAAGAGACGTTCTGCAGCGCCAGAAACTCGCCGCTGGCGGTGGAAAAACGCTGGCTCACGGCCTGGACCTGAATTAATGGTTTCATGTTCGCTCCTTATTTTTCCTGCCAGCTAAAGCGACGGGCGATCAGCATCAGCCCCTGCTCCAGCAGCAGCCCGACCACGCCAATGATGACGATGGCGATGAGAATGTTTTCGACGTTGAGGTTGTTCCACTCGTTCCAGATCCAGAAGCCGATCCCTAAACCGCCGGTCAGCATCTCGGCGGCGACAATCACCAGCCAGGCGATGCCGATGGAGAGGCGCACCCCGGTCAGCACCGCGGGCAGCACCGCCGGGAAGAGAATGCGGCGCATGATGGTCCACTCGGAAAGCTGCAGCACCCGGGCGACGTTAAGGTAGTCCTGCGGAATGCGGCGCACGCCTTCGGCGGTGTTGATCACCATCGGCCAGATGGAGCAGATAAAAATGGTCCAGCTCGACGCGGGCTCCGCTTTCTGAAACAGCAGCAGGCCGATGGGAAGCCAGGCCAGCGGGCTAACCGGGCGTAACAGCGCGATCAGCGGGCCGAACATGCGAGAGAAAAAGGTGAAGCGACCAATCAGGAAGCCGAGCGGGATCCCGGCGAGCGCGGCCAGGCCAAACCCCACCGCCACGCGCTGTAATGAGGCGAGCACGTTCCAACCGATGCCCATGTCGTTTGGCCCGTCGCGATAAAACGGATCGGCAAACAGGGTGATGGCGGAATCGAGCGTGCTGAGCGGCGTTGGGAAACCTTTGCTGTTAATCGCCGCCAGCTGCCAGAGCACCACCAGCAGTCCCAGACCGAGAAACGCCGGGATGATGCGCTGAAGGATCGCATTAATCCGACGCGCAAACGTCGGCGTACGGCGGCGAACCTGCACCGGAGGCAGGAGAAACACCTCTCCACTCTCCGGCGTCTCGTGTGAATTCGTCTTTTGCAGATGCTGCATAATCAGGCCCCTTTACGGTGAATAGCGAAACGGCTGGCGTATCCTTCCGGATCGGTACCGTTCCAGACGGTGCCGTCCATCAATGTGCTGCTGCGTAATGGTGAAGTCGGTGTGCTGATGCCCCCCACCGCCGTGGCGGCATCCTGCCAGACCGCGGTCTGGTTAATGCGCTGTGCAATACCCGCGTAGTCCGGCGCGGATTTGAGCAAGCCCCAGCGGCGGAACTGGGTTAAGAACCACATGCCGTCTGAGAGATATGGGTAGCTGACGGCCCCCTCGTTGAAGAAGCGGATCGGGTGCGCGTCCTGCCAGCGCTGGCCCAGGCCGTTGTCGTACTCGCCGAGCATGCGTCCGGTGAGATACTGTTCCTTGCAGTTGAGCCACGCCCGGCGGGAGAGGATCCGCGCGGTCTCGCGCTTGTTTTCCGCGGAGGCTTCGATCCAGCGCGCCGCCTCCAGTACCGCGCTCACCAGCGCCCGCGCGGTGTGCGGGTTTTTCTCCACCCAGTCGCGACGCGTGCCGAGGATTTTTTCCGGATGATCGGCCCAGATGGACTGCGACGTGGCGGCGGTAAAACCGATGCGGTCGTTGATGGCCCGCGCGTTCCACGGCTCGCCGACGCAAAAGCCGACCATGTTGCCAATGCGCATGTTCATCACCATCTGCGGCGGCGGCACCACTACCGTGCGCACGTCGTCAAAGGGGTTAATGCCCGCGCTGGCCAGCCAGTAGTACAGCCACATGGCGTGCGTCCCGGTCGGGAAGGTGTGCGCGAAGGTGTAGGTGCCGGGCGCCTGCTGACCAATCAGCTTTTTCAGCCCGTCAAGGTCTCGAACGCCCTTCTCCGCCAGATCGCTGGAGAGCGTGATGGCCTGACCGTTCTGGTTGAGGGTCATCAGGTTAGCCATCTGCTGCGGCTTGCCGGCGATGCCCAGCTCCAGGCCGTACAGCAGGCCGTAAAGAATGTGTGCGGCGTCCAGTTCTCCCGCCACCAGCTTGTCGCGCACCGCCGCCCAGCTCGCCTCTTTGGTGGGCACGATGGTAATACCGTATTTTTTATCAAAGCCTTTCAGCGCTGCGATAACCACCGGGGCGCAGTCGGTCAGCGGGATAAACCCGATGCGCACCGTTTCCTGCTCCGGTTTATCCGAGCCTGCCGCCCATGCAGCCTGCATGATACCCGGTAACAGCATTGCACCACTCGCCAGCACGCTGGCCTGCAAAAAACGCCGTCTCGACAAATCCGCCATGACCACTCCTGAAAAAAAACCAAAAAAAAAGCGCCCACGATGCCGAAGCACCAGTGGACGCCTTTATCCCGAAGACGCATGCGCCGCCGTTGGCGCATCGTCAAAAATGGTTAATCTGATAATGCAAAGTGAATGCCAGGTTTTAACCCGTTTTTTCCGGGGCGCTAACCGAACTCCCCTCGCCTGCACGCACCTTAATCAGGCATAAAATGCCCGCTGACCGTGCAGCTACTCCTTTGGTATTATCTGCCATAAATTCTTCACCATCAGCAGCGCGCGGGCGATATCCACCATCCTTTGGTTCTTGTCCATCGCCATTTTGCGCAGCGCCGTCCAGGCCTGTTCCTCACTCATATTCTGGTAGGTCATCAGCAGGCTTTTCGCTTTATCAATGACTTTGCGCTCTTCAAGCGTGTCGCGCAGCGATGCAAGCTGGCGCGAGAGCTGTTCTATCTCGCGCGCCTGCTGGCGCACCAGGGTGAGCAACGGTTTTTCCGGATACTGTATCAGCGGATCGTCCTGCTCATCGGCGGGAGGCACGTACTCATCGTTACGGTAAATACGCTCGTCCACCGCCGTCATCAGATCGGCGATGAGCGTCTCCTCCAGCGTGCGCAGATGCTCAAGGCGCGCGGTTTGCAGAGCAAACCAGGCCAGAGCGGTAAGGCCGTTATCGGCGGCGGGCTGGCGGGTGCAGGCCACCCTTCGTAGCTGCTCCGTTTCACGATCGGGCTGACAGTGCAGGGAAAAGGTGGTCTGGACGTCAGCAGAGCTGTGTGAGAGAAAAATTTCAAAGCAGGCCTGCTGCCCGTCGATGCGGTCAACCAGCCTCTGGCGAGTCACATCATCGAAAAAGCCCTGCGTGAAGCCAATCGCTCCCAGGGCCCGTTCCTGTCCCGCCAGCTCTTTCCCCTGCATCAGGCTATAAAGGGCAACAAAACGCCCGGCGATTTGCGGATCGTCAATGCTGTCATTGAGCTGCGGTACGATACTGAGCAGATGGCGAAGCATGCGGGAGTAGTGTTCCATCGCCTGCGGCGCCGTTACCGTTTGCTGAATAACACCGTCGCGCAGCGCGGGAAGCATATCAAGGCTCAGGAGCGCGCCGCCGATGCGTTCACAGACGGCACTTCCCGGGATCGGCGACTGTTTTTCAAGAATGTCATAAAGTGCAGCGAGGTTTTCATCCACCAGCGCCCGGCTGGCTTTGCATTCAGGAGCGTAGAGCTTACCCTGTGAACAGAGCCAGACGTTGGACGCCCCACGCTCGCACTGTAACATGTGCACCAGTTGGCTAATGCCGTGCACAAGCTCGCCAAGCTGTGCCAGCTTGCTGAGCTGCTCCCGGCGCATCATCCTTGCGCGCTCGAGCCATTCGCCAGCGCCTGGCGAAATGCCAGCCATTAATGTCATGCTTACTCTCCAGAACAGCGAAACTCGGGAAAGCTAAGCAATATTCGTGCCTTTATAAGAACAGGAGTCAACATGCAAAAGATTGTGATCGTCGCCAACGGTGCGGCTTATGGCAGCGAATCCCTTTTCAACAGTCTGCGCCTGGCGATTGCGCTGCGTGAAAAAGTGAGCGACCTGGCGTTACGACTCTTTTTAATGTCGGACGCGGTCACCGCGGGGCTGAAGGGTCAAAAACCGGCAGAGGGCTATAACATTCAGCAGATGCTGGAGATCCTCACCGCGCAAAACGTGCCGGTGAAGCTGTGCAAGACCTGCACCGACGGCCGCGGCATTACCGGTCTGCCGCTGATTGATGGCGTAGAGATTGGTACGCTGGTTGAGCTGGCCGAGTGGACACTGTCCGCCGATAAAGTATTAACTTTTTAATAATAAACCCGTAAAAATATTATTTTCTTATGGACGCGGTTTCAGCATCAAGTTTACCTGCGGGGTTGCCGATAGGCATGGAAACAACACAGCAGGTATTTCACTTATGTTCAGATCGATTCGTGCACGCATCATCGCGGCGACGGCAGGCTGTCTGGTCGTCGCCCTTCTCCTTAATACCGTTATCAACTTCCAGGTCACGCGCCAGGATAACCAGCAGTCCCAGCGCGATATCCTGACCAGCACCAGCGCCAGCCATAACATGGCGATTGCCGACTGGGTAAAAAGCAAGATGACGGTGATCGCCTCCGCGCAGACCGTTGCGCTGAGTGACGACCCGGTTCCGGTGTTTAAACAGCTTGCTCAGGCGGGTGGATTCACCAACGTCTATGTTGGCTACGCCAGCAAAACGGCGAAATTCTCTGAACCGGCGGGCGTTCCGGCGGACTATGACCCGACTATTCGCCCGTGGTATCAGCAGGTGGTCAGCACGGACGGTCCGGTTGTCACCGCGCCCTACGTTGACGCGGGGACCGGTAAACTGGTGGTTACCTTCGCCGTGCCGGTGAAAGAAAATGGCACGCTCAAAGCGGTCGTGGCGGGCGATGTAGCGATGGACAGCGTGGTGGCTAACGTGCGCGGGATCCATCCAACCCCGGCCAGCAGCGGGTTGCTTCTGAACAGTGACGGCAGCGTGATTGCCGCTAACGATCCTGCCCTCACGCTGAAACCGTT
This sequence comes from Enterobacter cloacae complex sp. SHL009, assembly GCF_049237205.1. NCBI lineage: Bacteria > Pseudomonadati > Pseudomonadota > Gammaproteobacteria > Enterobacterales > Enterobacteriaceae > Enterobacter > Enterobacter cloacae complex sp. SHL009. The sequence continues at coordinate 1,286,000 of NZ_JBMKIW010000001.1, forward strand.
TGCTGAGACAATCAAGGGCATTGATTTTGCTGCGCTGAAAAGCGGTAACCCCGTCGACGGAACGCTAAACGACGCTGAAAAAACCTTCGTGGCGACAGCCGTGCCGGGCACAAACTGGCTGTTAGTCGTCGCGCTCGACAGCGGTGACGCCACCTCCGGCATGCGTTCCCTGCTTAAAGCCTCGGGGATTTCGCTGGTGATCCTCGCACTGCTGAGCGCCGCCATTGTGCATTTCCTGATTGCCCGCCTGCTCAAGCGTTTGTCCGACATTCGCGACGCGATGCACAACATTGCTAACGGCACTAACGATCTGTCCCAGCGCCTGCCGGACAGCGGCGAGGACGAGGTCGCGCAAATTGCCCAGGCCTTTAACGCCTTCAGCGATAAACTGTCGGTGGTGATGGTGCAGCTCCGGGATGCCAGTGAATCGGTGAAAAACGCGGCGCAGGAGATTGCCGCAGGTAACCAGGATCTCTCCGGACGTACCGAGCAGGCGGCATCCAGCCTGCGCGAGACGGCCAGCGCCGTGGAGCAGATCACCGCCTCCGTGACGCAGTCGAATGAATCGGCGGCAGAAGCGAACGATCAGGCGAGCAAGGCCTCAGCGGCCGCGGCGCGCGGCGGCGAGGTGGTATCGCAGGCGATCAGCACCATGCAGTCTATTGAAGTCGCGTCGGCAAAAATTGGCGATATCACCAGCGTGATTGACGGCATTGCTTTCCAGACCAACATTCTGGCGCTGAACGCCTCCGTCGAGGCGGCGCGTGCGGGTGAGCAGGGGCGCGGGTTTGCCGTCGTAGCAGGCGAAGTGCGTAACCTGGCGAGCCGTAGCGCTCAGGCGGCGAAAGAGATCAAATCCCTGATTGACTCCACCACCGACAGCGTGGCAACAGGCTCCCGCTACGTACATCTGGCGGGGGAAAGCATGGATGAGATCCGCTCCAGCATCGGCAGCGTCTCTGGCATCATGCGCGAAATCTCCATCGCCACCAGCGAGCAGATGAAAGGGATTCATGAGATAAACCACGCGGTGACCCATCTCGACAGAATGGTTCAGCAGAACGCCGAACTGGTGGTGGAATCCGCCGCCGCCGCGGGTGCCCTGCAGAGCCAGGCGGGCGACCTTGCTGAAACAGCCGGGCATTTCCGCATTTAATCTTCTTCCGGAGCGCGTTTAGCGGGTAAAACGCGCGCCAGCCTAAATTTTGAGGAATTTTGTCATTTTTGTTTAATCGTTATGCCATTTTTTGATCAAAATCAGCATCCCACCCCCTCCCCTTTGGTGTTATGCCATGAGTGAATTGTGAACAACATCACGCTCGGATATGGCAGCAGGGAGAGCGTTGTTTAAGACTACGGGGTAAAAAAATGGCACTGGTAAAAACAAGTTTGAAACTGTTTGGCGGGGATACGGTAGTGGTGCGTTGCTCAGAACGCTGTCGTATTCATCTGATGAGTTCGAAAGCACAAAAACAGTCCCAGGCGGATATTCTCACCGTACAGGACGATAAGGCCTGGCTTACCGTGCCGTACACCGGCACGTGGGATGTGCTGATCGATAGCCACAGCCAGTCGCTGGAGCATTCCGTCAGCTACGTGGCAGCATAAGTTTAAACGCCCGGCAAGCCGGGCGTATTGTCAGGCAAAACCCTGTCGCAGCGTGCTGTTGAGCGGGTTCCCTTCCAGCAGCGCCTTCACCTTCACCACCAGCTCATTCAGACAATCGTCCTTCATGCCGAGGCGTGTCAGCTCCTGATCGAGGGAGAACAGATACTGCGCGTTGGTGCCCAGCGGCCCGCTGGCGGCGGCAATCAACGGGGCAATCACCTGCGTGCGGGTATCCGCTTCATACAGCGGATGGCGCGGATCCATAATAAACACCAGCGCGTTGACGGTGCGTCCGTCGTCCAGTTCCAGCTTGCACCAGCTCGGCATATAGCAGCCGGTGATCATCTCGCGCTTCCAGAGCAGCGTGAGCTCTTCTTCCAGCGTGGCATCCGGCAGGCGATACGCCACGCCCGTGGTGCGCCCGCCCTCTTTCAGTGCAAGCATGCGCCCGGGCTGGCACGCGCTGCCGCGTCCGGCCGTCAGGCGCAGGCAAAACGCGCGATGCCAGCCAGGCAGCGTTCCCGTTGCCGATTCGACAAATTCCAGAGCCGGGTTCCACATCAGGGAGCCGTAGCCAAAAATCCATACCGGGCCATCATCCGGGCGGCAGGCAAGCGTGGCAGCGAGTGACGCCGCACGTTGTTCAGCTGACCAGAGAAGCGATTCCTCAATAGCACCAAATGCCGTCTTACAATCTGCCTTCATTAAGAAATCACGCGTTAACACTTTCCACCTCCGCCACTGCATGCTTCCTTGCGACATCTGTAATTCGCCTTCCCGGCATTCTGTGCTGGTCATTTTGCCAGCAGTCGAATAACGATAAGCAATTAGCGGACCAGTTGCAATACAACGGAAGTTCAACCGCCTGAAAAGTCAAAATGAAGGCAGCGAATCATTTCACGACTATTTCTTTTTATGCCATTTATCGTCGTCTCCTTTCTCATATTCATGTTTTACTGCGGCCCAGGCGACTTTGTGGGCCGTCTCTTCACGGCTGGCATCATCCCGGCGATCGTCCTTGTCTTTGTACTGATCCCAGGCGCTGTTGAACGCCTCTTTGTAGATATCCTGCGCGTGGGCGGGCAGCACGTTTTGCACGTTATCCGGTAATTCACGTTTCGCTTTATAGGGCATCACTAACCTCTCTTTTGGTTAAAGAGATAAGTGTGGACGACGATATGCCATGGTGCCACCCGACAATAATTTATGACTGCATTATATTTTTAATTGACTGTTATTTAATGATTATTCGACAAAAACACGGCATTATGGACATCAGAAATGCAAATAATGAAAAAGGGTAAAATTAAGTAAAAAACAAAGGGTATTTAACAGAGTTCTGTTAATTTAATGACCTCAAAAATCTATCTATAATTACAAGCACCTGCATTGATGGAGAAGCACATGACAGCAACACACGAGGCGGTAAAGACCCGCCACAAGGAGACGTCACTCATTTTCCCGGTTCTGGCACTGGCTGTGCTGCTCTTCTGGGGAAGCAGTCAGTCACTGCCAGTGGTGGTTGGTATCAATATTCTTGCCCTCGTCGGCATCTTAACCAGCGCATTTAGCGTTGTTCGCCATGCGGACGTACTGGCCCACCGTCTGGGCGAGCCTTACGGATCGTTAATTCTCAGCCTTTCCGTTGTTATTCTCGAAGTCAGCCTGATTTCCGCTCTTATGGCGACCGGCGATGCCGCGCCGACGCTGATGCGCGACACGCTCTATTCGATCATTATGATAGTGACGGGCGGCCTGGTAGGCTTCTCTCTGCTGCTGGGCGGGCGCAAATTTGCGACCCAGTATATGAACCTGTTCGGCATTAAACAGTATTTGATCGCCCTCTTCCCGCTGGCGATTATCGTGCTGGTCTTCCCGATGGCGCTGCCGGGCGCAAATTTTTCCACCGGGCAGGCGCTGCTGGTCGCACTGATTTCCGCCGCCATGTACGGCGTGTTCCTGTTGATTCAGACCAAAACGCACCAGAGCCTGTTTGTGTACGAGCATGAAGATGACGGAGACGATGATGACCCGCACCACGGCAAGCCGTCTGCCCACAGCAGCGCGTGGCATACGGTTTGGCTGATCGTGCATCTGATTGCGGTGATTGCCGTCACCAAGATGAACGCTAACCCGCTGGAGACGCTGTTAACCGAGCTGAACGCGCCGGTGGCGTTTACCGGCTTCCTGGTGGCGCTGCTGATCCTGTCGCCGGAAGGGCTGGGCGCACTGAAAGCGGTGTTGAATAATCAGGTGCAGCGCGCAATGAACCTGTTCTTCGGCTCCGTACTGGCGACGATTTCACTCACCGTACCGGTGGTGACGCTGATTGCCTTTATGACCGGTAACGAGCTGCAGTTTGCGCTGGGCGCGCCGGAGATGATTGTGATGGTCGCCTCGTTGCTGCTGTGCCAGATTTCGTTCTCAACCGGGCGTACCAACGTGCTGAACGGCGCGGCGCATATGGCCTTGTTTATTGCGTATCTGATGACGATATTTGCGTAATTTTATCCGGTGCGGGCTGATGCCCTCACCCCAACCCTCTCCCCCAGGGAGAGGGAGAAAGCATAAAAAAAACCCGCCGAAGCGGGTTTTTTTATTATTTGCTGGTATCCAGCTCGTCGAAGCTCTTCACCAGATCGTCAATCGCTTTGATCTGCTTCAGGAACGGCTCCAGCTTGTCCAGCGGCAGCGCGGATGGGCCGTCGCATTTTGCGTTATCCGGATCCGGGTGCGCTTCAATGAACAGGCCGGCCAGACCGGTTGCCATGCCGGCGCGCGCCAGCTCGGTCACCTGGGCACGACGGCCACCGGACGCGGCGCCGAACGGGTCGCGGCACTGCAGGGCGTGGGTCACGTCGAAAATCACCGGAGACTGGCCGGAGACATTTTTCATCACGCTGAAGCCCAGCATGTCGACAACCAGGTTGTCGTAGCCGAAGTTTGCGCCACGGTCACACAGAATGACCTGATCGTTGCCGCCTTCGATAAATTTATCGACGATATTGCCCATCTGCCCAGGGCTGACGAACTGTGGTTTCTTCACGTTGATAACGGCACCGGTTTTCGCCATCGCCGCAACCAGGTCGGTCTGGCGAGCCAGGAATGCCGGGAGCTGAATCACATCCACCACGTCTGCCACCGGCTGCGCCTGAGAGGCTTCATGCACGTCGGTGATCACTTTTACGCCAAAGGTCTGCTTCAGCTCCTGGAAAATTTTCATTCCCTCTTCCAGGCCCGGGCCACGGTAAGAGTTGATGGAGGAGCGGTTGGCTTTGTCAAAAGAGGCCTTAAACACGTACGGGATACCCAGCTTCTGGGTCACGGTCACGTAGTGTTCGCAGATACGCATAGCAAGATCGCGGGATTCCAGCACGTTCATGCCGCCGAACAGTACGAACGGCAGGTCGTTTGCTACCTTGATATCACCAATGCTAACCACTTTTTGTTTCATAGGATCGCCTTATTCAGGTGTGAATCGGAATTAAGATTAATGCAGTGTAATTTGTTTGTGCGAGATCGCGTTGATCTGCGCACGAATCATTTCGCTAATAGGGTCTTCCGGACACTGCTCGACGAAATAATTCAAATCATTCAGCGCCACGTGTTCACAGTCGAGCTGCGCGTAGATCAGCCCGCGATCGCGAATTTCGTACGGATCTTCCGGGTTGAACTGCAGCAGCACTTCGCTGGCTCGCAACGCCAGCTCCATCTGACGCTCTTCCATTAACGCAGACTTCAGCGTATCCAGCAGCTTGCGGATCACTTCTGCGTTATCCGCCTCGTCGAGATCTTCGTTGAAGAGTTCAGCCACCGGGCTGATATTGCCTTTCAGCCACACGTCCAGCGTATGTTCATCCAGCGTGTCGCCGTTGAAGGGATTAATGAGCCACATTTCACCGTCCAGCCACTCAGCGCGCAGGATCATCTGCGTCGGGAAAATGACCGGGACTAGCGGAATATCCAGACGGTGCGCGACCCACAGCAAAATAGAACCCAGCGCCACGGCGCTGCCCTGACGATTTTTTAAGACCTGGTCCAGCCATAACGCGTCAGACAGGCGATACACGCCCCGCGTGTCGCAGAAACCCCATTCGCCGTAGAAAAGCTCCAGCAGCTTCTCTAATTGCCAGTCTTGCGGGCGGGCCTGATTAATCTCTTCACGCGCCAGGCTGACCAGATTCTCCAGCTCATCGTAGACAAACTGCGACGTAAAATCGTCGCGAATCATCTCAGAAATCAGGATCATGCCATCGCAAAGCGGCACTTTATTAAATTCGAAATCGGCTAAGGACCTCATGACTTACCCCAGTAACGGTATTCTTGTGGTGGCGAGTTTAATGATGATGTACAGCACCACCAGACCCAGCAGAAAGGCGATAAACCCGACCTGCTGGCTGCGCGGACGACGACGCCCAAGCGCGATAAAACCCAAAACGATGTAGATGATAACGCCAAACAGCTTTTCAGTCAGCCATGCACCTTTATCAGTAAATGGCAGATAGCCGGTCTTCCACATGAGCCCGACACCGGAAAGGAGCAATAGCGTGTCGATGCAGTGCGGCGCGATACGCACCCAGCGGGCATCCGTCAGCGGATTGTTGCTGTAGCGCCACCAGTAACGGACGATGAAAAAGCTGATGGTCAACGCAACGGAAATGAGGTGGACGGTAATGAGCACGGTAAAGAGGCTCATAGCCACTGCCCCAGCGTCAGGCGTTCGTTGCCGCCGTAGTCGCGGCAGGTTTCGACAGCGGCGTAGCCAGCTTGCGTAAACAGTGCCCGAACGTCCTCTCCCTGCGTCCAGCCATGTTCCACGAGCAGCCAGCCGCCGGAAAGCAAATGTTTTCGTGACGTTGTCACAATGTGATCGATATCGGCTAATCCCGCGTTGGCGGCCACGAGGGCCGTCAGCGGTTCGAAGCGCACGTCTCCCTGCGCAAGGTGCGGGTCATGTTCGTCGATGTAGGGAGGATTGCTGACAACCATAGCAAATGAGCGATTCTCCAGCGCCTCAAACCAGCTGCTTTGCAGCACCGTCACGTTGCGAAGCCCGTGACGTTCCACGTTACGCTGCGCCAGCGCCACCGCATCGGGCATTACATCCACCGCCGTCACCGCGCAGTCGCGCCGCTCGGTAGCGAGCGCCAGCGCGATAGCCCCTGTCCCGGTACCGAGATCGAGAATGCTGCAGGCCGCCGCCGGTAAACGCGCCAGCGCCTGCTCTACAAGACACTCGGTGTCCGGACGCGGGATCAGCGTCGCCGCCGAGACGTAAAGCGGTAACGACCAGAACTCACGCTCACCGACAAGGTGCGCCACCGGCTCGCCGGTTTTACGGCGGGCAAGCAGCGCGGCGAGCTGCGCTTCCTGTTCCGCGGTCAGTTCGGTTTCGCCAAAAGCCAGCAGATACGTGCGGGCTTTACCCGTCACATGCTCAAGCAAAATTTCGGCGTCGCGTTTCGGGCTTTCGCTTTCTGAAAGCTCACCGGCAGCCTCACGTAACCAGCGCTGAAAATCCATTATTCCTGCTCGGACAGCGCCGCCAGCTGGTCGGCCTGGTATTCCTGCACGATAGGCTCGATCAGCATATCCAGCTTCCCTTCCATCACCTCGTCCAGACGGTACAGCGTCAGGTTGATGCGGTGGTCGGTTACGCGCCCCTGAGGGAAGTTATAGGTGCGGTTACGGTCGCTGCGATCGCCGCTGCCCAGAAGGTTACGGCGCGTAGAGGCTTCCGCCTGCTGGCGTTTCGCCATTTCGGCTGCGTGGATACGCGCGCCCAGCACGGACAACGCTTTGGCTTTGTTTTTGTGCTGTGAACGCTCGTCCTGACATTCAACGACGATGCCGGTCGGCAGGTGGGTAATACGGATGGCGGAATCGGTGGTGTTAACGTGCTGACCGCCCGCGCCAGAGGAGCGGAACGTATCAATACGCAGGTCCGCCGGATTGATATCCGGCAGTTCAGCCTCCGGCAGCTCCGGCATCACCGCAACCGTACAGGCGGAGGTGTGAATGCGGCCCTGAGATTCGGTGGCCGGTACGCGCTGCACGCGGTGACCGCCGGATTCAAACTTGAGACGACCGTACACGCCGTCGCCGCTGATCTTGGCGATAACCTCTTTGTAGCCACCATGTTCGCCTTCGTTGGCGCTCATGATCTCCACGCGCCAGCGACGCGATTCGGCGTAGCGGCTGTACATGCGGAACAGATCCCCGGCAAACAGAGCCGCTTCGTCACCGCCGGTACCGGCGCGCACTTCCACAAACGCGTTACGCTCATCGTCCGGATCTTTCGGCAGCAGAAGCACCTGAAGCTGCTGCTCCATCTCTTCAGAACGCGCTTTCGCATCCTGCAACTCTTCCTGCGCCATCTCGCGCATTTCAGGATCGTCGAGCATCATCTGCGCGGTTTCGATATCTTCCTGAACCTGTCGCCAGTCGGTAAAGCATTTAGAAACATCACTTAACTGCGCGTATTCACGCGAGAGCGCGCGAAAACGTTCCTGGTCCGCAATGGTCCCGGCATCCCCGAGCAGCGCCTGTACTTCTTCATGGCGCTCGTGCAGAGCTTCCAGTTTAGCGACGATAGAAGGCTTCATAGGCGTAAGTGCACCTTGTCTTAGAAAATGGGTATAGGGCGCTATTCCAGCCCGAGGCTGTTGCGCAGAATAGTCAGGCGTTCATCATCCCCGTCACGGGCAGCCTGCTGAAGAGATTTGGTTGGTGCATGGATCAGGCGGTTGGTCAGTTTCCACGCCAGATCCTGCATAATCGCATTTGCGTCGCCGCCCTGTTCAAGGGCCGCTAACGCTTTGGCAGTCAGGTCATCACGCACCTGCTCCGCCTGCCCGCGGTACGCGCGGATGGTGTCGCTGGCGCTTTGCGCGCGCAGCCAGGCCATAAACTCACTGGTTTCCTGCTCGACGATGGTTTCCGCCTGAACCGCCGCCGCTTTACGCTGGGCAAGGTTGTGCGAAATGATGCTTTGCAGGTCATCCACGCTGTAGAGATAGGCGTTAGGCAGCTTGCCCACTTCCGGCTCAACATCGCGCGGGACGGCGATATCCACCAGCAGCATCGGCTGATTACGGCGGGACTTCAGCGCACGCTCCACCATCCCTTTTCCGATAATCGGCAGCGGGCTGGCGGTTGAGCTGATGATAATGTCCGCCTCTTTCAGGCGTTCATCGATGTCGCTCAGGGCAACCACCTCTGCACCCACTTCATCCGCCAGCACCTGCGCGCGTTCGCGGGTGCGGTTTGCGATAATCATCTTTTTCACTTTATGCTCGCGCAGATGGCGCGCCACAAGTTCGATGGTTTCGCCCGCGCCCACCAGCATCACGGTGACGGTAGACAGGGATTCAAAGATTTGGCGTGCAAGGGTGCAGGCCGCGAAAGCAACAGAAACCGCACTGGCACCAATGTCGGTTTCGGTTCGCACACGCTTCGCCACGGAGAACGACTTCTGGAACATGCGCTCCAGCTCGCTGGCCTTCAGATGCCCTTTTTGCGAATCCGCAAACGCTTTTTTCACCTGCCCCAGAATTTGCGGCTCGCCCAGCACCAGTGAATCCAGCCCGCTGGCGACGCGCATCAGATGGCTGACGGCATCGTTGTCCTGATGCCAGTACAGGCTGTTGCGCAGCTCGTCTTCATTGAGATTGTGGTAGTCGCATAGCCAGCGGATCAGCGCTTCGTGCAGGTTGTCCTGCTCTTCCACGCTTAAATACAGCTCGGTACGGTTGCACGTCGAGAGCACCACGCCACCCTGCACCATAGGCTGTGCAAGCAGGCTGTCCAGCGCCAGGTCAAGCGTATCCGGCGAAAACGTCACGCGTTCTCGCAGCGAAACCGGAGCCGTTTTGTGGTTGATGCCGAGTGCTAATAGGGTCATGTTGAGCGGGAGTAGTACCAGCGTTAATAAGGTTAGCAGAACGCATCATACAGGATGCGCGAGATCAATAAAAGGGACTGCCCCCTTTCGGAGTAATAGGTTACACCACCCTTTGAGATAATTTGAACGTAGACGGTAGCCCCCTTCGACGCTAGCATTAACAGTTATAACTGCAACGTATCTCAAGGATTTGTCCTCATTATGACCCGACTGATTCGCCTGCTGCCGCTGGCAGCACTGGTTCTGACCGCGTGTACCGTCACCCAACCAAAAGGCCCGGGCAAAAGCCCTGATTCACCGCAGTGGCGTCAGCACCAGCAGGACGTCCGTAATTTGAACCAGTACCAGACCCGCGGCGCTTTCGCTTATCTCTCTGACGAACAAAAGGTTTATGCCCGCTTCTTCTGGCAGCAGACGGGGCAGGACAACTACCGCCTGCTGCTGCTGAACCCGCTGGGCAGCACCGAGCTGGAGCTTATCGCCAAGCCGGGCGAAGCGCAGATCACCGATAACAAAGGCCAGCACTATACCGCGACCGATGCCGAAGAGATGATTGGCAAGCTGACAGGGATGCCAATCCCGCTCAACAGCCTGCGCCAGTGGATCCTTGGCCTGCCGGGTGAGGCAACTGACTACACCCTTGACGACCAGTACCGTCTGAGCCAGGTGAACTACACCCAGAACGGCAAAACCTGGAAAGTGGTGTACAGCGCCTATGACAGCAAGAGTAAACCGTCGCTGCCATCAAACATGGAACTGACCCAGGGCAGCCAGCGTATCAAGCTGAAAATGGACAACTGGATCGTTAAATGATGACCCACTGGCCCTCTCCGGCAAAGCTGAACCTGTTTTTATACATTACCGGCCAGCGTGCTGACGGGTACCACACCCTGCAGACGCTGTTTCAGTTTATTGACTATGGCGACACGATCTCCATTGAACTGCGCCAGGACGGGCAGATTTGCCTGCTAACGCCGGTCGAAGGCGTGGCGCATGAGGACAACCTGATCGTGCGCGCCGCGCGTCTGCTGATGAAAGCTGCGGCGGAATCAGGACGTCTGCCCGCGGGAAGCGGTGCGGATATCCGTATCGAGAAGCGCCTGCCGATGGGCGGCGGTCTGGGCGGTGGATCATCCAACGCCGCCACCGTGCTGGTTGCGCTGAATCACCTCTGGGGCTGCGGGCTGTCGAAGGACGAACTGGCAGCCCTGGGCCTGACGCTGGGGGCGGATGTCCCGGTGTTTGTGCGCGGTCATGCGGCCTTTGCTGAAGGCGTGGGTGAGATTCTCTCCCCGGCTGAACCGCCGGAGAAGTGGTATCTGGTTGCCCACCCTGGCGTGAGTATTCCGACCCCGGTCATCTTTAAAGATCCTGACCTGAAAAGGAATACTCCGGTTCGGTCAATAGAAACGTTATTAAATTGTGAATTCAGCAACGATTGCGAGGATATCGCAAGAAAACGTTTTCGCGAGGTTGATGCGGTGCTTTCCTGGCTGTTAGAATACGCGCCGTCGCGCCTGACTGGTACAGGGGCCTGTGTCTTTGCTGAATTTGACACCGAATCCGCCGCTCGTCAGGTGCTTGAGCAAGCGCCGGTTTGGCTGCATGGTTTTGTAGCACGCGGGATGAACACCTCCCCCCTACAGCAAGCCATTCTGGCGCAGACTGAGTTTCGGTGACAACGTCACCCTGTTCCAGACGTTGCATCGCGCTCTTTAATACACCGCCTGGATAGCCTTCGCCTGGCCCGCACAGTTTGCGGCGAACGCTATCCACCACTGGACGCATGCCTGAGGTTCTTCTCGTGCCTGATATGAAGCTTTTTGCTGGTAACGCCACCCCGGAACTAGCACAACGTATTGCCAACCGCCTGTACACTTCCCTCGGCGACGCCGCCGTAGGTCGCTTTAGCGACGGCGAAGTCAGCGTACAAATTAACGAAAATGTACGCGGTGGTGATATTTTCATCATCCAGTCCACCTGTGCTCCAACGAACGACAACCTGATGGAACTGGTTGTTATGGTCGACGCCCTGCGTCGCGCTTCCGCAGGCCGTATCACTGCTGTAATCCCTTACTTCGGCTATGCCCGTCAGGACCGTCGCGTCCGTTCCGCGCGTGTGCCAATTACCGCTAAAGTTGTCGCTGATTTCCTGTCCAGCGTCGGCGTTGACCGCGTACTGACCGTTGACCTGCACGCAGAGCAGATCCAGGGCTTCTTCGACGTTCCGGTTGATAACGTATTCGGCAGCCCAATCCTGCTGGAAGACATGCTGCAGCTGAACCTGGATAACCCAATCGTGGTTTCTCCGGACATCGGCGGCGTGGTACGTGCCCGTGCTATCGCTAAGCTGCTGAACGATACCGACATGGCTATCATCGACAAACGCCGTCCGCGCGCAAACGTTTCTCAGGTGATGCACATCATCGGTGACGTTGCTGGCCGTGACTGCGTGCTGGTTGACGACATGATCGATACCGGCGGTACGCTGTGTAAAGCAGCTGAAGCACTGAAAGAGCGTGGTGCCAAGCGCGTGTTCGCTTACGCGACTCACCCGATCTTCTCCGGTAATGCGGTAAACAACCTGCGCAACTCCGTCATTGACGAAGTGGTGGTATGCGATACCATCCCACTGAGCGACGAGATCAAAGCACTGCCAAACGTGCGTACGTTGACCCTGTCCGGGATGCTGGCCGAAGCGATTCGTCGTATCAGCAACGAAGAATCCATCTCAGCAATGTTCGAACACTAATCGAACACGGCCGAAAAACCCGCTGCGGCGGGTTTTTTTGTCTCCGGGTTTTATTTGTATGATTAATGCCTCCTTCACCTGCCATTCATATGACAGATGATGCGCATACGGATGATAGATAATTGTGAAAAACGTAGCCTCCTCACATGTTCTGCCCTTTCGCGCCCTCATCGACGCCTGCTGGAAAGAGAAGTACACCTCGTCACGCTTTGTCCGTGACCTGATTGCCGGGATCACCGTCGGCATCATCGCCATCCCGCTGGCGATGGCGCTGGCGATTGGCAGCGGCGTTGCGCCGCAGTACGGTCTGTACACCTCGGCCGTTGCCGGGATCGTCATTGCCCTGACGGGCGGTTCGCGCTTCAGCGTCTCCGGCCCGACCGCCGCCTTCGTGGTGATCCTCTACCCGGTTTCGCAGCAGTTTGGTCTGGCAGGCCTGCTGGTAGCCACCCTGATGTCCGGCGTCTTTTTGATTTTGTTTGGTCTGGCCCGCTTTGGTCGCCTGATTGAATATATTCCCCTTTCCGTGACGCTGGGGTTCACCTCGGGGATTGGTATTACCATCGGAACCATGCAGATCAAAGATTTCCTCGGCCTGCAGATGCCCCACGTACCGGAGCACTATCTGCAAAAAGTGGGGGCGCTGTTTATGGCGCTGCCGACGGCCAATCTGGGCGACGCCGCCATCGGGATTGTGACGCTGGGCACGCTGATCGTCTGGCCTCGCCTCGGTATTCGTCTGCCGGGCCATCTGCCCGCGCTGCTGCTGGGCTGCGCGGTGATGGCGATCGTCAATATGCTCGGTGGTCACGTCGCGACTATCGGCTCGCAGTTCCACTATGTTCTGGCGGACGGTTCACAGGGTAGCGGTATTCCGCAACTGCTACCGCAGCTGGTGCTGCCGTGGGACATGCCCGGCTCAAGCTTCACCCTAAGCTGGGATTCCCTGCGAGCCCTGCTTCCCGCCGCGTTCTCTATGGCAATGCTGGGGGCGATTGAATCCCTGCTCTGCGCCGTCGTTCTGGACGGCATGACCGGCACCAAACACAAAGCCAACAGCGAGCTGGTTGGTCAGGGATTAGGCAACCTCGTCGCGCCGTTCTTCGGCGGTATTACCGCAACGGCAGCCATCGCCCGTTCTGCGGCCAACGTGCGCGCGGGTGCAACCTCACCGGTTTCGGCGGTTATCCACTCCGTGCTGGTGATCCTCGCCCTGCTGATCCTCGCCCCGCTGCTCTCCTGGCTACCGCTTTCCGCCATGGCCGCCCTGCTGCTGATGGTGGCATGGAACATGAGCGAGGCGCACAAGGTGGTGAACCTGCTTCGTCGCGCGCCGAAAGACGACATCATCGTGATGCTGATCTGTATGTCGCTGACCGTGCTGTTCGATATGGTTATCGCCATCAGCGTCGGGATCGTGCTGGCTTCCCTGCTGTTTATGCGCCGTATTGCGCAGATGACGCGCCTTTCCCCGGTTAACGTCGAGGTGCCTGACGATGTGCTGGTGCTGCGCGTGATTGGCCCGCTGTTCTTCGCCGCGGCGGAAGGTCTGTTCAGCGATCTGGAGTCCCGCATCGCGGGCAAACGGGTTGTGGTGCTGAAATGGGATGCCGTACCGGTGCTGGATGCAGGCGGCCTGGATGCCTTCCAGCGCTTTGTGGCACGTCTGCCGGAAGGCTGTGAGCTGCGGGTGAGTAACCTGGAGTTTCAGCCGCTGCGCACCATGGCGCGCGCGGGCGTGCAGCCTATCCCTGGCCGACTCTCCTTCTACCCTAACCGTGAAGCCGCGTTAGCGGATCTGTGAGTCTCATGATGCAGAGAAACGTCTCTGCATCATCACCCCGATCGCCTGCTGGAGCCATGCAAGCACGGCAGGCGTCATCCAGGTTCCTTTCATCAGGTGCGGCTCCTGCTGCATGGCTGCGCGAAACTTTTGCTGAGTTTCCGGGCTGGTGCCCGCGTAAGACTGGAACAATGCCAGCCAGTTTTCAGCCAGCTTTTGCGCCTCCTCCGAGGCCGGATCGATATTTTCCCGCTGCGCCTGATGCAGTTTCGCCACCAGCGGCGGCCACTCCATCATGCGGTCAAAGTAGTGTGCCCGGGTAAAGGCCATCTCTTCGGCAGTGAGATACTTCTCCCATATGCAGAGCTTAGACTCAGCAAACGCGCGCGTGATGTAATCCGTCATCTCCGGCGTGATGCCGGTCTGCGCCTGCATCTGCGGTTCAACGCTGTGCATCTCGTTCAGCCGGGTGAGAAACTCCGGCTTGCCCGCCGTGTCCTGCTCCAGGCGTTCCATCCAGCGCGTCGCCAGATCCATCGCCCGCGCGTCAGTCGCGGGTATATGTTGCTCCAGAAGCGTCTTAGCCTCTGCAACCAGCCCTGACCAGATAGCCGCCAGCGCATCCTTCTGCACCGCAAACGGCAGCTGCTGTAACTCTTCTTTGCTAAACCAGCGATCGTACATATTCATTAACTCCAGAGTCTGTAGCCAGGATTCCAGATCCGGCGTCGCATCGTCGAGAAGCCCGGTCCGCAGATCCACCAGCCGGTCGCGCAGCGTATGTATGCTGCGCAGCTGTTTATCCAGCAGCGTGATTTGCGCATCGAGTAGCTCGGTTAACGACAGCGACTCCTGTTCCAGGAAATCCCTGATTTCAGCAAGTTCCAGCCCCGCTTTTGCCAGCGCCTGGATCATGTGCAGACGCTGGACATCCGCCAGGTTGTATAGCCGGTAACCTGCCGCGCTTCTGGCAGAAGGCAGCAACAACCCTGTTTGCTCATAGTGGTGCAATGTCCGCACGGTGATCCCGGCGCGTTTCGCCAGCTCACCCACCTGAATCAACATAACTGCTCCTTTTTCTTTGCCAGTGGCGCCACTCTGGAGCCTTACGTTACGTGAGGGTCAACCCTTGATGCAAAAAAAACGACTCCCGCGGGAGCCGTTTCGGCGTTCTTTATCAGGCACTAGCTGTGCTTATGCTGATCGCGACGACAGCGTTTGTCGTAGTGGCGCACCCACCAGTATTTATCGCACACTTCCTCATGTCCGCTCATGCGTGCCCCGGCGAGCCACAATACCGCACCGAGGAAGATGCTCAGTATCGCGCCATGGGCGAAGTATTGCGGGAGATCAAGCTGCGGCAACTGGTTCAAAATGGAATAACCCACGCCGCCTACCATCACGAACAGCCCCAACCCCATCAGCACGTTACCGAGTAACGAAGCGTTTTTGCGTTTCATGTGTCACCTCCGGAACTTTGGGTTGTCAGGGGAAAAGCCCCTAATCCTTGTGTGTAAAGTATAGACAACGCCCCTTTTATGAGTTGCGTGAATGATCACAATTACAGATAACTCCCAAACAAAAGTTTACAAATAAGACTTTGAACAGCTTGAAATTCTAATTGTTCAAACAAGTAATTATTCGTATTTCGCTGCGACGAACGCAGAATTTTGTCAAGCGGCGCGCCAGACAGTAAACTACGCGCCAGATCTGGAACCCATTAGGAATTGAATCGTGACGATTAAACTGATTGTCGGCCTCGCCAACCCGGGCGCAGAATATGCGGCTACCCGCCATAATGCCGGTGCATGGTACGTCGATCTGCTGGCCGAGCGGTTACGTGCTCCCCTGCGTGAAGAACCTAAATTCTTCGGGTATACCTCACGTATCAACCTTGCTGGCGCGGATGTTCGCTTACTGGTGCCCACCACCTTTATGAACCTGAGCGGTAAAGCGGTGGCAGCAATGGCAACGTTTTATCGCATCAATCCGGATGAAATTCTGGTCGCACACGATGAGCTGGATCTCCCGCCCGGCGTGGCAAAATTCAAGCTGGGCGGCGGGCACGGCGGTCACAACGGCCTTAAAGACATCATCAGCAAGCTGGGCAATAACCCGAATTTCCACCGTTTGCGCGTTGGAATCGGCCATCCGGGCGATAAAAACAAAGTTGTCGGTTTCGTACTCGGTAAGCCCCCGGTTTCTGAGCAGAAACTGATTGACGAGGCGGTAGACGAAGCGGCGCGCTGCACCGAAATCTGGCTGAAAGATGGGTTAACCAAAGCGACAAACCGCCTGCACGCTTTCAAAGCGCAATAATCCGCCCGATCCGGCTTTTTTACCGCGCGTCATGCGGGTTACGTGTATAATAGGCGTAGTTATTTACTTTTCATCAGTCGGTTATCGTTAACGGATTGATTATCAAGATATTAAGGTGATTTAGAAATGGGATTCAAATGCGGTATCGTCGGTCTGCCAAACGTGGGCAAATCCACCCTGTTTAACGCGCTTACCAAAGCGGGTATCGAAGCGGCGAACTTCCCGTTCTGTACCATCGAACCTAACACCGGCGTTGTGCCAATGCCGGACCCGCGTCTGGACCAGCTCGCGGAAATCGTGAAGCCGCAGCGCATTCTGCCAACCACCATGGAATTCGTGGACATCGCGGGCCTGGTAAAAGGCGCATCCAAAGGTGAAGGCCTGGGCAACCAGTTCCTGACCAATATTCGTGAAACCGAAGCGATCGGCCACGTTGTGCGCTGCTTCGAGAACGACAATATCATCCACGTTAACAACAAAGTGGATCCGGCTGACGACATCGACGTTATCAACACCGAGCTGGCGCTCTCTGACCTCGACACCTGCGAACGCGCGATTCACCGCGTGCAGAAGAAAGCCAAAGGCGGCGACAAGGACGCGAAAGCGGAACTGGCTGCGCTGGAAAAATGTCTGCCGCAGCTGGAAAACGCGGGCATGCTGCGCGCGCTGAAAAACCTGACTGAAGAAGACAAGGCGGCGATCAAATACCTGAGCTTCCTGACCCTGAAGCCAACCATGTACATCGCCAACGTTAACGAAGACGGTTTCGAGAACAACCCTTACCTCGACAAAGTGCGCGAAATCGCCGCGGCGGAAGGTTCTGTGGTTGTGGCGGTTTGCGCTGCCGTTGAATCCGACATCGCCGAGCTGGACGATGCCGACCGTGAAGAGTTCATGGCCGAGCTGGGTCTGGAAGAGCCGGGCCTGAACCGCGTGATCCGCGCGGGCTATGAGTTGCTCAATCTGCAGACCTACTTCACCGCTGGCGTGAAAGAAGTGCGTGCGTGGACGATTCCTGTAGGTGCGACTGCGCCTCAGGCGGCCGGTAAGATCCACACCGACTTCGAGAAAGGCTTTATTCGTGCGCAGACTATCGCGTTTGAAGACTTTATCACTTACAAGGGTGAGCAAGGCGCGAAAGAAGCAGGCAAGATGCGTGCGGAAGGGAAAGATTACATCGTTAAAGATGGCGATGTGATGAACTTCCTGTTTAACGTTTGATTTGTTTTGAATGAAAAAAATCCACGCTTAGGCGTGGATTTTTTTTAAGCTAACGAACTTACGCCCTCTTGCGCAGATAGAACTCAAGGTATTTTTTAGGTCTATCCTGAAACGCACGCTCTTTGCCGTAGTTATAAGCATCGTTGAAATATTCATACGCTTCATCGAATTGATTCAGCTCGTAACAGACCATGCCGAGGTCGATTGATGGTGCTGTGTCTATATCCGATCCACGTGTGCGCAACGTCGTCTCTCCCCATTTCTTCGCCTCATCGTAATCGGCGAGATCAAAATATGCCCTGTACATGCACGCAGAGATCCAGTTGGCGAGTTCCCATTCAAGCTTTGGTTCAGGGAGAGCTTGCCATGCTTTTTGGTATTGCTCTAAAGCTTCGGAGTATTTTTGGTTGTCGTGTAACTCGTTTCCTTTTTCTACAAGAGATGTAATACTTTTTTCATCGAATTTATAGCATACGTTTTTCATATATTTATTCATTATCATTCGAAAAGAGACCTCCTTGCCTATATAAAAGGGATATAAGCGATAAATGCCTTCAGAAGCATATAAAAGGGATATAAGCGATAAGTGCCTTCAGAAGCATGGAGGTATCTAAAAGAGTAAGTTTTTATTGTTAACTAACCAAAGAAGAAATATTTAAAAGCTTCTGCCTCAACATCCTTAAGCTTGCTTTTTAGCATTAAATCGATATCTTCCAGAAAGTCCTCTCTAAAATTAAAATCATCAGCTGTAACATCACCATCATATTTACTTTGTTCTATCTCAATGGCAGAACAAAAAGAATCTAAAAAGTCAGCTAAGGAACTGGAAATGATGAAATTTCTTTTTTGGATACTACCATAAACTGGAGAGGTTATATTTTTGGTATCACAAAAAAGAACATCTCCATTTCTTTCAGCAAAGATTACATAATCATCGTGCCAAGCCGTATCATTTTGAACTCTCCAGCCTGATAACATTTCTTTTAGCTCTTGGGACTCAACAATCTGTATAAAGAAGGCACCATCAAATGTTGGGTGGTCATTTAAAATCAAATGGCTATAAAAAAATCGAATTTCACCATTTAAATTTACAGGAAAAGAAATTTCATTCTCATCGTCTGTATGGACTATCTCTCCCATATTTAAATCATTCATTTTGAATTTGTTAACAAAGTCTTGGATAGTATTTTTTATATGCATTATTCCTCTTTAAGAGTTAACATTATTGGCTACTCTTAAAATTACTAAGACCCATAGTTGAAAAATGTACCCATAATCCAAAGAACTTCTTCGCGCCATTAAAAAAGAAAAACAAAGAATCAATAATGGCACGACATCCTTTAATATTAAGGTAGTTTATTGCCCTTTCTTTTACGATTTGAGTCTATTTCGTAGAAATAATCTTCACAGAAAACGTCTAAAGCATTTTCCAGTGGAACAAGTTTCAACCCCCGGAAGCCTTTACTTTCTATAACTTCCTTGACCTCTTGTTTAACAATGATAAAACCACCTAACAATGTGTCGTTCAACGAAAGTATATCATATTCAAGCGCATCATCATTGAATTCAATTTTAAAAGGTATGATATCTCCGAACTTATCCTCTTCGAGAATAGATTTATCCTCATCTGTAACATCGCCGCCTGGAAAATATACATATTTAAAATCATCCCGAAGAACTTGACCATTCCCAATCGAAACTGGTGTTAAATCTCGGCCAAAAAAAAACATTGTGCTTATAATTTTCAAAAATTGAAAATAAAGACTTATCCATCAAGTGTCCAAAGTCTTTTTTATAATAGTCAAATTTCAAAGCCCCAACATTTTTATTGCACAACAAATAAATACGGTCTGGGCATGCATCGTCTGTTATTCGATAAGGGAAGGAAAATGCAGAGCCTTCTATTTCCCAGTTTTCATTGATCTGTAATCTTTCATCAACCATGCCCTGTAAATTTCTTGGCATGAGTGATGATTCAAAGTCATTCATGATCACATAATAGGACATTAATTCATTCTCCTGCATTTTGTTGTGGGAACATGACCCATCCAAATTTTATTCTTCATATCAATCTGGATCCGCCTTATAGCTATCCTCGCCCCTTTAGCATCCAATCTTCCAGAATTATATCGTTGCTCAACACGAGCAATGCGCTGACGGACAATGTCACTATAGTTATGATGATTACTACTATGGAAAACATCCATACCTTCCCTGCATCTTGTTTCATCGCTGATGCACTACCTGGAACATGAATACCATTAAATGCAGAGTTCATGTCTTTTCCGATACCAATATTATTGAAGAATGATTGGTTCTCTTTCCACACCTCAACGGGTATAACATGGTGAGCAGAAAGTCTATCACCAACTTTACCAGCCATAGCTTTATCTAATATACCGCTATTAGATAGCCCCCACGAATCCACCCACCCCAGCGCATTCGGCGCATACTGGTAAAGGTTTATCCCCCCCGCCAGCCCTATCGGGTCCTGCTGCGTAAACCGTCCGCAGTCCGGGTCGTAATACCGGAACAGATTGTAGTGCAGCCCTGTCTCGCGGTCCAGGTATTGACCCTGCATGCGCAGGTTCTGAGAATATCCTGATACCTGCGTCTCGCTTTCCCGCAGCAGCTTGCCCCAGGCGCTGTTCACCCCTTCCCAGCGCACCTGTCCTTCGATATCCGTCATCCGCTCCGGCGTGCCGTTGGGCTGGCAGTGGAACCAGAAGATCTCCGGATCATCCACGCCATCGATACGCGCCAGCGGGTCGTAGCTGTCCTGATCGCTGTAGACGTAGGTGAGCGGCACATCCCCGTGCACCTCCTGCAGCAGGCGGAAACCTTCCCAGACAAACCGGGTGGTCACCGACTTGCCGGTTGGCTGTCCGCCCAGCACCTGGCGGCGCGTTTTGCTGATGCGTCGCCCGAGCGGATCGTAGCGGAAGCTGACCTGCGTCTGCGGTTTATTGCGGTCCCGCGGCTGGCTGATGACCTCCGTCAGGCGATGTTCGCCGTCGTAGCGGTAGTGCCAGCGGGTCTGGCCGTTATCTTTCTCCACGGTGCGGCCGTGGATGTCATAGCGCCAGCGAATGCCGTTCAGCTGCGTCAGGTGGTTGTGCGTGACCTTCTCAGCAGATCCTTCGAGCGGGTTACCGGCAGCGTCCCAGCGCCACTGCTCCTGACCGGGCAGCGTGCCGTCCTGAACGAGCAGGCGCCCGGCGCTGTCGTACTGCCAGCGGTACCAGCTGAAGGGGTTATCGTCCCGCTCTTCCCGCACCAGGTTATTGCGGTAGTCGTAATGCGAGCGGAGAGACCAGCGGCGCAGTGCTGGGGCGGAATGTAAAGATTACATCATTAAAAATTGCAATATGATGAACTTCTTTTTATGTTTAATTTCTTTTGAAAGAAAATATTCACGATTTGGTGTGGATTTTCCCAAAACATTGATCTAGTTTAAAAAAACATTATAGCATAAATATGCTATCACTTTCTTTATCCATGTCTAGGCTTCCTAACGCTCCAAGATCTAAAGAATAAATCTCATCAGAACCTTTGCGCAAATTTAAGAAGTACCCAAGATCACCATCTTGACCAATCAATAAAACGTCGGGCTCAACTTCTTGAATTGCATAGGTATTATTTCTTTCAAGTAAATCAAAACAATTGAAAACATAAAGCTGATCACCATTCGCTCGTTGAATTTCATACGAGTCAGTGTCCTTGACGTTCTCAATCATAAAGCGCTTATATTTAGAAGGTAAAGGCATGTGCATGAATTTTTCAATTTCATTTAACTGATCGATTAAATCTTGTTTTTCCATATCGGATTACCTATAGATTAATAAGTTATATATCAAAATAAACATTACTACTATTTAACTCTCTTAACTGGTCAAAATATTTATAAGAGTCACTTATCGATTTCCTAGCCTGCTGCTTTGGAACACCTGCATCAATCATTTCTTTGTAACTGATATGAAACTCTTGTTTCAATGTTGTATCCCAACCTCCCGGCAAAGCTCTACGAGTTCGTTGAGCAGAACTTATATTCGCGTGCGGACTGCCTGATGCGGACTTAAGTAACGTAGCAGGTGCAGTATTTCTCTGGTAACCGTTTATTCTTTTCTTAGCCCAAGCGTCCTGTATTGGGTGGTGACTTTGTACAAACCCATCATTTTTACTATTTGTATGACCCGATGCTCTGTTTACACCAGGCGAAAGATTACCATGTGGATCAACATCACCAGTTTTATATCCGTTCGGTGCTTTACATCTCGACAACCCCCACGGATCCACCCACCCCAGCGCATTCGGCGCATACTGGTAAAGGTTTATCCCCCCCGCCAGCCCTATCGGGTCCTGCTGCGTAAACCGCCCGCAGTCCGGGTCGTAATACCGGAAGAGATTGTAGTGCAGCCCTGTCTCACGGTCCAGGTATTGCCCCTGCATGCGCAGGTTCTGAGAATATCCTGATACCTGCGTCTCGCTTTCACGCAGCAGCTTGCCCCAGGCGCTGTTCACCCCCTCCCAGCGCACCTGCCCTTCACTATCCGTCATCCGCTCCGGCGTGCCGTTGGGCTGGCAGTGGAACCAGAAGATCTCCGGAGCATCCACGCCATCAATACGCGCCAGCGGATCGTAGCTGTCCTGGTCGCTGTAGACGTAGGTGAGCGGCACATCCCCGTGCACCTCCTGCAGCAGGCGGAAACCTTCCCAGACAAACCGGGTTGTGACCGGCTTGCCGGTTGGCTGTCCGCCCAGCATCTGGCGTCGCGTTTTGCTGATGCGGCGACCGAGCGGATCGTAGCGGAAGCTGACCTGCGTCTGCGGTTTATTGCGGTCCCGCGGCTGGCTGATGACCTCCGTCAGGCGATGTTCACCGTCGTAGCGGTAGTGCCAGCGGGTCTGGCCGTTATCTTTCTCCACGGTGCGGCCGTGGATGTCATAGCGCCAGCGAATGCCGTTCAGCTGCGTCAGGCGGTTGTGCGTGACCTTCTCAGCGGAACCTTCGAGCGGGTTACCGGCAGCGTCCCAGCGCCACAGCTCCTGACCGGGCAGCGTGCCGTCCTGAACGAGCAGGCGCCCGGCGCTGTCGTACTGCCAGCGGCGGGACCAGCGGAGCGGCGACGGGCGCTGGGCATTGCCGGTAAAAACGTCCCGGCGATGCAGTCGACCAAGGCGGTCGTATTCACTGCGGGTGGTCAGCAGCCCCTGCGTTCGGCTGGATTAAAGGCTTAAACGTGATCAGGCTATAATGTGTAAAGACTCCAAAGTGACAAGGGTGAGCAAGGCACGAAAGAAGCGGACAAGATGGTTGCGGAAGGGGAAAATTACTTCGTAACAGATCTCCATGTGATAAAATTTTAATCGTTTTGAACAAAAAAAAACCACACCAAGGCGTGGTTTTTTCTCTAATTTAATTGGCTAAAGTTGACTTTAAAAAAAACCATCTTTGAGCGATTTCGATTGGGTTATAGTAAAAAAAACCATTCTTGTAACTGGTCAATAGCTTATTATTAAAAATGAGGCCAATATTTTAGCTTTTCTTTTTTTCAATGGCTATTAAAATCTCATAAGCATCTTTTTCACTCATTTGAACTTTTTTAGCCTCATCAAAGCTCACTTCTTCCTCCTCTTCTTTCATAACTATCCCACCTGAATAAAACCTTATAAAAAAACGCCCTTCTCTTTCGATAAGGATTATTCCATAATTGTTAAATATTATTTTATCCATTGCGCCTCCTTCTTTAATTTTTCAACGGTGTGATTTTTAATTGATTTAGCGGAGTAGGGTCTATGGCCGCCTCTGGGATACCGCCCGAAGTATATCCTCCCGGCAACCAAAACTCATTTGCTCCTCGTTCATTTCCTGTTGGCATTCTTAAACCTGTCGGATTATTAATATCAACCCTTAAAGGAACGTCTCCGAGATCACCTGCATTTAACCCTAACAATCTTTCAAGCTTTGGAATGTTCCCACCCGAACGTCTAATTAAGTCATCAGCAACGGTCCTTGGCATAACAAAGTGGCCGCCTGGAGGGCCTAAATGACTAAATTCAGGATTAATACCCCAAACGAACTTAGTAACCCCTCCCTTGAATAGTTCTAAATGCCCACTAATTTTTCCTGCATCGAGGTAGGTTGCCGGATTAGGGAAATCTGGCTTTGAAATTCCATGAGTAGCTCGGTAGGCCCGTGCAGCATGACCCCTAGTAGCAAAAGCACCTCGAGTTTTACTCTGGAAATCATTCCAGCTATTTCTGCACGACAACCCCCACGGATCCACCCACCCCAGCGCATTCGGCGCATACTGGTAAAGGTTTATCCCCCCCGCCAGCCCTATCGGGTCCTGCTGCGTAAACCGCCCGCAGTCCGGGTCATAATACCGGAACAGATTGTAGTGCAGCCCTGTCTCACGGTCCAGGTATTGCCCCTGCATGCGCAGGTTCTGAGAATATCCTGATACCTGCGTCTCGCTTTCCCGCAGCAGCTTGCCCCAGGCGCTGTTCACCCCCTCCCAGCGCACCTGCCCTTCACTATCCGTCATCCGCTCCGGCGTGCCGTTGGGCTGGCAGTGGAACCAGAAGATCTCCGGAGCATCCACGCCATCAATACGTGCCAGCGGATCGTAGCTGTCCTGGTCGCTGTAGACGTAGGTCAGCGGCACATCCCCGTGCACCTCCTGCAGCAGGCGGAACCCTTCCCAGACAAATCGGGTTGTGACCGGCTTGCCGGTTGGCTGTCCGCCCAGCATCTGGCGGCGCGTTTTGCTGATGCGTCGCCCGAGCGGATCGTAGCGGAAGCTGACCTGCGTCTGCGGCCTGTTGCGGTCCCGCGGCTGGCTGATGACTTCCGTCAAGCGATGTTCACCGTCGTAGCGGTAGTGCCAGCGGGTCTGGCCGTTATCTTTCTCCACGGTGCGGCCGTGAATGTCATACCGCCAGCGAATGCCGTTCAGCTGCGTCAGGCGGTTGTGCGTGACCTTCTCAGCGGAACCTTCGAGCGGGTTACCGGCAGCGTCCCAGCGCCACTGCTCCTGGCCGGGCTGCGTCCCGTCCTGAACGAGCAGACGCCCGGCGCTGTCGTACTGCCAGCGGTACCAGCTAAACGGGTTATCGTCCCGCTCTTCCCGCACGAGGTTATTGCGGTAATTGTAATCCCAGCGGCGGGACCAGCGACGCGGCGACGGGCGCTGGGTATTGCCGGTAAAGACGTCCCGTCGATAGAGATTACATAGTTAAAGATGGCGACGTGATGAACGTCTTATTTAACGTTTGATTTGTTTTGAATGAAAAAAAATCCACGCTTTGGCATGGATTTTTTTCAATATGGGGGACTCATTGCGCCCCCCGAATACTACTTATAGTTGAATTGGTTTGTAATTTATAATTTTATCCGCAATTTCTTCTGCGCTAAGTTCTTCATAATAAATATAATTAGCTGCCTGAGGATCTGCGACACTTCTACAAAGGAGGTCGATGTCATTATCAGCTTCTTCTTCCGTCCCTTCGCTGCGTTGGATTTTCCTTATTAGCTCGATAAGCTCTTGTCTTTGCATATTACCCCTCAAAAATGATAAGCACGATCTAGAATGTCAAGGTGATATCTTGGTGTAACGATTACTAGATTATCAACATCATAGACACCGCCTCCATGTTGGATAGGGGTTCTATGGTGTAGGACATAAGATCTATTTTTCCCGTTCCACTGTGTATCATGTGCTATTGGAGCTTTTCCGCCCCGCATTCTGGTAACGTTTGATGTACTAAATTGCTTCGATAGATGCGGGTCGAGAGACACCTCTTTCCAGAAATTCTCTCTAAAATCATCAAAGGATTTAAATTCCCGACCTCGTAATTTATCAGCAACAGATGATGGGAATAAACCTGCATTACCATGCGATCCCTTCAACCACTTGCCTTTTATTTTACTACCTTTTCCTGATGCAACTCCTGCCTCGCATCTATTAAGACCCCACGGATCCACCCACCCCAGCGCATTCGGCGCATACTGGTAAAGGTTTATCCCCCCCGCCAGCCCTATCGGGTCCTGCTGCGTAAACCTTCCGCAGTCCGGGTCATAATACCGGAACAGATTGTAGTGCAGCCCTGTCTCACGATCCAGGTATTGACCCTGCATGCGCAGGTTCTGAGAATATCCTGATACCTGCGTCTCGCTTTCCCGCAGCAGCTTGCCCCAGACGCTGTTCACCCCCTCCCAGCGCACCTGCCCTTCACTATCCGTCATCCGCTCCGGCGTGCCGTTGGGCTGGCAGTGGAACCAGAAGATCTCCGGAGCATCCACGCCATCAATACGCGCCAGCGGATCGTAGCTGTCCTGGTCGCTGTAGACGTAGGTCAGCGGCACATCCCCGTGCACCTCCTGCAGCAGGCGGAACCCTTCCCAGACAAATCGGGTTGTGACCGGCTTGCCGGTTGGCTGTCCGCCCAGCATCTGGCGTCGCGTTTTGCTGATGCGGCGACCGAGCGGATCGTAGCGGAAGCTGACCTGCGTCTGCGGTTTATTGCGGTCCCGCGGCTGGCTGATGACCTCCGTCAGGCGATGTTCGCCGTCGTAGCGGTAGTGCCAGCGGGTCTGGCCGTTATCTTTCTCCACGGTGCGGCCGTGGATGTCATAGCGCCAGCGAATGCCGTTCAGCTGCGTCAGGCGGTTGTGCGTGACCTTCTCAGCGGAACCTTCGAGCGGGTTACCGGCAGCGTCCCAGCGCCACTGCTCCTGACCGGGCAGCGTGCCGTCCTGAACGAGCAGGCGCCCGGCGCTGTCGTACTGCCAGCGGTACCAGCTGAACGGGTTATCGTCCCGCTCTTCACGCACCAGGTTATTGCGGTAGTCGTAATCCCAGCGGCGGGACCAGCGGCGCGGCGACGGGCGCTGCGCATTGCCGGTAAAGACGTCCCGGCGATGCAGTCGGCCAAGACGATCGTATTCGCTGCGGGTGGTCAGCAGCCCCTGGGTGCGGCCGGTCTCCCGGTGGAGTTCGTCGCGGGTAAAATCAGAGACCGACAGCTTATTGAGCGCAATGCTGAGCAGATGCCCGCTGCCGTAGTAGAACTGCTTCAGCTCGCGGCCATCGGGCAGCGTGACGGAGGTGCGGTTGCCCAGCGCATCATACTCCCACGCCAGCTCGCCGTGCTCGCCCGCTTCGCGCGTCACGCGACCGAGCGCGTCATACACAAAGGCAAGCTCCTGCTCTGCCTCGGTGGTCCACGCGTCGGCTGCAAGTGCAGGATGCAGCCCAATCCGGCTTAAAAGCCCGGACGGGGTATAGTGGTAGCGGGTCTGGCCTTCCGGCGTGGTGCGGGCGACCAGCTGGCCGCTCGCGCTCCAGGCGAAGGCGTGGGTGATGGCCTCCGGATGACCGGCAGCAAAGGTGCGCGCAATCGTGCGCCCGCAGGCGTCGTAGCGATACTGCGAGGCCACGCCATCGAGCCCCACCTCTTCCAGCAGCAGCGAATCTGGCCCCCAGCGGAACTGATACGCTTCGCCGTTCTCGTTTTCCAGGGCAATCAGACGCCCGCGGCTGTCCCAGCGGCGGCGCACCTCTTCACCCTGAGTATTACGGGTGGCGGTTAAGCGCCCCGCCTCGTCGTATCTGAACTCACTTTCTTTCCCGTCGGCGCCCGCATGCTTTACCGGCAGACCGCGTTCGTTCCATTTGAGCGATTCCGTCCAGCCTTCCGGGCGATCGAGCTGCACCGGACGCCCTGCGGCGTCGTAGCGGTAGCGCGTCTCTTCCCCGTCGGCGCCAGTCTCAGCCTCCAGCCAGCCCAGCGGATGATAGCGATAGCGGGTAATACGCCCGGAACAGTCGGTCGAACGTACGATCTGCCCGGCCTCGTTGTACTCCTGGTAGCGGCTGTTTCCGGCGGCATCGACCTCTTCAACGACCTGACCGAACTCGTCCCGGCGCAGCTGCGTCGTCTGCCCCATCGGGTCTACCACGCGCTTGAGCCCGTGATGTTCGTCGTACCAGAACCGGGTGGCGCTGCCGTCGGCTTCAATAATGGCCGCAGGAAGCGCGCGGTGCTCCAGCCAGGTGGTGGTGCGGGAATTGCCGTCGGCATCGGTCTCCTGCACCCGGTTGCCCATCTCGTCGTAGACGAAGGTGACGGCGTTGCCGAGCGGATCGATGCGACGCGTGAGAAGCTCGTTATCATTCCACTCGTAGCGCCAGTTTTCACCGCGCTCGTCTACGTAGCGGACAATCAGATTCTGCGCGTTCCAGTAGTGGCGGCGCGTCTGGCCGTCGTAGTGCTCGACGGTCGTCAGCCCGGCGGCTAAATCGTAGCTAAAGCGGCACCCGTCGCCGGTGCTGGTGCGGTTTTCCACCACGCGCCAGTGGTCGAATTTTTTCCAGCGGTATTCGCTCTCCAGACCGCCCGGCATCCTGTGCCAGACCATCAGCCCGTGCTCGTTATAGCGGTATTCACGCGTCACCACGCCGGAGGCGTCCATCGCGCTCGCCAGCTGGCCGCGCGCGTCGTAGCCCCACTGCATCAGCGGCCATGTATGGCTGCCGTCGAAATGGCTGGCAGCGGTAACGCGCTGCGGGAAACGTTCATCGTCATAGCGCAGGGTGACGTCGATTGCCCGCGGCTCGTCGTGAATACCAGTCAGCCTGCCGTGCTCGTCCCACTCCGTCAGCAGCGCGTTGCCGTATTCGTCGCTGAGGGAGGCCAGACGCAGGATGGAGGGGTTCGCCCGGGTTGGTTTATACAGACGCCACACCGCGCCGTCATCGTCGGCAATCGCCACGTCGCCGCTCTCGTTGCGGCGGATAATAATGCCTTCGCTGATGCTGTAAAATGCCCGGTCGACCGGCGGCAGCTCGAAGCTCAGCTCGCGTCCGGTTTCGTCGAACCAGGTCGCGTTGTCTTCTTCCAGCGCCAGGTAGCTGTCAAAAGTGGTTGCCCAGCCCAGACCAAACAGCCCTTCGCGGGTGGTCAGGCTGTTGTAGCTGCGCTGCCAGCGAAGCGGGAAGCGCCCCGGCAGCGAGAAGTCGAGTTCGTCGTCGTCATTCAGCACCTTCACGCCGGTGGCGGCGTGAACCGGGTGCGATGAGCCAAACACGGCGTTGACGGCCATATCGGCCAGCATCCCGCCGCCGGCCGCCGCCAGCGCGCAGGGCATATTTTTCAGGATCTTGCCCGGACGCCCGCGCAGCAGGGAGAGCGCAATCATCCCCAGCGCCAGACCCGGCGTTTTGCCGCTTTTGATATCGCGGACCGTGAGCGTGTCCCCGCCGATGATCACGTTCGGGGAGACGTCGTCGGAAACGGTTCCTTCGCAGGTGGTGCGATCTTTCGCACGCACCGCGGGCTGCCCGTTGATAAAGACGCTTTTAGAGCCTTCCGCCAGATACTGCGGCCCGGAGTGCTTTTCACACGCCACCTTGTCTTCTTCCAGCGGGGAGGTTCCGGCAGCGGCAGAGGCCACGCTCGGCTGCCACATTTCGCTGCCAAACTGTCCGGCGGCGGAAAGCAGCATGCCCGCGTAATCGGCAAAGCTGCCCGGCGACTGCGGCTCAGGTGAAGGAGTATCTGCGGGCGTCAGCGTGCCTGCCGCGCGTGCGGCGGGGATTGCGTTGGTGAGAACGTTACTGGAACCGGTCGTGATTTTACCCGCAGGCGACGGCGGGAAAAGCGCATTACCTAACCCCTCAGCGGCGTTGCTGATATCGTCGGTGATCCCCGCGACGTTCGCCAGCACGCCGCCAATGATGCCGCTTAACAGACAGCTGGATCCAATTGCTGCCACGCCTGCAGCTGCTGCCCCCGCCCCCAGCAATGGCGCCGCTACGGTTGCTGCTGCGCCTACCGCCGCGCCGATCACCGCATAGGCGGCACCTTCCGCCACAATGCTGGTGATGTCAGCAAAAATGCTGGAGTGAATAATCTCGTCGCCCTTACGGGCCGCGTTGTTATCGCTCATGCCTTACACATTCCGGTTGTCGTTTAGCGTCAGACTCTGCTTAAGCGCGCTCCAGCGCACCTCGTCCTCTTCGGTAAAGGATCTGAGTGCCGAGAGGGTAAAAATCATCAATACCGGTTTGCCCGGCGTCTGAACGGCCAGCTGTTTTTGCCACAGGCGCTGCCCGTTACGGTCAAAGGTGGTCTCAACTTCCAGCCCGTTAATGTTGCCGTCAGGCCCGGCCTTTACGTTCCTAAATTCGCTCTGGGCGATCTCACCCATCTGAGGTCGCAGTACATCCCACTGGCGGTGGAACTCTTGTTCATAGTCGCTGCCATAGGGGATCACGCCGCGGCTGACCACCACGGACAGCCCGCTTTCGTCATCGCGAATAATGTTCATGCTGTTATCCTGCCAGGCAGCAGGAAAAAGG
The DNA here is from genome assembly GCF_049237205.1 of Enterobacter cloacae complex sp. SHL009. Classification (NCBI taxonomy): domain Bacteria; kingdom Pseudomonadati; phylum Pseudomonadota; class Gammaproteobacteria; order Enterobacterales; family Enterobacteriaceae; genus Enterobacter; species Enterobacter cloacae complex sp. SHL009. Next base: position 1,315,951 of record NZ_JBMKIW010000001.1, read on the forward strand.
GAAAACGAACCTTCCTGGAGGGTGTATTTCATAAGTGAACTCGGGATGATTGATATTGAGAGAAACAAGAAGGCCAATCCATGCTGGCCTTTTGGCTGGCTGTATAGTTATTTAAGCCACTGGCCTGACTGCTCGACTAAAACATGGCTGCCTTTGCTGACAACCAGATTCACGGGGGCGTACGTCACGGTATAAGCGACCTCGCCATTCTTGTACGTTGAGCCGATTATTTTACCTGCGGAGTCGCGTAACGTTTTTCCCTTTAAGGAGATCGTACTGTTATCGCTTTTTCGCACGCCGAGATAGAGCATCTCGTCACATTCGCTCTCAAAATGACCGCACCTGTTTATCAGAGAAATAGCGAACTTTTCGGTATCCAGTTTTCTGGTTTCAGCGTGATGAACCGAAGCGGCTTTACGTAACGTATAGCGCTGTGGAGCATAATCATTTCCTTTTTGAGGAGGCGTTACCAGACGCCATTCCATTTCACTCCCCTTTATTGCCAGAACAGCCCGTCCGCCTGCGCCGCCAAACGATGAGTTGAATTCAATATTGGCACGATTGCCAGCGATAGTACCGGTAAGATTACGCTCATCATTTTCCGGGCAATCTATGCGGTTGCCTCTCCGGGATATATAGCAATAAGACCCGGTGATGCGGTTGCCTGATTCAGCTAACCGCAGGGTTAACGTCGAGTCGTCGCCAGCTCCGCCTGCCCAAACCCCGTCAAACGCAGGTCTCGACTGGCTGTTCGTTGCAAACTGCATCGTATTGAACCTGGCGGCCCATTGCTGGATATCAGCATTAATACCCGGGCTATTATCAGAGGATTGGTAATGGATTACGTCCGACTCCGGAACCACCCAGGCCGCGAAGATTTTGCCGTCAGGATTGATGACCAGCGCTGAGGCATTCTCCTGGTAGAGATCCTTTAGCCAGCCCTCAACAAACAATCCTCCACCTGTGGTGGTATGGGGTTCGCCGAAGACGTCAAAGTTATCAATAAAGGTCTGGTAATGATTTCCCAGCAGCGTCCTGAGATTGTCTGTCACTTCACTGTCGTTAAGGATGCGACCTACCGTATCGAGCTTATTGTATTGCGATAATTCAAGCGCCGATGACGTTTCAACGACGCCTGTCAATAAAGCAGTGAACAATACGGCTGCCAGATATTTTTTGGTCATAAATTACTCTGAAGCACCATTATCGTAATTCATTGTTATCTTCACGACCTTACTGTCTGTAACCTCAAAAGAGAGCAATTTCTTACCCAACTCATAAGAAATCAACTGCTCCCCGGAATCATTTTCGACCTGGCCATCGCCGTATGCATTGTTCACTGCTGTAATTGTTGAACCCACATGGACACCACGCGGCGTGGCGAAGCCTTCGGCAGTCACCGTAATTTGAGACACGATATAATCATCAACGCTTCGTTCAGCTTTATCCCACCAGAGATTTGAAGTGAATATTTCTAAACCATCATTTTGATGCTGGTAGAATTTATAGTTCGTTCCGTCAAAAGGAACCTCACCGACAAAATGGCCTTCAAGCGGCACGTCAATTTTACGGGCAATATCAGGAGTCCATCTGTCGCCTAATGCGACAGACTGGCCTTTAACCTTGACGGAAAAATCCTGTTTTGTCAGAACAGGCGGACTAACCCGAGCCAAAACAACATTGCTGCTCAGACAGATAAACATCAGGGCAGAACAAAGAAATGTCGGAGTGTGTTTTTTCACATTAATTGTCATTTAATCAATATTTATTGCGCTTCTCACCACTGGAAACACCGCCAGGACATGGGAGCAGCGTTTCTTATTCGGCGCTTATGACGATTGAACCCAGACAGTCAGGATTTTTCACGGTGAAACTGAAGCTCACCTTTTGTCCATTCATATCTTTTGGTGCTGTATAGCTGGTCACTTCGTTCTCAGAGCGGCCTCGTGGATAATCAGTTAACGTCAGTTGCGGATAATGCTTTTTAACAGTATCGAGAGTGATGCACTGGCCGGACGGTGAAAAATTCAGTAACGGTGCCATACCGTCACTTTCTTTACTTAAGCGTAAATCAATTGCAGTAATGTTCGTTCCATCCGCCAGTTTGATATCGTCGGCATTGTAGAAATTGATATATTCATTCTGTTTCGTTAGCTTGAATGACAACGGAGCGTTATCCAGACTGTTAACGGACAACGTTTTGAGTGATGCGCTCATTTTTGCAATGAACTGCCAAAGATCCTGTTTCTGCATGTTACCTCCTGCCATTCCCGTCGTTAATAAAGCCGCAAGCACCGCACCCGTTTTTAGACTATGGATAATTTTTATCATACCAACCGCCATAATAATCTTCGTAATATTGCCCTGTGGTAGACGTTTGTTCGCCTTTGCCAAAGATACGGCCTATCTGCGTACGCGCTTCACTTTCCTTTATAGCCCCACGTTCGAGAGAATCATAGATACGATTATATTGTGTCTGATTTGCCGGATTGCCCGCAATACCGATATCACCACCCTTGTTGGCTATGATTTCGCGCTGGACCCGGATATTGTTCAATGTTGCAGCGCCTTCATCACTGAGTGTGCTGTTGAGATAGGCGTCGCGCGAAGAAAAATCAATGTTGGGTTCATATAAAGCGTGACCACTTTCATGTGACAGAGACTGAACAACCGCATTCGGATTACCGAGCTCGTTTTTATCAACGGTAATAACTCGCTTTTGACGATTGGCAAACGTCCCCTTGCCTGCCTCACCTTCTTCAAATGTCCAGCCTCGTTTCTTTAACGTAGCTATGTCATTTTTCATCGTTGGTGATTTATCGACAAGACTATCTACATCCTTGCCATATCCGCTTGAAGGAACATTCGATGCTGGAGGCGTTGCGTTTTTAGAGGTTTCGGCAGGTGCGCTGGCAGCCGCACCAGCCTTACTCTCCTTTCCCGGCGCAAATTTCTCCTGCACCGCCGCATCAATATCCCCTTTATGCCCCGAACCCGGTGCCGTTGTGCCCGGCTTGGTTCCCGATGTATTCAGGTGCAGCTTACCGCCCGTGGTGATATAACCATCCCCTTCCACGAAGAAGTTAAACTCTTTGCCGATCAGGTTAATCTTGCCGTTAGCATTCAGCTCAATGGCGCTCTCACCGGAGACCAGCCGCAGCTTCGTCCCGGAAGCAATAACGTACTGCTCCACCGCCGCATCCAGCTTGCCTTTCCCCGTCAGGATCTCGGTTCCGCCTTTCACGGCCTGGGTTTGGTTCGCTTCCACGCGATGCAGTTCATTTTTCTTCACGTAATGGCTGCGCGCCCCGCCGACGCTGTGCGTTTCATCATTTTTAACGCTGGTGTCCATGTTACGCTCGGCCTGGATCCACACCTGCTCTGCACCCGCTTTATCCTCAAAGCGCAGGGCGTTGGCGTTGTCCACGGAACCGTCTTTCGTGCGGCTCATAAAACCCATCTGCGTCGCCGCGGCAGGCAGCGCCCACGGCGGCATGCTCGCGTCGTTGTACACGCGACCGGTAATAATCGGCCGGTCCGGGTCGCCGTTGATAAAGTCCACCACCACCTCATCGCC